>NZ_JABXYK010000003.1 GCF_013378445.1 Mycoplana rhizolycopersici
GCGACGTGATGCGGTGCTGCGCAGCCGGAATGGCTCCGCACCGCAACCCGCCGCTACCGTCCCAAATACAGCAACCCAAAACCGCCGGAGCGAACTTAAAACTGGATAAAATTTGGGGGCAAGGTCATCAGCCTTGATCGGCAGGTGAACCAGTTCCTTGAGCGCGTAGTGGACGCCACCGTGCCGAGCGTGATCGCTGCCTATGAAGATAAGATCGCCAAGCTGGAAGAGCGCAAGCTGCTGCTTAACGAAAAGATGGCTGATTTGGGCAAGCCACGCTCGACACTCGAGGAGACAGTTCGAACTTCCATGGCCTTTCTAGCAAGCCCTTGGAATCTATGGCGTTCTGGCGTGCTGGAGAACCAAAGGGCCGTGCTAAAACTGGCCTTTGGGCAGCGTCTGGCATACAGCAAAAAGGAGGGATTTCGAACGGCAAATTTATCGTTACCGTTCAAGGTGTTAGGTGGTTTTTCCATGGAAGAAAAAGAGATGGCGCACCCGAAGAGATTCGAACTCCTGACCCCCAGATTCGTAGTCTGGTGCTCTATCCAGCTGAGCTACGGGTGCGCTTGTCAGCGTTGGGCGTGTTGCCCGGCTGCGAGCGATCTCCTACTGGGTCCGCCGTGCGATTGCAAGCGCCTTTTCTGAAAAAAATGAAATTGCATGGACAGTGTCGCCCGGGATGTGGATGAAGCGCTGCCGTTGGAAAGTGCCGCGGCCTCTGGGGTGACTTCCGGGATTGTGCACGCTGAGGGCGGCGAGGCCGTCAGCCCGGCCTGTCGTTGCCTACGAGGCGCGATTGCGGAAGGCGGCCAGCGGCACCGGCCGGTCCGGCAGCTCGATGCGGAACTGCGTGCCCTCGGTCGCCTTCTCCACGAGCGCGATCGTGCCGCCATGGGCAAGCACGAGTTCGCGGGCGATCGCCAGCCCAAGACCCGTTCCGCCGGAGCGCGTGGAGCCTCTAAAGGCGGTGAACAGGTTCTCACGGGCCTTCGGTGGCATGCCCGGTCCGGTGTCGTCGATCGTGATGGATACGACGCTGCCCGTGCGTACGGCCGCCACGGTCAGTCGGCCATGATCCCGCAGCGGCTGCTGTGTCATGGCCTCGACCGCATTGCGGCAGATGTTGTGGATCACCCGGAACAACTGTTCGCTGTCGGCGTCGACCTGAAGTCCGGATTCGATCTGGATGGCGAAATCGACGCCCGGATGCCGGTCGTTGGTCAGCATTTCCGAGACGTCGATCACCAGCGGCGCCAGCGGGACGAACCGGCGGCGCGGGGCCGGCTCGCGCATGCGGCCATAGGCCAGAACGTCGGTGGTATAGCCGACGGCGCGATCGATGGTTCGCAATAGCTTCGGCGCGATACGCTTGACGAGCGGATCGTCGACGTCTGCCAGACGGTCCGACATCAGCTGCGCCGACGACAGGATGTTGCGCATGTCGTGGTTGATCTTGGAGACGGCCAGGCCGAGATCGGCAAGGTTCTTCTGTTCCCGCAGCGTCCCTTGCAGCGCCTGTTGCATTTCCGCCAGGTGCGCGCCGGCCACGGCCAGTTCGTCGTCACCGTCGGCCGGTTGCAGTACCCGCGCACTGTCCGTGGGATCGGCGGCAAAGTCGCGCATGTTACCTGTCATGCGGCGTATGGGGCGGATCAGCATCCGGTTGATGGCGAGGAAGATCAGCCCGCCGGTGATCGCAGAAAGAACCACGGTGAAAAACAGAACGTTGCGGGCATAGACGAGCATCGCCTTGCGCAGGGCCTTGTCGGCGAGCACCACCTCGATCGTGGTGTCGCTGTCACCGAGCGGGCCGTAGGCGCGGATGATCCGGTTGCCGCCGAAGAAGAGCGTGTCGAAGGCGTCGCAGATGGCCGAGATCGGCTCAATCGCTGCAAGGTCGTACTGCGCGTCGACGGTCGGCGGAATGTCGGCGACGGCGACGAGGCGCGCGGCGTCGTGGCGGCGCAGCACGATCGCCTTGGTGCCGGTGGCCATCAGCGTCTCGTCCTGCAGCGCCCGGGAGAGGTCCTGCTGCGGGAACCCGTCGGCGACGATCGCCGCTGCGGCTGCGACGTTCAGGCGATCGCTCAGCCAGCGGACCCGCATGCTCGCCACGGAGGGGACGAAGATCAGCACTTCCGCAAGCACGATGAAGGCGACTGTCAAAAGCAGCAGGCGTCCCGACAGCCCCTTGAGGGTGCTCGGCATCTGCACGCGTCCCAGCATCGGCGTAGTTTCGCTTTCCTTCATAGTCACTCCTGGCCATGCCATATCGGCATGGCGGCGTATCCGCGACGGTGTTCGGTGGCCCCCTGGGGTTCCTGGCATCCGGACCGGCCGCGCTTGAGCGCGGATGTCGCCTCGTTCCGGAAATCTGCACATGCCGGTGCATGCAATTCAATATCCATCATAACGGATGTGGCTGCGCATTCCAATCGGCGGGTGCGCGTCGGCGAGGTGGCACTGCGAACAGGGCGGCCTGCCCAAAAAAAAGGGTGGCGAACTGGCCGCCACCCTTCGAGCAAGGGTTCATTTGCCGTCTGGCGGCTCAGAATTCTTCCCAGCCGTCCGGGCTCACCGCCTGTGCCGTATTTCCGCGGCTGACGAATGCGCGTGCCACGTTGCTCACCATCTTGCGGGCGGGCGATTCGACCGGCCGGTGGGAGGGCTGGGCGACGACGACGGGGCTCTCGCCGGTGCGGAAGCGCGAGACGAGGCTGGTCAGGCTGTCGGCTTCGGCCTTGAGCTTGTGGGTCGCAGCCGAGCTTTCCTCGACCATCGCGGCATTGTGCTGCGTGACCTGGTCCATCTGGTTCACCGCGGTCGATACTTCCTGCAGTCCGGTTGCCTGTTCGCGCGCTGCGGTGGCGATCGAATGGATGTGGTCGTTGATCTTCGTCACCCGGATCTCGATGTCGGCCAGTGATTCGCCGGTAGCCTGGACGTACTTGACCCCGACGGACACCTCGTCTCCGGACTTGGTGATGAGGCCCTTGATGTCCTTGGCAGCGCTTGCCGCGCGCTGTGCAAGCTCGCGCACTTCCTGCGCCACGACCGCGAAGCCCTTGCCGGCGTCGCCGGCACGCGCCGCTTCCACGCCGGCGTTGAGCGCCAGAAGGTTGGTCTGGAAGGCGATCTCGTCGATCACGTTGATGATCTGCGTGATCTCGTTCGAGGCCTGCTCGATGCGTCCCATGGCGTCGATGGCATTGCGGACGACTTCGCCGGACTGCTTGGCGCTGCGGGTCGCCTCGCCGACCATGGTGGTCGCTTCCTGGGCCCGCTCGGTCGAGTTACGGACGGCCGCGGTGATCTCCTCCAGTGCTGCCGACGTCTCCTCGAGTGCGGCCGCCTGCTGTTCGGTGCGCTTGGAAAGGTCGTCGGATGCCGTGCGCAACTCGCCGGAGTTTGCATTGATGGAGTCGGTGGAGGCGCGCACCTCTCGCATCGCGCTCTGCAGCGTTGCCAGCGTGCTGTTCACGTTGGTCTGCAGTTCGGCGAATGCGCCCTGATACGCGCCGTTCATCTTGCTCGTCAGGTCGCCCTCGGCAAGGGCAGCGATCACGCGGCGCGTCTCGTTGATACCGGTGTCGACGCTGCTGACGAGTTCGTTAACGCTGGCGGCGAACCGGTTGAGGTCGGCGTTGCCGTAGTCTTTGTCGATGCGCTGCTTGAAATCGCCGGCTGCTGCTGCGTGCACCACCGTTGCGATCGAAGACTGCAGGTCGGCACTCTTCTCGCGCAGGACCTGTTCCTGTGCGTTGAGGTCGCGTACCTCGATGGCGTTCTTGCGGAAGATGGCGACGGCGGCGGCCATGTCGCCGATCTCGTCCTTGCGGCCGGCATAGGGCACTTCGGTCGACAGGTCGCCGGCGGCGAGCTGCTTCATGGTGGCCGTCACGTTCTGGATCGGACCGCTCAGATGGTTCGTGGCGACGTAGAAGGCGGCGCCTCCGCCGACGGCGAGGCCCAGCACGATCGTCGAGAGCACGAGCGCCAGCATAAGGGTCTGGAATTCGGAAACGTCTGCCTTGATCGCGGCAAGGTTTGCGCGGTCGGTGTCGACGACGGCGTCGATCTCCTGCTGGAACGCCTTGCGGTTGGCCCGGTTGGCGTCGTTGTTGCCCTGCTCGTTGGCGGCCTTGGGCGAGACTTCCGAGCCGAGCCGGGCGGTTTCCGCGCGGAACGTGCGGAATTCGGCGGCGCGGCTGACGACTGCCTCGAAGGCCTTCATCTGCGCTTCGGGCACCTTCGGCCGCCAGGCGGTCAGGGTCTTGTCGATCTCGTCCAGTTCGTTCCGGATGCCGGTTGCGAATTTCTGCGCGGCCTCGATGGTGGGAGAGCTGTAGACGCCGCGCGCTTCCATGACGACGGCGGTGACCTGCCGGTTGAGATGCTCGCCGAGATAGGCGCGATCGGCGGCGTTTTCGAACTGGCGAAGCTTCCGGTCGTATTGATAGACGACGCCGAGCGCCATGCCGCCGATGAGGATGGCGATCATCCCCATCAAGCCTACGATGAGATAGATTCTTGCGCGTATTTTCATTGCGGCCCCCTCTGCCACGAGAAAGAATTGCACAGGCAGCTGCTGGCCGCACTGAATGCTGCCTATTTTGTAGTCTTTAAAAGTTAATGAGAATTCTAATGGATGCTAACGTGATAATGCGTGCGGAAGCATTTCGGACTTGATTTTCGTCAAAGAAATCAGCTTCTTCGGATAACGTAACGTAAGGCTGCTGTTCGTATCGCGCAACTGCGCCACCAGAACTTGCAATGCCGCGTTAAGCTTTTTCGCGTTTGCCCGCATTTGCGGCGTGGAATTGACTTTCCCCGGCCTTTGCCCTTATAAGCCGCGCACGTCCGGGCGGGGTGTCATATTGTGATGGCCGACAGCGTCCGCAAACGTAACGCTCCTTGCTTAAACGCAAACCCAAGAAGGGCCGCACACCGCGGTATTAAAATAAATGTCGAAGCGTACCTACCAGCCTTCCAAGCTTGTTCGCAAGCGTCGTCACGGCTTCCGTGCCCGCATGGCCACCAATGGCGGCCGCGCGGTTCTTTCCGCACGTCGTGCACGCGGCCGCAAGCGTCTTTCGGCCTAAGGCCGCGCTTGCCCGAAGCGAGATAGCCGGGCAATGACGAATAATGACGAAAAATTGACTGTCGGACGGCTGAAAAGCCGCCCGCAGTTTCTTTTTGTTCGGGACGGCGAAAAGCGCAAAGGGCCGCTGTTCCTGCTCGAACTGCGCGACCGGCAGGAGCCGGAAACCGCGCCGCGCGTCGGCTTCACCGTCACGAAGAAGCACGGAAATGCCGTCGAACGCAATCGCATGCGCCGTCGCCTGAAGGAGGCCGTGCGACTGTCCGCCGGGTTTGCAATGGCGCCCGGACACGACTATGTCATTGTCGCCAGACGCGACATTCTCAATGCGAGCTTCGCAGAGCTTCAGGACCGTCTTCGCGAGCGCATCAGCAACAGGCATAAACACAAGAGGCCGGCGTCCGCAGGCCCCGGGAAAGAATGATGGAAAACAACCGCAATTATTTCGTGGCGATTGCGCTGTCGGTGCTGATCCTGATCGCCTGGCAGTTCCTCTACGTCAATCCGAAGATCGAGCGCGAGCGTTCGGTCGCCGAGATGCAGGCGGAACTGGACAAGGCCAACCCGGTGACGCCGCAGGGCACGACCGCGGCGTCGGCATCGGCGCCGGCGGCCGGCGCCGTGCCGGGCACGACCACGGAAGGCGGCCAGGCGGCGGCTCCACAGTCGGTGCGCATCCAGATCGACACGCCGTCGCTGCTCGGCTCCATCAACCTCACCGGTGCCCGCTTCGACGACCTGAAGCTGCGTGAATATCACGAGACCGTCGACCGCTCGAGCCCGATGATCACGCTTCTGAGCCCCGCCGAGACCGAGCATGGCTACTTCGCCGAAGTGGCCTATGTCGGCAACGAGACGACGGGGCAGGTGCCCGGCCCGCAGACGGCCTGGACCCAAGAGGGAACCGGCACGCTGACGACCACGACGCCGGTGACCCTCAGCTATACCAACGACAAGGGCATCAAGTTCGTTCGCACCATCTCGGTCGATGAGCACTACATGTTCACCGTGGCGGACTCCATCGAGAACGCGTCCGGCCAGCCGGTCTCGCTGTCGAGCTATGGCCGCGTCACCCGCTTCTCCAAGCCGACCACGCCGAGCGTCTACGTGCTGCACGAAGGCTTCATCGGCTACCTCGGCGAACTCGGCCTGCACGAGGTGAGTTATTCGTCCGCCGAGGAGGACACCACAATCGCGCCCGGAAGAGCCACCAGCGGCTGGCTCGGCATTACCGACAAGTACTGGGCGACGGCGCTGATCCCGCCGCAGGCAACCCCCTACGAGACCCGCTTCTCCCACTTCACGGACGGACGCCCGCGCTTCCAGGCCGATTTCCGGCAGGAGCCGATCACGATCGCGCCGGGCCAGAAGGGCGAGGTCAAGAACATGCTGTTCGGCGGCGCCAAGGAAGTTCCGGTCATCGATGGCTACCAGACGTCGCTCTCCATTCCGCGCTTCGACCTGATGATCGACTGGGGCTGGTTCTGGTTCTTCACCAAGCCGATGTTCCAGCTGCTCGACTTCTTCTTCCGCTATTTCGGCAACTTCGGCGTCGCCATCCTGATGACCACGATCGTCGTCAAGGGCGTGTTCTTCCCGCTGGCCAGCAAGCAATATGCATCGATGGCGAACATGAAGCGGCTGCAGCCGAAGATGGAGGAGCTGAAGGCCAAGTTCGGCGACGACCGCATGGGCCTGCAGCAGGCGATGATGGCGCTGTACAAGGAAGAGAAGATCAATCCGCTGGCCGGCTGCTGGCCGATCCTCTTGCAGATCCCGGTCTTCTTCGCGCTCTACAAGGTCATCTACATCACGATCGAAATGCGCCACGCGCCGTTCTTCGGGTGGATTCAGGACCTTTCCGCGCCCGATCCGACCTCCCTGTTCAACCTGTTCGGCCTGCTGCCCTGGGACGTTCCGCATGCGCTGCTGATCGGCGTCTGGCCGCTGATCATGGGCGTCACCATGTTCCTGCAGATGCGCATGAACCCGACGCCGCCGGATCCGACCCAGGCGATGATCTTCACCTGGATGCCGGTCGTCTTCACCTTCATGCTGGCGAGCTTCCCTGCCGGCCTGGTCATCTACTGGGCATGGAACAACACGCTCTCCGTCATGCAGCAGGCCGTCATCATGAAGCGCCACGGCGTGAAGATCGAACTGTTCGACAATCTCAAGGGTGTGTTCCGCAGGAAGAAACCCGATCCGGCCAACTAGCCGGCCTCCATTGACGTTGTTCCCGAAGCCCCGGTTCGCCGGGGCTTCTTGCGTTTTGGGCCTCGATTGTGATGCCCGCATTGCGACACCTGCCTGTCGTTGCCGCGTGCGTCAGCCAAACGCCGTTCTGCCATGATGTCCCCGTCCACTCTCGGCGAGCCTCATCATGCCTGCACCCGTGGTTTCAAATCAGACCGCCCGCGCCGGGGTTCGTGGCGAGAGGATCGGCGCAGCCATGGTGCTGGGCTCCGCGATCGTCTGGAGCTTTGGTGGCGCGCTCGCCCGTCTGCTCGACATCGAGGACGGCTGGACCGTCATATTCTGGCGCTCGCTCTTTGCTGCCCTGTTCCTTCTGGCCTTCATGCTGCTGCGCGATGGCGTTCGCGGTACGCGGGCACTTTTTGGCGACATGGGAATACCGGGCTTTGCGGTCGGTGCCTGCTTCGCGACGGCCTCCACCTCTTTCATCCTCGCGCTCGCCTATACGACCGTTGCCAATGTGGTGCTGATCCAGGCCAGCGTTCCGTTGATTGCGGCCTTGCTGGGCTGGGTTCTCTTCGGCGAACGGGTCGGGGCGGCCACCTGGGCGGCAATCGCAGCGGTCATTTGCGGGGTCGCAATCATGGTCTCCGGGTCTCTGACGGGCAGCGTTTCCCCGCTCGGCGACGCCCTGGCACTCCTGATCGCCTTTTCCTTCGCCTCGGCGACCGTGATCACGCGGCGCTATTCCCATGTGCGCATGACCCCAGCCGGTTTCACGGGGGCCGTTCTCGCCGCCGGTGCTGCCGCAAGCCAGACGAGCGGATTTGCCGTCACCGCCGGCGAGATGGGCATTCTGGTCGTCTTCGGCGCGCTGAACTTCGGGCTCGGCCTCGCGCTGTTCGTCACCGGGGCGCGCATGATCCCGTCGGCACTGGCAGCTCTTCTCGGAACGGCGGAGACGGTCTTGCAGCCGCTCTGGGTTGCGATCTTCCACGACGAGATCCCCGGCGCGCGCACGGTCGTCGGCGGCGCGATCGTCCTGGCGGCACTGCTTTGCCATCTCGGGCGCGAGATGTGGCGTCAGCGCCGCGCCTGACTGCAACCTCCTTGTCGCTTGACAATGCCGGGCAAAACCTTGAAGCCGGGCAGAGAGTTCGCGAAGGCCCGAGAGATGACTGTGACGAAATCCGACGACAAACCGCTTTTCGGCCGGCCGTGGATCTTCATTCGCGGCGTGCCGGCGATGAAATTCCTGCCGCCCGAGGGGCCGCCGGAAATTGCCTTCGCCGGTCGTTCCAACGTCGGAAAGTCGTCGCTGATCAATGCGCTGGTCGGCCACAAGGGGCTGGCGCGCACGTCCAATACGCCGGGTCGCACGCAGGAGCTGAACTATTTCGTCCCGGACGGCTTTTCCGGCGAGGCGGACGACCTGCCGCCGATGGCGCTCGTCGATATGCCCGGATACGGCTATGCCCAGGCGCCGAAGGAACAGGTCGATGCCTGGACCAAACTCGTCTTCGACTACCTGCGCGGCCGCTCCACGCTCAAGCGCGTCTACGTGCTGATCGACAGTCGCCACGGTATCAAGAAGAACGACGAGGAGGTCTTCGACCTGCTCGACAAGGCGGCCGTCTCCTACCAGATCGTGCTGACGAAGACCGACAAGATCAAGGAAGCCGGCGTGCCCCGGCTGATCAGCGAGACCGCGGAAAAGTTGCGCAAGCGGCCTGCGGCCTATCCTGAGGTGCTGGCGACGTCTTCGGAGAAGGGCCGCGGACTCGATACACTGCGCGACGCCATTGTGACGACGATCACGCGCTGAAACATCCGATGCCGAAGAACCGCGACGTTCTCCGGGTCGTAAATCCTCTCTGTTGAACGATCCTGCCCGAGTTGAACATTCCTCCGGTGTGTTGACCTGCGTCACTACACCGTCATCAAACGTGCCCTATCTCCTAGATCGTCGCGCGTCCTACTGGGCGCGCGCGGGAAGCAGTAAACTCGAGTTTGCGCATGCACGACCAGAAGACCGTTCCGGTCCGCGGGGCATGCGCCAGCAGTATCAAGCGGTCGGCGTCCGCCGACGCGGTTTCAACAGGGAGCACGCTCATGTCCGATTTGATCGTTGTGGGATTTGATACGCCGGACGAGGCCGACAAGGTCCTCGTGAAGCTGAACGGCCTGAAGAAGGAATATCTGATCGATCTGGAAGACGCCGTGATCGTCGTCCGCGACACGGCCGGCAAGGTCCACCTGAAGCAGAGCATGAACCTGACGGCGATCGGCGCCTCTTCCGGCCTGCTTTCCGGCGCCCTCTGGGGCGGCCTCGTCGGGCTTCTGTTCCTGAACCCGCTGGCCGGCTTCGCGATCGGCGGCGCCGTTGGCGCAGGCGCAGGCGCTCTCTCCGGCTCGCTCGCCGACTACGGCATCGATGACAACTTCATCAAGTCGCTGGGCGACACGATCCCGAACAACTCCTCGGCCCTCTTCATCCTGGTCCGCAAGGTTCAGCCGGAGAAGGTGCTGGCCGAGTTTCAGGGCGTCCGCGGGCGCGTGCTCAAGACGTCGCTCTCGCCCGAGCAGGAAAGGAAGCTGCAGGAAGCCCTGTCCGGCACCGTCGCACCGACCGGAGCTCCCACCGCGAGCTGATGCAAGCGGGCGACCTTCGCTGAATGACGGTCGCCAGGAAGTGGGGCCATCGCGGACCTTGACGATGGCCCCTGCCGATGCCGGTCCGCCCGATCGGAGGCGTGCGGCGCACGCCCCCATGGGCCAGGGATCAGCTCTTCGGCAATAGTACCCTGTCGATGACATGGATCACGCCGTTCGATTGCTTGACGTCGGCGATCGTCACCGTCGCGACGCCGCCCGTCTGGTCGGTCAGGGTCAGCTTGTCGCCGTCCATCTTGGCCTTGAGAACGCAGCCACCCACGGTCGCGACATCGTGCTCGCCCCCGTCGTCGGCAATCATCTTGCCGATTGCCGCAGCCATCGCGTCGGCCTGTACGACATGGCATGTCAGCACGGTGGCCAAAGTTGCCTTGTTCTCAGGCTTCAGCAGCGTGTCGACCGTGCCGGCGGGAAGTGCCATGAAGGCCTCGTTCGTCGGCGCGAACACGGTGAAGGGGCCGTCGCCCTCCAGTGTCTCGACAAGGCCAGCGGCCTTGACAGCCGCCACCAACGTGGTGTGGTCTTTCGAGTTGGCGGCATTCTGGACGATGTTCTTGTCCTCATACATGGCCGCCCCGCCGACCATGGGGTTCTTGGCCTGTGCTGTGAGCGTACCGAGGCAGAGGATCGAGGCGGCCGCGACGAGGGGTATCCCTGATATGCGCATGTTTCCAATCCTTCCGTGTTGTTTCTTCTGACACGACGGCCTTGCTGCCGTCGCCATTGTCTACGGAAGATCGAGTGAGAAAGTTTCACCGCCGGGTCGCGATTGATGATGGGGGTCAGCCAGCCCGGAGCGGCGCGTTGTCGCAAGGAGACATGCCGTCGCGGTTCAGAAGCTTCGCGCCCGGCCCGACGCGATCACCGGACCGGTGGCGACACCGGTGGGCGAGCCCCCGAGCGGCTCGACGCTGACCGCGAGAACCGCCCCCTTGAGCCGCGGGCGCATCGCGTCCGGGACACGGATCATGCCATCGCCAGATTGCGGCAGGACGCCGAGCGATACGGGTGCCTTTCCGTCTTCGACGAGCCAGAGTTCGAGTGACTTGGCGCTTTCCTGCTTGGCCGCGACCGGGGTCATCATCAGCATCCCTTTTGCCGCATCGTAATGCGCGACGAGGCCTATCGGGCTGCCTGCGCCGGCAAGCTCGGCGATCCGTTCCGGTTCCGGCGGAGCGGAACGGAAGATTTCCGGGCCGAGCGCGACGAGCCCCACCGAGAGCGCCGTCATCGCCAGCGCCGCCCCGCGCCAGAACGGCAGGGAGCCCCAGATGCTGCTCTGTGGTCTTGCCTGTCGCGGCGCCGGTTCGAAGATGCGCTGCTCGATTATGGAATAGACGCGCGGCGAGGGCGGCATCGTTTCCAGTTCGTGATTGATGGTCGACAGGTTTTCTTCCCATCGATTGACCATGGCCGCGAATACCCGGTCGTTGCGGAGCCGCGCCTCGACCTTGCGCCGATCCTCCGCCGATAGAACGCCAAGGACATACTCGCCTGCGATCACCTCGTCGCGGCGCGGATCCCTGCTGTTCTGGTCGGGCGTTGTCATGATCCCAGGCACTCTCTCAATTTCAGCAGGCTTCTGCGAAGCCAGGTCTTCATGGTGTTCAGCGGCACGCCATGGCGGGTGGCAAGCTCCTCGTAGCTTAGCCCCTCGACATAGGCGGCCCTCACCGCCGAGGCCTTCTCCGCCTCCAGTCGTCGCATGCAACCCTCGATACGGCGCCCCTCGGACCGCTGGATGGAATTTTCCTCCGGGCTAGGGTCCGTATCGGCGATATCATATGCTTCCTCGATGTCGCTTGCCACTGGTCTTCGCGCGCGGATCAGGTCGATCGCATGATGGCGCGCGATCGCAGCAAGCCAGGCGAAGGCGCTTGTCTCGCCCGGTGCAAAGCGATCGGCTCTCTGCCAGATCTTGACGTAAATTTCCTGCAGGGCCTCTTCGGCGTCCTCGCGCCCGCCCAGCAGACGCAGGCAGATCGGAAAGAGTTTCGCGCAGGTCAGGTCGTAGAGTCGGTGGAACGCCTGCCGGTCCTTCAGGCTGGTGCGGCCGATCAGGTATGAGATCTCGTCGTCTCGCACGCAATGCCCTTTTCGTCTGGAGGCCCTCGGCTCGCTTGCCGCTGCATATATGGCGCGGAGCGGATTAGGAAAGAGCAGCGCCCGCCACCGCATTCGTCATTCCATCGTCACGCGACATGCGTTAAACAGGCGCCGACAATTTTGCGAGGCTCCCATGTCCCTGACCGAAAGCGAAACCCAGGCCCGGCTGCTGGCGCAGGCTCTGCCCTACATGCAGCGTTACGAAAACAAGACCATCGTGGTGAAGTACGGCGGCCATGCGATGGGCAATCCGGAACTCGGCAGAGCATTCGCCAGCGACATCGCGCTTCTCAAGCAGTCTGGCGTCAACCCGATCGTCGTCCATGGCGGCGGGCCGCAAATCGGCGCCATGCTGGCCAAGATGGGGATCGAATCGAAGTTCGAAGGCGGCCTGCGCGTCACCGACCAGATGACGGTCGAAATCGTCGAGATGGTGCTGGCAGGCTCGATCAACAAGGAGATCGTCGCCCTGATCAATCAGACGGGCGAATGGGCAATCGGGCTTTGCGGCAAGGACGGCAACATGGTCTTCGCCGAAAAGGCCAAGAAGACCGTGATAGATCCGGACAGCAATATCGAGCGCATCCTCGATCTCGGCTTCGTCGGCGAGGTGGTCGAGGTGGATCGCACGCTGATCGACCTGCTGGCGAAATCCGAGATGATTCCGGTCATCGCCCCGGTTGCACCCGGTCGCGACGGCCACACCTACAACATCAACGCCGACACGTTCGCCGGCGCGATCGCCGGTGCGCTAAACGCCACGCGCCTCTTGTTCCTGACCGACGTGCCCGGCGTCCTCAACAAGCAGGGCGAACTGATCAAGGAGCTTTCCGTTTCCGAAGCCCGGGCGCTGATCAAGGACGGCACGATCTCCGGCGGCATGATCCCCAAGGTCGAGACCTGCATCGACGCCATCAAGGCGGGCGTGCAGGGCGTGGTCATCCTCAACGGCAAGACGGCCCACTCCGTGCTGCTCGAGATCTTTACCGAGCGCGGCGCCGGCACGCTGATCGTGCCGTGACCGTTTGCGCGGGCCGCCATTGACCTCGGCCCGCGCCACCACTTGCGCCTCAAGGCGTCAGGGTGTGCCGTAGACGGTCGCCGCCTGACTACCCAGCCATTCGATCATGGCGCGGTACGGCGCAGGGCCGTAGCTGACGCGGGCGACACCGAGTTTGGCAAGTGCTGCGACCGCCGGCACGCCGGCCCTCATCATCACGTTGACGGGCAAGGGCACTGCGTCGCAGATGCGTCCGATCAGTCCGCCGTCCCCCAATCCCGGGACGAAGAACCCGCTCGCGCCGGCTTGCGCATAAGCCTGGCCCCGTTCGATCGCGTCGTCCACCAGCGCTTCGTGCCGGCTTGCGTCGGGCTGTTGCAGGAAAAGGTCCGTTCGGGCGTTGATGAAGAACGGCATCCCCCGGTTCTCGGTCATCAGCCGGATGGTGCGGATGCGCCTTGTCTGGAGGTCGACGGGATGGATGCCCGAACCGCCGACCACCTGATCCTCGAAATTGATGCCGACCGCGCCCGCATCGACGATCCGCGATACATTCAAGGCCACGTCGTCCGGGTCGACGGCATAGCCGCCCTCGAAGTCTATCGTGACGGGGAGATCCGTTGCAGCCACGATCGACTGGGCGATTTCCGCAAGGCGCAGGAGCGGAACGGCTTCGCCGTCCGGATAGCCGCCGGCGGCTGCCACCGACCAGCTGCCGGTAGCGATCGCCTTTGCGCCCGCGGCGGCGACGGCCTTGGCGCTGCCTGCATCCCAGATGTTGTAAAGCACCACCGGATCGCCCTTGCGATGCAGCTCAGCAAACGCCTTGGCTTTCAATCCCTGTTCCATACCCTGCCTCCGCTCGACGTTCATCCCTTATTCCTGAGCCCGATAGAGCCACACGCTCTCAAGCCAAGGTTGGAAATAGCATGTGGTTTCGCCAATCCGGATTTCCAGCCTCCCGGCCAAATCGGCGGCAGGATCGCAAGGGCGGCGTGAGGCCGGACTATTTCCACATCAACAGCAGGAGGATGCCCGTGACGATCAGCGTGCAACCCGCCGCCTCCATGCGGTTAATCCGTTCGCGGAAGACGAAATAGGAGGATGCGAAGGTGAAGAGCAGCTCGATCTGGCCGAGCGCGCGCACATAGGCGACCTGCTGCAGCGCCATCGCGGTGAACCAGCAGGCCGAACCGGTGACCCCTGCAAGCCCGACGATGGAGGAGGAGCGCCAGGAGCGGATGACGCGGCCGATCTCGGAGGGATCCTTGAGGAGCATCCAGCCGAGCATGAACACCGTCTGGAACGTTGTGACGCAGGCGAGCGTCACGGCCGCCTGCATGACCGCGTTCGGCCCGTCCAGTGACAGGGCCGCCGAACGGTAGGCGACGGCCGAGATGCCGAAGATCGCACCCGACGCGATACCGATCAGGGCGGTCCTGCCGGTCATGGCCGTAAGAAGATTGCGCCACGACAGCGGCATGCGGGCGACCGAGATCATCATTACGCCGACCACGCCGACGACGATTGCGCCGATGGCACCCGGCGTCAGCCGCTCGCCCAGAAGAAGAAGGCCGAAGATTGCCGCCTGTACCGGCTCGGTCTTGGAATAGGCCGTGCCGACGGCGAAGTTGCGCAGCGAGAAGAGATAGACGAGCAGGATGGTGGCGAAGATCTGGGCCAGTCCGCCGATGACCGACCAGACGGCGAACGAAACGCTGAGATCGGGGATGGGGTAGCCCGCGAAATGGTGCAGCGCCGTCACATAGGCGATCGCGATGGGGAAGCCGTAGCCGAAGCGGACAAAGCTCGCGCCTGTCGTTCCGAGCGCACTGCGCAGGTGCTTTTGCAGCGCCGACCTGAGGTTCTGAAGGAACGCGGCGCAAATGGTGATGACGATCCAGGCTTCCATCCCTGCCGGCTAGCATGACGGTTGCCACAAATCCATTGCCGCATCGCGGCGACGATTCCTTTTTGCTTCCTGTTGCACCCGTGTCATAAGGGCGCCCATGACCGAGATCAGCAGCCTCCCCGACAAGTCAGACTTCGCCCACGTCACCGAGTGGGTGTTCGATCTGGACAACACCCTCTATCCGCACCACGTCGATCTCTTCTCCCAGATCGACGTCAACATGACGGGCTATGTTGCCGCTCTCCTGGGGTTGTCTCGCGAAGAAGCGCGAACCCTGCAGAAGCGCTACTACCTCGATCACGGCACGACCTTGAAGGGTTTGATGCTCCATCACGGCATCGACCCGCTGGATTTTCTCGAAAAGGCCCATGCGATCGACTATGGCGTGCTGGCGCCCGATCCGGCGCTGGGTGAAGCGATCAAGGCGTTGCCGGGACGCAAGTTCATCTTCACCAACGGCAGCGTCAGGCATGCGGAAATGACGGCCCGAGCGCTCGGCATCCTCGACCACTTCGACGACATCTTCGACATCGTGGCGGCCGAGTACGTGCCGAAGCCGGCGGACGCCACCTACGACAAGTTCATGGCGCTCAATCGCGTCGACACGGCGCGTGCGGCCATGTTCGAGGATCTTCCGCGCAATCTCCTGGTCCCCAAGGCGCTCGGCATGAAGACCGTTCTGCTGATGCCGCGCGACGAGAGCCACGAGTTCACCGATGCCTGGGAAAAGCGGACCGATGCGGACGTGCACATCGATTACACCACGTCTGACCTTACCGGCTTCCTTTGCCGGCTGATCGACCGATAGGGCTGCCGGACGCGTTTGCAAAGAGGCCGGCTTTTCACCAGCCTCCCGCTATCAAGTCCTGGCTATTTTCCCGTCGCCGCCGCTTCCGTATCCAGCGTCTCGTAGAACTTCTCGATGACCGCCCAGGCCTCATCGGCCGTATCGACGAAGTGCATCAGTTCGACGTCGCCCGGCGAGATCGTGCCGAAGTCGGCAAGCGCGTTGAAATTGATGATCGAGTTCCAGAAGGTCTTGCCGAACAGGATCAGCGGCACGAGCGCCATGCGCCCGGTCTGCATCAGCGTCACGGTCTCGAAGAGTTCGTCGAGCGTGCCAAAGCCGCCCGGGAATACCGTCACCGCCTTGGCGCGCAGCAAAAAGTGCATCTTGCGCACGGCGAAATAGTGGAAATTGAAGCTGAGGTCGGGCGTCACGTAGGCGTTGGGCGCCTGCTCATGCGGCAGCACGATGTTGAGCCCGATAGACGGCGCGCCGACGTCTGCCGCGCCCCGGTTGCCCGCTTCCATCACGCCGGGGCCGCCGCCGGTGACGACGACGAACTCCTTGAAGCCGGTCTCTGCTGAACGCTCCGAGCAGAGCTTGGCGAATTTGCGCGCCTCGTCGTAGTAGACTGAGGCTGCCTCGAGGTTCTTGCGCTGGGTCTCGTTGCGGGCTGCCCAGGCTTCCGTGCCGGGCGCGGGAATGCGGGCGCCGCCGAACATCACCACCGTCGAGTTGATGCCCCGCTCGGCCAGCATCATCTCGACCTTGAGGAGCTCGAGCTGCAGCCGCACCGGGCGCAACTCTTCCCGGCACAGGAATTCGTCGTCCACATAGGCAAGGCGGTAGGCCGGTGACATCGACTGCGGGGTATGGGGAACGACCGAAGCCCTGTGCTTGTCGAACGCGCTGTCGGCCAGCGGATCCCAGACGCCGTCCTTGCGGCGAAGGTTCTTTTTCTTCAGTCGTGCCATATCACTATCCATCCAGCGGTCTGCTTCACATGAAGGCGCGTAGCAGGCCTGTTCGTCGTTGTCATTCGGGCAATGTCCGGCTGTATCATCTCGCCGGTCTCGTCGCGACATCATCCGCCGGAAAAGGGCTTCAACTTTCCGGGATCATGCTCTAGGACTCGCTGCCGAAAATGATATGTCCCCTCCGGCATCCCGATGGGCCAGAATAATGGTCGAAGTTTAAGGAATTCCGATGAACAACTCCAATCTCGCCGCCCTTGAAGCCACCATCGAACGCGCCTTCGAAGAGCGCGATTCCGTCACCACCTCGACGCGCGGCGAGGTTCGCGATGCCGTAGAGGCGGCGCTGAACCAGCTCGACAGCGGCAAGGTGCGGGTGGCCGAGAAGGGTGCCGATGGCAACTGGACGGTCAACCAGTGGCTCAAGAAGGCCGTGCTGCTGTCCTTCCGTCTCAATCCGATGGAGATCGTTCCCGGCGGCCCCGGCGCTTCGGTCTGGTGGGACAAGGTGCCCTCGAAGTTCGACGGCTGGAGCGTCAACGAGTTCGAGCGCGCCGGCTTCCGCGCCGTCCCGAACTGCGTCGTCCGCCGCTCGGCCTACATCGCCCCGAACGCGATCCTGATGCCCTCCTTCGTCAACCTCGGCGCCTATGTGGGCGAGGGCACGATGGTCGATACCTGGGCGACGGTCGGATCCTGCGCCCAGATCGGCAAGAACGTCCATCTTTCCGGCGGCGTTGGCATCGGCGGCGTGCTGGAGCCGATGCAGGCCGGGCCGACGATCATCGAGGACAACTGCTTCATCGGCGCGCGCTCCGAAGTCGTCGAAGGCTGCATCGTCCGCGAGGGCTCGGTGCTCGGCATGGGCGTCTTCATCGGCAAGTCCACCAAGATCGTCGATCGCGCCACGGGCGAGATCATGTATGGTGAAGTGCCGCCCTATTCCGTCGTCGTCGCGGGCTCCATGGGCTCTGGCGCCACGATGGCCAACGGCCAGCCGGCGCCGAACCTCTACTGCGCGGTCATCGTCAAGCGCGTCGACGAGAAGACCCGCTCCAAGACCGGCATCAACGAACTGCTCCGGGACTGAGCAATGGACAATTCGGACCAGCCGCCAAGTTTGAGATGGCTTTTCTTCGGCTGGTCCGGCCGCGTCTCCCGTCTGCCCTATGCGTTGGCCTGGGGTTTCTGGATGACGCTGGCTGCGGCCTTTCTGACCCGCATGGTGATGACGCCGCAAGACGAGCCGGCGTTCGCCATATGGACGCTCCTGTTTTTCGCAGTGGGCGTCGTTTCCACTCTTTCCTCGGTCATGCTGACGATCAAGCGGTTGCATGACATGGCTCTGCCGGCGCCGCTGGTTCTGTGCCTGTTCGTCCCGGCCATATCCATCTTCGCGCTCATCGCCTTCCTCGTCTGGCCCGGTACACCCGGGCCGAACCCGCATGGCCGCGTTACCGACCGACCGAAGGAATAGCGCCAGTAGCCCGCCGCATGATTTACAGCTCGCTCCGCAGCACATGTAGGATGAGAAACATGCAGCGAATTCAAAATTTTATTGGAGCGCCAGTGTCCCATCTTTCCTCTTGCTTGCGGGCAAAGGATGATGACAGCGCACGCCCTATGGGCTAGACCCAAGAAAGAGCTCCAGAACCAAAGACCGGCGGTGCGTTGCGCGGCCAGCCGGCAGGCAGTCCAGCACATGACCACGATCGATCCCGTCCTCAATCTCGCCACGCTGATCCGTTGCCCGTCGGTCACGCCCGCCGAGGGCGGTGCTCTGGCGGCGCTGGAGGCCATGCTCTCTCCGCTCGGATTCAAGGTGGAGCGCGTGGTGATGTCATCGCCCGGTACGCCGGATGTAGAGAACCTCTATGCGCGCATCGGCATCGACGGTCCGCATCTGATGTTTGCCGGCCATACCGACGTCGTGCCGGTTGGCGACGAGGCCGCCTGGACCCATGGCCCTTTCTCGGCCGATATCGCTGGTGGCGAAATGTACGGCCGCGGCGCGGTCGACATGAAGGGCGGGATTGCCTGCTTCGTGGCAGCGGTCGCCCGCCACATCGAAAGGCACGGGCCGCCGGCCGGCTCCGTCTCCTTTCTCATCACTGGCGACGAGGAAGGCCCCGCGGTCAACGGCACCATCAAGCTTTTGGAATGGGCGGCGGCGAAGGGCGAGCGCTGGGATGCCTGCATCGTCGGGGAACCGACCAATCCGGACATGCTGGGCGACATGATCAAGATCGGCCGGCGCGGCTCGGTTTCGGGCACGTTGACCGTTTTCGGTGTTCAGGGGCACGCTGCCTATCCGCACCTGGCGGACAATCCCGTGCGCGCCGTCATCGCGCTTGCGGATGCGCTGATGGATTCGCCCTTTGATGCGGGCACTGCTGACTTCCAGCCTTCCAACCTGGAGGTGACCACCGTTGACGTCGGCAATCGCGCCGTCAACGTGATCCCGGCCAGGGCATCTGCCAGCTTCAACATCCGCTTCAACGACACCTGGACGGCGGATAGCGTGAAGGCCGAGATCGTTCGCCGGCTGGAAAAGGCGGCGGCCGACGACCGGCTGCGTCCGGGCCGCCAGCCGGTCCGCTACGAGATCGCCTGGGCGGAACGTCCGAGCCACGTGTTCCTGACGCGCGACGATCGGCTTATCGCCTCCCTGTCGGCGGCAATCGAGGCGGCGATCGGCCGGGTACCGAAGCTGTCCACCACCGGCGGCACGTCCGATGCCCGCTTCATCAAGGACTATTGCCCCGTCGTCGAGTTCGGCCTCGTCGGCCAGACAATGCACATGGTCGACGAACGCGTCGCCGTCGCCGATCTCGAGACGCTGACGAGGATTTACGAAATCTTCCTGGAGCGCTGGTTCGTCAATGCCGGGGCTTGACGAGGTCCTCTACTATCTCACCGGCGTCTGGCAACTCGTCCGGCAGAAGCCCGAAGGCTTCCGCTGGCTCGACCTGACCTGGCGCGGTCTCGTTCGCTCGTTCTGGGCGATGGCCTGGAGCCTGCCGGCGCTTGGCGTTATATGGGCCTCGTGGCGCCTCTATTTTCTCGGCCGCATGCCGGAAGGAACCGGCGCAGGGTTCGATTTCATCCTGAAGCTCGCCTTCATCGATCTTGTCGGCTGGTTCCTGCCGCTGCTCCTCGTCGCCTTGCTGGCACGCCCGCTGGGATACGCCCAGCATCTGGCGACCATGGTCATCGCCAGCAACTGGATCGCCGTGCCCTTTGCCTACGCGACCGCCATTCCCTTTGCCATCGCGCTGGTGGTTCCGGATTTTTCCGCCTTTTCCGGCTTGCTTCTCTACGCCGTCTTCGGCCTGAGCATCATGCTCCAGTACCGTCTCCTTTGGATGTGCATCGGCAAGCAGTCGCTGCTGGCAGCGACGCTGACGGCATTGTTCGTTCTGCCGCCTCTCCTGGTCGGGCAGGGCCTGCAGGTGCTGCTCGGCACATTGCCGGGCTGAGAAAGATCAGTAGTCGACCTGCATGAAATATAGGCCGTCCGGCGGGGCGACGGGACCGCACGCCTTGCGGTCGCGCGCTTCCAGCGCGGCCCGCACATCGGCAACGCTCCACTTTCCTTCGCCTGCGAGCTTCAGCGTGCCGGCAAAAGAGCGGATCTGGTTGTGGAGGAAACTTTGCGCCGTGGCGCGGATCTCGATCAGGTCGCCCGAGCGCGTCACGTCGAGCCGGTCGATCGTGCGAACCGGGCTGTTGGCCTGGCAATGGGCCGATCGGAAGGTCGTAAAATCGTGCTTGCCGACGAGTTTCTGTGCGGCCGCATGCATCGCCTCATGGTCGAGCGGCTTCGCCACGAACCAGGCGCGCTTCGCCTCCAGCGCCAGCGGCGCCCGGCGTGCGATGATCCGGTAGAGGTAGTGGCGCCGCAGCGCGGAAAATCGGGCGTCGAAGGTTTCGTCCACCAGCGCGGCATCGAGGATCGCCACCCGTTCGCCCGCCTGCATCAGATGCGCGTTCAGGGCGTTGCGAAGCGTGTGCTCCTCCCAGGCCCGGGACAGGTCGGCATGGGCGACCTGTCCCACGGCGTGGACGCCGGAATCGGTGCGGCCGGCGCCCCGGATCGAGACTGTGTCGCCGGTAAGGGACAGGATCGCCTTTTCCACGGCGCCCTGAACGGAGGGGCCGTTTTCCTGCCGCTGCCAGCCCACATAGGGCGTGCCATCATACTCGATGATCATGCGATAGCGCGGCATCAGGCGATCACCGTGCCGACCGGAACCTGTGTGCCGCGCAGGAAGTCCGCCACGTCGAGCGGCTTGCCGCCGGCCTTCTGCAGCCGGGTGAGCGAGACGGCACCGTCCGCGCAGGCGACGACGAGGCCATTGGAGGACAGCACCGTTCCCACAGGCCCGTTGCCATCGGCGATCTGCGAGCCCAGCACCTTCACCCGTTCGGGCCTGCCGGCAACGTTTAGTTCGAACCAGGCGCCGGGGAAGGGTGACAGCGCGCGGATGTGGTTGTGCACATCAGCCGCGGTGCGGGTGAAGTCGATCCGCGTCTCGCCCTTGTCGATCTTGGCCGCATAGACCACCCCCTCGTCATCCTGTGGCGTCAATGGCAGCGCGCCGGCTTCCAGGCGTTCCATCGCCTGCGCCATCAGCGTGCCGCCGACCTGCATCAACCTGTCGTGCAGTTCGCCGCCGGTCATGTCAGGCGCAATGGCGACACGCTGGGTCAGCGCGACGGGACCGGTGTCGAGCCCCTTGTCCATCTTCATCACCATCATGCCGGTTTCGGTGTCGCCGGCCATGATTGCTCGCTGGATCGGTGCCGCACCGCGCCAGCGCGGCAGCAACGAGGCGTGGCCGTTGTAGCTGCCGAGCCGGGTGCCCGTCAGGATCGCCTCGGGCAGCAGCAGCCCGTAGGCGACCACCACCGCAACATCGGCGTCGAGCGCCCGGAAGGCTGCGCGATCCTCCTCGGCCTTGAAATTCGGTGGCGTGAACACGGGGATGCCGAGGGATTCGGCGCGCTGGTGCACGGGGGATTTCTGCAACTCCAGCCCGCGTCGCCCCGCGGGCCGTGGCGGCTGCGAATAGGCGGCGACGATCGTATGCCCGGCCTCGAAAAGCGCGTTCAGCGTTGCCACGGAAAATTCCGGCGTGCCCATGAAGATGATGCGAAGCGCCATGCCGACATGCTCCTGTCCGGCGCATGATCCTTCGGATCGGGTCGATCGCCGAAGCGGCGCATGCGCGGGTTCAAACTGTTACCGTGCCCCTTCAAACGGGTTTACGAGCCTCAGATCAAGCCCCTCGAAGTCTTTTACGTTACGCGTCGCCAGCGCCGCTCCGTTATGAAGGCAGATCGCGGCGATCATGGCGTCTGAAACGGAGATCGGCCGGCCGGTGCCTTCCCGCCGCGCCCGCACCTTACCCGACAGGATCGCGGAATCGAGGGACAGGTTGACGATGCGGTCGCTGAACAGGGTTTGCAAATCCGTCAACATGCGCAGGTATCGTTCCGAACCTGTTCGTTGTCTGAAGCGCTCGGCGCCGAAGGAGAGTTCCATCATCACGATATCGCAGAGGAAGAGATCAGCTTCGCTTATTTGCTGCATCCAGAGGGCAAGGTTGGCGTCCGGCTGTTCCTTGACGCTTTCCGAAATCACGTTGGTATCGAGGACGATCATTCAGGGAACTCGACCGGACGCCCGAAGTCTTTCTTCCGGTCAGCTTCGATCTTCCGCATGATCTCGACGAACTCTTCGTCCGGACCGCTTGCCAAGGCGACCTGGCGAAGGGCCTCCCAGGCAGACTTCGGTCTTGCGCGCGTATCGGACTGCTCATTCTGCAGCCCTTGGCGGAGCAGGTCCTTCGCTTTATCGGACAGGCTCACGCCAGCGCGCTCGGCGGCCAGCGAAAGGTCGCGTTTCATGGAGTCGGGAACGTTTCGTAAAAGCAGGTCGCCCACAAGCTTCGCCTCCGCTACGATATCACTGATATCATAGTCGCCCGGCGTCCGCTTTTCAACGTGGCGGTCAGATCGCCTTGGCGCCGCGGGTCTTTGCGGCCTTGGTGAACTTGCGGATCACCATGTCGCGCTTGAGCTTGGAGATATGGTCGATGAAGAGCACGCCGTTGAGGTGATCGATCTCGTGCTGCAGGCAGGTCGCCAGCAGTCCGTCGGCCTCGATCGTCTGCTCCTTGCCGTCGCGGTCGAGATAACGCACGGTGATCGCGGCCGGGCGCTCCACTTCAGCGTAGTAGTCGGGGATCGAAAGGCAGCCTTCCTCGTAGACGGAACGGGCATCGCTCGAGGCAACGATCTCGGGGTTGATGAAGACGAGCGGCGTCTTCTCCTCGCCGTCCTTCGAGACGTCCAGCACGAGCATGCGGCGCGGCACGCCGATCTGGATCGCCGCCAACCCTATTCCGGGCGCGTCGTACATCGTATCCAGCATGTCCTCTGCCAGGCGGCGCGTCTCGTCGTTGATGGCCTCCAGGGAGGTGGAGACCTGTCGCAGGATGGGATCGGGAAGAATAATCAGCGGTTTGATCGTCATGTGCTTCACTTAGCGGTTTGTCGGGCGCCTTTCAATTGTCTTGGAAGGCATCGCTTTCCATCCGGGGTACCCGGCAGTTTGTTCACGTTATGATCTATCTTCGGACGCAAATGCTGTTATGTTTGCGCCATGACACCGCAATTTTCTTTCAAGGAAACCCTGATTCGGCTGGTGGATGCCCTATCGCGGGATCCGGCCCTGCAGCTTCTATGCCTCCTGGCGGCGGCCGTGCTGCTCGGCATCCTTTATGTCGCACGCCGTTCGGCCCGTATCCGGCAGCAGGCATCGGCCGTGGCCGAAGCACGCCTTTCGGAGCTGCTGCGGGCGCAAAACGAGATGCAGGGCCGTGTGGCGGCCATGGCCGAGGTGTTCGGTGCGCGGCAGGCAGAGACCAACCAGTCGATCAATCAGCGGCTCGACGGGCTGACACAGCGGCTCGGCCAGTCGATCAGCGAGCAGACGCGCGCCACCCACGAGAACCTCCGCCGCCTGCAGGAGCGGTTGGCGGTAATCGATACCGCGCAGACGAACATCCAGTCGCTGGCAAAGGACGTGGTCAGCCTGCAGGCCATCCTCTCCAACAAGCAGACACGCGGCGCATTCGGGCAGGCGCGCATGGAGGCGATCGTCGCAGACGGCCTTCCGATCGGCGCCTACGAATTCCAGCCGCAACTGGCAAGCGGTGTCCGCCCGGACTGCGTCATCCGCATGCCGAACGGCCAGCCGCCGCTGGTGATCGATGCCAAGTTTCCGCTGGAGGCATGGAACGCCATGGGCGCGGCCAAGAGTGCGGAGGCGTCGAAGGCGGCAGCCCAGCAGTTTCGCCGTGACATGGAGGTCCATGTCCGTGACATCGCGGAGAAGTACCTTCTCCCGGGCGAAACCCAGGACACCGCCTTTCTCTTCGTTCCGTCGGAATCGATCTTCGCGGCGATCCACGAGAACTTCGAGGCCATCGTCCAGAAGGCCCACCGTTCCCGCATCGTCATCGTCTCGCCCTCCCTCCTGCTGCTGTCGATACAGGTGCTTCAGGCCTTGCTGAAGGACCAGCGCATGCGCGAGCAGGCGCACGTCATCCAGGGCGAGGTGGTGCGGTTGATGGAGGACCTCGGGCGTCTGGACGACCGGGTCCGCAAGCTGCACGGCCATTTCACCTCGGCGCAGAAGGACGTCGACCAGATCCTTACCTCGACGGAGAAGCTTGCCCGCAGGGGCGCGCGCATCGGCGAGATGGAGTTCGAAACCGCTGCCGCGTCCGCCTCGGTCCAGCCACAGCAATCGGCCGAGCGTGCGGTCGAGAGCCGTACCGGCCAATTGAAGCTCAGAGTGGTTGACGAGGACTGAGCGTCTCGGGCAGTGTCGGCCGAAGAAAACCGCTGAGGAACACACCCCATGATCACCGTCTTCGGATCCATCAACATGGATCTCATCGCCACGACCGAGCGACTGCCGAAGCCGGGGGAAACCGTGCGCGGGCACACGTTCACGACCGCGGCCGGCGGCAAGGGCGCCAATCAGGCGCTGGCGGCCCGGCGTGCGGGCGCGACCGTGCGGATGGCGGGTGCGGTAGGCGGCGACGCTTTCGCGGCCGAGTCGCTCGTGCTGCTGACACAGGCCGCGGTGAACCTCGACCTGGTGAAGGTCGCAGACGAGCCGACGGGCACGGCCCACATCCTCGTCAGCGACGACGGCGAGAACGTCATCGTTGTCGTGGCCGGCGCCAACGGCGACGTCACGGCTGCGGACGCCAAGTCGGCGGTCTCGCAGATGTCGGCCGGCGACGTGCTGATGCTGCAGCTGGAGGTGCCGCCGGAGGCGGTGGAGGCGGCGCTCGACGCGGCAAAGGCGCGGCGGGTCACGTCGGTCATCAACCTCGCGCCGTTGACATCGGATGCCCAACGGCTGGGCGCCAAGGCGGATATCGTCGTCACCAACGAAACCGAGTTCGAGCTTTTCGCCGGCAAGCAGAACCTGTCTGACGCCGCGCGCGAAGCTGAAATGCGCGCGATCCATGAGCGCACGAGCCAGACGCTGATCGTCACGCTCGGCGCCGACGGGGTTATCGCCATCCGCAAGGGCAACGTTTTCCGCGCGCCGGGCCTGAAGATCGAGCCGGTGGACACGGTCGGTGCCGGCGACAGTTTCTGTGGGTATCTCGCTGCCTCGCTCGATGCCGGCCTTCCCTTTGCCGATTGCCTGCGCCGGGCGGCCGTCGCTGGGTCGTTGGCGTGCCTCAAGCGCGGCGCCCAGCCTTCGATACCGGATGCTGCTGCGGTCGATGCCCTGGTGTCGGCTAGCTAGCCTTGTTCATGCGCGGGCGGAACTTTTCTTGACACGCCGGTGCTGCGGCCTACCTTTTGTTGCGCTGCGGCAAGGAGAGAGGCGATGAGCGAAGACGAGGCCCCGGAGACGAAACTTACGCAGACGAAGCGCCGCTGGGCCGAGCAGGGCCGGTTCCTGACGGGCCGGATCAGCCGGCAGGGTACGGATCGCTTGCCGCCGGGCCAGCATCTGGTGAAGAACTGGCCCGTTCTCGATCTCGGTCAGCAGCCGGTCGTACGGCCTGAGAGCTGGCGGCTCGATATCTCAGGCGAGGTGGACAGCCCGGTTTCGCTCGACTGGCGTGCCTTTCACGCACTGCCGCAGACCCGCAATCAGTCCGACATCCATTGCGTGACGACATGGTCGCGCTACGACAATCGCTGGCAGGGGGTGTCCACGCATGACCTGCTCGATTTCGCCATGCCGAAGCCGTCGGCGAGCCATGTCATGCTGTCGAGTTATGACGGCTACACCACCAACCTTCCGCTTGCCGATTTCGCCGTCGAGGACGCGCTTTTGGCCACCCATTGGGAGGGCGAACCCCTGTCGGTGGAGCACGGCGGCCCTGTCCGCCTCGTGGTGCCGCATCTCTATTTCTGGAAAAGCGCCAAATGGGTGAGCCGAATAGAATTCCTGGCCGGCGACCGTGCGGGTTTCTGGGAGCGCAACGGTTATCACATGCGGGGCGATCCCTGGACCGAGGAGCGCTATTCAGGGGACTGATCGGGAAGGCTCCTAGCTCGTAGGAGCTATTCTCCCCGTTGTCGACAGGTTCACGAGGGATCAGTATATTAGCGCCTTCTTTTAAAATGGAGGGCGCCCCAGATGGCGACGTACACCGTCTATTTTCCCGGTGGCAAGTATCCCCAGGACTACAGCCCTGCCATTCCCGGCTTCAACTACAATCCGATGTTCGGCGAGCTGGTCGACCTGTCTTCGGCGACGGTGCTCGGCAGTTCGTCGACGCGCTATACCCTGCAACTCGATGATGGGCTCAAGCTGCGCTTCAGTGGCTCCGGCTTTACCTTCGACGGCGGCCGGGACGCGACCGGCGGGACGGTGACGAAGGCCGAGCTGCTGCAGTCGAACGGCACGACGCTGGTATCGACCCTCACGGGCCTCAGCCTGTCGCTGGAGGCACTGCAGGATGCGGCGACCGTCTTCGATCCGTGGAGCCTCCAGTCCTGGATACTCAATCGCAGCGACACCCTGAACGGGTCGTCCGGAAACGACGATCTCGAAGGTTTCGCCGGCAATGATACGATCAACGCCAAGGGCGGCGACGACTTCGTCATCGGCGGCGAGGGCAGGGACAGCTACGACGGCGGCACCGGCTGGGACAATCTCAGCTTCCAGGATGCGCGCTTCAATCCCGATGCGCTGGGCGGCGTGGTGTTGGATGCGGCGTCCGGCAGGGTAGTGGATCCCTACGGCAACACCGAGCAGTTCCAGAATTTCGAGACCTTCCGCGGTACCCAGTTCCGGGACGTCCTGAAGGGGTCTGCCAGGGACGAGGATTTCCAGGGCGTCGGTGGGCGTGACGTCATTGACGGTCGTGGTGGCTTCGACACCGTCAGCTATCATCGCGATCAGAGCAATGGTGGCCGGGCCGTCGGCGTGACGGTGGACCTCAAGGCCGGAACGGCGATCGACGGCTTCGGCAAGACGGACACCCTGAGCCACATCGAAGGCGTGCGCGGCACCGGCTACGCCGACAGCCTGACCGGCAACAATGGCGACAACTGGTTGCGCGGAGACGCAGGAAACGACTATCTTTTCGGCGGTCTCGGCAACGACCAGCTGCGCGGTGACGGCGGCAGCGACTACTTCGTCTTCAACACGAAGCTCAGCGCTGCGTACAATGTCGATGATATCGAGGACTTCAACGTCGCCGCCGACACGATCAAGCTGGAGAACGCGATCTTCACCAAGCTGAGCGGCATCGGAACGCTCTCGGCGGCGCAGTTCGTGGCCAATGACAAGGGCTGCGCGGAAAACGCATCGCACCGCATCATCTACGAAAAGGACGCCGGCAATCTCTACTACGATTACAACGGCAAGGCGTCCGGCGGGCGCGTGCTGTTCGCGACGCTCGACGACGGCTTGGCAATGACGGCGGCAGATTTCTTCATCATCTGACGGCGCCACGCCCCCGGCGCCGTCAGCGCGCAGACCGGTCAGCGTCGGAACGTGTCTTCGTAGATTGCGGGCTTGAAGCCTGCAAGATAGCGGCCGTCCACGTCGAGGATCGGTCGCTTTATCATCGATGGCTGCGCCACCATCAGCGCAATCGCCTTTTCGGCGTCGAGATCGGCCTTCTCAGCCTCGGGAAGCGCGCGGAAGGTGGTGCCGGACCGGTTCAGGACCGTCTCCCAGCCCAATTCGTCGATCCAGCGCCTGATCGATGCGGCGTCGATTCCCTCCGCCTTGTAGTCGTGGAAGAGGTAGGGGATGCCATGCGTGTCGAGCCAGGTCCGGGCCTTCTTCATCGTGTCACAGTTCTTGATGCCGTAGATCCTGACGGTCATTTCCATGTTTCCTTTCGGCTCAAAGGCTGAGGAACTTTTCCACCACCGCATCGACCTCGGCGCTCTTCAGCCCCGCGATGTTGATGCGGGCAGAGCCCGGCATGTAGATCGCGTGCTCGGCGCGAAGCCGCAGCACGTCCTCTTCGGCAAGCGGCAGCAGCGAGAACATGCCCTCCTGTTCGGCGACCGCCGACAGCACCTGCCAGCGGCGCGAAAGCCCGGCAGCCAGGCGTTGGCGGATCGAGGCGACACGGCCGCGCATCACGTCGAGTTCCGCCATCCAGTCGGCCTTCAGTGCATCGTCACCGAGGATTTCGCTGACGATCGCGGCCCCGTGGTCGGGCGGCATGGAGTAGGCGGTGCGCGCCAGCGCGGCAAGGTTGGAGCGGGCCGAAAGGGCGATATCCCTTGTCGGTGTCACCGCGAACACGGCGCCGGTGCGTTCGCGGTAGAGGCCGAAATTCTTGGAGCAGGAAATCGCAAGCAGGGCCTCGGGGACGGCGTCTAGCACCGTGCAGAGGCCTGCCCGGTCCGCTTCCAGCCCCTTGCCAAAGCCCTGGTAGGCGCTGTCGATCAGCGGCAGCAGCCCGCGTTCGGCAATCAGCGCCGAAAGCCTGTGCCATTGGTCCGCAGTGAGAACGCCGCCGGTCGGATTATGGCAACTGGCGTGCAGCAGCACCGCGTCCCCGGTCTTTGCCGTTTTCAGAGCCTCCATCATCTCGTCGAACAGGATCGCCTGGGACGGCACGTCGAAGAAGGGGTGGGAGACGACCTCCAGTCCGGCGACCTTGAAGATTGCCGGATGGTTCGGCCACGTGGGCACACCGACCCAGATCCGCTTCACGCCCATGCGCGCCATGAGATCCGCGGCAAGCCGCAGCGCGCCGGAGCCGCCGGGTGTCTGCAGGCTGGCGACGGCCCGGTCGCGTCCCGAAGGCCCGGTCGTCAATTCCCAGAGGCGCTCGAGGAAAACGGGATCGCCCTCCGGACCAACATAGGATTTCGTCGCCTGGCCCGCGACGAGCCGGCGTTCGGCTTCCTTCACCGCGCGGAAGATCGGCGTCGCGCCCTCTTCGTCGCGATAGACGCCGACACCGAGGTCCACCTTCCCGGCCCTGGCATCGGCCCGATAGAGCCCGATCAGGGCGAGAAGCGGATCATCGGGCTGGCGGTTGAGCGATTCGAACATGATGAAACCCCTTCGGCTGGGTATGGCTTGCGATCGTTTATGCGAAATCGGTCGCAATTTCGAGCCCGAACTTTCTTGGACCGGGGCCGGAATCCGGATCGGGGATGGCCCAATCATTTTCGCCGGCGGACCTGCGTCACGCGGTTGCGGCGAGGACGGGGCTACCCTATCTTCTGCCTGCGCGCCCCTGCGAAGGAAGGCCTGTTGAAGAAACTGAATGAAAAGATGAGCTCAGCCGCCCTGGCGGCGATCCGCAATCGCCGTGGGCACCGGCCGTTCTCTGCCAATCGCGACGGCGGCGACACCGTCATCGCCTCCTACAACGTCCATAAATGTGTCGGCGTCGACCGCAAGTTCGATCCGGAACGGGTGGCGGCGGTCATCTCGGAGATCGATGCCGACGTCATCGCGATCCAGGAAGCCGACAAGCGCTTCGGCGCGCGCTCCGGCCTGCTGGATCTGACGGCGCTTGAGCGTGACTCTGGCCTCATCCCCGTTCCCATCATGACACATTCGACCGGCGGCCACGGCTGGCACGGCAACATGCTGATGATCCGAAAGGGTACCGTCCTGAACGTGCGCCAGCTGAAGCTGCCGGGCGTGGAGCCGCGCGGGGCGCTGGTGGTGAATTTCGATTTCCCGAACGGCAGGCTGCGCGTGGTTGCCGCGCATTTCGGTCTCCTCAAGCGGTCGCGGCAGTTGCAGGCCAAGGCGGTCCTGGCCTCCGTGGCGCAGGAGGAGGAGATGCCGACCGTCCTGATCGGCGATCTCAACGAATGGCGGGTCGGCCGGCGTTCCTCGCTGTCGCCGCTCGTCCCCGTGTTCGATCCCGCCGCCGGCGCGGTTCCAAGCTTCCCCTCCCGCTTTCCCGTTCTGGCGCTGGACCGCGTACTCGGCCACCCGCACGATCTCGTGGCCGCGGTCGAGGTTCACGACAGTCCGCTCGCCCGCGTCGCCTCCGATCACCTGCCGATCAAGGCGCATATCGACCTTCAGGCGATCTGGGACCGCTCCTACGGCAACGCGCATCGTGTCGGTGCGACAGCGGAAGCGGTTCGCTAGACCCGGGCGCTAACTCAGAGATAGGGCGAGCCCAGCCAGGTGATCCGCTCGATGAGCCGCCGCGAGAAGGGGCGTGCCCGCAGTGCCTGCAGGTTCACCTCCTTTGCTGTCCTCAGCGCCTTGCCGATGCGGGCTTCGATCTCGGCTGCGAAGAAGGTGTCGAACACCTCGATATCGATCTCGAAGTTCAGGCGTAGCGAGCGCGGATCGAGATTGGAGGATCCGACATAGGACCAGACGCCGTCGATCACCGTCAGCTTGGAATGGTTGAAGGCGCCGCTCGCGCGCCAGATCTTGCAACCTGCTTTCAGCAACTGGTCGAATTGTGCCGTCATGGCAAGATCGACCAGTTTGAGATTGTTCGTCCCGGGTACGACGATGTCGATGTCCACGCCGCGGCGCGCCGCCGTCGCAAGCGCGCTGATCAGGTCTCGCTCGGGCAGGAAATAGGGCGACATGATCCGGATACGGCTCTTGGCAACCGAGATCGCCCCCATCAGCATGCGTTGGTTGGCTTCGAGGCTGCTGTCAGGCCCGGAAGAAACGGCGCGCGCGAACAGCGCAGCATTAGGTTCCGTCTTCGGCCGCGCCAGTTGCCATGCCTCGCCATCGAGCGCATCGCCGCCGGAAAACCGCCAGTCCTCGTAGGCAACGTGGAAAATATCGCCGACGATCGGTCCTTCCGCGCGGAAATGCGTGTCCTTGGCTTCGTCCTTGCCGGCAAATTCGCTGGTGAACGCGGCGCGTATGTTGAGCCCGCCGGTGAAGGCGACGGCGCCGTCGACGATCAGGATCTTTCTGTGCGTCCTGAGATTGGCGTAGGGCAGTCGCAGCCCCATGACGATATTGCCGTTGAAGACGCGGGCGGAAACGCCGCCCTGTTTGAGCGTCTGCATGATGCTGGGCGTCGAATAGCGGGCACCGACGGCGTCGATCAGCACATGCACCTTCACCCCGCGTGCCACCGCTGCCGAAAGGGCGGAGGCAAACCGCAATCCCATGCCGTCGCGGTCGAAGATATAGGTTTCGAGCAGGATGCTGCGCCGGGCACCGTTGATCGCATCGAGCATCGCCGCATAGGCAATGTCGCCGGTTTCCAGCACTGCGATGCGGTTTCCGGAGGTCAGCGCGAAGCGGCTGACATTGTCGCCCAGGTGCTTCATCGCCGAAAGCGCGCCGCCGTAGCGGCTGTAGACGGTCTCTCCCGACACGTCGTGATGAACGGTGTGGTGACCCTTCCTGGTGATTGCGCCGGCTCGCTGCAGCGTCAGCGTCTTGCGCCGGATCCGGTTGATGCCGACGACGTAATAGATGACGGCGCCGAGGATCGGCGACAGCAGGATGACGCCGACCCAGCCGATCGCCGCGCGCACCTCTTCCTTGGTCATCGTCGCATGAATGGCAGCCGGTGTGCCGAGCACGATCGAAAGCACGACCAGGACATGCGGCCAGTAGTCGGAGATCGTCTGCAGCATTCCGTTCCGCCGGTCACCATCTGAAGGTTGAACGCTATCCTCCCTCCACCTTAGCGCATCGGTGGAGAAAATCAGTATCGATTTTCGGAAGGGATTGCGCGCAGATTCAACGTCTTATCACGTCGACCTGCGCACGGGGCTCAGTCTTCCAGCGTTCCAGGCGCGCGATCGGCGCGGGTGCGCTCGCGACACGCGATCTTCATCAGGTCGTCGCCGCGGCGCACGAACCGGTCGGAGGTCCGCGTCGCGATCAGGCCGGCCTGGGCGGCCCGAATTTCGATCGAGCCATCCGCAAATCCCGGCCGCGTCACGAGCGTTGCCAGCAGGTCGCCCGCCTCGATCGTGTCTCCGATATCGCGGTGGAACAGCACGGTGCCGGGCTCCATCGCCCGCACCATTTCGATATTGTCGAGCGGGACGACCGGTCCGGCAAATTCCTGTGCGGGCCGCTGCGGCCCGCCTTCCGGCGTGGCGATCACCCCGCGCGCGACGAGAAAGTCGAAGAGCCCATCGGCGTCCTGTCCGGCGGTCTGCGGATAGACGTCGCGCCGCCCGCGCAGCTCGACGGTAACCGCCAGCCTGCCGGGCACGGGGGCCTGCTTTTCGCCGTTCTGGCGCTTGAAGGCGTAGCCGACCGCTTCCTCGAAGGCGGTGCTTTCGCCGTCCGACAGGAACACCGCCTCCATCGAAAGCGCATTCGCAAGATCTGCCGCCTCCGGCCAGAAGGCCTCGTCGATGTACGCGTACTGAATGGATTCGTCGTCGCAATGCAGGTCGAGCACCAGTTCGGCGCCGAGCGCCATATGCAGCAACGTCCGCTTCAGCCGGTTCACCGCCGTCTGCTGCTCGAACTCCTTCAGGAGCCCGTCCCGCTCCGAAAGGGGGACGAGCGGAAAATCGCGATTGAAATTGGTGCGCGAGGCCAGGTCGAAGCGCCCCTGCATTTCGCCGAAATGCGCCTGTGCTGCGCCGATCGGATTGGCCTGCGGCACGATGGTGATGTCGCCCAGAATGCCACCCGCCGCTTCCGCCTCGCGCAGCCGCGCGCAAAGGAAATGGATGAGAGCGGTGCCCGGCAGCTCGTTCGAATGCAGCGCCGCCTGGATGTAGACCTTCGGCGCACTGGCATCGCTGCCGTTGAAACGCAGCACGGGAAGCCGCCATTCGAGGCCGGGCGTGTCGCCGGCAAGCGTGATCTGGGTAACGTCCACGATGTCTCCTCGCAAAGCTTTTGCCGCGGTTATGGGGATTGATTGCAACCGGTGCAAGTCCGCACGCATTTTTTGAACGGCCGGAATCGGGTTGAACTGGCGTCGTCAAAGGACGATCCTATGGCAACGAAAAGCGGAGCTTGGTCATGTCGGGCGCTTGCAGCTACCTGATCTTCGAAACGGCAGGCGGTCCTTGCGGTATCGCCTGGAGCCGCACCGGCGTCTTGCGCTTCCAGCTGCCGGCCGACGATCCGGAGACGACGCGCCGTCTGCTGCTGCGCCGGTTGCCGGCCGCCGAGCCGGCGGATTCGCCGCCTGCCATTGCCGAGGCCGCTGCGGCGGTCCGTCGCTATTTCGCCGGCGAAGCGACCGATTTCTCCGGCGTCCCGCTTGACCTTTCCGGCCAGAGCCCGTTCTTCACGGCGATCTACGATGCCGCCCGGCGGGTCGCTTGGGGGCAAACGACGACCTATGGCGCCCTTGCCCGCGAACTCGGCGCCGGCCCTGAAGCCGCGCGCGACGTCGGCCAGGCCATGGCCAAAAACCCCGTCGCGCTCATCATTCCCTGTCACCGGGTGCTTGCCGCCGGCGGCAAGGTCGGCGGCTTTTCGGCGCCGGGTGGCGCCGGCTCAAAGCTCAGGATGCTGGCACTGGAGGGTGTCTCCTTTGCCCCGCCGGAACCGGCACAGCAGTCGTTCGGGTTCTAGCCGGGCCGTTTCGCTCCGGCCAGCCTGTCCGGTTGCGGGAGCACAGAACCGGAAGGAACCCGCCATCATCGACCATTGGTCTTACCTCCGCGCCGCTGGAAAGCCGTGGCGCTTGGCCGCCCAAACCACGACCAGCGTTGAGGCCAGCAGCACCAGCAGTGCGGGCGAGAACGCGGAGACGCCGAAGAGACCCAACAGAACGCCGCCGATGATACCGCCGCCCGCAATCGCCATGTTCCACGCCGTGACCAACATCGACTGTGCCACATCGGCCGCCTCTCCAGCCGTCTTTGCGATGGCTGTCTGGAACAGTGTCGCAGCGCCTCCGAAGGCCAAGCCCCAAGCGGCTGTTGCTGCATATATGACGCTGGGTATTTCGCCTGTCACTCCAAAGGCCAAGGCTGACAGGCCGAACAAGACGGTACTGGATAGCGTCAGCGCACGCAGATGACGATCAATCAGCACGCCGATGATCCAGATACCCAGCAGAGACGTGACGCCGAACACCAGCAGCACCAGATCCGTGCGTTCGGCCATGCCTGCCACCGTCAGGAACGGAGCGATGTAGGTATAGAGGATGTTATGAGCCAGCACGAAGGCCAGCACCGCAAACAGCACCGGGCGCACACCGGCCACGGTAAACACATGCCCCAGCGAAAGCCTCTTGCCCGCTGCCTGTCCAGCGAAGTCCGGCACCTTGAGGCGCACCCACACCAAGAGCACCAGCGCCAGCCCGCTCATGATGCCGAAGCACATCCGCCAGCCCACAAGGTTGCCGAGGAAAGTGCCAGCAGGTACGCCAAGCGACAGGGCCAATGGCGTGCCCACCATCGCAATGGCAATGGCTCGGCCCTTCTGATGCTCGGGCACCATGCGCGCGGCATAGCCCGCCAGCAGTGCCCAAAGCAGCCCGGCCGACACACCTGCCAGGAAACGCGCCACCATCGTCACAACATAGCTGCCGGAAAACGTCGTGACAGTATTGGCGACGGCGAAACCCGCGATGGCGGCCAGCAGCAACGGGCGGCGACGCACGCCCTGCGTGGCGGCGGTCAGCGGAATTGCCGCCACCAGCGAGCCGATGGCATAGATCGTGACGAGTTGCCCGGCCAGCGCCTCGGAGATCTCCAGACCGGCGCTGATCTGCGGCAGCAGGCCCGCTGGCAGGGCTTCGGTCAGGATCGTGACAAAGCCTGCCATTGCCAGTGCCAGCAGCGATGCCATGGGAAGGCGTGCGGCCTGTGCGCCGCTATCGAGGGTCGTTGTTGTCGAAATTGCCATGAAACTGCCTTTTCGGGTGCCGACGGCGTGCGCAACTGGCACTGAACCGGCACGAATTGAAGTAGGCCGTCATATTGAGGTGTTCCCAATGCAAGACAATAATGCCAATGTTCAAAACATATCGGACAAATTTTCTTAAATAGCGGCACCATGGAATCTCTCAATGGCATCTCGTTCTTCGTGCAGGCGGCGGAGACCCGCAGCTTTTCCAAGGCGGGGCGCATCCTCGGCGTATCCTCGTCGGCTGTGGGCAAAAGCGTGTGTCGGTTGGAAGAACGCTTGGGCGTGCGGCTGTTTCACCGCAGCACGCGCAGCATCACGCTGACCGCCGAGGGCGCGCTGTTCCTTGAACGCTGCCGGCGCATCCTGTGCGAAGTCGAAGCAGCCGAGTTGGAACTCTCCGAGACGCAGCACGCGCCACGGGGACGGCTGCGCATCAGCCTGCCCCTGGTCGGGATGCTGGTCGTGCCCGCGATCACTGCCTTCATGCGTCGCTATCCGGCCATCGAGTTGGACGTGGATTTCTCGGATCGTTTGGTGGACGTGATCGAGGAAGGCTTCGACGTGGTGATGCGTACCGGCCAACCGACCGACTCGCGCCTCATGTCTCGCCCGGTGGGCACCTACCAGCTGATACTGGTAGCGTCGCCGGTCTACCTGGCGAGGCACGGAACGCCCGAGGTTCCCGTTGATCTAGGGCACCACGCCTGCTTGCAGCACAAGTTTCCCTCTACCGGCAAACTAGAGCCGTGGCCGTTGAAGGGCACTGAAGGCGCGCCGGAACCGACGCTGCCGATATCTATGGTGTGTAACACATCTGCTGCCTTGATGGACGTGGCAGCGGCGGGCCTGGGCATCGCGTGCCTGCCAGACTTCATGGTGCAGCAGGCCATCGAACGAGGCCAACTGGTTTCGGTACTGGACGCGCATGTCGAGCACCAGGGAACCTTCTGGCTGCTTTGGCCGTCGAGCAAGCATCTGGCGCCGAAACTGCGCGTTTTCATCGACTTCATGGTCGAGGCGCTCTTTGCAAATGAGACGATGGGATATGGCAAGGCCCGGGGGCCAACAGACATGTCCTGAGGCAGACGAACTCTATGGAGCCGTCGATCAAAGTGTTTCGGTGAAATCGATGTCAGACGCTGCTCCGCCGTTCATATCGATGTCGGTCGAAGGGGGGCTCCGCCCCAACAGTTCAGCATGGTCCCGGAGAGACGGTATATCTTGCAGGTCGAAGCGAAACTCCCGCGGCCCGTTGCCGGTTGTCTTTCGAAAAGCCCGGGCAAAATTGGCCGGGGAGGAATATCCCAATTCGGCTGATACGCGCGTGACGGAATCGTTCGTGTGCCGAAGCAATTCGCTGGCGCGCTGGACCCTTGCTGCATTCGTCAAGCTGCGAAAGTCGGTGCCGGCCCGATTCAGCTCACGTTGTAATGTCCGGACACTCGTGTCCATCGATTGCGCAGCACTGTCAATCGACACGCTGCCGGTGAGAACCTGGGCACGGATCTGTTCCACGATCACGTTGAGCAGATCTCTTGGGGCACCGCCCTGTCGGTCCCGCGCAACATCCTCGATGGTGATAGTCGGCCATGACGCACGCCTCGGCGTGGCGGACAGATGATGACGTTCCGTGACAATGGTCACTGCGGGCGCATTGAAAAGGACAGGGCACTGGAAGACATCTTCGAAAAGGCCCCCCTGACGAGGTCTGTCGATGTCGAGCTCGATGCGTAGCGGTCGCCAGTCGCGAGGCAAGTAACCCCTGAAGAGGCTCAGAAGGACACCCGCTGCCGCGCACGCGGTGTTGCCCCACCCGTCACGGCCGGCGAGCGCAAAGACGTAGCTGTATCGGACCTCGTCGCCAATGATCGCGACCGACATCTTGTCGCCCGTACTGTGAAATCGAAGAGCGGAGATGGCGCGCTCGATGGCTTGCCCGAGGGTGCCGGCGCCAAACACGTAGCGTCCGTAGCTACCGTAGTTGGCGACGTCCATCATCGGGGCAATCAGAACCCCAAAGTTGGCCTCGCCGGCAGCCCGTGCGGCCGCTTCGACAAAGCCGATCACCGCCGTGTGCGGGATGAAGCAGTTCTCGCTCTCGATAAGTTCGAGATCGAAGCCCACGGCGTGATTGGCCTGCAGCAGCGCCTTTTGGCTGATTTCACGACGTATGAAGGCTGGCATGCCATGCAGTATGCGGTTGGAGATGACCGGAATCTCAGCCATGTACGCTCCAGAAATAATGAACCGTGGCGCAAAATGAGTGGTTTCCAACTACGAATAGTATTTAGTGCAGTAAAGCGTGGCTGTCGCGCAAGAAAAGAAACCTGCTTGCGGCGGAAATTCTGCTGTGTCAACCGGGGGGAAGGCCATGACAACCAGACGGAACTTGGTGCTGGCAGTCACAGCCGTTGCGGCGACAGCGGTGCCGCTCAGACAGCGGCTGGCGCGAGCAGCCGGAGACGTGGCTGACTTCTTGTTCGTCCAGACCGCAGGCGCGATGACCTTAGACAAGGCGGCGAGCAGACTTACGCGCGAAGGCATCGGTGCCACGACACTGTAACCGACTTCAAGACGACCCAGGAGGAGTAAGGCGAATGTTGACGAAGCGAGATCTACTTCGCTCAGCCGCGGTGATCGCCGCTGGCGCCGCGATTGCGAAGCCAAGCCTCCTGTCGGCGCAGAGCTACCCGGGCATCGTAGAGGCCAAAGACATCGCCGAGGAGGGTTTCATCTACGGTTTGCCGCTCGTGATGAATTATGCCGTCATGTACGAGTTCGCCGTCGACCCGAAGTCCAGCCAATTCAAGGCGCCATTTAACAAGATCGAAAACCTCAACCACGTGGCGACCTACGAAGACACAGCGGTAGTCACGCCGAACAGCGACACGCCATACTCGATATTGTGGCTGGATCTGCGTGCCGAGCCGATGGTGATCTCCGTACCGGAGGTGGCAGAAGACCGTTACTATTCCGTGCAGTTGATTGACGGAAACACCTACAACTTTGGCTATATTGGCAGTCGCGCTACAGGCAACAAGGCGGGCTCCTATCTCGTCGTCGGGCCCGGTTGGAAAGGTGAGAAGCCTTCCGGCGTCAAGCGGATCTTTTCCTCGACCACCCCGTTCGTGTTCGCCAACTTCAGGACGCAGCTCATCAATGCCGAGGATATGCCGAACGTGGAGAAGGTGCAGGCCGGCTACAACGTGCAGCCGCTGTCGGCATTCCTGAAACAGCTGGCACCGCCCGCTCCCTCAAAGATCGACTTCCTGCCGGCCACAACGCAGGGCATCAAGGATAATTTCTTCGACTATCTGGATGCCGCACTGGAATTCGTGCCGCCAACGGAAGAGGACGCGGCCATTCGCGCCAAGCTTGCACGCATTGGTGTGGGTCCGGGAAAAGCATTCGATTTCAAAGACCTTCCAGTCGCTCACAAGCTGGAAATCGGCCTTGGCATGAAGGATGGCGACGACAAGGTCACAAAGTTCGCCGCGACCGGAACCAGAAACATCAACGGCTGGAGTGTCGGTTCTTTCTTTGGTGACCGCGCCTTTTACCGTGGAGACTGGCTGAAGCGTGCGGCCGCTGCCAAGGCCGGTCTCTACGGAAACGATTCCGTGGAGGCCATGTATCCGTTCACCCGAACGAATGCGAAGGGCGAGACACTCGACGCCAGCAAGCACAACTACACGATTACCTTTCCCGCAGGACAACTCCCGCCGGTGAATTCCTTCTGGTCGGTGACAATGTATGACGGCAAGAGCCAGCTCCTGATCAAGAACCCGATCAATCGCTATCTCATCAACTCGCCGATGTTGCCGAGCATGAAGAAGAACGAGGATGGTTCGCTCACCCTCTATATCCAGAAGGACAGCCCCGGCACAGGTAGGGAGGCAAACTGGCTGCCTGCGCCAAATGACACGATCTATCTCGTCATGCGACTGTACTGGCCGAAGAGCGAGGCGCCTTCGATACTGCCGGCTGGCGAAGGCAGTTGGCAGCCGCCGGCGGTGGTGGCGGCGAATTAGCGTTTTGCGCTGACCGCCTTGGGGGCTCGTCGCGATTGACGAGGTGCACATCCACGGTCCTACGCGGACCTTCGAGCGGCGACAGCCAGGCCCACGGAAGCAGGGAGAAGACGATCAATGAAGCAGATCCACAGCAGGCTCCGCCGACTGGTAACAGGCCTCGCGGCATCGACTTTCCTCGTCGGCACGATTGGAGCAAGCGCCCAAACAACGACCCCACCCGCATCGATCCTGACGCCGGACAAAGTCGAGACGCGTATCGGTACGCTCGACTTCAAGGACGGCATGCCGAGCAAGGAGACGATTGAAAAGATTTATGACAATCTGGATTTCACGCACGCCTTCCAGGCGTTCGTGAATACTTTCCAGGGTGTCAGCATAGCGGCCTTTCACAAGGGGTTTCAGAGCGTCGGGGTGAAGGACAATGAAGTCCTCATCTTTTCCGACCTGATGGATGCCAGTTCGTTGTTCCTGACAGCCAACGCGGACACGATCTATACCCTGGGAATGCTCGATCTCTCCAAGGGGCCCATGGTACTAGAGTTGGGCCCGAAGATGTTGGGCGCTATCGACGACCAGTGGTTCCGCTGGGTTATTGATTTGGGCGCACCGGGGCCTGATCGCGGTGAAGGCGGCAAGTATCTCATCCTGCCACCCGGTTACGAGGGCAACGTGCCCGCGGGCGGGTATTTTGTGGCCCGCGCCCGCACCAACTTCGTTATCTGGTTCGCTCGCGCATTCATGGAGAACAGCGACCCCAAGCCGGTCGTCGAACAGATCAAGAAAACACTTAAGGTCTATCCGTACAAGGCCGGCGGCTACGGCACGCCTGTTTCCGAATTCCTTGCCGGCAAGACCATGCTCGGACCGATCACCCCGCCGCCGCCGACCGTGTTCCACGAGGGCACGGGTGTGGTGATGAACACGATACCACCCAACGACTATTCCTACTACGAGTGGCTCAACGAGTTGGTGCAGCAGGAGCCCGCCACATCGCTGGACCCCGAGTTGATGGGCCCGATTGCCGCCATTGGCATCGTCAAAGGCAAACCCTTCACGCCCGATGCGCGGATGAAGAAGATTCTCACCGAGGCCGTCGCCTTGGCCAACGCTACCTCCCGAACCCTGTTTATGGCTCCTCGCGCTGAGGACTGGTACTATTATCCTGGCTCGGGCTGGGTGAACCAGCTGTTTGTCAGCGGCTATGAGTTCGAGACACCGATCCCGGAAATTACGCCGGAGGGCGCTAAACCCTACCCACCCACCGGGTACCGCTTGCTGGACTCGCGAACCGCCTTTTTCTACGGCGTCACCGGCATCACGCCCGGGATGGCCATGCGCGTGCCCGGCATCGGCTCGCAGTACCTGTGGACTTTGGTCGATGCTGACAAGCAACCCTTCGACGGCGCCAAGACCTACAAGGTGACGCTGCCAAAGGATATTCCGTATTCGAACTTCTGGTCCTTCATTGCCTACGACAACCAGACGCGCTCGATGCTCGATACGCCCCAGCGCTATCCGCGCGCAGGCAGTCAAAGCTATCCGTCTCCGGCCGCGGAAGCAGCAGCCGACGGCACGACGACAGTCTGGTTCTCGCCGGAGCAGCCTGAAGGCGTCGCTCGGGGTAACTGGATCCAGACTATGCCCGGCAAAGGGTTTATTCCGTGCCTGCGACTTTACGGCCCGCTCGAGCCATTTTTCACGAAGGAGTGGAGGCCAAGCGAGGTCGCGCTGGTGAAGTGACGGAACATGAGGGTTGGACCACGACGAATGGGCCTGAATTATTCCCACTCGATCGTGCCCGGCGGCTTGCTGGTCACGTCGTAGACGACGCGGTTGATGCCGCGGACTTCGTTGATGATACGGGTCGCCGCGCGGCCGAGGAAGTTCATGTCGTAGTGGTAGAAGTCGGCGGTCATGCCGTCGACGGAGGTGACGGCGCGCAGCGCGCAGACGAATTCGTAGGTGCGCCCGTCGCCCATGACGCCAACGGTCTGGACAGGCAGCAGCACGGCGAACGCCTGCCAGATCTTGTCGTAGAGGCCGGCCTTGCGGATCTCGTCGAGATAGATGGCGTCGGCTTCGCGGAGAATCTCCAGCTTGTCGCGGGTAATGCCGCCCGGGCAGCGGATGGCAAGGCCCGGACCCGGGAACGGGTGGCGGCCGATGAAGCTCTCCGGCAGGCCGAGTTCGCGGCCAAGCACGCGCACTTCGTCCTTGAACAGCTCGCGCAGCGGCTCGACGAGCTGCATGTTCATGCGCTCGGGCAGGCCGCCGACATTGTGGTGCGACTTGATGGTCACCGAAGGGCCGCCGGTGAAGGAGACGCTCTCGATGACGTCGGGATAGAGCGTACCCTGGGCTAGGAATTCCGCGCCGCCGAGCTTCTTGGCCTCGTCTTCGAACACTTCGATGAACAGGCGGCCGATGATTTTGCGCTTGGTTTCCGGGTCGGAAACGCCCTCCAGCTCACCGACGAAGCGATCGACCGCGTCGACGTGGATCAGGTGCAGGTTGTAGTGCTCGCGGAACATGGCGACGACATCGGCCGCCTCGTTCTTGCGCATCAGGCCGTGGTCGACGAGGATGCAGGTCAGTTGCTCGCCGACGGCCTCATGGATCAGGAGTGCCGCGACGGAGCTGTCGACGCCGCCCGAAAGCGCGCAGATGACGCGCTTGTCGCCGACCTGCTCGCGGATGGCTTCCACGGCGCGGGCGCGATAGGCGGACATCGACCAGTCGCCCTTGATGCCGGCGATCTTGTGCACGAAGTTGGACAGGAGCTTGGCGCCGTCAGGCGTGTGCACCACTTCCGGGTGGAACATCGTGGTGTAGTAGCGCTTCGCCTCGTTGACGCAGATCGCGAAGGGGGCGTTCTCGGAGGTGCCGATGATCTCGAAGCCTTCGGGCGCCACGGTGACGCGGTCGCCATGGCTCATCCAGACCGGATACTTCTTACCGACTTCCCAGAAGCCTTCGAACAGCGGGCTGTCCTTCAGGATCTCGACGTCGGCGCGGCCGAATTCGCGGGCGTGGCCGCCCTCGACCTTGCCGCCCAGCTGGGTCGCCAGCGTCTGCTGGCCGTAGCAGATGGCGAGGATCGGCAGGCCGGAATCGAAAGCCACCTGCGGCGCGCGCGGGCTGCCCTGGTCCAGAACCGATGCCGGACCGCCGGAGAAGATGATCGCCTTCGGCTTCATCCGGTGGAAGGCCTCTTCGGCCGACTGAAACGGGATGATCTCGCAATAGACGCCTGCTTCGCGCACGCGCCGGCCGATGAGCTGCGTCACCTGGCTGCCGAAATCGATGATGAGAACGCTGTCGGGATGAGCTGTCTGGGTCATGGCGAGCCTTTAATGAAATTTGCCGCACTGCGCAACGGGGATCGCGGCAGATTCCGGGCTCAGAGCGCGATCGTGCCCTCGGCGATCGCCTGCTCCAGCCGCCCGACGGCATCCGCCAGCTTTTCGTCGACGACATGCAGGTATTCCGTCCAGTCGCCGACGTGCTTCAACTCCGCTTTTCCGTCGGATATGCCCCGCAAGCCGATGAGCGGAACCTCAAAGGCGTTGCAGGCACGAAGGACCGCATAGGTCTCCATGTCCACCATGTCGGCGTCGATCGTATCATAGGTAGCGCCCGAAACGATGTTCGCCCCGGTCGAAAGCCGGGCTTCGGCGATGCCGGGCACGCGCAGCGGCAGCGCTACGGCAATCGGCAGGTCGACAAAAGGCGTCGCACCCTTGGCAAAGCCGAGCGGGGAGGCGTCCATGTCGCGATAGGACACGCTCTTCGCCTGATAGATCCCGGCCTGCTCCAGCGTCGCCGAACCCGCCGAGCCGAGCGAGACGACGAGGTCCGGAAGGTTGTCGCGTGCCTGCAGATGCGCAAGCGCGCTGGTCAGTTGCACGGCGGCTTCGACAGGGCCGACGCCCGTCATCAGCGGCGATATCCGGCTTCTGAGGTGCTCGCCGTATTCGGCGTCGACGGCCATCACGTAGAGCAGGCTTTTGTCTGCGACGTGTTTCAGTTCGTAGCTCATCCCGCGACATCCTGGCGTCCGCGGACGACCATCATGGTGCCGGTCATCGAGGCGATCAGCTTCGCCGGGCCGTCGGTGATGGAATAGGCCCGTCCGTCGGCAACGATGATGTTTGAGCCGGGCTTCGTCACCTCGCCGCGAAACAGGAACCAGTCGCCGCGCCCCGGAGACATCAGGTTGACCTTGAACTCGATCGTCAGGATCGAGGCCTCGGCGTCGATCACCGTATAGGCGGCGTATCCGCAGGCGGAGTCGAGGGCGGCGGAGATGACGCCGGCATGCAGGAAGCCGTGCTGCTGTGTCAGCTTCTCGTCGAACGGCAGTTCGATTTCCACCGTGCCGTGCTCGACGCGCGTCAGTTGCGCCCCGATCAGCCCCATCGCGGGCTGGCGCCCGAAGCTTCTGGTGATACGTTCGCGGAAATCCGCTGGCGGAAGGTCTGTCATGTCGCTCGTTCTGCTTCGCGGGCCTGAAGCGAGAAGCCCGCGCCCGTTGTCGGGGCAAACCCTCGCACGCGCGCCCGCTCGCTGCAAGGCGTCAATTGAGCGCCACGATCGCACCGTTGAGGACGGCTGCGAAGGACGTCCAGGCGAGATAGGGAGCAAACAGAAGGGCAGACGGTCCATCCTGTTTCCAGCTGGAAAGGATGTAGAGCAGGACGCTCACCACGAGTCCGATGACGACGATGAGCGCGAGTGCGGGCTCGCGGAGGCCGAAGAACAGCGGCGACCAGGCGAAGTTCAAGGCGAGTGCGGCCCACCAGAGCCGCATGGCCGCGGTCCTGCGGAAATTCATGAAGGTGCGCGCGCCTGCGACGGCGATCATCGCATAGAGCAGCGTCCAGACCGGCCCGAAGACCCAGTCCGGCGGATTGAAGGCGGGCTTTGCCAGCGATCGATACCAGGCGTCCGGCAGGTTGACGAGGCCGATGAGCAAGCCGCCGCCGACGACGAGCACGAGAAACGATAGATAGGTCAAGGCTTTGCTGTTCATGTCGCTCAGTTAGGGCGCGGTCTCTTCCGTGTCCAGTCTGCCGGGCAGACCATTGCACAGGTGGGAAGCCGCCCTACATGTTTTCCATGGATCACGCGATCGAGATCAGGCCGGGACGCACCGCCGACGTCTTCGCGATCGGCCGGGTGCTGGTGGAAACCTGGAGGGCGACCTTTCGGGGTCTGCTTGACGATGCTTTCCTCAAGGGCATGTCGCCGGCCGAGCAGGCCGTTCGTCATATGGGCCGAAGAAATGCAGCCGGAGTCGGCCATTTCGTGGCCATCGAGCGGAAAACCGGCAATCTGGTCGGCTTCATCAACTACGGTCCGGCCCGCTACGCGACGCCCACTCCCGTGGGCGAGATTTACGCGCTCTATGTCCTGCCGGCTTATCAGGGCCGCGGCATCGGCGCCGAACTGGTGCGCAGCGTAGCCCGCTACATGGTCGAAGGCGGTGCCGTCACGCTCAGTGCGTGGGTGCTTTCCACCAATCCCAACCGCGTCTTTTACGAGCGCCTTGGGGCATCTGTCGTCGAAATCGGCATCATCACGCTCGGCGGGCACCGCTACGAACAGGTCGCATATGCCTGGCACGATCTGCACCTGCTGATCGCGCGTGACGCCGGCGCAGCCTGAAGCGTGCCCGATCGGGAGGCGGCGTCTCTACGGAAAAGAACTGCGCGGCATGGCAAGCCTGGTGCGTGATACCGTCCGAGGGACCGGGCAGGTTCAAGTCTTGCCGAAGCGGACGATGTGCTGGTCCCAGGCAAGATCTGCCTGCCGGTCGTCAAAGCGACCGTCATAGGAGGAGACGGCAAACCCGCGTTTCGAAGCCGCAATGCCTGCAGCATCGCTAACACGGTCCTCACGGATCACCCGGCCGGTGCCTGTGTCGATTGTCACCGCCGTGCCGCCTTTCGGCGATGTCAGGCCGACGATCCCCTGGCTCCGGTTGACCGCGATCGCGCCGACATAGTTGGCAAGTCCTTGCGTCGTCGCCGCCGGAAGTTCCAGAAAGGCGATGTCCTCGCCCTTGGCGAAGTGACCGGCGAGCGGCGGCAGATCGTTGCGCGGCCCCTCGTACTGGCAGGCGAACCAGACGCGACCCTTGCCGTCGATATCGACATGCCGGGTCGAAAGCTGGCGCAATCCGGACGGCATCGCATGCCGCTCGATCAGCGCGCCGGTGACAGCATCGACCAATGCCAGCGACGGCTCCATGTGGTCGAGGTTGAGCTTGGTGCGGCCGAAATCCGGATGCGTCTCGATGCCGCCATTGGCAACGACCAGCATGCGCCCGTCGTCGGAGACGGTCATGTCGTGCGTGCCGATGCCGTAGGTGTCGAACTCGCCGATGCGTCGGTAGCGGTCGGTCGCATCGTAAAGCCCGATCACGCCGCGGTTCTCGTCGAAATCGTTCTCGCTGGCATAGAGCAGCCGTCCGTCCGGCGAAAAGCTGCCGTGCCCGAAGAAGTGCCGCCCCTCTCCGGCGTGGATTGTCACCGGCTCCACCTGCCGACGCGTATCGAAGATCATGGCGAAGGTGCCCGGGCGCCGGGCGAAAGCTGCGGCATGGCCGCTCTGAGCGCTATAGGCCATGCCGTGGCTTCGCGCGGGTAGCGACACCTTGTCGATGATCGTCCCGTTCTCGGAAAGCGTGGCGACGCCGAAGCTGCCGTCGCGCGCCATGAAGCCGGAGGCGAACACGGCGTCGCTGCGCTCCAGCGCGTATAGCGCCGAGGGGGCAAGCGTCGCCGTCCAGGCGGCGCCTGCCATTTTCATGAAGCTGCGGCGATCGAGAAGCGGTGTGCGCATGCTTTCCTCTGTCGTTCGGAGCCGGTCAAAGCCATCCGCGATGCTTGAAATAGAGATATGGCAGGAGGCTGGAAAGCCCCATGAGAGCCAGCGCGCCCGGATAGCCCAGATTCCATTGCAATTCCGGCATCATCTGGAAGTTCATGCCGTAGATCGAGGCGACGAGCGTCGGCGGCAGGAACACCACGGAGGCGACCGAGAAGATCTTGATGATCTGGTTCTGCTCGAGGTTGATCAGCCCCAGCGTCGCATCCAGCAAGAAGTTTATCTTGTTGGACAGGAACTCCGCATGCTCGCCGAGCGAGGCGGCGTCACGCTGGATCAGCTTCAGGCGCTGCCGCGTTTCCTTCGGCGCACGCCGGCCGCCGCGATCTTCGACCGCGGTATGATAGGCGATCAGCCGGCCGATGCTGACGAGACTTTCGCGAACGGCGGTCAAAAGGTCGCCCTTCAACCCGATCCGGTCGATCAGCGACTGCAGGTTGCGCGTCGTCTTCGTCGCGCTGGCGCTTTTCTTGCGAAAGACCTCCCGCGAAATCCCGTCGATTTCGAGGCCGGCATGCTCCAGCGCGTCCGCGGTCCGGTCGATCATCGCCTCGATAAGGCCCAGCATGGCCGCCTCGCCGGAGCTGCAGGGCGCTCCGTTCGTCTTCTGGCTGCGGGCGGCGAAGGTGGAGAACGGTCGCGGGTCGGCATGCCGCACCGTCACGAGCGTCGGCCCCTTGAGGATGAACGTCACGGGCACCTTGGCGGGCACCTCGCTGTCGAGCGCGGCGACCGCGGTCATCGTCATGAATTGCGCGCCCGCCTCCTGATAGAGGCGGTCGGACAATTCGATCTCCTGCATCTCGTCCCGTGTGGGGATCTCGATGCCGAGATTGTGCTCCACCAGGCGCGTTTCGTCGCCCGTGGGGCTTAGGAGATCGCACCAGATGGCAGGCTGCAATGTGGCGTCGCCGAAGGAATCGACGCGAACGAGATGGTTCTCGCGGTTTTGGAAGATGGACAGCATAGCAGGCTCCATGCGGCGAGTCGGTCGACCGCCGGAGCCCTTTGAATCAGGACCTGACGATCGAAAGTTCTGCGACTCGACCTCGACTGTCGGGGTTCATCGGATTGGTCCTTTTGTCACGTGCCGCAAGTGTCCGGCGCGAAAGCCATCTGCGCCTTTGGGGCGCCGTTGTCAAAGCCTTTCGCTCAGTCGCCGTCCGAGAAGGAGAAGCCGGCGCCGAGCCCGATCGCGCCGCCGAAATCGTTGCTGAGCCGAAGCACCAGATCGCGCGCATTGATGATCAGGAAGTCGATCTTCTTGCGCTCGGTCGGTTCCGTGACAGCCTTTTCGATGTCGGTGTCGATCTTCGGCGCTGTCCGCTCCAGAGATTTCATCACGAACTCGACCGATCCTGCGATCGAGGCCTCGCCGGGATCCAGCAGCTCTTCCATTCCAGACTTGCGAAAAAGCGTACTCAGCCCGTCCAGATTGCCTTCGATCGATTTCCAGGTGTTGCCGGAGCGCCAATAGACAGCCGATTTCGGCCGCGGCGGCGTGTCCTCGCCCTTGTAGAAGGACTCGATGCGCTGGTCGCGAACGGTCTCTGCCCCGTGGACGAGAACGCCGAGCAGGGCTGTGATCGCCTCCTTGCCGTCGCGGAAGACCGGGTTGTCAGGGCCGGGATGCTTCCAGTCCTTCTGGACGCCGTCCGGCTTTTCCCAGTCGGCGCTGAGCGAGGTTGCCGTGGCGGCGATGTTATCGGCCACCGCCGCGCCGAAGCGGCAACGGAAGCTGCCCTTACCTGTGTCGAGCACGTCCGCTCCCGTGCCGTAGAGGACGTATTCCAGCGCTCCCAGCCCCTGCACCGCGACGCTCTTTCCGGGAAGCGTTGCGGGATCGGTGTCCTTCTCGTTGGCCTTTGCCAGCAGCGACTGCACCTGCTTCAGCCCGGTGCTCTTGCGGTCGGGGTAGAAAAGGATGCGTTCGAAGCGGTTCTGCTCAAGCACCGGACCGTCGCGCACGATCTCGATGAACGACCATTTCTCAACCGTATCGTCGAAGGCAGCGTGCGCCGCAGCCCTGGTGTCGGGTGAGGGGGCCGCGCAGTAGGCTGCGACAGCCTGAGATAATCTCTTTGCGGATGCGCTGAGATCGCGGTAGCCGGGGCGGATCACCTCGTCCACCGCGCGTTCCATCACGGGCAGGATCGCCGCATCGGTCAGCTCGACCGGGGGGATCGGATTGGCGTCCTGCGCCCAGGCCGGCAGCGCGAAGGCGGCGGCTGCAAGGCCGAGAAGGGCGTGACGTAGGCGGGGGGCGCGAAGGGGCAGCATCAAAGAGACTCCAGAAAGGTCAGGAGAGCGTCACGATCGGCCTTGTCGAGGTCGATGAAGCGTTGGCGGGCGGCCTGCGCCTCGCCGCCGTGCCAGAGGATCGCCTCCGTCAGGTTGCGGGCGCGTCCGTCGTGCAGGAAGAAGGTGTGGCCGCTGACGGTCTTCGTCAAGCCGATACCCCAAAGCGGCGGCGTGCGCCACTCCCGGCCATTTGCCAATCCGACCGTCTGACCGTCGGCGAGCCCGTCGCCCATGTCATGCAGCAGAAAGTCGGAATAGGGCCAGATCAGTTGGAACGCCTGCGCGTTGTCGCGCGCATCGCGACGGGTGACGAACTTCGGCGTGTGGCAGGCAATGCAGCCGATGTCGTAGAAGGCCTTCTTGCCCGAAAGCGTCTGCGCGAAGCTCGCCTTGCGGCGGGCAGGCACGGCCAGGTTTTCCGAGTAGAAGGTGACGAGGTCCAGCACCGGATTGGGCGCCTCGGTGTCGCCCAACCGTTTCTGCACGCCATCCCGCATGGCGAGGCAGGCCGTCTGTGCCGGCGTGCAGTCGCCTTGGGACGCGGGCGCCAGCGGATTGGAAATGCCGATGTCGTTGGCGAAGGCTTCGGCGCTCTGCCTGCGCACGCTGGGGTTCTGCGCCTTCCAGCCGAAGCGGCCGAGCGCCAGCTTTCCGCTTTCCCTGTCGCGCACCAGCGCCGCCTTGCCGCTGATGCCGTCGCCGTCCCTGTCGTCGGGATCGGCGAGCGCCATGATGTCGGCCTCATGGATCGCCTCGATCAGCCCAAGCCCGATCATCGGCGGCGTCATGCGCGGCGAGAGCGTTGTCGCAGGATCCATCGCGCCATAGCCGAGGTCTGTGACGGAATAGTGCGGCCGGCGCAGCGATACCGTTTCCCCGCCTTTCAGCGTCACGGTCTCTTCGGAGTATTCGACCTGCATGCGCCCTTCGGCGGCAAGCCCGGGAACGGCAAAGTCCTGAAGCTGGCCGCCATAGACCGGGTCGGGGAGGTTCAGAACCTGCAAGGCATCGAGTTGAGCGCGCTCGTCATCGTCGGCCGGCGGCCGCGCGAGCCGGAAGAAAGTGGTGCTGGTCGTCGCGCCGGGCTCCGGCGGGCGCCCGCGCCCGTCCTTGAGGTGGCAATTCTGGCAGGCGCGCGAATTGAACAGCGGGCCGAGGCCGTCGGACGCATGCGTGGAGGAGGGGGAAGACACCCAGACCTTCCGAAACAGCGCGTTTCCGAGCTTGAAGCCCTCTTCCTGCTGAAAGGTCAGGTTCTCGGAAAAATGTGAGAAGCTGTCGGCGTTGACGGGCGCAGTCGACGTCGCCGCGCCGCCGGACATTGCCTCGTAGCGTTCGGCTTTCGAGAAATCGCGCGTCGGTCGGGTAATCGCTTCTACCCGTGACCTGTCCGGTGTGGACAGGTCGGTGCGCTCGCCAGATCCCGGCAATTCGTCGAAGCCGAAGGCTCCACCGGCTGCGAGCGACAGCAGCAACGCGCCGAGAAGGGCATACGGGCGGTTGAAGGGTGCTGTGCTCATTTCAAGATCGGGCCGCATCGGTGGGATGCGGCCCGCCTTTTGCATCTTATTGGAAGATGGCGTTAGGATTGTCCAGGCTGTCGGAACCTTCAAGCTCGATCTTGCCGAGGTCCAGCGCCGAGATGACGCGTTCGATCGTCTTCGTCTGGTTCACGAGACCGTCGATGGCGGCCTGCACGACGGCGTTGCCTTCCGCGTTGCCCTCGCCGATCATCTGGTCGTAGGCCTCGACTGTATCGGCCCGCTTCACCATCGCCTGCATCGCGGCAATCGTCGTGTCGAGTTGCGCCTTCATTTCCTTGTCGAGCGCCGGGTCCTTCGCGGCAACCAGTTCGGAGAGTGACGGACCGGTCATCTTCGTGCCGTCCGCGCGCACGTACTCGCCGGTATAGGCGCTCTGGATGCCGAGCGCGTCATAGTAGTGAGAGTTGTGCGTGTTGTCGGAGAAGCAATCGTGCTCTTCCTCCGGATCGTGCAGCAACAGGCCGAGCTTCATCCGCTCGCCGGCGAGTTCGCCGTAGGAGAGCGATCCCATGCCGGTCAGGATGGCGCTGACGCCGCTCTTCGGGTCGGCGCTGACGGCCTTGGTGGCCTCGCCCTCGGGGGCCCACTTGTCGACCATCTCCTGCAGGTCGGCGACCAGAAGCTCAGTTGCCGACCTCAGGTAGGCGGCTCGGCGGTCGCAATTGCCGCCGGTGCAATTCTTCGTGTCGAAGTCGGTTGCCGGGCGGTTGCCGGCGCCGGGTCCGGTGCCGTTCAGGTCCTGGCCCCAGAGCAGGAATTCGATGGCGTGGTAGCCGGTGGCGACGTTCGCCTCGACGCCGCCCGCTTCCTGCAGCGTGCCTGCCAGGAATTCGGGCGTCAGGTTGGTGGCGTCCACGTCCTTGCCGTCGATCTTGATCTTCGGGTTGGCGATCACGTTGGCGACGAACAGCGCGTTTTCATCGCTCTCGGTGCCGTAGTTGGCGTCGACATAGTCGATCAGGCCTTCATCGAGCGGCCAGGCGTTGACCTTGCCTTCCCATTCGTCGACGACGGCGTTGCCGAAGCGGTAGACTTCCGTCTGCTGGTAGGGGACGCGTGCCTTGATCCAGGCCTCGCGTGCCGCCTTCAGCGTTTCGTCGGTCGGATTGGCGATCAGCGCATCGACGGCAGTCGAAAGCGCCTTGGCGGTAGAGAGCGCGTCGGAGAACTTGGCATGGGCGACATCGACATAGTGCTTGACGACGGCGGCATCGTCGGTTGCGGCAAATGCCGGCTGGAAGGCGAACGCTGAGGTCGCCGTCAAAAGCGCCAGCGCTGCCGTGCGGAGGAAGGACGTCTTCATGTTGTCTCCTGGGGTCCCATAAAAGGTTTCGTTCCTTCCCGGCGCCCCTCCCCCGTGCGGGCGAACGATGTGCCGGGACCTCGCCCGTAGCCGGGCGATGGATAGTATCAGGCGGACTTCTCTTCGCGCAAAATTAAACTTGTGTCAAAGTGTATAGTTTAGAATAATTCAACGCTTGCGCAATACTGCTGGGGACGTCTGGCATCTCGCAGAACGTAGATTAATGCGGGGGGATTTGCTCAGGTCTTGCGGCCCATGGCGCAGAAGAAGAACCCGTCCGTTTCGGTCGAGGCCGGGGTCAGGGTGACCGTCTTCATGTCTGCAGACCATGGCTGCGGCTTGTCCGTGCCGAACAGTTCCTCCCAGGCGCCTGCCGCCGACAGGATCTCGAACTCGGGATTGTCCTCGCAGAAGCTGTAGACCTGGTTCTCGTTCTCTTCCGGCAGAACCGAACAGGTCACGTAGACAAGCGTGCCGCCCGGGCGAACGAAGCTCGCGGCACTCGCCAACGCTTCTTCCTGCTGGGCCAACCTCTCCTCGAGGTTCTTCTCGGTCAGCCGCCATTTCGTGTCCGGCCGCCGCCGCCATGTGCCGGTGCCGGTGCAGGGCGCATCGACAAGGACGCGGTCGAAGCGGCCGGCAAACGGCGCCAGCGAGGAGAGGTCCTCGTGAACCTGGACGTTGCGGGTGCCGGCGCGCTTCAGGCGCTCGATGATCGGCGCCAGCCGCTTGCGGTCGGCGTCGTAGGCATGCACCTGGCCCTTGTTGTTCATCGCAGCGGACATGGCGAGCGTCTTGCCGCCGCCGCCGGCGCAATAGTCCAACACCTGTTCGCCTTCCTGCGCGAAGACGAGATCGGCGACGATTTGCGAGCCTTCGTCCTGGACCTCGAACCAGCCTTTCTGGAAGGACAGTTCCGCCGTGACGTTCGGCAGTCTCGACGGGCCTTCGCCGGCCGGGATGCGGATTCCGTGGCGTGCAATCCTGGCACGCTCCGCCCCGCTGCGCTCCAGCGCCTTCAGCACTTTCTCGCGTGTGGCCTTCAACGTGTTGACGCGCAAATCGAGGGTCGGACGCCCGGTCAGAGCCTTCGCTTCATCGAGCCAGTCCTCGGAGAAGTTCTCCTCGAACGAGGGCTGGACCCATTCGGGAATGTCGCCCTGTACGTGCAACGGCGCATCCGCAAGCCTGCGGCCAGCAAAGGCCTTCAGGCGGTCGGCGGGAAGTTCGGGGGCGAACTTGTCGCCCTCCAGTTCACGAGCGAGGCTTTCCGGCGTCAGGCCCCATTGCCGCAGCATCACGCCGAGGCCGAGCGAGGCAGCACTGTCGTCATCCATCATGTAGGCGTGTGACAGCTTCATCCGCAGGGCGTCGTAGACGATGTTGCCGATCGCCGCCCTGTCGCCGGAGCCGGCAAAACGATGCGCGAGGCCCCAGTCCTTCAGCGCATCGGCGACGGGACGCTTGCGCGCCTCGATATCCGCCAGAACCTCGATGGCTCCCGAAAGCCGTCCGCCCAATCGCATTGCTCAACTCCATTTTGCCGCCGTGGTAGCGGCGAAGCGCGGCGAGAGCAAGCCGTTGGCGCCGAATTGTGTCGGGACCGGTCTTTGCGGGTGTGGTCGCCCCAGGGAGCGGCCACGCCATGAGATGAATTGGCCGAGGCTCCGCAGGCGAAGCCGGTCCGCCTGTCGGACGTCAGCTGACGATCTGATAACAGACGCTTGCATGCCCCGCACCGATCATGCCGATCTGCGATGCGGCCGCCTTCGAAAGATCGAGGACCCGGCCGCGTATGAAAGGACCACGGTCGTTGATGCGAACGACGACGCTGCGGCCGTTTTTGGCGTTGGTGACCTTGAGCTTCGTGCCGAAGCGCAGGGTCTTGTGGGCGGCCGTAAGCTTGGCCGGATTCATGCGCTCTCCGGAGGCAGTCTTCGAGGTGAGCGCATACCAGGATGCACGGCCACAGCCGGCAGCCTCGGCGGTGGATGCGAAGGTTACGGGCGCAGCGATAATCAATGCGGCAAGTGCCACAGTAGAGGACTTGATAGACATGTTGACCCCTCAGTGCTGGTGTCCAGTATCTTCTGACAGGTCTGTCTATTGGGGCGAAAAATGGCGAAAAATGGCCTTGGCCGGCGCGGTCTACTTGCCGATGATCTATGAATGAATTTGCATAGAATGCTGTCTATCCTTCCGGATTTCCGCATCGATTTCTAAAATGCCTTTAGAATCAGTGCGAACCTTCAAGTGTTGACAGGCGTGGAATTTTCTGCCGACCTCTGCCGAGAAAACTGGAAAAAAGTTGCACATCAGCCGAATTTGGTACGCCAATCCGAATCTTTTTTCTGATGGATGCCATCGCAGGTTGCGAAAAAGAGGCCAAACTTGGGCGCGTCAACGCACTTTCGGTAACCGGTTGTTAACAAAGTCGTTGGTTCAGCCATGCCAGCTGTCGTCGTTTCGCATCTGGGCGAGCGACATGCGGTAGTCTGGATAGCGGAACTTGAAGCCGAGCGCCCGCATTCTGGCATTCGAGACGCGCTTGTTCTCGCCGTAGAAGGAGCGGGCCATGGCCGAAAGCTCGGCCGTCTCGAAGGGGATCTCGGGGGGGATTTCCACGCCCAGCAGGCGCGCGGCCTCGGCCACCACGTCCTGCGGCGGCCCGGGCTCGTTGTCGGTGATGTTGAACACGCCGGACTGGCTGCGTTCGGCCAGAAACAACGCCGCTGCGCCGATGTCCTCCACACGGATGCGGTTAAACACCTGGTCCTTCTTCACCAGCCGCCGCGCCGTGCCCTCCGCGACGTTGCGAAGCGCGTTTCGCCCTGGGCCGTAGATGCCGGCAAGGCGCAGGATCGCGACCGGGACCCCGCTTGCCTGCGAATACGCGAGCCAGCGGTTTTCTGCGTCCACGCGCTCGATCGAGCGGGCGGAGACGGGGTGCAGAGGCGTGTCCTCGTCCACCCACGCGCCCTTGTGATCGCCGTAGACGCCCACGGTGGAAAGATAGCCCGCCCATCGCAGCTTTGGCATCAGCGCGCCGATCGGCGGGACGCCGTCACGAAACAGTGGATCTCCGTTCTTGCCAGGCGCAATCGACTGCACGAGGTGGGTCGTCTTGCCCATGGCCTTGAGGAGCGTGTCGGAGATCGTCTCGCCGTCATAGACGATGGCGTCCATCCCCAGAGCGGCGAGCGCGCCTGCTTTTTCGTGGGAACGTGTCGTACCGGCTGCCGCGTATCCTGCCGCCTGGAACGCCTGCGCGATCGCGCGGCCGGAGAAGCCCGCTCCCAACACCAGAAGACGCATGATCAGACCTCCGTCGCTGCCTCGTATTCCGCCCGCACCTCCGGGTCGGCCTCTTCGGCTGCTCTTCTAGCAAACTTCTGGAAGTTTTCTCTACCCAGCACTTGCCGTAGCGCCCAGACGGCCATGCCGCGCACGGTGGGGGAGGGGTCGCTTGCCAATAACTCGCAGATCGGCGCGAGCGCGGCATCACCGCTGTTGCCCGCAGCGATCAGGACATTGCGCACAAAGCGGTCGCGGCCGATGCGCTTTACGGGAGATCCGGAAAAGCGCGTCCGGAACGCGGCATCGTCGAGCGTCAGAAGCTCGGCAAGTTTTGGCGCGCGCAGGTCGTCGCGTGCGTGAAACTTCATTTCCGCCGCAACGGCCGCGAACTTGTTCCAGGGGCAGGCGGCGAGGCAATCGTCGCATCCGTAGATGCGGTTGCCGAGCAGGGGGCGCAGTTCGCGCTCGATCATCCCCTTGTGCTCGATGGTCAAGTAGGAAATGCAGCGGCGGGCGTCGATCCTGTAAGGTGCCGGAAAGGCGCTCGTCGGACAGGCGTCCAGGCATGCCCGGCAGGAGCCGCAATGGTCGCGCTCGGGGGCGTCGGCTGCGAGGTCGGCGGTGGTGAACATGCTGCCGAGGAAGAGCCAGGAGCCGAATTCACGGCTGACGAGGTTCGTGTGCTTGCCCTGCCAGCCAAGCCCTGCCTGCATGGCAAGCGGCTTCTCCATCACCGGTGCGGTATCGACGAAAACCTTCACGTCCTCGCCGGCGCGCGCGGCAAAGCGGGTTGCAACTTCTTTCAGCTTGCCCTTGATGACGTCGTGGTAGTCCCGGTTCTTGGCATAGACCGAGATTGCCGCGCTGTCCTTCATGGCCAGCACGTTGCGCGGGTCTTCGTCGGGGCCATAGTTCATCCCGAACAGGACGACCGACCGCACCTCGCTCCACAGCACGCGGGGGTCGGCGCGGCGATCACGCGTCTCCGCCATCCAGTCCATGGTGCCGTGATAGCCTGCGGCGAGAAAGTCATCGAGACGGGCAGGCGCGTCGGGGATGGAATCCGGCCGCGCCACGCGACAGACGTCGAAGCCCCTGTCGGCTGCCTCGGCAAGGAGGAAGGCCTTGAGCTTTTCCCGCTGCCGCTCGCTCCGGTCCGCGCTGGTCGCCGCCCCGGCCATGGCCATCGTCGCCCTAGAAATCGAGGTCCGCGTAGTGCGAGACCGGGGTTACGCCGCGCACGCGCTCGGCAAGCAGCGGCCGGAACGACGGGCGCGACTTGATGCGCTGGTACCAGTCCTTTGCCTGCGGTGCATCCTGCCAGTTGATCTCGCCCATATAGTCGAGCACCGAGACAGCCGCCGCCGCTGCAAGATCGGCGTAGCTCAGCCGGTCGCCGGCGAGGTAGGTGCGCGAACCGGCGAGCCACGACAGATATTTCATGTGCTGGCGGACATTGGCGCGCGAATTGCGCAGGATCTTGCTGTCCGGAGGGCCGCCGCCCTGGTCGGGCGTCATCTGCAGCTTGAAGATCCGCTCACGCACGAGCGGCCGGGTCACATCCTGCTCCATCTTCTGCAGGAACCATTCCACGAGGCGGCGGATTTCAGCCCGCTGGAACGGATCTTCCGCCAGAAGCCGCCGGTCGCGCTTCAAGACGCCGTGCGTCTCGTCCACATATTCGGAAATGACCATGGCGCCACAGAGCGCCCGCATGCTGTCGTCGACATAGACGGGCAGCGTCCCTGCCGGGTTCAAAGCCAGAAAGTCGCGCCGGTTTTCCCACGGCTGCTCCTCGGCGAGATCGGTCTGATAGCCGTATTCGGTCAGAACCAGCCGGATGAAACGGGAGGAGGAAGACATCGAGTGATGATAGAGGGTCGGCATAAGGCTTTTCTTTTGATGATCGTCGGAGGAAGTGGACCGGCCGTCGGCCGGGAAATGCGTTTGCGCTGTTCACGACTCCTGACACAAAGCTATAGGAAGATGACAACGCAAACACAAGCGAATCAGTTTTTGATGATCGCTTGCGACATCATCTCTTCAAGGATTTTCCATGGCCGACCAGTCGATTGTCAGCGCCCTCGTTCTCGGAGTGATCGAAGGCCTGACAGAGTTCATCCCCGTGTCCTCGACAGCCCACGTCCTGCTTGCAGGCCACTTCATGGGCTTCAAGTCCCCGGGGAATACATTTGCCGTCCTGATCCAGCTCGGCGCTATCCTGGCGATCCTTGCCGTCTACGCGGCCAAACTGATCCATATCGCATTGGCCCTGCCGACCAGCGTTGAGGCGAGGCGCTTCGTCTTCTGCGTCCTGCTTGCCTTTCTGCCGGCCGCGGTCATCGGTGTCTTCGCCCATGATTTCATCAAGACGGTCCTGTTCGAGACGCCGCAGTTGATCTGCATCGTGCTGATCCTCGGCGGCATCGTGCTCTACGTCATCGACCGGCTGCCGCTGAAGCCGCGCTACAAGGACGTGATGGACTATCCGCCGTCGCTGGCGCTCAAGATCGGCTTCTTCCAGTGCCTCGCCATGATTCCCGGCACCTCGCGTTCGGGCGCCACGATCGCCGGTGCCCTCTTGATGGGAGCGGACAAGCGCTCGGCCGCGGAATTCTCGTTTTTCCTCGCCATGCCGACGATGCTCGGCGCGTTCACGCTCGACCTCTACAAGAATCGCGACGCATTGAGCTTCGACGACGGCATGCTGATTGTTGTCGGCTTCGTTGCCGCCTTCTTCTCGGCGCTGCTGGTCGTCCGCTCGCTGCTGGACTTCGTCTCGCGCCGCGGTTTTGCACCCTTTGCGATCTGGCGGATCGTCATCGGTATCGCCGGCCTGATCGGCCTGGCGCTCTGGGGGTAGGGAGATTTCGCGAACCCGATCGGTTCGCGCAGATGCGTGCGCCTTCGGGCGCAGATATCAAGGGCCGGGCGTCGTAGTCCGGCCTTTTTCCGTTCAGCGCTCGATCGACGAGGTCGTGCAGGGGTCGACGCCATAGGCCGGGGCGCAGCCGTGCTTGCCGGCGGCAACGGTGCTCGGTGCCATGAAGGAGCCTGCCAGGATCACCAGCGCCGCGCAGCCGAAGAAAAGTGCAATTGCCTTGCCCATGTCGAAGAAGTCCTTGAGGAAAGATGTACGCGGGTCTCGCCGGTCTGGCCCCTTGTGCGAGGCGGTGTGTATTCGCCGCCCTGCAAAACATCAATAACGGAACATGTTGAATGCTGCGTAAATGCTGTGCTGATTTTCGACAGTGCGGCACAACTGCAACGCTCGGTCCCCGCACTGCGCGCTGGCGTTCAGATTGCCTGCGTGAATGCTCTTCGGACGGCCATCGGACGACCAAAGAAAACGCCGCCCGGTGCCAGGCGGCGTGATGATTTGCGCGATACGCTTGATCCCTTTGGAGGCCTCAGGCCGTTCCACGGGTGAACTGGCCCTGCGGGCGGTAGCGGACCAGATAGGACGGCAGGATCGCTTCGGCGAGCGCCGGCGCGATTCCGAGCGCCTGTATGGTGCGCCCCTCCTTCTTGGCCTCGTCGGAGACGATGTTGTCCGAACGCAGCAAGCGGACCTGGTCCGGCGTCAGCGGCGGCTCGACGAAGGGGACGAGCGAGGCGAACGAGCCGATCATCGAGGCGATGCCGAAGGGCAGCGAGACGAACGGACGCTTGCGGTCGATCACGTCGAGCATCAGTTCCAGACACTGGCGGAAGGTCAGGATTTCCGGGCCGCCCAGTTCGTAGGTCGTACCTTTGATGGCGTGTCCGTCGACGGAACGCGCCACGGCCTCGGCCACGTCGGCGACGTAGACCGGCTGGAACTTGGTGTGGCCGCCGCCGACCAGCGGCAGGACGGGTGCGAAGCGCGACATGTTGGCGAACTTGTTGAAGAAGCCGTCTTCCGGTCCGAAGACGATCGACGGACGCAGAATCACGGCTTCCGGCAGCACCTCGCGGATACCCAGTTCGCCGCGTCCCTTGGACCGGGCGTAGTCGGAAGCCGAATTGGCCTCAGCGCCGATCGCCGAGATGTGTGTCAGCGTGGCGCCGCGGGCGCGGGCGGCCTCGGCAACGGCGCGTGCGCCGAAATCCTGCACGGCGTCGAAGCGCTGGCGGCCCTTCTCGAACAGGATGCCGACGCAGTTGACGACGTGATCGGCGTCGTGGATGGCGCGGTCGATCGAGTCGCGGTAGCGCAGGTTCGCCTGAACGAAGGAGATCTGGCCAAGGCCGCCGATCGGCTGCAGGAACCCTGCCAGATCCGGCCGCCGCACGGCCACGCGGATGCGGTAGCCGCGCCTTGCGAGCGCACGGACCACATGACGGCCGACAAATCCGGAACCACCGAATACGGTGACCTGCGGCGGAAGGTTGGAGAGGGTCATGCGGGAAGCTCCTGGAATAGGCGAAGGTAGGTGAGGCCTACATAGCCCAAACCACCGGGGAGGTGAAGGCTTGTCTGCACGTGCCTTGTTGCAACTTCCGCGCCTGTCGTTGTCGGTGAGTCAGACCCCTTCGACGACCACCATCTCCGCGTCCGCGACTTCCTGGCGGATGGCGGCCGCGATCTGATATTCGGGGGAGTTGTAGCAGTCGATCGCCGCCTGCAGCGAGGGAAACTCGATCACGACGTTGCGGGCGCGAACCTGTCCTTCAAGCTTCTCGAAGGCGCCGCCGCGGGCGAGGAAGTTCGCCCCGTACTTCTCGAATGCCGGCTTGGCGGCCGCGACATAGTCCTTGTAGCGCTCGGCGTCGCGGACATCCACGCGTGCGATCCAGTATCCCTTGGCCATTTCGTCTCTCCCTTGATTACGCTTTGAGCGCGTCCGTCATTTCGGCCAGAATGGCCTCTGCCGCCGCGCGCGGGTCTGCGGCCTTTACGATCGGTCGCGCCACGACGAGATGGCTCGATCCGGCCTTCAAGGCTTCCGCAGGCGTCATCACCCGCTTCTGGTCCCCCTTCTCCGCACCGGTCGGGCGGATGCCGGGCGTGACGATCGCCATGTCAGGGCCGACAATGCCGCGCACGGCAGCAGCCTCCTCGGCCGAGCAGACGATGCCGCCCATGCCGGCGGCGCGCGCCTGTTCGGCCCGGCGCTGCACCAGCGCCTGCGGCGTGTCGTGATATCCCGCCTCGATCAGGTCTTCTGCATCCATGGAGGTCAGCACGGTGACGCCGAGCAGGCACAGGCCGGAGCCGGCCGCCGCCTCCACCGCCGCGCGCATCGCCTTCGGATAGGCGTGCAGCGTCAGCATCGACATGCCCATCTTCGCGATGTTCTCCACGCCCTTGGCTACCGTGTTGTCGATGTCCAGCAGTTTCATGTCGAGGAAGACCTTCTTGCCGTCCTGGGCAAGGTCGCGGGCGAACTCGAGCCCGCCTGCGAAGACCAGCTGGTAGCCGATCTTGTAGAAGAGCACGCTGTCGCCGAGCGCGCGGACCTTCTCCTCGGCCTCCGCCACGGTCGGAACATCTAGTCCGACGATCAGTCGTTCGCGCGCCTCCATCCTAGCACCCCTTCCATGTTTCCATCGCCGTCCAGTCGCATGCGCCAGAGCGATCTTCAAGCCGGAAGGCGAAAAGATTGCCGCCGTCGCCGGGCTGGTCGTGGCGCCGGGCGATCGGCAGGCCGAAGAGATGGCACTTGAGCAGCGTCCCCACGCCGCCATGCCCGACAAAGGCGATCGGCCCCGCGGTGCCGTGGTCTTTCAGGATGGCGTCCACCCGGGCGACGATCCGCGCCTGCGCGTCGGCGGCCCGCTCCCAGCCGCGAAAGCTCTCCGTCGGATGGGCGAAGAACCAGTCGGCAGCCTCCTGGAAGCGTTCGGGCGGCAGAAAGCCGGTGGCGGAGCGGTCGTTCTCGCCTATTCCCTTCACCACCTCGACCGTGAGGCCCGCCGCCTGCGCAAGGATTTCTGCCGTCTCGACTGCCTTCGTCTCGTCACTGGAGATGATACGTTTCAGCGTGCGTGCCCAATCCGCCTGCGCCGCCCGGGTCGCGCGCTCGCGCCCTTTCGCAGACAGGCTCCATTTCGGAACCGGCACGTCCGGATCGATCCGCACCTGAGGATGGGTGATGTAGAGCGCCAGCATCGGCCTTGCTCAGTGCGACTTGCGATAGGTCCACAGCTGCGCCGGCGGAATGTTGCGCACGACGAAATCGAGATGGCTGATTTGGTAGCGGTCCGGCATGGCGGTGACGGGTGACACCGGTCCATAGGAGATCTGCACGACGGGTCTTCCCGCCGGGATGCGTCGCAGCAGGTCCTCGATGAGCGAAACACGCCGGTGCATGGGGAAGTTCAGCAGCGGCACGGCCGAGATCACGCTGTCGAACTGCTGGTCCTTGAACACGCCAAGCGTCCGGTCGAGATCGAAGGCGTCGCCGTTGATGAAGTGCACGCCGTCGAAGCGCTCCACCAGGTGATTGTAGAAGTCGGTCGAGTATTCGATCGAGACGATCTTGTCGGGCGCCACGCCTCTTTCCAGGATCGCCTTGGTAATCGCTCCGGTTCCGGGGCCGAGCTCCAGCACCGGCAGGCCGGAATGCGGGTTGATGACGCCGGCCATGCGCCGCGCAGTGATCGAAGACGTCGGGATGATGGACCCGACGGCGCGCGTGTTGCTGATCCAACCCTTGAAGAAGCGGATCTCCTCGTCAAATTTCTTGCCGAGCCGTTCCTTCACCTTCACCCGCAAACTCATCTTGATTCCCCGGTTGTGGCCGTCAAGGAACTGCTCCGCCACCCCTGCAGCGCAGATGCCTCGAACCGCGTCGATTCTCTGCGCCACTATGTGTGGCTATTTGCGTCAAAAACAAGTCTGATCGCGCCGGATCAACAGTTTGACTTGTAAAGAAAAAGGCGAGCCTTTCGACCCGCCTTCCAGCATTCAGCCTTGATGCACATCAAACGCGCATCGGCATCAGCACATACAGCGCATCGTCGCCCGCAAGGTCGCGCACCAGCGTCGGCGAACCCGGATCGGCCAGCATGAACACCGCCTCCTCGCCGGAAAGCTGCGATGTGATGTCGAGCAGGTATTTGGCGTTGAAGCCGATTTCGAGCGGGTCACTGTCGTAGCCCACCGGCAGCTCTTCGGTGGCGCTGCCGGAATCGGGGTTGTTGACCGTCAGCGTCATCTGGCCGTCGCCGATCGCGAGCTTCACCGCCCGCCCGCGTTCGGAGGAGATGGTGGACACGCGGTCGACCGCCTGTGCGAAGGACTGGCAGTCGATCTTCAGTTCCTTGTCGTTGTTGGTGGGAATGACGCGCTGGTAGTCGGGGAACGTGCCGTCGATCAGCTTGGACGTCAGCACGACGGAGCCGAGCGTGAAGCGGATCTTCGCGTCGGAAACCTCGATGGTGACGATGAGTTCCGGATTGTCCACCAGCTTCTGCAGTTCGCCGACGGTCTTGCGCGGGATGATGATGCCCGGCATGCCTTCCGAACCCGAAGGCGCCTCTACGTCGGCGCGCGCCAGCCGGTGACCATCGGTTGCGACGGCGCGCAGCTTCAGCTTGCCCGCGCTCTCGATGGTATGCATGAAGATACCGTTGAGGTAGTAGCGCGTCTCTTCCGTCGAGATCGCGAACTGCGTCCTGTCGATCAGCATCTTCAGGTCTGTCGCCTTCAGGCGGAACGTGTGGCTGAAGCTGCCGGCCGTCAGGTCGGGGAAGTCGGACTGCGGCAGGCACTGCAGCGAGAACTTCGAGCGGCCGGACGCGACCGTCATAGACCCGCCGTCCGGCGTGTTGGCCAGCAGCACTTCGGAGCCGTCCGGCAACTTGCGCACGATGTCGTAAAGCAGATGCGCCGGAACGGTCGTAGCGCCCGCCTGTTCGATCTGTGCGGGCGTCGCCTCGGTGATTTCCAGGTCGAGGTCGGTCGCCTTCATCTCAAGCCCGGCGCCTTCCGAGCGCAGCAGCACGTTCGACAGGATCGGTATCGTGTTGCGGCGTTCGACCACGCGATGGACATGGTTGAGCGACTTCAGGAGATTGGACCGTTCGATTGTGATGCGCATTGGAGTACCGCTTTCGACCGCTCTGCCCGCCGGCCGTGCCGACGCGGCGTCTTCTTGTTTGCCGGCTGGCGCCGGAAGGATGTGGACGGGCAAATTGGCAGATTTATCCGTCCAATTGCAAGAGGCATGGCGATTGCCATAGGGGATAGAACCGTCCCCCGCCGTTCCCGCGCCCTTGCGGCCCGTCCCGGTCTCGCCCATAAGGAAGCTAGCCCGCCTCGACCGGGACGAAAAGCAGGAATATGACGTCTCGCATGCATGAACAGCCGCAAAGGGAGGCAGCGCCGGCTGCCCGTCACTATCGCGTCCACGGCGCGCTCGTGCCCGCGCGGCCGCTCGAGCCTGCGCTCTATCTGGTCGCAACCCCGATCGGCAATCTCGGCGACATCACTCTGCGGGCGCTGGAGACCCTTGCCGGCGCCGACGTGCTGGCCTGCGAGGACACCCGCGTCACCCGCGTTCTGCTCGACCGCTACGGCATCGTGACGCGCCCTTACGCCTACCACGAGCACAATGCCGACGAGGTCGGTCCGAAGCTCGTCGCCGCACTGGACGAGGGGCGCTCGGTGGCATTGGTCTCCGATGCCGGCACGCCGCTCGTCTCCGATCCCGGCTATCGCCTCGGCCAACTCGCGCTTGCCGCTGGCCACAAGGTCGTGCCGATCCCCGGACCGTCGGCGCCGCTCGCAGCGCTCGTCGGCTCGGGCCTGCCGAACGATGCCTTCCTATTCGCGGGCTTCCTGCCGGTGAAGGACAAGGCGCGCCGCGATCGCCTGGGCGAACTCGGCCGCGTGCCGTCGACGTTGATCTTTTTTGAATCGCCCCACCGGATCGGGGCGACGCTTGCCGCTGCGGCAGATGTTCTGGGCGGCGCGAGACAGGCCTGCGTGTGCCGCGAACTGACCAAGACTTTCGAGGAATTCCGCCGCGGCTCGCTTGAAGAGCTTGCCGCCCACTATGCGGGAAACCCCCAGGTGAAGGGCGAGATCGTGCTCGTTGTCGCGCCGCCGGCGGAAGAGCCGCCGCCGGAAGCAGCCGACGTCGATGCACTGCTTGCCGGGCTCGTGGCCGACATGCCGGCCGGGAAGGCGGCGACCGAGGCCGCGCGCCAGACGGGACTGCCCCGGCGCGACCTCTACCAGCGCCTGCTCGAACTGAAGGCCGAACATGGGCGATGAGGCGGGCAGAAAGCTCCGCCGCAAGGCCTTTCGCCGCGGCCATTTCGCGGAATACATTGCTGCCCTCTATCTGATCGCCAAAGGCTATCGCATCATTGCGATCCGCCACCGCACCAGGCTCGGCGAGATCGACATCATCGCACGCAAGGGCGACTTGGTCGCTTGCGTCGAGGTCAAGGCGAGAGCGAGTGAGGAAGGTGCGGTCTTTGCGGTCACGGGAGCCGCCCAACATCGCATTCGCGCCGCAAGCGATGTCTGGCTGTCGCGCCAGTCCGATGCACATCTGCTGTCGATCCGCTACGATATCGTCGCCGTCATGCCGTGGCGTTTGCCCCGACATCTGCCGGGCGCGTTTTGAAGTAAAAACGAAATCGGTTCGAAAGTGATGTGAAATGTAATCGAACTGACACATTCCTGTTAAGCGATCTTCACGGAAGGGCAATAGGCACTCGCACACCGATGCAACCGGTGGAGAGGATCCTTCCATGATCAAACAGTTTTCCCTCGCAGCAATCTCGATCGCCCTGACCGCGACCTCGTCGCTCGCCGCCACCAATATCAGCTGGTGGCACGGCATGGCCGGCCGCAATGGCGAGGTCATCAACGAGGTGGCCCAGAAGTTCAACGCCGCGCAGACCGCCTGCGCGCTGACCCCGGTCTCCAAGGGCACCTATGAAGAGGCGCTCGCTTCCGGCATCGCAGCCTTCCGCTCCGGCGAACAGCCGAACATCCTGCAGGTCTTCGACGCAGGTGCGGCCACCATCATCAACGCCAAGGGCGCTGTCGTCCCGGCCGAGGACCTGATCAAGGAAGCCGGCTACGACTTCGACCGCAACGCCTTCATCGAAGGCGTGCGCTACTTCTACGCCGACAGCGACGGCAAGTTCGTCGGCATGCCGTTCAACTCGTCCGCGCCGATCATGTACATCAACGACGAGGCCCTGAAGAAGGCCGGCGTCGAGGCGCCGAAGACGTGGGAAGAGTTCGAGGCGGCAGCGCCGAAGCTGAAGGAAGCCGGCTACATCCCGCTGGTCCAGGCGCAGCTGACCTGGCAGTTCACGGAAAACTTCTTCTCGCGCAACAACATCCAGTTCGCGACCAACAACAACGGCTACGACAGCGTCGTAGACACCAAGATCAAGGCCACCGACCCGAACCTCGTCATGATGTTCGAGAAGCTGAAGTCCTGGGCGGACCAGGGTTACTTCGCCTATTACGGCGCCGGCTGGAACGACAACCAGAAGCCGTTCGAAGAAAACAAGGTTGCGCTGTGGGTCGGCTCTTCGGGCTCCTTCGGCGGCCTGCAGAAGACCGCCCAGATGCCGTTCTCGGCCACTTTCCTGCCTTACTGGGGCTCGATTGCGGGCGCCGGCACCAATTCCTTCATCGGCGGTGCCGCTCTCTTCGCCATGGCTGGCAAGCCGGCCGAGGAAAACAAGTGCGTGGCCGACTTCTTCCAGTTCCTGACCTCGCCGGAGATCCAGAAGTTCTACCACCAGGCCACCGGCTACGTCGCCATCACCAAGGAAGCATACGAACTGGCGAAGTCCGAGGGCTACTATGAAAAGACCCCGGTCGCCGAAGTCGGCATCCAGCAGCTGATGCTGCCGGCCGGCGAATGGTCGAAGGGCTACCGTCTCGGCTTCTATCCGCAGATCCGCGAGATCATGGAGCGCGAATACGGCCGCATCTTTTCCGGCGAGACCACCGTCAAGGACGCGTTCGATACAATTGAGCGCGAGGGTAACGAATTGCTCGCCCGCTTCGCCAAGACGGCGGGTTGATCGGTAACTGTCGGCCGCTCGACTATCCGGTGGCCCCTCATCCGGCCTGCCGGCCACCTTCTCCCCGCAAGCGGGGAGAAGGATCCTCGCCGCAACGTATTCCTCCCCCTCTCCCCGCTTGCGGGGGGGCTGGGGTGAGGGGCATTCGCCAATGAGGGGTGAGAGGCAGCCTTCACATCAGGCTCGAACGAACATTGCCCCTACCTGTCTGAAGGTCTGCCAATGAAGCGCGTCCAGTTCTCCTCGCCGCTGCTGCCCTATCTGTTCCTGGCGCCGCAGTTGGCCGTGATCGTCATCTTCTTCTACTGGCCGTCGGTGCGGGCGATCCAGTCCTCCTTCTATCTGGAGGATCCGTTCGGCTTCGGCTCGACCTTCGTCGGCTTCGACAACTATCTCGGCGTGCTTCTCAGTCCCGAATATCTGTCCATCGCCCGCTTCACGGCGATCTTCACCGCAACCGTCACCTTCTTCTCGCTCGCGCTCGGCCTGCTGCTCGCCGTCAAGGCAGACGCGGTGATCCGCGGCAACGCCGCCTACAAGACGCTGCTGATTTCCGTCTATGCCATCGCCCCGCCGGTCGCGGGCCTGATCGGCATGATGTTCTTCGACCAGCACATCGGCCCCTTCGTCAAGATTGCCGCCTTCCTCGGCTGGGATATGAAGGTAGGCCTCAGCTATTTCGACACCGCGTTTGCCATGATCTTCGTCGCCGTCTGGAAGCAGATCCCCTACAATTTCATCTTCTTTCTCTCCGGTCTCCAGGCTCTGCCGGCTTCCGTGCGCGAGGCCGCCGCCATCGACTGCCGCTCCGGCATCAAGCGCTTCTGGACGGTCATCTTCCCGCTTCTCGCGCCCACCGCCTTCTTCCTTCTGATCATCAACGTCACCTACGCTCTGTTCGACACCTTCGGCGTCATCGACGTGATGGTGAAGGACAAGGCGGCCAACAACCCGATCACGCTGGTCTACAAGGTCTACATGGACGGCTTCCGCGGCAACGACATCGGCGGCTCCTCGGCCCAGTCGGTGATCCTGATGATCGTCGTCTTCGTGCTCACCGTGCTGCAGTTCCGCTTCATCGAGCGGCGCATCCACTACACCTGAGGCGCCCATGCACAGAACCCGCATCCTCGACCATGCCGTCCTGATCCTCGGCGCCCTGTTCCTGACGCTGCCGGTGGTCGTCGCCTTCATGACCTCGACGCACGAGGCGGCCGAGATCCATTCGAAGGGGCTGATGCTCTCGCCCGGCGGCCATTTCGTCGAGACCTACGAGACCGTGCTGACGCGTCAGGGCGGCTTCACCGGCCAGGTCACCGGCGCGCGGATGATGATGAATTCCTTCATCCTCGGCATCGGCTTCGCCGTCGGCAAGATCGTGCTCTCGATGCTGGCTGCCTATGCGATCGTCTATTTCCGCTTCCGGTTCGCCACGCTCGCCTTCTGGGTGATCTTCACCACGCTGCTTTTGCCGCTCGAAGTGCGCATCATGCCCTCCTACGAGGTGATGAGCGGGCTCGGTCTCATCAACTCCTATACCGGCCTGATCGTGCCGCTCTTGGCGTCGGCCACCGGCACCTTCTATTTCCGCCAGTTCTTCAAGTCGGTGCCTGAGGAGCTTCTCGAGGCCGCCCGCATCGACGGCGCCGGGCCGTTCAAGTTCTTCATAGACGTGCTGGTGCCGCTCTCGAAGACGATGATTGCGGCGATTTTCATCATCATGTTCGTCTATGGCTGGAACCAGTATCTCTGGCCGATGCTGATGACCACCGACGAGCGCTTCTTCACCCTGATGCGCGGCATCAAGCAGATCCTCCAGGTCTGGATCGGCTCGCAGATCCCCGACTACAACGAGGCCTTCGCACTGGCTGTCCTCGCCATGCTTCCACCGGTTCTCATCGTGGTGATCTTCCAGAGCTGGTTCATCAAGGGCCTCACCGAAAGCGACAAGTAAGGATAAGTCGATGGCAACGATCGAGATCGACAAGGTATCGAAAATCTATCACGGCAACGTGCCGGCGGTGAGCGAGGTCGACATAAGGATCGCCGATGGCGAGTTCATCGTCCTCGTCGGCCCCTCCGGCTGCGGGAAGTCGACGCTCCTGCGCATGGTCGCCGGGCTGGAGACGATCTCAAGTGGTACGGTGCGGATCGGCGATCGTATCGTCAACGATGTCGAGCCGGCCGACCGCGACATCGCCATGGTCTTCCAGAACTATGCGCTCTATCCGCATATGACCGTGCGCGAGAACCTCGCCTACGGGCTGAAGAACCGCCGCACGCCCAAGCCGGAGATCGAGGCGCGCGTGGCAGAAGCCGCCCGCATGCTGGAACTCGGCCCCTATCTCGACCGCAAGCCGCGCGCGCTCTCGGGCGGCCAGCGCCAGCGCGTCGCAATGGGCCGCGCCATCGTTCGCCAGCCCTCCGCCTTCCTGTTCGACGAGCCGCTCTCCAACCTCGACGCCAAGCTGCGCGTCTCCATGCGCGGCGAGATCAAGCGCCTGCAGCGCCGGGTCGGCACGACCTCGCTCTACGTCACCCATGATCAGTTGGAAGCAATGACGCTCGCCGACCGCCTCGTGGTCCTCAACGGCGGTCGCATCGAGCAGATCGGCCGGCCGCTCGATGTCTACCACGCACCCGCCTCCACCTTCGTCGCAAGTTTCATCGGCTCGCCGGCAATGAACCTGGTGCAGGGTGAACTGCACGGCAGCAAGCTTGCGATCGGCCCGGCGCTGATCGACCTCGGCAAGGCTGTGCCGACGCAAGGCGCCGTCACCGTCGGCTTCCGCGCCGAGGACCTGCAGGCGGCCGCCCCCGGCGGCACCGCTGCTGAGGGCGGCAGCATGCCGCTTCGCGTCGATTATGTGGAGGAACTGGGTTCCCAGCGCCTCGTGCACGGCATGGTCGGCGACCAGGCCGTCACCGTTGCACTCTCCTCCGATGCGACGCTGAGAGGCGAGATGCCGGTCACGATCCCGATCGGCCGCCTGCATTTCTTTGACGCGGAGAGTGGCCGCCGGCTGCCCTGGTCCAGCGCCGAGCCGCACCGCACGGCCACGGCCCCCGACCTGCTGGAGACGGCACGATGATCCGCACCACCGTCCCTGCATTGGAGGCTGCGAGCGAGAGCGTTCGCGCCGACGTCGCCACCCTGCCGCGCACTATCGAGGCCCATGACGACAGGATGGCGTCGCTGCCCTTCATGAATGTGATCGAGGTCGGCGGCAGCGCCGCATCGGCCGGCTCGCTCGCCTTCCCGTTTGATGTCGCCGCCTGGAATCTGGAACGCTGCCTGTTTCCCGAAGCGACCGCAGGCCTGCTGCGGCGGGCAACGCCGGCACCCGTCGTGCTCGTCTCGGAAATGGACAGCGGCATGGCCCGCACCGGCCAGCGCAATACGACGACCGAACTCGCCGGCCACCTCAACATGGCCTATGCCTATGGGGTCGAGTTCCTCGAGCTCGGTCTCGGCTCTGCGACCGAGCGCGAATTCTGCAGGGACGACTTCAACCTGCACGGCTTCCACGGCAACGGCCTGATGGCGGGCGTTCCGCTGGCGCGGCCCTTCATGCTCCGCCTCGAAGGCGAGCGGCTGTGGTTCATCGACGGCGGCGACCAGCCTCGTCTCGGCGAGCGCATGGCGATCGGCGCGGTCATCGAGACGGAAGCGGGACCCTTCGTCGCCGTCTCCACCCATCTCGAAAGCGCGACCAATGCGGCCTATCGCGAACGCCAGGTGGTGGGCCTCATCGATGTGCTCGACGCAACCTTTCCGGGCCTGCCGGTCCTGATCGGCGGCGACCTGAACACCGGCAACCATACAGGCGGCGACTTCGAGGCCGAAGGCCTGTTTGCACGCGCTTACGAACGCGGCTTCTCTCGCCACGGCGGCCCGCTGGAGCAGATGACGACCCGTCCGAGCCTGATTACCCGCTGGCCGACCGGACGATGAAGCTCGACTGGTTCCTGGCCCGTGGCCTCCTCGTCGGTGAGACCCGCATCGTCTCTTCGCTCGACGAAACCGGCCGGCCGCTCTCCGGTCACGACCTGATCGTCTGCCGCATCGAGGGTTTCGAATAGGTATTGCTGCGTCGTCGCGGCCACCACTGGTGATCCTTATCTGGCCGCTGCCATGCGGGACGCCATCGGGCGTCGGCCTGTCGGCGGTGGCGCGATCGGTGCGGTGCCGTTGCAGGGGCGGGGCGGAAGCCCGTTTCGAGAACATCGTCCGTCCCGCCACGCCAAATCCGCATGATCGCTAAAATTGTAGCAAGCGCATGAACCCGCTTCGAACCTTCTGCTCTTAAATTCGCGCCGATGGCGAAGAGGGGACTTCGATGGTTCTGAAACTGATGCTCGCAAGTGCGATCGGCATGGCGGTGCGTACGATTCCGGCAAAGGCGCTGCCTCCAAGGCCGCTGATCGCAGCCTCCATGGATGAGATGGAGATGGCGGACGCGCCGATCGAGCCTTCCTGGATCCTCGAAGGCGCGCCTCGCGCGCGCCTTGCCCTGCATTCGCGCGGCCACGACGACCAGTCGACGACCGCGATATGGGATTGCACCGCCGGCGCCTTCCGCTGGTATTTCGGCTGGGACGAGACGGTGATGATCCTGGAGGGCGAGGTGCACGTCACCACCGAGGACGGAGTGGAACGGACGCTGCGCTCCGGCGATATCGCCTATTTCGCCGGCAAGACCTGGGCAACCTGGCGCGTCGACGACTACGTCCGCAAGATCGCCTTCTGCCGCAAGCAGTTTCCCGCACCCGTCGCAATGGCGCTGCGCCTGCGCGACATGATGCGCCCCGGTGCCGCACGCGGTGGTCTCGCCGCCTGAGCGGTCGTCGACGGCGGGTGGAGAAGGTATATCCGCCGGTGCCGGATCGACGCGGATGACGCCTTCCCGCCCTGATTGACCGCTGTTTTCGCAGACGCCGTGGCGTCATTTGCGGAAGCGGCGGCAAAGTCCTGCCTGATCGGTTTGGATGCCGAGCCCGGGCCGTTGCGTTTGTGGGGCCGGAGCCCTAAATGTGACGGGCAGATTCCTGAGGGCAATTACATGGCGAAGATCAAGAACGTCGCGGTCCAGATGGACCATGTGTCCACCGTCAATATCGCGGGCGATTCCACCTTCGCCATGAGCCTGGAGGCCCAGGCGCGCGGCTACAATCTCTTCCACTATACGCCGGAAAAGCTCAGCCTGCGCGACGGCAAGGTCTTTGCCACCGTCGAGCCGATGCGGCTTCGCGACGTCAAGGGCGATCACTACGAGCTCGGCGAGCCTGAGCGTATCGACCTCTCTACCATGGATGTGGTGCTGCTCCGCCAGGACCCGCCTTTCGACATGGCCTACATCACCTCCACCCACCTTCTGGAACGCATTCATCCGAAGACGCTGGTGGTCAACGATCCCGCCTGGGTGCGCAACTCGCCGGAGAAGATCTTCGTCACCGAATTTGCCGACCTGATGCCGGCAACACTGATCACCCGCGATCCGGCCGAGATCCGCCGTTTCCGCGAGGAAATGGGCGACATCATCTTGAAACCGCTTTACGGCAACGGCGGCGCCGGCGTTTTCCACTCGACCCGCGACGACCGCAACCTCTCCTCGCTCTTGGAAATGTTCGGTCAGATGTTCCGCGAGCCCTTCATTGCGCAGCAGTACCTGCCGGACGTGCGCAAGGGCGACAAGCGCATCATCCTCGTCGATGGCGAGCCGGTCGGCGCAATCAACCGCGTTCCCGCCGAGCACGACAGCCGCTCCAACATGCATGTCGGCGGCCGCGCCGAGGCCACCGCGCTGACGAAGCGCGAGGAGGAGATCTGCGCCCGTATCGGCCCGGCGCTGAAGGCCCGCGGCTTCCTGCTCGTCGGCATCGATGTAATCGGCGACTACATGACCGAGATCAACGTCACCTCGCCAACCGGCATCCGCGAGGTGAAGAAATTCGGCGGCGCCGATATTGCAAGCCTGCTGTGGAACGCAATCGAAGCCAAGCGTTAGGCAGTCGCGCCGGTAGTCCCGGCCGGCGCTCGTGCCCGGGCGTTCAGCCGGCGCACGCGAAGGCGTGCGCAAGCACGCCTGAGGCGCGACTACAGCATCCTGCATTTCGCTTCATGCCTTGGCGCCCTCCAGAGCCGTCGGCGGGCAGGGCGCCCCGTCACGCAAAGGGCATCATCCCGTCTGTTCTCCCGTTGCAACCCGATGCAGCCTGAGCGGGAAAAATACGCGCGTTTGTTCGATAATTGTTCTTGTTATATTCCGTATTCCGTGCAATCGTGTCACCTGCAACTTGAGGATTGGTTGTGGTGATCGGATGCTATTGGCAGGAGCGGCAGCATCGCTCCCGGTCATGCGCGCTCCTTTCGCCATCAAGTTCGGCAGCATGAGGCTGCCGCAGGGGGCGTTCATGGTGGCACGGGTCAGTACGGTGGCATTTCAGGGCATCGATGGCGTTCCCGTCGATGTCCAGGTGATGGTGGCGCCCGGCAAGGTCGGCATGCAGATCGTCGGGCTTCCGGACAAGGCGGTGGCGGAAAGCCGCGAACGCGTTCAGGCTGCCCTTCATGCCTCCGGGCTGTCGCTGCCGGCCAAGCGCGTGACGGTCAATCTCGCACCCGCCGATCTGCCGAAGGAGGGGAGCCACTTCGATCTTCCTATCGCCTTGGGCCTGATGGCTGCGCTCGGCGCGATTCCTGCAGATGCCCTGGAGGGTTATGTCGTGATCGGCGAGCTCAATCTCGACGGCACGATTGCCGCCATTGCCGGAGCGCTGCCCGCCGCGATCGGCGCCAACGCCCTCGGCAAGGGATTGATATGCCCCGCCGACAGCGGCGCGGAAGCGGCGTGGGCGGGAAGCCAGCTCGACATCCTCGCGCCGCGAAGCCTGATCGCGCTGGCGAACCATTTTCGCGGCACCCAGGTGCTGTCGCGTCCCGAACCCGCAATTCGCGCAGCGCCCGCGAACCTGCCTGACCTCGCCGATATCAAGGGCCAGGAAAGCGCCAAGCGCGCGCTGGAGGTCGCCGCCGCTGGCGGGCATAATCTGCTGACATTGTGCTACATTAATTAGCGGGTCTTCGGTTGGCTAACGGGCCGAAATTGGCTTACTCAACACCCGCTCGTTATTTCCCATGCCTATAGGCATCACAAGTTCCGTAGCTTCGATGGATTTATTCAAAAGAAGCTTTCCTCAAGTTGCGCACGAAGCTGTCAACAGTCTTGTTTGTATTTGCGGTCGTTGAGATATTCATCGTAGGTTGCAACGGTGATTCCGGACTAAGAAAACATGGGCTGGGGGGATAATGAGCGACAGACCTTTCAAGGCTTTTTTTGCCTACCCAGGCCAACCAGACGAATTGGTGTCGACAATCAACGCCGCGGCCAAACGCATAAATGCGACCGGGAAGTCGTCGGTACTAACCTGGCCGGAGATGGGTGTTTTCGGAACGGTGATTCCTGACGATGTCAGGAACAATATTGCCGATGCCCAAGCCCTCGTGTTCGACGTCACGCGACCGAACCTTAACGTCTACTACGAGGCCGGATACGCCATCGGCCTTGGAAAGGCGATTGCTCCCGTAGTGAATAGGTCTTTCGACAACGCGCTTGCCGATATCCAGCGCGACGGCATGTTCGACAACATTGGATACAGGTCCTACGAAAACAGCGAAGAACTCGCCGATATCCTTTCTGGATTGCCAGAGACAAAGCTACTCGATCTTTACAGCAGGGAACTCGATAACCAGCAGCCTCTGTTTGTGCTCGACACCTTGAGGAAGACAGACTTCCGCAACTGGGTCGTTTCGGCGATCAAAAGTTCGAAGGTCCACTACCGCAGTTTCGATCCCGTCGAGGTCCCGAGGCTTTCTGCGGTCACGGTGCTATCACAGGTCTCTGCCTCGTCCGGTATTATCCTACCGATACTTGGCGACCACATAGACGACGCCAAAAGACATAATCTGAGAGCCGCCTTCGTAGCTGGCATCAGTCACGGATTGGGCCGACAGACCTTGCTGGTCGCATTGAAGAGGTTCGACGCAGCACCTGCGGATTATCGGGACCTCATCACGCCCGTTGTCGACGAGAAGTCTATCATGCAGGTCGTAGGGACGTTCTCGCAACAGGCTCTTCTCGCAGGCCAGTCGATAAAGAGCAGACCCGGGAAGGGTACCAAAACTGTCCTCCAATCGCTCACCTTAGGGTCCTCAGCCGCAGAAAACGAATTCAGGACTCTGTCGAGCTATTTCGTAGAAACGTCAGAATTTCTGCGGACGTTGCGGGGGGAAGTGAACGTGGTAGCGGGAAGGAAGGGGTCCGGCAAGACCGCGATCTTCTTCCAGTCGCGTGACGTGTTCCGAGCTGAGAAAGGGGCGATCGTTACCGACCTGAAGCCCGAGTCTCATCAATTAAGCCTCTTCAGAGAGGAACTGCTCAAGATTGTCGATGTAGGGGCGTTCGATCACTCGCTCGCGGCATTCTGGTATTTCCTCCTCTTGTCGGAAGTACTTCTGACGATGAAGCGGAACCTCGAATATCGATCCCGCGTCGACAGCCGAGCACTGGAGACTCTCCGGGAGATCGACCGGGTCCTCGATTCATATCAGATCAACGAGAGCGGAGATTTCACTACCCGTATCAACCGTCTCAGCCGTTTCGTAGTCCAGGAAATAGATGCCGCCAAGAAGAGGCGGCAGTCTATATCGCCCGAATTCCTCACGAATATCATCTTTCGGGGTGGGATTAACGACCTCAAGAAGATGGTTTTCCAGTATGTCGGTCACCACGACAGGGTGACGTTGCTTTTTGACAACATCGACAAGGGCTGGCCCGCCAACGGTGTCGACGAGTTCGACGTGCGTCTGGTGCGCCTGCTTGTTGAGGCGCTCGACAAGATCAAGCGCGATTTCCTCGCTGCAAAGCGCGAGTTCCTCTCAGTCGTTTTCCTCCGAAACGACATTTACGAGATGCTCGTGGAAGGCACGCCTGACCGAGGAAAGGCGGGCCAAGTGCGGATCGACTGGACCGACCGCGCAAAGCTCAAACAAGTGATATTCAAGCGACTCCAGGCTTCGGCGGGAGCGACGGCGACCAACTTTAACGAACTCTGGCAAAGATTTTTTCCGGAATCCGTTGCCAATCAGGACTCGTTCGAGTTCTTCGTTGACCATTGCCTGATGCGGCCGCGGTTCCTCATCAACATCATTGAAAACGCGATCTCGAACGCCGTGAACCGAGGGCATTCCAAGGTGGCGGTTGAAGACTGCATCGACGCAGTCAGGCAGCATTCGCTCTATTTGGTCGACGACTTCGGTTACGAGATACGGGATGTTTCGGGGTTGTCCGCCGAATTGCTTTATTCGCTCGTGGGGGCTGAAAAAGTGATGGCGAGATCGGACTTTCTCGCCAAGTTCATTGAGTTCGGCCTTTCGGCGGAAGAGGCCGACAAAGCATTTTCACTCATGTTGTGGTACGGGGTTCTTGGCATCCGAAACAAGGACGGCAAGGATCGCTTTATCTACGATTTCGAATACAGCATGAAGCGACTGACCGCGGAGGCCAAGGTTCTCGGGGAGACTGCTCGGTATGTCACCAACGAAGCCCTACATGTGGCGCTTGCCACTTAGGTGTTGATCTGCGCTGAGAACCAGCTCTTGGTTGAGAAGTGGTGACTCCCACCTGCCTCATCAAAAAGCCCAGAAAACAAGGGATTTTCAACCGCAAATTTGGTGTCGTGTGTGCCAATCTTGTGTGCGCATGTTTTGCATGCAGATGCGCGAAAAGTCAACGACATGTGGGCGGACACCCTGGCGACCCCATCGGCATTGACGTACGCTAGTGCATTGGTGTAGGTAGTGCATGTACTACGGAAACCGTAGCTCCATCGTTAACTTCGTTGACGGTGAATTTCAGAGAAGGAGCTTCTCTTATGACCACTGCATTTAATGTTTCAGATGCCGTAGCAGCGCTTGAAAGCCAACGCACAGACCTTATCGACTACATCAATCGCACAACCGATGCCCTAATTGGCAAGATTGTCGGAGCAGATGCGGGGCCTGTCATTGGCGTTAGAATCCCGACGCTTGAACAGGCCCGGGACGCGCGCAACAAAGAAGGGGCAAACCTTACCGCCCGCGGCACAGAAATCCTTTACCGTCTGTTCGACGACGGAGCTGGATATAACCGTGCTTCCAAGGCTCTTGGTATCACTCAGACTGCTGCTCGCAACAGAAAGGGTCTGTGGGAAAAGCAGGGTGGTTTAAACCGCAAGCGCGAGCGCCTTGATATCGACGATTAGGCTATTCCCAGCATCGTAGCAGAGCCTCCGGGAGACCTTGGGGGCTCTAATCCATATCAGCGCGGACGATCCGCCCACAGTTGATCCATGTCTATCTGATGAAGCGCTTCCTTCATTCTGGTGACCGCATTGTCGCTGAAGCATCGGATTTTCTGGGCACCGAACTCGAACAGGTGACTGCAACTGGCATCGTTATCGATCCCCAAGTGCTGACGGAGGACTTTGGAGCGAGGGGGGCTTAACCCCACTTTCACAGCCAACGGGTGAGCCTGCAGATGAAACTTCCTTCTTAGATCAACTTCACGCACCGCGGCTGCCGCGGCCGGGTCGTCCCCGCCAATGTATTGGACCGGCGCACCCTGTTTTTTCGTGAAGTGGACGGTCAGATTGAGTCCTTCCCCCTGCAAATTAGTGCCCACGGTCGCTAGGCGAGGAAAAACCGCAGAGAAATCTGCATCTCCCCGCATAGCCTTCTCGATCCGATCGATGTCCCTTTCCGATATCTCGACTTCGTCGGTGACGATTGCCTCCATAGCCAGCATGGTTCGGATGCGGGCGCGGGCTTCGTCGCGCGCCCGTCTCCCTGGCTTGAGCAACTCGTTCACATAATTAAATTCGCGGTCGACGAGGAATTCAAAATCGCCAGGCGGAAGAGTGGAGATTGGTAGAACACGGGGCGGGATATGTGATCGGAGATCGCTTTCCAGCATACGTTGCAGATAGGCATCGTAAGCGGTGATCAGTGCCCGCGTTTGGAGGTAGAGCAAATCCTCGGAAACGAAGACATACCAATGCTGTGCGGCATCCCGGAGCGCGTCAATCGCACGCATGATCCCCGCCTCGTCTGCGGAAAGTTGATGATGGGCAACACAAAGGCCAAGACATCGTTCAAAGCCGATCGACTTGCCCGTCCCTTTGTCAAAGACCTTCACTTTTCGCTGTGAAAGCACCGCCTTGAGCAACATTTCGCAAGCATGCTGAAGGTTCATCAGCACCATCGTGATACGACCGTCGTCGTCGTAGCTGTTAAAGGCGTTCATTGCTGTTTTCAGCGAGCTAATGGACTTCGCCTTCAACGTTCGAGCATCACGAACCAGCTTCAAGATAGCTCCTAACCAACCTTATCCGTGCAACTTTTAGTTTGAGCATGCTACGTCAACGCGTGTTTGGCCGACAAGTTGTAGAGATAGCCCGATTTCCATCATGTACTTGTACATGATGTTCTACCGTCAGAGCGGCGCGCTTTCGGAAGCTTTCAAACGGAAGCGATCGAACTCTTTCGGAAGCTTTTCGAGAAGCTGATCAGGTGACAGCGCGAACAGGTCCCATGTCACGTCGAGCTGCTTGCGCACCTGTGCAAGGCGTCGCGATGAGCCTGCTCCCTTGCCGCCAGCCCCCCGGCGCAACTTCATTTTGCCAGGTTCAAGATAAAGCAAGCGGGCAACTCGCTGGAACGATTCATGGAACATATCCTGCTGGCTTGTAAGCTGCTCACGCAACTCGCCTGGCACTGAAGGACTACCTATAAGCAGGTGCTCGGCAGCATCTCCGAAAGATGACTTCAGGAGTACAGGCATACGGATCAGATGTCGCTGACCTTTCTGGTAGTCTTCAGGTTCGCTCGGAAACCACCTCCACACCTCGCCCAATTTCCGGTGTCCGTTTTTCTGCTCCGGGTACACTACGTCGCGGCATACAAAAGAGAGCCATCCCCAGACCCCCTTGCGGCCAAGCAGGGCCTTGATATTTACGCTGCCTATCGAACCCAGTATGGCAGTAGCCATCTCGTCGGCTGAAGCCCAGTCGGAGACAGTGAACGCCGTGGTTCCCGTGATCTTCCGGGCAATAGCATCATTGGTCAGGTCGATTGCTTCCTCTTCCAGCTCGCCGTCAAACGCCTGTCTGAAAGCCTCGAGTCCAGCTTCGGTAAATTCGTAGAGCCCAGTGAACTTCATGCAACGTCTCCTTGGCCGAATTGATCGACGATGCGATCCGAGAGCTTATGCCGCTGGCAGAACGTATCGATCAGGCCATCGATCCACTCTCTCCGGTCACGGCTTTCTGACTGCTGGGGTCTGCTATTTCCTGGCATCAAACCGTCTGCCCAGCGTATCCAGTCATTCATCCAGTCCGTTTCCTCCGGATTTGGGTGCGAAAGGATGTCGTCGAAGACCTGATAAATGATCGCAGGCATGATCGTGCCGACGAAAGTGGGGTCACTCTTTGCCCAGGACCTCGGGTCAGGGATACGATTGTCGACATAGATAACAGGGTGCGAATCTTCCTTGATGATCAGCTTCCAAGTCCGTGGTGCAATCTTCGCGGGAAGGAAATTCAGAAGCCCCCTTACACCTCCAGTCTGCTCTGGGTTGTCCGAGTTCAGTCGCCATGACGGGGAGCTACCTAGCAAGATGCCAAGGCGATCTGCATCTGCGTTCGCTATCCGGAGCTGGCAACTCGGATCGATGTATTCCTGGTTCGCAACTTCGACGGCAGTTTTCGGATTGCCAAGGGTACCGAAGTCTACCAGTTCCATCTGCTTGGTTTCGATCAGTTTGATCGTAAGCCGTGCGTTTGCCGGGAAGCCTTTTACTGCTTTCGGATCGACGATCGTCATGGTCAGGACTTTTTTTCCGCCGACCTCGCGCATCGCAACGTTTACACAACTTCGCGGGAGCTGCCGCCGACCTGTCAGCCTAATCGTTCTGCGCATTCTTCCAGACCTTTATGTGCGTATCGAGTTCACGTAATACGTCGAAGCCTGTGACCTCGACCGCAAAGGCCGGCCCGCAGTTGCGTGCCGTCAGCTTGTTGTTCGAAAAGTTCGCATCACAATCCGCGATTTGAGGACTAAGGTTCTCCAGCGCAAAATCGTAGATGCTCCAAGCTGGTTTTCTTGTCCCGTCGGCATAAGCCATCGTCACGGATACATTGACCGGCCAGTCTCCGTAAGAAGGATTTGCAGCCACTCGAAAGCCGTCTGGTAACGTCTCCATCACAATAGGCGATATTTTGGGAAGTGGAGGAGGCACAGGTGGTGCGGGGCTGACATCGGCCTTGGCACCCTTAGACTTCTTCTTTTCGGAACTGTCGTCTGGCAACGCAAAAAACGCATCGAAGACATCGATTTCGGGCTGCGTAATATCTGGCGTCAGGAGCGCACGAAGTTCGGTTGGAAGTCCTTTGATGAACCGCTTCAGGAGGATCGGCAGATGGTAGCCATTCTTCTCAAGTTTTGCCCTGACTTCTTTCGATTCCAGCAGGTCGAGGTGGGCCTTTCCTTCGCAGAGGTTGAGGAAGGTGGCGAGATTTTCGTCGTCGACAAGCAGGACCAGATCGAGTTCGCCCGGCATAGAAGATTTGACCTCGGGCAAGCTCATGCCCTCCCGGAAAAACCTGTCGATCGGGAGCTGGTCATCGGGGGTCTTCGCCAGCACCGCTCGAAGCGAGACAGGAAGTGTGACATCATTCTTTTTAAGGCTGAAGGACAGTTTCAGCGCGATCTTCTTACCAGCAGCGCAAGCCTCCTGCATGGCCTTGATCTGGTCGGTGTCACGAAGAGCTGCCAGACCTGATTTGGAATCAACCTTCAGCTCGCTGGTGGCCGACATGCCGATCGCAATAAGATCAAGATATCGCCTGACGTCGTCGCGGATCGAACGCGTATGAAATTTCTCCGCGACCGAGACACCCACTTCTTCGATCGAGCCTTTGTCGAGCGTCACATCGTCCACCTGGACCACCAGCGAGCCGTTTAGGATAGCCGGCGCGAAGTGCTCGACAGCCGAGGCCAAGATACCCTCTGGCGTCAGGTCGGCATGAGGATAGGGAATAATGAGTGCAAGACCGCTATTTGTGGGGGCCGAATTGTACCCGTTTAGAGAGAAGGCGGCGGCGAGCCCGTTGTTGAAATCACCGGCAACATGGAGCCCGAAAACATCGTCTTTTTCATTGTCCGCCAGATAGGCATGGGTTGTTCGCACGACACCTTCGGTGCGCATCGTGCGTAGCAAGGTCATGCCGCATGCGGCGGTGACGCCATCGTCGACGCGCCTGGTGAGAGCAAGGACAGTTTGCATTCGGGACGCGATAAGAAATGTGACGCGTCCGATGCCTCGCCCGCCACGCTTAGCTCCATCCTTGTTCGAGACGCCGAAATTCAGCCAGTAATTCCAGAAATTGCCAAGGCGGTCATCCAGGCTGCCGTCCAGGCCGCGAGTGTTGAAGTCTTCAATCGTCACCCAGTTGATCTGCCCGTTCTGCCAGTCTTCGACTGGAGGGAAGTCAGCGATTTCCCGGAACTTGACCGCTCCTTCCAAAAAGGCACGCCTTGAGGATAAAGCCGCCTGGTGAAAGCCGAATCTGATGATCGCCGGGCGACCGGCATCCAGACGGGCATCAAGCGTATTCTGGATCGCTTCACGGACAAATGTTTCCGTATACGGATAGTCCGCCCGATCGAACATTTCGCTATCAGTATTCTGCGAACTCGGCGTGGGCCCAACGCGAGGCCATATCCACTTCCACATACGCCTCACCTCTAACCAAGAGTGAATTCATTGTCTTTGCCGCCAGAGTCGCCGCTGAAACGTGCTTTGGCAGCATCAAGCTCCTTTTGAAGAGCTCTGAAAATCTTCTTCATGTCATCGTCTTCATAGGCATAGGCCCCTCGGTTCGCGAGGTTGCCGATCAGACGGATGTCCTTGATTGCCCTATTCACCCGAGCCTCTGCGAGCTCTACAAATTTGCTTCTTTTGTCGCGCATATTTCCTGCACCTTTTCGAAAATATACGACGAATATACACAGAAATTTTAAGCCGTCAACATTTCCAAGATATCCTAAGAATATTCCGGATTTTCTCGGCAATAGTGAATCACTGTATGCATCGCTAAGTTCGCTACATTTCCCACATATTTTCATTTTGATCGCTTTAAATGAACTCCGATTAGCACCCAACATCTTGTTTTTGAATTGCTCTTTTGATTCGCATCGAAAAATAAATAGATGCAAAAAAATCGTTGACGTTCGGCAATTGCAATGCGCTCAATAGTTACACCAGAAACAAGTGATTGGGCGCGTAAGCCAGAGACATCGAGATGGCACGCGTATCGGCGAAAAGAGGTGGCCAAGATGATCGACCTAGACATGTATCAATACGTCAATTTCAACGATACAGAACTCGTAGCGGTGATCGTTGCTGCGTTGGTAGCAGTAGCGTTCGGCATGCGGCAGCTTCGCCTTCCAAAGACGTGGATGAAAGTGGTCGCAAACCTGTTCTTTTATTTGGTCTGCATGCATGCCGTCGGCTTTACGCTGATCGGTTTTGCGGCGTGGCAAGCCAAATCATAACCGGTCAGGGGAGCAATCATGACGACTTGCTCCCTACCGATGCCTCCTGCATCCGGTACGCTTGCTTGAGGGTTTGCGGAAAAATCATAGACCTAGTGGCCGTGAACATGACACCCTCGAGCCGAAACCGCCCTGGGGCGCAAGTATCCCTCGCAGAGCCGCATCATGACCGAAGGGAATTGATGGTAGTCGGTCACTATCATGGTACTTTTTGCTGTCTTTCTTTGCCGCCGGCAGGCAAGCTTGGGTTATTCCCCTGAGTGCCTAGCATGCAAAAATATGACCTTCCAATTTCAATCGTCTATCGCGACGTCACTGAACAAGGCCGGCTAGTAATAGGCCGCACAACGGATACTTGGCAGGCGGAGATATGGCAGGGACCATGTCTTCTCGCCGATTTCGACCATACTTCGACCCCTCGCAGTCGCGGAGTAGCCGCCCTCGATGGAGACGGCCTCGTAGAGAGGGTAAGGATCATCGCTGAATGCCGCTATGGCGTCTACTTCGAGCGTGAAACCGAGGTCGGGATATGACGTATGGCTTTCCAATTCGTTCACCTGGAGCCATACAGCCGGCGGCCCGACTCTAAAGGGCGTAGCACCGCCTTCGTTTTCGATGAAGCCTCCCGAAAGCCGGTAGCGTCGGTCCACGTTCGCGATCCCAAACCGCCGACCACGATCTGGGGCGTCGGCGTCGAGGAAGTCCGGGCGATGCATGACGCCGCCGCGGAAGTGGCGATGACGCCCGGTGCGCGGGGCAAGCTCCGGAAGATCGCGGTGAGTCAAAAGACTCTGCATACCGTTGTCGCCTCGCACCCTTACACTGTCGAGGAAGTCCGCGCCGACAAGGCCAAGTTGGCAGAGGTCCGGCAATGGGAGCGTTTGACGATCGATTGGCTCAAGCGCCAATACGGGCCGGCGCTGAAGTCCGTCATTCGGCACACGGACGAGCAACAATGGCACATCCACGCCTACGTGCTGCCGAGTGAGGACCGGGAACTGAAGGCTGCGGTCTTTCATCCCGGTATCGTTGCGAAACGAGCGGTGATGGCCGAAGGGCGACGGCCGGGTGAAGATGGAAAGGCCCTGAACAAGCGGTCCAACGCAGCCTACAAGGGCGCGATGCGCGAATGGCAGGACTCGTATCACGAGGCAGTGGCCGCGCCATGCGGATTGACGCGTCTCGGTCCTGCGCGCCGACGCCTGACGCGTGAGGAATGGATGGCGGAACGGACGCAGGCGCAGGCACTCAAGCAGGCCGTGGAGCGCGCGGCGGCGGTGGACGCCAAGGGGCGCGAGTATATCGATCGCACCAAAGCCGAGGCCCAGGCAGTCAGGGTAGACGCCGCGAAGGTAAGGGCGGCTGCCGATCGCCTGAGAGGCATCGGGGGAGCATTCCGGGCGGCTATCGACGGAATTCAGGAATCCCGCATCCGCGACCAGATTCGAAAAGAGTTCGCCTGCGATCTCGCCGCCGCGAAGGCTGCCGTGGAAAAGGCCAGAGCCGCCGCCGGTAGAGAGCGAAACTCACGTCGTGAGTTTGAGCGAAAGGCTTCCGATGCAAGTTACGCATTCCGCCAACAGCGTCAACGTCTCCTCGCTGCGCAGCAGGAAATCCGGACTTTATCCAAGGCACTCGCCGCCGCGCTGGATGAGCCGGCACCGACACCAGCACCGGGAGGGGTGACGCCATGATGGACGTCGGCGAAGAGATTTTTTGGCAGAACGCCCGTGCGGTCACACGCGATATCGGAATGTTCCACCTTGATCCCGCACACGGGGCGGCGGTGGACGTCGTTCGGTGGTGCTTACGACACCGAGGCCGTCCGACACATCACCGGCAGACCTTTTTAGAGGCGGAGTCTCCACCGCTTCTCGCCTACCTCGAAACGCTGGCGAGGTCAGGGGACGCGGCAGGCTGGCGGACGCTGGAGCAACGTATCCGGCATCATGCGGAACTTCTCCACGAGACGGACATGCATCCTTGCGCCCGTCCCTGGCTGGCCGCGATTTGGCATTGCCTGCCCGAGCTTGCGGGGATCGGCCAGACGATCCTTGACGGCGCGGACGAACCCAAGAGCGCGGCGGATTTCGAAGTCGCGCCAGCGCCGACCGATACCGACACGAAGGCCGGCGACGGCGGCGGCGACGAGGGCAGCGCGGGCAAGGCCGGATCGGCGGGGACGGCGGCGAAGCCGAAACCCTCATCGCCGCTGGCATTACCTGTCGTCCCTGTGGTGCTGACCCAGGCCGAGATGAAGGCGTTGGCTCCCGACGACGACGCCAGCGATGCCAACGCGAAGAACGATGCCACGCCTGACGGCCCAGACGGGTCAACGGGTCCCAAACCAGGAAGCCCGAAATGATCGACTACATAGCAAGTTTGTTTCAGGAACCTCCCGACTCTAATCTGGCGTGGCAGTTGGTCAAGGCGGTCCTACCGTCTGACGCGACGTCGGCATGGGGCCAGACGTTGCAGGTATTCACGTCGGCGCTCTTCGGGTTCTGCACCGTGATTCTCGGCTATGGTGTCATTTCCGGAATAGTGCAGTCGGCCTATACGGGGAAAACGCTTGGGGATCGCTGGCATCAGATTTGGACGCCGCTGCGGGTCATCGTTGGTTTGGGACTTCTTATCCCGACGCCGTCGACGGGGTTTTCTCCGGTACACTACCTGCTGCGTGACGTCGTTGCCCGTGGCGGTATAAATCTGGCGGATGACTCTTGGGGGGTGTTCGTGAAGGTGGTGGCATCGGGGGAGACGACAATCCTTCCGGTGTCGTCCTCGGGATCGACAGTCGCCATGGCGATCCTGCAACACGAAATATGCGCTGCCGTCTACAATCAAGCGGGTTCCCTTTGGGGCTGGCAAGCACCGTTGCCCGAACCGGCCGGCGATATCGCGGGCCTCGGTATTCCTGGTTATGGCAAGAAGGTCGTATGGAGTTACGGGCCGACCTGTGGGCATTTCTCGTATACGGTCCCCGACAACCGGGAGGATTTCTCGAACGCACGGCGTGAGGCGGTCAAGGAAATCGTGTCCGCCTACAGGACAGAGGCGCAGCGGTATGCCCAGTTGGCCGCCGAGACTTCGGGCCTCTCGTCCGCCGACGCAATGACGAAGGCGCTCGGCAGCAAGGGTCTATCCCTGGCGATCGTGCAGGATATCCGCGCCCGCGGGGCTGCCTTCGACGCGAAGATTTCCGAAGCGGCCAAGACGGAAGCCGCGACAGTCGAAAAAGAGTCGAGGTCAAAGCTGGTCAAGAACGCGGAGCTCGAAGGCTTTTTGAGTGCGGGGACTTACTTCCGGGCACTGGGCCAGATCAGTGAACTGACGACGGCGCTTTCGAACGAGACCTTGGAAGACGTTGCGCCCCGGACGGATGGAGATTTTGGGCTGCCGTTGGATCGGGCCTTTGCCGTCCTGCGCCTGCAGGTCTCCGGAGAGACCGACAGGGCGAACCTGACGGCCAATGACTTCGCGGCTGCGGGCGATGAGGGGTCGAATTTCCTCGTGAAGCTCCTTGCGCCAATTTCCCGGGGTCTTGCCGAATGGGGTGCGTCATCATCTGCCAGATCGGGTGACGCGATGTCGAACCTGATTTCCTCGGGTCATGCGATGTTGTCGATTGCCTGGACGGCCATCGGCGCGGGAGCCACGTTGATGGTCGCGTCCTCGAACTGGTTTTCGTCCGCGGTCGGTGCGGGCGGGGCAGCCGACTTCCTGCTCGGCTGGGGCAATTGGGTTATCGGGGCCCTCATGTTCATCGGCGGCTTACGCGCCTACGTGATCCCGATCCTTCCGTTCCTGTTCGTTCTTGCCGCCGGGATCGCCCTTGTCGCCGCTCTGCTTGAGGCGATGATCGCATTGCCGCTGTGGTGCCTGAAATGGCTGAAAATGGAGGGCGGCGATGACTTCGCCGCCGAGGGCGTTCGCATGGGCTTGATGCTGACCGTCAACGTCTTCCTGCGTCCGTCCCTTGCGATCCTGGCCTATTGTGGCTCTTACCCGGTTTTCAACGTCGTTCTCAGGACGATGGATTCGATGTGGGCGACCGCCTTCCTCGCCCAGACTGGCGGCGCGGTCGTCGGCCTCATCGGTTTCCTCGTGATGTCCATCATCCAGCTTTATCTGACCTGGTACGTCAGCCTGAAGTTGTTCGGGCAATCGTGGGCGCTTCCGGATCGGGTTCTCGGCTGGCTCGGCCTTCCGGGAACGGCGGGGGAATCAAGCATCGCCTCCGGCGCTATCGGCGGAATGCTCGGTCTTGCCGGACGCGGGTTATTGCCGAAAACTGGTGTGGCGATGCTCAGCAAGGGAGGGAAGTCGAAATGAAGAAACTGGCATTCTGGACGGCCGGCGGGCTGAGTATAGCGACGGTCTGCGGTCTCGTGGGGTTGCCCCACCTGTCTGCCACACTGGTCACGCTAACGGTGTTTTGCGCCTTGCAGGTCCTCGCCGTCTGGTCCTTTGGTGTCGTGTGGTCTCTGCCTGATCGCATCGCTGTATGGGTGCAGCTCCCTTGCTCCAAAACACTCGGGGGAAAGAGAGAGGGCGGAGCATGAGAGGCGAGTTCAGCTTTGTCGACTTATTGGCCGAAGCCTACGGGCCTGATTTCGTCTGGATTATCGAATGGGCTGCGTGGGCTTTCGTGTGGGCTTGGGCGATATCGGGGACATTGTTTCTCGGCGGATGCCTGATTTCATGGCCCGTGATCATTGGCGCGAGAATGGGATTATGGCGACTCACAAAAGCATTTGGGGGCGAACAATGAAATCCATCACGATCGCCGTCGCCGCACTGGCGGCATTCATGGCGGGGCCTGCGGTGGCAGAGGTGATACTTCACACGTCGCCTCTACCCGCGAATTTCTTGCCGCATGAACAGGGCGCACACGAGCAAGGCGGGCAACGGGGATATTGGTTTCGTGGTCACACGACCGACATCAAGTATTTGCCTGGTGACGGAGACGAGGTGTTTTTGAGGATGCACGGCTTTCAGGGTATCCAGCTTGTCGGCCTGCCGCCCTTCGTACGTGAGGTCTCCACGGCAGACGGGCGTCTGCTGCGCGGCATCCCTCAACCAGGCAATTACACAGTCGAGATGTGGCGCGACGGAAAGCGCATCCCCACTCTCGACATGCACATGAGGTTTATTCCGCGATGACACGTTCCCTGTTCAGCGGTCTCATCTTTCTCGCCTTGGCGACCCTACCGGCTTACGCGGGATCGCTCCTGCAACCACCCGCCGACGCGCTGCGCGTGGAGTTCGTCAGTCCCGACACGTCGCCAACCGAACGCCACAAGGCAGGCCAGTCGTTGACCGTGGGCGTCGTCGTCACCAGGTCGACGGGGGCCGTCCAGGTCGTGCCAACGTCAACGCCCGACTGGATGACGTACGATCCGAAAACGCGGGAGTTTTCGGGGATTCCCGTAGCGGGTGAGCATGAGCTTTCGGTACGCACGACGGACACAGGAACGGGGCAGACTGCAACGGGCATCCTGAGGTTCAACATCGAAGCGAGGTGAGTGTTAAGCGAGAGTGGATTTGCCGCTCTTTTCGTTTTCACAGGTGCCAGACACCATCCATGTCAGCCAAACGCGCTGTACGGACCTGCCTGCGCCACGTTTCAGCAGCGATTGCCGAATATCTCGAGAAAGAACGGTCAGGCGGCATCCGCCAGCACAATCGGTTCGGGAGCGGTCTCGGTCGCTCGGGTCTGCCGTGTTGTCTTCGGTCGTGATTTCTTCGAGCTTTCGAACTGGGCGAGGAGAACCAGAGCTCGCCGAAGGTCACTCCGCGTGTTCTTCGGCAAACTGGCGAAACCGGCCACGGCATCGAGGTCCGCAAGTTCCCTCGCTGAATCAGCATACGTCCGTCCACCCAGGAGACGCCGCGCTCTCATCGCGCTCGCCTTGATGTTTCGTGCAATCGTCCGACGTTGTCCGTTGTGCTCAAGCCAGTCCAGAAACCTGCCCTCGATCGCAGGTACGGTCTGCCCCGCCTGACGGGCCAGGATGATTTCACCGATCGCCTTCGCCAACGGGGCGGGAACAGCGTTGGCGATCATTTGCAAGATGTCCCGTTGCGTGCGGGCTATCCATTGCCAGTCTTCCGGGAACCCCTGAATCCTTGATGCCTGCTCTCGTGTGAGGGTGGCAGTCAATTCGGCCGGTGCCGGGTCGTCGGGATGCGGATTGCCCAGGTACTTCGGGGCTGGACGTTCCCAAGACGTCCTTGTGACAGTCGGAAATGGTTCGTCTATCGTCCTGACGCCTCGTCCGCCACGCACCGGCCGAGAGTATACGTATCCGTTCTCGATCAGGGCAATGTCGGCAGCATGGGGATGCCATGTTGCGGGAACAGGTCTAATCGACCGCTCCCGGATCGTCGGAGCCGATTCGTCAGGCGAATAGAGTGACCGTCTGGCTGCCGACGTCGCCGGAAAGTATAGAGGGCTTTTGATGAGTGGACCAAACATATCTCGCAAAGTCATCGGTCGGGCGGATGCCGCGTCCGCGACGGCGGACTGCAGAAAGCCGTCTCGCTCGCCGAGGCGGGCTGTCACTATAAATCGACGTCTGCTCTGTGGAACGCCATAAAGGCTCGCGTTGGTGCGCGACTCCGACAGACCATAACCGGCGCGTTTGAGCATTGCCCGTGCCTCGGCCCAAGCCTGCGATTTCGAGGCCTGGATGACGTTCTCCATGACAATCCATTCCGGGCGGACGGCCGTTGCGATGATCGCGAAGGCAACCGTCATGCTGGCGTTCTCGCCCTCCTGACGCCGGCCGGCCAGGGAATAGTCCTGGCACGGCGGACCACCGCAGATCATGTCCGGTGCAAGACGAACAATCTCCGGAATGATGGAAAGGAGGTTCTTGAGGTCTGCGACCTCTGCATGAGGGCCGATGTTATGGCGGTAGTTTTCCACTGCCACTGGCCACGCATCGTATGCCCGGATGACCTCGATACCCGCATCTATCAGGCCGCGGGACATGCCGCCCGCGCCACAAAACAATTCCACTGCCTGCACTGAAAACCCTGCTGAAAACGTCATGTACCTGTACATGACGGAAATGGCACGGCGACGGTTACGAATTCACGAATACTACGTGGAAATTGAGGTCTGCACGACAAACGCGCAGACGCTTCTTTTCTACTGCCGCATAATTGCGAGGGCGGCCGCCTCGGCATGTTCGCCACAGGTCCGGGAAAGCCGACGCCAGATATCGTTGCCGCCGATTTGGTCGGCCACACGCGAGTAGTCGGCGGCATGCAGCATGCCGATAAGAACCGGGACTTCGCCTGTTGAAACCACGTTCGCCAGATGCCTGACGCGCTTCACAAGATCGCCATCGGAGCGGTCGTTCTCACTGCAGAACGCTTCCGTATAGTCGCTCCACGAGCTGCATCCGCTTATGTCCAGATCGATCCGTGAGGCCATGTCCTGAACAGGCGACAAGGCCTTCCAGCGGAGGAAATGCGACCGCAGGCGATCCCACGCCCTGTCGGCTTCGCCAAGCCAGTGCGCAGCGAAATCTCGTTCGTCCGCATCGGGAATCCTGTCGGTCCAGTCGATTTCGCAAAGAACGGTTCGACGGTCGATCTGGTACACGAACCCGTTCACAACGTCGGCTTCCCCCTCTTTCTCGACCGGCTGCTGTTCGAAAGGGTCGACCCTGACCACGCGCGCCGTGAAGCGCGGTGACACGAGATGCACGATGTATTCCCGGCGTGTTCCGTCATCCGCCAGCGTACTGCCGATTTGCCATTTCTTCGGGTCTGTCATGCCATTTCTCCGAACGAGACATAGTTGCCCGCCAGAAAGCGGTCCCGGATCGCCACAGCTTCACTCACTGCGCGGGAGATGTCCGCTTCGTCACCGAAGTCGCACTGGATATCCACCACGTAGTTCTGTTCGACATATTCGCGCAGCGCCTCGCGGACATCATCGTCACCTTCACCGCTGTCGGCGACGAGTTCGACGCGGACAATGCCTGCGCTGAACAACGACGAGATTTGCGGCTCTACCCACTCGTAGTTGTCGGAGCGATCGACGATAGCCAATTTGTCATTGAAACCGAAGTCGTCGAATCTGAATTCCGTGTTCATTCTTGCGCTCCTTCTGCAACTTCCTTCTCCTTGCGGATCGTTGCGATGTAGTTCAGGCACGTAGCTTCTGCGATTTCGATGCCTGCGGCGTTGAGGCCGCGTGCAATCGTCTTGAGCGAGAAACCTTGCCGCGTCATTTCCTCGATGACGGACCAGACTTCCGGTGATGAAATCTGCTGCCTGAGCGACGGATGCGCGTTGGCCTCGGCAAACCTCTTGAGAGCGGCTGCGGCTGTAGCGGGATTGAAAGCTGTCATGGTCATGGGTGCGTTCCTTCGTTGATGATTTCCCGTTCGATGAGGTCGGTGACGACCTCGCGGATCGTCGTTTCACGTTGTGCAACGTGGATTTTGAGTGCCGTAAGCGTCCCGGCAGGCAGGTCCACTGTCAGCCTGTCCGCGCGCTCTCTTCGCGACGGTCGGGCCTGGTGGTTGGAGGAGGCCAGAGCCATGTCATGCCTCCTCGACCACGAAGAAGCGGGCAATGGTGTCCTCGTCGGCATGTTGTTCGGCGAAGTTGCGGGCTTGTGCGGTACCTACAGGATGCAGCCCCTCGCCATCTGACTGCCCGCCCTGGACTGGTTGAGCCCAGCGCGTCATCGCACCACCGCGTCCTGCGAGGAAGAAACGTCCCCGGGGCGTCCGATACAGAGTGGTGACTTCGTGACGGAAATCTCCTCGCCCGGATTCGCTTTCGAAAGAGCAGATTTCCTCTGCTGTCGCGGTGTTGTAGCGGAGGCCGTCGATGATCTTGCTGATGTTCATTTCGTTACCTTTCACTTGGCCTGCGGGCACGGCTCCGCCGCGCGCCGAAGCACGTTGTTCATTGATTTCGTTTCCATTTTTCAGGATTTCATGTGATGTGGGGAAGTGCGTTTGTGACTGTCCACATACAAAGTGTTGGAGCATTCCAACGGCCGCGCAAGAGGGAAAATGCGCCGGCTGAGAAGATTTTTCAGCCGTGGACTCGCCAGGCGTTCGACGTCCAGTTTTCGAACGCGTGTTCTACTTGCGCCAGCGCCGTCGGCATCTCGGAGGTGATGCCGCTTGCGATGACCCGCTTGCCTTTCCGGAGGAACCACGCAGCACTGCGGATGTCGGGCAAGTCGCCGACGTACAAATAGTACGACGCGCCGGCCCGACGAACCCTGCACTTGGCGCTCTTGTCGCTCTCATTCCATGGATACTCTCTCACACGCATTTCCTTTCTATACATAGTTGTATTCTCCGCCTCAGAGGCGAGGATCAATTGTTTGCGCCGCCCCTTCGATAAAGCAACATATAAGAAACGATCCTTTCAACGTCAATAGTGTAAGCTATTGTTTTAATTCAAGAACTCGTTGCGCTAGTACCGCTCGTCGAGTTCTTGAATTAAACCTGTATTCGAGTTCTTGAATTTCGACATCGAGTTCTTGAATTAATTTAAGGTTGCATTGGGCAGCATGGCCCTGGCGAGCTTGGTGACAATGAGAAGCGGCAGGATGATCCAGAGAACGAGGCTGCCGACTTCGACCGCATGCGGAGCTTTGATGGCGATGGTGTAGAGGGTTGCGAAGGCAAACAGTGCGATCGGGAAGGTCAGGATGCGGAGGAGGAGCATTGCATTTCCTTTCTATGTGGGAATGTGGGTTTTCAGACGTGCTGAAAGCGGCGGAACGCCTGGATGCCGTCCCGTTCGATCTCGTCGCGCATCGCGGCGGCCGCACCGGGCAAACGGGAGCGACGGATAAGATGGCGGACGGAGGTTCCTTTTTCGATCCTGTAGATCGATGCCAGATATCCATTGAGGCGGCCGGCCGTGTCCCGATCGGCGAATTCCTCAACCAGAAGATTAAAGGTCAAACCTTGAAACGTTGTGCTCGTGATTGCCATTTCGGACCTCGATTACGACTGTTTTCGTTGACATATTTATAGCACATCGGGGCAATGGAGCCCAGGGGACGACGCGGCATGGTTGTATTGTGCCGGAGGAAAACCCAACTGGATTGCTAGGATTTTACGGATGTGAAGATGAGGGCCTGTTCCCTGTTCGATGCGGGCCGCAGGCCAAGTCGAACCCGCGCGCAGCGCGGCCTTCTGATGTGTTCCCCGTCCCGATAGCTCCATGATCGCCACCGCTCGCAATGGGAGTCACCCGAAGGGCCGTAACGGAGTGTAGGATGCCCAAGGGCGTTGACAGAGTGAGAACGGTGGCAGGCTTGGCGCGGAGGGTGGGAAAGGGATTCAGGGGTAGTCGGACCCATTCGAGAAGCCAAGCGTGCTGTATGGGCGCGCATACGGCCCCGTACAGCACACTTGAGCTTAAAATGGACTCATGGACCATTCTGGCGCGCTACCGCGCCCCACGATGAAGAAGAGCATATCGGAGCGGTCAACATAGTGGTCCTCGATATCGAGGAGACCGCGGGAATTCGCGCATGCGATTTCGGAATCACGTCTGCCGCAGGAGCGTCAGCATAGCGACCCGGAACGGGTGACGCGGGACCGACTGACGCCGAAATCGCATTCCGCTTGATCTGTTCAAGCTATTCGGACGTCCCCGATAAATTCTTCCAGCGTCATCAGATGCGGGCGCACGGTATCGGGATACGAGTCGTGCAGGCCGGCGGGAACGACGAGCCGGACGCCCGCTTCCGTCATCTCGTTGAACTGGGCCTGAGACACACCTTCCTGGAGCGTCAGCAAATGCTTTGTCGGAATGCGGTCGGCTTCGTTGATGATCTGACGCCAGCGGTCCTTACAGGTAGTCTTCGCGGCGAGCATGCGCAGCCTGTTGGCGGGGAAGGCCCCGTTCTCGTAGGCTTCGACGTTGGGAAACAAAAAGTCAGGTCGCTTGTTGCCCTCGATAACCGGGTTGTGGACGAAATTGGCACCAGGCGACAATCCGTCTTCCTCGAAAATCGCACTGGCATGGTATTCAAGCGATTTGCCCGCCCTTGATTTCCGGCTCTGCAGGATGGTGTTGGCGAGGCCGAGAAATCCGTCGATCGTATGGAAGCCTTCGCTTATCTTGGGCATCCACGTCGCCTGCTCGACGCTCTTGAAAATCTCGAACTCGCATGCACGACGTCGCATCAGCCGGACATCGGCATTCGTCCCTGTTGCCGGCCTGAGCGAAATAGTCTTTTCGATGATCTGACGCCCGGTCGGGAACGTCACCAGCCACTCAGGAGGCATCTCGGCCGGACCCAGCCAGCAAGAAGTTCGCGCTGCTGGGGTAATGGTGAACAGGTCAGCCTGTGGCTCCGAGATTCCCGGACGCCAAATGACTGGAACCTTGGGCTCAACTGGCCCAAGTCTTTCCTCGATCAGGTCGGCCTGGATGCCATCATCGCATAGCCAGACATGGCACGATGCATCGGCAGCGTCCGTCTCGGGCGCGAAAGCGAAGACCACAAGCGCGCCGGTACTGTCTGCATCCAGAAGTGCGGACTGGCCGCCGCCGAAATTGGTCAGTCTGGTCTCGTTACGGGTCTTTCCATGGAGCCTGTTATTGTACCAGACCGCTCTTATGGTCCGGACATCAGGATGGGAGTCGACATAGAGTTCGAAGCGGGCATCCGGATTCAATTCCTGAGGACGATTCAGGCTGGGGATGATTTCAAAAAGAAAATCTTTCGGGATATAAGGGCCGGCCTGATGCGAGCCGTTCGCCAGCGTGTCGTTACCCGACAGGCGCTTCGCGTACCAAACGAAACCTGGTCGACCGTACTCGTCCATCCAGTCCGTCAGGTCACTGATCGCCATCCGTCGTCCCCTCTATATCCGCAGCAAACCTGCCCGATTCGAGCCAGTTCGCCACCTTGTCGATAACCTCGACGATCGGCAACCTCGTCCTGCCTTTCAGCGCGCATTCCCAAACCGTCAGGTGCCGCCACCCCAGTCCGTCCAGCGCCTTCCTGACCTCGACGTCCCGTTGCCGATTGCGCGCGATCTTTTCCGTCCAGAAATCGACCCGTGAAGACGGGAGCCTGAACAGGTGGCAAGTGTGTCCATGCCAGAAGCAGCCGTCCACAAACACAACGGCTCTAAGCCGCGGGAACACCAGGTCGGGCTTGCCTGGCAGGCGCTTGTCATGGAGACGATATCGCCATCCACGCGCGAACAACGCCTTGCGGATCAGGATTTCAGGTTTCGTATTCTTTCCCCGGATGCCCGACATCATCAGGCTACGCTTCTCCGGGGTGACGATATCCGCCATCAGGCCCGCTTTCTGACGACCTCTTTGCGGGCGTCGAGAATGTAGGGCTTCATGAGCTGCGCAACCGCCTCGACAGCAGGAACCGCGACGGAATTCCCGAACTGGCGGTAGGCCTGTGTGTCCGATACGGGGATTATGAAGTCGCTATGTCCTGGAAGGTCAAAGCCCATAAGCCGTGCGCACTCCCGCGGCGTCAGCCGGCGCGGGTTCCGTCCGTCACCTCTGTCGATGAGGATTTCCGATCCGTCCTTGTGGTAGCGAGCCGAGAGCGTGCGGGCGACCCCTTCCGCGCCGAACAAACCGAAACCGAAACCGTTGCCTTTTGCCTTATGCTTGTCGGCATAGGCCTGAAGGTAGGCCCAGAGCTTGTCGCTCAGTGTGTACTTGTCCGATACCCGGCCGATATTGCCATCCGTAAACGGCTTCTCGGGGGCTTCCTCTCCGTTCTCCGGATGCAGGATGGTCTTGAGGGTTGGTCCCTTCAAAACGTCAGGCACAACAAGGTCTTCGAAATCGAAACCACACTCGTCCCTGAAACCGACAATGAAAATGCGTTCGCGGTGCTGCGGCAACCAGGACTTGGCATCCAGTATCCTGCACTGGATCGTATAGCCAAGCTCGTTTTCCAGCACGTTCCGGATGATCTTGAAGGTCTGCCCCTTATCGTGGTTGACTAGGTTCTTCACGTTTTCGAGCAGGAACGCCTTGGGACGATGGAAGGCAAGGATGCGCTGGATATCGAAGAACAGCGTTCCCTGCGTCTCGCAGGCGAAGCCATGGGGCCGGTTCAAGGCGTTCTTCTTGGAGACGCCCGCTATCGAGAACGGCTGACACGGGAAACCGGCCAACAGGACGTCATGAGGCGGGATGTCTTCCTCACGCAGCTTGGTAATGTCCGGAAAGATGTCGTGGTTATCCTCCGGGTAATTTGCCCGATACGTCTCCTGCGAATGCTTGTCACGCTCACACGTGAAAATGCACTTTCCGCCGATCGCATCGAAACCGCGACGAAGTCCGCCGATCCCTGCGAACAGATCGATGAAGGTGAACGAATGTTCGGGCGTCGCCTCGGAGCATCGTTCATGCCGAACGGCCTCAAGGGAGTCCAGCACCACTTTGCGGGGAACGTTCTTACCCGACTCCCATCGGTAAACCTGACGCTCTGTGTAACCCAGTCGCTCGGCCGTTTCAGGGATACCCAGGCCAGCCTTCTGACGGAGGGCGGAAAAATCACTCATGAATCACCTCGGCATTCTCTGGGAGTCTTTCTGACATTACGGCAGGAAGTAATCCATAGAACATAACAAGAACATCCGGATGTCAACTGATTATTATTGCAGCTCTCGTCGACCTCAGAGTTCGAGGGTTGATCTGCCAACCACTCGCCTCATGTCGCCTCCGAACTGTGCAAGGGGCCGATAGAGGTCAGCCCCGTTGAGGTTTACAGCATGCCTTTCCCTACCATCGCCCACCACACGGGCCATGACCGCCGAATGCGTTGCATCGGGCATGTAGATGGCCGAGAACCCCATCCTCTTGAACAGAGCCATACGGCTAGTGGTCCAGAACTCCTCTGGCTGATTGAAGAAACCGAAGCCGACACCCTCGATGGAGTTGGAAGAGTAGAGAAGTCTTTCCCGCGCAGCTTCACTCTTCACAGAGATGACCAGGTTGGTAGGCGCGCAGGGGATCAGGATGTCCCCGAACGCTTTCAGCGCCTGCATCCTCCCCTCGTTCATGATGATATGACCAGGCATCTGCCATCTCGGCCAATTGTCATCATCCAGGGCCATCAGCGGCACGCCGGCGGATTCGAGAACCTCACTGCAGAGGAATTCCATGATCGTACCGCCGATATTCCGGACAACTTCGCGCGGCGGATAGGCCATTGCTGGAGTGCCAGGGCGAGGATGCTGGATCAGGAAGGCATCATGAACGTTTGACGAGTCTATTCGGGTGCCAAGCGTAAGTTCGCAGAGGTGAACTACCGCTCTGGCGGTGGGGGAAATCTCGATTTGCGTAAACAGACACGGACAGTAATCCAGCAGTCGTTTCAGCATCGCCCGGTTCAACGGAGACGGGAACAAGGCCGCGGATGTCCAGGTGCCGACGGAACGGAAGTTGGCGTCAAGAAACGCTGCCACGGCAGGTCTGTCAGCCACCCTGATTTTCAGTTCAGGCCGGTCGAGAACCGGAGCCCAGGCGGGACTGCCTGACGGTGCAGACATTGGGCAAAACGGATGAAGACAGTTCATGTTTCCTCCTTGAGAAACCTGAACTTGCCACGCCGGCCTTGCGTCAAACCGTTGGTTCCGCCAATCGAGAATTATGAGCATCTCGAAGCCGTGAGCATAGCGACGCTGAAAGGGTTGCGCCGGGTTTTCGCATGTCGAGATCGGAATCAGGGTCGCCGTAAGAGGTTCAGAAGAGTCGCCTTGGCGGGAACCGGGGCCGACCACCCCCGACGAGATATTCCGTGTACTTCCGTACTGAGCTTCCCAGCCCCTCCAGATGCAGTCAAACCGTTTGGACGACTACCGATCCATCTTTCCCACCATACACCAGCTGGCGTCCACGCTGGCGGCTCTCGCGTATGGCTTGCTTTCGTGCTTCCTTTTGCTTCCAGGCCTTCTTTCGATCCTCCATTGCCTTTCTCATGAATTCCGGCATGGGACGACGTTTGACGCCCAGCTGTTCCGCCTTCGGGTCTTCCTTGCTGTCTACCAGGATTGAAGACCCCGTTCCGACGGCCACGGAGGACACTGATTTCGAAGAACGGGGTTCCCGATTCTGCAGTACGGAATCGCCGAGTACTGGAGTCCTATCTTTGACCTCGGAGGGCGTGGTGAAGGGCGGGTTGTGAAGGTGTGGTGAATCCAGACGGCAAGTCTTTGATTTTGTTGAATCGGAAGTTGCAACGGACTTCAGGGAGCAGACACCCGAATTCGACCGTCCGACGAACTTCTCGTACGCAGCCTTCATCGTCCTGACGAGGTTCTTCACCTGTCCGGCGGGAACGATAAAGCTGTCGTGGATCGGCAGGCACGGGACACCCTTGCGGACCGTCATCTCACGGAGAACGTACTCGGCCATCTTCGCATCGAGGTTCTGCAACTCCAGTCCGATGCCCGAATGGAAGTACTTCTCGACCGGAGCATGGCGGGCCTTCATCACGGCGATCAGCTTGGCGGCGAGTTTCCTGTCCAGTCCCTTCTTTTCGAGGTAGTTCGCGACGGCTCCCTTGGCAGCCAGATAGCCCTCGGCGTTGACGATGATGAAGAACGCCCGCTTCGCCACGTTCCTCGGAAAGCCTTCGATGATGTAGGGATCGCCGACGAGTTTCTTCTTCGCCCAGGCATAGATGATCCTGGCGTGCAGGTAGTCGTAGTCAACCTCCTCGGTGCGCTCGCCGTCAATCAGGATGGTATGCCTGTGGCGGCCGCGCATGGTCTGCCAGAACCCGGCGTAGAAACGCCCGCCCGATGTCCAGACACCCTGGTTGAAGACGCGGTGCATGGCGGTCGCCGAGGTCGAGAACACGCGGTCCTCGATACGGGTCCACTGTCCGTCGGTGACCACGCCTTCGCCCTCGACGGTGAAGCGGGTCTTCTCGAGGACGTCGTTGACCTTCTCGAGAACGTATCGGCTGTCCCGTGTCTGGGGCGTGTCCTTGTAAGCCAGCATGTCGCCGTTCTTGTCGCGCAGGATGATGGTTTCCCCGCGCTTGCGGTTCAGCTTCGGCATCTCGAAAGCGACGAGCATCGGGTTCGGCAGATAGGAGGACTGGATGCCCCGCTTGCCCGCCGGCCGCCTGTCGTGTTCGATCAGGATGCCCTTGGCGACCAGAGCGTCCACCGCCTTGATGACGGTGCTGCGTCGGAAGGCGGGACCCGTATACCGTGCGCGGTTCTGCCAGTAGGCTTCGCGCCTCGAATAGGAGATACGGCGGCCGGGATAGAGATGGGCCGAGATGATGGCGTCGGCCGTCAGAGCGTCCACCACTTCCTGCTCGGAGGCGGTCTCCATCACCGGGACATCGAGGACCTTCTTGAGTTCCTCGGAAGGCATGCGCCAGGACATGCCGACGGGACGATGCCTCGTCAGGTCCGTGCGCCATTCGCCGTCAAGGGAGAATTCGGGTAGGACGCAGGCCCCTGCGCCGACCTCACACTGATTTCCAGAGCCTACGTGCTCGTCGGATTTGTCAACATTTTTGATTGTAGGGTCAGGCGGTAGTGTCGAGCGGGTCGGGATATGTCCCGACCTCGGGCTCACCGATTACGGTGGGGGGTCTTTACAGCAATTTCGCCAACAGCGATGATCATCTGGCAACTCCGAAAAAACACCACTGAGGGTTCCCGCCCTGCGACGTGGTGTTTTTTTATGGTCATGCGAGGCAGAGTCCGGGTCAAGCGCCGAAAATACATTCCGCATGCGAAACGAATTGATGGTCGTCATGTACAGGTACATGACGTTCTCCACAATCCCCCACCCCGCCCGAGGGCGGTGCTGCGGCCCTCCCCCCGGGAAGGGCCTCACGCCCCTCGCGGGGCGACTGGGTTTCATCGCCCTCGCGCCGGCGCTTCAGGCGATGCCTTGCTTATTTTTCAGTCGTTCAAAAGCATTCGGGGAGGGAAACCCCTTGATCCCATCCGCAGTCATCATCTGGCCGCCCTTCCCTTGGTAGAAGGCGTCGCGAGCATCGTCAGTTGGATTCTTCTTCAGCAGGAAAAGATAACGAGGAGGAGGCGCGTCAGCGGCTCGAGGCTGAAGATCAAGCTGAAAGGCGAAAGCGCCCTCTGTTGGGGACTCCACCCGCCACACTTTCGTGTCGAGTGGCAACACCATGTATGCTCCCCGGATGGGGTGGCATTCAATTAGTGGCACGATCCGACGGATAAGAGATGAAAGCCGGATTCGGCTTTCCAGCCGCTCCTCGCCTTCGAGCTGCATGAAGTCCGTCGACAACTGAAGAACTTCCGCAAGGCGGACGGAATCTCCAGGGTCGCTTTGGCTTATCGCCAGCTCCGCCTCCGCAGCCTTCAGCTCAGCTGTCTTGGCCTTAACCTCCTCCGCGATTTCGAGGAAGCGTGCTATCGCCTGCTGGTCTTCGGATTCTGCCAGCCTCATCAGGACCTTGTTTCTGCGATTGAGGTCATCCAGTTCAGCCCGGATCGCATCAACTATGTCGCCATTGTCAGTTTCTTGTTGGTACAAGCCTTTGAAAGACTGCGTCTTGAACGAGGTCAAGCATAGCAGAACCGCTTCCTCAAGTTCGTCCACTCGCCAAGCTCGTCCGTTGTCGCAACCTACGTTTCTCCGGTTGGATGAACAGGCGAGATAGACCCCACCTTTTGGCGGTTTGCCTTTGTTCACCACCCACATTGCGCTGCCGCACGCTGAACATTTTGCTAGGCCATGGAGAATGTGGGCCCCTTTGTCACCGCGGCGACCTCCAGTATGCTGTCGTCGGGTTTCAAGAGATGCCTGAGCGCGCCAGAATACGTCATCGGGAATAATCCGAGGATAGTAGTCTTTGATCGGGTCTCCCTCTGGCTTTCTGTTACGCGCTTTATGTGTGCCGGTGTGAGGTTGGTACTCGCCCATCACTGCGCGGTTCTGCACGATCTTCGCGATACTCGAAGTCTGCCACCCAGTGGAAGGCTTCTTCCGCTTCTCGCCAGCTTTGAACGGCAGCTTTCCTTCGCCGTTTAACCGGCATACGATCTCTCGTCGGCCGAATCCTTCGATCGTCTCCCGAAAAATACGGCGCACGATTTCGACCCTATCTGGGCGCTCAACGAACTTCCCGTCGCGGACTTCCAGCCATTCGGGGCATCGTGGCGTAATCGGCTTTCCTTCTGCACGTGCAGCCGCCTTCTTCTGCCGCCATGCCTCTCCGACGCGCTCGCTCTTCACGCGGCTTTCATCATGCGCGCGTGCCATGACCGCAAGTGAAATGACCAGTGGCGTCCAGTCTTGCCGGAGTCGAGTGGCGGAATATTCCTGACCATCGCTAAGGGTGACGACGACGACGCCGGCTTGAATAAGGGCGAACAGTTGGGTCGCGGCATCAATCACGGTTTCGCGCGATAGGCGGTCCAGGCTCTCCACGATGAGATATGAATCCCGTTCAATCTTCCCGTCCTCGACCATCTGAAGAAACGATCGAAGGGCACCATTTGTCCGGTTCGCTCCGTGATAGGCGCTGATTCCGAGGTCGCGATGGGAGTCGTCCAAGTCGAGGCCGCGCCCGTCTGCCCAAGCCTCCGCCTTCGCGACTTGGCGACGCAGGGAGTCCCCTTGCGCTTGTTCCGGCGTAGAGAATCGAATGTATGAATAAGCTTTCGTCATGCTGCGTTCCATATCTGACATGAGGAAATTAATGTAGCACAATTTGCTGATGGTCGGCCCCCCGGGATCCGGCAAGTCGATGCTCGCCGCGCGCCTGCCGTCGATCCTGCCGCCGCTGGCGCCTGCCGAACTGCTCGAAGTCTCGATGATCCATTCCATCGCCGGCCAGCTGGCCGGCGGGCGCCTGTCGGACCGTCGTCCCTATCGCGCGCCGCACCATTCGGCGACCATGGCAGCTCTCGTCGGCGGCGGCTTTCGCGCCCGCCCAGGGGAGGCGTCGCTCGCCCATCATGGCGTTCTTTTCCTCGACGAGTTCCCCGAGTTCTCTCCGCAGGTTCTGGATGCGCTGCGCCAGCCGCTCGAGACCAGCGAATGCGTCATCGCGCGTGCCAACCATCGCGTCAGCTACCCCGCCGCAATCCAGCTGGTCGCGGCGATGAACCCGTGCCGCTGCGGCATGGCGGGCGAGCCGGGGCAGACCTGCGCGCGCGGTCCGCGCTGCATGGCCGACTACCAGTCCCGTATCTCCGCGCCATTGATGGACCGTATCGACATCCGCATCGATGTGCCGGCTGTCTCGGCGAGCGACCTGATCCGGCCGATGGCGGCGGAGGCCAGTGCCGCGGTGGCCGCGCGCGTGGCGCGGGCGCGCGAGGCGCAGCGCGACCGGTTTGCAGCCCTCGGGCACTCCGGGATTTCCACCAACGCCCGGGCGTCGACCGCGCTGATCGAGCGCATCGTCGAACCCGATCCTGGCGGTCTGCAATTGCTGCGGGACGCGGCGGAGAAGATGCGCTTTTCCGCCCGCGGCTATCATCGTGTGCTCAAGGTTGCGCGCACCCTCGCCGATCTGGACGGCAAGGATATCGTCGGCCGTATCCATCTCGCCGAAGCGATTTCCTACCGGATTGCCGGGGAGCGTCTGGCCGCGGCGGCCTGAGCGCGCATGAAACGCATTGCGATCCGTTGTGAGGCCGGCGGCTGTGCGCGCCGGGGATGGCTGCTATCTCGCGAGCCGGGCAAAGCCTTCCGGGACTGGCGGGGTCCTCAGGTGCGGCCACCTGTTGTAGCAGGCTGCCTCTTCGGTGGTAGTGCAGTGCAGATAGAAGGAGCGGGGCGCTTCCAGGCCGGAGCGCCCCTGCCACGACGACGCCGGGCGGCGTGTCGATCAGCCGCCGAGCCCCTCGAACAACGCGGTCGAGAGATAACGTTCGGCAAAGGAGGGGATGATGACGACGATGGTCTTTCCTGCATTCTCCGGGCGGCTGCCGACCTTGATCGCCGCCGCCAGCGCCGCACCGGAGGAGATGCCCACCGGTACCCCTTCAAGCCGCGCCACCAGCCGGGCGTTTTCGAAGGCCTCGTCGTTGCTGACGGTGACGACCTCGTCGTAGATTTTGGTATCGAGGATCGCCGGGGCAAAGCCGGCGCCGATCCCCTGGATCTTGTGCGGTCCGGGATTGCCGCCGGAAAGGACCGGGCTGTCTGCGGGCTCGACCGCGACCACCCTCAGGCCCGGCTTCTTCTGCTTCAGCACCTGGCCGGCGCCGGTGATCGTGCCGCCGGTGCCGATTCCGGAAACGAGGATGTCGACCTGGCCCTCGGTATCGTTCCAGATCTCCTCGGCCGTCGTCTTGCGATGAATTTCCGGATTGGCCGGATTTTCAAACTGCTGGGGAATGATGGCGTCGGGAAGCGTCGATGCCAGCTCTTCCGCCTTGGCAATCGCCCCCTTCATGCCTTTCGGCCCTTCGGTCAGCACGAGTTCCGCACCCAGCAGCGCCAGCATCTTGCGGCGCTCGATCGACATCGTCTCCGGCATGGTGAGGATCAGCTTGTAGCCCTTGGCGGCCGCGGCAAAGGCGAGCGCGATGCCGGTGTTGCCCGAAGTCGGCTCGATCAACGTGGTCTTGCCAGGGCTGATCTTGCCCTGTGCCTCCAGCGCTTCGATCATGGCGACGCCGATGCGATCCTTCACCGAGGCGATCGGATTGAAGAACTCCAGCTTGGCCAGAAGGTTGGCCTTGACGCCCTTCTCCTTCGCGAGCTTGTCGAGGCGGACGATCGGCGTATCGCCGATCGTTTCGGTGATGGAAGCGTAGACGCGGCCGCGGCCGGGCTTGCGGGTCTCAGGCATTTCAATCTCCCTTCAAATCTGCATTGAGGGCAGAATAGGTTTCGGCGGCAGCCGAGACCAGTGGGGTATCGCCCATGTGTGGCCTGTGGAGTGGAAAAAACGCTTCCCAATCCGGTTGAATGGAAATCTTTATTTCAAGCAGCGCGCGTTGCGATATAGGCAGCGGTGCTGGCGAGGATGCCCGCCGCCACCCGGTTCAACGTGCGCAGCGCGCTCGGCTTCTTCAACAGCGTGCGCGCCCGTGATGCCAGCGCCATGTACGGGATCAACACGACGAGAAGCACGACGAAGGTCGCCCCCAGCAGCAGCCCGTAGTCGTTCAGGCCGATGGCGCCGAGATTGATGAGCGTCGGCACGAGCGCGACGTAGAAGAGCATCGTCTTCGGATTGCCGAGCGTGACCAGCAGCCCGGAAAGAAACGACATCGCGATGCTCGACGAGCGTCGCGCCTGGATTTCCTGCGGCACGAGGCCGGTGGTCCAGAGCTTCCAGGCGATATAACCGAGATAGAGCGCGCCGGCGATCTTGATGACCATGAAGGCTGTCGTAAACGTCTGCGCGATGAAGGCGAGCCCCAGGATCACCGCCGTGAGGTAGATCATGTCGCCGAGGATCAGCCCCAGTCCCATGAAGAATGTCTCGCGGAAGCCCGAGCCGAGCGCGCGCGCAACGATCGCCGTGATGCCCGGGCCGGGGATCACGGCAGCAATGAAAAGGGCTCCGCTATAGGCAAGTAGGGCGGCAAGGGTCATGTCAGGATCTCGCTTTTGTATCCTCTCTACGCCTCGGCCGATGTGCTTTCAAGCACCCGGCAGGGCGCGCGCGTTTGGCCGTGAAGCAAACCGGCTGTCGGCGCAGGCTGGGCACGGCGTGCGAAAGGTCGCAGGCTGTTGAAGATTACGGCCGCCGCTCTAGCTTTCGTGCGGTCGGTAGCCGCCGAGTGGCAGTCCGGTTTTCCCGGTGAGCGCCAAACCGCGTCGCGTCGTCTCGTTGCCGAACATTGTCCAAACAAGGAGAGCCCGCATGTCTTCTTCCTCTGCCGAAAAACGCAGGATTGCACCACTCAAGACCCCGTCCGGTCTACCCTCGAATGCGATCACCGACATCTCGGCCGCGCTCACTACCCTCCTTGCCGACATGTTCACGCTTTACCTGAAGACGAAGAATTTCCACTGGCACGTCTCCGGCCCCCACTTTCGTGATTACCACCTGCTGCTGGACGAGCAGGCCGAGCAGATCTTCGCGACGACGGACGACATTGCCGAGCGGGCCCGCAAGATTGGCGGAACAACCCTGCGTTCCATCGGCCATGCGGCACGGCTGCAGCGCATTCCCGACAATGACGCCGACTATGTTACGCCGGGGGACATGCTTGCCGAGCTGCTGGAGGACAATAAGCACCTGGTCTCCCTCCTGCGTGAAACGCACGACCTGTGCGACGAACATAACGACGTCGCCACCGCCAGCCTCCTGGAAAACTGGATCGACGAGGCCGAGCGCCGCACCTGGTTCCTGTTCGAGACGACCCGGCAGGCGAAGTGACGAAACAGGGGTGGCGTCCGGCGTGTCGACGGGACGTCACCCGCTCGGGCGGAGGAATGCATCAAGCCGTGCGCCGGCGCGGGCCGCGCCGGCCGGGCCGCCAGCCGAGCGTCACGCCCGCCGCCGCAAGCAGGATGACGGCGGAGCCTGCAAGCTGCATCGGCTGCAGGACGTTCCCCAGCGCAAAATGATCGACAAGGATCGCCACTACCGGATAGAGAAACGAGAGTGCTCCGGTCAGATGCGTCGGCAACTTCTGGATCGCGCCGTAGAGCAGGACATACATCACCCCGGTATGGAGCACGCCGACAACCAAAAGGTTGGCCCAGACCGCGACAGATGTCGGCAGGTTCGAGAAATCCGCCAGCGGCGCCAGCATCACAGCACCCGTCACAACCTGGATCAGGGCGATCAGATGCGGCGGTGTCCCCTTGAGCTTTTTGGCGGCCAGTGCGGCCAGGGCGTAGAAGAAGGCGGCACCAAGAGCCAGCAGGATGCCAAAGAGATAGGTCTCGCCGCCGCCGCTCTTGCCCTCGACGATTGCCAGCATGCCGAGGAAGGACAGGCCAAGCCAGAAAAGCTTCTCGCCCGTCAGGCGCTCGCCGAGGAAGAGCGCGCCGAGCCCCAGCAGCATGAAAGGCTGGGTATTGTAGACCATGGTGGAGATCGCGATCGATGTATGGCTGTATGACGAGAACAGAAGCAGCCAGTTCAGGACGATGGCAACGCCGCCTCCGGTTGCGATCATCATCGCGCGTCCGGTCAACACGCCTTTCCGGAATTGGCCGAGCCGCGCGCAGACGATCGCCAGTGTCGCCGCTCCGATCGCGCAGCGCCAGAACACGACATCAATGACAGGCTGCCCCGACATCAGCACGAACCAACCAATCGTTCCCGAAATCAGCATGGCGGCGATCATTTCCAGACTGCCGCGCCGGATCTGTTCGCTTTCCATCATCCCGCCCTTTTGACCATGTTCAAAACGATAGCCGGTGCGAGCAGGGATTTACATGTCATTTGAAAGGTGGAATTCTTCATCTGCCTATTATCATGAGGCTATAAAGGAAAAATTCTTTCGGAGCGCTCTTTGCTGGATGATATCGACCGGAAACTGCTGGGCATCCTTTCCGCCAATGCCCGCATCTCGCTGAAGGAACTTGCGGCGGAGGCGGGGCTGTCCTCGCCGAGCACGGCCGAGCGGCTGCGCAAGCTTGACGAGCGCGGCGTCATCACCGGTTACACCGTCGACGTCGATCCGCGAATGCTCGGCTACACGCTGCAGGCCATCGTGCGGGTCAGGCCCCTGCCGGGCCAGCTCCACATCATCGAGCGGATGATCCAGGAGATGCCGCATTGCGTGGAATGCGACAAGGTCACCGGTGACGACTGTTTCGTCGCACGCATTCTTGTGCGCAACATGGAAGAACTCGACGGTCTGCTGGACGGCATTGCCGAGCGGGCGCAGACCAGTACGTCGCTGGTCAAGTCGACCTCGGTAAAGCGGCGGCTTCCGGCTCTTTTGCCCTGAAGTCCGGCGAGCAAGCGCTCAGAACTCCGCCATGGGCGAAAGTCGGAAAGGACCTTTCGGGGAAAGGCCGGCGTCATCGCGCATCATGAAGCGCAGATCCCCGTCTTCGGCAATGCAATCGCCCTCCCAGGCGAGCCGATCCGGCGCGAACAGAACTTCCACCGTTTCCGGGTGCCTTCCGATTGCCTGCAGGATCTCGCCAAGCGAAGGGATGCGGGCAGCCACGACGTCTTGCAGCGTGAAAACGCTACCATCCTGGTTCTCGCTCCAGGCGATCACCGCCGAATGCTGCGGCAGGAGGCTGAAGGTCACGCCCTCCACCAGCGCGGTGTTGAGCAGGAATGTCTGCGTGTTCCGGCATGCGGCCAGACGCTGCGAGACCGGGGCGCGGTTTTCGAGCAGCTGACGCACCAGGGAAATGTCCTCGGCATTGTTCATGTCGAGCGGGCGGCAGGACGGCGATGCCTCTTTCACGACCGGCGCGGCGCCGGCAAAGCGATGCTCCGGCAGGATCCTGAAACCGTAGGGTTCGTAAAGCTGCGGTTTATCGGTATAGAGCACGATCGCCTCGAAGCCTTGCTCCTCGCAACGCTGCAGCATGCGGCGGACGAGGTCACGAAAGAGGCCTCTGCCGCGATATTCCGGCACCACTGCGCCCGATTGCAGCGCGGCCGCTTTTACCGGATGTCCGTCGATGACGAGCGGCATCGAAAAGGCGGAAAAATTCGCGACGCATCGCCCGCTTTTCGTCGAACCAGGCCGACGACATCAGCGTCCGGTCAGGTCCGCCCAGCCGGTCGAGCGGCTTGACATCGACGCCGAAGACGTCGACAAGCAGCGCCTTCACCGCCGCCCAGCCGGCGGGATCGTCGAAATAGTCCTCGCGAAAGATCAGCCCGGCCCGGTCGCTTGCCATCTGCCGGTCGTTCCTCAGACCCCGGTCGAGCCGAAGCCGCCCGCGCCACGCTCGGTCGCGCCCGCTTCCGTGACCTCGCGCACCTGCGCCTGGACGACCGGCGCGATCACCATCTGGGCGATGCGCATGTCGCGCTCGATGACGAAATCCGTCGTGCCGAGGTTGACGAGCAGGACCTTCACTTCGCCGCGATAGTCGCTATCGATCGTGCCGGGCGTGTTCAGGCAGGTAATGCCATGCTTGAAGGCGAGGCCGGAGCGTGGGCGGATCTGTGCCTCGTAGCCCTCCGGGATCTCAAAGACGAAGCCGGTCGGCACCAGCGCGCGGCTGCCCGGCGCAAGCACCAGCGGTTCGCCTTCGGTAACGGCGGCCCTCAGGTCCATGCCGGCGGCACCGGCCGTTTCGTAGGACGGCAGATCGAGGCCGGCGCCATGCGGCAGGCGGACGAGGTTCAGCGTTGGGGTGGGAGCGTGTCGGATGTTCATCCCCCATTTGCGGATCGGCTGCTGTCCGGGTCAAACGCGAATTGAAAGTTTTCCACGGAACCGTTACATAGCGCGCGATCAACAGGATTTTCAGAACATGGCAGAAAGTCTCGCCGAGGCGGTCTCCCGCCGCCGCACCTTTGCTATTATCGCCCACCCGGACGCGGGCAAGACGACGCTGACCGAAAAGCTGCTGCTGTTCGGCGGCGCTATCCAGCTCGCCGGCGAGGTCAAGGCCAAGAAGGACCGCATCCAGACGCGCTCGGACTGGATGAAGATCGAGCGCGAGCGCGGCATCTCGGTCGTGACCTCGGTGATGACGTTCGAGTATGAAGGCAATGTCTTCAACATTCTCGACACGCCCGGCCACGAGGACTTTGCCGACGACACCTACCGCACGCTGACGGCGGTCGACGCGGCCGTCATGGTCATCGATGCCGCCAAGGGTATCGAGCCACGGACGCTGAAGTTGTTCGAGGTTTGCCGCATGCGCGACATCCCGATCATCACCTTCGTCAACAAGATGGACCGCGAGAGCCGCGATCCCTTCGAGATCCTGGACGAAGTCGAGGAGAAGCTGGCGCTCGATTGCGCGCCCGTCACTTGGCCGATCGGCCGGTCGAAGACCTTCTGCGGCTCCTATCATCTCTCCACCAACGAGGTGCGCGGCTCGGACACGCAGGAACGCCTGACGCGCGTCAACGATCCGGAGATGGCCTCGCATAGGCTGCCGGAAAACGAGCGCGAGGCCTTCATCGACGAGCTTTCGCTGGCGATCGAGGCCTGCAAGCCCTTCGACAGGAAAGCCTTCCTCGAGGGTCATCTGACGCCCGTCTTCTTCGGCTCGGCCCTGCGCAACTTCGGTGTGCGCGACCTCATCAACGCGCTCGGAGACTTTGCCCCGCCGCCGCGTGACCAGGTCGCCGACGTCCGCACCGTGCATGCGGCGGAAGACCGGATGACCGCCTTCGTCTTCAAGATCCAGGCGAACATGGATCCGAACCACCGAGACCGCATCGCCTTCGCCCGTGTCTGCTCCGGCAAGCTGGAGCGCGGCATGAAGGCCAGGCTGTCGCGCACCGGCAAGCAGCTCGGTCTCACCGCGCCGCAGTTCTTCTTCGCCTCGCAGCGCCAGCTTGCCGACACGGCCTACGCCGGCGACGTGGTCGGCATCCCGAACCACGGCACGCTGCGCATCGGCGATACGCTGACCGAGGGCGAGGCGCTGGTCTTCGAGGGCGTGCCGAACTTCTCGCCGGAAATCCTTCGCCGCGTCCGCCTCGAGGACGCGATGAAGGCGAAGAAGCTGAAGGAAGCGCTGCAGCAGATGGCCGAGGAGGGCGTCGTGCAGCTGTTTTCGCCGGAGGACGGCTCACCGGCGATCGTCGGCGTTGTCGGCGCGCTGCAGCTCGACGTGCTGAAGGAGCGCCTGCAGGCGGAATACGGCCTGCCCGTTTCCTTCGAGATGTCGCGCTTCTCCGTCTGCCGCTGGATCTCGGCCGACAGTGCCGTGGATCTGGACAAGTTCGTCACCGCGCGGCGTGGCGACATCGCCCGCGATCTGGACGGCGACCCGGTATTCCTGGCGCAGGACGCGTTCTCGCTACGCTACGAGGCCGAGCGCTATCCGGCGATCAAGATGGTAGCGATCAAGGAGTATCACGTCGCCAAGGCGGCGTGATACTCCTGTTCGCCGTGTGCGTGGGCAGTTTAGTTGCAGGAATGCTCTCGAGAGCCGATGAATTCGTGGGGCTCTTCTGTTCGCCGTCGACGTTTGTAGAAGTCGCTCTATCTGGCTGCGCGCGTGCCGGACGAGCCTGTGAAAGGCAGTATGTCGTGAAGCTGAAGGCTTTCGTCGTGGCCGCCTGCCTCCTGATGGTCTCGCTGGTCGGATTGTTATTGCACGTAGCCGAGACGATAAATGACGAAATTGACAGATGCGACGATGTCTCGTCTGTCAAGTACGTGGAAGACGCAGCAGCAAGGGATGAACTCTGCCGCCGACAATAGTCGGGCAATTCGGTACCAAAATCCTACTCTGCGCCTGTCGAACGGAGCATCAGCCACGCGCCGGCGGCGATCAGAACGACGCCGGCGGCGCGGCCCATGCGGTCGCCGCCGGGCAGAAGCTTCTCCGCCAGCACGAAGATCGCGATCACGGCGATCCACAGGATGTTCATCACCCCGCCGACGAACAGCAGCAGCATCAGCGGCCAGCAGCAGCCCACACAGTAGGCGCCGTGGCGCATGCCCATGAGAAAGGCACCGGTCGCATCGCGCCTGAAGCCGCCGGCGGCCTGCAGGAAGGCGGCCGGCGCACGGCACTTGCCGAGGCACGTGCTCTTCAGCGGCGTCCACTGGTAAAGCCCGGCCGTGATGAGAAGAGCCCCGCTGAGAAACGGGCTCGCGCTGTCCATCATCGGCGTGATCAGCAACGCCTGTTCCAATATCCACTGGGCGAGCGTCGCTGCGAGGGAAAACAGGAACCAGACCGCAAGATAGCCGGCGCAGAACACACCCGTTGCTGCAAAGGGAGTTCCCTTCGCGCCCGCATGTCGCCCCACCCGGGCATAAAGAAGGATCATCGGCGCGGCTGACGGCAGCATCATGCCGACCATCATCACGAACCACATGGCGACCACGAGCGCCGTATTGTCCGTGTTCCATCCGGCCTGCGCTGCGTCGGAAGTCTGCATACCCGACATGTCCATCCCGGGCATGTCCATCCCGGGCATGTCTTCCATCCCCGGCATGCCCTCCATGGTGCCCGCGCCGTTCACCGGCATGTTGGCGGCGCCCATGGAACGGGCGAGCGAGAGCAGGTAGAGCCAGGCCAGCACCGTCATGACGATCAGGCACACGGCGACGATTGCCCGGTCGCGCTTGAGCAGCCTGTCGAGTGCCGGGTCTCCCATGATGCCTCAACCGTGGACGACGCCGGCGCCGGTCATATGCAGCCTGCTGAAATGGGCGTGGCTGTCGGCAAGCGAGAGCTTGATCGGTCCCGTCGTCTCCGCCCAGCCGCGGCCGACCTCGCACATGTCGTATTCGAAGCCGTGCGGCAGGGTGATGCGGGCGCGATGCTCGTCACCCGTCACGGGATTGCGGATGGGTTCGCCGCGCGCATCCATCCATCCGGGGATAACGATCCGGGCGGTGCGCCCGTCGATGTCGAGATCGAAATCGATCCGCGTGAAAACCGGGTCGTGCACCGCGTCGAAGGTGGTGGCGAAGACGGCGAAGAAGGTCGCGCCCGGCTCGGTGTCCTCCCCGCTCATGATGCGCAAGAGCGCCTCGCGCTGTTGCGGGGTCGCCCGCTCGTCGACGATCGGCACGCATTGGCCGCCGCCTTCGTGGATCGCGCCCGGCCATGCGGCGATCAAGGCGATCCGCAACCCGTCCAGGCGGGTATCGCCGTGAAAACCGTCTTCGATGTCGATAGCGCCGACCGCGTGGCAATTGCCGTGCGTCGGCAGTGCGTTGAACTGGCACGGGCACCCGTAGGCGCAATTGCAGTGTATGAATTCGCGTCCCTGAAGCTTCCACTCGACGTTCGCCATGACGCCCTCCGGAGCTTTATTTCATTGATCGCTAATTAAATACCCGCATCTTCACCTTGTCCAGCCAGGTCCGGGCCGCTCGCCATCCCGAGAACCGGCGTGGTGCTCCCGTCGTGTCGGGCGGCGCGAACATGGTTTCCCGATATTTACTTTCGTTAACGCATTTTTACCCATTTTCGATGATTCTGACGCCAGCACATGCATTCGTCCCTTCGGCCGCTATGGCCGGCAGCCAAGCGAGTTGAGCCTATGTGCCGTTGGGCAGCCTATCGCGGTGAACCGCTCTTCCTGGAGGAACTCGTCTCCTCGCCGGCGCATTCGCTGATCGAGCAGTCGCATTGCGCAACCCGCGCCAAGACGGCGACGAACGGCGACGGCTTCGGTATCGCCTGGTATGGCGAGCGCCCGGAGCCGGGCCGCTACCGCGATATCCTGCCGGCCTGGTCGGACTGCAACCTCAAGAGCATCGCAAGGCAGATCCGCTCGAGACTGTTTCTCGCCCATGTCCGTGCCGCGACCGGCGGCGGCACGCGGCGCGACAATTGCCATCCCTTCGTCCATGGGGTCTGGTCGTTCATGCACAACGGCCAGATCGCCGACTTCGAGCATCTGCGCCGGCCGATGGAGACCATGCTCGACAACGATCTCTATGCGGCCCGCACCGGGGCGACGGATTCCGAACTTCTTTTTCTGCTCGCCCTGCAATTCGGCCTCGCTCACGATCCCCTGACCGCCATCGCCGAGGCGATTTCCTTCGTCGAGCGTCTGGCGCAGCATCTGGAACGCAAGGTGCTGGTGCGCTTCACCGCGGCCCTTTCCGACGGAAAGACACTCTATGCGATCCGCTACGCCACCGATGATCGCGCGCCCACGCTCTATGCCGCACCGATGGGCGGGGCGGGTGGCTATTGCCTCGTCTCAGAGCCGCTGAACGACGACAGTGAGGCCTGGGTGGAGATTCCCGACGGCAGCGCCGTCGTGCTTGGCGAGGATGGCGTCGACGTGCGGCTGTTTTCGCCAGCCGGCCGCCCGGCACCAAGGACGGCGCAATCGCGATCGGAACTTGCTGTCGTCGGCTGAACGGAAAACGTGAACCTTGCGGCGAGGGCGCTAGCGAAGCGCCTCCAGCCGTTTTGCAATAAGATCCGCCAGCCTTTCGGCGACCTCTTGTTTCGACAGGTCGGGCCATGCCTCGATGCCGTCGTTCCCGACGATCTTCACGCTGTTTCGGTCGCCGCCCATGATGCCGGTGGCCGGCGACACGTCGTTGGCGACGATGAAGTCGGCGCCCTTGCGCTTCAGCTTGCCGCGCGCGTTCGCCTCGAGGTCCTGGGTCTCCGCGGCAAAGCCGACGACGAGTTTGGGCCGTGCCGCATGGTGGCCGATCGTCTTCAGGATGTCGGGATTTTCCGCCAGTTGCAGAGGCGGCGGCGCCTCGCCGGGTTTCTTCTTGATCTTCTCGCCGGCCGATGTCGCCACGCGCCAGTCGGCGACGGCTGCGACCATCACGGCGATGTCGGAGGGCAGGGCGGCAACAACCGCATCCAGCATCTCCTCGGCGCGTTCGACATGCACGACGCGGACACCGGGCGGGTCGGCGATTTCCACCGGGCCTGAGACGAGCGTCACGTCGGCGCCGAGCTTTGCAAGTGCGGCCGCGATCGCATGGCCCTGCTTGCCCGAGGAACGGTTGGCGATGTAGCGCACGGGGTCGATCGGTTCGTGCGTCGGTCCTGACGTGACGATCGCGCGCTTGCCGGAAAGCGGCAAAGGCTGGGCGCCTGCGCCGGCATCAAGGAGCGCTTCGACAGCTGCCACGATCTCCAGCGGTTCGGCCATGCGGCCAAGCCCCGCCTCGCCGCCTTCGGCCATCTCTCCGGCCTTCGGTCCGACGAAGCGGATGCCGTCGCCGGCAAGGGTCTCCGCATTGCGCAGGGTTGCGGGGTGCGACCACATTTTCGGGTTCATGGCCGGCGCAATCAGCACTGGCCGGTCGGTCGCCAGCAGCACGGTCGAGGCGAGGTCGTCGGCAAGGCCGTTCGCCATTTTCGCCATCAGGTCGGCAGTTGCCGGCGCGACCAGCACCAGATCGCAGTCCCGTGCCAGTCGGATGTGGCCGACGTCCTGCTCGTCCTCGCGCGAAAAGAGATCGGTGAAAACGTGCCCGGACGAAAGCGCCCCGACCGCAAGCGGCGTCACGAACTGCTGCGCACCGGCCGTCATGACCGGGATAACCCGGGCGCCGCGCTCGCGCAGGCGGCGGATCAGGTCGAGGCTCTTGTACGCCGCGATCCCGCCGGAGATGATCAGAAGAATGCGCCTGTCCCGCAAGGTCATCGGCCGTTCCTGCCCTTCAATCTTCCGCCTGCAGCACGATGGCAGGCGCATCGTTCCTATCGCCTATGTCGACCTTTTCCAAGCACAAGCGCGTCGCCCGAAAGGATAGCCGCGTTTTCGACTGCCAGCATCACGTGCCCTCGTCGGGAATGTTCAGCACGTGGCCGCAGGCCTTGCAGTGGACGGCGTCCGCGTCGTGGCGCTTCAGGCCGCATTGCGGGCAGGCAAAGGCTACCTTGTGCGGCCGTACGATCGTCTGCGCCAACCGCACGAACAGCGAGATGCCGATGATCATCGTGACGATCGAGGTCAGCTTGCCGAGAGTTCCGGGCAGCGTGATGTCGCCGAAGCCGGTGGTGGTCACCGTGGCGACGGTGAAATAGAGAGCATCGACAAAGCCGATGATGTTCTCGCCATAGAAGAACGTCGAATAGACGAAGCCGGTGACCAGGAAGAGGAAGATCAGGAAATTGATGCAGGCCTGGATTGTCTCCTCGTAGTCGCCGTACCCGCGGCGCTTCAGCACCAACGTGAACAGGCGGCTCTGGCTGATCGCCCAGATGCGCAGCGCCCTCAGGAAGGCGAAGTTGGCGAGCTGGTTTGGAAAGAGCAGGGTGGCGAGGATGAAGAGGTCTATCCAGGTCATCGGCCGGGTCAGCCAGTAGCGCAGCGTCGGGGCGACCAGGATGCGCGCGACGATCTCAAACGCGATGATGGCGGCGACGACGTAGTCGACCAGCACATAGGCATGCCCAGCGCGCAGGTAAGGCCCCATCAGGAAGAAGACGATGATCGCGATGTCGACCATCATCATCGCGAACTGAAAGGCGATCGCACGCGGGTCGCTGCCGAAATAGAGGCTGCGCAGACGGCGGCGTAGCGCCTCCGTCGAGCTCACCTCTTCCCCTTCCTGCCCTGTCTCAGCCATGGCGCCCAATCTATGGCGCGTCCGCTTCAGGTCAAGCGGTGTCCCGGAGGACTGCAATTTGGATCCTGCGGTCTCGATCGACACAATGCTGACGAAAAGAAGTAAATACAATAGGGATGTATTTCGGGCAGAGGCAAATATTATTTTCCGCCCGCAATTTCATTGCTTAACAAAATAACGATCCTGTGGCGTTTCTGTCGATGCTTACCTGGAATCTTCAGTCACGCTATCGGAGGAATACGCAGATGGCCTGCCGATGAACATGTCGGCGGGAAGGAATGCCCTTTTTCGCTGAATCTTGCTTCCAAAACGGACTTGAATGAGGAGGGTAAGCCATGAATTTCATGAGGAATATTTGCACGGGGCTGCTGTGGTCGACGGTGGCCCTGGGTTCGGCGGCGCCAGCGGGCGCACAGGAGCAGAAGCCCAACATCGTGGTAATCATGGGCGACGATGTCGGTTGGTTCAACATCGGCGCCTATCACCGCGGCATCATGTCCGGCAAGACGCCGAACCTCGACCGGCTGGCTGCCGAAGGGCTGATGTTCACCGACTACTATGCCGAGGCGAGCTGCACCGCGGGACGGGCCAGCTTCATCACCGGCGAAATCCCCCTGCGCACGGGGCTGACGACGGTGGGGCAGGCGGGTGCGGATGTCGGCATGCCCGACAAGGCCGCAACGATCGCCACCGCGCTGAAGGTCGAGGGCTATGCCACAGGGCAGTTCGGCAAGAATCATCTCGGCGACCTGAACAAATATCTGCCGACGTTGCACGGTTTCGACGAGTTCTTCGGATATCTGTATCACCTCGACGCGATGTCGGACCCCTACTGGTATTCCTTCCCGGACGACCAGTCGTACCGCGACAAGGTCGGGCCGCGGAACCTCGTGCGCAGCTATGCGGTCGATACCGATGACACGACCGAGCAGCCCCGATGGGGCAAGATTGGCAAGCAGCGGATCGTCGACGAGGGGCCGCTCGCGCCCTATCCCGACATGTCGAACGTGCCCAACATGCATGACATCATGCCGAAGGCCAAATACGACATGGGGACGTTCGACGAGGTGCTGGTGAAGGCATCGTGCGACTTCATGGATAAGGCCAAGACCGACGGCAAGCCGTTCTTCGTCTGGCACAACACCACGCGCATGCACGTCTGGACCTTCCTGTCGCCCAAGTACCAGGCCCTGATGAACAGCGACAGCAACTACGGGCTGGAAGAGGCCGGAATGGCACAGCTCGACGACAGTGTCGGCGCCATCATGAAATGCGAGGACGCCGGTGAGACCGACAACACCATCGTTCTGTTCACCACCGATAACGGTGCCGAGGTCTTCACCTGGCCGGATGGCGGCATGACGCCGTTCAAGGGTACCAAGGGAACGGTGATGGAAGGCGGCTTCAGGGCGCCGGCGATCATCCGCTGGCCTGGCAAGATCGGGCCCGGCACGGTCGAGAACGGCATCTTTTCCGCGCTGGACTGGTTTCCTACGCTACTTGCCGCCGCCGGCAACACGGAGATCACCGACCAACTCCTGAAGGGCGTGCAAATGGGTGATCGCACCTACAAGAACCATCTCGACGGCTACAACCAGATGGACCTGCTGTTGGGGAAAGGACCTTCCGCCCGGCACGAGTTCTTCTATTTTGGCGGTTCACAGCTCGGGGCAGTGCGCATCGACAACTTCAAGTTCCAGTTCTTCCAGCAGCCGCAGGGATGGCCGGGACCGAAGGTCACGACGGATATGCCCACGATGGTCAACATCCGCCAGGACCCGTTCGAACGCACTCCCTCGATCGGTCAGCAGAGCCTGAACGACCTGGGTGGCGGATATATGAACGATTTCTTCGCGCGTGAATTCTGGCGGTTCGTCAGCGTCCAGCAGGAGGTTGCCAGGCTCGCCATGACCGCGGTCGACTATCCGCCGATGCAGGATCCGGCTTCCTTCAACCTGGATGCCGTCAAGCGGCAGATCGACGCCGCGATCAGGAACAAGCCGGGCAACTGAAACGACCCGGCTGACTGACACGAGCTCGAGAGGGCGGCCGGCCGATGCCGGCCGCTAGTTTGCCGGCGTTCAGGCCGGAACCCTATCCCACGACCCAGGCGATATAGACCAATGCTGCTGCGATCACCCACAGCGCCAGGCGGCCGGACCGCCCATGGCGGGCCTCGGAGCGGCCGATCGCCTCTGCCGTGGCTTCGTCGAACCGCAACCCCTTGTCGGCCATGACTGTGAGGTCCAGCGAGAGCTTTTCCGCCTTGGCGGCGATCTCGGGAGCGGCCTCGGCAAGGCGGAGCGCTGCATGTGCGCCCTCGCGCAGGTCGGCGAGGATCCGCTTCGGCCCGAGATTGTCGCGAATCCAGCTACCGACCACCGGTTCGGACGCCTTCCACATGTTGAAGCGGGGGTTCAGCGTGCGTGCCACCCCTTCCACCACCACCATCGTCTTCTGCAGCATGACGAGTTCTGTGCGTGTCTCCATGTCGAACAGCTCCGTCACCTCGAAGAGGAGCGTCAGGAGCTTGGCCATGGAGATCGTCTCGGCCGGCTGGCCGTGGATCGGTTCGCCGATGGCGCGGATCGCCTGGGCGAAGCTTGCGACGTCATGGTGCGAGGGCACGTAGCCGGCCTCGAAGTGAACGTTCGCCACGCGCACATAGTCGCGGGTGATGAAGCCGAAGAGGATCTCGGCAAGGAAGCGGCGCTCCTTGCGCCCCAACCTGCCGACGATACCCATGTCGACGGCGACGATGTGCCCTTGCGGATCGACGAACAGGTTGCCCTGGTGCATGTCGGCATGGAAGAAGCCGTCGCGCAGCGTATGGCGCAGGAAGGACTGGATCAGCGTGTCGGCGAGCGCGTTCTGGTCGTGGCCGGCGGCGCGCAGGCCCTCGATATCCGACATCTTCACGCCGTCGATCCATTCCATGGTGACGACGTCGCGGCCTGTGCGCTCCCAGTCGACCTTCGGAACGCGGAAGCCGGAATCGTTTACCGTGTTCTCTCCGAGCTCGGAGAGGGCGGCGGCCTCGAGGCGCAGGTCCATCTCCACCTTGGTGGTCTGCTCCAGCGTCCGCGTCACTTCCACCGGCTTCAGCCGGCGCGTATGTGGCAGCAATCGTTCCTGCAGGTGCGAGGCGGCGTACATGGCCTGCAGGTCATGGGCGAAGCGCTGGCGCACGCCCGGGCGGATCACCTTGACGGCGACGCGGCGCTCGCCATCCTTGTCACGGACGATGGCCGGATGCACCTGGGCGATGGAGGCGGCCGCAATAGGTTCGCCAAAACTTACATAGAGCTCGCTGATGGAGCGCCCCAGCGAGCCCTCGACGGTGGCCTTCGCCGCCGCCATCGGGAAGGTCGCCATGCGGTCTTGCAGGGCGGACAGATCGTCGGCGATCGCTACGCCCACGACGTCGGGCCGGGTGGCGAGAAACTGGCCCATTTTCACATAGGATGGGCCGAGCCGTTCGATGGCATGGGCGAGGCGGGTGCTCCGGTCTTCGCCCGGTTTGCGCCGGCGGGCAAAAAGCCCGGCGACACGGGCGAGAAAGCGGGCGGATGCCGGAAGATCCTGCAGCGGCAGTTCGGTGACGACGCCTTCGCGCACGAGCACCCAGCCGACGCGGGCAAGCCGGAGATAGGCTGCGGGGCTGCTCATGCGCGGCCACCGCAGGCAAGCGGTATGTCAGTGAAAGCGAACGCTCTCGTGCCGACTGCCGCAGCATTGCGCAGGTCACGCTGGCACACGAACGCGGTATTGAAGTAAACCTGCATCCGTCAGAGCTTCCAGCCGGAATGCAGCGCCGCGATGCCACCGGTATAGTTGGTGAAGCTGACGCGCGAAAAACCGGCCTTGCGGATCATCTCGGCAAAATCGGCCTGGTTCGGGAACTTGCGGATCGATTCCACCAGATACCGGTAAGGCTCGGCCTCGCCGGTGACCATCTTGCCGAACTGCGGTATCGCCTTGAACGACCAGGCGTCGTAGAAGCGGTCGAGCAGCGGCATATCCACTTCCGAGAACTCCAGCACCAGAAGTCGTCCGCCGCGCTTCAGCACCCGGTAGGCTTCCGACAGCGCCACGTCGATGCGCGGCACGTTGCGGATGCCGAAGGCGATTGTATAGGCGTCGAAGGAATTGTTCTCGAAGGGCAGTTCCTCGGCATTGGCCTCGACGAAATCGAGATTGGCCGAAAGCCCCTTCTTCGCGGCCCGGTCGGCGCCGACGGCCAGCATCGAGCCATTGATGTCGAGCACCGTGGCATGCGCCAGCCGGTTCGTTGCCTCGACGATGCGGAAGGCGATGTCGCCGGTGCCGCCGGCAACGTCCAGCGTGCGGTAGGCCCCATCCTTGCGCGGGTTGAGGGACGCAATCATCGCATCCTTCCAGGCCCGGTGCAGGCCGGCGGACATGATGTCGTTCATGATGTCGTAGCGCTTGGCCACCTTGTGGAAGACGTCGTTGACAAGCGCCTGCTTTTCGCCTTCGGCCACCTTCCTGAAGCCGTAGGAGGTTTCCATGCCGCCATTGGCCGAGGTGCGGTCCCGATCGCTCATCATCGTTTCTCCTGCTTCTGCGCGTGCGGGCGCGCACCGCCCCTTTCGCGCCGCGATTGCAGCGCAGAACCCGTGGCGGCATCTCGCCCTGGCCCCGCGGCATCGTCGCGCTGGTATATAGGATAAAGATGGGCAATAGGGAATTGCCAGCCCGCGGCAAATCCGCCGCAGGGTTAAATAGCACGCGTGAGACAGCATCAGGGGTTTGCGATGCCGGAATTGCCGGAGGTAGAAACGGTCAGGCGCGGACTGGCGCCGGTGATGGAGGGGGCGGTGATCGCCCGCGCCGAACTGCGTCGTCCGGACCTGCGCTTTCCCTTTCCCGCCCGTTTTGCAGAGGCGCTTTCGGGCAAGCGCGTGGTCGCGCTCGGCCGGCGAGCGAAATACCTGCTGATCGATCTGGAGGGTGGCGACGTCGTCATCGCCCATCTTGGCATGTCCGGCTCCTTCCGGGTTGCGGGGGCAGAGGGAGAGGTCGCGCCCGGCAACTTCCACCTGCCGCGCGGAAAGGACGAGCGGCACGACCACGTCGTGCTGCATCTTCAGACCCCGACGGGTGCCTGCCGCGTCATCTATAATGATCCGCGCCGCTTCGGCTTCATGGACCTCTCCCGCCGCGAGAGCCTCGCCGAGCATCCCTATCTGCGCGAACTCGGCATCGAGCCCACCGGCAACGCTCTCGATCCCGCCTATCTGGGCGCGCGCTTCCGTCGCCGCAGCCAGCCGTTGAAGGCCGCCCTGCTGGACCAGAAGACGATTGCCGGCCTCGGCAATATCTATGTCTGCGAGGCCTTGTGGCGCTCGCATCTCTCGCCGGAGCGGGCGGCCGGAAGTCTGGTGACGGCTGCGGGAAAGCCGCGAAAGGAACTTGTGGCGCTGACGGAGGCGATCCGCACGGTGATCGCCGAAGCGATCGAGGCGGGCGGCTCGACACTGCGCGACCACATTCGTGCAGACGGCTCGCTCGGCTATTTCCAGCATTCCTTTTCCGTCTATGACCGCGAGGGCGGGGCATGCCGCACGTCGGGCTGCGCCGGGACCATCAGCCGCCTCGTTCAGGCCGGACGGTCGACCTTCCATTGCACGGTATGCCAGAAATAGGACGTAAAGCGCGGCTGCCGGGCGATAGCCTCTGCACCTGGAGGCGCCGCCAGGGGCAGGTTGGCGGAAGTGCCGCATTTTGAATCGGTTCGGCGCATTTCGCGTCCCGATTTCTTCAATTTGCGCGTTGACGGGCCGCCCAATTCCCGCTATACGCCGCCCCACAGTTTGGAAAGCCGCTTCCAAGGTTTTCCGAGATTGCTCCCGAATTGCTCAGATGACAGGTCGCAGTGACCCGGCACGGCGAAGGCGGAGTTCGCGTCCGGTTTCTGAAGAGAGGCATCCATGGCCAATACCACTTCGGCGAAAAAGGCGACCCGCAAGATCGCTCGCCGCACCGACATCAACAAGGCTCGCCGTTCGCGCGTTCGTACCTTCGTCCGCAAGGTCGAAGAGGCGCTCGCAGCAGGCGATGCCGCAGCAGCGGCTGCAGCCCTCAAGGCCGCCCAGCCGGAACTGATGCGCGCCGCGACGAAGGGCGTCCTTCACGCCAACACCGCGTCCCGCAAGGTTTCGCGACTCGCTCACCGCGTAAAGACGCTCTCTGCCTGATCTGACGGCACGAGCTATGCAATTTTGACGGAGCCCGGCGCTTGCGCCGGGCTTTTTCTTTGCCTTTTTGTCGCCGCTATGGTTAACGTGCAAAGCTGCGTCCATGTCAAAGGCATGACAGGGAAAATCATTTAAAATCAGTAGTTTATGAAAGGATGGCCGCAAAGCTGTCATCCTCGCGGGACGCAATTGGGGCGCCTTCGGAGTCAAGAAAATTATTATTTTTCTCGATTCGCGCGCTCGTTGAAACGACCCCAAAAACAAAGCCATTGATTCATAACGGATTCTTCCACAGGCCCGCATTTCCGAGTCAAATTGCACAGTGAGAGTCAACGGCTGCGTCTTAATCTCGTGTAAAATTCGCCATTGATCTTACCGGGTGATCCTGCCTAAATGCCTTCCACAGGGGGCGCACACATAAGTGCATACGAGACACCGAACATCAGCCTTACGGGCCGGTGGGAAAGAGTTTCGGCCCTGTGCGGAGCGCATAGCTCCGTTTCATCTGAAATCCGTAGCAGTCGACTGGCCACCGCAAGGCAATGGCCGGAACGGTGAAACTTTTGCCGTTGTTCGACTGCATCCTGTGGAGGCCGCGAGGACGGCGCCCCGCTGGAAAGCGGAGAGGAAGTGTAAGGCAGAAGACGGTCGCGCGATCTGTACGAGGAGTTCGCGTTGTCCGGGCGGCAGGAAGTCGGAAGGGCCGAAAGGCAGTTTCCGGCAGATTGCCCATTGTGCTGGTCGCGTTCGGAGTGGGGCGTGCGACCGGCAAGGCCGAGATCGTGTCGCCGATGGCTCCGGTGATGCGGCCTGGGACGAATGAACATGGGCCCGGCATGACATGCCGGTGCGTCGAATGAACTTGAAAGGCGGCAAAATGCAAGCAAACACGGCCACGTCTGTCGGTGCATATGCGAATGGGGAAAGCGTACTCAAGGCAGTCCCGGGAAGCAGTGAGAAGCCAGGGGACAAATCCGAGACCAAGCATGACGCCCTCTTTGAACGGGTCAGCGCGCGCCTCAAGGCGCAGGTCGGCCAGGACGTCTTTGCGAGCTGGTTCGGCCGGCTCAAGCTCCATTCCTATTCCAAGACCGTCGTTCGGCTCTCCGTGCCGACGACCTTCCTGAAATCCTGGATCAACAACCGCTATCTCGAACTCATCACCTCGCTGTTTCAGCAGGAAGAGCCCGAGATTCTGAAGGTTGAAATCCTGGTGCGCACGGCAACCCGTGGCGCCCGGCCCGTGGGCCTCGAGGAAACCGCGGCGATTGCCGATGCGGCCCCGGTCGTCCAGGCCCGCCGCTCGACGGGGCCGCAGCCGATTGCTCAGGCCGTCAGTGGCCTGACCCCGCCGGCGCCGCAGCGTCAGCCGGCGCAGACGCCGCTCTTCGGTTCGCCGCTCGACCCGCGCTATACCTTCGACAGCTTCGTCGAGGGCTCGTCCAACCGTGTGGCGCTTGCCGCAGCGAAGACGATCGCGGAAGCCGGCGCCGGTGCGGTGCGTTTCAATCCGCTCTTCATCCATTCCAGCGTCGGCCTCGGCAAGACGCACCTGCTGCAGGCGGTCGCAAATGCGGCGCTTTCCAGCGCGCGCAGCCCGCGCGTGGTCTATCTGACGGCCGAATACTTCATGTGGCGCTTCGCCACGGCCATTCGCGACAACGATGCGCTGTCGCTGAAGGAGACGCTGCGCAATATTGATCTGCTCGTCATCGACGACATGCAGTTCCTGCAGGGTAACTCGATCCAGAACGAGTTCTGCCACCTTCTCAACATGCTGCTCGATTCCGCCAAGCAGGTCGTGGTCGCTGCCGACCGTGCGCCCTGGGAGCTGGAATCGCTCGATCCGCGCGTCCGCTCCCGTCTTCAGGGCGGCGTGGCGATCGAGATGGAAGGGCCGGACTACGAGATGCGTCTCGAGATCCTGCAGCGCCGCCTCGATGTGGCACGGCAGGAGGACGGCTCGCTCGACATTCCCGCCGATATCCTCAGCCACGTCGCGCGCAACATTACCGCCAGCGGTCGCGAGCTGGAGGGCGCCTTCAACCAGCTCCTGTTCCGGCGCACCTTCGAGCCGCAGCTGACCGTCGAGCGGGTTGACGAGCTGCTCGCCCATCTCGTCGGTGCCGGCGAGCCCCGCCGCGTGCGTATCGAGGACATCCAGCGCGTCGTCGCCAAGCATTACAACGTCTCGCGCCAGGAACTGGTCTCCAGCCGCCGCACGCGCGTCGTCGTCATGCCGCGCCAGATTGCCATGTACCTGTCCAAGACCCTGACGCCGCGCTCCTTCCCGGAAATCGGCCGTCGGTTCGGCGGACGCGACCACACCACCGTTCTGCACGCCGTGCGCAAGATCGAGGATCTGGTCGCCTCCGATACCAAGCTCAGCCACGAGATCGAGCTTTTGAAGCGTCTGATCAACGAATAGCTGGCACACGCGCCTGGGGGTGCGGCCCTTGAGCCCGGGAGCGCGAGGCCCCGGGCTCTTTTTTTGTGCGGTTGCTGAGCTGGCTATGGATGCGGCTGAAGCTTGCGAATCCGGGTTTTGCGGTTCGCTCAGGCGGCGAAGCCGGCGTAGACCAGCTTCGGTCAAGGAGTTCGGAATACCTGTCTGTCGAGCACATTCCCGTGCGTCCGATCCCGCTTCGATCGGTGATCGGCCCTTCAGGCGTGGACAGATATGAACGCATTCACCCCGCACGCAAACGAAATCAGGCGCAGCAACAAAAACCTGCCCGGCTCGGTCAAGGTCGGCAGGGATGTTCTCATGATACCGCCCGTGCGCCTCTACGGCACCGCCAAGGTGGAGGAGGGCTGCACGATCGGCAAATATACTTATGTCGGAAACATGAGCGCCTTGGCAAATGTCGATATCGGCAACTATTGCTCGATCGCCCGCGCGGTGGAGATTGGCGCCAAGCCGCATCCGCTCAGTATGTTGTCCTCCCATCCCTTTCAGTTCGACGACAAGCACTTCAACGGGCAGCCGGGTTACGACCTTGAACGCGTGGTATGGCAGGAAAGCTCTGAGCCGCCGCGGGTGATGATCGGGAACGATGTCTGGCTTGGGACGAAGGTCACGATCCAGGGCGGCGTATCAATCGGTACGGGTGCTGTCGTGGGGTCGAATGCGGTGGTGACGAAGGATGTGCCGCCTTATGCGATCGTCGCCGGTGTTCCCGCCAGGATCATGCGCTACCGGTTCGATCCCGATACGATCGAGCGTCTGCTGGCTAGCCAGTGGTGGCACTTCGATCCCGCAGACATGAGTGGTATTGATTTCACCGATGTATACGCGGCCCTCGCCGAGGTCGAAAGGCGCAGGACGCTGTTTGAAACGCAAGTGAGAAGCGCACTCGCCGGCTCGCTGCTGAACGCCGCCGACCGTACCAATCAGGGGATACTCTGGTTCGATGTCGAAAAATCCTATGCCGTCCCGGATGTCATTGCGAGCTACGGCACCGTCCATATTGAGGCTAGCCAGCAGGAGGGCATCGGGACCGACAGTTACCCGATCCTGAAGAGCTGGTTCGATCCCGTCTCGAACTACTTCGCCGTCTGGACCGGCCAGTACATGGGGCCGGTTGCCGAAGGGAGCGTCAGTTTCAGGCTGGAGTGAGCGTTGCGGCTTGCCGGAACGGCTTCGACCTCAGCAGGCGAGATCCGCCACCACGGCATCGAGGATCAGCATGCCTGCCGGCGTGCAGCGCAGGCGGGAGTTGCCAAGACGCTCGAGGAAGCCGTGGTCGATGAGGAACTGCTCGCGTGCCGGATCGGGGTCATGGCCCGACAGCGCCTGCCAGCGGGCGAGATCCACCCCCTCTGTAAGACGCAGCCCCATCAACAGCAACTCGTCGGCCTGCTCCGACAGTTCGAGCACCTCCTGATCGACCATGCCGTGGCCGTTCTCCTCGACGCGCGAGAGCCAGGTCTCGGGATGGCGCTCGGTTGCAGTGGCAATCTTTGCGCCGCCGGTCGACAACCGGCCATGGGCGCCGGGGCCGATACCGACATAGTCGCCGTAGCGCCAGTAGGTGAGGTTGTGCCGGCTTTCGGCGCCGGGGCGGGCATGGTTGGAGACCTCGTAGGCGGGCATGCCCTCGCGCGCTGTGATCTCCTGCGTCGCCTCGTAGAGGACAGCCGACTGTTCGCCATCGGGAACGATCAGCTTGCCGGCCTTGTGCAGCCCGTAGAACGGCGTCCCCTCCTCGATCGTCAACTGGTAGAGGGAGAGGTGGTCGACGGCATAGGACACTGCCTGCTTCAGCTCGGCATCCCATTCCGCCACCGTCTGGTTCGGCCGGGCATAGATCAGATCGAAGGACATGCGCGGGAAGATCTCGCGTGCAAGCCTGATAGCCTTCAGGGCGTCTTCGACGTCGTGCAGCCGGCCGAGGAATTTCAGGTCGCGGTCGTTCAGGGCCTGCACGCCGAGCGAGACGCGATTGACGCCGGCCGCGCGATAGCCGCGGAAGCGTTCAGCCTCGACGCTGGACGGGTTGGCCTCCATGGTGATCTCGATACCGTCGGGCATGTGCCACTGGCCCGCTATCCCTGACAGGATCGCGCTGACCGTCGAGGGTCGCATCAGGGAAGGGGTGCCGCCCCCCATGAAGACGCTGGTGACCGTGCGCGGGCCGGTCAGCCGCCGCATCGTCTCCATCTCCTTCAGGAAGGCGGCGACGAACCGGTCCTGGTCGACCGGCTGATGGCGGACATGACTGTTGAAGTCGCAATAGGGGCATTTGGCGGCACAGAAAGGCCAATGCACATAGACTCCGAAGCCGGGGTCCAGCGGATCGTCGGCAATCGGCTGTCTCGGTGCGAAGGGGGTGACCGCCGTCATCTGCTGCCCTACGCTTCCAGGCAGGTTTCGACGAAACGCTTGAAGGCGCGGGCGCGGTGCGACAGCGCCTGGGCCTCGCCGGGCTTCCAGCCGTGCTTTTCCTCTGCACTCATCTCGCCGAAGGTGACCGCGTGGCCCTCCGGCTGGAAGATCGGATCGTAGCCGAAGCCCTGGCTGCCACGCGGCGGCCAGACGACGGTGCCTTCGATTTCTCCGCGGAACATCTCGGTATGCCCGTCCGGCCAGGCCAGGCACAGGACGGAGACAAAGCGGGCGGTGCGATCGGCCGGTGCCGTGGCGCCTTTTTCACCGAGCGCGTGTTCGACCTTCTCCATCGCCATGGCGAAGTCGCGGCTGCCGTCAGCCTTTTCCGCCCAGTTGGCGGTGTAGACGCCGGGCGCGCCGCCGAGCGCATCGATAACGATTCCCGAATCGTCCGAGAGCGCGGGCAGCCCGGCAGCCTTGGCCGACGCCAGCGCCTTGATGGCCGCGTTTTCTTCGAATGTCGTGCCCGTCTCGTCGGGTTCGATGAAGTTCAGGTCGGCAGCGGACCTGGCCTCGAAGCCGAGCGGGCCGATCAGGTCGCGGATCTCGCGGATCTTGCCGGCATTATGGCTGGCCACGACGATCGTGCGGGTATCGAGCTTGCGCATGTCTGTTCCTGTCAGGTCGGGTCGCCGGGGTTGAGGCCCCAGAGGCCAGGTTCGGCACATTCGAGGCTGTTTCCGGCGGGGTCACGGAAATAGATGGAGCGGGCGCCGTTCGGCCAGCGGAAATCCGCCTCGATGGCGACACCTGCTTCTTTCAGCTTTTCTACCCAGAAATCAAGCGCCGTGGCCGATGCGCGAAAACAGACATGGCCTTGTCCTGTCATTCCATGCACGGGCACGGGAAAAGCGTGCGGCGGCGGCGGCACTATGGTCTCCTTCGGATTGAAGATCAGAAGGACGCCGGGGCCACAGCGGAAGAAGACATGGCGATTCGCCTGGCGGGTGATCTTCTCAAGGCCAAGCAGGCCGCCGTAGAAGGCTTCGGCCGCATCCAGATCTTCCGCATAGAGCGCGGTCTCAAGGATGCCGGCGAGGAGGTTCTCCGGATCGGCCATCTAAATTTCCTCCACCTCGCATCTTTCCCGGCAGACGGCGAAGCGCCGCCGTCGCCTCCCGGCCTTGACCGGGAGAGGGTGCCCGAAGGGCGGATGACGGGCAAGGGAGAAGTTCCGCGGCCCGAAGATGCCATCTCACCCCCGCATGGGGGCAAGATGGTGCGTAGGCCGGATGAGGAGAGGCGCGTTCCGCACTTGCGGCAATGCGTCTGATCCCCTCACCGCACTCGCGCTTCTTCCCAGGCGAGAAGGAGAGGGGCCGCCTCTCAGGCGACGGCCTGTTTCTGCATCTCGACAAGCTCGGCGATGCCGGTCTTGGCAAGCCCCATCAGGCTGGCGAACTCTTCTTCCGTGAAGGGCTTGCCCTCGGCCGTGCCCTGGATCTCGACGATGCCGCCCGAGCCGGTGATGACGAAGTTTGCATCGGTCTCGGCTGCCGAATCCTCGAGATAGTCGAGGTCGATCACCGCCTGGTCGGCAAAGATGCCGCAGGAGATGGCGGCGATATGGTCCTTCAGCACCTTGTCGACCTTGATCATGCCGCGCGTCTCCATCCATTTCAGGCAGTCGTGCAGCGCGATCCATGCTCCCGTGATCGATGCCGTGCGCGTGCCGCCGTCCGCCTGGATGACGTCGCAGTCGATGGTGATCTGGCGCTCGCCGAGCGCCGTCAGATCAACGACGGCGCGCAGCGACCGTCCGATCAGGCGCTGGATCTCCTGGGTGCGTCCGCCCTGCTTGCCGGCTGCGGCCTCGCGCTTCATGCGCTCGCCGGTGGCGCGCGGCAGCATGCCGTACTCGGCCGTTACCCAACCCTTGCCGCTGTTGCGCAGCCACGGCGGCGTCTTTTCTTCAAGGCTTGCGGTGCACAGCACATGCGTGTCGCCGAATTTCACCAGACAGGAACCCTCCGCATGCTTGGAAAAATTGCGCTCGAAGGTGACCTTGCGCATCTGGTCGGTCTTTCTGCCTGACGGCCGCATCGCATACTCCGTTGTTCATCTTTGAGGTCTGCGGTGCTTCTAGCGCATCAGACCGAGAATCGAAATCGATTTCGCGGACGCTCTTCCATCGCGCTTGCAGGCGAATGTGCTTGTGCGGCACCGTGGGCAGCCCCTATATTGAGGTCAATGAGAAGGTTTGTTCGATCGGCATGGTACTGAGGACTCCCGCGGACACGGACGTATATGCGGCGCTGGACGAGCGCGCCGGCGAGATTTTCCGCCGGATCGTCGAGAGCTATCTGGAGCACGGCGAGCCGCTCGGCTCGCGGAATCTTTCCCGCATCCTGCCGATGTCGCTGTCGCCGGCTTCAGTCCGCAACGTCATGAGCGACCTCGAGGCGCTCGGCCTGATCTATTCTCCCCATGTCAGCGCCGGTCGTCTGCCGACGCAACTCGGCCTGCGCTTCTTCGTCGATGCCTTCATGCAGGTCGGCAAGGTCTCGGACGAGGACCGGGCGTCGATTGACCGGCATGTCCATCGCCCGGGCCACGGCCAGAGCGTCGAGACGATGATGACCGAGGCGAGCCGCATGCTGTCGGGCATGTCGCGCGGCGCCGGCATTGTCATCACGGCCAAGAATGACACGGTCCTCAAGCACGTGGAGTTCATCCGGCTGGAGCCGACCAAGGCGCTGGTTGTGCTCGTCGGCGACCACGACCAGGTCGAAAACCGCATCGTCGAGCTGCCGGCGGGAACGACCAACTCGCAACTGAGCGAGGCGTCGAACTTCCTCAACGCCCATCTCGCTGGCAACACGATCTACGAGGCGCGCACGAAGCTGGAAAGGTTGCGCCAGCAGGTGCGCGGCGAGCTGGATGCGCTGTCGCAGGATCTCGTCGAGCGTGGCCTCGCGGTATGGTCCGGCGGGGAGGAGGAAGAGGCCAAGCCTACCCGGCTGATCGTTCGCGGCCGCGCAAACCTTCTGGAGGGGCTTGCTGGCGCCGAGGACGTCGATCGCCTTCGGATGCTGTTCGATGACCTGGAAAAGAAGGACAGCCTGATCCAGCTCCTGAACCTCGCCGAAAGCGGGCCGGGCGTTCGCATCTTCATCGGCTCGGAAAACAAGCTGTTCTCGCTTTCAGGCTCGTCGCTGATCGTCGCGCCCTATCGCGACAGCGACGAGCGCATCGTCGGTGCTGTCGGGGTGATCGGACCGACGCGGCTGAATTACTCGCGGATCGTGCCGATGGTGGACTATACTGCACAGTTGATGTCCCAGCTTTCGCGCTGATACGCGGCCGGCCGGCGGATGAGTTTGCCAATGAGCCTTGATTTTTTCGGTGCGAAGCTCGATATCCGCCTCAACTCCCGTCATTTGCCCCGGCGCCCTTCGGCGGCACGGACCTTGCGGGAATACGCGTGAGCGCCGCCCAGCCGAGAGGTAGCGGCAGGTCGCTCTGACCGATCAACCGATGCATGGCCGCAGGGCGGGAGCGCTCCGCGACATGTGTGATTTCTCAAGCCGGAGAAACCGATGACCGACGATACCAGCAAGCACGCCCCCGAAGCCGCGAATGACGAGGCCGAAAGCGCCGCTGTGTCGCCCGAAAACAGCCAGACGGAACAGGCCGCCGAAGGTGCCGCTGATCCCGTTGAAGTCCTGAAGGCGGAAAATGCCGACCTGCGCGACAGGTATCTGCGCCTGGCGGCCGAGATGGACAATCTGCGCCGGCGCACCGAGCGCGACGTGAAGGATGCGAAGTCTTATGCGATCGCCGGCTTCGCGCGCGACATGCTCGCCGTGTCCGACAATCTGCGCCGCGGTCTGGATGCCATTCCGGCCGAGGCGCGCGAGGCGGCCGACGCCGGCCTCACGGCCCTGATCGAGGGTGTGGAGATGACCGAGCGCTCCATGCTTTCGGCACTGGAGCGTCACGGCGTCCGCAAGCTGGAGCCGATCGGCGAAAAGTTCGATCCGAACTTCCATCAGGCGATGTTCGAGGTGCCCAACACCGAGGTGCCGAACGGGACCGTTCTCCAGGTCGTCCAGGACGGCTACAAGATTGGCGATCGTGTCCTGCGTCCGGCGATGGTCGGCGTGTCCAAGGGTGGCCCGAAGGTTGCCACCGGCGCGGACAAGCCCGAGTAAGGCTGAGACGCACTCTGTCAGCAGTCATGAAGCCCGGCAGCCCACACGCTTGCCGGGCTTTTTCGTTGCCGCAACGGGCATGCTGAACCCACGTCATCGCGTCGGTCTGGGAGGCTGACGTCATTCGCCATGAAAAAACCGGCCCGCCATAAGGCTGCCGGTTTTTGCTGTTTCCTTACCTCTACGGCGAGTCGGTCGGCAGGGCGAGCACGGAGGCGAATGCACAACACCGTCAGACAGGGAAAGACGCCAGGGGCGTTCCCTTGTGCAGGCACGTCGGCCGGAGCCGCGTCAGGCGGCGTTGGACGCCTGTTCCTCGTTCAGGCAGGCGTAGATCGCCGTCGCCGAATCCGAGGTCCGAAGCTTTGCCACCATTGCGGGATCGCGCAGCACACGGGCGATGCGCGACAGGGCCTTGAGGTGATCGGCACCCGCACCTTCGGGCGCCAGCAGCAGGAAGACGAGATCGACCGGCTGGTCGTCCAGGGCTTCGAAGTCCACAGGCGTCTCAAGACGGGCAAAAAGACCGGTGATCTGATCCAGTTCCTTGAGCTTCCCATGCGGGATTGCGATACCGTTGCCAACCCCCGTCGAGCCGAGACGCTCGCGCTGGAGGATGACGTCGAATATCTCGCGCTCCGGAAGTCCGGTGATCTTCGCCGCTTTTATTGCCAGTTCCTGAAGTAGCTGCTTCTTCGAATTGGCCTTCATAGCCGGGATAATTGCGCTCTGCTGCAGCAAACCTGCCAATGCCATTCTTTTGTCCTCGTGAGCCGCAGTGAAAGGAATGAAGCGGAAAGCGCCCAGCCCCCGGGCGCTTTCCCCTGCCACCTTAGCCTTTGATACTGGCTGCATCTATCCAGCCAATATTTCCGTCGTTTCGCCTGTAGACGATATTGAGCTGTTCCTGGCCGACACTACGAAAGAGAAGAACCGGTTCATCCGTCATGTCGAGCGCCATCACGGCACTGGCGACAGACATCGTCTTGAGCGTCTTCGTGCTTTCCGCAACGATGGTCGGCGCATAGTCGGCCGGGAGTTCGTCCGAGTCTTCGGGTACGGCGTCCATCACCGTATAGGCGACTTCCGCATAGGCGTCGTGACCGTTCCCGTTATGATGATCCTTGAGTCTGCGCTTGTAACGGCGGAGGCGTTTTTCGATCCGATCGGAAGCCGCATCAAAAGCGACAATCGGATCGTTCGCCTCGCCGTTGGCCTGCAGGGCCGCCCCGGTGTCGAGGTGAACCTTGCAGTCGGCGCTGAATCGCGAACCGGACTTTTCCACGGTGACCTGGCTCGAATATCCTCCATCGAAATACTTGGTAACCGCCGATCCGATCTGCTCTTCAATCCGCAGTCGGAAGGTTTCACCGATTTCCATATGTTTGCCGGATACACGCACACTCATGGAGTTTCCTCTCTCATTGTGATTTGCGTGTCACAGTCTATTCCAACCGGACCCGTCATCCAAGCACTTCACGCGAGCAACACCCTTTCGCCTGCCGTACCGTGGAAAACGGGGGTTCTGGGACCGGCCTGTCTTCGCTTCGGAATTGGGGCGGGCATCTATCCGTTCCTTAACCGAGAGTCAACAGCGCCGGGTGCAGGACACGCGTCACGTTTTCGTCGATAGGTATAACGACGCAGGCCAAAAATCGATCCAAGCCATGCATGCCGGGCCGTCGCAGAGCCGGGCCGCACCCTGCCGGGGGAGCCGGAAAACGCCGTAGCAGCCGGTGTTGCGGGGGATCATCACGTCCGCTTCAGGTCGCATGCACGATTGCGTGAAGTCGGCTTTGCGATCCCGCCGAGCGACATCCAGTCAAAGCTCAAAAACCGGAGGCCTTCGCGAGCGCGCGCTTTTCCCGCCGTCTCTGGACGGAGGAGGGGATGTTCATCGCCTCGCGATACTTTGCCACCGTTCGCCGCGCAATGTCGACGCCGCCCTTTTTCAGGATGTCGACGATGTCGTCGTCGGAGAGCACGCCGTCGGGCGCTTCCTGGGCGATCATCGTGCGAATGCGGTGGCGCACCGATTCGGCGGAATGCGATTCGCCGCCGCCCGACGAGCCGATCGACACGGTGAAGAAATATTTCAGCTCGAACAGGCCGCGCGGCGTCAGCATGTACTTGTTCGACGTCACGCGGCTGACGGTGGATTCGTGCATCTTGATCGCATCGGCGACCGTCTTCAGGTTCAGCGGCCTGAGGTGATCGACGCCGTGCATGAGGAAAGCGTCCTGCTGGCGTACGATTTCGGTCGCGACCTTCATGATCGTCTTGGCGCGCTGGTCGAGGCTCCGCGTCAGCCAGTTCGCGTTCTGCAGGCATTCGTTGAGAAAGGCCTGGTCATCGCTCGCCCGCTCCGTGCGCCGCGACACCGACGTGTAATACTCGTTGTTCACGAGCACGCGCGGCAGGGTCTCCTGGTTGAGCTCGATGTGCCAGCTGCCATCGGGAGCGGCGCGGACGATGATATCGGGCACGACGGACTCGGAGACGCCGGGCTGGAAACGGGTGCCTGGCTTCGGGTCCAGCTTGCGGATCTCCGCCAGCATGTCGATGAGGTCCTCTTCATCGACGCCGCACAGCCGCTTCAGCGTCGCGAAGTCGCGCCGCGCCAGGAGTTCCAGATTGCCGACCAGTGCGGCCATCGCGGGATCGAAGCGGTCGCGCGCGCGCAGCTGGATCGCCAGGCACTCGGCCAGCGAGCGGGCGAACACGCCCGGCGGGTCGAGCTGCTGCAGCGTATCGAGCACCCGCTCGACCTCGGTCAGAGGCTTGCCGAGCTTCAACGCCGTCTCGGCGATATTGGCCGTCAGGTAGCCGGCCTCATCCAGCTGGTCGATGAGGTGGCTCGCGATGATGCGGTCGACAGGCGAGGCAAGCGCGAAAGGCACCTGCTCGCCCAGGTAATCGCGCAAAGTGGTCTGGCCGGCGACGAAGTCGTCGAGATCGTAACCCTCGCCGTCGGTGGCGCCGGGCATCGATTTCCATTGCCCGAGAAGTTCCGGTGCATCGGCCGCGCGCGGCCCGGCATCGTCGGGGAAGACGTTGTCGAGGCTCGCGTCGAGCGTGTCGGAAATGGCCTCGGCGCCGCCGGCCGTTGCGGTCTCGTAGAGATCGCTCGCGTAGGCGCCCTCGACGCCACCGTCATCGTGGCCGGACCGTTCTTCGTTGACGGAATAATAGTCATTTTCCGAGGCAAATGCCTCGTCGCCGCGCGCGCCATCGTCGCGTGAGGTAAGCTCGAGAAGCGGATTGCGCTCGACCTCGTTCTCGATGAACTGCGTCAATTCGAGATGCGTCATCTGCAGCAGTTGGATCGACTGCATCAGTTGCGGCGTCATGACCAGAGACTGGCTCTGCCGCAGAAGAAGGCTGGCTGCGAGTGCCATGCGGACGCTCAAACTCCCTGGCGCAACCTGATCGTCGATAGACGCTGAAGGACGCCGTACACAAACATACACCCTCCGGAAATCGAGGCTGATTTTCCCGAGCGGACGATGCGCAGATTGCTATTCTACTGCCTCCTCGGAACGCCCATTGCGGGCGCGTGGTGCAGCATACACCCTGGTCGCCGTCCCAAACCCCCGTCTCGAACAGGCGCGCCAATGCCGGATTTCCGGGCGGCAAGACCGAGGTCTTCGCCCTGAATTTCAAGCTGGCCCAAAAATTGCTTTTTTATAGGGTTTGGTCAAGCAGCCGCAGCGCGATAAGGTGAATTTCATTGCCCGCGCCGTGGCGGAATCTTGAATTTATCGTGATTGCGGCTGCGCTTTTGCGCAATTTAATTGCCGCCACCCCTGAAATTTGAGTGGCGGGCCCAAAAACCCGCAATCCAAGATTTGGTGCCTAGAGGCTGAAATTGTCACCCAGGTAAAGGCGGCGGACGTCGGGATTGGCAACGATGTCGTTGGCGCGGCCATGGGTGAGAACCTCGCCGGCATGGATGATATAGGCCCGGTCGATCAGGCCCAGCGTCTCGCGCACGTTATGGTCGGTGATCAGTACGCCGATGCCGCGCGACGTCAGGTGGCGCACCAGCGCCTGGATATCGGCAACGGAGATCGGATCGACGCCCGCAAACGGCTCATCAAGCAGCATGAAGGTCGGGTCGGTCGCAAGTGCGCGGGCGATTTCGAGGCGCCGGCGCTCGCCGCCGGAAAGCGCGATCGCCGCCGACTTCCGCAAGTGCGAGATCGAAAATTCGGCAAGCAGGCTGTCGAGCTTGCGCTCCCGGCGCGCCTTGTCGCGGTCGTGCACTTCGAGCACGGCGCGGATGTTCTGCTCCACCGTCAGGCCGCGGAAGATCGACGCCTCCTGCGGCAGGTAGCCGACGCCGAGGCGTGCGCGGCGATACATCGGCATCGTCGTCACGTCGTTGCCGTTCAGCTCGATCGTGCCCTCGTCCACTGGAACGAGCCCGGTGATCATGTAGAAACAAGTGGTCTTGCCGGCACCGTTCGGCCCCAGCAGGCCGACCGCCTCGCCCCTGCGCACGACGAGCGACACGCCGTTGACGACGCGCCGGCCGCCATAGGTCTTGGTCAGGTTGCGGGCGATCAGCGTGCCCTCGTAGCGGGACGTGTCGGCGGTCCGCTTGATGACCGGTTCGGCCTTCTTCACGCGGCGCGACATGCGGGATATGGAAACGAGGGACACGGGCGTCGTCAGTTCGTGGTTTTGCGGGACTTGGGGTCTAGCTGGATCATCACCCGGCCGCCGCAGGCGTCGAGCTTGGCCTCGCCGGTGCGCATCAGCACGGTCAGCTGGCAGCCGACGAAGACGTTCTTGCCTTCCGAAAGCACGACCTTGTCGCCCTTCAGGACGAAGACTTCGTCGACGAGGTTGAACGTGCCGGTATCGGCGGTCGCTTCCTGCGTTCCGGACTGGAGGAACACCTTTTCCGATACATCTATCTTTTCGATGTTGGCGTCGCCACTCGAGATCGAGCCGCCGCCCTGGGCGCTGTAGTGCACGACCATATTGCCGGCCTGCAGGGTCGTCGTGCCCTGCACGACCTTGACGTTGCCGGTGAACTGGGCGGTGTTGGACTGCTGCTGGATTTCCAGCTTGTCGCTCTGAATCTGGATGGGCTGGTCGTTGGACAGCTGAAGCCCCTTCAGCTGGCTCTTCGTTTCCTGCGCTCCTGCCCCTGTTGCAACCAGCAGGAAGCCGGCGGCGAGAAGCGGGAGAATGGCATGTCTTTGCGCGGGTTCAGAAAATGCGGACATCGTGGCCCTACTTCTCTCGGTTGCGGATGGCGGCGGGATCGACATTCACGACGACGTCTCCCTCGAAGACGACGGTCCGCCCTTTATCTGTCATTCGCAGCGACTGCGCAACAATCGAAGCTTCCTTTGATTGGATGGTGACGGGCTGCTGGGTGGCCATGCGGCCGGCGTTGATGTCGAGATGGGCGTCGCGGAAGGCTGCCTCCAGGCCGGTATTGAGGCGGATGGTGAAGGGGGCGGTCATGTCGAGTATGTTGCGGCCGCGATCATAGATGCCGGTGACGGCGTCGACCTGGGCGATCATCGTTTCGTTGACCGGCATCTGTGCCCGGATGTTCTCCAGCTGGATGATGTCCGGGTTCTTCATGTCCTGCAGCGCCCGGTCGGCCTTCATCGAATAGCTGATGCCGTCGCGGTTTCGGCCGGCTATGGCGGGGTTTTTCATCACCACCTTGCCGTCCTCGATCGTGGCGCTTTCGACGTCGAGCTGGTCGGGAATGTAGGTGCTGATGATGGATACGATCGCGAAGATGGCCGCGATCAGCAGGCCAGCAATCGGAAGGGCGATCTTCAGAAAGCGCACGCGCGCAGAATGCCGTGCGGCCCGACGGTAGGCTTCCGTCGACCGGACATTCGGTTCGGCATGCATATCTGCGACTGTTGTCAGCATGTACCTTGTTCAAAGTTATTGGGCCGGGGGGCCCGCGCCGGCTCAGCCGCCTGTTCCCTGCACCACATTAACGCGCCCCATATGGCGATTATTCCTGAACAAACAATGGATGTCCAAATTTTGGCATAGATGATTTGCCATTTGCCCGGGTAATGCCATATCGATGAGGCACTTGGCAAATGGCCTCGATGCCTTACGCCACGTTGAATGACCGCACGGGAACCTCGAGATGGACCAGTCCGCCATTGCCGACCGCCGCCAACTGCGCCGGAAACTGACCTTCTGGCGCGTTGCCGCCGTACTGGTCGCCGCCATCGCGGCCTTTGCGGCGATCGCCTCCAGCTATCCGGCAGCCTCCGGTCAAAATCACGTTGCCCGCGTTTCCATCAGCGGCATCATCCAGGACGACCGCGAACTTCTGGAGCGTCTGGACCGGATCGCCCGGAACGATAATGCCAAGGCGCTCGTCGTATCTATCACGTCGCCGGGCGGCACCACCTATGGCGGTGAGACGATCTTCAAGGCGCTACGCCGGGTTGCCGAGAAGAAGCCGGTCGTGTCCGACGTACGCACGCTTGCCGCCTCCGCCGGCTACATGGTCGCAGCCGCGGGTGACCGGATCGTCGCCGGCGAGAGCTCGATCACCGGCTCGATCGGCGTTATCTTCCAGTATCCGCAGGTAAAGGATCTGATGGACAAGGTCGGCGTGTCGCTCGACGAGATCAAGTCGGCACCGCTCAAGGCCGAACCGTCGCCCTTCCATCCCCCCAGCGAGGACGCCAAGGCGATGATCCGGCGCATGGTGGACGACAGTTTTGCCTGGTTCGTCGATCTGGTCGCCGACCGCCGCAAGCTGCCGCGCGAAGACGTGCTCAAGCTTGCCGACGGCAGCATCTACACCGGTCGCCAGGCGCTGCAGGTCAAGCTGGTCGATGCTCTGGGCGGTGACGCGGAGATCCGCGACTATCTGGAGACGCGCGATGTGGCCCGCACCCTGCCGGTCGTCGACTATGAGCCCCCGCGCCGCACCAGCCTGTTTGGCATCGGCATCGATTCGGCAGACCTGTTGAAGGGCATCTTCGACCTCGGCACTGGCAGTGCGGACGTTCTCAAGAAGCTAGGGGGCGAAAAGTTGTTCCTTGACGGTCTTGTTTCGGTTTGGCAGGTTGGACGTGATTGAAAAGACAAGAGTTTTGAGGGGGCAACAGTGATCAAGTCTGAATTGGTACAGATCGTCGCCGCTCGTAATCCGCATCTTTATCATCGTGACGTCGAGAATATCGTCAATGCCGTGCTGGACGAGATCTCCGACGCCCTTGCAGCCGGAAACCGGGTGGAACTGCGCGGCTTCGGCGCATTTTCCGTCAAGAACCGGCCCTCGCGTTCCGGGCGCAATCCGCGCACGGGCGACAGTGTCTTCGTCGAGGAAAAGTGGGTTCCCTTTTTCAAGACCGGCAAGGAGCTGCGCGAGCGGCTGAACCCCGACCACCTCGATGACGGCGACGCCGACTGACGTACGGTCGCCGACCGGCAGCACCGCCGCCGATCTGATTCGGCGGCCGTGCCGTCCCTGCTATTTTTGCAGTTCCAGACGCAAGATCCCGCGCGCTCTCCTGGAATTGCGCCAGAGCCAATCCATCGCGTGAGGCGGCCATGCTGAAAAAAATCGTCAATCTCGTCGTGCTCGTGCCGATCGGCATCGTCCTGATCGTGCTGTCGGTCGCAAACCGCCAGCCGGTGCGCATGGCGTTGAACCCGTTCCGGCCCGAGGACTCGCTGCTGTCGATGACGGCGCCGTTCTTCGTTTTCCTGTTCCTGGCGCTGCTCCTCGGCATGATCATCGGCGCCGTCGCCACCTGGGTCAGCCAGCACAAGTACCGCAAGCGCGCCCGCGTCGAGGCGACCGAAGCCGTCAAATGGCAGACGGAAGCCGACAAGCAGAAGACGCGCGCCGAAACGCTCGCTGCTCAATCGCTGCTGTCTGCGCCGAAGTGACGGCCGCTCGCTGGATTTTTTAGCTTCGGTGCGTACGATCAGCCCAAAACTCTGTTCAGCCGCAGCGGCGGAAATCCGCTTGCCTGGACCTCAGGCGTTCGGCCCGCCGTTGAGCCGTTCGCCGAGATCGGCGAAGAACTGTGAGGCAAGTTTCTTCGAAGTGGAATCAATCAGGCGTGCGCCGAGCTGGGCCAGCTTGCCGCCGATCTCCGCCCGCACGGTGTAGGACAGCAGCGTTTCACTTCCCTCGTCGGTCAGCTTGACGTCCGCGCCGCCCTTGGCAAAACCCGCGATTCCGCCCTTGCCTTCGCCCGCGATCGTGTAGCTCTCCGGCGGGTTGAGGTTCGACAGCGTCACTTCGCCGTTGAAGGTGGCGGAGACGGGGCCGACCTTGATCTTCACCGTGGCTTCGAGTTCGGTCGGCGACTTCATCGTCAGTGACTGGCAGCCCGGAATGCAGGCCTTCAAGGTCTCCGGGTCGTTCAGCGCGGCCCATACGGCCTCCCGCGGTGCGGCAATGCGTTCCTCACCTGTCATGTCCATGATGTTCCTCCTCCTGAACCGCGCAAAGGATTTATCGCAGATCGGAAAGCGCTTTGCCAAGTAGGGCAGGGGTGCTATTTGGTCTCGCTTTCATGCGGATCTGCGTCCGCTTCCTTGAGATCAAGAAACCGGACCGCGACGTGAAGGACAAGAACCGCCGGCAGAAGAAGGGACCCGCCGCGACAGGCCCGGCACGGGCTGGCGAACGTTCGCGGGCTGCGCCGCCGCGCAACGGCCAGTCCCGAGAAGGCCAGACTCGCGACGGCCAGTCTCTCAAAGGCCAGAATCGTTCCGAGCCTAGGGCTGGCGCAACGAGTGCAGGCGTTTCCCGGTCCTCAAGTCCGAGCTCAAAGGCCGCCATATCCCGCGAGGTGCAGGCGCGACCGGCAAGGGTGGAGCAGCAGCCGGTCGAACCGCTGCGCAAGATCGCCGCGCACACCGGCGAAAAGCCGGTCGAGCGCGTTCCGGTCATCCTCGAAACGGCCGGCACGAACGACTATCGCCTGATCGACAGCGGTGCTGGCGAAAAGCTTGAACAATACGGCCCCTACCGCATCGTGCGGCCGGAGGCGCAGGCGCTATGGCCACGCAGCCTGCCGGCGCATGTCTGGGACAATGCCGATGCCGTCTTTACCGGTGATACCGACGAGGACGGCATGGGGCGTTGGCGCTTTCCGGGTGCGGCACTCGGCGAGACCTGGCCGATGCGGCTGCTGGATACGGATTTTCACGGCCGCTTTACTGCCTTCCGCCATGTCGGCGTCTTCCCCGAGCAGCTTGCGCACTGGAGCTGGATGAAGGCGCGGATCGAAGCGGCCGGACGGCCGCTGAAGGTGCTGAACCTGTTCGGCTATACCGGCGTCGCATCGCTTGTCGCCGCGCGCGCCGGCGCCGAGGTCACCCACGTGGACGCCTCCAAGAAGGCGATCGGCTGGGCACGCGAGAACCAGGCGCTCGGCCGCGCGGAGAAGCTGCCGATCCGCTGGATCTGCGAGGATGCGATGAAGTTCATCCTGCGCGAGGAGCGCCGCGGTAGCCGCTATGACATCATCCTGGCGGATCCGCCGAAGTTCGGCCGCGGGCCGAACGGCGAGGTCTGGCAGCTCTTCGAGGGGCTCCCGCTGATGCTGGACATCTGCCGCGAGATCCTGGCGCCGAAAGAGTCTGCCCTTGTGCTGACGGCCTATTCGATCAGGGCGAGCTTCTACTCGATCCACGAGCTGGTGCGCGAGACGATGCGCGGCCGCGGCGGGCTGGTCGAGTCCGGCGAGCTCGTTATCCGCGAAGGCGGTCTCGACGGAAGCGTGCCCGGCCGTGCCCTTTCCACCTCCCTTTTCAGCCGATGGACGTCCGCATGAGTGACCACCGCGAACACGATGATGGAAAGGGCCGCGACAAGGGGCCCCATCGCGTCGGCCAGGTCAAGGAAGTGACCAGCCTTGCCAACCCGATCGTCAAGGATATCAAGGCGCTTGCGCAGAAGAAGACGCGCGACGAGACGAAGACCTTCATCGCCGAAGGGCTGAAGCTCGTCATCGACGCGCTCGAGCTCGGCTGGACGATCCGCACGCTCGTCTACGCCAAGGCAGCCAAGGGCAAGCCCCAGGTGGAGCAGGTCGCCGCCCGCACCTTTGCCAAGGGCGGCCTCGTTCTTGAGGTCAGCGAAAAGGTCATGTCGGCGATCACCCGGCGCGACAATCCGCAGATGGTGATCGGCGTGTTCGAGCAGCGCTATCGGCCGCTGAAGGAACTGCGCCCCGGCAAGGGCGAGACCTATGTAGCGCTGGACCGTGTGCGCGATCCGGGCAATCTCGGCACGATCATCAGGACCGCGGATGCGGCCGGGGCCTCCGGCGTCATCCTCGTCGGCGACACTACCGACCCGTTCTCGATGGAAACCGTGCGCGCGACGATGGGATCGGTCTTTGCCGTGCCCGTGACGAAGACTTCGCTTGCAGATTTCCTGCGCTGGAAGAAGGAGGCCGGCGTGCAGGTCGTGGCCACCCATCTCGCCGGCGCGGTCGACTATCGGACCATCGACTATGCCAGAAAGCCGGTGGTTCTGCTGATGGGCAACGAGCAGGCGGGCATTCCCGACGAGCTGGCGCGGGAGGCGGATGCGCTCGCCCGCATTCCCCAGGCAGGCCGTGCCGATTCCCTCAATCTGGCGATCGCCACCGGCATCATGCTGTTCGAGGCGCGGCGCCACCTCCTGTCTCTGGAAGCATCCGAATGACCGATCGCGTCCCGCTGTTTTCGAGGCCCGTCCCGGTGGTCGTCTTCATCGTGCTTGCGATCGTGCTCGACCAGGTGGTCAAGCTCATGGTCGAGGCGTGGTTGCCCCTCGAGCAGGCGGTCCACGTCGTTCCGATGCTGGCGCTCTACCGCACCTACAATTTCGGCGTCGCCTTCTCGATGCTGTCGGGCATGGAGGACTGGTTCATCGTCGGCCTGCGGCTCGTCGTCGTCGCCTTCGTCAGCTGGCTCTGGCGGCAGACGCCGAAGGAACGCGGCCTGGCCCATGCCGGCTACGCGCTGATCATCGCAGGAGCCATCGGTAATCTCATCGATCGCCTGCTGTTCGGCTATGTCATCGACTACATCCTGTTCTACACCGCGACGTGGTCGTTTGCGGTGTTCAACCTTGCTGACACGTTCATCACGCTGGGAGCAGGCTGCATCCTTTTGGACGAGCTGATCCTGACGCGCCAGCGCAAGAGCGCGGCCGATCGATAAAATGCGACCGGTTTGCTGAAGCGGATCTGAACGCTTGGCGTGCTATTGCGCACGCATGAGCGAACCAGCCAAGCTACAGGACCGGCTCCGGGCGGAATTCGCTGAGGAGCCGAGGCACGAAGGGGATGCGCGCCGGCACAGCGGCGCTGCAGTGGACAGCCCGCGTCCGTCCGCGGCAGCGGCAGAGACACCCGTACCCTTCGACCAGCATTTCGCGTCCGGACTTGTGGCGGGCCTGACGTTGATCTCGGCCTGCCTTGTCCTTGTCTCCGGCGTCCTACAGGAGTTCTACGTGGCTGCGAGCGGCCTGGCAGCCGCCGGTTTCGCAGCCGCGATCCTCTTGTGGCGGGGAAGGTTTCAGGCCGAGCACCGTGTTTCGAACCATGTCGAGCGCCATCACGATCGCAGCTGGGAGGAGAAGGAGACGGCCGCCGTCACGGCTGCGATCCACGACATCCTGCGCGACATCGTCATGGTGCGTTCGCTCGACGGGCGGATCCTTCGCGCCAACGCGGTTCTCAGCGATCTGGTCGGCATCGTCGATCCGACCGGACTGTCGTGCAGTGAGCTTGGTCTCGATTTCCGTTCGCAGACGCTGCCTTATCACTACGATGTAGAAATCACGACGCCCGGCGGAACGCGCATCTATGCCTGGCACGACATAACCATTCGCGATCCGGCGACGGGCGATCTCGTGATCCACAGCATCGCCCGCGACGTGACCGAAGAGCGCAGGGCGGAGAACGAACGCGAGATCGCCCGCCGCCGTGCCGAAATGGCCAACGAGACGAAGTCGCGCCTGCTGGCCACCGTCAGCCACGAGATCCGCACGCCCCTTTCGGGAATTCTCGGCATGTCGCATCTGATCGGCCAGACGCGGCTGACGGCCGAACAGAAGAACTATCTTTCCGGCATGCGCCAGTCCGGCCATGCCCTGGTGCAGCTTGTCGACGATCTTCTCGACTTCTCCAGCATCGAGGCCGGGCGCTTCCAGCTGCGGCCCTGCGAGGAACCGGTGCGGCCGCTTTTGGAGAGCGTAGTGGAAATGCTCTCCCCGCGCGCCCATGAAAAGGGCATCGAAATCGGCTCGTTCGTTTCGGTCGAGGTCCCGTCGGTGATGCTGTTCGACGGCCCGCGCCTGCGGCAGGTTCTCTACAACGTGATCGGCAATGCCGTTAAGTTCACCTCCGCCGGCGGCGTCTATCTGGAGACCGGGATCGAGGGCGAACAGATCGTGATCAGGGTTGCAGACAGCGGGCCGGGCATGACCGCGGACGAGCAGGCGCGCGTATTCGAGGCATTCGAGCAGGCCGGCGGCGCGGCGCAGCGCCGCGGCGGCACCGGGCTGGGGCTTGCGATTTCCGCGCGGATCCTGCGCGAGGCGGGTGGGGCGCTGACGCTGTCGAGCGAAGTCGGGCGCGGCTCGACCTTCACCATCCGCATGCCGGCGGCGCTTACGCTGGCGCCGACGAACCGCCGGGCGGGGCCGCTGCGCGGCTCGACCGTCTTCCTCTATGCGCCGGAAGGGCCGGCCTCGAAAGCGCTGAAGCGCACCATCGAGACGCTGGGCGGCGCCTGCCGTCACATGTCGGTCCTCAAGGATGCGCTCGAATTCACCCAGAGCACGATCGCCTTCCCGCTGACGGACATCATCGTCGACAACCGGCTTTCGGGCGAGTTCCGGCGCGAGCTAGCCCATCTTTCTCCCTTTGCGGATACCCATATCCGGCGCGTCTATCTGGTCAATCCGGAAGAGCGGACCGGCCGGGCGATCGGCAACTGCGAAGGCTATGACGCCTGGCTGATCCGCCCTTTGCGGGAACGCTCGCTGGTCGAGGTGCTGCGCGGGCGCATGAAGGGGATCGAGGTCCGCGACGCCATCAACGACAATCGCCCGATCCTCAAGGAGCCGCCCCAGGAGGAGGAGATGCCTGTGCCGGCGGCACGGGTGCTGCTTGCCGAAGACGATCCGATCAACGCCATGCTGGTGCGGTCCATGCTGTCGAAGGCCGGTTTCGAGGTTCAGGTGGTCGAGGACTTTCCTGCGCTGCTCGAGGCGACAGCGGGAGGCGCGCAGGGCGTAGACGTCATCATCACCGATCTGGGGATGCCGGGGGGCGAGGGGCGCGAGGTCGTGCGCCGTCTCGCCGCCGGAGCAGGCTGGCCCCCGGTGATCGTGCTGACGGCCGATCGCCGTCAGGGCGTGCATCAGGAACTGCTGGCCTGCGGTGCCGCAGCCGTGCTGGCAAAGCCTGCCGAGCCGCCCGCCCTTCTGGCCGAGGTCTCGCGTCTCGCCGCAGCGCGGCAGAGGTAGCGCTGCCGTCCGGTTGCGGCTTGGTTTTTCTTGCCCGCGATGCGGCCTGTCCCTAAGGTGCGCAACGCCCCGGTGTCACTCTCCTGTCGCAGATTCGTGTTTAAAGACACGCACCTGAGATGGATGGGATTTGGACGATGACCGTGGAGATCGCTGAACCAAATGTGGTGACCGAAACCGTGCTGTCGACGTGCCGCCTTCCTGTCCGCAGGCCCACCGAAGTGCTGGGCCGGATCGGCAGCCTCGAGACGAGGCTGGCGGTGACCAACAGCGAGATCGACGCGGCACAGGCCGTGCGCTATCGCGTCTTTGTGGAAGAAATGAATGCGCAGATCGCTCCGGACGCCATGCGCCGGCGGCGCGACATAGACGCATGGGACATGGTCTGCGACCATCTTCTCGTGCTCGACACGGCGATCGAAGGCGACACGGAAGAGCAGATCGTTGGAACCTACCGCCTGCTGCGCCAGGACGTGGCGAAGGGCTCGGGCGGCTTCTATTCGCAGTCGGAATTCGATGTCGACGCGCTGATCGCCCGCCACGCCGACAAGCAGTTCATGGAACTTGGCCGTTCCTGCGTGCTTCCCCAGTATCGCACCAAGCGGACGGTGGAGTTGCTCTGGCAGGGCGCCTGGGCCTATGCGCTCAAGCACGGCATCGGCGCCATGTTCGGCTGCGGTTCGTTCTCAGGCGTCGTTCCCGAAGAACATGCCCTTGCCCTTTCCTTCCTGCACCAGAATGCCTTGGTGCGCGGGGAGTGGACCGTCAGCGCGCACGAAGATCAGTATCGCACCATGGACCTGATGCCGAGCGAGGCGGTCAATGCCCGCAAGGCGCTGTTCGCCATGCCGCCGCTGATCAAGGGGTATCTGCGGCTCGGCGCGATGATCGGCGACGGCGCCGTCGTCGACCATGCCTTCCGCACCACTGACGTGCTGATCGTCCTGCCCATCGGCAATATTTCCGGCCGCTACATCAACTATTATGGCGCGGATGCGGGACGGTTCGCCAGCTGAGGCGCATGACGCACCGGGATGAATTTTCCACTGCGCAACTGAACGCTTCCGCCATCCAGCCGGTCCGCACACAGCTTTGCGTCGAATTGCGGAAAAGCAGCGGAGATAGAGCATTTCCGGCGCTTCGTGATGCCGGAAATGCTCAAAGAGGTCGTTCTCAGACCCCGGCGTTGTAGGCCGCCAGCGCCGCCATGTTGACGATGTCGCTGTCCTTTGCGCCCATCGAGACGATCTGGACCGACTTGTCGAGGCCAACAAGCAGCGGGCCGATCACCGTCGAGCCGCCAAGCTCCTGCAGCATCTTCGTCGAGATCGCGGCGGAGTGGAAGGCCGGCATGACAAGCACGTTGCCCGGACCGGAGAGACGGCAGAACGGATACTGTTCCATGATCTTCGGGTTCAGCGCCACGTCGGCGGCCATTTCGCCATCATACTCGAAATCGACGCGCCGCTTGTCGAGGATCTTGACGGCTTCGCGCACGCGCTCGGAGCGTTCGCCCGACGGGTTGCCGAACGTCGAATAGGCCAGCATCGCCACGCGCGGCTCGTAGCCGAGCCTGCGGGCGAGCCCTGCTGCTTCCTCGGCGATGTCTGCCAGTTCCTCGGCGGACGGCATGTCGTGCACAGCGGTGTCGGCCACGAGCACGGTTCGGCCGCGGCAGAGTGCCAGCGAGGCGCCGATAATGCGATGGCCGGGCTTGGGGTCGATGCAGCGGCGAACGTCTTCCAGCGCAGTCGAATAGTTGCGCGTCAGTCCGGTCACCATCGCATCCGCATCGCCGAGCGCTACCATGCAGGCCGCGAAGTGGTTGCGGTCGTTGTTGATCAGGCGCTGGGCGTCGCGGAAGAGGTAGCCTTTCCGCTGGATGCGGGCATACAGGTAGTCCGTATAGGCGTCGTTGCGCTTGGAGATGCGCGCGTTCAGAAGCTCGATGCCGGGGCGGTCGAGATCGATGCCGGCACGCGCCGCGGTGTCGCGCATGCGGTCTTCGCGGCCGACCAGGATGGCGGTGCCGAGCTGCTGGTTGGCATAGGAGACGGCGGCGCGCATCATCTGCTCCTCCTCGCCCTCGGCGAAGACGACGCGCTTGGGATGCCGGCGCACGCGGGCGTAGATGTTCTGCAGCGTGGAGGCGATCGGATCGCGCCGCGCCTTCAGCTCGCGCGCATAGGCATCGAGGTCGAGCAGCGGCCGGCGGGCAACGCCCGTCTCCATCGCAGCCTGTGCGACGGCAACGGGGATGGCCGAAATGAGACGCGGGTCGAAGGGGACGGGAATGATGTATTGCGAGCCGAAGCGCGGCCGGTTGCCCTGGTAGGCGGCGGCGACGTCATCCGGCACGTCTTCCTTTGCGAGGTTGGCGAGCGCTTCTGCGGCCGCGATCTTCATGGCGTCGTTGATGGTGGTCGCGCGCACGTCCAGCGCGCCGCGGAAGATGTAGGGGAAGCCGAGAACGTTGTTGACCTGATTGGGATAGTCCGAACGTCCGGTCGCCACGATCGCGTCGTCGCGAATGCGGGCCACTTCCTCCGGGGTGATTTCCGGGTCCGGGTTGGCCATAGCGAAGATGATCGGCTGCGGCGCCATCGATTGCACCATCTCGCTCGTCAGCGCGCCTTTCGCCGAAAGGCCGAAGAACACGTCGGCACCGTCGAGGGCTTCCTTCAGCGAGCGCCGGTCGGTCTTGACGGCGTGTGCCGACTTCCACTGGTTCATGCCCTCTTCGCGACCCTGGTAGATGACGCCTTTGGTGTCGCAGAGGATGACGTTCTCCGGGTTGAAGCCCATCGCCTTGATCAGCTCGATACAGGCGATCGCAGCGGCGCCCGCGCCGTTGCAGACAAGCTTCGTGGTCTTGAAGTCACGTCCGGTCAGCGTCAGTGCGTTGATCAGCCCGGCTGCGGCAATGATGGCGGTGCCGTGCTGGTCGTCATGGAAGACCGGAATGTCCATCAGTTCGCGCAGGCGCTGCTCGATGATGAAACAGTCGGGCGCCTTGATGTCTTCGAGGTTGATGCCGCCGAAGGAGGGACCGAGATAGCGCACGCAGTTGATGAACTCGTCGACGTTCTCGGTATCGACCTCGAGATCGATGCTGTCGACGTCGGCGAAGCGCTTGAACAGGACGGACTTGCCTTCCATCACCGGCTTGGAGGCGAGCGCGCCCAGATTGCCGAGACCGAGGATGGCGGTGCCGTTGGAGATGACGGCGACCATGTTGCCGCGCGCGGTATAGTCATAGGCGCGCGAGGGGTCCTCGGCGATCGCCTTGACCGGAGCGGCCACGCCCGGCGAATAGGCCAGCGAAAGGTCGCGCTGCGTCGCCATCGGCTTCGTCGGCGTGATTTCCAGCTTTCCCGGCCGGCCGCGTGCATGGAAATCCAGCGCCTCCTGATCGGTCACGCTTGCAACAGCCCGTTTTGTCTTGCCGGTTTCCGCCATCTGTCTCCCCCTCCATTCTGGCCAAGCTCCTGTGGGCATCGCGTTCCAGACGGTCCCAAGGTGTTGTCTTCTATAGCGAGGCGCGGCTAGGGTGACACCTGTTTTTTTGGGATGAACTATCTTTCCGTGGACGACCAAATCCTGCACAAAAGCGACATATTGACGACGGCCGAACTTGCCAGCGGGGCAAGCCGCGCATCGGCGACGCCGATGATGGAGCAGTATATCGAAATCAAGGCCAATAATCCGGACAGCCTGCTGTTTTACCGGATGGGCGATTTCTACGAGCTGTTTTTCCAGGACGCGGCCGATGCCTCGCGCGCGCTCGGCATCACGCTGACCAAGCGCGGCCAGCACATGGGGCAGGAGATCCCGATGTGCGGCGTGCCGATCCATGCTGCAGACGACTATCTGCAGAAGCTGATCGCGCTCGGCTTCCGCGTTGCCGTCTGCGAGCAGGTGGAGGATCCCGCAGAGGCCAAGAAGCGCGGCTCGAAGTCGGTCGTCCGCCGCGACGTCGTCCGCCTCGTCACCCCGGGCACGCTGACGGAAGAAAAGCTGCTGTCACCGTCCGACGCCAACTATCTCATGACGCTGTCGCGCATCCGCGGCGGCGCCGAGCCGGCGCTGGCGCTCGCCTGGATCGACATATCCACCGGCGTCTTTCGCCTGGCCGAGACGACCCAGCAACGGCTTCTGGCCGACATCCTGCGCATCGAGCCGCGCGAACTGATCGTTCCCGACACGCTGTTCCATGATCCCGAGTTCCGGCCGGTGGTCGACGTGCTCGGGCGCGTGGTGGTGCCGCAGCCGGCGGTTCTGTTCGACAGTGCGACCGCGGAGGGGCGGATTTCACGCTATTTCGACGTCGGTACGCTCGATGGTTTCGGCACCTTTTCGCGCGCCGAGCTTTCGGCCGCATCCGCTGCCGTCGCCTATGTCGAAAAGACGCAGATCGCCGAGCGCCCGCCGCTCGGGCCACCGGAGCGTGAAAGCTCCGCGTCCACGCTTTTCATCGATCCCGCCACCCGCGCCAATCTCGAGCTGGTGCGCACGCTTTCCGGCGAACGCAGCGGCACGCTGCTCAAAGCGATCGACCGGACCGTGACCAGCGGCGGCGCGCGGCTGCTCGCCGAACGGCTGATGTCGCCGCTGACCGATCCTGACCCGGTGAACGCGCGGCTGGATTCGATTGCCGCACTGGCCGAACGTCCCTCCTTTACGTCCGACCTGCGCGACGCATTGAAGCTTCTGCCGGACATGCCCCGCGCCCTGTCCCGGTTGGCGCTCGGCCGCGGCGGCCCGCGCGATCTCGGCGCGCTGCTGCAGGGCATGCGGGCGGCTTCGGCGGTCGGCGGCCTGATGGCGGGCGAGGATCTTTCCCAAGAGCTTGCGGGCGCCTGGCGGGATATCACGGCACTTCCGGCCGTGCTGTCGGAACGGCTGAGCGGGATGCTTGCCGACGAGTTGCCGCTCTTGAAGCGCGACGGCGGCTTCATCCGCGAGGGCGCCGATGCCGAACTCGACGAGATGCGCAGCCTTCGCGACCAGTCGCGCCGGGTGATCGCCGGCCTGCAACTGCAATATGCGGAGGAGACCGGCGTCAAGTCGCTGAAGATCAAGCACAACAACGTGCTTGGCTACTTCATCGAGGTTTCGGCCGGCAATGCCGCAGCACTGACGGAGACGGACGAGGCGAAGGCGCGCTTCATTCACCGGCAGACGATGGCGGGCGCCATGCGCTTTACCACGACCGTGCTTTCCGAGCTGGAGACGAAGATTGCCAACGCGGCCGACCGGGCGCTGTCGATCGAGCTTGCGGCATTCGACGCCCTGACACAGGAGGTTGTCGCGCAGGCGGATTCGATCAAGGCGGCGGCGCGGGCCCTGTCGGTCATAGACGTCTCGCAAGGGCTTGCGGTGCTGGCCGAGGAACAGGGCTATTGCCGGCCGGTGGTCGACCGTTCTAAGATGTTCGCCATCGTCGGCGGGCGGCATCCGGTCGTCGAGCAGGCGTTGCGCAAGCAGGCCGGCAATGCATTCGTCGCCAATTCCTGCGACCTTTCCCCCATTGCCGGCAAGGGCGATGGCGCGATCTGGCTGCTGACCGGCCCCAACATGGGCGGTAAATCGACCTTCCTGCGCCAGAATGCATTGATCGCCATCCTCGCCCAGATGGGCAGCTACGTTCCCGCCGAAAGCGCGCATATCGGCATTGTCGATCGGCTTTTCTCACGCGTGGGCGCCTCGGACGATCTTGCCCGCGGCCGGTCGACCTTCATGGTCGAAATGGTGGAGACGGCTGCTATCCTCAACCAGGCGACCGAGCATTCTCTCGTCATCCTCGATGAGATCGGCCGGGGCACCGCCACCTTCGACGGTCTGTCGATCGCCTGGGCCGCGGTCGAGCATCTGCATGAGGCCAACCGCTGCCGCGGTCTCTTCGCCACCCATTTCCACGAACTGACGGTACTGTCGGAAAAACTCGACCGCCTGTCCAATGCCACCATGCGGGTCAAGGAGTGGGACGGCGAGGTGATCTTCCTGCATGAGGTCGGGCCGGGCGCGGCCGATCGCTCCTACGGCATCCAGGTAGCGCGGCTCGCCGGCCTTCCGGCTTCGGTGGTGGCGCGTGCCAAGGACGTGCTGGCCAAGCTCGAGGACGCCGACCGCAAGAACCCGGCAAGCCAGCTGATAGACGACCTGCCGCTGTTCCAGATGGCCGTGCGGCGCGAGGAGACGGCGAAGGCGGCCGGCACCTCGAAGGTGGAGGAAATGCTCACGGGCCTGAGCCCCGACGACATGTCCCCGCGCGAGGCGCTGGAGGCGCTCTACGCGCTGAAGAAGGAAGCCGGCGCCCGTTAGCGTTTTCGCGGTATCCCGCAACGGGTGCCGCCAACGGCGATTTGCGGGCCATGACGGTCAAGTCATCAAGCTGAAGTAAACAACCTGGTGCAATCATCGCGGTAATGCGATGACGACTCGGAGCAAAATTTCAGTGGGTGATTTGCTGCAATTCCTCGGTGATGTGCTGGGTAACTGGATATCGGGCAACCCTTCCAAATCGAAACTCATGCGGTGGTTGGAGCGCTGTATCTTTGCAATCGTAGTGGCCATAGTCGCGTTATTGCTCCACCGGATCTACTGGTGACGGCCGTAATCGGCGCCATCCGGAAGAGCGCGCGTTCCGGCCATGCATGTTGGTATCTGCTCACATGCTCCCACGGTTTTGTCCCTGAGACTATGACTGTCGCTTGCGGCCAAAAAGGGCTATAGCGCTTCAGCACCGGCGGGTGACGAAGGACAGAAGGGCAGCAGGCGGTCGCAATTTTATGGACAGCAAAGTAACGGTTCCGGCCCATTCCGGCCTGCTTGACGTCGCAACACTCCGGGCACGGTGCGAATTCATCGCCAGCGCGCATGCCGAATATCGCGACCGCATGCGTGCGGCCCTTCTAGCCGAACTCAAGAGCGCCTATCAGCAGGGGCGGGAGCAGGCCCGCGAGCTTCTGTTTAACGACGGCAGTGGCCTTGCCTGCGCCGCCCGGCTTTCCTGGCTGCAGGACCAGATCATCACTGTTCTGCACGATTTCGCGCTGAACCACGTCTTCAGCGCCGCAATGGCGCCGGAGGCCGCCCGCATCACTGTGACCGCCGTCGGCGGCTACGGTCGCGGCACGCTGGCGCCGGGGTCGGATATCGACCTTCTCTTCCTGTTGCCGACAAAGCCGCAGCCATGGAGCGAGCCGGCGATCGAATTCATGCTTTACGTGTTGTGGGACATGGGCTTCAAGGTCGGCCATGCGACCCGCAACATCGAGGAATGCATCACGCTCTCCAAGGGCGACATGACGATCCGCACCGCGATCCTCGAAGCGCGCTACCTTTGCGGTTCGCACCTCCTCTTCGACGAGCTAGCCGTGCGCTTCGAGCGTGAGATCATGCGCGGAACCGGCCCGGAATTCATTGCCGCCAAGCTTGCCGAGCGCGACGAACGCCATCGCAAGGCCGGCGACACGCGCTACCTGGTCGAGCCGAATGTCAAGGAAGGCAAGGGCGGCCTTCGCGACCTGCATACCCTGTTCTGGATCGCCAAGTACTATTATCGGATCCGCGACCCTGAGGACCTGATCAAGCTCGGCGTCCTGTCCCGCCACGAATACAAGGTGTTCCAGAAGGCGGACGATTTCCTCTGGGCTGTGCGCTGCCACCTGCATTTCCTGACCGGCAAGGCGGAAGAACGCCTCTCCTTCGACGTCCAGTCCGAGATCGCGGCCTGCCTGGGTTACCAGCCGCATCCCGGCCTTTCGGCCGTCGAGCGCTTCATGAAGCATTATTTCCTCGTGGCGAAGGATGTGGGCGACCTGACGCGCATCTTCTGCGCCGCGCTGGAGGACCAGCAGGCCAAAGAGGCGCCGGGCTTCACCGCCGCAATCAGCCGCTTCACCCGGCGCAGTCGCAAGATCGCCGGCACACTGGATTTCGTCGAGGATCGCGGGCGGATCACGATCGCCAATGCCGATGTGTTCAAGCGCGACCCGGTCAACCTGATCCGGCTCTTCCATATCGCCGACATCAACGAACTGGAGTTTCATCCCGACGCCCTGAAGCTCGTTACGCGCTCGCTGCGGCTGATCAACAATGCGCTGCGGGAAAACGACGAGGCGAACCGGCTTTTCCTGTCCATCCTCACGTCGCCGCGCGATCCGGCGCTGATCCTCAGGCGGATGAACGAGGCGGGCGTGCTGGGGCGCTTCATCCCCGATTTCGGCAAGATCGTCGCGATGATGCAGTTCAACATGTATCATCACTATACGGTCGACGAGCACCTCATCCGTTCCGTCGGCGTGCTGGCGGCGATCGACCAGGGCCGAGAGACGGACCTGCATCCGCTGGCCGGCCAGATCATGCCGGGGATCGAGGACCGCGTGCCGCTTTACGTGGCGGTGCTGCTGCACGACGTCGCCAAAGGCCGGCCCGAGGATCATTCCATTGCCGGCGCCCGCGTCGCGCGCAAGCTGTGCCAGCGCTTCGGACTGACGCCGAAGCAGACCGAACTGGTCGTCTGGCTGATCGAGGAGCATCTGGCCATGTCGCTGGTGGCGCAGACGCGCGACCTGAACGACCGCAAGACGATCGTCGACTTCGCCGAAAAAGTGCGGTCGATGGAGCGGCTGAAGATGCTGCTCGTGCTGACGGTGTGCGATATCCGCGCAGTCGGCCCCGGCGTGTGGAACGGCTGGAAAGGTCAGTTGCTGCGTACGCTCTACTACGAGACCGAGCTTCTGCTGTCCGGCGGCTTTTCGGAAGTGTCGCGCAAGGAACGCGCCAAGGCTGGTCGTGAAAAGCTCTACGAAGCCCTCTCCGACTGGAGCCAGAAGGACCGCAAGGCCTATAGCCGCCTGCACTACGACCCCTATCTGCTCACCGTCTCGCTGGAAGACCAGGTGCGGCATGCGGGCTTCATCCGCGATGCCGACAAGGCGGGGCAGGCTCTGGCGACGATGGTGCGCACGGACTCCTTCCACGCCATCACCGAGATCACGGTGCTGTCGCCGGACCATCCGCGGCTTCTGACGGTGATCGCCGGCGCCTGTGCCGCTGCGGGCGCCAACATCGTCGATGCGCAGATCTTTACGACGTCCGACGGGCGCGCACTGGACACGATCCTCGTCAACCGCGAATTTCCCAACGACGCCGACGAAACGCGCCGCGCCGCCAACATCGGCAAGATGATCGAGGACGTGCTGTCGGGTCGCAAGCGCCTGCCGGAGGTCATTGCAAACCGCACGCGCGGCCGCAAGCGCTCGAAGACCTTTACCGTGCCGCCCGCGGTCACGATCTCCAACGCCTTGTCGAACAAGTTCACCGTTATCGAGATCGAGTGCCTCGACCGCCCGGGCCTGCTTTCCGAGGTAACGGCGGTGCTGTCCGATCTTTCGCTGGACATCGCCTCCGCCCACATCACAACCTTCGGCGAGAAGGTGATCGATACCTTCTACGTCAACGACCTGCTCGGCCACAAAATCACCAATGAGAACCGGCAGGGCAATATCGTTGCGCGGCTGAAGGCCGTCATGGCCGAAGAGGCGGACGAGGCGCGCGATCGGATGCCGCCGGGCATGGTCGCGCCCTTGGGCGCGCAATCAGGGACCAGGGAATGAGCCTCGTCAGGAAATTCGCCACTGTCGGCGGCGCAACGCTTGGCAGCCGCGTGCTGGGTTTCGCGCGCGAGACGCTGATGGCCGCCGCCCTCGGCACAGGCCCGATGGCTGACGCCTTCTACGCGGCATTCCGCTTTCCCAATCTTTTTCGCAGGCTCTTTGCCGAAGGCGCCTTCAACGCGGCCTTCGTGCCGTTGTTCGCCAAGGAGATTGAGGCGGGCGGCACCGATGGCGCCAAGCGTTTTTCCGAAGAAGTCTTCGGTGTCCTCTTCACCGTCCTGATGATCATCACCATCGCCATGGAACTGGCGATGCCGCTGCTCGTCTCCTGGATCATCGCACCGGGCTTCGTCGGCGATCCGGAAAAGTTCGACGTGACGGTCGAGCTTGCCATCATCATGTTCCCCTATCTGATGTGCATGTCGCTGACGGCGATGCTGTCGGGCATGCTCAATTCGCTGCATCACTATTTCGCCGCCGCAGTGGCGCCCATCTTCCTCAACGTGGTGCTGATCGGCGCCCTCGGACTGGCCCTCTATTCCGGCGCCTCGCCGCTGGAAACGGCCCGCTATCTCTCCTGGGGCGTGCTTGCCGCGGGCGTCTTGCAGATGGCGGTTCTCTATGCCGGGGTGCTGCATGCGGGCATGCGCATCGGCTTTCGCTGGCCGCGGATAACGCCGAACGTGAAGCGCCTGCTCTGGCTGGCGCTGCCGGCTGCCGTTACCGGAGGCATCACGCAGATCAACCAGATCATCGGCCAGATGATCGCCTCCACCAAGGAAGGCGCGATCTCGGTCCTGCAATATTCCGACCGGGTCTACCAGTTACCGCTCGGCGTCGTCGGCATCGCCGTCGGCGTCGTGCTCCTGCCGGAATTGGCCCGCGCGCTGAAGGCCGGCCACGACAAGGAAGCGGCCAACCTGCAGAACCGCTCGATGGAATTCGTGCTGTTCCTGACGCTGCCGGCTGCCGGTGCGCTGTGGGTGATTTCCGACGAGATCGTGCGCGTCCTCTACGAACGCGGGGCGTTTTCGCCCGAGACCACCTCCGTCGTCGCCGGCACGCTCGCCATCTACGGCCTCGGCCTGCCCGGATTCGTGATGATCAAGGCGCTCAATCCGGGTTTCTTCGCGCGCGAGGACACCAAGACGCCGATGCGCATCACCATGTGCTCGGTGGCGGTCAACTGCGTCCTCGCCGTCTCGCTGTTCCCCTTCTTCCACGAGCGCGGCATCGCGACCGCGGAGGTGACGTCGGGGTGGCTGACGGCGATCTTCCTGTTTGTGACACTGGTGCGCCGGGGGCACTGGCCGCTGGACAAGGCCCTGGCCTGGCGCATCGCCCGGCTTCTCATCGCAACGCTCGTCATGGCCGTCAGCCTCAACTACGCCGCCGATGCCTTGGCCGCCCGGCTCGCGCCGACGGCGTCGCTGCTGGAGCAGGTCGCAGCGCTCGGCGCATTGGTAGCGCTGGCTATGGTGATCTATTTCGGCGTTGCCTTCCTCATCGGCGGCGCCGACCTCGGCATGATCCGCCGCAACGTCAAGCGCAAGGCTAAGCCTGCGCCGGAGAGCGGAGAATGACCCGCAGGATCGCGTTGGTGACGCTTGTCGTGCCCGACTACGACCGTGCAGTCGCGTTCTATTGCGGCGCGCTCCGCTTCGATCTCATCGAGGATACGCAGCTTCCCGACGGCAAGCGCTGGGTGGTCGTGCGTCCGAGTGGCGGTGAGAGGTCAGGCCTGCTTCTGGCCCGGGCGTCCGGCGAACGCCAGCGCGCGGCTATCGGCAACCAGGCCGGTGGCCGGGTCGGCTTCTTCCTGCATACGGACGACTTCGAAAGCGATTTCGCTTCCTTCGTCGCCGCCGGCGTCCGCTTCCTCGAACAGCCGAGGACCGAGGCCTATGGCAAGGTCGCCGTGTTCGAGGATGTGTTCGGCAATACGTGGGACCTGCTGCAGCCCGCCGGATGACCCGCAGTCAGCGCATTGCCACCACTTTCGACTTTGCCTTTTGCAGGCGTGCAAGGCCCCGTCCGCGACCGCTGCAATAGTTCCACCGCCGCTTCGGCCCCACGTCGACGTGGACGATGCCATTGCAATAGGTGCCGATACCGCCAATGCCCGGAGCCGTCTTCGCCGCAGCGACGATCCGGCTCACCGAGATGCCCGGCACCCTGATGTCGGCTGCCATGCATTTTCGGTGGTACGAGCCGCGGCGACCACCCGAGCGATGCCCCGAGGTGACGAGCGGGCGCCGACCGGTCTGGGCGCCAATGTGTGCGAGGACCGCGTGCAGCCGGCCCGGAAAGCAGCCGTGTCGTACCTTCGACGTCTGCGTCGCATAGGCCAGTGTGATCCGCGTCTTGTCCTTCTTAAAATTCAGCTTCTTTTCGTCGTCGGCCTGCGCATCATCGATCGTCACGAGCGTCGAGAGTGCGAACAGGCCAGCCAGCAGCATGGAGCATGCTTTCCGCATGATACCTCTCCCTGATCGGACCGGTCAGCAATGCTGATCGGGTAGCCACCACCCCCCTCAGGGAACTGAAATCCTAAAATAGGCTTTTGTGAGGATTTTATTGCTAATATTAGATACTGCTTAATAGGTATGCGGGCGATGCTGGATCTTGTCGCCACTTATCGCGGTGGCGCTGCCCATGCCGGTGGGGAATTCCGACCCTTGATTGTGCCGTGGCCCACGTGCATAAGCGCCGGCGTGAACCAGTTGCAGCGACCGCTGCTTGGGCCCTCCACCAGCCTCACGAGGACATCATGACCGCGTTCAAGCCGCTCGTCTTTTCCGGCGTCCAGCCGACGGGCAACCTCCATCTCGGAAACTATCTCGGCGCCATCCGCAAGTTCGTGGCCCTGCAGGAAAGCAACGACTGCATCTACTGCGTCGTTGACCTGCATTCGATCACCGCGCAACTCGTTCACGAGGATCTGATCGGTCAGATCCGCTCGATCGCCGCCGCCTTCATCGCCTCGGGCATCGATCCTGAAAAGCACATTGTTTTCAATCAGTCGGCGGTGCCGCAGCATGCGGAACTCGCCTGGGTATTCAATTGTGTCGCCCGCATCGGCTGGATGAACCGCATGACCCAGTTCAAGGACAAGGCCGGCAAGGACCGCGAGAACGCCTCGCTTGGTCTGCTGGCCTATCCGAGCCTGATGGCGGCGGATATCCTCGTCTACCGCGCCACTCATGTGCCGGTCGGCGACGACCAGAAGCAGCATCTGGAGCTCGCCCGCGACATCGCCATGAAGTTCAATCTCGACTTCAAGGAGAAGATCCGCGCCACCGGTACCGGCGTCGATATCGTCGTCGGCGAGGAGCCGGTGCACGCCTATTTCCCGATGGTCGAGCCGATGATCGAGGGTCCGGCCCCGCGCGTCATGTCTCTGCGCGACGGCACGAAGAAAATGTCGAAGTCCGACCCGTCCGATCTCTCCCGCATCAATCTTATGGATGATGCCGAGGCGATCTCGAAGAAGATCCGCAAGGCCAAGACCGATCCGGATGCTCTGCCGAGCGAGACCGAGGGGCTGAAAGGCCGGCCGGAAGCCGACAATCTCGTCGGCATTTATGCCGCACTCGCCGACACCTCCAAGGCCAACGTTCTGGCGCAGTTCGGCGGCCAGCAGTTCTCCGCCTTCAAGCCCGCCCTCATCGATCTGGCCGTCAGTGTGCTCTCGCCGGTCACGACGGAGATGCGCCGCCTGATGGACGATACCGCCCACATCGACGCGATCCTGCGCAAGGGTGGCGAGCGGGCACGCGCGCGTGCTGAAAAGACGATGGCCGAGGTCGCAGACATCATCGGCTTCCTTCGGTAAGGACGGGTTGGCGCCTGCGCGCGTCGGCCGGCACTATGCTTGATCGTCCCCCGGCGGGAGGACGATCAGTCGCGACAGGCCGCACAGGCGGACGTGATGCGCTGCGACATTCGCCCTGACTAATTCCCATTGCCGGGATTTGGTATAAGCTGTGGCGGAAACATGGCGAAAGCGAGTGAGTAATGGTATCGACACGACTGTCACGTCTGGAGGGGCATCGCCGCAAGTTCCTGGCGATCGTCGACGAAACGCCCGAATGCCAGCGTGCCACTCATTATGCCGCGGCGCGCGCGAAGAATTCGAATGGCGGCGTCGTCCTGCTCTACATCATCCCGGCGGGCGATTTCCGCGAATGGCTCGGCGTCGAGGAGATCATGCGTGCGGAGGCGCGCGAGGAAGCAGAGGCAGTCGTCGCCAAGGCGGCGCAGAGCGTACGAGAAACGCTCGGCATCGAACCCGAGATCGTGATCCGCGAGGGCATCGCGTCCGAGCAGATCAATGCGCAGATCGAGGACGACCGGGACATTGCGATCCTGGTGCTGGCGGCCGGTTCGGCAAAGGAGGGACCCGGACCGCTCGTCTCGTCGATCGGCGGGCGCGGGGCGGCCTTTCCGATTCCCGTAACCGTCATCCCGGAAAACCTCAGCGACGAGGAGATCGACGCGCTAAGCTGAACGGTATCGTGCAACGGCCCTTCATTATCCTGCACCAGCGGCTTGATGCGGAAGCCGGAAACGCCTATTTTCTTTTGAATAGTTCTAAACAGTTGGCCGCGGAGCCTTGAACCCGACGGCACGGAGACGAGACAATGTTCATTCAGACGGAAACGACGCCGAACCCGGCAACCCTGAAGTTCCTGCCCGGAAAGATCGTGCTGGAAGAGGGCACGGCGGAATTCCGCGACGCAACCGAAGCCCAGGCCGCTTCTCCCTTGGCCGCACGCCTGTTCACCGTTCCCGGCGTCACCGGCGTCTTCTTCGGCTACGATTTCATCACCGTGACCAAGGACAATGCCGACTGGCAGCACCTCAAGCCGGCGATCCTCGGCAACATCATGGAACACTTCATGTCCGGCCAGCCGATCATGGCGGGCGGTGCGCTCGGCGGCGAGGAGAGCGACGAAGGCGAGTTCTACGACGAGGGTGATGAGGCGATCGTTGCGACGATCAAGGAACTGTTGGCGACCCGCGTTCGTCCCGCAGTCGCCCAGGATGGCGGCGATATCACCTTCAAGGGCTACCGCGACGGCCGCGTCTATCTCAACATGAAGGGCGCCTGCTCGGGTTGCCCGTCCTCCACCGCCACGCTGAAGCACGGCGTGCAGAACCTGCTGCGCCATTTCGTACCGGAAGTTCAGGAAGTTGAAGCCGTCATGTAAAGACCGGCACCCCTCATGCGGGTGCCCACGATGATCCTGCTGGCCATCGATACGTCCGGCAGCGGCTGCTTCGCGGCTATCCATGACAGTGCAGGCGACGTCACGCTCGGCATGGCCGGCGAGGATATCGGCCGCGGCCATGCCGAGCGGTTGATGGACTTCATCGACCAGGCCCTGGCAAATGCCGGCATCGAGATGGGGGCCGTCGATCGCATTGCCGTCACCGTCGGTCCAGGCTCGTTCACGGGCATCCGCGTCGGCGTCGCCGCCGCGCGCGGGCTGTCGCTTGCGCTCGGCGTCCCTTCGGTCGGCATCTCGACTCTGGCGGCGATCGCGGCTGGATATCGGCAGGGCCGCCCGACCTCTCCCGTCTTCGTGGCCATGGATGCAAAGCGCGGCGAGGCCTACTGCCAGGCGTTTTCCGCAGACGGTGCGCCGATCGGCGAGGCGGCCGTGCTGTCGCTGGATGAAGCGAAGGCTGCCGCCCATGCGGCAGGCGGCGCAATCGTTGGTTCGGCCTCGGTCCTTCTCGGTGCGGGCGATGAGGGCGGCGCAGGCGCTGCGGTCGCCATTGACGCGGTGGCCCGCCTCGGTGTGCTAGCCGATCCCCGGGCCGACAGGCCGAAACCCCTTTACCTGCGCGGCCCGGACGCGAAACCCCAGGCCGGATTTGCCATTGCGAGGGCCTGAATTCCGTGTCGTTGACCGATTTCTTCATCCGCAAGCCCGAATTCGAAATCTTCCCGATCGAATCGGGGGATCGCGGCGTTCTGGCGAGTCTGCACAAGGCACGGTTCGCGCGCGCCTGGAGCGACGGCGAGTTTCATTCGCTGTTGTCACAGGAAACCGTCTTTGGCTTCGTGGCCTGGCAGATGAATGTTTCGGGCCGCCCCGCCGGTGGTTTCGTGCTGGCCCGTGCGGCGGCGGGCGAGGCCGAGATTCTCACCATTGGCGTCGATACGCGCTTCGAGCGATCAGGCCTTGGCTGGCGGCTGATGCAGGCGGCCTTGCGCGAGGCCCGCATGCGCGGCGCCGATGAAATATTCCTGGAAGTCGACGAGGGCAACCTGGCAGCACTCCGGCTGTACGAGAAGCTTGGTTTTGCCAAGGTGGGCGAGCGCAGGGCCTACTATGAGACTGTCGGCGGACGCTCCACGGCGCTTGTCATGCGGCGCGATCTTCGCTAGTCCCGATGAACGGGATACGCATCGGTGCGTTCCCGGACATGCGAGACAAGGGAGCCGGCGCGAGATGGGGCAGGTCGAAAAAACGCTGGAAGAGCTTTGCGTCGAGCGCGGCATGCGCATGACCGAGCAGCGCCGCGTGATCGCCCGCGTGCTGGAGAGCTCCGCCGACCACCCGGACGTCGAGGAGCTCTACCGGCGCTCCGCCGAGGTCGATCCGCGCATCTCCATTTCTACGGTCTATCGCACGGTGAAGCTGTTCGAGGACGCCGGGATCATCGAGCGCCACGATTTCCGCGATGGCCGCTCGCGCTACGAAACCGTTCCGGAAGAGCATCACGATCACCTGATCGACTTGAAAAACGGCACGGTGATCGAGTTCCACTCGCCTGAAATCGAAGCGTTGCAGGAGAAGATCGCCCGCGAACACGGGTTCAAGCTCGTCGATCACCGGCTGGAGCTCTATGGCGTTCCACTGAAGAAGGAAGACGAGTAGGCCGGCCGTCCGACGGCCGCCTGCTCGCAGGTTCCGCTTGATAGTCAAGCTCCGCGTCACGCTCGTGCTGCTCGGCCTGGCGGTGGTTACGCTGATCCTGTTGCCGGCGCAGTTGGTCGGCCTCTGGCTGGACCTGAAGCTTCGCCGCCGCATCCCGCGGCTCTGGCATCGCGCGGCCTGCCGCCTACTCGGCCTGAAGGTGCGCGTGCACGGCACGCTGGAGAAGCGCAGGCCGCTGATGCTGGCGGTCAATCATGCGTCCTGGAAGGACATTCTCGTGCTCGGCTCGGTCGCCGACGTCGTCTACATCGCCAAGTCTGATGTGCGGGACTGGCCGGTCTTCGGCATTCTCGCCCGCCTGCAGGCGACGATCTTCGTCGTACGCGAGGAGAAGCGGAAGACGGGCGAGCAGGTGGACGAGATCGCAGCGCGGATGGCCGCCGGCGAGATCGTCGTCCTCTTTCCGGAAGGAACGACCTCGGACGGCAACAGGCTGCTGCAGGTCAAGACCTCGCTTTTTGGTGCCGCGGCGAGTGCGGCGGCACAGGTGCCGGGCGGGATCGTTCACGTGCAGCCCGTCTCTATTGCCTATACCGGCATTCACGGCATGCCGATGGGGCGCTACCACCGTCCGATCGCCGCCTGGCCCGGCGACATCGAGATGCTGCCGCACCTGCTTGGCATCCTCCGCGAAGGCGCCTTCGAGGTTGATGTCGATTTCGGCGAGATGATCCCCTACGATGTGGGCAGCAACCGCAAGGCGCTCAGCCGCGCGGTCGAGACGCGCATTCGCACGATGCTGGGCGACCGCCTGCGCGGGCGAAGGATAGATTGAGGGCGTGGGGCTTCATTCCCGGGCCGTTTTCCACTAAAGAGCCGGCATGAGCGAACAGATTTCCACAAGCGAAACGGTAGGGCAGGCCGCTCCGGCTGCGCGCAACACCCGCAAGGTGTTCGTCAAGACCTACGGCTGTCAGATGAACGTCTATGACAGCGAGCGCATGACCGACGCGCTGTCGAAGGACGGATACGAGGCGACCACGACGCTGGAAGACGCAGATCTCGTGCTTCTCAATACCTGTCATATCCGCGAGAAGGCGGCGGAGAAGGTCTATTCGGAGCTCGGCCGCCTGCGCGACATGAAGAAGGCGCGAGCCAAGGACGGGCGCGAGTTCGTCATCGGCGTCACCGGCTGCGTCGCCCAGGCGGAAGGCAGCGAGATCCTTCGTCGGGCGCCAGCGGTGGACCTCGTCATCGGACCGCAGACCTATCATCGCCTTCCCGACGCACTGAAACGCGCCAAGGCCGGCGAGCGCGTGGTCGACACGGATTACGCGATCGAGGACAAGTTCGAGCATCTTCCGGCACCGAAGAAGGCGCAGACGCGCGCCCGCGGCGTCGCGGCATTCCTGACGGTGCAGGAAGGCTGCGACAAATTCTGCACCTTCTGCGTGGTGCCCTACACCCGCGGCTCCGAAGTCTCCCGGCCGCTTGCGCAGATCGTGGCCGAGGCCGAACGTCTGGTGGACGCCGGCGTGCGCGAGATCACGCTGCTTGGCCAAAACGTCAATGCCTGGCACGGCGATGGCGTCGACGGCAGGGCGTTGGGTCTCGGCGCGCTGCTTGCCCGGCTTTCGGAGATCGAGGGGTTGGCGCGCATCCGCTACACCACCAGCCATCCGCGCGACATGGACGAGGCGCTGATCGCCGCCCATCGCGACCTGCCGAAGCTGATGCCCTACCTGCACCTGCCGGTGCAGTCCGGCTCCGACCGCATCCTGAAGGCGATGAACCGGCGCCATACGGCCGCCGAATACGTCGCCCTGATCGAGCGCATCCGCGCCGTACAGCCCGATCTCGCCATCTCAGGCGACTTCATCGTCGGCTTTCCCGGCGAGACCGATCAGGATTTCGAGGACACGATGGAGCTCGTCCGCAAGGTCGGCTATGCGCAGGCGTTTTCCTTCAAGTACTCCATCCGTCCGGGCACGCCCGGTGCGGAGATGGACGGACACGTGCCCGAAGGTGTAAAGTCCGAGCGCCTTGAAAGGCTGCAGGCGCTGCTGTTCCAACAGCAGACGGCTTTCGCTGCAGGGTGCGTTGGCAAGGAGATCGAACTTCTGCTGGAAAAGCCGGGCCGCATGCCCGGGCAGCTGGTCGGACGATCCCCTTGGCTGCACCCTGTTAATGTTGATGCAAACGGCTCCGAAATCGGTGACATTATAAGGGTGCGAATCACCGGTGCCGGCCCGAACAGCCTTTTCGCCGAGGCGATTGGTTGACGGGCGGCCAGCAAGGGAGCGTTGCCGCTTGAACGGACACGAATTGATGACGACATCGCCGCGCCAGTCGAAACCACCTGCGACAGACGCAAATCACTTCGTGCTCACCTTCGAAAACAACCGATACGCCAGCGAGCTGTTCGGCCAATTCGACCAGAACCTGAAGCTTCTGGAACAGCGGCTGCAGATCGATGCCCGCCCGCGGGGCAATTCGGTGGCGATCACCGGCGACGTGGTGGCGACCAACCAGGCCCGCCGCGCGCTCGACTATCTCTACGGGCGTCTGCAAAGCGGCGGTTCGGTGGATCTCTCCGACGTCGAGGGCGCGATCCGCATGGCGGTTGCCGCCGACGACCAGCTGCTGCTGCCGACCATGGAGCGCAAGGCCAAGCTGACCATGGCGCAGATTTCCACACGCAAGAAGACGATTGCAGCGCGCACGCCGATGCAGGATGCTTATATCCGCGCGCTCGAACGCTCCGAGCTTGTCTTCGGCGTCGGACCTGCCGGTACCGGCAAGACCTATCTCGCCGTCGCCTATGCCGCCCAGCTCCTGGAGCGCGGCGCGGTCGACCGCATCGTGCTGTCGCGGCCCGCTGTCGAGGCTGGCGAGCGGCTGGGCTTCCTGCCGGGCGACATGAAGGAGAAGGTCGATCCCTATTTGCGGCCGCTCTACGATGCGCTCTACGACATGATGCCGGGCGACAAGGTCGAGCGCGCGATCACCGCCGGCGTCATCGAGATCGCCCCGCTCGCCTTCATGCGCGGCCGGACGCTCGCGAACGCCGCCGTCATCCTCGACGAGGCCCAGAACACGACATCGATGCAGATGAAGATGTTCCTGACCCGTCTCGGCGAGAACGGCCGCATGATCGTCACTGGCGACCCGAGCCAGATCGACCTGCCGCGCGGCATGAAGTCCGGCCTCGTCGAGGCGCTGCAGATCCTGCGCGGGGTCGAGGGCGTGTCGGTGGTGCGCTTCAAGGATGCCGACGTCGTGCGCCACCCGATGGTGGCCCGCATCGTTCGCGCCTACGAATCCCAGACCGCCGTGCAGGACGAAAGCGAGCACATGGACCGCTGAGGCGGTCCATTGCCGACGGAGCGATGAGCGAAATCGAAATCCAGATCAGCGTCGAGGAAGGCCCCTGGCCCGACGAAGAGGCGCTTCTTTCCCTGAGCGAGCGTGTAATCGGCACAGCGGCGCGATATCTTGTGCGGGAGGAGGGGCAGCCCTTTCCGGCGGCGCCGCCGGAATTGTCGCTGGTCTTTACCGACGACCCCTCAATCAGGGCCGTCAACGCCGAATGGCGCGGGCAGGACAAGCCGACCAATGTCCTGTCCTTTCCGGCCTTTCCGGTGGAACCCGGCGACATGCCCGGACCGATGCTGGGCGACATCATCATGGCGCACGAGACGCTGGCCCGCGAGGCAGCCGAACTGGGCAAGCCTTTCGACGATCACCTGACGCATCTTTTGGTGCATGGATTTCTGCACCTCTTCGGTTATGATCATATGGAAACCGACGAGGCCGAAGAAATGGAGGGGCTGGAGACTCGCATTTTGAGCGAGCTTGGCCTATCTGACCCCTACGGGGATGACCCGGTTTGACAGTTTGGAACAATGAGCGAATTTAAATCACAGCCGCTTTCGGCTGAAGCGAACGAGGCGGATGCCTCGGAACAGGACGACGGGGGCAGTACGCCCAGGCCGGAGCCGCAAGCCAATCCGGCACGGAATTTCTGGTCGCGCGCGATGCGCTTCTTCAGAAGCCCCGATGCTTCAAGCCTCCGCCATGATCTTGCAGAAGCGCTGAAGACGTCCGACCCGGAAGGCGATGCCGCCTTCTCGCCCGAGGAACGGGCGATGCTCCACAACATTCTTCGTTTCCGCGAAGTGCGCGTCGAGGACGTCATGGTCCCGCGTGCCGACATCGAGGCCGTCGAACAGGACATCACCATCGGTGAACTGATGATGATCTTCGAGGAATCGGGCCATTCGCGCATGCCCGTCTACTACGACAGCCTCGATGATCCCCGTGGCATGGTGCACATCCGCGATCTGCTGGCCTACGTGACCAAGCAGGCGCGCAACAAGAGACGCAATGGCGCGAAGGCGGCAAACGGTTCTCCGGCCGCCCAGACGGGCGACAAGCCGGTCAAGGCGCCGAAGGCCGAATTCGATCTTGCCCGCGTCGATCTCGGCAAGACCTTGGCTGAGGCGGGTATCATCCGGCCGGTCCTGTTCGTCCCCCCGTCGATGCTCGCCTCCGACCTGATGGGCCGCATGCAGGCCGCCCGCACCCAGATGGCGCTGGTGATCGACGAATATGGCGGCACCGACGGCCTTGCCTCGCTGGAGGATATCGTCGAGATGGTCGTCGGCAACATCGAGGACGAGCACGACGACGATCAGGCGATGATCACGCGCGTTTCCGACGACGTGTTCATCGCCGATGCGCGCGCCGAGCTGGAGGAGATAGCCGGAACGATCGGCAGGGACTTCGACGTTCGCGAGCAGCTCGAGGACGTCGATACGCTGGGCGGGCTGATCTTTGGCTCGCTTGGCCGCATTCCGGTACGCGGCGAGGTCGTCCAGGCTCTGCCGGGCTTCGAATTTCACGTCCTTGATGCCGATCCAAGGCGCGTCAAGCGGGTGCGCATCACCCGCAAGCGCCCGTCGGCGCCGCGACGTCGTCCGCACAAGGCGGAAGGCGAGGCGCCGCCGGCTGCGCAATACCCGGTTCTGGCCGAGAACGACGAGACGAAGGGAAACGCCTGATCGGCACTCAGGTCGCGGCTGCCGCATGGCATGATACCGGGACTTGACGACCGATTGGCACAGCAGGGTCATGCATGATCCTGCTGTCGCGACCCCGCATCGGTGCCCGGTGTGGTTATCCCTCTTGTGCGCTCTCGAAGCGGGCCTTCTCGCCTCCGCGCGTGCCCTCTTGCCAGTCTTCCGACGCCGCGCGACAAGCGGTGCGAATTTTGGAAGACTTGCCGCGCTGATTCGCGGTCGGGTTCGAGAGGGACGCAATGGGGCGACTGGCAGGCAGGGTTATGCTTTTGTCCGGCTGGGCGCGTGCGCTGACGGCCTTCGTCGCCGGGCTTTTCGGGGTGTTGGCACTGCAGCCTTACGGTTTCTTCGCGGCGCTGTTCGTGTCTTTCACGCTTCTGACCTGGCTGATCGACGGTGCAAGCGGCGATCCGGATGCCGGCTTCCTGCGCCGCCTGGCGCCGGCCTTCCGCATCGGCTGGTGTTTCGGCTTCGGTTATTTCGCCGGCAGCCTCTGGTGGCTTGGAAATGCGATGCTGGTCGATGCCGACGAGTATGCGTGGGCGCTGCCATTGGCCGTCCTCGGCCTCCCGGCCGTCCTGGCGCTGTATTATGGCTTTGCCGCCGCGCTGGCGCGCCTGTTCTGGTCTGATGGCGTCGGGCGACTGTTCATGCTGGCCGCGGCATTTGGCATTGCCGAATGGCTGCGCTCGGTCCTGTTTACCGGCTTTCCCTGGAACGCGGTGGCCTATGGGGCCATGCCGATACCGCTGATGATGCAGCCGGTGCGCATCGTCGGCGTGCTCGGGATGAACGTGCTTGCGGTTTTTGTGTTCGCAGCTCCCGCTTTGTTGTGGACAGGGCGCGGCAAGCGGCTCGGCCTTTCGCTGGCCGCTTTCATTCTGGCGTTGCAGGTGGGCTACGGCTTCTACGCTTTGCGGATCCTTCCCGAGGCTGCCGACACCGGCGTGACCGTCCGCCTGGTACAACCTTCAATCGACCAGGCGACGAAATGGGACGATGCCAATCGCACGGCGATTTTCGAGAAGCATCTCGCGCTCAGCGCAGCACCCCCTTCAGGAGAGAAGCGGCCGGATGTCATCGTCTGGCCGGAGACGTCCATACCTTTCATCCTCACCGACAATCCCGATGCGCTCTCGCGCATCGCCGAGGTTCTGGACGACGATCAGGTGCTGATCGCCGGCGCCGTGAGGACGGAAGATGCGGGGGCGGGTCGGGAGCCCCGTTACTACAATTCAATCTATGCGATCGACGGAAAGGGCCAGATCCTCGGCGCTGCCGACAAGGTCCATCTTGTGCCGTTCGGCGAGTATATGCCGTTCGAGGACCTGATGAACTCCTGGGGTGTCGCCGCGGTCGCGTCGCTTCCGGGCGGCTTCTCGGCCGCGCGCTCGCACGAGGTGCTGAAGCTGCCTTCCGGGCAGTCTTTCTATCCACTGATCTGCTACGAAGCGATCTTCCCTTATGAGATTGCGCCCGCCGCTTTCTCGACCGACGCGCTCTTGAACGTCACCAACGATGCATGGTTCGGCGACACGCCGGGGCCAAGGCAGCATTTCCATCAGGCGCAGGTCCGCGCGGTAGAGACGGGTCTGCCGCTGATCCGCGCCGCGAATACCGGGATCTCCGCGGTTGTGGATGCGAAGGGGCGTATCGTATTAGGGCTCCCTTATGATGCAAGTGGATTTGTAGATGCAACCATGCCGGGAAAAAACGCTGCGTTTCATGACAATATGTCACAAAACCTAAGGTTTTGGGCGTTAGTTGCAATCTTTTTTGGAATAGGGGCTATTTCACGCAATGGTTTTATCCGGCGTGCGAATTGACCGAAAACCCCTAAAATTGCATAGTGGCAGTTGCCGGCATCCTTGCCTACTATCAAATCCGAACTATTTCGGTTGCAACGTGACGTTAGTGCTTATGATCGATGCCGGGTAGCAAAAGCCATTGCGCGCGTTAGGACAAAGTAACGATGGAAAACAAGAAGAAGCCGAACCCGATCGACATCCATGTCGGTAGCCGGATCCGCCTTCGCCGAACCATGCTCGGTATGAGCCAGGAAAAATTGGGCGAAAATTTGGGGATCACCTTCCAGCAGATCCAGAAATACGAGAAAGGCACGAACCGAGTCGGCGCAAGCCGTCTGCAGAACATTTCCAGCATACTCAACGTGCCGGTTTCGTTCTTCTTCGAAGATGCCCCGGGCGAAAATACCGCCGGCCAGTCCGGTATGGCGGAAGCGTCCAGCTCAAACTACGTGGTCGATTTCCTCTCCTCGTCCGAGGGGCTGCAGTTGAACCGCGCCTTCGTCAAGATCGCCGATCCGAAGGTCCGCCGCAAGCTGGTGGATCTCGTCAAGGCGCTCGCCGCCGAGGCGGAAGTGGAATAGCCACCTCGCCTTGCGTTGAAAATCTTGCGCAAGAAAGCGGCTCCTTTTGGAGCCGTTTTTCTTTTGTGCCGCCTAGAACGGAATAATTAGACATAAAGATATGTTTATGTCGTTCTGCGCTTGTTTTTCCGCTCTGAACTGACTAATACGGAAGCGTCTTCATTGAGGGGAATCCCGTATGCGCAGCAACTATCTCTTCACCAGCGAATCCGTGGCCGAGGGGCATCCCGACAAGGTCTGCGACCGGATTTCCGACGAGATCGTCGACCTGGTCTATCGTGAGGCCAACAAGACGAATTTCGATCCGTGGACCGTCCGAATTGCCTGCGAGACCCTGGCGACGACCAACCGGGTCGTGATCGCCGGCGAGGTGCGCCTGCCGCCCAGCCTGCTCAAGAAGGACAAGGACGGCAACGACGTCATCAACCCCTCCAAGTTCAAGGCCGCCGCCCGCAAGGCGATCCGTGATATCGGTTACGAGCAGAGCGGCTTCCACTGGAAGAGCGCCAAGATCGACGTGCTTCTGCATGCCCAGTCCGCCGATATCGCCCAGGGCGTCGATAGCGCTGCCGACCAGCAGGGCGACGAGGGCGCCGGCGACCAGGGCATCATGTTCGGCTACGCCTGCCGCGAGACGGCGGAACTGATGCCGGCTCCGATCTATTATTCCCACCGCATCCTCCAGCTTCTGGCAGAGGCGCGCAAGAAGGGCGACGGCGATGTCGCCAAGCTTGGCCCCGATGCAAAGAGCCAAGTGACGGTGAAGTACGTTGACGGCAAGCCGTACGAGGTCGCCTCGATCGTGCTGTCGACCCAGCACCTGGATGACAGCTGGGATTCGACGAAGGTTCGCGAAGTCGTCGAGCCCTACATCCGCGAAGCCCTGCACGACATCAAGATCGGAGCGGACTGCAAGTGGTACATCAACCCCACCGGCAAGTTCGTCATCGGCGGACCGGATGGTGATGCGGGCCTGACCGGACGCAAGATCATCGTCGACACCTACGGTGGCGCTGCTCCGCATGGCGGTGGCGCCTTCTCCGGCAAGGACACGACAAAGGTCGACCGTTCGGCCGCCTATGCTGCGCGCTACCTCGCCAAGAACGTCGTTGCTACCGGGCTTGCCGATCGTTGCACGATCCAGCTGTCCTATGCCATCGGCGTCGCCCAGCCGCTGTCGGTCTATGTCGACCTGCACGGCACGGGCAAGGTGACGGAAGACCAGGTCGAGGCTGCGATCCGCACCGTCATGGACCTGTCGCCCTCCGGTATCCGCCGCCACCTCGACCTGAACAAGCCGATCTACTCCAAGACGGCAGCCTACGGCCACTTCGGTCGCAAGGCCGGGCGCGACGGCTCGTTCTCCTGGGAGAAGCTCGATCTCGTCAAGCCGCTCAAGGATGCATTGAGGTCAGAGACGCTGAAGGCCGCCTGATCGGTCTTTACGGATCGCTTGTGAACACTGTAAAGCGGGTGCCTCCCAGGAGACGCCCGCTTTTATCGTGAGAGATGGAGCCCATGACAGAACAGCCGCATCCGACCCGCGCCACCGAAGCCTTCTTCGGCCGCCGCAAGGGAAAGCCGCTGCGCGAGCGGCAGGCGGAAGGCATGGCGACGCTGCTGCCTGCTCTCAAGCTCGACATCGAAACGCCGGTGCTGCGGCTGCCGGACCTGTTTCCAGAGCCTGTTGAACGTTTGCGGCTGGAGATCGGATTTGGCGGCGGCGAGCATCTTGTTCACCGCGCGCAGGAAAACCCGACGACGGGTTTCATCGGCGTGGAACCGTTCGTCAATTCCATGGCGAAGCTCCTGTCGCGCGTGGGCGAACTCGGCTTGAAGAACGTGCGCGTCTATGACGACGATGCGACGGAGGTTCTGGATTGGTTGCCGGAAGCTTCGCTGGACCAGATCGACCTGCTCTATCCCGACCCCTGGCCGAAGCGGAAGCATTGGAAGCGCCGGTTTGTCTCGGCCGTCAATCTCGACCGCTTCGCGCGCGTGCTGAAGCCCGGCGGACATTTCTGCTTCGCGTCCGATATCGACACCTACGTCAACTGGACGCTGCTTCATTGTGCCGCCCACCCGGCCTTCGAATGGACGGCCGGGAATGCGTCCGACTGGTTGACGCCCTTTTCCGGCTGGCCGGGCACGCGCTATGAAGCCAAGGCCCGGCGCGAGGGCCGCAGTTCGGCCTATCTCACCTTCCGCCGGGTTTGATCGCGACATCCGGCCCTTCTCCCGAGCGGGGGAGGCGGCGGAGCGTGATGCGCTCCGGATCTAGTGCAGGCTAACGGTGCGCAGCTCGTCTTCGGCTGCCTTGTAGAAGGTGCTGGAACGGTTGTCCGTCAGAAGGATCGGTGTACCATCAGCGCCGAACAGAGCCCAGAGATCGAGATTGGGATCGATATCGGGCGCTTCCGGGAAGCAGCGCGACACTTCGTCTGCGCGCATCTTGCGGATGTAGCCGACTTCGCCTGCGCCAAGATGCGCAAGGTCGGTCTTCGATACTTGGGGGGAGATGGTCTTCAGTCCCATGGTTTGCCTCCTGGCAATGTGCCGGATTGGGTACCGGCCCGCCGGATGCCCGCTGCCATCGTGGCCCGTCGGTGCGTCCGGAAAATCAGTCTGTCGGTGAAGCTCCGGCGGAGGTGCCCGCAGGAACGGCACTTGGCCTAGTCTGGTACGGAAATGTTAATTTTCCTTACCATGCGTTCCGGTTCGGGACGCGCCAGGTCGATGGCGAGAAGGCCGTTGCGCAGCTCGGCGCCCAATACGCGCATCCCGTCCGCAAGGACGAACATGCGTTGGAATTGCCGCGCGGCAATGCCTCGGTAGAGGTAGTCCCTTTCGCCGTTGTCGACCTGCCGTCCGCGAACGATGAGCTGGTTCTCTTCCGTCGTGACTTCGAGCTCTTCTTCCGAAAAACCCGCCACGGCGAGCGTGATCCGCAGCCGATCGGGGGCGCCGGAAGCGCTGTCGGCGAGAATGCGCTCGATGTTGTAGGGAGGATACCCGTCATTGCCCTTGGCGATCCGTTCAAGGGTCTTTTCCATGGCGTCGAAGCCGAGGAGGAGCGGGCTGGCAAAAGGCGTAATACGGCTCATTGCGTTAGTCCTTGCTTTCAAGCGACTGTTGCGGGACCCGGATTCCAGCATCCCGACAGGAGGCAATATGGGGATTGCCATACGCACGTGCAAGACACTTGCAGAGCGCCCCGGGGTAAATATAGTCCCCGTTTCGCCGCGAGATGCGGCGCAAGAACACGATTCGGAGAAGTGAAGGCCCATGTCGCCGCGAAGAAAGATCATCATAGATACCGACCCGGGCCAGGACGATGCCGCCGCCATCATGCTGGCCTTCGGCAGCGCTGCCGAACTGGATTTGCTCGGCATCACCACCGTCGCCGGAAACGTTCCGCTGAAGCTGACGGCGCGCAATGCGCGCATCCTGTGCGAGTTGTGTGGCCGCCCCGACGTCAAGGTCTTCGCCGGCGCTGACGCGCCGTTGCAGCGCCCGCTGGTCACAGCCGAGCACGTCCATGGCAAGACCGGCCTGGATGGTCCCGAACTCGACGAGCCGACCATGCCGCTCCAGGCGCAGCATGCCGTCGATTTCCTGGTGGACACGCTTCGCAATGAACCCGCGGGCACGGTGACGCTCTGCGCGCTCGGTCCTTTGACGAATATCGCGCTGGCGTTGCAGAAGGCCCCTGAGATCGTCGGCCGCGTCGCTGAAATCGTCATGATGGGTGGCGGCTTTTTCGAGGGCGGCAACATCACTCCGGCTGCCGAGTTCAACATCTATGTCGATCCCGAAGCAGCCGATATTGTCTTCAAGTCCGGGATTCCGATCGTGATGATGCCGCTCGACGTCACCCACAAGGTGCTCACGCTTCGCACGCGGGTGGACAAACTGAAGACGATCGGCACCCGTCCGGCCAAGGCGCTGGTGGAGATGCTGGAGTTCTTCGAGCGGTTCGACGTCGAAAAGTACGGCTCCGACGGCGGCCCGCTGCACGATCCGACGGTGATCGCCTATCTGCTGCGCCCCGGACTTTTCGGCGGACGCGACTGCAATGTCGAAATCGAGACGGCCTCGCCGCTGACGGTCGGGATGACGGTGGTCGACTGGTGGCAGGTCACCGGGCGCCAGCACAATGCGCGGGTCATGCGCGACATCGATGCCGACGGCTTCTTCGAGCTTTTGACGGAGCGCGTGGCGCGGCTTTGAGCTCAGGTACCCATCAACCGGTACACAACAACGTGTGAAATGAAAAACGGCGCCCCGTAGGCGCCGTTTCGTTGTTTGCGATAACCCGCGCTCAGAATTCTTCCCACTCGTCCTGCGCCAGTGCCGTGTTGCCGACGACTTGCGGGATCGACCGGGAAGGGGCCGGGCGGGGGGGCGGAGCGGAGGGTGCCTTCGCCTGCACAGTCCGCTGCGGCTGGGCCGCCATCGCGGTCTGACCCGTGCGGAAGCGGGCGACGAGCGACTGAAGCGTCCGTGCCTCTTCGTTCAGTGCGACGCTGGCGGCGGTGGTTTCCTCCACCATCGCAGCGTTCTGCTGCGTCACCTGGTCCATCTGGTTGACGGCCGAGTTGATCTCCTTCAGGCCGACCGCCTGCTCGGAGGCGGACGATGAGATCTGGCGGATGAGGCCGTTGATCTGCATGACCTGCTGGGCGATCTTTTCGAGCGCGTTACCGGCCCTCCCGACGAGATCCACCCCGTCGCGCACCTGCGTCTCCGAGGCGTTGATGAGGTTCTTGATCTCCTTGGCGGCATTGGCGGAGCGCTGCGCCAGTTCGCGGACTTCCTGGGCGACGACGGCAAAGCCCTTGCCGGCCTCGCCTGCGCGCGCCGCCTCGACGCCGGCGTTCAGCGCCAGAAGATTGGTCTGGAAGGCGATCTCGTCGATCACGCCGATGATGTTGGAGATCTCGCCGGAAGACCGCTCGATGCCCTTCATCGCGGCAATCGCCTTCTGCACCACTTCACCGGACTTGGCCGCGTCGTCGCTCGCCGACGAAACGGACTGGGCGGCGACACGGGCATTGTCGGCGCTCGAATTGACCTGCGAGGTCAGCTCGTCCAGGGCCGCGGCAGTCTCCTCGAGGCTTGCGGCCTGCTGCTCGGTGCGGTGGGACAGGTCCGCTGCCCCGTTGGAGATCTCGTTGGTGCCATTGGTGATGCTGTAGACCGAGGTGTTGACCGTCCTGATGGTCTCCTCGAGGCTGCCCATCGCCGAATTGAAGTCGCTCTTGAGTTTCGCATATTCGCCGGGGAATTCGCCGGAAAGGCGGTAGGACAGTTCGCCGGAGGAAAGGCGTGCAAGGCCCTCGCCGAGGCGCGAGACGATATCGCGCTGCAGCGCACTGCTTGTCTGGCGCTCCGCTTCCGAACGGCCACGTTCGGTTTCGGTCATCTGCCGCTGTGCATCGGCCTCGGCTTCAAGGCGCTTCGTATCGGCGAGCTGATGACGGAAACCTTCGAGCGCCTTGGCGACCTCGCCCGTTTCGTCGGTCCGGTCCTGGCCGGAAACCGGCTCGGCATAGTCGCCCTTGCCAAGGCGCGCTACGTCGGCGACGAGGCCGGCGAGTGGCCGCTGTACGTAGTTGCGAACCGCAATCCAGAGGCCGAGGAGCACGACGGCGAGGACGATGACGCCGCCCGCGATCATCATGTAGGTCTGGTCCCGCACCGGTGCACCGATGACCGAACGCGGGACATCGACGAGAACGACCCAGGTTGCGTTCACGTCGGGCAGGGCGACCGGATAGACGATGCGGTCGAAGGGCTCGTTGTCGTCGAAGCTCAGGTCGGCGACGAAGCCGGGCTTGTTCGACGCGATGGCTTCCTTGACGGTCTCCAGGCCTGCGCCCTCATAGTCCTGCATCGCAAGTTCGGGGCGCGGTGGAACCAGCCACTTGCCCGTCTGCGTCAGGAGAAGAACGCGGCCCGATCCGAACGGCTTCATCTGGGCGACGCGCTCGGCGAGCGTCGAAAGCTTGACGTCGGCGCCGGCAACGCCGATCAGCTTGCTGTTCGAATAGACCGGGTAGCCGATGGACGACATCGACGTGCTTTCGCCCGTCGTGCTTTCCTGGTACGGCGGCGTCATGGCGCCCTTGCCGCTCTTTGCGGCGAGCGCATACCAGGCTCCTTCATAGTCCGACTCGAACGGGGTGAACTGGATCGTTCCGGTCTTGTCTTTCGTCCAGTAGGGATTGAACGTCCCGTTCTTGTCGCCGGCGAACTCCTTGTTGCCGACATATTCAGCCGACTTGCCGTCGAAACTGTCTTTCTCCGCGGCGTACCAGCTGCCGTAGGCGGCCGGATTCTGCTCGACGTTGACCTTGAGAAGGTCGATGACCTGCTTGCGGTCGAGCGTTCCGTTCTCATGCGCCTTGCCGATGATGGCGGCGGATGTGCGCGCACTGCTCACCAGCTCGCCGATGGCGCCGGATACGTCTGACGCGATGGACCGCGCCTGACTGTTCGCCTCGTCGAGGATCAGCGACTGAACGCGGTCGCTCGACTGCGAGATCAAAAGATAGTTCGACGCAATGAGAACGAGCGCAATCGTGCCGCCCGTAACTGCGATCAGCTTGGTCGCAAGCGACTTTGGCTGTAGTCTAAACATGCAATCCTCACGAGCTCTGGCAGTCGCCATGGCGCCCATGGAGACGGCGTGCAGTCAAAATGGTGTGGGGGCTCCATCATGGAGAGTGCGGATGCCGACCGGCATCCGAGGCCAGACCCGTTGGATAGGGAGTCTGCGCGTCGATATTCTAGATATCTCCAACATCTTAATGAATTTGCTAAAATGCCTTACAAACTCACGGGAGGGCGCCATGATGAGGCCCCGGATCCTGTTCGTCGATCGGGCCGATGCCGGTCGCCAGCTGGCGGCTGCACTTTCGTTGCAGCCTATCGATGATCCGATCGTACTGGCTGTGCCGAGGGGTGGTGTCGCCGTCGCGGTGGAGGTCGCACAGGCTCTCGGCGCAAAACTCGACCTTCTGTTCGTCCGCAAGATCGGAGCGCCGCAGAACCGCGAGGTCGCTATCGGCGCCATTGCAGGATCGGATGCGCCGCAACTCGTGCTGAACGAGGAACTCGTCGCCGCGTGCGGCGCAAGTCGGGCCTATATCGAAGCGGAAGCAACCCGGCAGAAGGACGAGATCGCGCGTCAGCGCAAGCGCTACCTCTCCGGCCGGCAGCCGGTGGACCTGAAAATGCGAAACGTGATCGTCGTCGATGACGGCGTGGCGACCGGCGCAACCCTTGCTGCGGGGCTGAAGGCGCTTCGGCTCCAGTCCGTCGCCTCGACAACGCTTGCCATCCCGGTTGCGCCACCCGAGGCGCTCGAAGCACTCGGCGCCGAGGTTGATCGCATCGTCTGCCTGCACGAGCCCGATGATTTCTGCGCGGTCGGCCTCTGCTATCGCGACTTCCCGCAGGTCTCGGACGCGGAAGTGATGCAGGCCTTGGTGGCGCCAGGCGGGGCGACCGGTGGGCCTTGAAAAAGGCGGCCCGCCATCGCGGACCGCCCTGTTTTCCGTTCACGCCTGACCGGATCAGCGCACCCAGAGAACCTTACGCGAGCTTCGTTCGATCAGAACCGGACGCTCGTCGACATAGATGTAGCCGTAGTCCGGGCTATCGGGAACGGCGACAATGTCGACGTCATCGGGGACCACCGTACCGGCGGCCACCGGTCCTTCCAGAACGACCGGACCGACCGGATGGCGCTCGATATAGGTAATGGTCGTTTCCGGCACCGCCGGCGCGATGCTGCCGGTCGTCTGCACGTCGTCGACATAGATGACCTGCCGGTCGTTCGTGCGCACGATAACCGGACGGTTCTCGACATAGACATAGCCGAGATCCGGGTGTTCCGGGATCGGCGTCAGGACGACATCCTCGCGCAGCCGGGTTTCGGCCGATACGGGACCGTCGAGGATGACGGGTTCCACCGGGTGTTCGATCACGTAGGTGCGTGCTTCTTGCGGAACCGAGGCCGCAGCGCCGAGGGTTGCGCCTGCTACGCCGCCGATGGCGGCACCGACAGGACCGCCGATAAGCGCGCCGGTCAAGGCTCCGGTCGCGCCGCCGGTTGCAGCGCCTATGGCGGGGTTGGGCTTCTTCTCCTCGGCGTGCGCCATGGCGGTACCTGCAATGACCAGCGCAACGCCTGCGATTAGAACCTTCTTCATGCCATTCTCCTTCTGAAATGGGTCTCTAAGCCCCTTCAGATCACCAAACGTGTCCGCCACTCCGGTGTTCCGGGATCGGCGGGAAGGAGAAGGTCACGAAGTGTTACGCAGTGACACTATCGCGCCTTGCGATCTCGTAGTCTTCGGTATGCACCTGCAATCCGTCAGGCGTAACCACCACGATGCCATAGGCACCCGGCTCATCGACCGACAGCGACGGGTCCGGCGTGTCGAATGGCATCGGCTGCTGGTGAACGGGGCTCTTGAAAATGGAGAACGGAATGCCGCGGTGGGAGCCGCCGATCGTTCGGTGCACGTGGCCGGCAAAGATGTGACGAACATTACCGCGGCGAAGGATCAGCTCGTAGAACGCCTGTTCGTTGATGAGCCGGATCGTGTCCATGCCGGTAAACCCCGTCTTGTGTGGCGGATGATGCATGAACAGCAGCACGGGCTTGTCCGTCTCCGACAGGCGCCGGTCGAGCCAACCCAGCCGGCGCTCGCACATAAGGCCGGCATGGCTTGCGGGATAGTCGTAGGGCGGGGCGAAGAGCGTGTCGAGCAGGATGGCGTGGCAATCGTCGAAGTCGATCGACTGCTGGACGAAGCCGTTCTCGTCGGCTGCGACATGGTCGAAAATATCAAGGAAACGGTCGCGGTTGTCGTGGTTGCCGATGGTGATGGCGGCTGGCGGCACCAGCGTTCCGAGAAGCGCCTTGAGGCGCAGGTAGGAGGCGGTATCGGCGCGATGGGTGAGGTCGCCGGTAAAGATCACCCGGTCGGCGTCCGCATGATAGCGGTTGACATGGTCGATGCCCCTGCCGAGGCGCTCGTAAGGATCAAGCCCGATGATGGTGGTGCCCTCGGGCGTCATGTGCAGGTCGGTAAAAACGATGAGTTTGGTCATGAAAATCGGCCGTTTGAGATGGATGCGCGCACTGTCTCCGCCGGAATCGCGTCGGTCGAGGCAGAAGCGCGACCGATCCGGACTAATTCTAGGAGCGGAATGTGCAGACTGCGACATCAAACCGATTGGCTTGCACCGCGCCGTGATGTAGCACCGTCGCCGACGGGCGATGCCGCACGGCAGAGACGCCTGCGTAACCGCCACAAGCGATTATCCGGTGAGGAGAACGGCAAAAGCGCAGCAACCGTGCATTTTGATGCAACGGTCGCGCCTCTTCTCCAAACGCGCCGGCACCAGGCGGTATCGCCAGATATCGTCGTCTTCGGCTCGCGCGGTCGGCGCGAGCCGGGCGCGACACATTTTGAAGACGAGTGGAGTGAAGACCATGAGATGGAAACGCACGATCCAGTTGCTGGACGTTCATTGCGAGGGCGAGATCGGCAAGGTTGCCATCGGCGGCGTGCCTAAGATCCCCGGAAACACGATTGCCGAGCAGTTGAACTACATCAACACGGTGGACGACAGCTTGCGCCGCTTCCTCTGCCTGGAGCCGCGTGCGGCAGCAACCGGCTCGGTAAACCTGCTTCTTCCGGCGAAGCGCCCCGAGGCCGATGCCGGCTTCATCATTCTCCAGGCCGACCAGGCGCATGCGTCCTCGGGGTCCAATTCCATCTGCATCACCACGGCGCTGCTCGAGAGCGGCATCGTCGAGATGAAGGAGCCGGAAACGGTCGTCGTCCTCGATACCGCCGCAGGCCTGGTCAAGGCCACGGCCACCTGCCGCGACGGTCGTTGCGAGAAGGTGAAGTTGACGATGGTTCCCTCCTTCGTGCAGGAACTGGACGCCGAGATCGATACGCCGGACTGGGGACGTGTACGCTTCGACATCAGCTATGGCGGCATCTTCTATGCGCTGGTCGATGTCGACCAGATCGGTACGAAGATCGAGAAGGCCAACGCGCGCAAGCTCGTCGATGCCGGCATGGTCCTGAAGGACCTGATCAACAAGAAGATGCCGGTCGTCCATCCGGAAATCCCGGAAATCAACGGTATCGCCTACGTCATGTTCCGGGATCGGGAAGAAGACGGCACCATTCGCACGGCAACCACGATGTGGCCCGGTCGCGTCGACCGCTCGCCCTGCGGCACCGGCAATTCGGCCAACCTCGCAACCCTGCATGCCCGCGGCAAGGTCAAGGTCGGCGACAGCTTCAAGTCGCGCTCGATCATCGGCTCGCAGTTCGAGGTCGGGCTGGAGGCCGAGACCGAGGTGGCCGGCCGCAAGGCGATCATTCCGACGATCACCGGCCGCGGCTGGACCTTCGGCCTGCACCAGATCGCGCTCGATCCCACCGATCCCCTGGCGGACGGCTTCGCCATGACCGACACCTGGGGTCCGCAGGCCGGCGAAATCGTCTGAGGATCGCTGCCGATCGACAATACTAGCGGCTGCCGGCGCCGGCGGTCGCGCCATCCTTATGCGGGGGCTCCGTCGCAAGCGCTGCGATTTCGTAGCCGCCGGAGGCGGCCGTATCGAGCCAGCGCGCGGCCCTCCGGGCATCGGCGGGAGTTCCTATGCCGTCGCGATAGGCGAGCCCGAGTGCGTAAGCGCCGCCGGGATCGCCGTCTTCTGCCGCGCGCCTGTAGAGCGCAAACGCGCCGCCGGGGTCGCCTTTTTCCTGGAGGATCCGGCCAAGGCGGACCATGGCCGCCGAATGTCCTTGTAGAGCGGCCTCGCGGTAGAGGCCTTGCGCGGCAAGCAGCTGTCCGCCTTGCTCCAGAGCCCGGGCAAGCTGGAAGGCTATGCGCGGATTGCCGCCGGCCTTGTAGGCTTCGCGGCAGGCGGAGAGAGCAATTCCGAGCTTGATGCCGCCGTTTTCGATGGGAGCGAAGCCGGTGTTGCGGGTCCTGTCGTCGCGACTGCCGGCAGCAGCATCGCATTGCGCCTCGATGGACAGGCCATTCCCGCCGGCCTGTGCCGGCGACATCCAGACAGCACCGGTGAAGAAAAGCGCCATCGCGCCCGTTTTCATTGCATTGACAACATTCTGCAAAGCCTGTCTCCCTTCATGCCCTAAGGATAGACGTCTTTGGGGGGCGTAATTGTTCCGAAGGGGACAGGCGCGGCAGCGTCTATGGTAAACGTCGTGGGCAGGGAAAGCGCGATGTCAGATGCAACTCAAGGCGTTCAGGTCCGCCGCAGGACCTTTCTAGCCGCTGCCATCTGGACGGCTGCAGCGTTTCCCGAACGCATGGCCCGCGCCAGTGGGGTCATCGGTTCGGTCGACGAGGTCCGCGGCAAGGTCAGCCGCAGGAAGGGCGAGGTGCTTTCGGCCATTCGCGCCGGTGCCGATATCATGGACCGTGATCTCATCGTCACCGGCGAGGGGAGTTTTGCCGAGTTGACGCTGGGCGAGGTGACCAAACTCATGCTTGGAAGCCGCACCGAATTGCTGGTCGACAGTTTCATTGCCGCCCAGGGCGGTACGATCGAACTCGGCACGGGCGGGATGATCTTCGACCGACCGGATGAGGCGCCGAAGATCGACCTGACCGTACGGACGGCCTTCGGCATGATCGGCGTCCGCGGCACGAAGTTTTTCGCCGGCCCCAATCGCGGTGCGTTCGCCGTTTTCGTCGAGCGCGGGCTGGTCCGCTTCGAAGGGGGCGGTGTCGCCCGAGAGGTCGGTGCAGGGCAGGGGATCGATGTGCCGCCGGCGACCGGCATACCGGGCGAGGTGCAGCAATGGGGAGAGGCCCGCATCCGCGAAGCCTATGCCAGCATCGGCGTTCGCTGAGGCGTCGATCTCTAGCCGTCGTCGGCGATCGTGAACAGCGCCAGTGGACCCGCGCCGCGGATCTCATGCACACCAAGCGAGCGCAGGCGTCGCGTGGTTTCGCCTGCCGCCGCGGGGCCGATGCAAATGGCCGTTCCGAAGATCTTGTTGGCTTCCTGCAGACGTGCGGCGATGTTCATCGCCATCCCGTGTGCGGTATAGTCCAGCGTGCCGCCGGTGCCCACTTCGCCCAGGATGACGAGACCTGTCTCGATGCCAATGCGCGTCCGGCCGAAACCTTCGGCTGCGAAATCCGCCCTGCCGCGCATTTCCTCGGTCAGCGCATGGATTTCCCGCGCGCAGTCGATCGCCCTGTCCACATGCCGGTCCAGGTCTTCGGGCGCGTTGAACAGCGCATGCACCGCATCGCCGACCACCTTGTTCACCATTCCGCCGTGGCTGGCTACCAGCGCGTTGACCTCGCGGAAGTAGACGTCGAGCAACGGCACCAGCCTTTGCGGGCCAATACGGCCGGACAGGGCGGAGAAATCCTCGATGTCCGTGAAGAGCGCAGTCACCTGTCGCTCCTCCGCGGCGACGCGCTCCAGGCCGGGATTGTCGATGTAGCGCGAAACGACGGAGGGCGGGAGGTATTGTCCGAAACGGGCGCGCGCCGTCTGTTCGGCGCGGCGGACCTGCGCGAACTGGAGCACGCCGGTGACAAGCAGGACAGTTGCCAGCGCCATCGCGATCGCCGGCGCGTCGATCAGTAACCCGGTTTGGCGATAGACGAAGGCCGCTCCGGCAATCGTGCTGACGATCGCGACAAGGCCGGAAGTTGCGGCATATGTCGGACGAAGGCGGGTGACGAGGGCGGCAGCACCTACCCCTGCCAGAAACGCATACCCTGCTTCCCATGGTATCTGGGTGCTGTTGCGGTGCGGTATGAAGCCGGTGAGGACGGTGTTTGCCACATCCGCATGGATCTGCACCGAGGGCTCGAGCGGTAGCGAGGCACTGGCCCTCAGGCCGCCGAGCGCTGGAAGGCTGCTCCCGACCAGAACCACCTTGCCGCGGATGCGTTCCGGCGCAGCAGTTCCGCTCATGACGTCTGCGGCGGAGATCGTACGTCCCACGATGCGCTCTGGACCAGCAGCCACGAAACGCAGGTTGCCGTCATCATCTGGCCACAGCAGGCGCTCGTCCTGCCGGATCCACGGCGGCGTACCGCCGATCACGGACGCGCCAGCGCCCGCAGCACGCCGGGCCGCTTCGAGCCCGAGCGCCGGATAGACCGCATTGCCGTAGATCGCAAAGGGCTGGGCGCGGCGCACGATTGCGTCCTCATCGCCGATGAGGAAGGATGCCGCCGCCGCCGCCGCACGCTCCTGGAAGATGGGGCACGAAGGATCGACGCCGTCGATGAACCATAGCGGCGGGATGGCGATCGGCCGCTGCACCGCCAATTCGGGTGCCGGCCCGGGTGTCCCACCCGTCTGCTCGCCGATGAGAAAGCCGAGGATCGCAGGCGCCTGGCCGATCGCCTCGGCAAGAGTCCTGTTTGTCGGCTCTCTCAGATCGCAGTCGTTGCTGAAGACAAGGTCGATTGCGACGGCAGCGGGCCGGGCTGTCGCGATCGCCGAGATGAGTGCTGCCGACTGGGATCGTGTCCATTCCTCGCCGGCCAACCCTTGCAGGGCTTTGCGATCGATATCGACGACAACGACGCGATCGGTTTCAGGGCCGGGAAAAGCCTGCGTCAGCGCGTCGAAGAACAGTTCGCGCGGCCGCTCCAGCACGGGTTCGGAAAAGTGGAAGAGGAGGAATGCGCAACAAAGGCTCGTGGCGATCCCGGCCAGAAGCGGCTTGCTGCGAAGCGCTCTGATCCGGGGCATCATGGCCACTACTTGTCTTCTGGCTCCGCCACGGCGCGCAGCCTGCCTGTGTGGCAGAAGATGATACCGTCCGTGCGGCGGATCGCTCCTGCCTCTTCCAGCGCGAGGATGGAGCGGTTGATCTTCGGCCTGCTGGCGCCGACGATGCTGGCGATTTCCGTCTGGCTGAGCGAGAGTTGCAGGTTGGCGCTTTCCGGCAACTCGCTACCATGGATGTTGCGGAGCATAGCGAGAAAGAAACGCGCGACACGGGAATCGAGGTCGTACAGCGCGATCGTCTCCAATTGCTCGGTCGTCTCTCTCAGCTTCGTGCAGAGATAGTGGATGATCGCCTGGTAGGATTGCGGATTGCGTGACAGGACCTCGAGAAAATCGCGCTTGCTGATCACGTAGCCCTCGGTCGCAACCGCGGCGGTGGCATCGGCGGAGCGCGGCTGCCCGTCGAGGATCGCCATCTCGCCGAAGATCGAGCCCGCTTCCAGGTGGCGCAGGGAAAGCTCTTTGCCCTGGGGCGTGATCAGCGAAATCTTGATGCGGCCGGAGATGACCACGATGAGATAGGTCCCGTCGTCGCCGCGCTGGAACAGCACCGTGCCCGCGTTCCATTTCCGATAGGTTGCGATATCGGCAACGTCGGCGAGGGTTTCCTTGTTGAAGCCTTCAAAGATCGGAAACGAACGCCAGAAGGCAATACTCCTCGTAACCTCGGTCATTGTCCTTCCCCGCGCGTCTGTCGCCCCGTGCTTGTTGGACGAATTCTTCCTGCACTCCGCCGGTGGTTGCAACCGAAAAGAGTCCGGCGGGGTCTCTGTGCGTTGGTATCCTTTGCTCGATCGGTGCATCCGTCGTGCGCAAAAGGTGAACGATGTGTCCACCCAGTGGCGGACTAGTGTAAACGCAACGTTCTGCTAACAATTAGCGCCAGTGAAACCAACGGCCCAGGAGCCCGCCATGTCTCAGAACCTCGTCGTCCTCGTGGGACGCATTCTTCTTTCCGCAATGTTCATCCTCGCAGGTTACCCGAAGCTGCTCGATCCCTCGGGCACCGCCGGCATGATCGCCGGTGCCGGCCTGCCGGCTGCAACCGCGCTCGCCTACATCGCCGGCCTCTTCGAACTGGTCGCCGGCCTGTTCATTCTCGTCGGCTTCCAGACGAAGATCACGTCGCTGCTGCTCGCCGCATTCTGCGTGTTCACCGCTCTCTTCTTCCATAGCGGCCCGATCAACGTTCCCGATTTCCCGGAAGGCGCAAACGGCCTGCTCACCATGTTCAACGGCCTGATGATGATGAAGAACCTGACGATCGCCGGTGGCTTCCTCGTTCTCGCCGCCTTCGGCCCCGGCGCGATCTCGATCGACGCCCGCCGCGGTGCGGTCGCCGCCACCGCCTGATCGATCCACATAGCCGAAACGGCCTTCGAACCTCCCCGTCCGCGGGGAGGTTTTTTGTTGCGCGTCCGCCAGGTTCGGGCTGCCACCGGCTGGTATCTGGTGCCTTCACCTGCTATGCGCTGCAAAACGGCCAGCAGGGAGAGGTGACAATGTTTTCCAATTCGTTCCCCGATCGCGATACCATGGCGGAGCTGCTTGCCCGCATGCTGTGGGAAATCAAGGCGGTGCACTTCCGGCCGGAGGAGCCCTACAAGCTCGCCTCGGGCATGGCGAGCCCGGTCTATATCGACTGCCGCAAGCTACTGTCCTATCCGCGCATCCGTTCGGCCGTGATGGAATTCGCCGCAGCCACGATCACGCGCGATGCCGGCTTCGAGCAGTTCGATGTCGTCGCAGGCGGCGAGACTGCCGGCATCCCCTTCGCAGCACTTCTGGCCGACCGTCTGGCTCTGCCGATGGTCTATGTCCGCAAGAAGCCGAAGGGGCATGGCCGCAACGCGCAGATCGAGGGCGAAATGCCGGAAGGCGCGCGCGTTCTCGTCATCGAGGACCTGACGACGGCCGGCGGTTCGATGTTCACCTTCATCGATGCGATCCGTGCTGCAGGCGGCGTCGTCGATCACGGCATGGCGCTGTTCTTCTACGGCATCTTCCCAGAAGCAGAAGCCCGTTTTGCCAACGGCAAGGTCAAGCTCCATCACGTCTCCACGTGGCGCCAGGTTCTCGCGGTCGCACGGTCGCAGAAGCTGTTCGACGAGGCGACCCTGAGCTCGGTCGAGGCGTTCCTGAACGCTCCGCTGCTCTGGTCGTCAGAGCATGGCGGGGTCAGCGCGTTGCCGACCAGCTGAGCGAAAGCCGCTGGCATTTTCCGCTGTGCCGGTTTAAATCGATTGAATGAACGTTCGGAGGAGGCATTCATGATCCTGTGTTGTGGCGAAGCGTTGATCGACATGTTGCCGCGTCAATCGACGCTCGGCGAGGACGCCTATGCGCCCTATGCCGGCGGCGCGATCTTCAATACCGCGATCGCGCTTGGCCGCCTCGGTGTCCCTTCAGGCTTTTTCACCGGTCTTTCCGACGACATGATGGGCGACCTGCTGCGTGATACGTTGCGCCGGAGCGCCGTCGGTTTCAGCTATTGCGCCACGCTGTCCCGCCCGACCACCATCGCCTTCGTCAAGCTGGTTGACGGGCATGCGACCTATGCCTTCTACGATGAGAACACGGCGGGCCGAATGATCGGTCAGGACGACCTGCCCGTGCTCGGCGCAGAGTGCGAGGCGCTGCACTTCGGCGCAATCAGCCTCATTCCCGAGCCTTGCGGCTCCACCTACGAAGCGCTGATGCAGCGCGAGCAGGCCTCGCGCGTCATCTCGCTCGATCCGAACATCCGTCCGGGTTTCATCAAGAACAAGGACGCGCACATGGCCCGCATCCGCCGCATGGCGTCCATGTCTGACATCGTCAAGTTTTCGGACGAGGACCTTGCCTGGTTCGGTCTCGAGGGGGACGAGGAAACGCTGGCGCGGCACTGGCTGCATTACGGCGCCAAGCTGGTCGTGGTGACCCGTGGTGCGGAGGGGGCGGTGGGCTATACCGAACGCCACAAGGTAACCGTGCCGAGCGAGCGCGTTTCGGTCGTCGACACGGTCGGTGCGGGCGATACCTTCGATGCAGGTATCCTGGCCTCGCTGAAGATGCAGAACCTGCTGACGAAGGCGCAGATCGCAAAGCTCGACGAGCGGCAGATCGGAAACGCCCTTGCGCTCGGTGCGAAGGCGGCTGCGGTCACCGTCTCGCGCGCCGGCGCAAATCCCCCCTGGGCGAAAGAGATCGGGCTTTAGGTTCGGTCGTTCCGGAATCCGGCTTCTCTCCCCGGCAGCCGGGGAGAAAACCAGTCGATCGGCTTGATAGGCTGTCTTACTTGGCAGCCTTCAGCAGCGCGGCGACGAGGCCGGCCGTCGAGGAATCGTGCCCGGCCGCACTTTCCTTGCCTTCCACGACAGGCAGCAGGCCGGTTGCCAGCTCCTTGCCCAGCTCCACGCCCCACTGGTCGAAGGAGTTGATGTTGAAGAGGGCGCCTTCGACGAAGACACGGTGCTCGTAGAGTGCGATCAGGCGGCCGAGCGCGAACGGGGTCAGTTCGTCGTAGACCATCGTGATCGACGGGCGGTTGCCCGAGAAGACCCGGTGCGGCGCAATCCTGTCAGCCTTGGCCTCGTCCACGCCCTTAGAGGTCAGCTGCGCCTTCGCTTCGTCGAGCGTGCGACCCTTCATCAGCGCTTCGGACTGGGCGAGGCAGTTGGCGATCAAAAGCTCGTGCTGGTGGCGCAGGTCCTTTTCGTGGCCGTTTGCGGCGATCATGAATTCGGCCGGGATCAGGTCGGTGCCCTGGTGGATCAACTGGTAGAAGGCGTGCTGGCCGTTCGTGCCGGGTTCGCCCCAGACGACAGGCCCCGTCTTCCCTTCCACCTGTGTGCTGTCCATCGTCACCGACTTGCCGTTTGATTCCATGTCGAGCTGCTGGAGATAGGCCGGGAAGCGCAGGAGCCGCTGGTCGTAGGGCAGGATCGCGCGCGAGGGATAGCCGAGCACGTTGCGGTGGTAGAAGCCAATCAGGCCGAGCAGCATGGGAATGTTGCTGCGGAAGGGCGCACTGCGGAAATGGTTGTCGATCGCGTGGCCACCGGCGAGGAACTGGCCGAAGTTTTCCTTGCCGATCGCGATCATCAGCGGCAGCCCGATCGCCGACCAGATTGAGTAGCGTCCGCCGACCCAATCCCAGAAGCCGAACACGCGCTCGCCGGCGATGCCGAAGGCGGCGACCTTGTCGAGTGCGGTGGAGACCGCGCAGAAGTGATGGCCGACCGCAGCCTCGCCCAGCTTGCCGGCGATGAACCTGCGCGCCGTATCGGCGTTGGTCATCGTCTCGATCGTCGTAAACGTCTTGGAGGCGACGATGAACAGCGTCGTCTCGGCGTCCAGCAGCTTCAGCGTATCGGCGATGTGCGCGCCGTCGATGTTGGATACGAAATGCAGCCGCGGGCCGTCGTGATAGGGGGCGAGCGCCAGCGTCGCCATCACCGGGCCGAGGTCGGAGCCGCCGATGCCGATGTTGACGACATCGGTGATCTTCTTGCCGGTCGCACCCGCAAGCGCGCCCGAACGGATACCGTCGGCGAAGGCGCCCATCGCCTCCAGCACGGCGTTGACGTCGGGCATCACGTCGTTGCCGTCGACGAGGACCGGCACATTGGAGCGGTTTCGCAATGCGGTATGCAGGACGGCGCGGTCCTCGGTGATGTTGATTTTCTCGCCCGCAAACATCGCATCGCGCTTTTTCTCGACGCCGGCTTGCTTGGCGAGTGCTTCGAGCCCGTCGAGCACCTTGTCGTTCACCGCGCACTTGGAGAAGTCGAACAGGAAGTCGTCAAGCGAAACGCTGAAGCGGGAGAAGCGTTGCGGGTCGGCGGCGAAGGCGCCGCGAATGTCGGTGGCGTCGGTGTCCGCTACGGTTGCTTTCAGCATTTCGACAAGCGCGTTCATGGTACTCTCCCTGCATCGCAACATGGCTGGTGCGATAACTAGGCGGTTTGCATGAGGCGAATCAAGGGCAGCATGTCGCTTTCAGGCGGATGCGGCCGCTTTTCAGATCGTTTTTTAAATCGATTTATGTGCGGCTCGCTCCGAGCTACGACCGCAACTCCCGACGAAGGATCTTGCCGACGTTGGATTTCGGCAGTTCGTTGCGGAATTCTATGTAGCGCGGGCGCTTGTAGTTGGTCAGGTTGTCGGCGCAATGGGCCTTGACGTCCGCTTCGGTCAGGTTCGGGTCCTTGCGCACGACAAACAGCTTCACCGCCTCGCCGGAATGCTCGTCGGGAACACCGATCGCCGCACATTCCAGGACGCCCGCATGCGTCATCGCCACCTCTTCCACCTCGTTCGGGAAGACGTTGAATCCGGATACGAGGATCATGTCCTTCTTGCGGTCCACGATCTTGATCAGGCCTTGCTCGTTCATGAAGCCGATGTCGCCGGTTCTGAAGAAGCCGTCCGCGGTCATCACCTTGGCGGTCTCGTCGGGACGGTTCCAGTATCCGGCCATCACCTGCGGCCCGCGGATGCAGATCTCGCCGACCTCGCCGATCGGCAGGGAGGCCCCCTCGTCGTCGCGAATATCCACGTCGGTGGAGGGGATCGGCATTCCGATCGTGCCGGTGAATTCGGATGTGTCCAGCCGGTTTGCGGTCGCGACCGGCGAGGTCTCGGAAAGCCCGTAGCCTTCCGCGATCGGGCATCCGGTCATCTTCCGCCAGCGTTCGGCGACCGGCCGCTGCACCGACATGCCGCCGCCGAAGGTGAGCGCCAGGTTGGAAAAATCGACCTTCTGGAAATCCGGGTTGTTCATCAGCGCGTTGAACAGCGTGTTCAGTCCGGGAAAGACGTTGACCTTGTAGGTGGCCATGTCCTTCACGAGCGAAGGGATGTCGCGCGGATTGGCGATCAGGATGTTCGTCGCCCCGGTCAGAAGCCCTGCGAGCGAATTCACCGTCAGCGCAAAGATGTGATAAAGCGGCAGTGCGCAGAGAAAGACCAGTTGCTCGGGCCGCTTTTTGCCGATGAAGGCCGTTTCCAGCCACAGGGCCATCTGTTCCATGTTCGACAGCAGGTTGGCGTGCGTCAGCATTGCCCCCTTGGAAACGCCGGTAGTGCCGCCGGTATATTGCAGGAAGGCGATGTCGGTGCGGGTGACGTTGGGTGGGGCAAGCGGCTTTCCGGCGCCTGCCGCCATCACGGTCTTGAAGGCATGATGGCCCGGCAGCGACCATGCGGGCACCAGCTTCTTGATCCGGCGCACCACAAGATTGACCACGTGCCCCTTGAGACCGAGCATGTCGCCCATGCTGCAGACGACGACATCCTGAACCTGCGTCTTGCCGACAGCCTGCTGCACGGTGTGGGCGAAGTTTTCCAGGACGAACAGCACCTTTGCGCCGGCATCGTTCAGCTGGTGCTCCAGTTCACGCGGGGTATAGAGCGGGTTGACGTTGACCACGGTGAAGCCGGCACGCAGGATGCCATAGACGACCACCGGGTTTTGCAGGATGTTCGGCGTCATCACCGCCACGCGGTCACCCTTGGAGAGCCCGCGCGACTGCAGCCAGGCGCCGATCTTGGCCGATTCCGCCTCGAGGTCGCGAAAACTCAGGCTCTTGCCCATGCTGATGAAGGCCGGTCGCTGCGCATGGATGGCGCAGAAATGCTCCAGTGCCTCACCGATCGATTCATAGGCCAGCGGAGGAATCTCTGTCGGAAATCCGGAAGGATATGAGGCCAGCCAGATCCTTTCGGGAATGGTGCCGGTCCGTCCCTCGATGCTTGCTGACATGAACGCGCTTCCTCCCAGTGGTCTATTCTGCCCATGGCCTCATTTATGCGTTCGGAAACGTTCCTCCAACATTCCCGACGCCGGCAGCATGATGCCTTTGGACCATCGCTTCAACCCCAATTGCTAGTTAACATTGACGTAAACGTCAATATGACGTTTCCTGCCCGGATACTGACTGCGAGATGGCGCATGCTTCCAATGCGGACTGGAAACCAGCCGCCACGCGTGAGAATATGGAAAAGCGGCCCTCAAGGAGTGGCGTCATGTGTCACTGGTCAACTTCCGCATTCCTGCTTTTCGGCCTGTCGCTTGTGACGACGGTGCCTGCTGCCGCAATCGATGCCTTGCGCCCGCGCAACGGCCCCGTCGTCGTCGGCCAGGATCCGGTCGACATGTTCGGCGCACGCGACCCCGTGGATATTCTGCGCGCGCCGCCGCTTTATCGCGGCACGCGCGGTTATACGGCCTATCGCGAGGGTTACTATCGCCACCCGAACGGCTACTGGTATCCGCGCGCCGTGTTCGGCACCGGCGAAATGCTGGGGGATGTGACCGTCGGTCCGCGGGCGCCGGTCTACGGCATGACCGCACGGAACTGGTGTGCCAATCGCTATCGCAGCTACCGGATATCGGACAATACTTACCAGCCGCTTGGCGGCGGCCCGCGCGTGATCTGCGTGCCGCAATGATCGCGCCATCGCCCGTCAGCCGAGATCAGCAGTGATGATGACGTCCATGGGAATGTCATGCGCCTGCGGCCTGATTGTCGCAATCTCCTGGCTGCCGTAGCCGACGCCGATTGCAAGCGGCTTTCGCTTCAGTGCCGCCAGCGTGCGGTCGAAGAAGCCGCCACCATAGCCGAGCCGGTAGAGGGCAGGGTCGTAGCCGACAAGCGGAGCCACGACGATATCAGGCTCGATCACCTCACCCTCGGCAGGTATGGGAATGTCCCATATGCCGCGCGCAAGGGGGTCGCCAATCCGCCAGCTTCGGAACTGCAAAGGGCGTCGCTTTTCAACCACCACGGGGAGGAGCGCCAGCCCACCCGCCTGCCAGATTTCCTCGATCCATGGGCGTAGGTCCGGTTCGCCGCGGAATGGCCAGTAGAGACTGATGCGCCTGCGGTCCAGCGCGCCGACCGTCTCGCGCAGGCGCCTGAGGATGACGGAAGACGCAGAATGCCTGCTTTCGGGCGAGCCGGACAGGCGTTCGGTGATCAGCCGCATACGCTCATCCGCCCGCCAGGCCGCTAGCTCGGCAAGGTTTTCCGGCGCGCGCATGTCGCTGTCAACCATGCCCCGGTTTCGATTGTCCTGCATAGGTTCGTTCCCGTTCGCATCTTGCAACGTCCTGCCGCATATCGGCCGTTGCCGCCCGAAATTTGCCGGAGCTTGCACGAGACGCAAAAAAAATGTCGCACACGCAAGGTTTTCTTTGCCATGACATCAGACACTGTTATCACGATATCAGCCAATCCGTCCTGAAAGTGCGACAAGTGCGGAGCCGCATCGAGAGGAGTTACACGGTGCACGAGCCCCAACTGCGCAATCTTCGTCCGGAACCCCGGCTGCTGGGCGCCGCCCGCGCGTCAGGCGTGGCCTTGATCTCGTCCATCTCCGCCGCCCGCTGGCTTCTGTTGCTCGTCATCGTCGCCGGAATCTATTTCTTCTACGGTTTCGTTGTGCCGGTCCTTGCCGCCCTGGTGATCGCAACGGCCAGCTGGCCGCTGTTCTGCAGGCTTCGCGGTGCGCTTGGCGGGCGACGGACGCTGGCTGCCGCCATTGCCATCCTGCTGATCCTGGCCTTCATCGTCGTGCCGATAATGTTCGCGGTCACTTACGCATTCCAGGAGGTGCGGGAGTGGATCGGCTGGGCGGTGGCGATGAACAAGACGGGTGCCCCGGTGCCGGAATGGATCCGGGCGCTGCCGGTCGTCGGCGAGTGGATGGCAAACCGCTGGACGCAGCTTTTGGATCATCCCGGCGCGATCGGCGAACTGAGCCAGATCGTAAGCGGCGCGAACATCGGCAACATCTACCGCGTGGCGCTCGCAGCCGGCGGGGCGGCGTTCCATCTGCTGCTCACCATGCTCTTCATGCTGATTGCGCTGTTCTTCATATATCGCGACGGCGAGAGCTTCATGCGGCAGGTGGATGCGATCGGCGAACGCATCCTGCCGATGCGGTGGGAGCGGATCTCCCGGATCGTACCCGCGACGATCAGCTCCACCGTAACCGGCATGACGCTTATCGCGATCGGCGAGGGCATCGTGCTCGGCATCGCCTATTGGGTGGCGGGCGTGCCGTCCGCCGTCACGCTGGGCGTGATTACCGGCCTGATGGCGCTCTTTCCCGGCGGTGCGCCCCTGGCGTTCTCGCTGGTGTCGATCTATCTCATCTCCAGCGGTTCGCCGTTCGCAGGCATCGCACTGTTCTTGTGGGGCTCGATCGAGCTTTTCATTGTCGACAAGACACTGCGCCCGAAGCTGGTCGGCGGGCCGATCAAGCTGCCTTTCCTGCCGACGTTCTTCGGCCTCATCGGCGGCGTGAAGACGATGGGCTTCCTCGGCCTGTTCATCGGGCCGGTCCTGATGGCGCTTCTGGTTGCCATCTGGCGCGAATGGGTGCGCGAGGTGGAGATGAGCGAGGAAAGCCCGGTCATCGAGAAGCGGGCGGCCGAGTAATACCAAGTCTCGATGATAGGAACCGATAGGACCGGCTCGATCGAGTTTTCTGGCCAGGAGAGGTCCGTGGAGTGATGCCGGTGCATCGGTCAAGGACCTCGACGACGCCAGAAAGCCCGAGAAGCCATCCTATATGTTCCTATCATCGAGACTTGGTATAAGCCCGAGCGCCTCGAAGGGAAAGGCCTGGAGGATCGGCCGCGTGTCGATCTGCACCCTTGCGAGGTCTGCCGCTTCCAACGCATCCTCGATCGTCAGGTGAAAGGCGTATTGCGACCGCCCCACGCCCTCGAAATAGTCCACATATTTGAAGATCGGCTCGAAGGCGCTCAGATGCGCCCGGCAGGGAACGCCGCAGGCGTCCGCGAAGACCAGCCCGTGCAGGGAGCTTGATATCACGAGCCGCGCCTGCGCCACCATTGCCGCAACCTCGACGGGCGTTGTCGTCGGCGACACCAGCGTCACACCCTCGGGCAAAAGCGCAAAGCGCTCGGGAAGCAGACTCTCGTCGTTCAGGTTCGGAATGTAGATGACGTCCGCCTTACCGTACTTCCTGCGCACCGTTTCTCCGGCCTGCGCGATCTCGTCGCGAAAGAGTTCGGGAAAGAGGAGGCCCGGATCTCCGAAAATGGCTGGAGCCTCGAACCCGAAGCGCTGGAGCGCGCGCTGCGTCAACGGACCGCGCACGGAGGCGACGTGCAGGTTGGCGACCGTCTTCAGACGGCGCGGCCAATTCTTGCCGTTGACGCCGGCCCCCCAGACGACATCCCCTTCGCGTGCCTGCTGCAGCACCGAGCCGACCGCCAAAAGCTTCGGCCCGTCGCCGGACGGTTGGACGGCGACATCGGCAAGACCGTTGCGGTCCAGTATGCGCCGCACCAGCAGCGGCGACAGCTCGTCGCCGAAATTGGTCTGGCCCGCGTCCCGCGGCGTCCAGTGATAGAGGCTTACGGTCTTTCCATCGAATGCGCCGCGCGCCGCATGATGTGGCGTTTCCGACTTCTTGCCATCTGGGCGGGGAGTGGTCGTCTGCGGGTGGGATGGCGAGATGCTTTTGTTGCCCTTGAGGAAACGCCCGAAAATCATAGACCGAACCTCGCCTTCAGTCGCTTGTACAAAGGAAGCCCTTTCTTTTTGGCAATGTTGGCGATGTAGAGTTCGCGGTGCTTCGCTGCGATGCGAGGCCACGCCAGAATGGTGTCGCTGTAATTCAGGATGCGTTCGCGCAGCAGCTCGCGCGCATCCTGCTGCATGGACAGGGCCTTGCGGATCGCCGCGGCGGCTGTCGAACAGTCCCCCGGCGTGTAGACCATGCCGCCGAACTTTCGGCTCATCTCGCCGATCACGCCTTCGTCGGGTGCAACGACGGGAACGCCGAAGGTAAAGGCCAGCGGCACGACACCGGAGTTCAGGCGGCCGGACCGCGGAATGAAGACCGCCCGGCAGCTTTCGAGCAGGGGCGCGATCAGATTGTCCGGTATCCGCTTGTGCAGCCGCGTAACTCTTTTGTCCGGATTGGGGAAAGTTTTGCGCACTTCGGCGGGAAACGCCTGCGGGGACAGTGCGCCCGCGAAGACCAGATGCGACTTCATTACGTTAGCGCTGGTGAACGCTTCGCGTGCCAGCGCTTCCTCGTCCGCGCTACGCAGCGCACCGAACACAAGGAGACGCTTTTCCTTCGTCAGGAGCGAGGGGGGCAGGCCGGCTTCCGGCGGCTTGAACGTCTTGTAGAAGTCATAGTTGCCATGCGGGATGACGACATGTGTCGCGCGCCCGGCCCAGTCGTCGCCGGCATGCGCCTGGCGAAACGTGTCGCGTGAACGTTTGCCGAGATGGACGAAGACGTCGGTGTGGCGAAAGACGGTGGCGTAGAGTTGCGCTCCGAGTTCGCCGCTGTCCTCGTCGGGGACATGATTGTGAACGGTGTGGACGATCAGCGCACGCGGGGCGATCCGTGACAGGGCGAGGTCGATGTCCTGCACGGAAATCTCGCGTTCGTTCTTCCAGCCAATCAGCGCATCCGGCCACTGGATGTGGACGACATCCCAGTCATAGTTCCCGTGGAAGAGATGGATCGGACCGTGCGCGACCAGCTCGACCATCGGATCCCGCAGCAAAGCCTGCATGAGTTGCAGCACATAAGGATTGCGCGGGTACATCGTGGACATGTCCGCGGGCAGCAGAATTCTGAGTTTCAACCCGATCCCTCCGACACATGCCCGCAAAAAGTGACAATGAATTAAGGCGGTTGAACCGAAACGAGAAAAGTATGGTTAAGGATGGAGCAGGCTCAGCAATTGATCTGGGTGGCTCATATGATTGAACCGCCGCTTGCCCGTTCGCATGGGCGGGGCGACCGGGCTCAATCTTAGGTATGCTTCCGGCTACCTCCGAAACGGTAGCCGGCAATCATTTGCGGATGTTGGCCAGGCCACGTCACGGCACGCCATGAACTGATCATACACCGGAAGCGTCGGGCATGAAAATCACGACAAATGATTTGTTTCGGCCGCGTCGTACCGAAGGTCACTCATTCCGCCTCCGGCACGTCCTTGTCTGCGCTGGGAAACGAGGCCCGCAACGCTGTCGCGTCGAAGCGCAGCTGAAGGTCGGGGACCTCGTCGCGCATCGACGCGGAGATGTCGTGGTAGTGCGAGAGGTCCAGCGCGTGCTGTTCGGGCATCTGGACGGAGAGGAAATAGTCGCGGAACTTCGTGCCGTCGCCGCTGATTGCGGCCCCGTCGCTGAAGGTGCACCAGCGCGCGGGGATGCCGTAGGCATGCGCCACGATCAGGCCGTGCAGCGAGGTGGACAGGATCATCTCGCATTCGCAGAGTTCATCGATAAACGCTTCGATCTCGTCATATCCGCAGCGGACGATGGAGATTTCCTTGACGCCGGGGCCGAAATTGCGTTCGCCGCGATGGACCAGGTGCTGGATGACGCCAAGCCGGTACTTCTTCTCGATTTTGCGGGGCGTGTAGAGCTGCGGCAGCAGCAGTGCCGGATCGCCGAAGACCTCCGGGCATTCGCCGCCGGACTTCAGCACCAGTTCGCGCGTCAGCGGCCCGCGCACGGCGAGATAGCGCGCGTCGGGCGCCAGAACATCCGTCATGCGCGGCGTTCCGCTGCCCCAGACGATGGTATCCGTCGTTGCGAACTTGATAACGCTGCCGATGCAGAGCATGCCCTTGCCGCGCGGCGCATAGCGGGGCGGGATCCCGGTCAGCTTTTCGATCAGATAGGGGTTCAGGATGTCGCCGAAATTGCCCGGATAGGGCGTCTTCATCCACCAGATGCGCTGGCGCTGCGACGGTCTCAGCTTGCGCTCGAACGCACGCTTCTCCAGTTCGAGGTCGAATTGCAGCGACTTGCCGTGGTCGCGCCACGCCTCATTGTCGCTGCCGAGCAGTTCGTCGACGGCTTCGCGCGCCCGCTCGAATTTCCGCGCCTGCACCGCGACCGAAATCCGCTTCTGCCGCACATCCATGGAAGCCGGGTTCTGTTCGATCGCCTGATCCAGAAAGTCGAGAGCCTCCTCCTTGCGGTTCAGCGATTTCAGCGTCTCGGCATAGTTGGCCACGATACGCGTATTGGTGGGATCGAGCAGGTTTGCTTCCCGGTAGAGCCACAAGGCGCGCTTGAGGTCGCCTTCCTTGCGGATGTTCGACGCCACTTCGCTGAGGACGATCGCCTGATGGTTGGGCATGCGCCGGGGCACGTCGTGCTGGATCACCTGGCTGCGCCATTCGGTGACGTTGCCGCTGGAGCCGAAAAGGATAGCGGATTGCTCATTGACGTCGTCAGGTGTCCGCGCCACGGTTTCCGGGCGGAGCATGCCGACGCTCAATTGTTCCTCGAACTGCAGCCAGGCTTCCTGCAAGACATAGTCGTCGGTGACATTGCCGGGCGCTTCGGCCTCGATCTTGCCCATCAGTTCGACAAAGCGCACGACCTTTTCATTGTAGTTGAAGAAAAGGAGGCTGGGCGTCCAGAAGCGGGAGTTGGAAAGCGGGTCGAAGTCGCGGATGTAGCGAAACGCGCGCACATAGCCTGCCATGTCGAAGGCGCAGGCGCGCAGCTCCTCAGGCAACGAGCGGATGCGGCAATCGACGTCGACCCAGAAGATCGGCCGCTTGTGCTTCTTCAGCATCTCCTGGAAGAAGGCCACCTTGAGCTTGCAGATCTGCGCCCAGTTGAAATCCTTCGGGATGGCCAGTTCGGAGATATCGTAGTCAATGCCGGCCTGCCGGCAGTCCGCCCGCAGCAGTTCCGCGGCATCGTAGTAGTAGGTGTCGCCGCAGTAGAAGCTGACGAGTATGGGTTTGACGCCGGATGCGCGCTCTGCGGTGTCCTGGGCTGCGCCGTCCGGCGTCTGGATTGTCAAGCCTTGCATCGTTCCTCGATTATTGTTTCCGGCGTGGGAAAGGAGGCGGCCTTGTCGACGCGATCGTCGTGCGTTCGGTCTCGCGAGTGAAGATAGCAGTTTTTGCTATTTTTCTAATGTAGCTCTGTCAACTTAACGCGAATTGACGACTTTGCGAACGGCGGTACCCTTGGTTGAATGGAAACCGCAACCCGATCGGCATCAGGCCGAAAGGAGAGACGTTTACGTTCAGTCGGTGCAATATGGCTTCCATTTCGGGGGCGTTCTCGTCGCAGGCTGCCGCAATCATGCGATAGTCAAGCATGGTTGATGAGCGCTGCCTAATGGATGTGCAATGCGATATTGATGTGGCGACGTTGTGTCCGCAAATAGGATTGCGGTTTGGAGGCGCGTCTTGAGTTCCAGATCCAGAAGGCTTGCCGATCTGATCTTTTTCAATCGCTACGCGCGCCCGCTTTCGGAAAGGCTCGCCGATTACCTCGTCACGAAAGGACGTCACAGGAAAGAGCGCGATGCCGACAAACGCCGTTTGGCGGCCTTAAACAGGAAGCTGGAACAGCTACAGCGGAAAATCGGCAAACTTGCCTTGCACAACGCAACCTTGAAAGACGGACTGGCGGCGGAGCGCCAGCATGCCCAAGAGCAGTATGCCAGGCAGTCAGAAGCCATCGATAGCCTGGAGCGGCGGCACGAAGCGCTGGAGCAGCAGCGTTCGGATTTGCACCGCCGGCATGCGGATCTGGAAAAGCAACATGCCGGCTTGCAGCGCCGGTACGCCGAGCTGGAAAAGCGGCTTGCCGCCGAGCAAAAGCGCCTCGAAGCCGTGCGGCAACAGCGAGCGGCGCTGCGCACGGCGCGCGACAGCGACGCCAGAAGCTTTCAGGAAACCATCGACATCTTGCGCCGACAGCGTGGCGATCTGCAGGAGCAACGTTCGTCGCAGGCAAGTGTGAACCGAGAAATCGCCGGCCACCTGCGCGCGCTGCAAAAGGAGGCCCGGCCTCTGCAGTTGCGAGCCTCACTTGTCGACGCAATCGCCCGCGGCGCCTCGCTGCAGCAGGCGGGAATAACGTTCGTCGAAGCGAACTTCGCCGAAAACAGGCTGCTGACGCGATCTTTCTGCCAGAGCCTTTTGCAGGAGGAGGATACGCGTGCCCTCGGCCATCTGCTGTCGGGCATCTACTATCACCTCGACGGCTTCGCGGAGACCGCGCTCGATCATTTCGAGCGGTTTGGAACAGACGCAGCTCAGGCGTTGTGTCCATATGCCTTCTTTTCATCACTGATGGAGGAAGATCCGGGAGACGGTGGTCGGCGTTTGCACCGGTTTCTCGACGAGGCCGAAGGCCTGCCGGTATCGACGCGCGCCAGCCTTTTCAACCTGTTTGCGAAGCATCTGCAATTCGACGGTCTGCGGGAAAGGGTGGAGCGTGAGCTGGGCACATCTTCCTCGCCGGATGGGATCTCTGCGGATGGGCGTCGCCAGCTCGAGTGGTTGCTGGAGCGGCTCTCCACCATGGACACCGAAGGGGTGAGTCAGCAGGCGTTGAACATCGCGGTGATGGACTACAAGCTGCCGGATCGCCAGCGGACCTCCTCCAACAAGGGCGACTATGTGCAGACCCTTGCGGTGCTTGCGAACCTATGCCGGTTTGCCGACGTGGGCTTCGACGATGGCAGTGATCTTGGCCGCCTGGTCACGGAGTTGCAGCAGCAGGTCCACCCGGATCGGCGTATTCATGGCGTCACCCGGAGTGTCGGCGTCGTGGCCCTGGATCGCGATTTCGCCTCCGGTCGGACCTACGCCCGTCCGACCTGGCTGATCGCCAACGGCTGGTTCATGCACCGCAGCTTCCATGGGGATTTCGACTTTCCGTTTCCCGAGCACATTCGGCCGATCTTCCTTTCCTTCCATGTCAACAACCCCGATGTGTTGACGCCCTCAGCGGTCGACTATCTGATGAAGTACGAGCCGATAGGGTGCCGGGACTGGAACACGGTGTACCGTCTGCGCGATTTCGGCATTGCGGCCTTCTTCTCGGGGTGCCTGACGACGACCATCGGGCAGATCTTTCCGCCGCATCGCGCTGAAGCTCAAGACAGGCTGGCGGTGGTGGAGGCTGCGCTGGAACCGGAGGATTATCCCGGCTGGAGCAGGACGTCCTTCGTTCAATACGGCGACGAGGTGCGCGAGGGGACGCTCGTCCAGAATCTCGAGGCGGCGCGGGCAATGCTGACGGGCTATCTTGGCTTCTCGCGCGTCGTCACGTCGCGGCTGCACTGCTATCTTCCCTGTCGTTCCCTCGGTCTCCCGGTCGATTTTCGCCCCAGGAACCGTGCCGACGTCCGCTTCGAGGGCCTTCTCGACCTAGGCGAAGAGGATTTCGCGCGCATGCGCGCGCGCCTTGAGGAAAAGCTCGAGGCCATTCTGACGCTGATCTTGTCAGGCGCGGACGAAGCGAGCGTCCGTGCCCGTTGGGCCGAGCTCTGCGCGCCGGACGTGGCCGAGGCCGAGCGGTACGTAGCCGACGTCGCCCCGTTGCCCGCGCCCTCCTTCGACGTCGAGGCGATATGCCGGGAGGTTTGGGGGAACCTTTATCATGTGGGGGCGGCTGAAGAGCGCGGGAACGAGGTACATGTCGCGTTCGCGCTCGATCGGAACATGGCCTCCATCCTGCCGCTGGCGATGGCTTCGATGTGCGAACACAGCGACGCGAATATCACCGCCCACATCCTGAGCCGGGATCTTCCGACGGGATATGTCGACGAGCTTCACCACTTCTTCCCGCAACTGCGCATACGCCGATACGATTTCAGCGGCATCGACTACGGCGATACGCTGCATCTGCTGCCTCATACCACCATCTCGACGATTGACCGGCTGCTGCTGCCGGAGCTTCTGGGCGGCCTCGACAGGGTGCTCTACCTCGACATCGACGTGCTCGTTCAGGCGGATGTGGCAGAGCTCTTCCGCACCGAGCTCGGTGATGCGCCGCTTGCCGCCAAGCTCACCCGCTTCGAATACTGGAAGTCCGGAGCGCGGCTTGTCGGCAAGGCGTCGCTGGCTCTCGATCCCGAACGGGCCTGGGATCTGCGACGCAGGCTGCACAAGCAGGGTTCCCTGGCGTTCCCGACCTTCAATGCGGGCGTCATCGTGATGAATCTCGCACGGATGCGCCGGGACGACTTCTCGCGCTGCCATATCCCGCTGGTCGAGCGATATGCCATGAACGACCAGGACGCGTTGAACGTCTACGCCCGCTCCGAGATCGTCGTCCTGGGCGAGGAATGGAACTACGTGCCCGCCCAGGACTACTGCGACAGACCGAAGATCATCCATTGGGCGGGGCAGGTGAAACCCTGGGGGGATCTGTACGTGCTCGACCAGGAGAAATTCCGGGCCTACGCCGACCGTTACAGGCTGCGGGAAGACTATGCCGGTCCTTGGAAGGAAGACGCTGCGCAGCTGGAAGACGGCCTTTTCGAACAAGAGACTGTCAGCCGGCAGTGACGACGGCCGGCCAGGCCGCAGTGGTCGGCAGAGTGCCATCGGACTGGCATGCGGAGAGAGTTGCATTGAATGTCCGTCGCCGACGTTGCACAGTTCGTTTGCCGGACGCGCCGACACGGCCCTCAGCGCTTCGGATGATGACACGAAAAGCTGGCGGGAGCGGCATCCGCCGCCCCAACTGCAAGGGAACGGCGCTGCCGGCATCGGCGGCGAGCAGGGCCTTGGCGTTAAGGAGGGTTGGATGAACACGGTAGCCTGTCTCACGCGACGTGCATTTCTGGTCTTCGTTGCAGTTCTTGGCATTGTCGCAACAGCGGCAGCACAGACAGATCCCCTGCCTTCCTGGAGTGACTCCGCTCCGAAGAAGGCCATCGTCACCTTCGTCGAGCTTGTCACCAGGGAAAATACGCCCGACTTCGTTCCCGAGCCGGACCGAATTGCCGTCTTCGACAATGACGGCACCTTGTGGGTCGAGCATCCGATGTACACGCAGCTTGCCTTCATACTCGACCGCGTGAAGGTCATGGCCAAGGAGCATCCGGAGTGGAAGGAGCAGCAACCGTTCAAGGCGGTGCTGGAGGGCGACCTTTCGGCCCTTGCAGCTTCAGGCGAGAAAGGCCTCGTCGAGCTCGCGATGACGACGCACGCCGGAATGACCGTCGACGAGTTCCAGCAGATCGTCACGGACTGGATCGAGACCGCCCGCGACCCGCGCTTCAAGCGTCCCTACACCGACCTTGTCTACCAGCCGATGCTCGAATTGCTTGCCTATCTGCGGGCGAACGGCTTCAAGACCTTCATCGTGTCGGGCGGGGGCGTCGAGTTCATGCGGCCATGGACGGAGAAGATTTATGGTATTCCGCCCGAGCAGGTGATCGGCTCGTCCGTCAAGACCGAGTTCAAGGAGCGCGAAGGCGTGCCGATCCTGTTCCGGCTGCCGGACGTGAACTTCATCGACGACAAGGCCGGCAAGCCGGTCGGCATCAACCAGTTCATCGGCCGCCGTCCCATCGCGGCCTTCGGCAATTCGGATGGCGACCTGCAAATGCTGGAGTGGACCACGTCCGGTGGGTCCACGCCGCGTCTGGGGATGATCATTCACCACACCGACGCCGATCGCGAATATGCCTATGATCGCAAGACCGATTTCGGCCGCCTGGACGCGGCGCTCGATGTCGCACCGGATAATGGATGGATCGTCGTCGACATGAAGAACGACTGGAAGGAAATCTTTCCGAAGCGGTGAGGAGAGCGCTCCGGATCGGCAAAATAGACGAAACGCTCGCCACCCCGTTGGCACGGCAGTGCGTGTTGGTCCCTCCGGCCCGCCGGTTCGGGCGGAGCGTTTCCAGGTGATGCTATTCTCCAGCCTCTTCGAGCGGGCGCTTCGCTTTAGATCAGGTGAACGTTGAATGCCGAAAGCTTGACGGTGCTGCTTTCCCGGCCGACCTCGAACGAGATTTTTTGGCCGACGGAGAGGCCGTTTATACCCGCCCGATGCAGCGCCGAAATGTGAATGAATACATCCGATGACCCGTCGTCGGGCTGAATGAAACCAAAGCCTCTGTAGGCGTTGAACCATTTGACAATGCCTGTAATCATCGCACACCTCTCGCGGAGTTCGTTGCGGACAATTGCGGTGGATGGTTTGCGCCGAGCGCGGATCACCATTTGTCCGGGGGACCCTGCATCGCAGAGTGGCGGGGCCGTGCCGGCGTACCCACGGTGTTGCGATTAAAAAGAGCGGCCAATTCTCTGGCGTCCAGTTCAGTCAACCGGGTCGCGCGATAGAATCCTAACTCTGCAACCTTCCCGGACATGGTAATGAATACCGTCCAGGTGCGGTTTTGCTCTAGGCGACATCCGTAGGGGAGCAGCGATTGGCCCGTGCCAGTCATTGTACGGGCACCCGCAAGATCGTTGTGAGAAAGCGGCCAAGGATCATTTGCGAGCGAAGGAAATGGGGGCCTTCCAGCGGGCGGAGGTTCTGCGTCAGGTAGTGTGCCTGCTTAAGCATTATCTGAAGAATTCGGATGTCACTCATCCGGAAATCGACATGCTGCACGTTGGAAGACATTGAGTCCTCCTTTCGCGTCGGGGCAAGGGTATGAGGACCCTTAAGCAGCAGCGCCCTGAAAATCGACTGCTGAAGGCCCGACAGTGCGCGCAACCGGATCGATTGGCAAGGAAACGATCGAGATTAATTGAAGTGGTTTCGATATCTCAGCCGGGACTTGTTTCCAACACAATGCCCTTCTATAAGCTCCTCATCGGCATCGCTGATGAGCGCTGGAATGCATCTGCCGCTCGCGAAGCCGCAATCACCGTCTGACTTTGACCACGGATGTACTGGCACTGGACGAGAGGTGATTGGTGAGGAAGGTCGGTGCGTTTACGCCCCGGCCTTTTTTGTTGAGAACACGGCATTCCCAAGGGCAACGGACCGGGTCTGGAGCTGCTGTGGACACGTTGGCGCAATCCGAACGGCAGGAACACAAATGAAACCCTGGGGCACTTGCGTTCGGCCCGTTCGGGGAGCATCCTGTGCGTGTCGGTAGCCATGTTACGGGCGCTGCTGGTTGAGGGGTAGTTACCCTGGCCCCAATATAAGGAGGACGACATGTCTTCCGCCCCCAAATACCATTCCATTTCACCTTCCGACATGAAAATGCTCCAGAACGTATTGAACGATGCGGGCTATGACGCCAACGTTCTCAGCGTCGATCAATCGTTCTTCAATGCGGCCGCGTCGCTGGTCATGAAGCTATTCCTTGCGGGAGAAACATCTCCGTACGCTCTGACGGCGCAGTTGGAGCGTAATTTCGGCAGATCGGATGGTGCACGTCTCCCTTACAAATCCCTCCTGCCGCGCCATGCCATTCAAGGTTTGCCCGGCGTCAAGGCTGTAAAAAGGCCGAGGCAGTCTGACGAGACGGACCTGCAAATATGGGAGAACGAAGGCGGCGTGACCAGCAGTCGGTACGTCAGGCCGGGCTTTCCGGCAAAACGGCTGAGGTCTCTGAGTTGAACTATCTTCGATGGTCTTGATACCGCTCGTCGTGCTGCAGAGCTGGCAAACTCGATCACAATGGGGATAATCGACATGGTCGACCGAACGACGGAATCCGAAGTAACCTTCAAGAACTCGTGTTTGTTGAGCTGCCTTGTGACGCCCCTACAGGCAGGGACTTATCGTCTCGTCGTTGACGAGGAGCTGATTCAGGGCCTCAGCTTTCCCGCCTATAAGCGGGTTGGCGTACACCTTGAGATTCCTGCAATTTCCATCGCGACCGGCAAGCGACAGCTTCTGCAAGTCTCCCTGTCCGAGATCGCCCATGCGCTGCTGAGAGACGCTGACACGTCTGCGGGCTATTCGCATTGATCTGAAAACGGGACGGCCGGGTATCTCAGGAGCCATGCAGATGCAAACGATACGCGCGTGATCGAGCGTTTGTTCGATGCTTTCTCTCAGCGGTATGCGGAAAATTCTCGAGCTTCATTGCCGGAAAAGCCATGAATGTCGAACGTGGCGGCGACCCGTGGCGCCGCAGGGCGCATCAAAGATGCCGTTGCCAACTATCAACTACTTCAGATTCCCAGAGAAAAGTGGTGCCGCTTACGTGACTCGAACACGTGACCCCATCATTACGAATGATGTGCTCTACCGACTGAGCTAAAGCGGCCCGCATCGGCCCGCGAAGCGTCGTGGGCCGGAATGTGAGGGGCTGATAGCCGCATTGCGCGGAGATTTCAAGTGATCTGTTGGCACTTGGTCATTTTTCTCAAGGCTCCTGTGGAGCGGGCGGTGCTTATGGTGCGCAAAGGCGTTCGCGGGCCGCGCGATATTCGGCCTCCAGGCGCGCCACCAGTGTTTCCGTCGCGACGATATCCTTGACCGCACCGATCCCCTGGCCGCAGCCCCAGATGTCCTTCCACGCCTTCGGTCCGCTTTCGGCCCTGTCGAAGTCCATCATGCTCACGTCGGCTTCCGGCAGGTTGTCGGGGTCGAGGCCGGCGGCGCGGATCGACGAGCGCAGATAGTTGCCGTGCACCCCGGTAAAATGGTTGGAATAGACGATGTCGGCCGCACTGCCCTCGACGATAGCCTGCTTGTAGGCGTCGGCGGCGCGCGCCTCGGTGGTGGCGATGAAGGGCGAGCCGATGTAGGCCATGTCCGCGCCCATGGCCTGCGCGGCAAGGATTGCGCCGCCGGCCGCGATCGCGCCGGAGAGAAGCAGCGGGCCGTCGAACCATTCACGGATTTCCTGCACGAGGGCAAACGGCGAAAGCGTGCCTGCATGCCCGCCGGCGCCCGCTGCCACCGCGATCAGCCCGTCGGCCCCCTTGCGGATTGCCGAGTTGGCGTGGCGGTTGTTGATGACGTCGTGCAGCACGATGCCGCCGTAGGAATGGATCGCCTCATTGACCTCGGGCACGGCACCAAGCGAGGAGATCACGATCGGTACCTTGTATTTCACGCACAGCATCAGGTCCAGTTCGAGCCTGCGGTTCGACTTGTGGACGATCTGGTTGACCGCGAACGGTGCGGCCGGGCGGTCGGGATGGCTGGCGTCATGGTCGCGCAGCGTCTCGCTGATCTCGGCCAGCCATTCGTCCAACTGTGACTGCGGCCGCGCGTTCAGCGCCGGAAAAGCCCCGACCACGCCCGCCTTGCACTGCGCGATCGTCAAGGTGGGGTGCGAGATGATGAAGAGCGGTGCTGCGACCACGGGCAGGCGCAGATTGTCTCGTAGGATGGCGGGCAGGGTCATGTCTCGGTCCGGCTGATATGACGTTTACGGAAACGTAAGCTAGCAATAATCGCCTTGGATGGAAAGCCGCCCGGTTGTCGCTGCCCGTCTCTGGTCCACCGCCTGTTCACCCCGCCTCGGTCGCCCGTCATTTCGTGGACGCGGTGGTCATGTCATGTCGGCCTATGCGGCGTTATCCCCGGCAGCGCTGGCAGCGCATGGCCGCAACACTTGCGGAACGCGGCGTCAACGTTTACCGAATTCTTAACAGACAAGGACATGGACGCCGTGGCTTCGTTTGCCCGCGCCGCACGCAGGCGTGCGCGGAGCCCAAGGAGGCAAAGTGAGCGGACTGGAACAAGCGATCAGAAATGCTTTGGCGCGCGCCGAAAGCAACAATCCGGAAACGCGCGCCCGGATCTATCAGTCGGCGCGCAATGCGCTCGAGACCGGGCTGCGCAAGCAGGAGGTCAACGATCCCGAGACGATCGCAGCCCAGCGTCACCGCCTGGAAATGACGATCCGCCAGATCGAGACCGAGCAGCGTGCGGCGGCAAAGCCCCGGCCGGCTGAGCAGGTCCCTGTTGCCACAAAGGACCGCTCGGCGTCCCCCGAAAATCCGGCCAACGGATCGCACGCCGAACGGCTCGAGCCGGAGGTGCGGCCTGAAAGCCGGGCGTCCGACGCTCCCCGCCAGTCCGGTGCAGATGCCGGGCCGCAATTGGGCGATATCCGTCCCGACCGCGGCGAAGGTTTCGGTCCGACCTCCGGGGCGGCGGCGAAGGCAGATCCGCATTCGCGAGGGGCGTCGCTGGAGGGCGAGGAGGGCATGGTTGCCGCATCGCCGCGCATGGCCAAGGCGCCGAAGCGCCGCGGGCGGCTGTTTTCCTTGCTGCTGGTGGTCGCCACGCTCATCGCCGCCGTGGGCACGGCCGCCTGGTGGGTGCAGACGAGCGGGCTGCTCTTGCCGCAATCGGCCCGCGACGGCAGCGTCGCCAATCCAAAGCAGACCGTGACCGGCGACGACTTCTCCTCAGGAGATCCCCTCAAGGAGGCGCTCGACACCCACAACAGCTTTTCCGCCGACTGGCGTGAGGTTCTGAGCCCCTCGGATGCAAGTGTCGTTTCTGCCGGGGCGAAGGGCCGCTTCGAATCCGTCAGCACGGACGAGGGGCCGGCGATCCGTGTTGTCTCCGCCGCACCCGATCGCGAAGGATCTGTCGCGATCTCCGTGGCGCCGGCCGTGCTGCAGGCGATGGCCGGCAAGACCTCTACGGTCGCGCTGACGGTGGAATCGGAGAACGGCAAGCCCGCCCAGCTCTCCGTGGAGTGCGATTTCGGCTCGATGGGCGACTGCGAGCGCCATCGCTTCACCGTCTCCGAACGCACCGACCTGCTGTTCCAGGTCAAGTTCGAGGGATCGCTTTCGCCAAGCGAGGCGGGCCGCCTCTTCGTCAACAGCGATGTCACCGGCGGCGGTGCCGCGATCAACCTCTACGCCGTCCGCATCCTGCCTGGCGAATGAAGGTCGCTGCGCCGCCATGGGCGTCGCTACGTCTTTATGACGGTCACTTGAGGAATTTCGGCCCGGCACCGATGATCCGTTCGTCGATCTCGCCGATCGCTTTTTTGTCCTTGCCCTCGTAGTCGAGCCGCTGGAGGATGTAGCGGATGGCATTGATCCGCGCGTTGCGTTTGTCGTTTGCACGAACGATGGTCCAAGGTGCCCAGGATCTGTGTGTCTCCTCCAGCATCCGGTCGCGCTTTTCAGTATAGTCGTCCCACTTGTTGAGTGCTGCGATGTCCATCGGAGAGAGCTTCCACGTCTTCAGCGGATCGTGGCGTCGGTCGTGGAAGCGTTTGATCTGCATCTCCCGGCCGATATCGAGCCAGAATTTGAAGAAGATGATCCGGTCGGTGATGACCATCCGTTCGAAGTCCGGCGTCTCGATGAGAAACTTTTCATACTGCTCCGGTGTACAGAAGCCCATCACCGGTTCCACGCCGGCGCGGTTGTACCAGGAGCGGTCGAACAGGACGAATTCGCCGGCCGTCGGAAACTGCGAGACGTAGCGCTGGTAATACCACTGCCCTTGCTCGGCTTCCGTCGGCTTCGTGAGCGCCACGACACGCGCCGAGCGCGGGTTGAGAAAGGCGCGGGTTACGAAGATGAGGCCTCCCTTGCCGGCCGCATCGCGCCCCTCGTAGACGGAGATGATTCGCTTTCCCGTCGCCTGCAGCCAGTACTGCACCTTGACCAGTTCGATCTGCAGCTTCTCCAGTTCCGCCGCGTACTCGTCCTTGTTCATCTTCTTTTCATACGGGAAGCCGCCGGACGACAGGCTTTTATCGTCGATCCAGTTTGGCAGCTTGGGGTCGTCTATGTCGAATGAACGCTTCTTGCCGCCGATCTCGATTTCCACTGGTTTGATGTCGGGAAACGTCACCATGTTTCGACTCCTGCGGGCAGAGGTGAGGGGAGGAGGCCATAACCGCGTTGCGATTTCAAGCGCACCGTGAAAAACATGTCATGAAATCGCGTTATCACTTCGTGTTGCATTGGCAATCGCGGAGCAGAGCGATGAAGGCGAGAAAGGGAATTGTGGTGGAAGAGCGCGGATCGACAATCCGGTGGCTCCTGACGCAGCTGTGGGACGAGCGCGTGCTGCTCGCGGCCGTCGTCTTCACCGCCTTCCTGATGTGGCTTGGCGGCATTCCGGCCGGCTGGATCGCTTTTGCCGCCACGCTTCTGGTCCTTGCCGGCTTCGCTCGCACGGAAAGGCTGGAAGGTCCGCCGGCGGCTTCCGTAACGGCGGCAATCCGGCCGGAAGCGGATGCCTCCGAAGCCCTGGGTTCCATTGCCGCGCTCATCGATGCGCTCGACATGCCGGTGCTGATCGTCACGGCTGACGAAACCGTCAGGCTGCAGAACCGGGCCGCCACTGTGCTTTTTGGGCCTATTCCGCGCAATGCCGATCTCGCCGGGCGGATTCGTGCCCCGGGCATCCTCGACATGGCGCGCGACGTGATCGCGAGCGGCCAGGCAAAGGAGATCGAGCATTCCGACCGCCTGCCGTCGGAGACGGTCTATATCGTCCGTGTCGCGCCCATGCAGGCGCTCGGCCAGCGCCTCGGCGGCACACGTTACTTCCTCATTACCTTTCGCGACGTCTCGCAGGCGCGCCGGATCGACCGGATGCGTTCCGATTTCGTCGCCAATGCCAGCCATGAATTGCGCACGCCGCTCGCCTCGCTGAAAGGGTTCATCGAGACCATCCAGGGGCCGGCGCGAAACGATCATGCCGCGCAGCAACGTTTTCTCGGCATCATGCACGAACAGGCGACGCGGATGAGCCGCCTCGTCGACGATCTGTTGTCGCTGTCGCGCCTCGAGATCAAATCGCACGTCCCCCCGGACCAGACGGTGGAACTGGCCCCGCTCCTGGGCCATGTTCGCGACAGCCTGCAACCCTTTGCCGCCGAACTCGGCGTCGAGATCATGCTCGATCTGCCGGACGGCAAGGTCGAGGTTGCCGGTGACCGGGACGAACTGATCGAGGTGTTCGAGAACCTGATGGAGAACGCCTGCAAGTACGGCCAGGAGGGTGGGCGCGTGGAAGTCCGGCTCGCGCCGGACGAGGGCGGCCATCCCGAAGTCTCGGTCACCGATTTCGGCTCCGGCATTCCGCCCGAGCATGTGCCCCGCCTGACCGAGCGCTTCTACCGCGTCAATGTCGAGGCCAGCCGCTCCAAGAAGGGCACCGGCCTGGGCCTTGCCATCGTCAAGCACATCCTCACGCGCCACCGTGCGCGCCTGAACGTGAAATCCGAGCTAGGCAAAGGGACCGTCTTTACCGTGAAATTCTGAGACATAAGGCGGTCGAAAAGTCGTATCAAAAATATGTATCAATGATTTCATCGCGTTCATCTGTCGCGACTACCTCGTCAAAGTGACGTAAAGGCTATGACATCGGGCGCATGGCGGCGTGAAAAGCGCTGAAACGAAAAACGGGCCTTGAAGGGGCCCGTTTTTCGTTGTCGGCAATTGCCTGCATTTGAACGGGGGAACCGCTCAACGCATCCGCCGGCGCTCGGCAGACGGCTGGTAGGCCAGGCGCTGGTGATAGGTGCAGTAGGGCGAGTTGTCGGGAGACTCATTGCCGCAGAAGTGGAAATCGTCTTTCAGCGGATCGCCGTTCGGCCATTTGCAGGTCCGCTCGGTCAGCTGGGTCAGCTCGAGATTGCGAGACATCGGCACGACGACGTTGGAAATGACGCGGCTCACCGGCACTTCGTCGTACTCGAAGGCGACCTCTTCCTTGACGACGGTTGCGCCGGCCGGACGGGCGACCGTGCGGGTGGCGACGCGCGGGGTGAAGTTCGCCGGCCGGGCAGGGGCTGCCGGGCGTTTCGGCCGTGCAGCCGTCGGTGCGCCGCCGGCCTTTGCGCGGCCGGGCAGGGCAAGGCGGTGCACCTTGCCGATGACGGCATTGCGGCTGACGCCGCCGAGTTGTGCTGCGATCTGGCTGGCACTCAGTCCTTCGGACCAAAGCTTCTTGAGCTTTTCGACCCGCTCGTCTGTCCAGTTCATCTCAATCGCCTCCGTTCCGGGCTTCGTTGCCGAGAATCCATTCTCGCTGCCCCGAATGGCTCCGGGGCACGAAACACCTTGATACTGTTGGTGACTAGTTCCGCCGCATGCAGTCTAGTAATTGGCTTTTAACCTACTGACAGGGGGACTCCGTGACAAGAGTCGCCGGAATCCGGCCGAATCGATTTTCCAGTTTTCCCCAACTTGCTCGTCGGGTGTGACTCACTTGCGACAGTTCCATCAGCGCCGTGAATCCTCACGTAGCGGCAAAGTGAGGCAGATTGAGCACGGTGACTTTTGTTGACATCACCCCCTGAAATGCCGATAGTGCCGCCGCCGCCGTAAGGCGGCATTTTCGATTTTCCCGAGGCGATCCCGGGATCCTGATTTCCGCATCCGCTGCGAAGGAGATACGCGCCATGGCTGATGCCACGCCGCTCTACGAGACCTATATGCGTGCGCCGCTACGTTTCGAGCGCGGCGAAGGCGTCTGGCTGATCGCAGAGGACGGGTCGCGCTATCTCGATTTCGCCGCCGGTGTCGCCGTCAACTCGCTTGGCCATGCGCATCCGCACCTCGTGGAAAGCCTCAAGGCACAGGCCGACAAGGTCTGGCATCTGTCGAACCTCTATGAGGTTCCGGGCCAGGAAAAGCTCGGCAAGCGCCTGACCGAGGCAACTTTCGCCGAAAAGGTCTTCTTCACCAATTCCGGAGCGGAAGCGCTGGAATGCGCGATCAAGACCGCTCGTCGCTACCAGTTCGCTAAGGGCTATCCCGGCAAGTTCCACGTCATCACGTTCGAGGGCGCCTTCCATGGCCGCACGCTGGCGACGATCGCCGCCGGCGGACAGGAAAAGTATCTGGAAGGCTTCGGGCCGAAGGCGCCGGGCTTCTATCAGGTTCCCTTCGGTGACATCGGCGCCGTCCGTGACGCGATCACGGAAGAAACGGCAGCCATACTGATCGAGCCGGTGCAGGGTGAAGGCGGCATCCGCGTGGTGCCGAACGAGTTCCTGAAGGAACTGCGCGCGCTTTGCGACGAATACGGCCTGCTGCTGATTTTCGACGAGGTTCAGACCGGCGTCGGGCGCACGGGCAAGCTGTTCGCCTACGAGTGGGCCGGCGTGGCGCCGGATATCATGGCCGTGGCGAAGGGAATCGGCGGCGGCTTCCCGCTCGGCGCCTGCCTTGCGACGGCCGAGGCGGCTTCGGGCATGGTTGCCGGCACGCACGGCTCCACCTATGGCGGCAATCCGCTCGCCATGGCCGTCGGCAACGCGGTTCTCGATGTGGTTCTGTCCGAGGGCTTCCTTGAACACGTGCGCGACGTCGCGCTGGTGTTGCGCCAGGGGCTGGCCTCATTGAAGGATCGCTTCCCCGATGTCATCGAAGACATCCGCGGCGAGGGGCTGATGCTTGGCATCAAGGCCAAGGTTCCGTCGGCGGATCTTTTGAAAGCTGTGCGTGCCGAGCATATGCTTCTCGTACCGGCCGGCGAAAACGTGCTGCGGCTGCTGCCGCCTCTGGTGATCTCCGCCGAAGAGGCGCGCGAGGGCCTTGCACGGATCGAGCGGGCGGCGGAAAAGTTGAGCGCAGAGAAGAAGAGCGCCTGAGGTCGCGACCCGGGGCAGAACAGCAGGACCGACATAGAATGGCAGGCACCAGACATTTCCTCGACCTCTCCGCCATGACGGCAGAGAACCTTCGCGTGATCATGGACGACGCCAAGAGCCGCAAGGTGGCGACGAAGGCGGGAACGGCGGACAAGCCGCTGGCCGGCAAGATGCTGGCGATGATCTTCGAGAAGCCCTCGACGCGAACCCGCGTTTCCTTCGATGTCGGCATGCGCCAGCTGGGTGGCGAGACGCTGTTTCTGTCCGGCACCGAGATGCAGCTCGGTCGCGCTGAGACGATCGGTGACACCGCCAAGGTGCTTTCGCGCTATGTCGATGCGATCATGATCCGTACCACCGATCATGCCCGCCTGCTGGAAATGGCAGAACATGCCACCGTTCCGGTCATCAACGCCCTGACCGATCTGACCCATCCCTGCCAGATCATGGCCGATATCATGACGTTCGAGGAGCATCGCGGGCCGGTCAAGGGGCGCACCATCGCCTGGACGGGCGATGGCAACAACGTGCTTCACTCCTTCGTCGAAGGCGCTGCCCGGTTCGGCTATCGCATGAATATGGCGGTCCCGCTCGGCTCGGAGCCGGAAGACAAGATTCTCAACTGGGCGCGCAACAATGGCGGCGATATCCGGCTCTGCCACGATGCGGACCAGGCGGTCGCCGGCGCCGACTGCGTCGTCACCGATTGCTGGGTGTCGATGAACCAGGAACACCGGGCCCGCGGCCACAACGTCTTCCAGCCCTATCAGGTCAACGAGGCGTTGATGAGCAAGGCCGACAAGGATGCGCTCTTCATGCATTGCCTGCCCGCCCATCGCGGCGAAGAGGTGACGGATGAGGTGATCGACGGGCCGCAGTCAGTGGTGTTCGACGAGGCCGAAAACCGGCTGCATGCCCAGAAGTCCATCCTGGCGTGGTGCTTGAACGCGATCTGAGGCCTCTCGGCGCTATTGAAATCCGCACGCTGGGCCACGATGTATGGCGCAACCCGATGTCGCCTCGGTGCCTTGCTGGCATCGTTCCGCCGGATGTGAAATCATCCCGGCGGTCATGGCGCAGAATCACTGTTGAACGCACCCGTCCCTGGCAGATGTGAAAAGCATCCCGCCCGGGCCGGTCTATGGCGTCGAAGGAGCGAACGATGGCTCAGCCAACCCCCACACTCGGCGAACTCGATTTTGCCGGCGACGATCACGTCGTGCCGTTTCATGTCGAAGGCCTCGACGTGCGCGGCCGCGCGGTCCAGCTCGGTCCGATGCTCGATACAATTCTGGAGCGGCACGATTATCCCGAAGCGGTGGCGCGTCTTCTGGCCGAGGCGATCGTGCTGACCGTCCTGCTCGGCACGTCGCTGAAGTTCGAGGGCAAGCTGATCCTCCAGACGAAGGGCGATGGTCCGGTCGATCTTCTGGTCGCCGACTTCTCCAGCCCCGAGAACGTTCGCGCCTATGCCCGCTATGACGCCGAGGCGCTGGAGCAGGCGATCGCTGATGGCAGAGGTGCGCCGCACGAGCTTCTCGGCAAGGGTGTGCTTGCGTTTACGATCGACCAGGGAGCCCATACCCAGCGCTATCAGGGCATCGTGGCGCTCGACGGCCATACGCTGGAAGAGATCGCCGGGGTCTATTTCCGCCAGTCGGAGCAGATACCGACGCGTGTTCGCCTGGGCGTTGCCGAGCTCTACGACCGCGATGCCGACGGCAAGACGCGTCATCGCTGGCGCGCCGGCGGCGTGGTGGCACAGTTCCTGCCGGAAGCGCCCGAGCGGATGCGGCAGGCGGATCTTCCGGGCGGCGACGGCGAGGAGGCCGGACACAAGATCGCGGAAGACGACAAGTGGATGGAAGCCCGTACCCTGGTCGAGACGATCGACACGGACGAACTGACGGATCCCAACGTCGGCACCGAGCGCCTGCTGTTCAGGCTGTTCCACGAGCAGGGCGTGCGTGTCTATCCCCCGCAGCAGGTCTTCGACCGCTGCTCCTGTTCGCGCGATAAGCTGAAGGCCGTCATATCGGGGCTTTCCGCCGACGAGATCGAGCACACCGCGACTGACGGACATATCGAGGCGACGTGCGAGTTCTGCTCGACGACCTATCGTTTCGATGTGGCGGAAGTGGCGCCGGCCTAACGGCGCACGCTATGTCGATGACCCTGTCGCCCGCCTTCGGCGGGCGATTTCAGTTCAGCGTTCTCGCCTGACCGGGCGTGTCGAGCGAGAAGGCCGGAATGGCCACGTTGAACGCTTCGCCGGATGGCGTTTCCATCTGGTAGTGCCCGAACATCATGCCCGACGGCGTGTCCAGCGGGCAGCCGGACGAATACTCGTAGGTGTCGCCCGGTTCGAGAACGGGCTGCTCTCCGACCACACCCGGTCCGCTGACTTCGTCGACGATGCCGTTCTGGTCGGTGATATGCCAGTAGCGCGCCACGAGTTTGACGGTCACGTCGGAATGGTTGGCAATGACCACCCTGTAGCCCCATACATAGCGGCTGTCGTCCGGATCGGATTGCTCCTCCAGAAAGTAGGGCTCCACCGTTACCTCGATGTCGCGGGTCAGGGCTCTGTACATTCCAACGCCTTGGCTCGAACGCGTTATTGTTATGTCGCGGCGCTTTGCAGGCGACCGTCGCCGGGCGGATGTGCAAGCCGTACATGCGCGCCCGCTTATTCGTTGCCACGTCTGACGCGGCCGGATCAAGTTAATTTACTGAAATAACGTCGCCGGCAGCGTCCGGCACAAGGATGGTCGCGCACTGCCGGAGCAATGCGCGACCTGACATGCGAGAAGTTACGCCTTCACCCGGTCCAGTGCCTGCGCGAAGTCTGCCAGAAGATCGTCGCCGTCCTCGATGCCGGCCGAGAAGCGGATGGTGCCCGGCGAGATACCGAGTTCGGCACGGGCCTCGTCGGTCAGGTTCTTGTGCGTCGTGGTGCCGGGATGCGTGATCAGGCTCTTGGCGTCGCCGAGGTTGTTGGAGATCTCGACGATCTCCAGCGAATTCTGCATGGCAAAGGCCGCTTCCTTGCCGCCCTTCAGGTGGACGCAGACGAGGGTCGATCCGCCGGACATCTGCTTGGCCACGATATCGGCCTGCGGATGGTCCTTGCGGCCCGGATAGATGACGCGCTCCACTTTCGGGTGGCTGGCGAGAAAATCGGCCACGCGCGCGGCGTTCTCGGTCTGTTGCTTGACGCGCAGCGGCAGCGTCTCGATGCCTTTCAGAAGCGTCCAGGCGTTGAACGGGGACATGGCCGGGCCGGTGTGGCGGAAGTAGTCCTGCAGGCTCTCCTCGATCCACTGCTTGTCCGAAAGCACGATACCCCCGAGGCAGCGGCCCTGGCCGTCGATGTGCTTGGTGGCAGAGTAGACGACGACGTGCGCGCCCAGCTCCAGCGGCTTCTGGAACATCGGCGTGGCAAAGACGTTGTCGACCACCACCTTGGCACCGATCTGGTTGGCAAGCCTGGCGACGCCGGCGATGTCGACCACTTCGAGCGTCGGATTGGTCGGGCTTTCGAGGAAGAAGACCTTGGTGTTCTTCTGGATCGCACCTTCCCAGTTCGCCAGGTCTCTTCCGTCGACCAGGGTGCATTCCACCCCGTATTTCGGCGCGAGCGTCTCGACGATGTAGCGGCAGGAGCCGAACAGGGCGCGCGCGGCGACGATGTGGTCGCCGGCCTTCACCTGGCAGAGGATGGCGGCGGCGACGGCGGCCATGCCTGAAGCCATCGCCCGGCCTTCCTCGGCACCTTCCAGCAGGCACATGCGGCGCTCGAACATTTCGTTGGTCGGGCTGCCGTAGCGGGCGTAGATGAAACCTTCCGTCTCGCCCTTGAAGCGGGCTTCGGCAGCCTCCGAGCTCTCGTAGACGAAGCCCTGCGTCAGGAAGATGGCTTCGGAGGTTTCGGCGTGCTGCGAACGGGTGGTGCCGCCGTGGACGAGTTGGGTTGCCGGGCGCCAGGACTTGCTCATGGGATCATCGCTTTCCAAACAAAAAACCGGCCGCAATGCAGGCCGGTTCTACGCCCGGCCTTTTTAGCTACTTGTTTAACGTGGCTGCAAGCCGACCGGCCAAATCACCACGGGATATCCGGTCCATACTGCCTGGAGGCGCTTGCGTCAATTGCCTGCATTTGGTTTTGTCGGCCAGTTTTAAGGATGGTGTCATGGCAAACGCAACGGGAATTCTGGCGGATCGCGCCATCGCCGAACTGTTCGAGGGCGGCAAGCTGGCAAGCGAGGCCAAGCTGGACCAGGATCAGGTCCAGCCGGCGAGCCTCGATCTCAGGCTCGGCTCGAAGGCGTTTCGCGTGCGCGCAAGCTTTCTGCCCGGCCCCGCCCATCTCGTCTCCGACAAGCTCGACCGGCTGAAGCTGCACGTCATCGACCTTTCCGAAGGGGCCGTTCTCGAGACGGGCTGCGTCTACATCGTGCCATTGATGGAGAGCCTCGACCTGCCCGCGGAGCTTTCAGCCTCCACCAATCCGAAGAGCTCGACCGGCCGCCTCGACATCTTCACGCGCGTCATCACCGACCACGCCCAGGAGTTCGACAAGATCCCGGCCGGATACAGCGGTCCGCTCTATCTCGAAATCTCGCCGCGAACCTTCCCGATCGTCGTCCGCCGTGGCTCGCGGCTGTCGCAGATCCGTTTCCGCCGTGGTAACGCGCTGCTTTCGGATGCCGAGCTCCTGGCCTTGCATAAGAGCGATACCCTGGTGGCGAGCGAGACGCCGAACGTTTCGGGCGGCGGCATCGCGTTGTCGATCGACCTGAAGGGGACCGGCCCCGACGGGCTGGTCGGCTATCGCGGTAAGCATCACACGGCCGTCGTCGACGTGGACAAGAAGAATCAGCACGATGTCTTCGATTTCTGGGAGCCGCTGTTCAGCCGCGGCCGCAACGAATTGATCCTCGACCCCGACGAGTTCTATATCCTCGTCTCCCGCGAGGCCGTCCACGTGCCCCCGCTCTATGCCGCCGAGATGACGCCGTTTGATCCGCTGGTGGGCGAATTCCGCGTTCACTATGCCGGCTTCTTCGATCCGGGCTTCGGCCACGCAGCTGCCGGCGGCTCGGGCAGCCGCGCGGTCCTGGAGGTGCGCAGCCATGAAGTCCCCTTCATCCTAGATCACGCACAGATCGTCGGCCGCCTCGTCTACGAGCGCATGCTGGAACTCCCCGAAAGCCTCTACGGCGCCGGGCTCGGTTCCAACTACCAGGCGCAAGGGTTGAAACTGTCCAAGCATTTCCGCTCGGTGTGAGGAGAAGGCTGTTGCTCGTCAAACAGGCCGCCTCTACTATCGATCGATATGTCGACGGCCAGCCTCAACGAGACGATCTCTGCAACAACTTTGCTACCAGTTCGGCAAGTCCGCCAAGATGCGCGTGGACAGAGGTCCCTCAAGCCTGAAGGAACGACGCGGAAGCATCTAGCCCGCAAAGGCGCGCCCGTTGCCGGACGCCCGCTTGCAAGGAGTTGCCACAGAACGTTTCCCTGTCAGTTCCCTCGCAGGCCGGCGCCCTCTTAGGCTTTTTCAGCCGCCTCGATCGTCCTTGGCAGCAAGACCACAGGTGATGGAAGGTTCGTCACCGAACGCCATCAGGTCGGCGGATGACGTCATCGGCGGGGCGGCTTCTGTGTGTGGTGCTTCCGGGGTGAACCGGGCCGGATTGACTGGGTACGGCAGCAGGTTGAGAAGCAGAACGCCCGCTGCGCAAGGTCTTCATGAAGTTTAAACGTTGATATGATTGTATAGACCTCGCTGCTCAACTATTTCTTGCGCGATATACATGGCGGATATGGAACATCCTTCATTCCTTGTCGATTCGATCTATGAGGCGGCCGTTTTGCCGAGCCTCTGGCCCGGCGTCATCGAGAAAGTGGCCGCGGCAACGGGCTCTTTTGGCGGGTCGCTGTTCACGGTGGGGCCGAACCACTCCGCCGTAGCCGCGTCGGAGAATTGCGTCGAGCATCTTGATGCCCTGTTGAAGGGCCATTGGAGCGCGATCAACATTCGCGCGCAGCGCGTCGTCGCCATGGCGGAGATGGGGTTCGTTTCAGACGAAGACTTCGCCAGTCCGCAGGAAATCGCCCACCATCCCATCTATACGGAGTTTCTTCGCCCGCGCGGCCTGGGATGGACCGCAGCCACCCATATCATGGGGGTCGACGAGGACATTGCGATTTTCTCGATCGACAGGCGCCACACTCAGGGGGCATTCGACCGGGATGCGATTGCATTCCTGGATACCTTGAGACCGCACATATCTCGTGCGGTTCTGCTGTCGAGCAAGTTCCAGGCGCAGGCCGTCAACGGATCGCTGCAGGGGCTGCAAACGGTCGGCATCCCGGCGGCCGCGCTCGATGCACGGGGCCGCGTCCGCTTGATGAACGAGCCGTTTTTGCGCCTGCAATCCCAGATCTGCGCCGGAGCGCTTGATCAGATTCGCGTGGCTGACGAAGCGGCGAACAGGCTTCTTCGGCAGGCTCTGGCCGAAGCTGATCGTCACAACGGATCGCCGATGTCGATCGGCGTCCGTGGCACGGCGGAAGAACCGCCGTTCGTCCTGCATCTGACGCCGCTGCGCGGGCAGGGCCGCGACGTCTTCAGCGGCCTCGCCTTTATCGTGGCGATCGTGCCGCTGACGCAGCCGGGCCTGCCGTTCCGAATGCTGGTGCAGAGGCTGTATGATTTCACGCCGGCTGAAGCGCGGGTCGCCGAAAATCTGGTCGCAGGCCGTTCTGCAGCCCAGATTGCATCGCTTTATCGCATATCGCTGGAGACCGTTCGCACGCAGACCAAAAGCATTCTTGCGAAGACCGGAATCTCGCGCCAGGCCGAATTCGTCGCGCGCTTCTCCTCGTTTCGGACTGTCGCCGACGAATAATTTTCCTGCCGTCGCACTGTCGACGCATCGGCGTCGAGATCGAGTTCGCTGCTCTCGCAGAACAATGTCACCGAACGTGTGCAGGTTCAGCCTGTCCGCTCCATGAAGATGCCCGGCGGCGGGAGGCGTGCCGCTGCTCTCTCAGTTCTTCGTCAGGGTGACTTTAAGCGCGTCAGGGCCGGTGTTGTCCGTGTAGACAAATGCCAGTTTGTTGCCTTTTTGACGCTGCAATACGACTTTCGCGCTCTTGTTGGTGCGCAAGCCGAAGGCCGCCTTGCCGCCGGTGACTTTCCCACCGATCACGCCCTGGGATTTGCCCTTGAAGTAGTAGGATTTGGCTTGATCATTGGCAACGACGACCTTGATCGATGACCCTCCCGGTGTCGCTCCCGTCCAGGTCCCGTCCAATTCGCCCGCGGCCGCCAGCGCGGCACCGGAAAGAAACATCACGAATGATAGTACGATTGAAACCGCACGCATGCCTCACCTTTCAATTCGGATTTTGACTGACATGCCTGCATTGCAGGTTGGAGATCCTGTGTCGTCCCCAATTTGGGTGAACGTCACGAAAAGACCTTCCCTGACAAGAGGGGAGAAGAGGCGGGATGAAACGATCGCGGGCTGTTGGCGCAGGACTGAACAACGCGCTCACCGCAAATCGCTCCTCCTCTCTCGATATCGCGTCTCTGACTTATGCGCCCCTGCGCGTTTCCGCAGCACACCCCCGGTTTGCGACCACGCGGGTTTCTCGTTACTGATGCACGTGTCACTTTTCGAACATTGCGCTTTTTACAAATGACAAAGGACGGACGCCGTGTCGGACAAACCCAAGGAAGGCCTTGATCGCCGCGACTTCATGCTTGCCTCTCTCGCATCGGTAGGGGCGTCGGCAGTTCTCGCCGGAAGCGCCGGCGCTGCCAAGGCGCAGGAGACGGCCACCTCCTCCGGTGAGGCAGCATCAGGAACATCGCAGGGGACGATCTATACCGGCGATGTGATCGACGGCAAGAAGGTCGTCAGCGCGCTCGACGTCAACGACCTGGCGCCAGGGCAGAAGCACCATTTGTACTTCCAGGGCGTGGAGATGCCGTCCGGACAGCATTGGCATGTCTCCGTGACGGTCGCGCGGGGAGAAAAGCCGGGCAGGCGAGCCGTTCTGGTCAGTGGCGTGCATGGCGACGAAATGAGTTCGATACACACGGTGCAGACCGTGATGAACCAGCTCGACCCGGCGCAAATGTCGGGCACGGTGATGGCGGTCACGGATGTGTCTCGTCCGGCCGTGGAAGGCATGCAACGCAGATGGCCCAATCAAGGCAGGGGCATCGACCTGATCGATATGAACCGCGAGTGGCCGGGAAACGAGAACGGCGCCACAGCCCCCAGCCGGCACGCCGGTCTCCTGTTCAACCGGCTGCTGCGGCCGAACGCCGACTTCGCAATCGACTTCCACACGGGGACGACCGGCTTCGATGTCACCGCCTTCAACATTGGCGGCATGGATGTACCCGAGGTGAAGGCGATGGTGGAGCTCTATCCCGTCGGCCAGATCTTCGACAACCACGTCTATCCCGGCGTGCTGCACAACGCCTTCATGGACGTGGGCATTCCCTCCTTCACGCCGGAGATCGGCGCCGCACGCGTGCTGGATCTCGAGATGGTCTCGCTCTTCGTGGAAGGTACGATGAATGTCCTGAAGCATCATGGCATCGTTTCCGGCCCGATGGGACGCACGGCCAAGGATGTGAATGTCTTTGTCGGCAACAGTGCGTTCCCGATCCTCGCCACCGCGGGCGGCCTCGTCGAGCATCTGGTCAAGCTCAACGACAAGGTCGAAGCGGGGCAAAAGGTGGCCGTTCAGCGCAATGGCTTCGGCGAAGTGGTGGCGGAGTATGTAAGCGAGGTGGCCGGGGAAGTAACGGGTCAGCGCAGCGATGCCATGTCCGAGCCCGGCAACCCGCTGGTATTCATCCTCTTCAACAACCCGGCGCCCGCCGGCGCGGGGGCGTATCCGGAGTAGGGTTTCTGGACGCGCGATGCAGTAGCCGCGCTTTCGCCCCTCTCGACGTCACAGTTGCCAATGATGCCCGTCGGGTAACAGACTGTTTGAGCGGTCGAATTTGCTTTTCCTGTGAAAGCGCTTGCGAGGCTCGGACCGGCAGTGGCTTGCAGGTGGATCTCGCTGGAGTGCTCGTCTGCAGAAGAGGCGTTGACGCAGTCGTTCAGCGAAACTAGGTTGCGCCGACCACATGGCAATGCCGGATACGGACGGTGGTAGGCGCATGTGTCGGATGCCTGCAATTGGGTGCTGTATCGTATGAGGTGTATGGCCCAAGATTTAACCGATTGAGGACCGCGAATGAACAATGCACCGCGCGTATCGATAGTAATCAGAACCTACAATGAGGCCAACTATATCGGGCGTTTGCTTTACGGCATTTCGCAGCAGACGTTCCAAGATTTTGAGATCGTCCTAGTTGACTCCGGTTCAACCGACAATACCGTCGATATTGCAAGGACATACGGCGCGCGTATCGTCACAATTCCGAAGAGTGAGTTTTCTTTCGGGCGATCATTAAATATCGGCTGCGAGGCGGCCCGTGGAGAATTGATCGTCATTGCCAGTGGGCATGTTTATCCGCAGCGCAGTACCTGGTTGTCCAAGATGATTGAGCCATTTTCTGATAAGAGGGTGGCGCTTGTCTTTGGTAAGCAGCGAGGCGATCACCGGACGAAGTTCTCTGAAAATATCCTGTTTCTCAAGACGTATCCCGATAGTGGGGATGGTATTCAGGGTGACTATTTCTGCAATAACGCCAACTGTGCAATCCGGAGAGAGGATTGGCAGAAACATCCATATGATGAAAAGTTGACGGGATTGGAAGATATCCATTATGCGCGACACTTTTTTGAAAGTGGAAGGCACGTTCATTATTGTCGCGATGCGACTATAGTTCATGTGCATGAGGAGTGCTGGCGCAGAATAAGAAACAGGTACATGCGTGAAGCAATTGCTATGAGGCATATCGAGCCTTCGATTCAGCTTGGTTTCGCGAAGGCGTTGGCGCTTATCCTTGTGCATGTCGTCGGCGATGGCTGGCACGCAATGCGCTTAGGGAGAATTCGGCGCGAAATGTATGGCATCCTTTGCTTCAGGTTTAATCAGATATGGGGGACCTACCTTGGCTACCGTCGCGGAAACGCCGTCACGGAAGAGTTGAAGCGGCGATTCTATTACCCGGGTGCCGCGGTTGCGATTGTTGAGGAAGAGAACTGCGAATTCCTGATCGACTATAAATGCTCAGTTGTGAATAAAGGTTAGAGGGTGACATGGTTACAGCATTCGTTCCGTGTAGAGCTGGAAGTGAGCGCGTGAAATTTAAAAACACGCGCGAGTTTGCTGGGAGGTCTGGCGGGCTTATTGAGATTAAGGTCGACCAGCTTTGCTCATGTAATTTGATCGATAATATTGTCGTTTCCACGAACGATAACGTTGTTATTGATATTGTAAATAATTTATTTGGCGATAACGAAAAGGTATCGATTATAAGAAGACCGGACGAGCTCTGTCTGTCGTCGACGTCAACTGATGATGTTGTAAAATACGTCCCAAGCATAATAAAAGATGGGCCTGTTCTTTGGACCCATGTAACGTCGCCATTTGTGATGGGGTATCATTACGAGGATCTTATTCGACAATACGCTCGGGACATTGAGAGTGGGGAGTTTGATAGTCTTATGACTGTCACTGATGTAAGGACATTCGTGTGGAATGATCGTGGCCCGATTAATTATGAGCGATCGGTTGAAAAGTGGCCAAGGACGCAGACCATTAAGCCGCTGTATGAGGTGAATAGCGCTGCGTTCATTACGGACGTGAGTTTAATGGCCCGCTTGGACGACCGCATTGGTCGTCGCCCGCGACTAGTGTCGTTGGACAAGAGGGTGGCCTTTGATGTGGATTGGCCGGACGATTTTGACGTCGCGGAGATGATGTGGCGCAGTATGCATGATCGAGCGGATTTCGAAGCGGCAAAAACTCAAAGCTGACTCAGCTTTTTGTAAATGTGTGTTTCCGCCGTTAGCGTGAGCCTTGCCTTTTTCTGGCCTTGGAGAAATTGATGACTTGTAGCGTAAGCAGAGGTTGCGTCCGAGCGGGGGGCGCCTGGATCCAGATTGAAGGCGAAGTAAATGCACGGTTGGTCACGTTCCAGTTTCGCGGGGAGAGTGACAGTGCGGTCACGTTAGAGCGCGTTTGGCCCGATGATTTTGACGTGGTGTCCGAGGGTGGCACGCAGATGTCCAGCATTGTCTTAGCCAACATTGAGGGCTTTCGCCCTTTTTGTGCTTTGGAGGTGTGGGTAGGTGGAGAGCGGGTGCCGGAGGGACCGCATTACCATTTGAAGAATATGTTTGCCTACACGGAGACCGATTTTGAGGCGCGGTACTTCAGGTTGAAGAACCGTGTGAAAGACGCCGAGACGTTGGCATTCTCGATGCGTCAGATATTGGAATTTTATCAGGGCAGGGAGGACCACAAATGCGTTGCTGCGGTTATTTATGGGTATAAAGCTCTGGATACTTTGAGAGTTGACTGCATGAACGATGCAAAAGATAAGCTCTACAGGCAGTATAAATTGGCGTCTCAGCTTCCGCTAACTGACAATCCAAGGACTGATGGTGATCATCTCCGTATATCTTTGGCTATGGTTTTGTGGCATCTGGAGCTATGCCTTGGTCGCAGGAAGGAGTGCTTTGAAATTCTCGATGACGTACTCGAGTTTTGCGAAAAACTTTCCAATCCAATGCCTGGTTCTGCGTACAATTTGTGCCGAATGGCCCTTTTTAGAGCTTATACCCATTTTCGGAGCGGAGAAATCGAGGATTGCATTAGAGTTAATGAAATAAACTTCAATTTCTATGTTCGCTCATACGGCCGAGCGGAAATGCACGCGGTGCGCTTCACCGAGATGATTGATGCGCATCATGCCGTCGCACTGTCTCTTCAGATGCGTGAAAAGCTTCTTTCATCAAAGCGCAATATTGATTCTGATACTGTATTTTCTAGTGTAAATAGGGTCACGTCCGACCAGGGGATGGAGAAAATACGCACCCAATATAAGGCGGTCTTGCGCACTTGTGACAAATTGAAGCGGACGTTGACGTTGGTGGCCGCTCAATAAGGCGGGCTAGATCGAGTTTAGTGCAGCTCTCCATGCGGACAGGGTATCTTCTTTTTCCATCGGGATGTGCCCACCCTTTTGCGTTCTGCGATTAAAGAAACGAAAACTGATATCCTCGATCAAATCCAGCTTTCCTTCAGCGCGTAGTGACTGGATTTCATCCCAGAAGGGCTCAACCTGAGACCTCATGTGAGATCGATCTTTTATGTTTTGATAGTACCAAACTCGGCGGGGGAGATCTTTCGCTTCGCTCCAGCGATCTATAACTCGCATTCGAGAGGAATACCTCTCTCTGATGTAATCAATACTTCTGCCTTTATAGCACCGGCTTATCATTCGTTCCTTGGGGCCATCATCGGTATACAAAAATAGATCGACTTGTGGAATCTCAACGATTACGGTGCATCTTGGGAAGAGGGTGGCGGTCATTAGTGCCCAAAAACCGCCAGCGGATATGCCGTAAAGCAATGTATTCTGAGATTCGACGTTAATCAGATGTGCTATTCTTCTCAATATGTCGGACACTGCTTCAAGGGCCCAGCCCTCCTTGTATCCCTGATGCCAACCGCCGTTAAGTGAATCATTCATATAAAGCGTTGGGTCATTTATGCTTATAAAGGAGGCTTCAATGTCGTGATGCCATGACCACCGATAGAAATATGGTAGTTTTACGGCATGCCTTTGGACGGCGTCTTGACCGCATATTACAAGTTTATTGGAATTTTTCCTGAAAAAGCAAAATAACTCTATCTTGAATCCAAGATAATTGAATGAATAAACTACCTGCTTGTCATATATAATCGGAAAATCGCGAACGTCGGCATCAATCACGATTGGTGCATAGATTTTGTCCTTGTCGAGCCAAGCATTATTTCTAGTTTTCTGTCCCATTGCCTGCCGCTATCCAATTTTATAAGCCGATATCAACGTATGCCACACGATTTGGTCAACTTTGACCACAATCTTCGGATATGTCGTCAATTCTAGATTGTGCCTGTCCAGCCAAAGCTCTTGGTTCTGGAATAGGCCGCATTTGGCATCCGTCAATTTTACCGGCTACCGCGATAATGCCCGCCGTCCATCGCGGCGGCGACGATGTCAAACTCCCGCTCCGCCTTTGCCCATTCGTCCATGCGGCTGATGATGTCGTCGTTGCCGCCATTCTTGTTGTAGTTGTTGTAGAGCGAGATCGGCCGCTCGTCTGTGCTGGGCAACGTGCTTGTCCGGTAGTCCGTGGAGACGCAGTAGACGGGGGTGTTCGTCATCGCCGTGTGCCAGCGAAACCAGACGTCGTCTGCGGTCGGCGCCACGGCCTTCGCCTTTGCATAGTCGAGGACGCCCGGCGGGAAATAGGACGTGTGATAGAGGATACCGTCCTTGCCCGTCGGCAGCATCATCAGGTCGGGATTGCGGACGATGCTGCCGCCCATCCAGTTTTTATACGGCATGAGCTGCCCCCCCTGCGTCAGGATGGCATGCGCCCGGTTGGCGATCACGCAGCGGTAGCGTTCGTGATGCGCCATCAGGCTCGACAGCCAGTCTCGTGGATAGATGGTGTCGTCGTCGGTCGTGGCGATGAACGCGCCCCGGTCGCCGAGTGCTGCCAGGAGCGGCAGCAGCTTGCGATAGGGGCCGATGTTCGAAACCCAGCGCACGGAGAACCGGCTATCCTCTCGCCGGAGCTGCTCGAGGGCGCCGGGCAGGTCCGGTACGCCCTTGTCGAGCAGGTAGGGTTCCTTGGAGAGGTGCAGGATCACCGTAAAATTGGCGTAGTCCTGCTCAAGGAGCGAGCGCACGGTCTGGTCGACGCGTTCGACACGGCTGTCGATTGTCGTCAGGCTTATATACACATGGGGGGGATTGACGGTCATTCGGATCAGCTCAGGGGCGAAGTGCCATGGGGACGATGGAGTTGGGAGGCGCAATCACCTCGCCGACGGCGACCGCCTGGCGAAGATGGCGGTGGTGCCGTGCGAAGTTGGCGCGGAAAAGCTGCAGGTACTGGGGGGTGAGACGGGCTGTTCGATTGGAGAGCGTCGTCGGCGCTGCGTAGCAGTAGACAAGCGGATAGTCGACATGCACGATTGCCTTCGCGCCGATGGCGGACCTTATGCGCTCACGCATTTCCACGTCGCCGCGCGAGCGGACATTGGCGAACGGGCCGATGCGGGAGAAGACTTCCGTTCTGAAGACGGAGGTCATGGTTCCGTCGCCGAGCAGGCTGAAATCCTGCTCGAATTGCGGGCGCCCCGCGCCGTCGATCCGCATATGCCAGCTGGTCGCCAGCATCGCCTGCGCGCCCGCACGCTCCAGCGCGTCGATCTGTGTCCGAAGCCTGGCCGGGTGCGCCACGTCATCGCCATCCAGGATCGCAAGGTAGGGAGCGGAAGCGATCTCCAGTGCGCGATTGCGTCCGACATACGGACCCTGGTTCTGTTCGAAGCGCTCGAGAATGATCTCGGGATAGCCGGATGCGAGCTGGGCGATCTCCGCGCCAACTTCGACGCTGGAACCATCGTCGATAAGGATCAGTTCCACTTCGACGCCTTCCTGGCGAAGAATGGACTCAACCGCCAGCTTCAGCAGTCGCAGATCGGGATCTAGCACGGTCATGACGACCGACACGCGCGGCAGCGGACTTTCGAGCTCGCTGGTCTCATGGCGCGCGGCGAGGATCGAATTGAAGAAGCGCTCCAGCGAGCCGGTCTCGAATTTCGCTGTCCTGATTCCGAGCGGCGCGCCAAGCGTCTCGAGATGCGTCTCCAGCCAATCCATCTTGTCGAGCTGGCCGCGGGCGATGATCTCCGCGTCTGTCCGCCCGGTTTCCGGCAAGTGCTGCGAAAGGTATTCCCGATCGCCGATGATCGTGGCGAACACCATCCGGGCATCGAACGTGTCGTAGCGGCGATAGGCCGAGACGCGATCCGCCAGTTGCGCCTGCGAAAGCAGGTGTGTGTAGGAACGCAGTTCCTGGGCAAGCCGTAGCAGCGGCCGATCGTCGCGGATCCAGTCGTTGATCGCCTTGACCAGCGTGTCCACGTCGCCCGCTGCCAGTGCCGAGCGTATGATTTCTTCGATTGTCTCGGCCGCAAGGACCTTGCTTAGGCGGCCCCCCAGGTCGAGGTCGGCAATGTCCTGGTCGTCGAGATCGGAGCGCCGCAGCAATCCGTGGAAGGCATTGGCCATCGTATCCGAGGCAATGGCGTCGCGGTTGACGCGTCCGAGAATGTTCACCAGCGCCCAACTGATCACGGCCGGAGAACCATATCTCTTCAGTGTCTCGAGGACCCTGAGCAGCGCCACGCCCGGCTTGTCTGAACGGACGGCGCTCACGCCCGCCATCAGTACCATTTCCATCTCCCGGGGGGCGAGATGAACTGCGAGAAGGTCCACGAACTGGTTTGTCAGCCGAGGCTGATGTCGAACGATGTGCGCCAGGAGATGCCGGTACCGTATCGCAAAGACCTCGTGGCAGCCAACGTCACTCACCAACATCATCAGGCTGCGAAATTCCGGCACCGCGGCGATTTCCGGCCCGGTGTTGCAGATAATTCGTTCCAGCATGCGGCGCGCTGCGCCCAGGTAGCCCGTCTGCAGGTTCTCCCGGCAAAGGGCGATCACACTGCTAAGCTGCCTGTTTTGCAGCGCGTCGAAGTCCCCCGAATCCAACCCTTCCGCCAACTGACGCAAGTATTCCCGCCGCCTGACGATCGGTGACAGAAGTCGCTTGGAGGCTTCACCGAGCGTATCGAGGGCCGGCAGGGTAAGTGGCTGCCGGTCGCTCAGCGATATGATTGTCTCGTCGGACTCGACGCTGAGATATCGCGCGATCTGTCCGTCGTGTTCCTTCAAATGCAATACGTCGAACAACGGCAGCATAAGGAAGGTCTGAACGTTGGCCTCGATGATACTCGACAGCCTGATCGGAGCTTCACCAAGCGCTTTTGCTCTGGCGAGGCTCATGCAGCTTGCCGCCAGGCAGCACATGGAGGTCAGGCTCGCGACATTGCGCTCGAGTGGCAGGCATGCATTGTCTCTGGTGGAGCGGCGAAGCGCCAGGAAGGTCAATTCAAAGCGATGACCATGGTCCCGGAAGGCCGCGAGAGCGTTGCGAACGTAGTACGGCGGATACTTCATGTCTCGTGACAGGAACAGCACCGGTGTATCCGCCGAAAGGGTGGAGGGCAGGGTTGAAAGACGTGACGCGAGCCCTCCGGCACCGTCTTCTGCTGTCGCATCAATCGAAATGGCGTGAACCGGCCCGTCATAGGTTATTTTAGGCGGTGTCGGTCCATCGAAGACGATAACGAGGGGCGCTTCTTCGTTGGCGCCGGTGGAGGCTATTGAAACCGTTCCAAACGGACAGATCTTCGCGGTGCCTGCCAGGTCCGCAATAACTTTGCCGGGTTTCGTGAGGAAATCGGCAGAAGACCATTTCGCCGAAGGCGCAAGCAGCACGGCGCCCGGGATGCCGTCCGAATAGGCGTACTGCAATGCCAAGGGATTGCCGGCCATTTCGCATAGATATTCTGCCGGCAGCCGCATTGCGCTATCATTTCCGAGCGTTCGGCGCCAAGCTTGCGCCAGTTCGGCAGCGATAAAATGCCTGCCTTCCGCAATAAGGAGAGCTGTATTCTTGGTTCTGAAGGCGTCCACGGCTTGCGTATCGAAAAGCGTCTCGCCGAGTTCGAGTGCAATCTTCTCGTCGGGATGCTCATTCGGAGGCAGGACGAAGCCGAGACTTATGCCGGCTTCCGACAACTCGTTGAGATGTGTCCGCCAGGCCGGCGTAATCCGATCCCTCCTGCTCAAGGCAAACAACGCCCCCGTCCCGCTGACGTCGGGTGCGGACGTAAGGTCAATCGTTGAATTCTGGATGTACTTTGCAGCGCGCCAATTGGCCAAGGCGCTGTGCGGAGCCCTGTGAATGTTCCTGCGTCCCGTTACCAGAGCGGTCTCGTAGGCATTTGGCAATCCGACAACCGGCAGGATGGTCGTGAGCTTGCCAAGGGCATCGCTCCCATCAAGCCCCGCGTTCTCCCCCGACTTGGCAAGTTCGTCGATGAGAATGGACAGGTCGGGATCCGTTACGGAATGAATTGTTGCGGCATAGCCGTCCCAATCAGTCCGCAGAGCGTGGTCGAGTATGAGGCGCCGTGCCAGGCCTTCTTTGTCGTTTCGCCGAGCAAGCAGGGATATCGCCCCCAAGACCCTTCCTGCACGAACGAGGAGATCCGCTCGTTCAAGCTCGCCCTCCGGGCTACGGCGGACATCTTCGCGGCCGACGGTTCCTGCCTCGATCTCAGAAAAAAACGCGGCCAACAGAGACTGGCGGTTATCGGAGACGGGCAGGCCTGCGGCTTCCTCCAGCGCGCCAGAGTAAAGCATTGCGTCGCTGCCGGCGGCTGCAAATTCGGACAGTGCTGCTACGCGCGCCTCTCCGTCTCGCGCACCACGTACGCGTTGGCAGATTTCCTCACGCTTTTTCTTGACGATAGTCCACAGATCTTTAGGCGACTTTGCGACATGTCTCTTGTCATTGAGGAGCATTCTCAGGGCCAGGCATTCCGACACGAGTTCGGTCGCCAGATCCACTGCGTTGAAGTCGGGCGATGAACCCGCTCCTGAAGTTAACTTCGCTGTGCTTTTCCATCCGAATTGCACATACCGCGCCCCGTCTGGTTCAAGGTCACTGTTGGGCTGATATGCCCATTTCCCTCGCCAAAATTGGGTCAGGAGAAATCTAATGCGGCTGCCGGTTCGTTTGCGGGCATCAACCTGTGAGATTATGCGATCAGCGCCGAAAACGTCCTCACGAAGTGCAGTACGTTCTGCGAACGCGATCATCAGGCAAAGTCTCATGTTCGCAGGAGCCCTTTCTTCCGGCAGTTTCGCGACATTTGGTGAGAGCTTTTTAAGCGGCGGAGGTGGTCGGTGCAACTGTAACTTGGCCATTTATGCGCATTCATAGACGGACGGGCGAATTGCCAATCCCGGTGCTGGATCTTCAACCCGCGAGCCAATCTGCCGACCTCGCGTCGAGCGCCTGAACCCTCGCTGGTTCATGAGCTTAGACGGCGTGCGGGCAAGGCTGAAGGATTGGCGTAGAGACTACAACGAGTTCCGGCCACACAGCGCGATCGGCAACAAGGTGCCGATTTCGCTCATGAACGGCTCGTCGGCACCCCCGCCGACATGAGCCTTAACCCCGGAAAATTCCAGCTCCCGCTGGCCCAAAATCGGGGTGCACCTCAATTGCGATGGTAACGAACATGCAATTGGATTTTGTGAGGCGAGGAATGGACGAAGGCTGGGGAGTGCTTCGAGGACGCGGGTCGAAGCTTTTCGGATGGCGAGGTAGCGCCGTTTCCGGCGCTGCACGTGTTCGATTGGTGGTCGTCGTTGCCTCGCCTACAGCAGAAAATCCGCCTTGGTCAGCTTGAGGGCGTCGTCGAAGTGCAGGACGAAGTTCGCCTTCCCATCGCCATCTGTGTCGCCGTAGACGTAGGTTTTGGCTTTCTCCTCGACGTAGCGCAGCTCGCCGGCGGCCTTGGAGAACTTGTCGGTACCGATGATGGCGAACGCTTGGTTGCCGGATTTCGACGCCGCCGCGTCGATGCCAGTCAGATCGATCAGGTCTTTCTCCTTCCGCGAGAAGTCGAAGATCGTGTCGGTCTTGCTCTTCGAGGTGGAAAGCTCAGCCGTCAACTTGAACACAAAGGTGTCGGCTCCCTTGCCGCCATAGAGGTCATCGGCGCCCTTACCGCTGATCAGCACATCGTTGCCGCGGCCACCCTTCAGCACATTGTCCGCCGCATTTCCGGTGATGGTGTTTGCGGCAGAGTTGCCGGTGCCGTTGATCGCCTTCGTGCCGGTCAGCGTCAGGTTCTCGACATTGGTGGTAAGCGTATAGCTGACCGAGGCATTGACGAGGTCGGTGCCTCTGTGGGGTTGCTCACCGACTTTGTCACCCACGTTGTCGACGAAGTAAGTATCTTGACCGGATCCACCACCGAGAATGTCTCTGCCGGTCCCTCCGTCCAAAATGTCGTTTCCGCCCTCGCCGTATACGGCGTCGTTGCCCTTGCCACCGTAGAGCTTGTCGTTGCCGTCGCCGCCTCCAATTGAGTCGTTGCCGGCACCGCCAAAAATCTTGTCGCTGCCCTTTCCCTCTCCACCCTGCAGGTAGTCGGAACCGGCGCCTCCGTCGAGAATGTCGTTGCCGCGCCCTCCGTCGAACGTATCTTTGCCGGTGTGTCCGTTGAAACGATCTTTGCCAGAGCCGCCTACAAGCGTGACCATCTCGATGTTCTTCATCGTTATCGATGCATCCGTTGATACAGATGCCTTCGAAACTGTGAAGGTCAGCCCGGTCGTGTAGCGGGAGAAGTCCAGTTCGGCGCGGTCGATACCACCGCCGCCATTGAGCGCGAGCGCATCGCCGGGCAGCAGCATGCCGATAAACCGATCGTTGCCCGATCCAAGATCGACGGTATTGGAGGGAGGTACCGGCGACGGATGACGGATCAGGGGGTCTTGCCACGCTGGTGTGTACATGAAGTGACTGGCAGTGACGACGTCATCGCCGGCACCTGCGTCAATCAGGTTGGCACCGAGATAATCCTCGATGCGGTCATTTCCCGCACCGCCGTAAATGATGTCGTCGTCTTCGTATTTTTCCCAATCCTCGTCCGAATATTCCCCAAAGAATTCCTCCGTATGGAAAACGTCCATATCAAGAGGTGGGACTGGGCCGCCGACGATGAAATCGTTGCCTTCACCGCCTTCGAGAGTGTCGTTGCCGTCTTCGCCATAAAGAGTGTCGTTGCCCTTTGCCTCCAGCAATCGTGTCGTCACCGCTCCCGCCTTGAAATATGTCGTCGAGATTGCCGCCGGTGAAGCTGTTATTGCCGGAATTGCCAGTGATATAGACGGCCTAGCTCAGTCAAATATAAACCACAAGCTGCGCATAATTGCTTCTGCACCCCTGAGGCACAAGCACACCTTTCGCCGCCACCCCTTTCGACCGAAGAGGTGCGCCCGGCGTGCGCCGGACCCTTGACACGCCCGCCAATCTCGCCGATGACTTCCCGCAGCCATTCGCGGGTATGATGTAATGGTAGCCTGTCAGCTTCCCAAGCTGAACGCGCGGGTTCGATTCCCGCTACCCGCTCCAGCCTCGTTCTTTGATAGTTTGGCAGATGCTGCCCGTTGGCGGAACGGACGGTCACGGGCGACCGTCTGGGTCGATACTGCCTGAGCTTGGGGCAGAGCTGATCTGCCCTGCGTTCCTCAATCACCCGTATGGGGCTCCCTCGCGGGGGCTGGTGCCGGCGTTGCCGGCCGGCCGATGGCTTGCTTGCGTTTCTCTGCCGGCGCCGGAGGTGGTTCCATCGTGGGTTGCCGGCCGGTGCTCCGTCTTGTTCCAGAAAAACGGCTTGTTGTGCAGCTCCGCAACGGCCCTCCAGGCGGCGAGCGACATCATCATCCAGTAGCCGGCGACCAATGGCCAGCGTCGGCCGACCGCCTTTCGCTCGGCCGCTTTCATCGGAGCCTGCCCCAGTGCGATGAAGACGGCGTAGCTGCCGAAGATGTTGACGACGTCGATCGTGAAAAGGCAGAGCTCGACGGTGCTTGTTGCGAACGGGCCGTCGCCGGCCATCTTCCAGGCTACGTGGGCGACATAGGCGATGAGCAGCGGGTGGGCGAGCGAGGAAAGCAGCATCCCGCCGATCAGCACCTGGAAGACCAGGAACGGCAGAATGCCGATCTCGCGCGCGAGCCGCGTCGGCTGGCGCATGTGCACCAGCCACGTCTGCAGCCATCCCTTGAACCAGCGGGTGCGCTGGCCGAGCCATGTGCGGGCGTCTTCCGGCGCGTCCTCCAGTGTCGGCAGGTTCATCGTGCCACACGCATAACCTTGCCGGAAGAGGCGCATCCCCAGGTCTGCATCTTCGGTTACGTTGTGCGGATCCCAGCCGCCGCAGCGGCGCAGCACGTCGGTGCGGAAATGGTTCGAGGTGCCGCCGAGGGGCATCGGCAGGCGGTTGACGGCCAGCAATGGCAGTATTCGTCGGAAGAGGCCGGCATATTCCAGTGAGAAAATCGCGCTGATCCAGCTCCGCCGCCCGTTGGAAATGACGAGCGGCGCCTGCAGGCAGGCGAGATCGGCAGGGGCTGAGTGGAACCGCGCCCACGCTTCCTTCAGCTGCCGCGGATGCGGCCGGTCCTCGGCGTCGTATATGACGAGATATTCGCCGCGCGCGGCCTCAAGCGCGTAGGAGAGCGCCTTGGGTTTCGTTCGCGGCAGCCCCGGCGGCACCTCGACGATCTCGTAGTGCGCCCCGAGATGGAGACCGCGCAGGGCGCTGAGCGTCTCGGCGTCATCGGCCTCGCAGATCAGCTTGATGTCGAGGCGGGAGTGCGGCCAATCGAGCTTGTCGAGCATCGCAACGAGCTGTGCCGCGACTGCAGCCTCCCGGTAAAGGGCGACGAAGACCGAATAAACGGGACAGGGCACTGTGGGAGCGGGAAGGGCGGGCGGCGCCTTGCGCGCCTCGGCGCCGAAGAGCGCTGTCAAGCGGATGGAAAAGGCGGCAAAGAAAATCGCAGTCAGCACAAGATGCAGGGCCAGGACTGCGACGAGGGGGGCGAAGACGAGCGTGACCAGCGTCAGGCAGACGCCAGCCCCGGCATAGAAACCCTGCCGTCCCCAGAAGGTCAGCCGGGCGCTGAATTCCGGCGCGGTGTCGAACAGCCGATTGACGGTGTCGCGCAGGCGGCGCCTGCGTCCTGCGCTCCAGACGGCCCTGCGGACCGCTTCGGGCGTGGTCGCGGCCATCATGTCACCCATCTCCGGCCGTCGGGAAAGCATGTCCTGCAGCCGGCTTATCCGGGTCGCGGCCGGCACGATCGCCACGACGGGCGGCCGGGCCCGCGACGTCACGCGCACCATCTGCGGCTGCAGCAGCTGGCTGTCGATGCCCTCCATGTCCACGACCCGCCCGGGGTCGATTTCCGGCATGAAGGGCAGGCCGAGCATTTCGGCGAGCGCCTCGTGATAGGTCGCCGAGCACACCGCCCCCGAGGCGAGAAGCTCGGCCTCGAGCGAGGTCTGGTTGCGGGTGGCCCTGAGCAGCATCTCGGAGATCAGTGGCTTGCCGAAGCCGAGCTTGCGGAGGATCTTCGCCTCGTCGAGGAGATCCGGCCGGATGAAGGGCGCCTGCGCCGGCATGGCGGGACCATTGGCCGCAATCGGGATTGCGGTGGAAAAGGATGCTGGATCGGGATAGTCTGCCAGTCCCATGTGGCTTGCGCCGCATCATCATGAAGCAGCGTCCCCTCTAAACCCCAAGTTGATATTAATGCGGCAAGCCGGAATTTCTTCAAGGAAAATTTGTGCCGTCATCGCGCTTTGCGTGTCTTGGATGGCATTTCTGCCTGCCGGGGCGGCCGATCCCGACGCCCCTGCCGGCCTACCGGCGAGCTTCGACAGCCGGGAGCGGCTCGCAAAGCCGGACCTCGCCGGTGTCGCGCGACTGCGCTTTCTGACCAGCGTCGATTTCCCGCCTTTCAACTTCATCGACCAGACCGGCAAGCTGACCGGCTTCCATCTGGATCTGGTGCGCGAGATATGCCGCGAGCTCGACCTCACCGCGAAGTGCCAGATCCAGGCGGTCCCCTTTGCCGAGTTGCGCGAAAATCTGGAGAAGGATGCGGGGGAGGCGGTCATCGCAGGGGTTGCGGTAACCACCGGCCTGCGCCGCGATTTCATCTTCTCCCGGCCCTATATGCGGTTGCCGGCGCGCTTCATCGTCCGCTCCGACGCTGGCCCCGCAAACGTTGCGGTGCTGGCGGGCCGGCCGGTGGGTGTGGTGCGCGGAAGCGTCCATGAGGCGATGCTGTCATCCTATTTCCCTACGCACCGCCCCGTTCCGTTCGAAACCCAGGCGGAACTGCTGCAGGCCGTAAAGGACAAGAAGGTCGATGCCGCTTTCGGCGACGGGCTGCAAGTCGCGTTCTGGAGCACCGGCCCGCAGGCGGAAAAGTGCTGCCGGTTGCTTCCCGGCGCCTATCTCTCGGAGACCTTTCTCGGCGAGGGGCTGACGATCATGACGCGCAAGGACGAACCCGCCATCAGCGGGGCCATCGATCACGCGCTGCTGTCGCTCTCGCGAAGCGGACGGCTGGCTGAAATCTACTTGCGCTACTTCCCCGTTGATATCTATTGATCGCCCGTTCCAGGCGAATGAAACGAGGCGGACGAAGCCAGGCGAAAGGGTTTTCACGCGCCCTGGCGCTGTGACCTTGCCCCTGAACTGCCCCCGGGATTGTACTACATATCTTGCTCGCGAAGTCGGCTTCGATTTCCTCCAAACGGGCTTCGCCAGGTGCGGTTTCAGGCTTTCCGGAAGCGGGCGATCGCCGCGCGTTCGATTGCCGCGCAGGTCAGCTTGTCGAGGCCGAGCCGGTCGCGCAGGAGCTTGAGCAGGCGGATTTCCTCGTTCCGGATGCGGTGGTCGGCAGCCGCGATCTCCACGGCCAGTGCATAGGCGGTGTCGGCCAACCGCTTCGGCAGGCGCTCGCGAATGACCTCCAGCGCGACGTCGAGGCCCTCCGGCGCGGAAACCAGCGCGGCGCATTCCTGGGCGATGTGCAGGATCAGATCTTCGGCGAATTCGTCGAAGATCGGCAGGCTGCGCACAAGGCGGCCGATGCGTGCAAGCTCGGCATCGGTCATCGCGTTGTCGACGGCGGACATCAATACCATCACCTGGATCAGGGCTTCCTGCGGTGCGTTGTCATCGGTCATGGGAAGGCTTTCAGGGTTGTTGCTCTTCACTCGGATCGGCCGGCGTCTGACCGGTCGCGTCCTGCGAGCGCGCTCTGGTCCGGCGCGGATCGGGGCTGTAGAGGCCGAGACCGGCAGCGCGCGCGGTGTCTGCCGCCGGTTGAAGCCCCGAGCCGGGTTCGACCTCGGCCCAGCCGTTTTCGACGAGCCATTGCGACAGGTCCTTGCCGGCCAGCAGGCAGCGTGCCGTCGCCGTCCCCGCCCACTGTGCCGAGGGCAGGTCGCAATCGATCGTGCGGCCGCGAATGAGGTTGGCAAAGGCCGTACGTGCCATCCGTCCGCAAGGCCAGCCCTCGCCGGTGCTGTCGGTGCATTGCCGGGTTACTGCGACCGGGACGATGCCGTCGAGTTCCAGCACCTTGCCACCGATGCTGAAGCGGCCGGCCGCAAGCACGATGGGTCGCGAAAGCGCGACCGGGTCGGTTACGACGGGAATTTCCGCAGCGTTGAAGGCAGGCGCCGGCGCGGATGTCGCCGGCTCGGCAGCATTCTGTGTGCCGGCCTTCTGATCGCCGCCGCCGTCCGTCTGCGGAGCAGGCTGTACGGAAGGCATGGCATCGCTGCCGGCATCCGATGCATTGTCGTCGGTTGCAGGCGTGCTCATGGGAATATCGTCCTGCGCGCCTTCCGTCGGGAACATGCTGGCATCCGGCACTTCGAGATCGAAACTGCCGCCGCCCGATGCCTCGCGGTCGCGGATCTGGCCGGCACCCAGCACGACGATCAGCGCGGTCAACGCAACGCAGGCGATGCCGCCCAGTGTGGCGCGGTGGGGGGAGGCGGTCGCAAACGAGATCACGGCAAGAGGCCCCGCATCATTGGCTCGCCCAGATGATCCGGGCGATCCAGTCGACGTTCTGGATATCGAACGAGCGATTGGAGTGCTCTGGATTGAGCGACAGGAGTTCGATGGAGCGTGGCGTCTGACGGTGCAGCACTTTGGCCATCACCTCGCCTTCGCGCGTCCGGACGACGACGCGGTCGCCGCGGCGCACCTGCGCGCCCGGTTCGACGATCAGCACGTCGCCGTCACGATAGAGCGGCATCATGCTTTCGCCTTGGACTTCCAGCGCGTAGACGCCCTGCTTTCGTTCAGGCGAGGTGGGGAATTCGACCACGTCCCACCCCTGGCCGGCGGGAAAGCCGCCATCGTCGAAGAAGCCGCCGGCACCTGCCTGCGCGAAACCGAGCAGGGGGATCGAGCCCGCCTGCGGCGGGAAAGCACCAGCCGGCAACCCGGCGTGGCCGTTCGTCGCGTTCTGCAGCCCGATGAACTCGTCGATCGTGGTGCCGGTCGCGTCCAGCACCTTGGCGATCGATTCCGTGGAAGGCCAGCGCAGCCGCCCGTCGGCGCCGAGTCGTTTCGACTTGTTGAACGAGGTCGGATCCAGGCCGGCCCGTCGCGCGAGCCCGGAGGGCGAAAGCCTGTGGCGCTCCGCAAGGGCATCGATCGCCGCCCAGATCCTCTCGTGGGAAAACATCGTCTCTCGTCCTGATCAGAACCCGGACCATATCTTTCCGGTTGGCGCGAGCATAGCGAAGCGACCGGCGCTAGTAAAGGAAAAAGGAATATAATCCTTTTATCGCGACTCGGTCTCCGCGGTCCGGCGGCGGGCGACGACGCTTTCACGCCAGATGGTAAAGATGCCGGCTCCGACGACGATCATCGAACCGATGATCATATGGGAGGTAAGGCGCTCGCCGAAGACGGAAACGCCGATCACGGCGGCCAGCACCAGCTGCAGATAGGTCAACGGCTGTACCGCGGCGGCATCCAGGAGATCGTAGGCGCGGATGAGGAAGTAATGGCTTGAGGTGCCGGTGACGCACAGGGCCGCCATCCAGCACCAGTCGACCGGCGCCAGCGGTGCCCAGTAGAAGGGGCCGATGAACGACAAGACAACCGCGCCGGCGACGCCCGTATAGAAGAAGCTCGTCGATGCCGGATCGTCCCGGCTGACGAACCGCGTGGCGATCACATAGAGGGAGAAGATCGCGCCGGCGAAAAGCGGGACCAGCAGTGCGGGGTCGATGCCGTGCGCGCCGGGCTCAAGGATGACGATCACGCCGCAAAGCCCGATCAGGATTGCAGTCCAGCGCCGCCAGCCCACCTTCTCGCCGAGCAGCGGCACGGAGAGCAGCGCCACGAAAATCGGCGTGGCTGCGAAAATCGCCTGGGAATGGGCGAGGCCCACCAGGCTGAACGATGTGATGACCACCACGATCTGCAAGGCCAGCATAGTGCCGCGCAATATCTGCAGCACCGGTCGCTTCGTCGCAATCGCCGCCTTCAGCCCACCTTTCGCCCGCATGGCCATCAGCAGGCAGAAGACGGCAAAGGCCCAGAAGCGGATCATGGTGATGAATACCGGCGGGTAGAGCCCGCCGAGATGCTTCGAGATGCCGTCCTGTATGGCGAAGATGCCGATTGCCAGCAGCGTAAAGAGGTAGCCGTTGCGTTTTGATTCCATGCGCCCGGCATATACTGCAGCGGACCGTATTGCATCTGCATTCCGGCCCTTGGACTGCTGCGCGGCCCAGAAAACTCCAGCCGCCGCGTCAACTGCGCCGATACTCCAGGATGTCGATGCGCATGTTGATCGCATCGATCACCTGGCGGTGCAGCCGCTTGTCGTTGACGCTCATTTTCGACATGCGAACTCCCCCTGTCTGCTCGGACGGCAGGAATTCGCAGCGTGCAATGTTGGTCCCGTCCGGGCCGAAACGCATGATGCGCGTGTTGTCGTCCGGCGTTGCCTCCAGATGGATGTTGACCGCGCCCGGCGCCAGCCGCTTGACGGCATCGGTGCAATAGGCCTCGCGCCGGATCTCTTTCATGCTGACCTTGCCGGCCGCGACCCGTTCGCCGCCCACGCCCGGAAGCCCTGGTCGTGCCGACAGGATGGTGAAGCCGCCGCTGACCGTGACGATCACGGCGAGCAGGAGGCCGCTGACAAGCGCCGCCCTTGCGTCCTTTCTCGAATGGTTTGTCATGTCCGTTCTCCCGCCGCCGGTGGCGCGGAAACGCACCTGCGGATCATTGTTGTTGTTCGATCATGAATCCTGCAATCGGTGATGCCCACGCGGGGCATGCGTTCATTTGTTTCGCTTTCAGGGCGAAAACCAAAGTTGCGAAAGCAATCCGCACTTGCCTTGAACGTAGCTGTCATCGGCTTTATTCGCGTCTTCTAATCTTTATGAAGAGAATTTTTCAGAAATCATCCATAAACGTTGTTTCCTGAGAAACATTGCGTCAGACGCATCGGCGGACCAGGTCGAAAATGTAGGTGCGAGGGGCACCGGTGCATCTTTCAAAATGCTCGCTACGGGAGTATCAGAATGACGGCGCCACCATCCCCCGCGCCCGGAGTTCCTTCCCGTGAATACCCGCGCGCTTTCCGGCATCCTGTTGGCCAGCTTTTCCTTCTTTCTGTTTTCGCTGCAGGACGCCTCCGTCAAATGGCTGGTAGCCGCGCTGCCGGTCTGGCAGGTGCTGTTCGTTCGCAGTGTGACGATTTTTGCAATCTGTGCCGCGATCGGAAGGGGACCCGGCCTGCGCCGCGCCTCGACTTCGCCGATCCTCAAGCCGATGCTGGTCCGGAACCTGCTGCTGCTTGCGGCCTGGCTGTCGTACTACACGGCAGCGCGCGATCTGGGGCTGGCGGAATTGACCACGCTCTACTACGCGTCACCGATCGTCACGACCTTGCTGGCGGTACCGCTCCTGCGGGAGGTGGTGCCGCCGAGCCGCTGGGTGGCGGTCGTCACCGGTTTTGTCGGCGTTCTGATTGCCTGCAACATTTTCACCAATGGCGTCGGCATATCGCTGCCGGTCTATCTCGCGCTGCAGGCGGCGGTCTTCTGGGGTGTCGCCACGATCCTGCTGCGAAAGACGGCACTGGAGGAGACGACGCTGGTGCAGATGATCATTTCCAGCGGCTTCCTGATGCTGTTCACCGGTGTCGTCGCTCCGTTCGTCTGGCAGTCGCTTGACCTTGCGAGCTTTGCCCTCATCGTCGGCACGGGCGTGTTTGCAGGCGTTGCCCAGTACGCGCTATTCGAGGGCATGCGCCGGGCCGAAGTTTCGCTGCTGGCACCCTTCGAATATACGTCGCTGATCTGGGGGTTCGTGCTCGGGTTCCTGATCTGGAACGAGGTGCCGGGGGTCAACGTCTTCGTCGGCGCGGCGATGATCATCTCTGCCGGGCTGATTATCGTCGCCGCCGAACGGCTCGGCCAAAAGAACATGCAAACGACCACCGAGGCGTGATGGCGTCGGCCGAACGTGTTCAGGGGGGAGCCGGCCCCGGTTACGAAGGGGCCGGCACAGACTTGCTTATTGCAGTTTCCCGTCGCCGTCTTGGTCGGCGGATGCGAAGTCTGCCATCACGCGGTTCATGAATTCGGTCTGGCTCAGGCTGCCGTTGCCGTTGGCATCGGTTGCGGTGAACTGCGCTTCGGTCAGGACCGAGCCCATTTCCGACTTGTCGAGCTTGCCGTCCTTGTTCTTGTCAAGGTTGGTGAAGGCCGACTGCATGTAGACCTGGTATTCCGAGCGCTCGACGGTGCCGTTCTTGTTCGTGTCGAGGGCATCCTTGTGTCCCTGGTGGAGTGCGGCCGAGTGCGCCTGGGCATGCACGATAGAAATCTGCGACAGCAGAAGTGCCGCCACGAGAACTGCCTTCTTCATCAAAGCTTTCCTTCCCGATTTATCTGCAGGCCAGACGGTTGCCGACGACACCACCGATGCCGATGCCACCGCCGATCGCGGCGATCTGGCCGGTTCCGGCGCCGATCGTGCTGCCGATCAGGCCGCCGACGATCGCGCCGCCCACCGTTCCGGCGACGCAGCCGAATTCCGCATTGCGGTCGACGACACTCTGGGACACGGGTTGAGACTGGCAGGCCGACAGCGCGAACGCGGCGCAAACCACTAAAGTTACGGTACGCTTCTTCATCTTACCCTCCAAGTGTACTTTTACATTTCTCACGTCGAACCGTACCCGTGCCGCGATTGTCCGTCTTGATGGATATTCCTGAATGCGTGGTCCCTGAAGCAGGGGCATGCAATCGATCGAATGCTTGCGGTGGAGCTGGCCGTGAGAAGACTTGCAATACGTGAGCGAGGGCTTGAGCCTTCACTCTCTTGGCTAGATCCACGCCGGCTAGGCATGGATGGGGGCATCCTACAAGCGGCCATTGGTGATGGCAACTCCTCCAGAGGGATGCTCTGGCACGCCGTTACGTCGACCTCTCGATCGGCACCAAGGTTAATCGGCGCCAGGATTGGCCGAACCCTCCGCCGCAGAAGCGACGGAGGGGAGGGATGTACGGCAGGTCAGAAGATATTGGTCACCGGGTGGCCGAACGCCATCGCGCCGGCGTATTGCGCCTGAGGACCCGGCTGGAGCGGATGGAAACGCGCACCCTGTATGTCGCGGAAGCGCCGTTCGAGGCCCGCCGACCGGTAGAATCCGCTGCCGCCGGCAAGCTCCATCGCAAGTTCGACCGCATGGATGGCATGCTTGCCGACGAGCGAGCGGCCGATCATCACCTCGTTGACCGTTTCGGCCGACGGGGCGTTGCGTTCGACCACCTCGATCATCCAGCGGTGGGCAAGCTGGGCTGCCCGCAGCGATGTCTCCATCTGTCCGGCGAGATCGAGAAGCGTCGAGCGCGGCGGCTTCCGCCTGGCCATTTCGATCGCGATGTCACGTGCGCTCTCGGCTACGCCGAGATAAACGGCATAGATCAGCGGGAAGGCGATCGTGGCGATGATCTGGAAGACCGGGTGCCATTCGCCGGCGCGCCGGCTGAAGGAGACCCCGGCGTCCGCAACGAAAAGGTTTTCGATCATCACGTCGTTCGAGCCTGTGCCGCGCATGCCCATTGCCCGCCACGTATCGACGATGCTGACCTCGGGTGCCTTCATCGGGGCTGCAAAATGGATCACCGCATCCGGACCTTCGGCCGTTTCCAGCACCGCACCCGTCATCAGCAGGTCGCCGATGTCGGCGCCGGAGGTGAACATCTTTCGCGCCGTCACCCGATATCCGCCCTCCACCTTGATTGCCTTGCCCGAGCCGCTGATCCAGTCGGAACCGCCGCTGGAAAGCAGGATCAGCCCTTCGGCGGCGACGCGTTTCAGCAACGGCTCGACGGCTGCGACCTGCTGGTGCTTCCAGCGCCAGGCGGGTATGGCGACCTGGTGGGTGTGCATCGAAAACGCCAGCGCCGTCGAAGAGCAGGCATGCGCCATGACGCGCAGCATCTCGGCAAGCATGCGCACATCCGCACCCCCTCCGCCGAGTTCCTGGGGTACGCCGGCCTCGACGAGGCCGTTCTGCTTGAGAAGCTCGTAGTTTTCCGCGACGAACAGATCACCCTCGTCGAAGCGCTCCGCCCGCTCGGCAAGGATGGGCGCGATGGTTCGCACGATCTCCACGGGTGCCGGCCGTGCGCCGGCGTCTGTCGTCGCTGCAGTCGTAGCCTTGTTCATGGGGTCCTCCTGTTGACTGTGTTTACGGTCCTCCCAAACGCTGTCATCGTCCAGTTCACGAACTGTACTACCCCTTGGCCGCGGCGCCCAGCTTGCGGTATCATCCGCGCGGAACGATGCTGCCGGTGACGAACATGGATGAGCATGGAAGCTACGGCCAGTTCTGCCCCGTATCGATGGCCGCCGAGATCCTCTGTACGCGCTGGACCGTGCTGGTCCTGCGCGAGCTTCTGTGCGGGACGACCCGTTTCAACGACCTGCGCCGCGGCGTGCCGCGCATGTCTCCGGCGCTCCTGTCCAAACGCCTGAAGGAACTGGAGCGCGCCGGCGTGATCGAAACGGCGGCCGGTGAAAAGGGAACGACCGAATATCGCCTGTCGGCCGCCGGCAGGGACCTGCAGCCGATCATCATGAGCATGGGTTTCTGGGGCCAGCGCTGGGTGGAATCGGACCTGTCGCTGAAGAATCTCGATCCGTCGCTTCTGATGTGGGACATGCGCCGCAATCTCGATCCCAGGCCGTTGCCCGGACGTCGCTGCACGATTCAGTTTCTGTATCCCGAACTGCCGCCAGCGCGGCAGAACTGGTGGCTGGTGGTCGATGGCGGCGATGTCGATCTGTGCGGTTTCGACCCCGGCTTCGATATCGACCTGCTGGTGACGACGTCATTGCGCGCGATGACCGCGATATGGATGGGGCTGTCGGCGGTTCGCCGTGAGGTCGAAGTCGGCAATCTCGAGCTGGACGGCGATCCGGAGATCGCCCGCGCCATGCAGCAATGGCTGGGGCTTAGCAAGTTTGCCCCCCAGCCGCGCACGGTTTCGTGATCGGAACCGGCAGAATTTGTCCGCTCGCCCCTTAGACTCGGCATGGCCCGTATCTATATGGAGGCGAGTGTGTCCGCCGTGGGCACGGGATGAGAGAGCGGAAGGTTCGGAATGCAGCGTTTTGGGAAAGTTTTCGCGATGATCGGCGTCGCCGTCATGATGATGGTCACCGCGGTGGACGTGGCGGAGGCACGCCGGGGGGGCGGTGGCTTCGGTAGCCGCGGCACCAGGACATTTTCCACCCCGCCCGCAACGCGCACCGCGCCGAGCCAGCCTGCTCCGATCGATCGTTCGATGACCCAGCGCCCGGCCGGCCGGCAGGCGAACCAGCCGCAGGCGGGCCAGCAGGCTCCCGGCGTCAATCGTCCGGCCGGTCAGCGCCCCGGAATGTTCGGTGGCCTTGCCGGCGGTCTGCTCGGCGGCCTGATGCTCGGCGGCCTCATTGGCATGCTGATGGGCAATGGCCTCGGTGGGGCCATGGGCTTCCTCGGCCTTCTGTTCCAGGCCGCGCTGATCTTCGGCGCGATCGCGCTTGCCATGCGGTTTTTCCGCCGCTCGCCACAGCCAGCTTTCGGCGGCGCCGGTGGCCCGTCCGCCCCGGCTTACCGTCAGTCCGATAACGCTGCTCCCTCCTTCAGGATTCCGAGCATCGGCGGCGGCGCCGGCCTGGGGGGTCTCGGCACGGGGGCAGGGGCAGCCGGTGCAAGTGCGCCTGCCGCGGCCACTGCATCGGATGCCGATGAAATTGGGGTGAAGCCGGAGGATCTCGAGCGGTTCGAGACGATGCTGAAGGAGGTCCAGGCGGCCTATTCGGCCGAGGATTACGCCGCGCTTCGCAAGCTCACTACACCCGAGGCCATGTCCTGGCTCGCTGAAGAATTGAGTGACAACGCAACGAGCGGTGCAAAGAATGACGTCCGTGATGTTCATCTCGTCCAGGGCGACGTCGCCGAGGCGTGGCGGGAAGACGACGGTTCCGAATACGCTACCGTGGCAATGCGCTACGAGAGCATCGACGTGATGCGGGACCGTGCGACCGGCCGCGTCATCAGCGGCGACCCGGACAATCCGACCGAAACCGTCGAGGTCTGGACCTTCGTCCGCAAGCCCGGTTCCGACTGGTTGGTGACGGCGATCCAGGGCACGGACGCCACCTGACCATCCGGCCCTTTGTGGGCCGATGACGAGTTACCGCAAGAAGGGCACGGCCACCGCCGTGCCCTTCTTGCGTTTTCCGCGGCGAACGGTCCGTGCGGCCTTGCGCGCAAGTGCGGACAAGTCGTCATCGAGGCTTGCCATTGCAGGAGAACTGCCATCATCTGGCAGCGCTGGCGGACGTTGAATCTCGCAAGCGCATACCATCCCGCTCCGCCGAGCCTTAATCGGAGACCTCAATGGCGCTGAAATCCCTTCTGACCGCTTCGCTTGTTCTTCTCGCTCTCGCCGGCTGCACCACCGGCGCTGCAAACAATGTCAACTATGCGCGACCTGCCGACACCGGCGGCGGCGTCCGTATCCCGATCAACTGAGTGCAGGAACAGCCGGATCGCCGCGGCGACCCGTTGGCGCCGGGCGGTGATCGCCATAGGGTTGGTATTCTGCCGATCGTTGCGAGGCCATGAAGGCATTGGCAACCATCGCGCGATCTGGCACCGTGCGGCCGATCGATTTGCGACGCGGGGGGCACAATGGCGGACGCGATACGCTTGATACTGACGAACCTGCCAATCGTGCTTTTCGTCGCCGCCATGGGCATCGCATTTTTTCTAAAGGTCGGGCCGACCGCCGAGCGCTATCTCTCCTGGCTGCTTCTGCTCTCGGTTGGCGTCGAAATGATTTGGGGCGGCTTCTTCCACGTTTTCCTGCCGCAAGTGGCGGCTACTCAGATCGGCTGGCAGGTCAGCCCGTTCCAGTTCGAGATCGGCGTCGCCGATCTGGCGATGGGCATCGTCGCCGTGCTGTCGTTTTGGCGTAGCCTTTCGTTCAAGGCGGCCGTCGTCATTTATATTGTCCTGTTCAATTTCGGAGTGGCGATCGGCCACGTCCGCGAGGCGATCGTTAACGCAGACTACGCACCCGACAACTTTGGCGTGCTCCTGCTTTTGACAGTCGTAAAGATCCCTCTGCTCGCCTGGCTGCTGTGGAAGGCGTCCGAGGAAAAGCGCGCATAGAGCTTCTTTTGTGCGTAACGCCGTTCGTTGCAATTAACCGTCTGTAATACAATGAATTTTGTCGACCATCCCGCCGCCGCGGTCAGTAACCCGCGCGCCTATTCGGTCCAGGATCTGCTTTCGATGGAGCGCTTTTTTGATTGCGTCTCCTCAGCCGTCGAGGATCTTCTGGAGACGCATCGCCTTCTGCCGCGCAAGGTACGCTACGTTGCGGATATCCAGAAATGGATGCTCAGCCAGGCGACGCTGGCATTGCATTTCGAAAACACCCTCGATCCGACGCGCCCGGCCATCACGCCCAGCGATCTCGTGCGCTATTTCGGCAAAACGCCGGCGGCGAGCAAGAACACGGTTCTCGCGTTCCTGATGGAAATGCGCCACTACAACTTGGTGGAGCCGATCGAGGTGGGGGACCGGCGCCGGCGAAGCTTTCGGGCAACAATGGAATCCGAAGCGCTGATCCGGCGCTACTTCGATATTCATATGCGGGCACTGGATCTCCTCGACAACGGCCCGAGGTACCGTCTGTCTTCCGCCGAGCCGAAGCTCTTGCACCACGCCCAGCCGAAAATGACGCGGCTGCTGTTCCAGCGTCCGGAATGGTGGCATCCGCCGGAGACCATCGCCACCTTCGTCAAATCGGACGCCGGCAGCAACATCGTCCATGATCTCGTATCGCGCGTGCCCAAAATCGCCTTGGAGACGGATCGGCTCTGGATCGGTCCGGTCTCGCCGACGGAACTCTCACGCCGCTTTCACCTTTCCCGAACCCATGCCGTTCGGCTGTTCGCCCGCGCGCGCCGGGACGGTCTGCTTGGCTGGCAGCGAAACGACAATCGCGGCGATTGCTGGATCGCGCCGCAGCTGGTGCACGACTATCGGTTTTGGCAGGCGACCAAGTTTGCCGCGATTTCCCAGGCCGTCCACGACGTGTCCGTCTCTGTGGCCGACTTCAGAACGCAATTGCGGATGGAGTGACGTTCGCAATGGGGGCAAGGGGGGGAGAGACGCACGTCGCCATGCGCCTCCTCGATCCGGATCACTCGTGGATCGTGTAGGAGCCCATTTCGCACAGATCCTGTGTGTCCGTGGTGGTGTCGAGATTGGACTCTTCCTCGAACTCGAACTTCATGTCGTACTTGCACTGCCGGCGACCGTCAGCGATCGTGATTTCCATGCTTTCGCCCGGGTTCAGCACCTGGCGGCCGAAAACGTCGTCTTCCCAGCTGTCGACGCCGACCGGCGACGTATAGAAGTTGGTCAGCACGGACCCGGTGCCGTTCTTCAGGGTGAAGACGAGTTCGTCGGCGTATGCTGCGGCCGAGAAGCCGAGGACGGCTGCGGCAGTCGTAATGAGTACCTTAAAATTGCGCATAGTTTTCAGTTCCTTACTGGAATATTGCAACGGCAGATTCCTAGGAGGAGAATCGTGAACGGCAAATGAATTCCAGTACTTGCCGCCGACCCATTTCTGGGTGGAACGATCCGTTCGCAGGCGGACGCGTCGAAACGCGCCCGCAATGCCAGGTCGTCAGCGAAATCTTGCCGCCCGCCCCTTAAGCGGCTTGCGGCTTCGCGTAGGGATCAAAGCGTCCGTAGAAGGTTTCGCCCTTTGCCGCCATGTCGAGCAGAAGCGGCGTCGGCTTGAAATGGTCGCCATATTTCGCCGCCAGCTTCTCGCACAGTGCCACGAAGGCCTTCACGCCCATGCCGTCGATGTAGGAAAGCGTGCCGCCCGTATAGGGGGCGAAGCCGAAGCCGAGGATCGAGCCGACATCGGCCTCGCGCGGATCGGTGACGATGCCTTCCTCGACCGTGCGCGCCGCTTCCAGCGCGATCGTCGTCAGCAGCCGTTCCTTCAACACCTTCACGTCGACGTCATCGGGCTTCTGCTGCGGATAGAGCTCCTTCAGGCCCGGCCAGAGGCGCTTCTTCGCCGGCTTCGGTGGATAGTCGTAGAAGCCCTTGGCACTCTTGCGCCCGAGCCGCCCGTCCTCGACGAGCGTCGTCACAAGGTCCATGTGCCGCGGATCGACCGCCTGCGGTCCAAGATCGGCCAGGGCTGCCTTGAAGATCTTGTAGGAGAGGTCGACGGCCACCTCGTCGTTGAGCGAAAGCGGTCCGACCGGCATGCCGGCCATCTTCGCCGCGTTCTCGATCATCGCCGCCGGCACGCCCTCGATCAGCATGTCATAGGCTTCGCCGATATAGCGGAAGACGCAGCGGTTGACGTAGAAGCCGCGCGTGTCGTTGACGACGATCGGCGTCTTCCTGATCGCGGCCACGTAATCGAGGGCGGTGGCCAGCGCCTTGTCGCCGGTCTCCTTGCCGAGGATCACTTCCGTCAGCATCATCTTCTCGACCGGCGAGAAGAAATGGATGCCGATGAACTGGTCGGGACGCCTGGAGTTCTTCGCTAGCCCGGTGATCGGCAGCGTCGAAGTGTTGGAGGCGAGGATCGCGCCGTCTGGCAACACCGCCTCGACCTTTTCCATCACCGCCTTCTTGACGTCGCGGTCCTCGAAGACAGCCTCGATCACGAGATCGGCGTCGGAAAGCGTGGCATAGTCGGGCGTCGGCGTGATCAGCGACAGCAGCTTCTCGCCTTCCTCCTTGCTCATCCGGCCCTTGGAGACGCTGGCGGCCACGAGGCCCTCGCAAACCGACTTGCCCTTGTCGGCTGCCTCCTGGTCGCGGTCGATCAGCACCACGGGGATGCCGGCGGCGGCTGTCACATAGCCGATCGAGGCGCCCATGAAGCCGGCGCCGACGATACCGACCTTCCTGAACTCGGTCTTAGGTACGCCGGCCGGCCTGCGTGCTCCCTTGCCCAGCTCCTGCATGGAGATGAACAGCGAGCGGATCATCGAGAAGGCTTCGGTCGTCTGCAGGATGTGGGTGAAATAGCGCTGCTCGATCTTGAGCGCCGTATCGAACGGCACCTGCAGGCCCTCGTACACGCATTTGAGGATCGCGAGCGCACCCGGATAGTTGCCGGCGGTTTCGCGGCGCAGGATGGCGGGTGCCGCCGGCCAGAGCTGGGCCGCAGCCGGCGTCCAGATGCCGCCGCCGGGCACCTTGAAGCCCTTTTCGTCCCAGGGTGCGACAGGCTTCAGGCCATCGAGGATCATCTTCTTCGCTGCCGGGATCAGTTCCTCCGGCGCGACCACCTGGTGAACGAGGTTCATCGCCTTGGCGCGCGCAGCCGAGAGAGACGATCCTGTCGTCATCATCTGCAGGGCGTCCTGCGCGTTTGCCAGCCGCGGCACGCGCTGGGTGCCGCCGGCACCGGGGAAGATGCCGACCTTCACTTCGGGCAGGGCGATCTTCACCGACTTGGCGTTCGAGGCGACGCGGCCGTGACAGGCGAGCGACAGCTCGAAGGCACCGCCCATGCAGGTGCCGTTGATCGCCGAAACCCAGGGCTTGCCGCAGGTCTCGAGCTTGCGGAACAGGCCGCTCATCCGCCCAGTGAGCGCAAACAGCTTCTCGACTGCCTGCGCCGGATCCTTGGCCCTCTCCTCGGCCTGCAGCGTGAACATCGACCTAATCATCGAAAGGTCGGCGCCGCCGGAGAAGCTCGACTTGCCCGAGGTGAAGACCACGCCCTTGACGGCATCGTCCGCCACGGTCGCGTCGATGATCGCGTCGAGCTCGTCCATCACCTCCGCCGTGAAGACGTTCATCGACTTGCCGGGCATATCCCAGGTGACGAGCGCAATGCCGTCGGCGTCGGTTCCCAGGCCAAAATTCTTGTATGCACTCATAATGGGATTCCTCTCCCTTGAACATTGTCCCTACCAGAGGATGACGATCGCGACACCTGTGATGCCAACGACTACGGCGGTGAGAAGCATCAAGCCACGAAGTTCGGCTTGGTGCGCACGGACCTCCTCCTTGGTTTTCGGCTTGATGAAGGCCTCATAGTCGTCCTTCATATCTCTCTCTCGATAGATATGGGCGAGTTCTCGCTGCCATCCCTCCCGCTCTTCCCTATAGGTCTCGCGATCCGGCTGCGGGGTGGTCATAAATCACACCCGCTCGATGACCGTCGCCGTACCCATGCCGGCGCCGATGCAGAGCGTCACAAGCGCTGTGTTGAGGTCGCGCCGCTCCAGTTCGTCGAGCACGGTGCCGAAGATCATCGCGCCGGTGGCGCCGAGCGGGTGGCCCATGGCGATGGCGCCGCCGTTGACGTTGATCCGGTCGTGGGGGATCTCGAACGCTTGGCAGTAGCGCAGCACGACGGCGGCAAACGCCTCGTTCAGCTCGAACAGGTCGATGTCGGAAAGTTTAAGGCCGGAGCGCTTGAGGAGCTTCTCGGTCACGTCCACCGGGCCGGTCAGCATCAGCGCCGGGTCCGAGCCGATATTGGCGAAGGCCCGGATGCGCGCGCGCGGCTTCTTGCCGAGGATGGCGCCGCCTTCTCTTGAACCGATCAGCACCGCAGCCGAGCCGTCGACGATGCCGGACGAATTGCCGGCGTGGTGGACGTAGTTGATCGCCTCGATCTCCGGATGCGCCTGGATGGCGACGGCCTCGAAGCCGCCCATCTCGCCCGGCATCTGGAAGGACGGGTTGAGCTTGGCCAGCGCCTGCATGTCGGTGCCCGGCCGCATGTGCTCGTCCCGGTCAAGAATGGTCAGGCCGTTGATGTCCTTCACCGGGATGACCGAGCCTGCGAAGTAACCCTTCTCCCAGGCATTGGCCGCCCGCTTCTGGCTTTCCACCGCATAGGCGTCGACGTCGTCGCGGGAGAAACCGTACTTGGTGGCGATCAGGTCGGCCGAGACGCCCTGCGGCATAAAATAGGCCGGGAAGTTGACCGAGGGATCCATGAACCAGGCGCCGCCGGACATGCCGAGGCCGACGCGCGACATGCTTTCCACGCCGCCGGCAATGACGATGTCGTCCGCCCCTTGGGCGATCTTCCCGGCGCCGAAATTGATGGCGTCCAGACCCGAAGCGCAGAAGCGCGAGATCTGCATGCCCGGCGCCTTCGTCGAGTAGCCGGCTTCAAAGGCCGCGGCCTTGGGAATGACGGCGCCGGCATCCATGACAGGATCGACGCATCCCATGATGATGTCGTCGACCCTTTCCGTGTCGAGCCCGTTGCGGTCGCGCAGAGCTTCCAGAACCTTCGCTGCGAGACGGACGGACGGCACCTCGTGCAGCGCCCCGTCCTTCTTGCCGCGCCCGCGCGGGGTGCGTACATGATCGTAGATGAACACGTCAGTCATGCTTTTCTCTCCCTGGGCGACGCAGAAGCGTCGTCAATCACCTGTCTGCCAATCTCCTGGCATACGGCCTTTTTGGCCGCGCGCTCGTCATTCTATCCCTCATTCGCCTGCCGGCACCTGTGCCCGCGGGGGCGCGGACAAGGAGGCGAGTTGCGGCGACTGTACGCCCTCTCCGCGCTTGCGGGGAGAGGGCCGGGTGAGGTGCATCCTTAGAAAGCCTCTGACGGCAGCGCCATCATCGTTTCGGCGCCGCTCTCGATGCGGGCCTTGCGCAGTGCCGTCTCCGGCATGATGCGCTCCATGAAGAAGCGTGCGGTGATCAGCTTGTTGCGCAGGAACGCCTCGCGTTCGCCGGCGCCTGCGGCAAGCCCGGACTGCGCCGCCTTGGCCATCTTCGCCCACATGTAGCCGACGACGACGAGGCCGAAGAGATGCATGTAGTCGGTCGACCCGGCGCCGGCATTGTCGGGCTTGGCCATCGCATGCTGCATGAACCACATGGTCGAGGCCTGCAGGTCGTTCAGCCCCTTCTTCAGGTTTTTGGTGAAGAAGGCGAGGCTTTCGTCGCTGCGGTTCTCTTCGCAGAAATCGCCGATCTCCTTGAACAGCGCCATCACTGCGCGCCCGCCGTTCAGGCCGAGCTTGCGGCCCACAAGATCGAGCGCCTGGATGCCGTTGGCGCCTTCGTAGATCATGGCGATGCGCGCGTCGCGCACATACTGGCTCATGCCATGTTCTTCGATGTAGCCATGGCCGCCGAATACCTGCTGCGCCATCACCGCGTGGTCGAACCCCTTGTCGGTCAGCACGCCCTTCAGGATCGGCGTCGCCAGCCCCAGCAGATCGTCGGCCGCCTGGCGCTCCTTTTCGTCGGATGCCCGGTGGGCGATATCGGATTGCAGCGCCGTCCACAGAAGGAACGCGCGTCCGCCTTCGTTCCATGCCTTGATCGTCATCAGCGACCGGCGGATGTCGGGGTGAACGATGATCGGGTCGGCCCGTTGCGCGGGCGCCTTCGGCCCGGAAAGCGAGCGTCCCTGGATGCGTTCCCGGGCATAGCTGGCGGCGTTCTGGTAGGCGACCTCGGCGACCGCCAGCCCCTGCAGGCCGACACCCAGGCGGGCCTCGTTCATCATCACGAACATGGCGTTCAGGCCCTTGTTCTCGGTGCCGATGAGATAGCCCGTCGCCTCGTCGTAGTTCATCACGCAGGTTGCGTTGCCGTGGATGCCCATCTTGTGTTCGATCGCCCCGCAGGAGACGCCGTTGCGTGCCCCCGGCCTGCCGTCCGCGTCCGGCAGGAGCTTCGGCACGATGAAGAGCGAGATGCCCTTGGTGCCCTCAGGCGCGCCTTCAATGCGGGCCAGCACCAGATGGACGATGTTTTCCGCCATGTCGTGTTCGCCGGCGGAAATGAAGATCTTCTGGCCGGTGATCTTGTAGGAACCGTCCGCCTGCGGTGCGGCCTTGGTGCGCAGAAGGCCGAGGTCGGTGCCGCAATGCGGCTCGGTCAGGTTCATCGTTCCGGTCCAGGTGCCTGAGACCATCTTCGGCAGATAGGCCTTCTTCTGCTCTTCCGAACCGTGCACGAGGATCGCCGCAATGGCGCCCTGCGTCAGGCCGGGATACATCATCAGCGACATGTTGGCCGACGACATGTACTCGCCGACGGCGGTGTGCAACAGGTAGGGAAGTCCCTGACCGCCGAATTCCTCCGGCACCGCCAGACCCAGCCAGCCGCCTTCGCGGTAGAGGTCGAACGCTTCGCGGAAGCCCTTCGGAACGGCCACCGAACCATCTTCGCTGCGCTTGCAGCCCTCCTGGTCGCCGGAGAGGTTGACGGGAAACAGCACTTCTTCCGAAAGCTTCGCGGCCTCGCCGGCAATCGCCTCGACCATGTCCGCCGTCGCATCGGCAAAGCCCGGCAGGTTGTTGTAGCGTTCCAGTCCGAGCACGTCGTTGAGCACGAACAGCGTTTCGTTCACGGGGGCTTTGTAGATGGGCATGTTGCTCGAGTTCCTCGCCTTCTCGATGGACGACCGTCCGGCCTGATGACGCAATACTAGAAAACTTTGACGTTTGCGTAAACGTAATATTTGCGTGAACGGCAACTTCGCGGGGGGTAGGATCCGGAAGCGGCCAGAAACCCTGGATAGGCAAACGCCTGCGTGCACAGCCCTGCATCGCCGGGGCGCCCAAGTGTGCCAACGCGCGGCAGTATGAGCAAATCGTTAAAAAACTTCGGCCAAGTTAACGGCTTGTTTACCATGTTCCGTGAATTGTGGCGATCGAGGGCAGCTCACGAAATAGTTTTGTCGTTCCACTTTTCGCCTGCCATTCGAAGCGTCAGGTCCGGGAAAGTTGCGCCCTTTAGGCTGCATCTTCGATCTAGCGCGTGAGTTACGACAATGCCGGCGCACATCATGCCGGCGAAATGCAACAGGTGGCGTCACGCGGCATGAGCGGCGGACGTGATGCGGGTTCTCACGGCGAGCCGACGGGCTCCCAATCGAGGCTAGGAACATGAGCGGATCGCGAGCAAATCCTCCCCGGTATGGCGACAGGTCGTCGTTCGATGCTCTGAACCGGACGATCGAAGGCCTCGAAGCGCGGATCGAAGGTCTAATGGGCACACGCGAGCGCAGCCGCGACGGTGCGGACAGCCGGCGTGAGCCGCAGCGACCGGACCCGGCGCGCACCGCGCCGCTGCGCGATGATCCTGTGGGGGAAATCATGCAGCGCCAGCGCGCACTCGATGCCGTTCGGGAGCGCACGACCCCGCGCGTCGAACGCCGACCGCCGGCATTCGACGCTCCCCTTCAGCAGCAGCCGGCCGTGGAACGCCCGGCACCCGATTTCGCCACCTCCAACTATGCTGCCACCAGTTTCGCCGCGCCCAATTTGGCCGCGAAGGAAATCGCCCAGGCGCTCGTCGGCCTGCGCCAGGATCTCAAGCGCGACATCGCCGACGGGTTCGGCCGCGAGATGGACACGCTGCGCGCGGAAATGCGCGCCATTCGCCAGGCGGCCGAAGTGCGCGGCCATGACGACGACATTCGCGACGACCTGCAGCGGTTGGCGCAGAGCGTCGGCCAGCTTGGCCGTCAGCCGGCGCATTCCGAAGCCGACAGCCTGCGGGTGGAGTTCGATGAACTGCGCTCGGTCCTCGACGGTCTTGCCCGCGAGGATTCCGTGCGCCGCATGGAAAGCCGCTGGAACGGCGTGGAACAGCGGCTCGCTGCATTCGATCAGAGTCGTGACGACGAGTTGCTGGCGCTCGCCTACCGGCTGGACGAGCTGAAGACCCAGATCCAGACCGTCAGCGCCACGCCCGCCCTTCGCGATCTCGAAGACAAGTTGCATGCAATGGCCCAGGCCGTCGAAGTGCTTGGCCGCAACGTCCAGCCCGACGACCGCCGGCTCGCCTCCCAGTTCGAAGGCCTCGACCTGCGCCTCGACGAGATCAGCCGCGCGATCGCCGCCAGCGGCCGTGCACAGGCTTCCGCCGCCGATGCCACGCTGTTCCAGCGCATGGAGGGCCGGATCGCCGATCTCGCAGGCCAGCTTGACGCCATTGCCCGTCGCCCGATGCCCGAGCAGGGTCTCGGCCAGCGGCTGGAGGCGCTTTCCTATCGCATCGACGAACTGGCGCACGAGAAGGCGGCACTTCGGCTCGAAGAACGGCTGGATCAGCTGTCGGCGATGATCGAGCAGGGCCAGCGGGCACCTGCCCCAAGCGCCGACCTCACCCGTTACCTGACGGACATCTCCCGAAAGATCGACGCGCTCGACCAGGGTTCGGTCAACGATGCGCTGGCCGAACGCCTCGATCAACTGGCTCGCCGCATCGAAGATCTCGACATTCCGGCCGAAACGCCGTTTTCCGGCGACCGCTTCTCTGTAATCGAAGGACGCCTGCAGGCGATTGCCGAAAGGCTCGACCGCACCAGTGCCGCGCCAGCGGACGACAGCGGTGCGCTGCGCAGCCTTGAAGCGCAGATCGCCCATCTTTCGACGCTGATCAGCGCGCCGCAGCCGCAGGGTGGCGCCGCCCTGCCGGCAGACTTCGACAGCCGCATGGCGACGATCGAAGACTACATGGCCACCAATGACGAATACATCATCGAAGCGGCCCGGCAGGCGGCTGAAGCGGTGATGCAGGCCTACCAGCACACCGCCGACGGTGGCGTTGCCTCGTCCTCCGACATGGCGGCGATCTCCGCGCTTGCGGAGGACCTGCGCGCGCTGGAAGACATGATGCGGTCCAGCGAAGACCGCACCGCCCGCACCTTCGACGCACTCCATGACACGCTGGTGCAGATCGCGGGCCGCCTCGAACAACTCGACGCGCCGCGCGACGATGATCGCAGCGACGGCCGCCGGGCCGAGCGTGCGTTCGCACCCGCCATGCCGCGGGCCCCGGCCCCGGCTCTCCATGAGGACGAATACCCCTTCGTCGACGACGGTTTCGAGACGGCCGCTGGAGGCGAGGATCGCCCGACGGTGCCCACTGAAGTGGAATCCGGTGAACGTGAATTCGAGGTCGCGACCGAAAGTGCTCAGGTCGTGGCCACCTCCGCAGCAGAAGCTGCCGCCCCCGCGTCAACCGGCAGGAAGGGCAAGACCAGCCTGATCGCAGGGCTTGCACGCCGGCTCGCGCCTGCCCGCAAGGAGGCGCCCGAGACGGTCGAGCGCCAGCAGATCGATCCCGCCCCGTCGCTTGACCCGGGCGACGAGATCGCGCCGGAAGTGGCCAACCAACTGCTGGAGCCGGGCTCCGGCGCTCCAGACGTCCGCAAGATCCTGGAGCGTGTGCGCGCCGGCCAGACGGCGGACGGTCGCGGTCAGGCCGCTGACGCCGGGAAGTCCGATTTCATCGCCGCCGCACGCCGGGCAGCCCGCATGGCCGCCGAAGAAACCGATACGCTCTCGCGCATTGCGCCGGAAAAGAAGCCGGCGTCCGGGGGCGGCGCGGCCGCATCTGCTTTCGGGCGCCACCGCCGGCCGATCCTGATGGCCGTCGGTGCCATCCTGCTTGCCATCATGTCCTATCCGCTGGTCAATACGCTCGTGCGCGGCGACGAGGCTCCGCAGCCGGCCCGTCAGGAAACGGCGCAGGCGGCCATCGCGGCACCGGCAGCCGTCGAGCCCAAAGCCGAGGTTGGCGGGGCGCCGGCCCCTCAGGAAATGGCGCAGGCTGTTACGTCCGGCAGCCAGCCGGTCCAGGTGATCGAGGGTGACGAACCCACTGCCGACGCGCCGCGCACCGAAGAAATCGCAACGCCGACGGTCGAGGATACCGGGATGGATACCGGTACGCCCGTGCTTGCAATTACCGGCGCCGAGCAGATGACGCAGCCCGCGGACGCTGCGACCGAGACCGGCGGCTTCGAGCCGATCCTGATGGATCCGTCGGGCGAGGTGAAGGACGTGCCGGTGATCGAAAACGAAGGCAGCGAAGCCATCATCGGCGCCGACGACCCTTCGCAGGGCACGGCAGAATTGATCAGTGTCCCGACAGCATTGGAGCCGGCCTCGCTCGCGAAGGCGGCAGGCGAGGGCGACAAGCTGGCGCTGTTCGAAATCGGCGCGCGCTATACCGATGGCCGCGGCGTCGCGATCGACATGGCCGAAGCCGCCAAGTGGTATGCGAAGGCGGCTGAACGCGGCTTTGCGCCGGCGCAGTACCGCCTCGGCAACCTCTACGAAAAAGGGCAGGGCGTCGAACGCGACTTGGAAAAGGCCCGTCGTCTCTATGAGGAAGCCGCCAACCAGGGCAATGCCAGCGCCATTCACAACCTCGCCGTGCTGCTGGCGACGGGCGGCGGCAAAGCCCCCGATTTTGCTGCGGCCGCCGAATGGTTCAAGAAGGCGGCCGACCTCGGCGTCCGCGACAGCCAGTTCAACCTGGCAATCCTCTATGCGCGCGGCAATGGCGTGAAGCAGGACCTCGAGGAATCCTACAAGTGGTTTGCTGTCGCGGCCCGCGACGGCGACCGCGATGCCGCCGAAAAGCGCGACGAAGTCGCCAACGCCATGAAGCCGGAGCAACTGGCAAGCGCCAAGGCGAAGCTTGACCTGTGGAAGCCGCAGCCGCTGGACGACAAGGCAAACTCCGTGGACCTGCCGGACGAATGGGTCGGCAAGGGCACCAAGACCGCCTCCGTGGACATGAAGAAGGCGATCCGCAACATCCAGGCGATCCTCAACAACAACGGCTTCAACGCCGGCACGCCCGATGGCGCAATGGGGCCGAAGACGGTCGAGGCGATCAAGGCGTTCCAGAAGTCCGTCGGACAGACCGAAACCGGCAAGATCGACGACAAGCTCATCAACGAGTTGCTGAAGCGCAACAAGCGACAGGGATGATCCCGGTCGCAGCCGTCGCGACCGCATAAAGTGGCAGTCCGGGCCGTTCCGCAGTTGACGGCGCGGATGGCCAAGGGCATGACGGACCATGAAAAAACCACAAGCCGCTCAGAATGATGCCGCAGCGGCTAAGCGGAGCGTGCCGGTCTGTTCGGACGTTCGGCCTTGATGTTGCGTCGGCACCCGAAGTCCTGCCCATAGGGCTCCCGGGAATGTCGGCAGGATGCTGAGGGACTGTCGAACCGGGCATGCGTTCCGCCTGCCCGGCGCTTACCCATATGCAGTGCCTGGAATTTGGGATCCGGCGTTCACCGGATCGCGTCGAGAATTTTGCTGAACGGACGGCGACAGGGGCGCCGCAATATCCGGGCCGACGGCCCATCGGGGTAATGCTGTGACGGTTTATCTGCCCATCGCCGAGCTTTCGGTGAACATCTTCATCATCCTGGGGATGGGGGCGGCCGTCGGTTTTCTTTCCGGCATGTTCGGCGTCGGCGGCGGCTTCCTGATCACGCCGCTCCTGATCTTCTACAACATCCCGCCCATCGTGGCGGTTGCGACCGGCGCCAATCAGGTCGTCGCCTCTTCCATTTCCGGCGCCATCACCCACTTCCGCCGCGGCTCGCTCGACATCAAGCTCGGGACCGTGCTTCTGGTCGGCGGCCTTCTGGGGGCTACGGCGGGCATATGGCTCTTTGCGCTGCTGCGCCGGCTCGGCCAGCTCGACCTGGTCATTTCGCTGCTCTATGTGGTCCTGCTCGGCGTGGTCGGCGTGCTGATGCTGTTCGAGAGTGTCAATGCGTTGCGGCGTGCGGCGAAGAACCAGCCGGTCAACCTGCGCAAGCCAGGCCACCACAACTGGGTGCATGGGCTGCCGCTGAAGATGCGGTTCAAGAAGTCCAAGATCTATCTCAGCGTGATCCCGGTCGTCGTCCTCGGCTTTGCGATCGGCGTGCTCACCTCGATCATGGGTGTCGGCGGCGGCTTCATCATGGTGCCGGCGATGATCTACCTGCTGCGAATCCCGACGAACGTCGTCGTCGGCACCTCGCTGTTCCAGATCATCTTCGTCACCGCCTACACCACCGTGATGCAGGCGGCGACGAACAATTCCGTCGATATCGTGCTGGCCTTCATCCTGATGGTGGCCGGCGTCATCGGCGCGCAATACGGCGTGCGCGTCGGCCAACGCCTGCGCGGCGAGCAACTGCGTGCCCTGCTGGCCCTTCTGGTGCTGGCGGTCGGCCTGCGCCTTGCCGTCGACCTGGTGGTGACGCCTGAGGACTTCTATTCCATCGTCAGCGCGGGGACGGGCCGATGATGAGGCTTGCGCGCACGCTTCTCGCTGCTCTCGCCCTGGCTTCGGCCGCCCCGGTCCTTGCCCAGGAGGACAAGCGACCGGAGATAACCGAGCGGCTGGAGATCGGCATTTCCACCGACGAGATCGCCATCTCCTCCGACTTCCGCGGCGCCGACCTGACGATCTTCGGCGCGATCGAAGGCTATGATCCCAATCTCCTGGCCCAGCGCAAATACGATATCGTCGTGGCGCTGGAAGGTCCGAAGGACGATCTGACCGTTCGCCGCAAGGAGCGGGTGCTCGGCATCTGGGTCAACCGTCGTTCGATGACGTTCGAACTCGCGCCCGAATCCTATTCACTGTCGAGCACGCGCAATGTCGACGACATAGCGCCCGCTGCGGTGCTGAACAGCATCGGCGTCGGCCTGCAGCACATCCGCCTCGATCCGATCGGCTATATCGGCGACGGCAGCAACATTTCCGAGTTTCGCGACGCCTTCCGTCGGCTGAAGGAAACCGGCGGCTTCTACCAGCGCGATCCGGGCGGGGTGCAGTTCATCAGCGCCAGCCTGTTCAAGGCGACCGTCAGGCTGCCCGCCAACGTGCCGAACGGGACGCACGTCGTCCGCGCCCATCTTTTTCGCGACGGCGTGTTCATCAGCGAGAAGGCGCTTCCCCTGCGAGTCGTCAAGACCGGGCTCGAGCAGATGATCTCGAACGCGGCCTACGCCAACCCGGTCTCCTACGGCATTCTCGCCGTCATCCTTGCCGCGCTGACCGGCTGGATCGCCAGCATCGTATTCAGGAAGGACTGATCCGGGCGCAAAGCGTCAGGCCGGCACGGCCGCCTTCTTGCCGGCGACGACGGCTTCGTAGGCGGCCTGCAATTCGGAAAATACGGAGCGGTCCGGCTTCGGCCCGCCCATATGGATCGCACGCAGTTCTTCCATGAAGGCGGCCCACATGGCAGGGCCGCCATATTCGAGCAGTTCCGCCCGGATGCTCAGTTCCTCGCTCACCGGCAGGTGCCGTCGCCCCCAGGCGCCCATATGGGCGAAAAGGGGGACGAGGCCGATCGCCATCTCGGTCAGGCTGTAAAGCGCCTTCTGCTTGTGGCTGGGATCATCCGCCTTGGTGATCAGGCCTTTCTCCATGAGCCGCTTGAGCCGGTCGGCGAGAATGTTGGACGCGATCCTCTCTTCCGAATGGGTCAGCAGTTCCCGGAAGTGGCGGCGGTTGCCGAACATCATGTCCCGGATCACGATCAGGCTCCAGCGGTCGCCGAGGATCTCGAGCGTGAGATTGATCGGGCAGCCCGAGCGGTACTCGTCCTTCATATTCGTCTCCGAGATTCTGCTTGCACTTTGCCACCGGTCTGCATAGCCTTCAACCGATTTCAAAATGCAATCAGATGACCGCCGCCAATCAACGGGAGGATGCGATGAGTAGGGTGATCGTTTGGAATCTGGTGTCGCTTGACGGCTTCTTCGAGGGTGAGAAGAAGTGGGATCTCGACTTTCACAATCACGCATGGGGCGAAGAGCTGGAGCGCATCAGCGAGGATTTCGGCGAGCGCGCCCGGATGCTCGTCTTCGGCCGGGTCACCTATGAAGGCATGAAGTCCTACTGGACGACCACGCAGGACGAGACGCGCATCAAGGCCTTCATGAATGCCATGCCGAAGCTGGTTGCCTCGCGCACGCTCATGCAGTCGGACTGGAACAACACGACGATGACGTCCGATATCACGGGCGATCTGCGCCGCCTGAAGCGTGAGCCGGGCAAGGATATTTGCATATTCGGCAGCGCCGAGTTGACGGACACGCTGCTTGGCGAAGGCCTGGTCGACGAGGTGATGCTCGCGCTCGTGCCGACGCGGCTCGGCAAGGGAACGCCGTTCTTCAAGCCCGCCGACAGCCCGCAGCGTTTTGATCTTGCGGAAGCAAGGCCGCTTTCCAACGGCACGGTCATCCTGCGCTACACGCCCAAGCCGGAGTAGCCGTCACGACCCCTCAGGCGAGCAGGTTGGAGAAGCGCACGGAATAGACCCGGTCGCGGCCGAGCAGATGGGCGACGAGGTTTTCGCGCTCGAACAGGCCCGCCATGGCGCGGTGGCGCAGGTCAAGCCCGCCGGTGGTGACGCCGAAGGCGGGCATCAGCATCCGGCGGCCGTCGGTCGCAAAGCACGGACGGCGCACCGATTTGTCACGGCGGCGGACGGTGGCGGACGGGTGGAGATGCCCGGCGATCTCGCCATGGCCGGCACGGAGCGAGGGCTCGTGGCGAAAGACGAGGCCGGCATAGTGCAGCTCGTCCGCCGACTGCCCCGGCAGCCCCGCCGCACCGTCCGGATCGTGGTTTCCGTTGATCCAGATCCAGTCACGCCCGCGCGCCATCTCCGCAATCTCCCGGCGGAACATGTCCGGCAGGTGGGCCGAACCGACGCGGTCATGGAAATTGTCCCCGAGGCTGACGACGATCGCCGGATCGTGCCGGGCGATGACAGCCGAAAGGATCTTCAGCGTCGCTAGCGTATCGTAGGGCGGCAGCAACATGCCGCGGCGTGCGAAGGCAGCGCCCTTTTCTAGATGCAGGTCGGAAATGACCAGAAGCCGCGTCTGCGGGAGATAGAGCGCGCCGAAGGGATCGCACAGCGCCTCGACGCCGGCGACGACCGTCCGGGCCGTCAGCGATCCGAAATCCTCGATCTGTGCGGCCGCCAGCGCCAGCCTGTTCATCTGCATTCCCGCTTCAATGTCGTCTCTGCGCGCCGAAATCGTCCGGCCATTCCCCGTGGGACGCCTCGCGTATCTCTTTGTCACCCATGGCCTCGGCGATCAGGTCCTCGGCGGCTTCGGCGAGAACGCTATCGTGCGCCTCGCCCGAAACCGGTTCCTTGCCGATCTCCAGCATCACCGGAACGGCGAGCGGGGAGATCCGGTCGAGTGCCCTATGCGTGATATGGCCCTTGATTCGCATCAGCATAGCGCCGAGCCGGGCGATGTCCAAAAGCCCCGATGCCGCATCCTGTCGCGTCGCCTCCAGCAGGATATGGTCGGGCTCGTGGCTGCGCAGCACGTCGTAGATCAGGTCGGCCGACACGGTCACCTGACGCCCGCTCTTTTCCTTGCCGGGATGGCGCTGGTCGATTAGCCCGGCAATCACGGCGCAATTGCGGAAGGTCCGCTTCAGCATCCAGCTTTCGTCGAGCCAGGCCTCCAGATCGTCGCCGAGCATGTCTTCGTCGAAAAGTGCTCCCAACGATGGCCGGCGCGACCTGAACGCGCCTGCCAGATCGTCCAGCGCCCACACGGCGAGCGAATAGTCGGTAGCCACGAAACCGAGCGGCTTCAGCCCGGCCCGCTCCAGTCGCCGCGTCAGTAGCATGCCGAGGGTCTGGTGCGCCAGCCTGCCTTCGAAGGCGTAGATGACCATGTAGTGGCGGCTGCCGCGCGGGAAGGTTTCGATCAGCAGCTCGTCGCGTTTCGGCAGCATGGATATGTCGCGCTGGATCGACAGCCAGTCGCGCACCTGGTCCGGCAATGCCCGCCATTGGTCCGGATCGGCCAGCATGGCGCGCACCTGCTCGGCAAGATAGGTGGAAAGCGGGAACTTCCCGCCCGCATAGACCGGCACCTTCGGATCGAGGGAGAAGGCCTGACTGACGAGGCATTCGTTCTCGCGGATACCCTCGAAGCGCAGCACCTTGCCGGCGAAGAGGAACGTGTCGCCCGGCGACATGGTCTCCAGGAAATACTCCTCGACCTTGCCGAGCGAAGCCCCGCCACGGCCGAGGGAGCCGCGCGCATTGCGCTTGACGAGCCGCAGGTTGAGCATCGGCATCTCGACGATCGTGCCGAGGTTCAGCCGGTACTGCTGGGCGACCTGCGGGTTCGAGACGCGCCAGAGCCCTTCCTTCGTCTTGCGGATCCTGGCGTAGCGCTCATAGGTGCGAAGCGCGTAGCCGCCGGTTGCGACGAAGTCGACCACGCGCGAAAACGTCTGCCGGGGAAGCGCTGCATAGGGGGCGGCGGAGGTGATCTCGGAAAAGAGCGCCTCTTCGTCGAAGGGTGCCGCACAGGCCATCCCCAAGACGTGCTGCGCCAGTACATCCAGCGCGCCGTCTGTCATCGGCGGCGTGTCCTGCGCGCCGATGTAGTTGGCATCCAGCGCCGCCTGGCATTCCATCACTTCGAAGCGGTTGGCCGGCACCAGGATCGCCCGGCTGGGCTCGTCCATCCGGTGGTTGGCGCGGCCGATGCGCTGAGCGAGCCGCGAGGCACCCTTCGGCGCGCCGACATGGATGACGAGATCGACATCGCCCCAGTCTATGCCGAGGTCGAGCGTGGAGGTAGCGACCACGGCCCGCAACCGGTTCTCCGCCATTGCCGCCTCCACCTTGCGCCGTTGCGCGACGTCCAGCGAGCCGTGATGCAGCGCGATCGGCAGCGTCTCCTCGTTGATGTTCCACAGCTCCTGAAACAGCATTTCCGCCTGGCTGCGCGTGTTGACGAACAGCAGCGCGGTGCGGTGCTCGCGGATCGCCTGGTAGACTTCGGGCATGGCATAACGGGCCGAATGGCCGGACCAGGGGACACGCTCTTGGCTCTTCAGGATGGTGATGATCGGCCTTGCGCCCTCCGGCCCCAGTACCAGCCCGGCATGGCTGTCGCTGCCGGTCGCCTGTTCCACCAGCCAGCGCCGCAGGTCCATCGGCTCGGCGACCGTTGCCGAAAGCCCGATCGTGCGCAGGCCGGGCGCCAGTCTGCGCAGCCGGGCAAGGCCAAGCGACAAGAGGTGCCCGCGCTTGGACGTGACGAGCGAGTGCAACTCGTCGAACACCACGAATTTGAGGTCCTTGAAGAAGCGCTCCGCCTCGCCGTTGGCGATCAGCAGCGCCACCTGCTCGGGCGTCGTCAGCAGGATGTCCGGCGGATTGAGCCGCTGTCGCTGGCGCTTGGATTGCGGCGTATCGCCCGTGCGCGTCTCGATGCGAACCGGCAGCCCCATCTCCTCGACCGGTATCGTCAGGTTGCGCTCGATATCGACGGCCAGTGCCTTGAGCGGCGAGATGTAGAGCGTGTGGATCCCGGTAAAGGCCGACCCCGGCTTGATGCGGCCGCGCGCGTAAAGATCCGTCAGCGACGGCAGGAAGCCGGCGAGCGTCTTGCCCGCACCTGTCGGCGCGATCAGAAGCAGGCTTTCGCCGGCGCGCGCCCGCGTCAGAAGTTCGAGCTGATGCGCGCGCGGAGCCCATCGCCGCGCCGCAAACCAGTCGGCAAAGGGGCGCGGCAGGGCATCGGCCCCCGGCTGGCTGGAATCGTTCGCGTTCACCAGGGCGAGGCTAGCGCAGTTCCTCCCGGTGGAAAATGCTTTTCCCACGCGATCGCGCGCCAATTCAAGGCGTTACGGCTTTTCCGTGGCGGTCAAATCATGCGGCCTTGACATATGCAATAATCATGGATAAAAAATATCCACGAATAAGGAGGCGATCTTGAAACTCAGCGACGGCGTTGAACAGGCGATCCATAGCGTGGCGATGCTGTCCGGCCTTTCGTCCGGTGGCGTGCTGTCTGCGGCAGCCCTGGCGGAATTCCATGGTGTGTCCACCAGCTACCTGCTGAAGCATCTTCAGGCTCTGTCGGGAGCGGGGATCCTTCAAACCGTTCCCGGCCCGCGCGGCGGTTACCGGCTGGCGCGCGGAGCCGACGAGATCACCCTTCTCGACGTCGTGCTTGCCGTGGAGGGCCGAGAGCCGGCCTTCCGCTGCAAGGAGATCCGGCAGCGCGGGCCGAACCCGCTGCCCCAGCGCTACATGACCCGGCCCTGCCAGATCAACGCAGCGATGCTGAGGGCGGAACGCGCCTACCGCGCGGAGCTGGCAAAGACCACCGTCGCCGAGGTCCTCGGCGAACTGGCCGAGCAAGACATGGACGGCGCCGTCGCGGCACGTGGCTGCGCCTTCCTGCAACTGCATGAACGTAAATCGAGCTGACACAGGAACCGAGAGGAAAGACCATGCAACCGCGTTTCAATTTCTTCAAAGCATCCCCCGAATCCTACAAGGCCGTCGTGGCATTGGAAGAGTTCGTGCAGAAATCGGGGCTGGAGCGCCGCTTCATCCATCTGATCAAGCTGCGCGCGTCGATCATCAACGGCTGCGCATTTTGCGTCGACATGCACGTCAAGGAATCCCGTCATGACGGTCTTTCCGAGCAGTGGATCAACCTGATGTCGGTCTGGCGGGAATCGCCGGTCTACGACGCCCGCGAGCGCGCGCTGCTCGGCTGGGTCGATGCGGTCACCGACATCGCCCGGACCGGGGCTCCGGACGAGGCCTACGAGGCGTTGAAGGCGCATTTTTCCGAAGAGGAAATGACGAAGATCACCGTGGCGATCGGCACGATCAACATCTGGAACCGCTTGGCGGTCGGCTTCCGCTCCCAGCACCCGATCGACAAGCCGGCAAAGGCTGCCTGACGCGGTTTGTGAAAAGGGGGGCGGCCATATGTGCCGACCGCTTTACATGGCAATGTAGCGGTCGGCGCGATGGTTGATCGTCAGAAACAGGTTCAGCACGATGGCGCCGATCACCGAACATAGCACGATGTAGGGCGCGGCAACGGCGAAGGCTGCCGCGAGGACGACGAGATCGAAGCCCAATTGCACCAGCCCGGCCCGGATCCCGAAGCGGTCCTGCAGGTAGACGGCGAGGATGCCGAGTCCACCGAGGCTTGCGCGATGGCGGTACAGCGCCAGCAGCCCGAACCCGACCAGAATTCCCGCAAGCAATGCCGCCCAGACGGGATCGAGCGTCTCGATCTTGAGATATCGCGGCTGGATTTCCGTGATCAGCGAGGTCAGGCCAACGGCGATAAACGTCTTGATCGTGAACGCCTTGCCGAGCCGCGACAGGGACAACGCGTAGAAGGGCATGTTCAGCACGGTATAATAAAGGCCGAAGCTGTAGCCCGTCAGATAATGCAGGATGAACGCGACGCCGGCGATTCCGCTTGCAACGAGCCCGGCGCTGCCGATCAGCGTCAATCCGAGTGCGGCAACCATGCTGCCCGTGACAATTCCCTGCGCGTCCTCAAGCGCGGAATGGCGCGTCGGGGCAGGGTTCCAGAAGCCGAAGCGCCGCTTGTCGCCGCTCATCGAAATCTCCGCGTGGATGATGTGACTGTTTTATATTGCACTGCGGCATATGCAAGGCGGCACATGCTGCGTCAGCGACGTCGTGCGAGGTAAAGCCGGCCCGTCACCGGTGCGCCGGCATCCATGCGAATGACCGTTTGCCGGCTCTGCAGCAGGTCGAATCCGGCTTCGTCGGCGCGTCGGCGCACATAGGCTTTGCCATGCGCGTAGCGCAGCGACGTCCGCAGTACATAGGTTTCGTTCGACGCCGCATCCTCGACGGAGAAGGCGAAGTGGCCGCCGGGCGCGATCAGGGCGAATGCGATCTCGAATACGGGCGCGAGTTCGCCGAGATACATCAGCACGTCGGCGGCACTGGCAAGATCCGTACGGCCGGGCGCGAGGCCGGTTGCGAACACGCCGCACTCCGGGGGCGGCAGCGACAGGTCCGCCTGTGCCAGACGGTCGTAGACCTGCTTTTCCCGTGCCTTGGCCAGCATGTTTGCCGAAAGGTCGAAGCCTTCGAGAAAGCCGGCGCGCGCGCGAATGCGCTCACCGAAGAGACCGGTGCCGCACCCCAGATCGGTGACATGGACAAAGCGTTCGCTGGAAATGCCGTCTGCGACCAGCGCGGCCAGTTTCTGCGGAACGCTGTATTCCAGCTTCTCCACGAGCGCGGCGTCGAAGCGCTGCGCGTAGTCGTCAAAGAGCTGTTCGACATAGCGCGTCGGTGGTGTGGCGGGCACTTCCGCAGCACCCAGCACCGCCAGCCGAAGCCCGGCGCCGAACGGATCCTCCGGGGCGAGCTCCAGCACACGGCGCAACGCGGTCGCAGCGGTCGGAACGCTTCCCGCCTTCTCGGCATACTCCGCAAGCCGAAACCAGCCGGCCGCCCAGCCGGGTGAAATCTCCAGCGCCTGCTCCATAAGTTCGCCGGCGCCCGAAAAATCGCCACCTTCGGCGAGCATGCGGGCGTAGTCGGCGCGGCGGTCGGCGAGGATGTCGCCGGAGGAATGCTGCGAGGCGATGGTCATGGTTGCGTCTTTTTGCGTGAGGTGGCATCGCTATTCGGCAAGCACGGGCAAAACGCAAGCAGATTCGTTGCGGCGAAGAGAACAGGAGCAGGCAGCATGTCGGACGGCGTCAACAGGTTTCTCGGCGATACGCCGTTTCGCATCGTCGTGAAGCTACTGATCCTGTCGGTGGCGCTCGGCTTCCTGATGTCCGTCCTTGGCCTCTATCCGGACGATATCCTGCGCGCCGTCCGTGATTTCGTCATCAATCTCTGGGAAACGGGTTTTGCCGCGCTCGGTCGCGTCGGCGACTACCTGATGCTGGGCGCGGTGATCGTCGTGCCGGTCTTCATCCTCATCCGCGTCCTAAGCTACAAGCGTTGACATGATATCGAACGAAAAGAACCTCATCACCCGCAGGACCCTGCTTGCGGCCTCCCTCGGAATGACCGCTGCGACCATTGCAGGCTGTTCCACCATCGGCGACATCGCGTCGGACGCCAGCGACCAGACCGATCCCACGCTTGCCCTGATCAACAAGCTGCGCGGCGATCGCGGGCTCGAGCCGCTTTCGCGCGATTCCGCGGCGGCCCGGGCAGCAGCTGACCAGGCGAGCCGCATGGCCGCCGCCGGCAAGATGGAGCACAACATCGGCATCGGCGCCAACTTCGCCAAGCGCATGAAGGGCATGGAGGTCCCGCTGCCGGCGGCCGAGAACATCGCCGTCGGCCAGAGCGACGCGGCGCGTGCCTTCCAGGCCTGGGTGGATTCCCCCAAGCACCTCGCCAACATGCTGGGCTCCGGCTATCGCGGGCTGGGTGTGGCGGAGGCGAGAAACTCCTCTTCCGGCAACAGGCCCTATTGGGCAATGGTGTTGTCGAGCTGACGCTCTGCACGGTTTGACGGCGGGTGACTTGGGGGCCTTGCCAGAGGCGCGGCGCCGGTCGCCTGCCTTTGGCTGACGCGGGGGCGGTCGGATGGCGGTATCTGAAAGTTCGGACGAAGCAGGCGGGGCCTTCGAGGTGACACACCGCCTCGTCCTTTCGATCGCCGTTCCGATGACGCTCGGCTTTTTGACGACACCGCTTCTCGGCCTGACGAACACGGCGGTCGCCGGCCGCCTCGGCTCGGCCGATGCGCTGGCCGGGCTCGCAGTCGGTGCCGTGCTTTTCGACCTGATCCTCGGCAGCTTCAATTTCCTGCGGGCCGCGACGACCGGCCTCGTCGCACAGGCGTACGGCAGGGGAGACAATGCCGAACAGCAGGCGATCTTCTGGCGATCGCTTGCCATCGCGCTCTGTTGCGGCTTCGCCATTGCCGCAGCTTCACCGCTGCTTTCCAGCGCCGGGCTCGTGGTGATGGCTCCGCCACCGGGCGTCGCCTAGGCGACGCTCGCCTATTTTGCGATCCGCATCCTCGGCGGGCCAATGGCCCTTGCGAACTATGCAATTCTCGGCTTCGTGCTTGGCCGCGGGCAGGGCACGACGGGACTTCTGCTGCAGGCGACCATCAACGGCGTGAACATCGTGCTCGCCATTCTTTTGGGGCTTCACTGGGGCTACGGCGTTGCAGGTATCGCCGCCGGCGCCCTGATCGGCGAGACCGCCGGCATGCTCCTGGGGCTCTTCGTCGTCATCCGCGGTTTCAAGGCGGCCGACCGGTCACCCTGGAGCACGATCTTCTCGCTGCCGCGCATGCGGGCGCTGTTTGCGCTCAATCGCGATATCCTGATCCGTACCTTCGTGCTTCTCGGCGCATTTATCCTGATGACGCGTATCGGCACCTCGTTCGGCCCGGTTGCGCTCGCCGCCAATGCCGTGCTGATGAACATCTTCCTCGTCGCCAGCTACTATCTGGACGGGCTGGCGAATGCGGCCGAGCAGATCGTCGGCAGGGCGATCGGCGCCCGCTGTCGGCCGGCCTTCGATCGCGCCGTCCGGCTGACCCTCGTCTGGTCCTTCGGACTCGGCATCGCTTCGGCCGTGATTTTCCTGGTCTTCGGTCCGGCCGTGATCGGCCTTCTGACCACGACGCCGAGTGTGCGCGCCGAGGCCGCAGCCTATCTCCCCTGGGCGGCGGTGACGGCGATCACCGGTGCGCTCGCCTTCCAGATGGACGGCGTCTACATCGGCGCCACATGGTCGGCCACGATGCGCAACATGATGCTGCTCTCGTTTCTCGTCTACCTGTTAGCCCTTGCCGTGTTCGTGCCGTATTACGGCAATCATGGCCTCTGGCTGGCGCTCAACGTCTTCCTTGCTTGCCGCGGGCTTTTTCTGGCCGCCCGCGTGCGCCGGCTCGCCGCTCAGAGGTTCTTTTCGGCCCAGTAGCCGGTGCGCGTGCCGCGGATGTCGCGAATCGAGGCCAGCCGCTCCCGGTCGCAGAGCGCCGAGAGGCCCTTGACGATCGAGGCCGGCAGGCCGGGACCGGCATAGACCATGCAGGAATAGAGCTGCACGAGGTCGGCGCCGGCGCGGATCTTCTCCGCTGCCGTTTCTGCCGAATTGACGCCGCCGACGCCGATGATCGGCAAGGCCTCGCCGACACGCTTGCGCATCTTGGCAAGCACGGCGGTCGACCGGGCAAACAGCGGCTTGCCTGACAGGCCGCCGGCTTCGTTCGCGTGCGTGCGGTCGGAAAGGCCGTCGCGTGACAGCGTGGTGTTGGAGACGATCAGCCCGTCGAGGTCATGTGCCAGTGACACCTCGGCGATGTCGTCCAGTCCCTCTTCGGCAAGGTCGGGCGCGATCTTCAGGAACACGGGAACGCGGCGGCCGCTTTGCGCTGCCTGCTCGGCACGGGCGGCAAGCACCGCCGAAAGCAGTGCCGCGAGGCTTTCACGCGCCTGCAGGTCGCGCAGGCCCGGGGTGTTCGGCGAGGAGATGTTGGCGGTGAAGTAGCGCGCGACGTCATAGAAGGTACGGATGCCGGCCACGTAGTCGGCGACGCGATCCTCGCTGTCCTTGTTGGCGCCGATGTTGACGCCGATCAGAGCGTCTCGGGCGCACGATTTCAGCCGCTCGAGGGCGGCGGCATGGCCCTCGTTGTTGAAGCCCAGCCGGTTAATCACCGCCTCGTCGCCGGCCAGCCGGAAGATGCGCGGCTTCGGATTACCGGATTGCGGCTTCGGCGTGACGGTACCGATCTCGGCAAAACCGAAACCGAGGCGCAGCAAGGCCTCGGGCACCTCTGCATTCTTGTCGTAGCCGGCCGCCATGCCGAGGGGATTGAAAAATTCGAGGCCGGCAACCGTCTGCCGCAGGCGCGGATCGGTCTTCTGCGGGCAAACCGGCACCAGGCCGCTCTTCAGTGCTGCGATCGACAGTCCGTGCGCCGTCTCCGGATCGAACAGGAAAAGTCCCTTGCGGGCGAGATCTGCCAGCGCCATGTCAGTTCATCTCCGGAAACTGGTGCGTGCCATTGGCGTCGAGCGGAAGGGCCTTTTCCCAAAGCACCGCATCCAGCGGCAGCGCACCGTAGAGGTGGGGAAAGAGCTGGCCGCCGCGCGATGGTTCGTAGACCAGGGCTGCACCCAGCGCTGCACCGTCGATCGCGACCAGAAGCAGGTCCGACTGGCCGGCGAAGTGCTTCGCAGCCGTCTCGGGCGCCTGGGCGGCGGTAGAGAAATGGATGAAGCCGTCGGCAAGATCGACCGGCGCGCCCTCGAAGCTGCCCTTCTCACGTGCGGATTGCCACAGACTTGTCGGAACGATCTTGTATATTATTTCGGACATGGCGCTCTTCCTGCTCGGTGCGGGTGGCTTTCCGGCTAGCGCTTGCAGCATTGCGGCGGGAAAGTCCACGGTCAATTCGCCGTCCGGCAAGCGCTTTTTGAGGAGGACATTGCATGCGCAGGATGATTGTCGGGTTGGTCGCGCTCGCGCCGCTTCTGGTGCCCGCTTCGGGCTTTGCCGAAGGCGAGGGGCGATACCAGATGGAGCGGACCGCCGACGGATTCGTGCGGCTCGACACCGTTACCGGCGAAGTCTCGATCTGCAAGGAGACGACCGGCCAGATCGCCTGCCGCATGGCGGCCGACGAGCGCACCGCCTTTGAAAACGAGCTCGATTTGCTGACGCGTCGTGTGGAGGCGTTGGAAAAGGCGCAGGAATCCACGCTTTCCGTTCCCAAACCGCGCCTTCCGACGGACGAAGAGATTGACCGGACCATGGGCATCATGGAAAGAATGATGCAGCGCTTTATGGCAATCGTTAAAAATCTGGAGGGCGAGGAGGACAAAGTCGCTCCCCAGACGGAACCGCTGCCGGACAGGACCTGAGCGCGACGCTGTGGTCTATGCCACTGCTTTCCGGCGGACCTTTCGTGACCGTGCTCTTGGGAGGGAGCCCGCATGACGACAGGCATGACGATCATCATTGCTGACGACCATCCGCTGTTCAGGGGGGCGCTGCGGCAGGCGCTGCTCGGCATGGCGGCTCACCCCGTCGTCCTCGAGGCCGGCGATTTCGAAACCGCGCGCGCCTCCGCTTCACAAAATCCGAATGCGGATCTCATCCTGCTGGATCTCTCCATGCCGGGGGCCAGCGGGCTCTCCGGCCTGGTCACACTCAGGGCCGAACATCCGGGCCTGCCGGTCGTCATCGTCTCGGCGAGTGACGATTCCGCCACCATTCGTCGCGCTCTCGATCTCGGTGCGTCCGGCTTCATTTCCAAGTCGGCCTCGATCGAGGAGATCCGCGAGGGGATCGCAGCCGTTCTCGACGGCAACATCTACACGCCCGGCGGCTACCAGCGCGGTGCCGAGCCGGATGCGGAGATCGAAGAACTGATCGGCCGGCTGCGCACGCTCACGCCGCAGCAGTCGCGGGTGCTGTCGATGCTGGCGGAAGGCTTGCTTAACAAGCAGATCGCCTACGAACTCGGTGTGTCCGAAGCGACGATCAAGGCGCACGTGTCAGCGATCCTGCTGAAGCTCAACGTCGACAGCCGTACCCAGGCCGTCATCCAGCTCGGCAAGATCGGCGCGACCGCCGCTGCCGCCTGAGCCACCGGCACGCCATCCCGCTGTCAGCATGGCAGCCGTCCTGCGTGTCAGCGGTCCCGGCGCTGCGTTCCAGCCGGTAGCTGAAGGTGGCGAGAGGCTGCCACGGCATTTCGGAAGCGCTCCCGGCTTCCAGCAACCCGCTCTATTCGGCTGCCGCCTTTTCCAGGCTTGCCAGACGTGTCAGCCAGGCCCGCATCGAGGCCGGGCGGACGGGCTTGTTCTGCAGAACGATATCCCGGCTCTCGGAAAGCGCGCGCACCTCGGCCGACCGGTCCGCCGTGACGAGCAGGCCGGGCAGCTCCGCTCCGTAGGCCTTGCGAAGCCGGTCGATCGCGTCGATCCCGGTTCCTTCGCCGAGGTGGTAGTCGGCAATCACCGCATGCGGTGGGTCGATGGGCATCGAAATCAGCGCCTCGACTGCCGGAAGAGAATCGGCCGTGACGACCTCGCAGCCCCAGCCCGAAAGCAGTACACGCATGCCCTCCAGGATTGCCGGCTCGTTGTCGATGCAGAGAACCCGCAGGCCGCGTAGCGGTTCGGCCACCGGCGCAGGCTCGTTCGGCGCAGCCGCCTTCTTCCCGCTCGCTCCCGCCTCGACCGGGACCCGGACCTTGAAGCTGGTGCCGCGCCCGGGAACCGATTGCAGATCGACGGCGTGGCCGAGAACGCGCGAGATGCGGTCGACGATGGAAAGGCCGAGGCCGAGGCCCGGCGCATTTCTGGCACCCTCGTCGAGCCGGGCGAATTCCTTGAACACGGTGCGGAACTTCGACGGCGGGATGCCAATGCCGGTATCGAGCACCTGAATGAAGGCGCTGCCTCCCTGTCGGCGCACACCGACAAGGACTTTGCCGCTATTGGTGTACTTGATCGCGTTCGATACCAGGTTCTGCACCAGCCGCCGCAGGAGGTTCGGGTCGCTCCGCACGGCAAGCGACGTGGAAACGACCTTCAAGGAAAGGTTTTTTGCGCGCGCCATGGGCGCAAAATCGGTTTCGATCCGCTTGAACAGCTCGTCCAGCCGAACGGCCTGCATGCGAGGCTTCATGGCGCCGGTATCGAGGCGCGAAATGTCGAGCACGGCGCCCAGGATCGTCTCCACCGATTCTAGAGACGAGTCGATGTTGCGCACCAGCATGTGGTTGTCCGTGTCGCCAAGCCGTTCGACCAGCGAGGAGGAATAGAGCCGGGCCGCATTCAGCGGTTGCAGGATGTCATGGCCGGCGGCGGCGAAGAAGCGCGTCTTGCCGAGATTGGCCTCCTCGGCCGCCGCACGCGCCTCGGCCAATTCCTTGTTGACCCGGGTCAGTTCCGCCGTCCGCTCCGCCACGCGCAATTCCAGCGTTTCGTTGGCGAGCTTGAGCGCGCGGTCGGCCTCGACCCGCTCGGTGATGTCGGTGAAGGTGGCGACGAATCCGCGCGCCGGCATGGCATTCGAGAGGACTTCCACGATCCGGCGACCACCCGAGAGCACGAGCTGGAAAGGCTGGTCGAAGTTCATGACGCCATCGAGGATCGTCCGCCGTTCATCGGAAGCGATGTGGCCTTCCTCAACGAGGATATCGATCATTTCGCTGAGGGCAAAGCCGACCTGCCCGACCTGCTCTGGAAGGTCGAGCAGCTCGCGGAAGCGGCGGTTCCAGACGGTGAGGTTGCCGGAACTGTCGAACACGGCAATGCCCTGGTCCATCTGGCCGAGCGCGGTCTGCAGCATGCCCTGATTATACTGCAGCGCCTCGCTGGCCTGGTCGAGCAGCCAGCTCGTATCCGCCGCCGTCTCGTCGATCCGCTGCAGCGTCAGGGACAGGACGAGGCGTGCGGACGATGAACCGATCGCGCTGCCGAGGACCTGCTCGGAGAAATGCACCAGCGCGATATCGGCCGGCGCACTGTCTTCCAGCCAGCGGCCGAGCTGGCGCTCATAGGTGTGGAACGAGCGCTCCGTGCGCTCCTCGCCGAGATAGGTGGAGACGGTGTTCTTCAGGTCGCGCACCGTCACCTTCGTCTTGCTGCCGCGAAATGCGCGCTCGAGCTGCGGGCGGGTGCGTATGAAGATGTTGGCCTGCAGGCGCTCGATATTGGTGGTGCTGCGCGACAGCGAGCCGATGACGAAAGCTGCGACATTGACCATCAACGACAGGACCGAAGCGGCAACCAGCGGATCGGCCTGTTCGCCGGAAAGAATGGTCGCGCCCGGAAGCAGGAAGCCGAGGATCGTCGATGCGATGCCGGAATTGTCGCTGACGCCGAGGCTCGGCAGAAACAGCAGATAGCTCCAGACGACGAGACCGGACACCATCCCCGCGATGGCTCCACGGGCATTGGCCTGCCGCCACACAAGGCCGCCGAGCAGGGCGGGCGCAATCTGCGCAATGGCCGCGAACGCCAGAAGGCCGATGGAGGCAAGCCCTGCGCTCGAGGTCGAGAACCGGTAGTAGGCGTAGCCGAGCAGGAGTACGAAGAAGATCGAGAAGCGCCGGATCAGGAGCAGCGTGCGCGTCAGGTCTTCGTTCGGTTCGCCGCGCCCGATCAGGTTCCGTCGCAGCACCACCGGAATGACGATGTCGTTGGAGATCATGATGGACAACGCGACGCATTCCACGATGACCATGGCGGTTGCGGCTGAAAAGCCGCCGATGAAAGAGATGAGCGTCAAAAGCGGCTGGCCCTGCGCCAGCGGCAGCGCCAATACGTAGAGGTCGGAATCGCCGAGCCCTTGGAAGGCTATGAGGCCGCCGATGGCGACGGGCAGGACGAACAGGTTGATCGCCAGAAGGTATAGCGGGAACAGCAGCCCGGCCGTGCGCAGTTCGCCGGCGGTGCGGTTTTCGACCACCGTCACATGGAACTGCCGCGGCAGCATGACGATGGCAAACGCTGAGAGAACGACGAGAAGCAGCCAGCGCGCGATCGGGGTCTCGTGGGTGAGCGCCGCCGTCACGTGCTCGTTCTCGGCAGCGCGCAGCCAGAGGTCGCCGAGGCCGTCGAACATGAAGTAGACGACGTAGATGCCGACGGCGGCGAAGGCGAGCAGCTTGACGACCGACTCCATCGAGATCGCCAGGATCAGACCGTCCTGATGTTCCGTCGCATCCGTATGGCGCGTTCCGAAGACCACCGCAAAGCAGGCTAGGCAAAGCGACACGATGAGGGGCAGGTCGATGAAGGCATGGCTCTCGCCGAAGCCGTATTCGTAGAAATCGACCACGACCTTGACCGAACTCGAAACGGCCTTCAGCTGCAGCGCGATATAGGGAACGGCGCCGATAAGCGCGATCAGCGCCACGATGGCCGCGACACCCGGGCTTTTACCGTAACGCGCGCCGACAAAGTCGGCGATCGACGTCAGCCGCTCGGACTTGGCGAGGCTGACGATGCGCCGGATCAGCGGCAGGCCGAGCGTGAACATCAGGATCGGCCCGATATAGATGCCGAAGAACTCCAGCCCCTGCGCGCTTGCGAGCCCCACGCCACCGAAATAGGTCCAGGACGTACAGTAGATGGCGAGGCTCAGCGCATAGACCATCGGCCGGCCGCGGCTTGCGGCGTCCGGCGTGCGCGTCCGCCGATCGCCATAGGTGGCCACGGCGAAGAGCAGCAGCAGATAGGCGAAGGCCGCGGCAAAAATAGTCCAGCCAGACAGCATGGGTTCTCCGGATGCGGCGGGCCTCCCCGCCCGCCTGCCGGGCACAATAGGCCATTCAAACCACGAAGAAAATCCGATGCGACTTAGCCTTAAGTCCGAAAGCGACGGGTGATTGCATAAACTGCGGCGCATCGCGCCGGAGTGGTTCCATCCGGGCAAAAACTGAACTAGTTTGAACCGATCGCAGCAACAGGAGAGGCGCATGCTCAACGAATTCAAGGCGTTCATCGCTCGAGGCAATGTCATGGACCTTGCCGTCGGTGTGATCATCGGTGCCGCATTCAGCAGGATTGTCGACTCGATCGTCAACGACCTGGTCATGCCGATCGTCGGTGCCATGACCGGCGGCGGGTTCGATTTCTCGAACTACTTCCTGCCGCTTTCGTCGAACGTGACCGCAAACTCGCTTGCAGCTGCCCGTGAGCAGGGCGCCGTCTTCGCCTACGGCAACTTCATCACTGTCGCGCTCAATTTTGTTATCCTCGCCTGGATCATCTTCCTGATGGTCAAGGGCGTGAACCGCGTTCGCGCCAGCGTCGAAAAGCAGAAGGCCGAAGAAGCCGGTCCCCCGCCGGCCGATGTCGCGCTTCTGACGGAAATTCGCGACCTGTTGAAGAGCCGCCCCGCGGTCTGACCGGACACGACCTCGGTGCGCCACGCCGAGGTCTCTCTTCCCATCACCGAAATCGATCGGAGCGTCAGATAAACTGGCGTGAAAGCGTTGTTGTTTGCCGGTAGATATGGGCAGGTTTGGCGGCGTTCCCCGACGGAGACAAGATGGACATTCTCGGCAATGTGAGCCCACGCGCCCTGCAGGCGCCCGAAAGCGGCATCGTAGAACTGGTCAATTATGCGCGCGACCGCGACGGGCTGATCCCGCTTTGGGTCGGGGAGGGCGATCTTCCCACGCCTGCTTTCATCTCCGACGCTGCCATGGAGGCGTTGAAGGCCGGCGAGACTTTCTACACTTGGCAGCGCGGCATTCCTGAATTGCGCCAGGCCCTCTCGCGCTATTACGAACGCCAGTTCGGCCACAGCCTCTCCCCGGAACATTTCTATGTGGTCGGTTCCGGCATGCAGGCCATTCAGCTCGCGGTGCAGGCGCTTTCCTCGCCCGGCGACGAGATCGTCTATCTCTCGCCGGCCTGGCCGAATTTCGCCGCTGCCGCATCGCTTGCGGGCGCTCATCCGCGCGCCGTGCCGCTGCAGTTCGCCGACGGTCGCTGGCGGCTGGACCTTGAAAGGGTGGAGGCTGCGATCACCCCGCGTACCAAGGCGCTGTTCGTCAACACGCCGTCCAACCCTACCGGCTGGACCGCCACTCATGACGACCTCCGGGCCATCCTGGAACTCGCGCGCCGGAATGGTCTGTGGATCATCGCCGACGAAATCTACGCGCTGTATCACTATGCCGGTGGCCGGGCGCCATCCTTTCTCGACGTGATGGAGGATGGCGACCGTGTCGTCTTCGTGAACTCCTTTTCCAAGAACTGGTCCATGACCGGCTGGCGCGTCGGCTGGATCGTCGCGCCGCCGCAGATGGGGCAGGTGATCGAGAACCTGGTCCAGTACTCGACCTCCGGCGTCGCGCAGTTCATGCAGAAGGGTGCGATTGCAGCGCTCGACGATGGCGACGATTTCGTTCGCGCCAATATCGACAAGGCCACCCGCGCCCGCGACCTGCTGTGCGACGCGCTGATTGCGACCAACAGGGTGGAAACGTTGAAGCCGGACGGCGCGATCTACGCCTTCCTGAAGATCGACGGGGTCGAGGATGCCCGCAAGGCCGCGCTCGACATCGTCGACAAGACCGGCGTCGGCCTCGCGCCCGGCACGGCATTCGGCGAAGGCGGATCGCTGTTCATGCGCGCCTGCTTCCTGCGCGATACGGGGCAGGTGGCGGAAGCGGCCGAGCGCCTGTCGCGTTACATCGCCGCCCTCTGATCGCCACATTTGCTTCTTTGTTGCGGGCGCGCTTTTATGCGCCGACTTTGAACAGATTCGGGGGACGTCGGATGGCGGTACTGGTAACGGGTGGAGCTGGCTATATCGGCTCCCATATGGTCTGGGCGCTCTGCGATGCCGGCGAGGAGGTCGTGGTTATCGACCGGCTGTCGACCGGCTTTCGCTGGGCGATCGCCCCGGAAGCCCGTTTCTACGAAGGCGACATCGCCGATCGCGAACTGCTCCGGCAGATCTTCGCCGAGAACGCGATCGATGCGATCATTCACTTCGCCGGCTCCATCATCGTTCCGGAATCCGTCGCCGATCCGCTGAGCTACTACGAGAACAATACCGTCAAGTCGCGGGCGCTGATTGCGGCCGCAGTCGAGGCGAAGGTGCCGCATTTCGTCTTCTCCTCCACCGCTGCCGTCTACGGCACCCCCCAGACGGCCGACCCGGTCGTCGAGACCGAACCCTTGCTGCCCGAATCGCCCTACGGCTCCTCGAAGCTGATGACGGAGATCATGCTGCGCGACACGGCACTTGCGCATGACTTCGCCTATACGGCGCTACGTTATTTCAACGTCGCCGGCGCCGACCCGCGCGGCCGCACCGGTCAGTCGACAAAGGGCGCGACGCATCTCATCAAGGTTGCCTCCGAGGCGGCGCTCGGCAAGCGGCAGGGCATGGATGTCTACGGCACCGACTATGCGACGCCGGATGGAACCTGCGTGCGCGACTACATTCACGTGTCCGATCTCGCCAACGCCCATCTCAAGGCGCTGGAGCGTATGCGTGCGGGCGGCGGCTCGATCGTCGCCAATTGCGGCTATGGCCGCGGCTTCTCGGTTTTCGAGGTGTTGAATCGGGTCAAGGAGGTTTCCGGTGTCGATTTTCCGGTGCGGGTTGCCGGCCGCAGGCCCGGCGATGCGGTGTCGATCGTCGCCAACCCCGCGGTGGCCATGAAGGAATTGAACTGGCAGCCGCAATACGACGACCTGGCCTTCATCGTCCGTACCGCGCTCGACTGGGAAGACCATCTCGCCCGCCGCAACCAGATGTGAGAGGCAGCCGGGGTCTGCGTCCCGGCCCTTACTCGCCGAGCTTCCCGGCCTCGTGGGCGATCGAATGACGGATGAGCCGGTTCCACAGATCATCGTAGAAGGCTTCGTCCAGACCATGCGCCTTGGCGTTCTCTCGGGCATTGGCGCGCACTTCGTCGACGCGTGCCGGAATGTCGGCCTTCAGTCCCAGGCCGGCCTTGATCTCGGCGGCGCGACCGATGAACGTCCAGCGTTCGGCAAAGAGCGCCATCAGTTCCTTGTCGATCCGGTCGATGTTCTCGCGGATATCCGCCATGGTTTGGCATTCCGCTGCTTTATCGGGCATTCCCGTCTCCGCTTCTCTGACCTGCATTGCATCCGCCGTCACGGACATCGCCGTGGCTGTAACAAAGCAGAAGCGGAGAGAAAAGGTCAAAGCCGCGCGGGCGGCGCTGTGCCACATAGGGACCGCGAGATGACAGGGAGGGTGCGGTCCTGCTCCTGATCTTCTGCGGTCCCGTATGCTGGCCAAGTGCAAGCTAGATCACGAAGCTTGAGTGAGGCTTAAATTAAAAAGCACTAAATAGTTGCGGCGGCCGGCAGTGGCTTACCTTAGGTGAGGCGTTGTGCGGGCACCCGAACGGACCCGCCGCGGTCGGGCACGGTTTACAAGCCCCCGGGGGTGTCACAGTGATCAGTTAGGTGCGTTCACTTCCGCGGTCCGGTGTCGCGAATGTCGTTGCCCCTCGATTCCGGACACCGCAATTCGCTGTGCGGTTGATCGCAGGCGTGCCGGCCGATCGATCCCCTCACGGGTCTATCGGCCCGGCCATCGCCAAGCCATCCGTCGTCAATTTGCACGAAATGCGGTAAGCCGAAGCTGCTCGGAATGGCGGCGGCGGTCGTGGCGGAAAGCGCCAGGACGGCAGCCGATAGCGCAAGTTTCTTCATGTCGAGGTCCTCGGATATGACGGACAGTCCGTTCGCTCCCTCACGCCCCTCTGGCGTATATAGGCCTCGCATTTCGTATTTTAAGTATGGCTAATATAAATCCCGAGACGTGCTGGCCTGAAGAATCCGTAGCACCGGCCCTCCCGGTCTCAAGCACGAAGCCAGCCGTCACTGTGAGAATGTTTCATGTCGGGGCACCGGCATTCACGCCGCGGGAGCGCCCCCCGCCTGACCGCCCGCCGCATGGGGCGGTCATCTGGGGGCCTCATAAATGTTTGGCTCAGTCCTTGCGGACGCCTTCTTCTATCGGTTTGGCCGATGGATCGACGCAACGGCGAACCGTCTTGACGCCGAACTTGCAAATTGGCTGGTCGACCGAACCTGTGACTGTTTGGTCGATCATGCTCTCGTTGGACGCAATAATCGGGTCACCGAACCGTGCGCGGTCGAAAGTCGTGGTGGCTGCAAATGCACTAAAGGCCGAAAAGGCCATGACAGCGATCGATACAACGAATGTCTTCATGTTGAGGTCCTCTGATTGCGGGGAACATCGGACATCCTCGTGCATGCAAGAAGATCATATGGGGCATCGTGGCCCCGTGTTAAGTGGCCGCCGCCGAAAAATCGTCACATTTTGTTTAAGCCGCTGCCGAGCCGTGGCGACAGCTGATTCGGTTCAGGCCGGTTTGAGATAGGTCTCGACCACTTCGGTCCAGAAAGCGGCCCCGATCGGCAGCAGGTCGTCGTTGAAATTGTAACCCGGATGGTGGAGCGGACGGTCCTTTTCGGATGCGCGCGCGCCGAGGAAGAAGTAGCTGCCCGGGCGTTCCTTCAGCATATAGGCGAAGTCTTCGCTGCCCATGAAGGGGCGTGGGAGGTCCGCCACCTTCTCCGGACCGGCAAATCGAATGGCGATATCCCGCAGAAGATCCGTCTCGGCCGCGTGATTGATGGTGGCGTCGTAGCTTCTGAGGTAGGCGACCGTGGCCGTCATCTCGTAGCTTTCCGCCTGGCGCTCGGCAATCAGGCGTATGCGCCGTTCCAGCTCGTCCCGCACGGCCGGATCGAAGGAGCGGATGCCGACGACGATCTCGGCCCGCTCCGGGATGATGTTGCTTGCCGAACCCGCATGGAAGGAACCGACGGTGACGACGGTCGGATCCAGCGGATGGATGTTGCGCGAAACGATGGTCTGCAATGCCATCACGATCGACGCGCCGGCCACGATCGGATCGGCCGTCTCCTGCGGTTCCGCGCCGTGCCCGCCGCGGCCGTTGAGCGTGATCCGCGCCTCGTCAACGGCGGCCATGATCGCGCCATCGCGAAAGGCGAACTGTCCGAAGGGCAGTCCGGGCTCGTTATGCAGCGCAAAGACCGCGTCGCACGGGAAACGATCGAACAGCCCCTCCTCGACCATGATCTTTGCGCCGCCGAAATTTTCCTCGGCCGGCTGGAAGATCAGGTGGACGGTGCCGTCGAAGTTCCGCCGCTCGGCGATGGCGCGGGCGGCGCCGAGCAGCATTGCCGTATGCCCGTCATGGCCGCAGGCATGCATGAGGCCGGGCGTCTTGCTGGCGTAGGCGAGGCCTGTCTCCTCGAGGATGGGCAGGGCATCGATATCGGCGCGGATCCCGACGGAGCGGCGGCCCGTGCCGTTGGAAAGGGTTGCGACCAGGCCGGTTTTGGCAAGGCCGCGGCTGACCTTGTAGCCGTAGGCCTCCAGATGCCGGGCGATCACCTCGGATGTACGCACTTCCTCCAGTCCCAGTTCGGGATGGGCGTGCAGATCCTGGCGGATTGCGACCAGTTCGGGGATGGCGTTGGTAAGGCAAGCGCGGACGTTCATGTCAGGCACCACGTGTGGGGATCTTGTTTTCGAGGGCGCGGAACGCCACGACGAGAATGGCGGTCAGGCAGAGATAGATGAGCGCCAGCAACAGCAGCGGCTCGTAGGTCAGGTAGGTCATCTGGCGGATCTTGGAGACGACGGCATAGACGTCGATCACGGTGATCGTCGCCACGAGCGGCGTTGCCTTGAGCTGCAGCACCGTCTCGCCGTTCAGCGTCGGCAGCGCCCGGTGGATGGCGCGGGGCAGCCAGATGCGGCGAAACACCGTCCAGCGGCTCATGCCATAGGCGCGGCCGGCCTCGAGCTCGCCCGCCGGAACGCCGGCAAAGGCGCCCCGCATCACCTCGCCCTCATAGGCGGCGAACGACATGGTCAGCGCGGCGACGCCATAGGGCCAGGCTTCGCGCAGATAGGGCCAGAGGAAGGACTGGCGGATCGCCGGAAACTGCGGGAAGAGCGAGCCAAGCCCGTAGTAGAGAAGCCAGAGCTGCAGCAGCAGCGGCGTACCGCGGATGATCGTGCAGAATCCGCGGGCCAGCATCTTCAGCGGCCAAGGCCCGGTCACCTGCACCAGACCCAGCGGCACGGCGAAGAGGAAGCCGAGGATGCAGGTGCTGAACAGCATCAGGAGCGTGACCCCGACACCCTGCGCCAGCCGCCAGCCGTATTCCGGCAACCAGTCCCAGCGCATGAACCAGGCGGCGCAGAAGACGAGTACGGCGGCGATCGCCATCAGGATGATGCGGTGCGGCTTGAGAAACCCCTTGCGGTCGGGCAGCTCGGTCAGCGCCATCGCGCCGATGGTGTTGTCATCGCTCATCATGCCGGCGCCGCCATGCCGCGCCGTGCACGCGCCTCGATCAGCCGGATGATGACGTTCGATACCAGCGTCAGCGCCAGGTAGAGCGCGCCCGCGGCACAGAAGAAGAGAAGATAGGCCTTGGTGCTGCCGGCGGCCTGCCGCGTCACCAGCGTCAGCTCGCTGAAGCCGACGACGGCGAGAAGGGCCGTGTCCTTCGTCGAGATCAGCCACAGATTGGAAAGGCCCGGAATGGCATGCGGCAGCATGGCCGGCAGGGTCACCCGCCGCATGATCTGGCCGGGCGACATGCCGAAGGCGCGGGCAGCCTCGATCTGCCCCGCCGGAACGGCCTTGATCGCCCCGCGCAGCACCTCCGTCGAATAGGCGCCCTGGACGATGCCGATGACGAAGATGCCGGCGGCAAGTCCGCTGATGTCGACGGGGCCGTAGCCGATCGCCGTCATCAGCTGGTTCAGGAGGTCGGTTCCCGCATAGTAGAGCAGCAGGATCAGCACGAGCTCGGGCACTGCGCGCACGAGCGTCGTATAGACCTCGAGCAGGTCCTTCAGCACGGGTCCGCCGTAGAGCTTGCCGAAGGCGCCGCCCGTGCCGAGGATCAGCCCGAGCGAATAGCCGCCGATCGCGATCTTGATCGAGTTCAGCAATCCGGCCAGCAGCACGCCACCCCAACCGGGAGGTTCGAGCGCCAGCAGGCTCCAGTTGATCAGGGAAGCGGTATCGGCAGCCATGGATGCTTCTTTTCTAAGATGAGGAAGGGCCGGCGGCACCGCCGCCAGCCCGGCTCAGTCTTGATCAGCCGCCGTAGATGTCGAAGTCGAAGTACTTCTTCGAAAATTCGTCATAGGTGCCGTTGGAGCGGATCGCCTTGATCGCCGCGTTGATCTTTTCCTTCAGTTCCGTCTCGCCCTGGCGCAATCCGACGCCGACGCCGGCGCCGAGAATGTCGGGATCGTCCTTCACGTTGCCCTTCAGCTCGCAGCAATCCTTGCCCTGGTCGGAATCCAGGAAGGCACCGAGCGCGATGGCGTCTGCCTGCACCGCGTCGAGGCGGCCGGCGGCGAGGTCGTTGTTGGCCTCGTCCTGGGTCTGGTATTCCTTGATCGTCGCACCGGCCTCGCCGAAGTACTTGTTCGCATAGGCCTGGTGGACGGTTGCAACCTGGACGCCGATCGTCTTGCCGGCCAGCTTTTCAGGGGTGGCGTCGAAGTCCTCGCCCTTCGGCCCGATAATGCCGGTCGGGGTGTTGTAGTACTTGTCGGAAAAGTCGATCGTCTTCAGTCGCTCGGCGGTGATCGACATCGAGCCGATGATCATGTCGATCTTCTTGGTGGTCAGCGCCGGAATGATGCCGTCCCATGCGACCGGGGTGATGACGCAGTCGAGCTTGGCTTCGGCACAGAGCGCCTTCATGAAGTCCACTTCCCAGCCTTCCCAGTTGCCCGATGCGTCGGGAGCGGCGAACGGCGGATAGGGCTCGGCGGCGAACCCGACCTTGAGTTGCTCCGCCATCGCGCCGGAAATGCCGGCAAGGCCGATGACGGCGGCAAGTGCGATCGTCTTCAGTGCGGTCTTCATGCGATTTTCCCTCTGTTGGTTATTGGTATTCTTCAGTGGATAGAGCTGATGAACTTCTTCAAGCGCTCCGATTTCGGGGCGCCGAATATCTCTTCCGGCGGCCCCTGTTCCTCGATCACGCCGTTGGCGAGAAAGACGATGTGATTGGCGACGTTGCGGGCGAACTTCATCTCGTGCGTGACGAGGATCATCGTCCGCTTCTCCTTCGCAAGATCGCCGATGACCGTCAGCACCTCGCCGACGAGTTCGGGGTCGAGCGCGGAGGTCGGCTCGTCGAAGAGCATGACGTGCGGCTGCACTGCGAGCGCACGCGCTATCGCGGCGCGCTGCTGCTGGCCACCAGAGAGGAATGCCGGGAAGGCATCGCGCTTCTCGTAGAGCCCGACGCGGCGAAGCAGCGCTTCCGCCCGTTCGACGGCCTCGGCCTTCGGTACGCCAAGCACATGCACGGGAGCCTCGATCACGTTCTGCAGGATCGTCATGTGCTGCCAGAGGTTGAAGTTCTGGAACACCATGCCAAGCCGCGATCGGATGCGCTGCACCTGCTTTCGGTCCGCCGGCATCATCCCGCCGTGCCCGTCCTTTTTCATGGCGATCGTCTCGCCATGAATCGTCACCGTGCCCGCGCTCGGCAGTTCCAGCATGTTTATGCAGCGTAGAAAGGTGGATTTGCCGGATCCGGAACCGCCGATAATGGCGATGACGTCGCCTTCATGTGCAGTAAGGGAAACCCCTTTTAGGACCTCCAGCGGCCCGAAGCGCTTGTGCAGGTTTTCGACTGCGATAGCCTCGGCACGAACCGTCATCGGATAGGCATCTCCGACGCACGGCAGACGTATTTGTGGCTCATGCCATGTTCCCCTGTTCTTTTTGCGCAGCCTGCTTTGCGCCGATCTGCGTTTGCGCGTCCATCTTCGTGTTCGTCGCATCCTTCCATTGACACCATCGTTGCACTTGTGGCGTAGTTGTTCAAGCGTATAATAACATCGCCGCCGGCTTTTTGCCCGGTCCCGCCGGAAAACTGTTTCGAAACAAAGGAGTATGAAATGTCCGCTTTCGGTTCCCAGGAGATGTCGGCGCCGCTGCTGCGTGTCATGATGCGTCGACCGGGGCCGAGTCTGGCGGCGGCGGACCCTGCAAAATGGCATTACGGGCCGACTTTCGACGGCCAGAAAGCCTTGCGCCAGTATGCCGAATTCGCGCGGCTGGTGGAGCGGTCGGGAACCGAGATTATCTGGCTGGAGGACAATGGCGACGGGCTGGCGGACGCCATGTTCACGCACGATCCCTCGCTGATGTCCGACCACGGCGCCATCCTGCTGCGCATGGGCAAGCCGTTGCGTGTGGATGAGACGGAGCTGCACGAGAAGGCCTATGCCGAACGCCAGATCCCGATCCTCGGACGGATCGAGGCCCCGGGCACTGTGGAGGGTGGCGACTGCATCTGGCTGGACGCAAAGACGCTTGTCGTCGGCCGCGGCGTGCGCTCCAACCAGGAAGGCATCGACCAGCTGACGCGGATGCTTGCTCCTCACGGCGTCGCCGTGCTCGCCTATGACCTGCCGCTCTGGCAGGGCGAAGAGGCCTGCCTACACCTGATGAGCGTGATGAGCCCGCTTGCAGGCGACCTGGCGCTCGTGTTCGCCCCGCTTCTGCCGGCTGCGTTCTACCAGCAGTTGAAGAAGCGCGGCATTCGCCTGATCGAGGCGCCGGCCGACGAGTTCCATGCCAGCAACGGCCTGTCGCTGAACGTGCTGCCGACGCGGCCGAACGAGGTGATCATGGTCGCTGGCTTCCCCAAGACGAAGGCGGCGATGGAGGAGGCCGGCTGCGTGGTGGAGACCTTCGAGGCCGATGCGCTCTGCATTGCCTGCGAAGGCGGTCCGACCTGCCTGACCCGCCCGGTCCTGCGGCGCGCGGCATGAGCCGGCGCACCTTCCACCGTGCGCCTGAAGGCGAGCGCCGCCATGACCTGATCGAGGCGACGCTGGACTGCATTGCCGAAAGCGGGTTGCAGGGTGCGACGGTGCGCCAGATCGCCATCAGGGCAGGGGTCACCGCGGGGCTCATCCGGCATTATTTCGCCTCCAAGGAACACATCCTGCAGGAAGCCTACCGTGTGGTGATCGCGCGGCTGACGGAAAAGGCGGAGCGGGTGACGGGCGACCCGGAGGAGCGGCTGCGCTCGTTCATCGTCATAAACCTCACCGAGCCGGTGGCAAACAGCCGGAGTCTCTCGCTCTGGGCATCGTTCATCAGCCGCGTCAGCGTCGATCCGCAGCTCGCGGCAATTCACCGCGAGGGCTATCTCGGGTTCCGCAACGCGCTGGAGAGCCTGCTGGCGGATTTCCTGCAGGCCAAGGGGCAAGAGGCTGATCCCGCGCGCTGCCGGGCCCTGGCGATCGCCATCAACGGCCTGCTCGACGGCCTGTGGCTGGAAGGGTGCCTTGCCGGGGAGCTGTTCGAGGAACGCGAGCTGGTTTCCATCGCTCTGACTTCGATCGAGGCGCTGATCGGTCTGCCGATCGGGGCACCGGCGACAACGCAATAGGAATGGGAGAAAGGCGATGCGCTACGCATCCATCACGGAAAGGCTCGCAAGCCTCGGTTCCGAAAAGTGGGCGATCCATATCGAGGCGCGTCGCCGCAAGGAGAAGGGCGAGCCCATCATCGAGCTGACGATCGGCGAGCCCGACCTGCCGCCGGACGATGCCCTGCTCGCCGAAGCGACACGCGCCATGCATGCCGGGCGCTACCGCTATTCCAACGGCCGCGGCGAGCCGCCGGTGGTAAGGGCGCTGGTCGAGAAATATTCGAAGCGCCGCGCGGGTATCACGAGCGACAACGTGCTCTGCTTCCCTGGAACGCAGACGGGGCTCTTCGCCGTCATGCTCGGGCTGGTGGAAAAAGGCGATGCCGTCCTGGTGGGCGACCCGCTCTATGCGACCTATGAGGGCGTCATCCGGGCCACCGGCGCCGACCAGGTCACCGTACCGCTGCGCGCGGAAAACGGCTTTCACATGCAGGCGGACGACCTTGAGCGGGCGGTCACACCGCAATGCCGCGTGCTGCTGCTCAACACCCCGCACAATCCCACCGGCGCCGTGCTGACAGCAGGCGAGATCGCCGCGATCGGCGAAGTGTGCCGCAGGCACGATCTCTGGATCGTCTGCGACGAGGTCTACGAGGAACTGGTCTTTTCAGGCTCCTTCGCCTCGCCATTCGACGATCCGGAACTGGCGGAGCGGACGATCGTCTGCTCGTCCATTTCGAAGTCGCATGCCGCCCCGGGGTTCAGAAGCGGCTGGGCGGTCGGCCCGGCAGAATTTGCCAGCCGCCTGCTTTCCGTCTCCGAGACGATGCTTTTCGGCGTGCAGCCTTTCATTGCCGACATGACGGCATACGCCCTGACCAACCCGATCGATACCTCGGCGAAGATGCGTACAGCCTACAAGCGCCGTGCCGACCGCATCGTCACAGCCCTCGGCGAGGCTCCGGGGCTGATACCGCTCCCTCCGGAAGCCGGCATGTTCATCGTTGTCGATGTCGCCGGAACGGGCATGGATGGCGAGGCGTTCGCCTGGGCGCTGCTCGACGAGGAACAGGTCGCCGTGATGCCGGGATCGTCGTTCGGCGAGGGTGCCGGCGACTTCATCCGCATCAGCCTGACCGTTCCGGACGAAAAGATCGACGAGGCTTGCCGGCGGATTTCCGCGATGGCCGCCCGCTCGGGTTTCAGGAAGGAAAAGCGCGCATGACGAGGGTGAAGACTGTCGGGGAGGCGATGGTGGACCTCCTCGAGGCAAATGGTGTCGAGGTGGTCTTCGGCATTCCCGGCGTTCACACCGTCGAGCTCTATCGCGGCCTTGCCGGCTCGAAGATCCGTCACATCACGCCGCGCCACGAGCAGGGTGCCGGCTTCATGGCGGATGGCTATGCGCGCGTCACCGGCAAGCCCGGCGTAGCACTGGTGATCACCGGGCCTGGCCTGACCAATACGATCACGGCCATGGCGCAGGCGCGCCAGGATTCCGTGCCGATGCTGGTGATTTCCGGCGTCAACCGCAGGAGCTCGCTCGGACACGGGCGCGGTCTCCTGCACGAGCTGCCGGACCAGGCGGCGATGATGAAGAGCTTTGCGCTCTATTCGCACACGCTGGTCGATCCCGCCGATCTTCCATCCGTCATCGCGCGCGCCTTTTCGATCATGGGCTCGGCCCGCCCCGGGCCGGTGCATATCGAGATCCCGACGGACGTCATGCCGCTTCCGGCCGGCGACATTTCGCTCAAGCCGACGCGTCCGGCGCGCCCAAGCGCCGACAAGGCGACGCTCAAGGCGGCTGCATCGCTGTGCGACGGCGCAAAGCGCATCGTACTGATGTGTGGCGGCGGCGCAGCCTCCGCCGACCGTTCGGTCACGGCGCTGGCGGAAAGGCTCGACGCGCCGGTCGTGCTGACCACCAACGCCCGCGGCATGCTCGCAAACCATCCGTTGCGTGTCCCCGCAAGTCCCAGCCTCAAGGCAACGCGTGCGCTGATTGCCGATGCCGACCTCGTCATCGGCCTTGGCACGGAGATGGGCCAGACCGACTACGACATGTATGTCGACGGCGCGTTCCCGGCGCTGCCGTCCTTCGTGCGGGTCGATATCGATGCCCTGCAGCTCTCCCGCGAGCCCCACGCCGAACTGCCCGTGCTTTCCACTGTCGAAGCCGCAGTCGATGGCCTGCTCTCCCTGGTCGCCGCCCGCAGCAGCGGCGGTGCCGAGCGGGCGCGATTAACGCGTGACGCCGCCTGGGAGGAACAGACGCCGAAGATCCGCACCGAGATCGGCGTCCTGGGCATGATCTACAAGGCCTTGCCGGACGCGATCGTGGTGGGTGATTCCACGCAGGCCGTCTATGCCGGCAATCTCTACCTCGACGTGGACCGCCCGCAGTCCTGGTTCAATGCGGCGACGGGCTTTGGCGCGCTCGGTTATGGTCCACCGGCAGCTATCGGGGCTGCGATCGGCGCCCCCGGCCGCCCGGTCGTCTGTCTCACCGGCGATGGCGGCTTCCAGTTTTCTCTCGCCGAGGTCGGATCGGCCGTGGATGCGGGCGCGAAGGTGATCTTCCTCGTCTGGAACAATGACGGCTACCAGGAGATCGAGAACTACATGGTCGAATCGGGGATCGAGCCCGAGGGCGTGAAGCCATCGGCGCCGGATTTTCTCGATATTGCGAAGGCCTACGGTGTCCCGGGCACACGCCTTGCCGATGTTGCCGATCTCGGTGCGGCGCTGAAGGCGGCCGGCGCCCGCAACGGTCCTAGCCTGATCGAGATCCATCAGACACGGACGAAGGGAGCTACCGCCTGAGGAATGAGCACAGGACTGGGCTGGGGATTGCGTGAAAGACATGCGTAAAATGAGGGGCAGGTTGCGGCGGGCGCTAGCCTGAAAGATCGAAACCCGCATTGGCGCTGCAAGTGCGCTCAAGGGCGGTTGTCGCCCCGCCCGGCCGCGCTATAGTCAGCCGGGAGCCGCTCCAGTGGCCTTCGTTGTCGTGAATGCAGATGAGGCCGCAATGGGCAGGAACGGATCGGGCGCTGCAGCAGGCAAGATGCTTGCCTGCGCCGTATGCGGCAAGTCGTTTCCCGCCGTGCAGCTGTTTCACGCTTCGGCGATCCGTCCGGGAATTTACGGGCTGATTGCCAGGGACGTTGCGGACCTGACGCCGGAAAGCCGCATCTGCTCGGCCGACCTGTCGCAATATCGCCGTCGCTACGTTGCCGATATGCTCGAAGAGGAGCGGGGAGAACTTTCCAGCCTGGACAGACAGGTGCTCGAAAGCTTCGAACGCGGCGTGTCCTCGGTGCAGGTCAGCGCAGCCAGCGCCCTTCGAAAGGATCAGGAGGCGAGCTTCGGCCAGCGCGCCGCCGACAATGTGGCGGCTTTCGGCGGTTCCTGGGGCTTCATCATCACTTTCTGCTGCGTGCTGGTCGGATGGATGGCCTACAACGTCGTCGGCCTCCTCGGCGGCGGCTTCGACCCCTATCCCTTCATCCTGCTCAATCTGATGCTTTCGTGCGTCGCGGCCCTGCAGGCTCCGGTGATCATGATGAGCCAGAAGCGCCAGGAGGAAAAGGACCGGTTGCGGGCCGAGAACGACTACATGGTCAACCTGCGCGCCGAACTCGAAATCCGGCAGTTGCACGACATGATCGACCATCAGATGGCCCATCAGTGGGAGCGTCTGGCGGAGCTTCAGCAGATCCAGATCGACCTTCTCGAAGGCCGCCAGCCTCCAGCGAAACAGAACTGAATTCGCGGCCAAAGCGTGAGCCAGGCGTCCGGCACCCTGCCGTTTTTCGATTGTCTTTGGGGCAAAAAAAGGCCGGCGGGGCAGGCCCGCCGGAATTGGCTCGGTCTCCAATCCGAGCAGGTGCAGTGACAAGCACCTGTCATAAAGACGGCTGGACCGGCGTATTTGTTCCGCAGGTTACTGACAGGATTGGTAATTTTCATGTGAACGGCAGTTGATCGCCGTGTCGGCGGCGCGATCGGCGCAGTTGAGGCGGCTATGCGCGCTCACCTTTCGCTTTCAAACTGCTCATCTGCAAAAGAAAGCGGGCCGGCACCTAGGCGCTGGCCCGCAATATCTGCATCAGACGGGACGAGCGCCCCGGCACTACCTGTTGTGATCGAGCGCGCGTGTGACGCCCAGTGCCACCAGCGTGCAGATTGCACCGGAGATCAGATATCCACCGATGAAGATGATGCCAAAGTTGCTCGCAAGGCCGAGTGCGACGAGCGGCGCGAAGGCGGCGCCCACAAGCCAGGCGAGGTCGGAGGTCAGCGCGGCCCCGGTGTAGCGGTAGTACTGGCCGAAGCGCGAGGAGACGACGCCGGAGGCCTGCCCGAACGAAAGGCCGAGGATGCCGAAGCCGATGATGATGAACGCATCCTGGCCCGTGCTGCCCGCATCGAGCAGGAACGGTGCGGAGAAGGAGAACAGGGCGATGATCACCGCGCCCACCATCAGCTGGCTGCGCCGGCCGATGCGATCGGCAAGCACGCCGGACAGAACGATGCCCACGAGGCCGACCGCGGCGCCAATGACCTGCACGCGCAGGAACTCGCTGGTCGTCTGGCCACCATGCAGGGTGATCCAGCTCAGGGGGAAGATCGTCACGAGGTGGAACATCGCAAAGCTTGCCAGCGGGGCGAAAGCGCCGAGAACGACGTCGCGGCCATGCACGCTGAGCATCTCGAAGACCGGCCGCGCCTGCAGTTCCTGCGCTTCCATGGCCGCGCCGAATTCCGGGCTTGCGACGATGCGCAGGCGCGCAAACAGCGCAACCACGTTGATGGCGAACGCGACGAAGAACGGATAGCGCCAGCCCCAGTCAAGGAAGTCGGCTTCCGAAAGATTGGAGACGAAGTAGCCGAACAGCACGCTGGCGAGCGCGAAGCCGAAGGGAGCGCCGAGCTGCGGGATCATCGCATACCAGCCGCGGCGGTTCGGCGGCGCATTCAGGCTCAGAAGCGAGGCAAGCCCATCCCAGGTCCCGCCAAGCGCGAAGCCCTGTCCGAGACGGAAGAGCGCCAGGAGCGCCACAGACCAGTAGCCGATCGATTCATATCCGGGGAGGAAGGCGATCGACGCGGTCGAGCCGCCGAGAACGACGATGGCGACGGTGAGCTTGGTTCCGCGGCCGAAGTTGCGGTCGATCCACATGAAGACGAAGGAGCCGACCGGCCGTGCGAGGAAGGCGAGCGGGAAAATCGCAAACGACATCATGATGGCCGCAAGCGGGCTCGGTGCGAACGGGAAGACCAGCTTGGGGAAAACGAGCACGGAGCCCAGGCCGTAGACGAAGAAATCGAAAAACTCCGACATGCGACCGATAATCACACCCATCGCAACACTGCCCGGTGCAACCGGCTTGTCGCCGTGGATGAGGCGCGCGTCTCTTTCGAAACCTGATGATGAGGGATGGGCGACCGTACTCATAGTTTTCCTCCTGGCGAATATCCGCCACTCAAGGGAATGTTGATCAAAGAACCGCGGAGATCAAGGAACTGTGCGAAAAATCGGCCAAACAGCGGCGCGCGCTCACTGGTCGGGCAAAATTCGCGTCCTAGATTGACGAACTGCAGGCTGCAGCAGCGCCTGTGGGTGGCGTTTTGACGCTGAATAAACCAATGGTTGTTATGTTGCATTGCGACAATTTGTTGCACTGCGACGAACGGCCCTATTCCCGTACATGCCTTGGCGCGATTAGTCCCAAACTAGACAAATGCAAATTCAGGCCCGAAATGTCTAACCAGATAAAATTCGTCGGACGCTTGTTCGTTCTCCCGCTCCTGCTGGCACTGTCCGGCTGTAACATGGTGGTCATGTCGCCCTCCGGCGATATCGCCATGCAGCAAAGAGACCTCATCGTGGTCTCGACCGTGCTGATGCTGCTGATCATCGTGCCGGTGGTCTGCCTGACCTTCTTCTTCGCCTGGCGCTATCGCAACTCCAATGCGAACGCCAAGTACGATCCCGAGTGGCACCACTCCACGGGCCTTGAGGTGGTGATCTGGTCGGCGCCGCTGGCCATCATCATCGCGCTCGGCGCGATCACCTGGATCAGTACCCACAAACTCGACCCCTACCGGCCTCTCGACCGGATCGACGCCGAGCGCGCTCTCCCGGCCGAGACCAAGCCGCTGGTGGTGGAAGTCGTGGCGCTGGACTGGAAATGGCTGTTCTTCTACCCCGAATACGGGATCGCCACCGTCAACGAGATGGCCGCTCCGGTCGACGTGCCGATCCAGTTCAAGATCACCGCTTCCTCGGTGATGAACTCGTTCTACGTGCCCGCCCTTGCCGGCATGATCTATGCGATGCCCGGCATGCAGACGCAGTTGCACGCCGTCATCAATAAGGAAGGCGATTTCGAGGGCCTGTCGGCCAACTATAGCGGCGACGGCTTCTCGCACATGCGTTTCCGCTTCCATGGCCTGCAGCAGGGCGGCTTCGACGAATGGGTCGCCCGCGTGAAGCAGAACGGTACGGCGCTGAACCGCGACGCCTACCTCAAACTCGAAAAGCCGAGCATCAGGGAGCCGGTGCGCTATTTCGCGACCGTCGAAGACGGGCTGTTCAACGCCATTCTCAACATGTGCGTTCATCCCGGCCAGATGTGCATGAGCGAAATGATGCACATCGACATGATGGGCGGCGGCGGCGTCGAAAGCCGCGAGAACCGCCAGAAGCTGGAATACGACAACCGGCACGCCAATGAGGAGGCGCCCGCAGCCACGCATCCGGCGACCGGCAATCCGCCCCGCAGCGAAGAGCCGGCGGAAGGTGTTGACGAGGGCGGTTCCTCGATGAACGGCATGAACCACGATGCCCATGAGGGCCACGCGTTGCCGGAGGGCAGCCAGGGCGGTCCGGCCCCGGCGCAACTGAATACAAATGAAAGCACGCAGCCCTAGGGCCGCATTCTGGCAGATTTGGACAGACCGATGTTTGGTAATACCACCCTGACACAATTCATCTTCGGGAGGCTCACCTTGGAGTCCTTCCCGTACCACGAGCCGATCGTCGTGGTGACGTTCATTGCCGTTGCGCTCGGCGGCCTCGCCTTGCTCGCACTCGTCACCAAGTACAAGCTCTGGGGCTATCTCTGGAATGAGTGGTTCACCTCCGTGGACCACAAGAAGATCGGCATCATGTATATCGTGCTGGCCATCATCATGCTGTTGCGCGGCTTCGCTGACGCCATCATGATGCGCCTGCAGCAGGCCATCGCCTTCGGCGGCAACGAGGGCTACCTCAACCCGCACCATTATGACCAGATCTTCACCGCCCACGGCGTGATCATGATCTTCTTCGTGGCGATGCCCTTCGTCACGGGCTTCATGAACTACGTCGTGCCGCTGCAGATCGGCGCTCGCGACGTGTCGTTCCCGTTCCTGAACAACTTCTCGTTCTGGATGACGACCGCAGGCGCGATCATCATCATGATCTCGCTCTTCGTCGGCGAGTTCGCGCGGACCGGCTGGCTGGCCTATCCGCCGCTGTCGGGCGCGGACTACAGTCCCGGCGTCGGTGTCGATTACTACATCTGGGGTCTGCAGGTGGCGGGCGTGGGCACGACGCTTTCGGGCATCAACCTGATCGCGACCATCGTCAAGATGCGCGCGCCGGGCATGACCTTCATGAAGATGCCGATCTTCACCTGGACGTCGCTCTGCACCAACATCCTGATCGTCGCCACCTTCCCGATCCTCACCGCAACGCTCGCATTGCTGTCGCTCGACCGCTACGCCGGCACGAACTTCTTCACCAACGACCTTGGTGGCAACCCGATGATGTATGTGAACCTCATCTGGATCTGGGGTCACCCGGAGGTCTACATCCTCATCCTGCCGGCCTTCGGCATCTTCTCCGAAGTCGTCGCCACCTTCTGCGGCAAGCGCCTGTTTGGCTATGCCTCGATGGTCTACGCCACCTGCGTGATCATGATCCTGTCCTACCTCGTGTGGCTTCACCACTTCTTCACGATGGGCTCGGGCGCCTCGGTGAACGCATTCTTCGGCATCACCACAATGATCATCTCGATCCCGACGGGGGCGAAGATGTTCAACTGGCTCTTCACCATGTATCGCGGCCGCATCCGCTACGAGCTGCCGATGTACTGGACGGTGGGCTTCATGTTCACCTTCGTCATCGGCGGCATGACGGGCGTGCTTCTCGCCGTCCCGCCCGCCGACTTCGTGCTGCACAATTCGCTGTTCCTGATCGCTCACTTCCACAACGTGATCATCGGCGGCGTGCTGTTCGGCCTGATGGCCGGCGTCGTCTACTGGTGGCCCAAGGCCTTCGGCTACAAGCTCGACCGGTTCTGGGGCCTGTGCTCCTTCTGGTTCTGGCAGATCGGCTTCTTCTTCGCCTTCATGCCGCTCTACGTGCTCGGCCTGATGGGCGTCACCCGCCGCGTCAGCCAGTTCGAGGACCCCTCGCTGCAGATCTGGTTCATCATCGCCGCCTTCGGCGCAGGCCTGATCGCGCTCGGTATCGCCTCGTTCATCATCCAGCTCGTCGTCAGCTTCCTGAAGCGCGACCAACTGCGCGACCTGACGGGCGATCCGTGGAACGGCCGTACGCTGGAGTGGTCGACCTCCTCGCCGCCGCCGGAGTACAACTTCGCCTTCACGCCGGTCGTTCACGACCACGACAGCTGGTACGACATGAAGAACCGCGGTTACGAGCGTCCGCTCGGCGGCTTCAAGCCGATCCACATGCCGAAGAATACCGGCACCGGCGTCGTCCTGTCTGCGCTGAGCATCGCGCTCGCCTTCGCGCTGATCTGGTACATCTGGTGGCTCGCGATCGTCTCCTTTGTCGCCATCGTCGGCGTGTCGATCGCGCACACGTTCAACTACAACCGGGACTTCTACATCCCCGCCGAGACCGTGACCGCCACCGAGGACGCGCGCTCCGAGCTGCTGGCGGATCGGACCTGACATGACTGAGAAAGCACACACACAAGAAGCAGAGGCTCCCCAGTTCTACCTGGAAGAGGAGCACCATCCCGAAGGCAGCACCATGCTGGGCTTCTGGCTCTACCTGATGAGCGACTGCCTCATCTTTGCCGTGCTGTTTGCCACGCACGGCGTGCTCGGCCGCAACTATGCGGCCGGCCCCTCGCCGGCCGACCTCTTCGACCTGCCGCTCGTCGCCATCAACACGGCCATGCTGCTGTTCTCGTCGATCACCTACGGTTTTGCCATGCTCCAGATGGAGCGCAACGCCAAGATGGAGACGCTGTTCTGGCTCGGCATCACCGGCCTCTTCGGTCTCGCCTTCCTCGGGCTTGAGCTTTACGAGTTCTACCACCTGATCCACGAGGGCGCAGGTCCTGGCCGCAGTGCGTTCCTGTCGTCGTTCTTCACGCTCGTCGGCACCCACGGCCTGCACGTCACCTTCGGCATCATCTGGCTCATCACTTTGATGGTTCAGGTGAAGATCCGCGGTCTGATTCCGGAAAACCGCCGCCGCCTGATGTGCCTGTCGATGTTCTGGCACTTCCTCGACGTCGTCTGGATCGGCGTCTTTTCCTTCGTATACCTGATGGGAGTTCTCGGATGAGCCCGCAAGCACACGCACCCGCCCACGAGGACGCCCACAACGTGCACCATGGACACAGCCACGGCCACGACGCCGGACATGGGTCGCTCAAGACCTACATGATTGGCTTCGTCCTGTCCGTCATCCTGACCGCCATTCCCTTCTGGCTTGTCATGGGCGAGGTCTTCGACAGCAAGATCCTGACCGCCGTCCTGATCATGGTGTTCGCAGCCGTCCAGATCGTTGTCCACATGATCTGCTTCCTGCATATGAACCCGCGTTCGGAAGGCGGCTGGACGGTGATGGCGCTGATCTTCACGCTGATCATCGTGGCGATCATGCTCGCCGGCTCCTTCTGGGTCATGCATCACCTCAACACGAACATGATGCCCATGTCGCCAGAGATGATGAAGAACATGCCCTGACATCAGGGGACCGTTCCATGGCCCTTGATCCCTCAAGGCATGACGGCAAGGCGGGAACCGAGGGTTCCCGCCGGCCTGCGGCGCGCCTGCTCTTTGCAGGCGCGATGCTGCTTCTCACCGTCGCTTTCGTCGCCCTTGGCGCTTGGCAGGTGCAGCGGCTGTTCTGGAAGCTGGATCTCATCGCCCGCGTCGATGCCCGCGTGCATGCGCAACCCGTGCCGGTGCCGCCACCGGCGCGCTGGGCCGGTTTCGACGGCAAGGACGAAGAGTATCGCCGCGTCACGGCGGAAGGCACCTTTGACCATGACAAAGAGGTGCTGGTTCAGGCGGTCACCGATCTCGGCGCCGGCTTCTGGGTGGTGACGCCGCTCCGCCAGGCGGACGGCACGACGATCCTGATCAATCGCGGCTTCGTGCCGGCTGGCCGCAGGGACGCGTCTTCCCGGGCGGAAGGCGAGGTTCCTGGCATCGTTCGCGTCACCGGCCTGCTGCGGCTGACGGAGTCCGGCGGTGCCTTCCTGCGCGCCAACGATCCCACTGCCGGCCGCTGGTATTCCAGGGACGTGGACGCGATCGCCGCTGCCGCCCGCCTTTCCACCGTCGCCCCCTATTTCATCGATGCGGATGCGACCGCAAATCCCGGCGGCCTACCGATCGGCGGCCTCACGGTCGTTCGCTTCCGCAACAGCCATCTGGTATACGCGCTCACCTGGTTCACCATGGCCGCCCTGAGCGTGGCAGCGGCCGTGTTCCTGCTGCGGCAGCGGCGGCGGGAAGACTAGAGGGGAGGGACGGGGCCATTGACAGGCACCGCTGCGTGGTGCGGGTGTCCTCACTGCAGGATGAAATCGCCGCTTCGCAGCGTAGTCAGGCCGTCCAGATGAATGCTGAAGTCGGCCTTTCCGTCCGCGTCGACGTAGACGTAGACGAAGGTGTCTTCGTTCTTCTTCTCATAGCGCAGTTCTCCGCGACGCGCTTTATTGGCGGCTTAATCTGCTGAGTATCCGAAGAACCTCTGGAGATCGCGCGTGCCGGCGACTTCCCAGATAGCCTCCCGAACTTCTGCCGGAAGGCCGGAGCGACCCTTGCCAATGAAATCGCCTCGAACCTCACCAAGCGCATTGTTCAGATGCTTATACGTGGTGATGTCTTTGGCCTCCGATTCGTTCATCCCATTGCCACTGCTGCGGGGCAGTTCGGCGAAATCAAGCACTCGTGCCACCGTGTCCTTCGGACGCATGACGAGATCTTCGTATCTGACGACAATCGCCTGCGCGTGGTACTTCTCGAGATGGGCCTTAATATTTTCGTTGGCATCAAGCCAGCGCTTTGCACCGTAGAGATAGTTTCCTTCCCGTTTCTTGAGGCCCATCGTCGCGTAGGAATAGGTAACATCGAGAACGTCCCGGACCATGAACACAAATCGTGCCGACGGGAAAATCGAGACAATATGATCGACACGATCGACATTGAGCGGCGTCTTGTCTCCCCAGCGAGATTGACTGGGTTTGCCGACCGCAACGGCATAGATTGCGTGGAAGGCGTGCCAAAAATTCGAAGTGGTTCGCTCCTGTGACGGGATGGACGACAATAGACGGATTGCGTCTTTTGCATCGATCCCGTAGGTGCGCCAGTTCTTCCGATTGGTCGTTGCCCGGCGGATCGCGCCGGCGCAGTGCTGATCCCAGTCTTCCTGGCTCGTCCCCGTGAACTGCTCGACCTTGCCCAAAGCATAGTTCTCCGGCGGGATCACGGCAGCAGAGCGTTCCACTATCAGACGACGCATCAGTGTTGTGCCGCACCGACCTGAGCCGGTGATGAACAACGGCGTCGATGGGGACACCACAGTTCCATCCTGCAGTTCAAAAGTCATTTCTGTACCCGTACACGTTGTGCTGCGGGTACTCATGTCATGATTCGCTGATCTAGTGAAACCCAGAGGGCCAATAACCCCCGCCAATGTGGCCGCCGCGCACAAGTGGGGGCTGTGATTTATTGTCTTTAAACCGGGAAAATGGTGCTGCTAGAGAGATTTGAACTCTCGGCCTCTCCCTTACCAAGGGAGTGCTCTACCCCTGAGCTATAGCAGCATCTGGCGAAGCAGTTTTTCTGCATTCGCGTCAAGCGAGGCGCCTATTGCCACAGTCTTACCCCCTATGCAAGCCGCAAACGCATCATGGGGACAACAAATTCCGGAAAACGTCGCCATGCTTTTGCAGGCGGCCGTTTCGCGCTATCGATGGGGCATGGAAGACGACGAGAAGACAGGTACGGGCAAACCGGCCGCGGGCGCAAAGGGGACCGGCGCAAAGGCGCGGGAAAGCGAAGCGGTGCGGGCGCGGGCGGACGAGCGCAAGGCGCGGCTTTCGAAGACGCTGCGCGACAATCTCTCCCGCCGCAAGCAGCAGGCGCGCGCCCGCCGTGCGGGTGCCGCCGATGACACCGATGGCCTGCCTGCCGCAAAATCGGACGAATCGGACGTCTAGAGTGTTTTCGGCGCCGTTCCGGCGTGAGGGGAAATGTGCAAATCGGATCAATGCTTCCTGACCCTGCAACAGGGGGCGGGCGAGGCGGCTTCGGCGAGCGCCGGTCCCTTCGACGATATGGCCGCGCATGGGCCGAAGGCTCACACGGCGCGGGAGGCTTCATTTTTGCGTTGCAATGCTCTAAGGAGGCCCATCTCCCGAGAGCCGGTTGTTTGAGAAAGGCGGGCGCAGTCCCGTAGGTACACATGGATCGTATCAGGATTGTAGGCGGAAACGAGCTCAGGGGCGTGATTCCCATTTCCGGCGCCAAGAACGCAGCCCTGCCGCTGATGATCGCCTCGCTCCTGACGGACGATACGCTGACGCTGGAAAACGTGCCGCATCTCGCCGACGTGGAGCAACTGATCCGCATCCTCGGCAACCATGGCGCCGACATCTCGGTGAACGGCCGCCGCGAGCGCCAGAGCGAGGGCTATTCGCGCACCATCCACTTCACCTCGCGCAACATCGTCGATACCACCGCTCCCTACGAGCTGGTCTCGCGGATGCGCGCAAGCTTCTGGGTTATCGGTCCGCTTCTCGCCCGCGAGGGCAGGGCGAAGGTATCGCTGCCCGGCGGATGCGCCATCGGCACGCGTCCTGTCGATCTCTTCATCGAGGGGCTGGCGGCGCTGGGCGCCAAGATCGAGATTGACGGCGGCTATGTCGAGGCGACCGCGCCCGACGGCGGCCTGATCGGCGCCCGCTACACCTTCCCGAAGGTTTCAGTCGGTGCGACGCATGTGATGATGATGGCGGCGACGCTTGCGCGCGGCACCACGGTCATCGGCAACGCGGCCCGCGAGCCGGAGGTGCAGGACCTGGCCAAGTGCCTGAACGCCATGGGCGCGAAGATCACCGGCGCCGGCACGAGCACGATCGCCATCGAGGGCGTCCCTTCGCTTTCGGGCGCCCGTCACCGTGTCCTTCCCGACCGCATCGAGACCGGCACCTATGCCATGGCGGTCGCCATGACCGGCGGCGACGTCGTGCTCGAAGGCACCGATGTGCGCCTGCTCGACACCGCTCTGGAGGCGATCCGCCGCGCCGGCGCCGAAATCACTGCCACCGAAAGCGGCATCCGCGTCGTGCGTAACGGCGCCGGCATCAAGCCGGTCGACATCGTCACCGATCCCTATCCCGGCTTCCCGACCGATCTCCAGGCCCAGTTCATGGGACTGATGACGAAGTCGTCCGGCGTTTCGCACATCACCGAAACGATCTTCGAAAACCGTTTCATGCACGTGCAGGAACTTGCCCGGCTTGGCGCCAAGATCTCGCTCTCCGGCCAGACGGCCAAGATCGAGGGTGTCGAGCGGCTGCGCGGCGCACCGGTCATGGCGACGGACCTGCGTGCTTCCGTCTCGCTCGTCATTGCGGGCCTTGCGGCCGAAGGCGAGACCATGGTGTCCCGCGTCTACCATCTCGACCGTGGCTTCGAGCGGCTGGAAGAGAAGCTGACCCGTTGCGGCGCATTGGTCGAGCGCGTCAGCGAGTGACGATTCAGGCTGCGTGCTGCCGCCCGTCGTGCCGTGAGCCGGCGGGCCGGCAGTTGCGCTTGCCGGCGTGCCGTCCTATCTCCTGAGACAACAGTCGGCCCACATCCTTCATGCCGCATGCTTCGTGCGCCGCTCCGGCGACGGAACGGCGGTTTGAGGCGTGGGCGGTGGTGTACAAGGCGCGGCCGCACAGGTCGCCGAAAAGGAGCATTATGGACAGTCTGAAGCTGCTTGCGCTCGATGCGGACGACCTCTCGATCGTTTCCGCCCATCTGCAGGATGCGGTGTTCAAGGCGGAGGATGTCAGCTGGGACGCCCGGCATGGGGTTTTCTCCCTCGCCCTCAACCGTTTCGTCTGGGAAAAGGCCGGCAGGGGGGCGAAGGGTTTCGAACGCCGTCGCGCGATGATCGCCTTCAAGCGGGCGCGGGCGGTGCGTTCGATCGGCATCGACAGGAACGATCGCGACGCCGTGCTTTCGCTGCTGGCGATCCGCTTCACGCCACAGGGGGAAGGGCCGGAAGGGACGGTCGAACTCGTCATGTCCGGCGATGCGCAGTTTGCGCTCGACGTCGAATGCATCGAATGCCAGCTTGCAGATACCGGCGGAGCATGGGAAACCAGCTTGAAGCCGCGCCATCCGGCGGGCTAAGGCATGTCGCGCGTCGAGGATCTTTCTCTCGGGCATGGCAAGGCGGAACCTACCGCCAGACGACAGGACATATGACAAGTGGCGATCAGGCTTGATTTTCGCGACGAGGACTTCGAAACGCGGTTCGCCGCCTTCCTGACCACGAAGCGCGAGGTTTCGGAGGACGTGAACGCGACCGTTCGCGCCATCATCGACGATGTGCGCGAAAATGGTGACGGGGCGCTTGCCGCCTATACGCGTCGTTTCGACGGGCTGGACTTCGACAAGGTCTCGATGCGCGTCGGTGCCGACGAGATCGAGGCCGCCTATCGGCAGACGCCCGCAGAGGTGGTTGCAGCTCTCGAACTGGCAGCCGCGCGGATCGAGAAGCACCACGCCCGCCAGTTGCCGAAGGATGACATCTACGAGGACGATATCGGCGTCGGGCTCGGTTCGCGCTGGACTGCGATCGACGCCGTTGGCCTGTATGTGCCCGGCGGCACGGCCAGCTATCCGAGCTCGGTGCTCATGAACGCCGTCCCGGCCAAGGTCGCAGGCGTTGCGCGCATCGTCATGGTCGTGCCGGCAAAGGACGGTGCCATCAATCCCGCAGTGCTTGCCGCCGCCCGGATCGCCGGCGTCGACGAGATCTATCGCATCGGCGGCGCCCAGGCTGTCGCAGCCCTTGCCTACGGCACCGGGACGATTGCGCCGGTGGCGAAGATCACCGGCCCCGGCAACGCCTTCGTCGCCGCCGCCAAGCGCCAGGTCTTCGGCACGGTCGGCATCGATATGATCGCCGGCCCCTCGGAGGTTCTGGTGATCGCCGACGGCGAGAACGACCCCGACTGGCTGGCCGCCGATCTCTTGGCGCAGGCCGAGCATGACCGCGGCGCGCAATCGATCCTGATTACCGACAGTCCGGCCCTTGCCGATGCCGTCGAGATCGCCGTCTCGCGGCAGCTGAAGACGCTGGAGCGGGCGGAGACGGCGGAGGCGAGCTGGCGCGATTTCGGGGCGATCATACTGGCCCCCCGGCTGACGGACGCGGTTCCGCTGGCAAACCGCATCGCGGCCGAACATGTTGAGATCGCAACGGCCGATGCGGAGAGCTTCGTTTCCGCGATCCGCAATGCCGGCGCCATTTTCGTTGGCCGGCACACGCCGGAAGTGATCGGCGATTATGTCGGCGGCTCCAACCATGTCCTGCCGACCGCGCGCTCGGCGCGCTTTTCGTCTGGGCTGTCCGTGCTCGACTACATGAAACGTACCTCGATCCTGCGGCTTGGCCCCGATCAGCTGCGAAAGCTGGGGCCGGCGGCCGTCACCCTTGCCGAGGCCGAGGGGCTGGGCGCGCATGCGCGCTCGGTCGCCATCCGCCTCAATCCGGGGGGGTGATGACGGGATGACCAGGATGCCCGCCTTTCGCCTCTGCGACGTGGTGCTGGACGAGACGATCGGCCGCGCCACGCCGGATGTCGAGCATGAGCGGGCGGTGGCCATCTTCGACCTGATCGAGGAAAACGTCTTCGAGCCGGTGGGGCACTCCGGCGGTCCCTACCGGCTGAAGCTGTCGCTTCTGGATTCGAAGCTGATCTTCGCCATATCCACGCAGGATGATGCGCCGGTCGCCACGCATATCCTCTCGCTGACGCCGTTTCGCCGGATCGTCAAGGACTACTTCCTGATCTGCGAGAGCTACTACCAGGCGATCCGCTCCGCCACCCCAAGCCAGATCGAGGCGATCGACATGGGCCGGCGCGGCATCCACAATGACGGTTCACAGACGCTGATGGATCGCCTGTCCGGCAAGATCAGGCTGGATTTCGACACCGCGCGCCGTCTCTTCACGCTGGTCTGCGTGCTCTATTGGCGCGGGTAACGGGGATGGTGACCGGGGCGCCAGGTGAGGGGCAGGTCCCAGGTAAGGGGAAACTCATGGAGCGCAGCCCCCGTTCGGTGCTTTTCATGTGCCGGATGAACGCCGTGCGCTCGCCGATGGCCGAAGCGCTCGCCCGCAGCCTGCTGCCGACGGGCATCTATGTCGCCTCGGCGGGCATCCGGCCCGGCGAGCGCGATCCCTTCGTCGACGCGGTGCTGGAGGAGGTGGGGCTGTCGGTCGCCCATCATGCTCCGCGCACGCTCGAGGAACTGGAGGACGACTACTTCGACCTGATCGTAACGCTTGCGCCGGAAGCCCACCACGCGGCGCTGGAGCTGACGCGCTCCAGCGCGGTCGAAGTCGTCTACTGGCCGACGCCCGATCCGACCGTCGCGTCGGGGACGCGCGAACAGATCCTTTCGGCCTACCGAGAGGTCAGAAACCATCTGGAAACGCTGATTGAGCGCCGTTTCGGCCGCGGCCTCGCCGTCTCGTCCTGAGGCGGAAACGGCCGGAAAGCGGCAAATGAAGAAAGCCTGATCATTGGTGTTCACAAAACACCCTCTATTGTGTAGTTTCCGCGAAAATTCGAGGGGCAGGCATCCTGCAGCCCCTCAACTTGGGATCATCACCACAATATGGCAAAAGAAGAAGTCCTTGAATTCCCCGGTGTCGTAACGGAACTGCTGCCGAACGCCACCTTCCGCGTGAAGCTCGAAAACGAGCACGAGATCATCGCGCACACGGCCGGCCGCATGCGCAAGAACCGCATTCGCGTTCTCGCCGGCGACAAGGTCCTCGTCGAAATGACGCCATACGACCTGACCAAGGGCCGCATCACCTACCGCTTCAAGTAAGCGATCTTCCTTTTTGCGCCGCGCGCCGGCTCTCTCGAGGTCTCATGGCATTCGCAAACAAGCTCATCCTGGCATCCGGCTCGCCGCGCCGTGTCGAGCTTCTGGCGCAGATGGGCATCGAGCCGGACCGGCTGATGCCGATGGACATCGACGAGACCCCGAAGAAGGCCGAGCATCCGCGCTCGCTTGCACGGCGCCTGTGTACCGACAAGGCGGAAGCAGCACTTGCCGCGATCAAGGGTGACCCGTCAGCCGAGGGCAGCTACATCCTCGCCGCCGACACGGTGGTGGCGGTGGGGCGCCGCATCGTTCCGAAGTGCGAGATGGTGGACGAGGCGTCGAGCGCGCTGCACCTGCTGTCGGGCCGCAGTCACCGGGTCTTTACCGGCGTTTGCCTGATCACGCCTGACAGGAAGGTGCGCCAGCGCATCGTCGATACCAAGGTGCGCTTCAAGCGTCTTTCCGGTCTCGATATCGAGAGCTACCTCGCCTCCGGCCAATGGCGCGGCAAGGCGGGCGGCTACGGCATCCAGGGGATCGCCGGCAGCTTCGTCGTCAAGCTCGCAGGTTCCTACACCAATGTCGTCGGTCTGCCGCTGCAGGAGACGCTGTCTCTCCTTTCCGGCGAGGGCTACGACGTGCACCGCCGCTGGGCCGAGGTCTGAGCCATGCCCGATGGTGACAACAAGCCGGCCGCCAAGGTCGAGCCGCTGCGCAAGATGAGGCCCTGCCCCGAATGCGGCAAGCCGTCTGCGCGTGAACATTATCCCTTCTGCTCGCAACGTTGCCGCGACATCGACCTGAACCGCTGGCTTTCCGGCTCCTACGCCATCCCCGTCAGCGACGACGAGGCCAAGGCTGGCGACGACGATTGATCGCCGACGCGATCGTGCCAGCCGAAACGTCAACTATTTCAGTCGTTTGCCGGCCTTCGTTTTTTCCTCCGAAAATATCCCTTGGGGGCTGGACACCGTCGAGCAAGATGCTATAACCCCGCTCGCTTCCGGGGCGAAACCAAACGCCCCGCGGCTTCGACAGGAAGCTGGCAAGGATGCCCGGATAGCTCAGTTGGTAGAGCAGCGGATTGAAAATCCGCGTGTCGGTGGTTCAAATCCGCCTCCGGGCACCATTCACAACAGATTGGTTTTCCTTCAAGTTTTAGGTCCTCTTCTTCTTTGAAGAATTCCGCTTTCAAGACGCTCTTTCGCGTTTTCTGGACGGCTTTGCTTTTCCTTCTGTTCACCTCGGCCTCGAAGCCCTCCATGGTTTCCGCCATCATATTGGCTATGTCTGCACGCGATCCTTAAGCGGGTATGTATATTCGGTTTGCGATGTCGACCTGGGATGATGAATCTGCTTTTATCGCCTTCAGCCAACGGAGACGAAATCAATGACGCCGGTTTTGGTCGCCGCTGCATTCGTGGTCGCGACAACGCAGCCAACGCTCGATGAACTGCAGGCAGATTTTGAATCGGCGCGGCCGTGTTATGCGTTGATCGATGGGCGGGAAGTTTGGGAAGGTGAAAAAGCCTTCTTCATTTCGTCGTTCACAAAGGAAGCCGCTGAACTCGACCCCGACCTCGTTGGCGCCGACGCTGTTCTCCGTGATGACAATGAACCCGATGTCATCGCAGAATTTGAGGCGGCGTGCTCCCCCTGACGTGCTCTCAGCACGCATCATGGCGTTTTGTATTTGCTTTATGAATTTTCATGCTGCGCCTGACAGCCGCGGGCTGCAGCCACGGTCCCTGCGGCCGCAGTGTCGCCTTCAAACGTGTGCGGCTTTGGCGAAGGCGGGCGATCCCCGCGCCGTTTGCCTCGACGGATCGCCCTTCGACGGCGGCCAGGCCGCCCGTTACGCGCGTTTGACGATCTTGATCAGGACCAGGAGAATGACGGCGCCGATCGTCGCGTGGATGATCGCCGCCACGACGCCGGTGCCCAGGCTGATGCCAAGCGCCGGAAACAGGTATCCGGCTATGAAGGCGCCGACGATACCGACGACCATGTTGCCGATCAGGCCGAAGCCGAAGCCGGACACGATGAGGCCGGCGAGCCAGCCTGCGATCGCGCCGACGATGAGAAAGACGATGATGCTTTCGATGCCCATGGAGCGCCTCCGGAGCGAGGGTTGATCAACATCTGCTAGCATTGATTGAAGACGATGAGTTTACAAGAGCTTATCTTTCCAGGGCTGCGTCCGCCTGCGGCATCGCAATGTCTTGCTAGGCGGGCGGGAGGCATGCAATGAGTGCGTCAGTGATGGTGCGCGCAACCCTCATTCGCCTTTCGTCTTTCCGCTGCAGGGGATGGCACGGGCGGCAAGCAGCGCAGCGAGGTGCGATTCATGACCAAGACGGATATTGCCCGTCGCGTGTACGACAACGCCTGGAAGCTCGATCCGATCGTGCGCAGCCTGCTCGACACGGACTTCTACAAGCTGCTGATGCTACAGATGATCTGGAAGCTCTATCCGGACGTCAACGCCACGTTCTCGCTGATCAACCGCACGAAAAGCGTGCGTCTCGCCGACGACATCGACGAGCAGGAGTTGCGCGACCAGCTGGACTTCGCGCGCACGCTGCGCTTCACCAAGAAGGAGATGATCTGGCTCGCCGGCAATACCTTCTATGGCAAGAAGCAGATCTTCGCGCCCGAATTCCTGGCCTGGCTCGCCGACTTCCAGTTGCCGGAGTACCACCTGTCACGCAGGGACGGGCAGTACGAACTGACCTTCGAGGGCCTGTGGTCGCACACGACGATGTGGGAGATTCCCGCACTTGCGATCATCAACGAGCTGCGCTCGCGTTCGGCCATGCGCGGCATGGGCCAGTTCGCGCTCGACGTCCTCTATGCGCGGGCGAAGGCGAAGATGTGGTCGAAGGTGGAGCTTTTGCGCCAGCATCCGGAGCTTCGCATTTCCGACTTCGGCACGCGCCGGCGTCATTCCTTCCTATGGCAGCGCTGGTGCGTCGAGGCGCTGAAGGAAGGCATAGGCCCTTCGTTCTCGGGTACGAGCAACGTGCTTCTGGCGATGGATACGGATCTCGAGGCACTGGGCACCAACGCCCATGAGCTGCCGATGGTCGCAGCCGCGCTGGCGGCCAACGACGCGGAACTGGCCGAAGCCCCCTACAAGGTGCTGCAGGACTGGAACCGGCTCTACGGCGGCAACCTGCTGATCGTCCTGCCCGACGCATTCGGCACCGCGGCATTCCTGAAGCACGCGCCCGACTGGGTGGCCGACTGGACCGGCTTCCGGCCCGACAGCGCCCCGCCGATCGAGGGCGGCGAGAAGATCATTGCCTGGTGGAAGGAAAAGGGCCGGGATCCGCGCGAGAAGCTTCTGATCTTCTCAGACGGCCTCGACGTCAATACGATCATCGAGACCTACGAGCATTTCAAGGGCCGCGTGCGCATGAGCTTCGGCTGGGGCACGAACCTGACGAACGATTTCGTTGGCTGCGCCCCGCATCCCTTCCGCGGCCTCGATCCGATCTCGGTGGTCTGCAAGGTCAGCGATGCCGGCGGCCGCCCCGCCGTGAAGCTTTCCGACAATCCGCAGAAAGCCACCGGCGAGCCCGCCGAGGTGCAGCGCTACCTGAAGTTCTTCGGTACGGAGGATTTCGTCGAGCTGCCGGTGAAGGTGTAGGGCATCCGCGTTAGCACTCGAAGGCAGTATCGGTCCCTCATCCGCCTGCCGGCACCTTCTCCCCGCAGGCGGGGAGAAGGGCGCAAGAGGCGCACGTCATCGGTTTACGGCAGCCGCGCGCAGATCACCTCACTGACCAGACGCGGCTTTGCGGCATTTTCCTCCTCCCCGCTTGCGGGGAGAAGGTGGCGGCAGCCGGATGAGGGGCACGAGGCGCAAGCGTTGCCGCTCTGCTCTGCCCTTGGCGGGGCTCGGCAGTCTCAATTCTCTTCTCTCTGCAGGGGGAAGAGAAAACTCAAACGATCCCGCCGCCACCTCCGACGACCGCCGGCCGCTCATTCGCTACCTTCGTCCGGTAGCCAGCCGCCCGATAGGCTGCGACGGGATCGATCGCGCCGCCGGCTTCCTGGCGGGCCATTGCCAGGATCGGCTCGACATCGGTGCGGAACGCGGCCTTCAGCGTCTCCGATGCCATCAGCGCATCGTTGTCATCCTGATAGCCGGCAAGTGCCTCGCGGTCGACGATCAGCCCCTGCGCATAGGCGCGGCAGACTTCAGTGGCGCTGCGCATCAGGCTTTCGATCGGATCGGTGACGTTGTGGCTCTGGTCGAGCATATGCGCCGGCGCAAAGCCTTCGGCCTTGCGCTCCTCGGCATTCACGAGCTCGTTGAAGACGAGGAACAACCGGTAGGGATCGATCGAACCGGTGTCGAGGTCGTCGTCGCCATACTTGGAATCGTTGAAGTGGAAGCCGCCGAGCTTGCCGAACTGGATCAGCCGGGCGACGATCATCTCGATGTTCACGTTCGGCGCATGGTGGCCGAGATCGACGAGGCAATAGGCTTTCTCGCCCAGTTCCTTGGCGATCAGGTAGTTCGTACCCCAATCCTGCACGACGGTGGAATAGAAGGCCGGCTCGAACATCTTGTGCTCGGAAAAGATCCGCCAGTCGTCGGGCAGGTGCCGGTAGATCGCCTTCATCGCCTCCAAATAGCGCTCGAAGCTGCGCGTGAAGTCCGCCTGCCCGGGAAAGTTCGTGCCGTCGCCGATCCATACGGTGAGCGCCTTGGAACCGAGCTTGCGGCCGATCTCGATGCACTCGACATTGTGTTCGACCGCCTGCCGGCGGGTGGCCGCGTCGGCATGGGAGAGCGAGCCGAACTTGTAGGAATGCTCCTGGCCCGGCGCGTCGGAAAAGGTGTTGGAGTTCATGGCGTCGAAGCCTAACCCGAGCGCCGCACCCTTTTCCTTCAGCGCGCCGAGATCGGAGACCTTGTCCCAGGGGATGTGTAGCGACACGGTCGGCGTCGCACGCGTCAGTTCGTGGATGACGGCGCAGTCTTCCAGCTTGTCGAAGATGTTGCGCGGCTCGCCGGCACCCGGGAAGCGCGCAAAGCGCGTGCCACCGGTGCCCACGCCCCAGGAGGGCACGGCGACGGCGTAGGCGGCGACCTTCCGCTTGACCGCATCGATATCGATGCCGCGGCGGGCCAGCTGCTCGCCGAGATGGGCGTAATCGCTTTTCAGCGCGCCTTCACGCCTTGCGTTCTCGGCTGCGATCACGTCCCTTGAAATCATGTTCATCGCGGTTCCTCCCAGAACCTGTGTTTCAGTGTCCCGTTCGCGCCGCGGCAGCCGTCCTCGACGGGGCGCAAGAAGGCTGCCCGCTCGCTTCTTACCGCGTGAAGGACTGCGCGTTGCCGGCGTCGACATTGATGATGTTGCCGGTGGACTTGGCCGACATGTCGGAGGCGAGGAAGTAGATCGCCTCGGCGATGTCCTCGGGGAACACGCTGCGCTTGAGCATCGAGCGCTCGCGGTAGTGCGCCTCAAGGTCGTCGGTCTTGTAGGTGGCGGCGCGCTGTTCCTTCCACTCGCCTGTCCAGATCTTCGAGCCGCGCAGCACCGCGTCCGGATTGACGACGTTGACGCGGATCTGCTCGGAGGCCCCCTCAAGCGCCAGGCAGCGGGCCAGATGGATCTCGGCGGCCTTTGCGGTGCAATAGGCAGAGGCGCCGGGCGAGGCGGCGAGCCCGTTCTTCGAGGCGACGAAGACGACGTTGCCGCCGGCCTTCTGTCTGCGGAAGATCCGAAAGGCTTCGCGCGACACGAGGAAATAGCCGGTCGCGAGAATGTCGATGTTCTTGTTCCACAGCGAAAGCGTCGTCTCCTCTATCGGGGCTGACGATGCAAGGCCCGCATTGGAGACCAGGATGTCGAGGCCGCCGAATTCGGTGAGCGTATCGGCGAAGCTCTTTTGCACCTGCGCCTCGTCGGTGACGTTCATGGCCACCGACCGGACGACGTCTTTTCCGTAGCGTCCTGCAAGTTCGGCCTGGGCTGCCGAAAGCGCCTCCTCGTCGATATCGGCCAGCACCACGCAGGCGCCCTCGGCCATCAGCCGGTTTGCCGTTGCCTTGCCGATGCCGCCGGCACCGCCGGTCACGAGGGCGATGCGGCCCGCCAGGCTCTTCGGCTTCGGCATGCGCTGCAGCTTCGCTTCCTCGAGCAGCCAGTACTCGATGTCGAAAGCCTCCTGCTCGGGCAGGCCGACATAGGTGGACACGCCCGCCGCACCGCGCATGACGTTGATGGCGTTGACATAGAACTCCGCCGAGATGCGTGCCGTCGCCTTGTCCTTGGCAAAGGTGATCATGCCGACGCCGGGGACGAGATAGACCACCGCATTCGGGTCGCGCATCGCCGGGCTGTTGCTCCGCTTGCAGCGCTCATAGTAGCCGGCATAGTCGGCCCGGTAGGCGACGATCGCATCAGGCAGTCCGGCAAGGGTCTTTTCCACGCCCGCCGCGGCAGGATCGAAATCGACCACCAGCGGGCGGATCTTGGTTCGCAGGAAATGGTCCGGGCAGCTGGTGCCGAGCGCTGCGAGCGGTGCGAGGTCCTTCGACGTCACGAAGTCGAGCACGGCCTGGCTGTCGTCAAAGTGCCCGACCTTGCTTTCGTCGGCGCCGATCAGCCCGCGGATGACAGGCATCAGCTTCTGCGCAACCGCACGCCGTTCGTCGGCGGCAAGCACCGGCTTGACGGCGCCCCCGAAGGCCGGAACGGTGTTGTTCGCCTCGAACCAGGCGATCGCCTTGTTGATGATCTCGACCGTCGTCTCGTAGCATTCCTTCGCCGTGTCGGCCCAGGTGAAGAGGCCGTGGCTCTCCAGCACGACGCCGCGTGCCTTGGGATTTTCCTTGCAGAACTTTTCCAGCCACAGACCCAGCTCGTATCCGGGGCGTTTCCAGGGCAGCCAGCCAATATCGTCGCCGAAGATCTGCCGCGTCAGGTCGCGGCTGTTCTCCGACGCGGCGATCGCGATGATCGCGTCGGGGTGCATGTGGTCGACATGGACGCGCGGCACATAGGCATGGAGCGGCGTATCGATCGAAGCGGCGCGCGGATTGAGGTTGAAGGTGCAGTGGGGGAGGTAGCCCACCATCTCGTCCTCATGCTCGACCCCGCGGTAAAGTCCCTTCAACGCCTGCAGCTTGTCCATGTAGAGCGTGGCGAAGCCGTCCATCTTGATTGTGCCGACATCGCCGCCGGAGCCCTTGACCCAAAGCACTTCGACGTTTCCGCCGCCGAGCGGATCGCTCTCCATGACCTTGGCCGACGTGTTGCCGCCGCCGTAATTGGTGATCCGCTTGTCGGAACCGAGCAGATTGGAGCGATAGAGAAGACGTTCGGGTTCGCTCATTCCCGCCGCCTTCGCCTCGTCCCAGAGATTGGCAAGGCGCGATCCATGTTGCCCGTTCGCCTGTGTGTCGAGCATCGGTATTTCCTCCCGGTCTTCTATCGCGCGACCCATCGGCCGCACCTCCACTTCGCCTTTCAAATCTCATGGAAGCCGCGATCGTGTCAATCATAAACGATCAAAAACAGTCATATTGCGCTGCACAATGAAAAATTATGACCGATTGTGATTGACAATGCGCGATCGTGATGGAAGCATACGGTCATCAGGGAGGAGCCATGCACGAGAAGGAAAGACACCGCATCATCCTGTCGGCCGTCCAGGAAAAGCCTGTCATCACGGTGCTCGAACTTGTGGACCTGACGGACAGCTCCGAGGCGACGATCAGGCGGGATATTGCGGCCCTGCATGTGCAGAAGCGGCTGCGCCGTGTGCGCGGCGGTGCGGAGGCGATCAATCCGCCGCAGTTCGTCGGTCTTGCCGGCCGTCCGTTCAGCGTCAACGAAACGCTGCATACCCGGCAGAAGCAGGCGATCGCCAAGGAGGCGGTGGCGCTTTGCCAGGACGGCGAGCCGATCATCATCAATGGCGGCACGACGACGTTTCAGATGGTGCACTTCCTGACGAACCGGCGCATGCAGGTGTTCACCAACTCGTTTCCGATTGCAGAACACCTTCTCAAGCACTCCAAGAACACAGTGATGCTGTCCGGCGGCACGATCTACCGCGAACAGAACATCATCCTGAGCCCATTCGAGAACGACGTGACGCGCAATTTCTATGCGCGCCGCATGTTCATGGGCGCGCAGGGGCTCGGACCGCTCGGACTGATGGAGGCCGATCCGCTGCTGATCCAGGCCGAGCAGAAGTTGATCGATCAGGCCGATGACCTCGTCGTTCTGGTAGATTCGTCGAAATTCAGGAAGCGTTCCAGCCTCATCCTGTGTGGCCTGAAGCGCATCGCAACGGTGATTACGGATTCAGGCATCGAGGACAGGGAAGCCGCGATGCTGGAGAATGCCGGCGTCGGCCTGATCGTCGCAGACGTTCAGGCGGCTGCCCCGGTGGAGAATGCTCCGTCGCAGGCGTGAGGCACGCGGGGGAGGGGAACGAACCAGTCAGGGAGGACTAGGACATGAAGATCTGGAAGGCATTGCTCGTGGCAGCGGCCGTATCGACGGCGCTCGTCGCAAACGTCGCCAATGCGGCGGACAAGAAGATCGCGCTGGTGGTCAAGGCGCTCGGCATCGGCTTCTTCGAGGCCGCAAACAAGGGCGCGCAAGAGGCCGCCAAGGAAATCGGCGGCGTCGAAGTGATCTACACCGGCCCGACGACCACGACGGCGGAGGGACAGATCGAGGTGATCAACTCGCTGATCGCCCAGAAGGTCGACGCGATCGCGGTTTCGGCCAACGACACCGACGCGCTGGTGCCCGCCTTGAAGAAGGCGATGGACCGCGGCATCAAGGTGATCTCGTGGGATTCCGGCGTGGCGCCGGAGGGGCGCCAGTTGCACCTGAACCCGTCGTCGAGCGCGCTGATCGGCAACATGTGCGTCAAGATGGCCGCCGACAACCTCCCCGAGGGCAAGGGTGACGTGGCGATCCTCTCGGCCACCGCGACCTCGACCAACCAGAACGTCTGGATCGAGGAGATGAAGACGGTCCTGCCGAACTATCCGGGCGTCAACATCGTCACCACCGTCTATGGCGACGACCTTGCCGACAAGTCCTACCGCGAGACGCAGGGTCTCATTCAGTCCCATCCGGACCTGAAGGCGATCATCGCGCCGACCTCGGTCGGTATCGTTGCCGCAGCCCAGGCCGTTGCCGACGCCGGCAAGATCGGCCAGATCAACGTCACCGGCCTCGGCCTTCCCTCCGAAATGGCGGGCCACGTCAAGTCCGGCGCTTCCAAGTCGTTTGCGATCTGGAACCCGATCGACCTCGGCTATTCCGCCACCATGCTCGCCAACGACCTGATTAACGGTGCCGAAGCCAAGCCCGGCGCGGAACTGAGCATGGGCCGCATGGGCAAGCTCAAGCTCGGCGACAACAACGAAGGCGCGATGGCCGATCCCTTCGTCTACGACGCCTCGAACGTCGAGGAATTCGCCAAGATCTTCTGATCTTGAGCGACTATCGGCCCGGAATTGTGTCGGGCCTATGGCTTGAACTGCCCCTCATCCGGCCTGCCGGCCACCTTCTCCCCGTAAACGGGGAGAAGGACACGCGGGACGAGGTGTCGTCCGCCAGCGGCGCGGCATATGCGGCCGTGTCACCTCTCCCTGCTTGCGGGGAAAGGGTTAGGGTGAGGGGCAAGCTTACAGAATGCGACGCTTCGGATTTCCAGGCGCAAGTCAACCCAACGGATGAAGCCTTTGCTGCAGGATACCACCACATCTCGGATGAAGCCGGCGATCGCGCTGGAAGGGATCTCGAAATCCTTTCCTGGCGTGCACGCGCTCTCCGAAGTTTCCCTGTCGCTCTATCCCGGCTCCGTCACGGCGCTGATCGGCGAGAACGGTGCCGGCAAGTCGACGCTGGTGAAGATCCTGACCGGCATCTACCAGCCGGATGGCGGCACGATCCGCGTCGATGGCGCAGAAGTCCACTTCCCCGCCGCGAGTGCCGCCGCCAAGGCCGGCGTCACCGCCATCCATCAGGAGACCGTGCTCTTCGACGAGCTCTCCGTCGCCGAGAACATTTTCCTCGGTCACGCCCCCCGCACGCGGTTCGGCCTGATCGACTGGACGAAACTCAACGCCGATGCCCGCCAGCTGCTGTCGCGCGTCGGCGCCGACATCGATCCGACCATTCGCCTGCGCGACCTCGGCATCGCCAGCAAGCATCTCGTCGCGATCGCCCGCGCGCTTTCGATCGACGCCCGCGTCGTCATCATGGACGAGCCGACCGCCGCGCTCTCCTATAAGGAGATCCACGAGCTCTACGAACTGATCGACCGCCTCAAGGCGGATGGCAAGGCGATCCTCTTCATCAGCCACAAGTTCGACGAGATCTTCCGTATCGCCGACCGCTACACCGTCTTTCGCGATGGCCGCATGGTCGGCGAAGGGCTGATTGCCGGCACGCGCCAGGACGATCTCGTGCGCATGATGGTGGGCCGGGACGTCGGCCAGGTGTTTCCCAAGCAGCAGGTCGCGATCGGCGAGCCGGTCCTGACCGTTTCCGGCTACCGGCACCCGACCGAGTTCGAGGATATCAACTTCGAGCTGCGCCGCGGCGAAATCCTGGGTTTCTACGGCCTTGTCGGCGCCGGACGCTCGGAATTCATGCAGTCGCTGATTGGCATCACCAGGCCATCCGCCGGTGCCGTCCGCCTCGATGGCAAGGTGATGGTGATCCGTTCGCCAGCCGAGGCAATCGAGGCCGGCATCGTCTACGTGCCGGAGGAGCGGGGAAGGCAAGGCGCGATCATCGGCATGCCGATCTTCCAGAACGTGACGCTTCCCTCGCTTACGCGCACCTCGCGCTCCGGCTTCCTGCGCATGGCGGAAGAGTTCCGGCTGGCGCGGGAATATACCTCGCGCCTCGACCTGCGTGCCGCTGCCCTCGACCAGGACGTCGGCACGCTTTCGGGCGGCAATCAGCAGAAGGTGGTGATCGCCAAGTGGCTGGCGACCAAGCCCAAGGTCATCATCCTCGACGAGCCGACCAAAGGCATCGACATCGGCTCCAAGGCCGCCGTCCACGCCTTCATGAGCGAGCTTGCCGCGCAAGGGCTCAGCGTCATCATGGTCTCTTCGGAAATTCCCGAGATCATGGGCATGTCGGACCGCGTCATCGTCATGCGCGAGGGCCGGATGGTCGGCCAGTATGAGCGCGCCGACCTTAGCGCCGAAAAGCTCGTGCGCGCCGCCGCAGGCATTTCGGAGACCACGCCATGAACATGCTCCTGAAGAACCGCGAGGCCCTGCTGGTGGTGGCGATCCTGGCGCTGCTCACGCTGATCACGCTGCGCTTCCCGGGCTTCATCCAGCCGGCCAATCTCGGCCGCGTCTATAACGATACCTCGATCCTGATCATCCTGGCGCTCGGCCAGATGGCGGTGATCCTGACCCGCTGCATCGACCTGTCCATGGCGGCGAACCTGGCGCTTTGCGGCATGGTCGCCGGCCTGATCAACGTCGCCTTGCCCGGCTTGCCGATCCCTCTCGTCATCGCTGCGGTCGTGGCGCTCGGCGCTGTGCTCGGCTCCATCAACGGCCTGCTCGTATGGAAGCTGAACATCCCGCCGATCGTCGTGACGCTTGGTACGCTGACGATCTTCCGGGGTTCGATCTTCCTGCTCACCGGCGGCCAGTGGATCAACGCCCACCAGATGAGCGATGTGTTCAAAGGGCTGCCGCGTGCCGATTTCCTCGGCATCCCGGCACTCTCCTGGTTCTCGATCGCCATCATGGCGATCGTCTTCGTCGTCATGACGCGCACTACGGTCGGACGGGCCTTCTATGCGGTCGGCGGCAATCCGCATGCGGCGATCTATACCGGCATCGATGTCGGCCGCACGCGCTTCCTCGCCTATTGCCTCTCGGGCGCGCTGGCGGGCCTTGCCGGCTATCTCTGGGTCTCGCGCTATGCGGTCGCCTATGTCGACATCGCGCTCGGCTTCGAGCTCGACATCATCGCCGCCTGCGTGATCGGCGGCATTTCGATCGCCGGCGGCATCGGCTCGGTGCCCGGCGCGGTGCTCGGTGCCCTGTTCCTGGGCGTGATCAAGAACGCCCTGCCGGTCATCAACATCTCGCCCTTCGCCCAGATGGCGATATCCGGCACGGTCATCATCATTGCCGTCGCCGTCAACGCCCGTGCCGAGCGGCGCAAGGGCAGGGTTATCCTGAAGAAGGCGGAGGCGCACTGATGGCCGAGGCACCGATGACGACGCGTCACATTCCCGACCGCCTGCAGGGGCGCAGCGCGCGCGTGCTGAAGAGCTGGGAAAGCCTCCTGGTCGTGGTGGCGATCCTGATCTTTACGGTCAATTCCTTCGCCTCTCCCTATTTCCTCGATCCATGGAACCTGTCGGACGCCACCTTCAACTTCACCGAGAAGGCACTGATCGCCTTTGCCATGGCGATGGTGGTGATCTCCGGCGAGATCGACCTCTCGGTCGCCTCGATCGTCGCGCTGACCTCGACTGCGATGGGCTATGCTGCGACCCAGGGCTTCGATACGCCCGCTTTGGTCGCCGTCGGCCTGGCGACCGGGCTTGCCTGTGGGGCCATCAACGGTCTTCTGGTCACGCGGCTGGGCCTGCCCTCGATCGTCGTGACGATCGGCACGATGAGCCTGTTCCGCGGCATCGCCTTCATCGTGCTCGGCGACCAGGCCTTCACCAGCTATCCCGCAAGCTTCGCCTATTTCGGTCAGGGATATGTCTGGTGGGTGTTCTCGTTCGAATTCTGCCTGTTTTTGGGGTTTGCGCTCTTCTATGCGGCACTGCTGCACCTGACGAATTTCGGACGCGCCGTCTATGCGATCGGCAACAACCAGACGGCGGCACTTTTTTCCGGCGTGCGGGTGGCGCGGGTGAAGTTCACGCTGTTCCTGCTGACCGGACTGATGTCGGGGATCGCCGCGATCTGCCTGACGTCACGGCTCGGTTCGACCCGCCCCTCGATCGCGCTGGGCTGGGAGCTGGAGGTGGTGACGATGGTGGTGCTCGGCGGCGTCAGCATCCTCGGCGGCTCGGGCACGATCGGCGGGGTGGTGCTGGCGGCCCTGATCATGGGCATGGTCACCTTCGGCTTCGGCCTGCTCAACGTGCCGGGCATCGTCATGTCGATCTTCATCGGGCTTTTGCTGATTTCCGTCATCGCGCTGCCGATCCTCTATACCCGGCTGAAGCGCCGCATGGCGCATTGAGGTCCCGATGGAAAAATTTGCCTTCCGCATGCGCCTGAACCCCGGCATGGCCGAGGAATACAAGGCGCGGCACGACGCCATCTGGCCGGAGCTTGAGACTTTGCTCAGGGAAGCAGGCGTCTCGGACTATTCGATCCATCTCGACGAGGAGACGAACCTGCTGTTCGGCGTCCTCTGGCGTCGCGACGATCACACCATGGAGCGGCTGCCGGACCATCCGGTGATGAAGCGCTGGTGGGCGCACATGGCCGACGTCATGGAGACGAAACCGGACAACGAGCCGGTCGCCGTCCCGCTTCGAACCGTCTTCCACATGGAATGAGCGTGCCGACCATGGCTGCATCAACCATCGCCGTCGTCGATATCGGCAAGACCAACGCAAAGGTCGCGCTTGTCGACGGAACGAACTTCCGCGAAATCGCGGTGCGTACCACGCCGAACGGCGTGGTAGATGCGTTCCCCTATCCGCATTTCGACACCGATCGGCTGTGGGCCTTCATCCTCGACAGCCTGAAGGCTCTGAATGCGGAGCGAAGGATCGATCGCATCTCGGTCACAACGCATGGCGCGACGGCAGCCCTGGTCGACGCCGATGGCGACCTCGCCCTGCCGGTGCTGGACTATGAGCACGGTGGCCCGCAGGAACTGCTGGCCGAGTACGAAGCGCTGCGCCCGCGATTTTTCGAGACGGGGACCCCGAAGCTGCCGATGGGCCTGAACGCCGGCATGCAGCTTTACTGGCAATCGCGTCTGTTTCCGGAAGCCTTCGGGCGGACCGCCGCGATCCTGATGTATGCCCAGTACTGGAGCTTCCGGCTCACGGGCGTGCTGTCGGGCGAAGTCACCTCGCTCGGCTGTCATGCCGACCTGTGGGAGCCGCGCGAGCGCCGATACTCGTCGCTGGTTGCGGGACAGGGCTGGAACTCCCTGATGCCGCCCCTGCGCAAGGCATCCGACGTGCTCGGGCCGATCCGCCCGGAAGTGGCGTCGGCCACGGGGCTTGGCCCCGATACGCCGGTCCATTGCGGTATCCACGATTCGAATGCGTCGCTTCTTCCTTACGTGCTGACGACGCCGTCGCCCTATGCGGTGGTCTCGACCGGCACCTGGGTCGTCTGCATGGCGATGGGCGCGAGAGCGGCCGAACTGGACGAGCGGCGCGATACCCTGGTCAACGTCAATGCGCTGGGCGATCCCGTGCCGTCAGCGCGCTTCATGGGCGGACGGGCCTTTTCCTCGCTTGGCGGCACCAACGCGCCGGTGTCCGGGGAGGCGCTTGCTGCCGTCCTTTCGCGAGACGCGATGCTTCTGCCCTCGATACCATCCGATTCAGGCCCCTATCCCGGCAGGCAGGCGCATTGGACCGTCGATCGCGCCGAGCTTCGGCCCGAGGAAGTGCAAGCGGTCATTGCCTTTCATCTGGCGCTGATGACCGCGACCTGCCTGTCGTTGATCGGCGCGGACGGGCCGACGATCGTCGAAGGGCCCTTCGCAGGCAACGAACCCTATCTTTCCATGCTGAAGGTCGCGACGGGACGCGATGTGCTGGTCGGGGAAAGTGCGACAGGGACCAGCGTCGGCGCCGCGTGTCTTGCTGCAGATGAGGTACCGAAGCCCCGGTTGCGGCCGGTGGAAATAGAACTTCCCGCGAAGGCCGCTACCTATGCCGGAAAATGGCGCAGCCTCGCCGACGGCTGAAGGCCGGCGTCTCCCTGTTTCTGGGGTGCGAACAGGTTCGGATCAGAAAATAACGGGGATTTTTGCGGCCTGCCGGCCATCTATGCCGATGAGCGTTGCGACGGCTGCAAGCGTGGCGACAGTCAAGATCAATGCACTCAACCAAAGAACAATCATTGCTCGATTCCAGGGACATCATTGTCTGCAAAGCACTTCTAGCAGAAGAAGCTTGCCTTTGCCTTGCGAAATATTGGCCATAGCGATTTCCGGCCTAGCGAATCTTAGGGATGCCGGAGAACGGCCAAGGCCCGATCGCCGCGCGGGGCCTCCGGTTCCGGGCCTGGGCGCCCCATCAAAGTACAGATCCGGTAGGCGCCATTAACTTTCACGCAAGGAATTAACCATAAACATGGATCAACGCGTCGGAATGGGAACTTGCACCATTTCCCACTCAGGCATGATGCCGTACCGCCCGTACCGGTTTCGACCCGGTATCAAGCTTCACCGAATCTGCCCGTGGATGGGCGCCTGGCTGCCTTGTCGCTGCCGGCCTACGCGACTTTGCCTGCTGGCTGCAGGTAACGGGCGCGCAATCCTCCCATCGGCTGTTCACCGGCTTGGCCAGCAATTGGCCGGGAAAATGCATCGTGCGTGGAGACTGGAAAGTGCAGGAAGTGCCAGCAGAACAAACTCAGACGGGGCAGGCGGCCAGCCTTCGCGACCGTTTGAGATTCGCTGGCCTCGAACCGTCCCACGGCGAGGTGCTGCGCCATCACCGCCAGACGCTGGAGCGGCACGTCGAAACTGCGCTCCGCGACCTCTTTCACCGCTTCCAGTCCTATCCGGACGCTGCGCGCCTCTTCCAGAGCGAGCGCGCGATCGACCGTCTTCATGACCTTCACGCCTCGCACTGGAGCGTGCTGACCGATGCGCGCTTCGACGGCCTCTATGCCGAGCGCGTCAAGGTCCTGGCGGACGCAGAGAGCCAGATGGGCCTCGATCCGCGCTGGCGCCTGTCCGGCCAGACGGTCGTCCTCGAACACGTCATCGACGGCCTCATCGAGGAATACTGGCCGAAGTCACTGCTTTCCGGCGCGCGCAATCCGCGGCGCAAGGAGCTTTCCGATATCCTCACCGCCTTCGTGCGCGTCGCCATGGTCGATGCCGAGATCGGCGTGTCGCTGCGTTTCAACGAGCTGCGCCACAGCCATCATCGCGCCATGGGCGAACAGCGCCAGGCCGATCACGGCGCGCTCGATACCGCCTTCGGCGAGGTCATCCGCAGCCTGGCCAATCTCGATTTCACCCACAAGACCGGCGAGCAGATGCCTGATAGCTGGCGCGAGCTGGCCGGTTCGCTCGACGGCGCGCTTGAAGACATCGGGCAACATCTTGCCGCCGCCGCCGAACGCGGCGACGCATCCGACGCGATGTCGCAGGCCCTCTCCGCGCAGGCAAACCAGCTTGCCGAGCGGTCAGCCGCACAATCCGCGAGCCTTGCAGGCACGGCCTCGACGCTGGGCGACATTACCGGCAGGCTCAAGGCCAATCTTGGCGAGACGCGCAAGGCGGAGGACGCGGCGCAATCGACCCGCAGCTCGGCCGAGCAGAGCGGCCGCATCGTCGGCGAAGCGATGTCGGCCATGGCCGATATCGAGGCCTCGGCCGAAAAGATCGGCCAGATCATTGGCGTGATCGACGAGATCGCCTTCCAGACCAATCTCCTGGCGCTGAACGCGGGCATCGAAGCCGCACGTGCCGGCGACAGCGGCCGCGGCTTTGCCGTCGTAGCCCAGGAAGTCCGTGCACTGGCGCAGCGATCGGCAGATGCCGCCCGCGAGATCAAGCAACTCGTCACCGGCACCAAGGCGCAGGTCGAGGCCGGCGTGGACCGCGTCAACCGCACGCAGGATGCGATCGGCGGCATCGTTCAGCAGGTCACCGGAATAAACGACGCGATCGCCGGCATTGCGCGGCGTAGCGGCGAGGAAATGGCCGGGCTCGAAGCGGTCGCCGGCGAACTCGGCAGGCTCGGCACCCAGGCCGGCGCCGACAGCGAGCTTGCGAGCAGCATTGGCCGCTCGGGTGAGGATTTACAGATGGTGATCCTCGAACTGGGCCGGACGATCCGGAAGTTTCACGTCCGCCAGCCGGCTCCGGCAGGCGACGCTTCCGCGCGCCCGGCGCGGGGCGTCCAGGAGCTTTCGCGGATGGCCGTTCCGGCGCCCGCCCGCGCCATCGGCTATGGGGGATGAGGCATGCGCCACGATCGCCCGCGACACCATTTTTCCAGCCGCCGCAGCAGACGCGAGATCGTCGGCTGGTCGGCACATGTTTCGATGAACCATTCCCTCAACGCTGACAGAAACAAACAAGGAGCGCAGTGATGGCGAGCAGGAAGGCCGCGCAGAAAAGCCTGAGCCTGGCACCCGTGCTGGATCTCAACGAGGCGACCGCTCTTCGCGACAAGCTGATGGCGCTCAAGGGCAGCGACCTGACCATCGACGCCTCGGCCGTCGAGCGCGTCGGCACGCTCTGTGCCCAGGTCCTCATGGCCGGGGCCAAGACCTGGGAGGCCGACAAGCGCAACTATACGTTTGCCAAGGCGTCCGAGCCCTTTTTGAAGACGATGCAGCTCATCGGCGTCGATATTGAACACCTGCTGGCCAAGGAGACTCAGCAATGAAGAAGAAGGTGCTTACCGTGGATGATTCACGGACGATCCGGAACATGCTTCTGGTGACGTTGAACAATGCCGGGTTCGAGACGATCCAGGCTGAGGACGGCATCGAGGGTCTCGAGGTCCTGGAGCATTCCAATCCGGACGTCATCGTCACCGACATCAACATGCCGCGCCTCGACGGCTTCGGCTTCATCGAAGGGGTACGTCGCAACGAGAAGTACCGTGCGATCCCGATCCTCGTGCTGACGACCGAAAGCGATGCGGAGAAGAAGAACCGCGCGCGCCAGGCCGGCGCCACCGGCTGGATCGTCAAGCCGTTCGACCCCACCAAACTGATCGATGCAATCGAGCGCGTGACCGCTTAAATCGAGGTTCTTCCCGATGGACATGAACGAAATCAAGGAGATTTTCTTCCAGGAATGCGAGGAGCAACTCGCAGAACTGGAATCCGGTCTCTTGAAGATGAATGATGGCGATCGCGACCCGGAAACCGTCAATGCGGTTTTCCGTGCGGTGCACTCGATCAAGGGCGGGGCCGGTGCCTTCGGCCTCGACGATCTGGTATCGTTCGCCCACGTTTTCGAGACCACGCTTGATTGCGTTCGTTCCAACAAGCTCGAGCCGAACCAGGACGTCCTGAAGGTGATGCTCAAGTCGGCCGACGTGCTGGCCGACCTGACCAATGCCGCGCGCGACGGCGGCGGCGTCGACGAGGCGCGCAGCAGGCAGCTGATCCGCGAACTGGAAGCGCTCGCCAACGGCGAGATGCCGGCAGCCAGCGAGCCACCCGCGGCCAAGGCTGCCCCGGCTCCGAAGGCGTCGGCCCCCGCCCCGGCGGCACCCACCCCGGCAACTGCAGCCACGAGCGAGGATGGTTTCCAGCCGATCCCCTTCTCCTTCGATGATTTCGACGGCGAGGAACAGCCTGTCGCGCCTTACGTGCCGACCTGCGAGGTGCTGTTCGTACCCAAGCGCGACCTCTATGCGAAAGGCAATGAGGCGACGCTTCTGCTGCGTGATCTCTCCCGCCTTGGCGAGATGAGCATCCGCTGCGACATGGACAAGTTGCCCCTTCTCCAGGACATGAACCCGGAAGAGGCCTATTTCTCCTGGAAGATCTCTATCGCGACCGACAAGGGCGAGGACGGCGTGCGGACCGTCTTCGAATTTGCCGAGTGGGACTGCGATCTCGAAGTGCGCACGATCGAGGACGAGCCGGAAGCCGTTGCCGGAGACGACGAGCAGCCGATGCAGCCGGTGCCGTTCGACCTTTCCATCCTCGACGATGCCTCCGACGTTCCCGCCGAAGACGAGCCGCCCGTGTTTGAGCAGCCGGTTGCGCCCGCTGCGGCCGTCGAGGTCGCGAGCAATGTCGTCAAATTGGCCGAGGCGCCGAAGGCGGAAGCGCGCGCGGCCCTCGCCGCCTCGCCGGCAGCAAGCCAGGCTGCGGCCAATGCAGCCGCTTCCACGGCCGCCGCGCCGACCATCCGCGTCGATCTCGACCGTGTAGACCGCCTGATCAACCTCGTCGGCGAGCTCGTCATCAACCAGGCGATGCTCTCCCAGAGCGTGATCGAAAACGACAACAACGGCGTCTCCTCCATCAACATGGGGCTGGAGGAGCTGCAGCAGCTGACCCGCGAGATCCAGGACTCGGTCATGGCGATCCGCGCGCAGCCGGTGAAGCCGGTGTTCCAGCGCATGTCGCGGATCGTGCGCGAAATCGCCGATGCGACCGGAAAGTCGGTTCGCCTCCTCACCGAGGGCGAAAACACCGAGGTCGACAAGACGGTCATCGACAAGCTGGCCGAACCGCTGACCCACATGATCCGCAACGCCGTCGACCATGGCCTGGAATCGCCGGAGAAGCGCGAGGCGGCCGGCAAGAATCCGGAAGGCACGGTCCGACTGACGGCAAAGCATCGCTCCGGCCGCATCGTGATCGAGCTTGCCGACGACGGCGGCGGCATCAACCGCGAGAAGGTCCGTCAGAAGGCGATCGACAACGACCTGATCGCCGCGGACGCCAACCTCTCCGACGAGGAAATCGATAACCTGATCTTCCACGCCGGTTTCTCCACCGCCGACAAGATCTCCGACATTTCCGGCCGCGGCGTCGGCATGGATGTGGTCAAGCGCTCGATCCAGGCGCTCGGCGGCCGCATCACCATCTCGTCGAAGCCGGGCCAGGGCTCCGTTTTCACCATGAGCCTGCCACTGACGCTGGCCGTCCTCGACGGCATGGTCGTCACGGTTGCCGGTCAGACGCTCGTCGTGCCGCTGACGGCGATCGTCGAGACGCTGCAGCCGGAGGCTTCCGCCATCCATTCCTTCGGCGCCAGCCAGCGGCTGATCTCCATCCGCAACTCGTTCTGCCCGCTGGTGGACGTGGGCCGGATCCTGAATTTCCGCGGCACGCAGGCAAATCCGGTCGAAGGTGTCGCCCTGCTGGTGGAATCGGAAGGCGGCGGGCAGCGTGCGCTCATGGTCGATGCGATCCAGGGCCAGCGCCAGGTCGTCATCAAGAGCCTCGAGGCGAACTATACCCATGTGCCCGGCATCGCCGCCGCCACCATCCTTGGCGATGGCCGCGTTGCGCTCATCCTCGACGTGGACGCGGTCGTCGCAGCTTCTCGCGGCCAGCCCCTGAAACAAGAAATGTCCCTCGCAGCGACCGGTTGATCAGATGACGTACGCAGCCAAGACACTGTCGGAAGGTCGGGAGCTCATCGCTTTCCGCATCGGCGATCAGGAGTTCTGTGTGAACATCATGTCGGTGCGGGAGATCCGTGGATGGACCCCCGCAACGCCGATGCCGCACGCGCCGCAATATGTGCTGGGCGTGATAAACCTGCGCGGCGCTGTGCTGCCGATCATCGACCTGTCTCTTCGTCTCGGCTTGAAGGCGGCAGAGCCAACCGTTCGCCACGTCATCATCGTGGCGCAGGTCGGCCAGAAGGTCGTGGGCCTGCTGGTGGATGCGGTCTCCGATATCCTCACCATTACCGACGAAAACGTTCAGCCGACGCCCGACATCGCCAACGAGGCGGCCAGGAACTATGCCCGCGGCATCCTTGCCATCGAGGGACGCATGATCTGCATGATAGAGCTCGAGGCATTGTTCCCGCAGATCGAAAGTGAAGCAGCATGAAGACGATGCCCGCTTTCGAGGCCAGGCTGAACCCGGACGAATGCCTGGCGACCGGAGAATATCCGCTGACGCGCCGCGACCTCTCCGAGATCGCCGCGATGATCTATGCCGATGCCGGCATCCACCTGAACGAGACGAAGGCCTCGCTGGTCTATTCGCGGCTGTCCAAGCACATCCGCAGTCTCGGCCTGAAGGGTTTCCGCGAATACTGTACGCTGGTTTCCTCGCCGGCGGGATCCGCGGCGCGCCGGGAAATGCTGTCGCACCTGACGACGAACTTCACCCGCTTCTTCCGCGAGAACCATCACTTCGATCATTTGAGAAACGAGGTGCTGCCGGATCTCATTGCGCGGGCCAAGGCCGGCGGTCGCGTCCGCATCTGGTCGGCGGCATGCTCCGACGGCCAGGAACCCTATTCGATCGCGCTGACGGTGCTCTCGCAGTTTCCGAACGCGACGGACTACGACTTCCGCATCCTCGCGACCGATATCGATCCGAAGATCCTCGCACTTGCCCGCGCGGGCGCCTATGACGCCGCTGCGCTCGAGACGGTCAATCCGGCGATGCGCAAACAGTACTTCCGCGAGGTGACGGTCGACGGTCGACAGAAGTGGCAGGTCGACGACCGCGTCAAGAAGCTGATCACCTACAACGAGCTGAACCTGATGGCGCAGTGGCCGTTCAAGGGGCCTTTTGACATCATCTTCTGCCGCAACGTCGTGATCTATTTCGACGAGCCGACGCAGATGAAGATCTGGACGCGCTTTGCCGGCATGCTCGCCGAGGGCGGGCATCTCTATATCGGCCATTCCGAGCGCGTTTCCGGCGAATCCAAGGGGCTGTTCGACAACATCGGCATCACCACCTATCGCTACACCGGCAAGGGAAGGCGCGCATGACCACTCCCGCACGCGTTCTCGTCGTCGACGATTCGCCCACCATGCGCGGCCTGATTACGGCCGTCCTCAATGCCGATCCCGATGTCGATGTCATCGGCCAGGCGGGCGACGCGATGGAAGCGCGCAACGCCATCAAGCAATTGAACCCCGATGTCGTCACGCTCGACATCGAGATGCCGAACATGAACGGTCTGGAGTTTCTGGACAAGATCATGCGGCTTCGCCCGATGCCGGTCATCATGGTTTCGAGCCTGACGCATCGCGGCGCGGACGCGACGCTGGCAGCGCTCGAAATTGGCGCCTTCGATTGCGTCGGCAAGCCGCAACCCGGTGACGCGCGACCGTTCGGCGACCTCGCCGAGAAGGTCAAGGCGGCTGCGCGTTCCCAGCGGCGCTCGGTGCCGTCGGAACCGGCCGCGGCTTCGCAGGCCGCTGCAAACGGCAATGCTGCAAGTGCCTACCGTTCCGGCCGCAAGATCGTGGCGATTGGCGCTTCGACGGGCGGCGTCGAGGCCTTGATCGCGGTCCTGCAGAAATTTCCGGTCAACTGCCCGCCGACCGTCATTACCCAGCACATGCCGCCCACCTTCACCAAGAGCTTCGCCGAGCGCCTGAACCGCCTCTGCGCGCCGCGGGTGGAGGAGGCGACGGACGGCGCGCGTTTGGAAATCGGCAAGATCTATCTCGCCCCCGGCGGCGAGCGGCATCTGCAGGTCGCCAACGTCGCGGCGCCCTGCTGCCGGCTTCTGGATCGAGACCCGGTCAACGGCCATCGCCCTTCGGTCGATGTCCTGTTTGATTCGGTTGCCGAACTTGCCGGCCGCAATGCCGTCGGTGTCATCCTCACGGGGATGGGACGCGACGGCGCGGCCGGGCTATTGAAGATGCGCCATGCCGGTGCCCGCACCATAGGACAAAACGAAAAGACTTGCGTGGTCTATGGGATGCCGCGGGTGGCGCATGAATTGGGCGCGGTGGAGCACCAGCTCCCGCTGGCGTCCATTGGGGAGGAAATCTTGAAGCTCACTGCCGCCCGTAGAGAAGGGAGCGAATAATGTCTATCGCTGAGAAAATTAAGGTTCTAATCGTCGACGATCAGGTCACCAGTCGTCTGCTGCTCGGGGACGCGCTGCAACAGCTCGGCTTCAAGCAGATTACTGCGGCAGGTGACGGCGAACAGGGCATGAAGATCATGACCCAGCAGCCCCATCACCTGGTCATTTCGGACTTCAACATGCCGAAGATGGACGGGCTGGTCTTCCTCCAGCACGTGCGCGCCAATCCGGCGACCAAGAAGGCGGCCTTCATCATTCTGACGGCGCAGGGCGACCGCGCGCTCGTGCAGAAGGCGGCAGCCCTCGGTGCCAACAACGTGCTCGCCAAGCCGTTCACCATCGACAAGATGAAGGCTGCTATCGAAGCCGTATTCGGGTCCCTGAAATGACAACAGATGTTGCTGCCCGCCGGGTTCATGTGATCCAGGGCGAGTACAAGGTGGTGTCCGATCCCGACGTCGTGCTGACGACGATCCTGGGGTCCTGCGTGGCAGCCTGCATGCGCGACCCTGTCGTGGGTGTTGGCGGCATGAACCATTTCCTGCTTCCGGGCTCGGTTGAGGCGATGGCTGCGGGCGGGGATGCCACGCGCTATGGCGTGCATCTGATGGAACTGCTGATCAACGGCCTGCTGAAGCAGGGGGCGCGGCGCGACCGGCTAGAGGCGAAGATCTTTGGCGGAGCGAAGACGATCGCCCGCTTTTCGAACGTCGGGGAACAGAACGCCCTCTTTGCGCGCCGGTTCCTGATGGACGAAGGCATCAGGATCGTCGGCGAAAGCACAGGCGGCGAGCATGGACGCAAGCTCGAGTACTGGCCGTCCAGCGGCCGCGCCCGCCAGCATGCTCTGACCGGTGCAGAGGCGCAGCGTACCGTGGCTCAGGAACAGCGACCGGTCATCGCGCCGAAGCCGGTTGAAAGCTCGATCGAATTCTTTTGATGCCGCAAGCGGCGTCGAATACTGGCAATGGGTGTGCCCGCAGGCACGGGTCCGAAGATGGGCCGTGCTGCGGTGGAAGTGGGGAAGCCATGAAGTCCGATCATCTCTATAATACGCCCGTCATGGAAGAAGCCCTTCCCGCCGTCCTCATGCGCGTCGTATCCGAACTGCACGACGTCGCCTATCTGATCGAGCGCATTGAACCGCAGCTTGCCGACCTGCATCCCGAGGCGGGTCAGAACACCGCCGAGCGGATGATGGTCCTGCAGGGGATCGATCTGGCGGTCCAGAAGGCCAGGGGACTTGCAGAGTTCCTGGGACACGTCACGGCGGACATGCCGGAGGGCTGGGCGGTCGACGTGACCACCGCACTCAACCTGGTCAAGCTCACCGATATGCAGAAGGCGCTTGCGAGCCCGTTCCTGCGCGCGGAACATTCGCAGCCGATCAACAAGGCTGCCGGGGACTTCGAAGCTTTCTGATTCGAGCTGTCGCTTGTCGAGCCGACCCGCTGCGGCAGGGTCGGCGGGCTTTGCCCGAAAGTGCCGGGCGATCCGCCACATTTTGGTAAACACTTGAATCGTCGAGAAAATAGCAGATTGTGAGCCTGGACGGGCCGGATACTGGCCGTCCCGTCGCGCCTTGTTCCCGCGAAACGCTCGCGCAAGTTTCACCGACTAGTTTCCCGAACGGATCATCTAGATCTGCGTAATTCTTGGGGCTGATGGGCCGTTGGCTGCGGCGCCTTACCAGGGTTGGGCAATGTAAACTGAGCGGGTCTGCCATTTCTTGGCCAAATGGTGATCCGGGAAAGTTCGTGCGGGAACAGAATGAATCTGTTGGATCAACTAAAGAGTATAGGCAAGAATCTGGCTTCGCTCGGGCAGGCGAAGCTGGCGCTCATGGCAGGGGCGGGGGTCGTCACGCTCGGCCTGGTGCTTGCCGCCGCCATTTTCGTCAACAAGCCCGCCTATGAAACCCTGTACGTCGGGCTCGAAAGCTCTGACATGCACCAGATCAGCATCGCACTGGCCGAGGCCAGTGTCGATTTCCAGACCGGAACCGATGGTGCCAGCCTGCAGGTGCCTGTCGGGCAGACCGGCAAGGCCCGTCTGCTTTTGGCAGAGCGCGGCCTGCCCAGCAGCTCCAACTCCGGCTACGAACTCTTCGACAATGTCGGCTCGCTGGGCCTGACGTCGTTCATGCAGGAGGTGACGCGGGTACGCGCCCTCGAAGGCGAGATCGCACGGACCATCCAGCAGATCAGCGGCATCGCCGCCGCTCGCGTCCATATCGTCATGCCGGATCGCGGGAATTTCCGCCGCGCCGAACAGCCGCCGACGGCTTCGGTCATGATCCGCGCCAGCGGCACCGCCGGCCGCAAGGCCGCAGCCTCCATTCGCCATCTCGTCGCCGCCTCGGTTCCCGGGCTGGAAGCGGAGCATGTGACGATCCTCGATTCCGCTGGCCAACTGCTGGCCTCCGGCGACGATTCCGAAAACAACTCCCTTAACCGCTCGCTGAACATCGTGCAGTCGGTCCAGGAAGACGTGGAGCGCAACATCGAAAAGGCGCTGGCGCCATTCCTCGGCATGGACAACTTCCGCGCCAGCGTCATGGCGGCCCTGAACACTGATTCTCAGCAGACACAGGAGACCGTCTACGATCCGGAATCCCGCGTCGAGCGCTCCGTCCGCGTCACGCGGGAATCGCAGCAGTCCAACCAGAGCCAGTTGCAGCGTCCCGCTACGGTCGAACAGAACATTCCGCAGGGCGGCCCGGATCCGGGCGTCGGTCCGCAGTCGAGCGATCAGGCTGATAAGAAGGAAGAGCAGACCAACTACGAAATCAACAGCAAGACGGTAGCTACCATCCGCAACAGCTACCAGGTCGAACGTCTGTCGGTGGCCGTCGTGGTCAATCAGGGCCGGGTTGCCGCACTCGTCGGCGAAGGTGCCGATCAGGCCAAGATCGATGCCTATCTCGCGGAGATGCAGAAGATCGTCACTTCCGCTGCGGGCCTCAATTCCGATCGGGGCGACGTTGTCACGCTGACGGCAATGAACTTCCTCGACAACCAGTTGCTCGACGAAGCCGTGCCGGGGCCGGGCGTGATGGAGACGTTGGCACGCAACCTCTCCACGATCATCAATGCGCTGGCCTTCGTCGCCGTCGCCTTCCTGGTGGTCTGGTTCGGCTTCCGTCCGGTCGTCCGCTCCGTCACCGGCGCTGCCAACGACAATGCCCTGGAAGCTGGCGCAGGTGGTCTCGAACTGCCCGACTTCTCGCCTGCGGTCGGCGTTGGTGCCGGCGGTGGCGCATTGATGGACGGCTTCGGCTCCGACTTCGGCTTCGACAGTACCGACGACCTGCTCAGCGCCGGCGATGACAGCGACAGCGTCTTCAACCGCCGCGTCAAGGAAGGGCCGGAGCGGCGTCTGGCCCGCATGGTCGAGATCAGCGAAGAACGCGCTGCGAAGATCCTGCGCAAATGGGCGGAAAACCAGGCCGCAGCCTGATCCCCGTCACTACGCAATCAGTGAAATCCCGCCGAAAGGCGGGATTTTTGTTTGGCAGGATCCGTCCACGACCCATGCCGATTGCTTCCCCGAAGTCTCACCGACCGATGGTTGTTCGCTCCGCACTGCCGTCAGCTGCTCCCGGCGTAGAAGATCGCGTCGCGTTTTGAAGAATGGGTGTGACTCAAAAGCGACGGTTTTCTTCAATCGCCCGTCGTACTCTCGTAACGTCAGGCATAAATCTTGCCCTAAAATTGCAACTGACAAAAAAATGTGATGGCGAGTGATCCGCACGACATCGACGGAATTTCGCGGCGCTGTGTACACATCTGTCTGCAAGAAATTGCCGCGCATGCGGACAAACACTGAAAATGTTATTATTAACAAAAGTTTAACATCACGTCCGTTGTCGCATAGGTTGCTGTTCGGCAAGTCGCGCGAATCGATTCATGAAATCGAGTGGAAGTAAATCCCCAGGTGAGGCCTGTGGCTTTTGATTCGGTGCCCTGTACACTTTAGTGACTGATTCGTTTGGTGAATCTCGCCCATGCGGCTTGATCGCACACGCTACCGATTATCCGGTGCCTGTTGCGAGGGGAAGCGAGAGGCGCCAGTCGAATTCGGCAACGGGGGCTATTATGGAAACGATCAGGGCGGATGTTACGCTCCGGGAATCCTATGGATTCTCTGCGGTGGCCGGTGAACGAAAGAGTGCGCGCGACCTTCTGCTTCAGCAGCTCGGCCGCTGCGCGGACCGAGCGAGCCTCCCGGCGGGCTTGCGGGCACTGACCCGTTACGTCAGCGCCAGCCACTATCTCCTCGTCAGGCACGACAGGACTTTCGATACCGATATCGATTTTGTGGTCGCCTCTGACTGGCCCTTCGACATGGTCCGCAATATGGCGGCGGCGATCGGTAACGTCAGTTCAAGGATGAGCGAGATCGATCGCTGCAGCAGCCTGATGCAACCGGCCTTCGTGCAGCTTGCCGACGACATCGCGGTCCCCGCCGGCATCAGCCGAGAATACTGCGCGATCACCGTGAACGTAGGCCGCGTTCGAATGACGCTGCTGCTGCTGTTTCCGGAACACTTCATCCTTTCGCAGACGAGCCTGCGCGACGTGGGGCTCCTGACCGGCTATCTGGCGAGCCTGTGCTGCAAGCCGTCCGCGCGCCAGGACCGCGATTCCGAGTTGACCGATCGGGAGATCGAGTGCCTTTATTGGATCGCCGAGGGCAAGACGAGCGACGAGATCGCCGTCATTCTCGGCATCTCCCGCAACACCATCAACAACTACATCACCAGCGTGATGCGCAAGACCGCGACGAAAACGCGTTCCGAAGCCATCGCCTGGGCGGTGCGAAACAACCTGGTCTGAGGGAGAAAACGCAATTGGAGTTCTCCCAGCAAACGCCGCAGTCGCCGGAAATACGGATATCCAAGATCTCGCGGACGAAGCGCTGCACCGATGTCGTGGGCACCCTGCAGCATATGCAGAAGGTGATCGGCGCCAAGCATTTCGCGGTGCTGCGTCTGATCGGCCAGGGAGTGCCATCCGCCCGTCGGTTGAGCTGCACCTATAGCAGCTGGGCCGCCAATGCCGGCACCGAAGCGCGGCTGATCGTGGAGGCCTATGGCGAGGCCCTGATCGCCCATCTCGATACCTCGATGTTGCCGGTCTTCTGGGAGGGGCGGGACGCGGGCTGCGCCGTGCAATCGCCAAACCTGCTCTCCTTCATGAAGTGCCTGCCCGTTCGTTGCCTGGCCACCTCCGGACTGGCTTTCCCGGTTCGCCTCGGCTCGAACGGCAACGGCTACGTCGTCTTCATGGCCGAGCACCTCGAGGTCGCAAGTGATACCGTCCTGGACATGCATATGCGCGCCGGCCAGCTCATGCTTGATCTGCTGGCGGCGGACGAGAAGCGGATACAGCCGGCCGAAGCGCTGAACGAGCGCGAAATCGCCTGCCTGCAAATGGCCGGCGACGGCTGCATCAGCGAGGCGATCGCCGACAAGCTCGGCCTGTCGGTACACACCGTGAATGCCTATCTCGGCACCGCAACGACCAAGCTGGACGCCGTCAACCGGATCCAGGCGATCGCCAAGGCGATCCGCCTGGGTTACATCCGCTGAAGCGCCATCAGGCGCCCGATCTGCGGCTAGTGGCTAAGCGCTGAAGGCGAGCTCGAACGCCGGAACTGTGCGTCCTTGAGGCTCTCGGCCAGAAGGTGCGTGTTGTCTTCCGGATCGTGCGACGGATTCTCGAAAGCGACGTGCGTGATCTCGACGCCTGCCTGCTCGCTGCCGAGTTGCAGGCGGGCATAGACCGTGCATCCGCGCGGGCGCAGTTCCAGGTCGAGGATCACTTCCGGTTCGCCGCCCCAGTCGAGCTTGTAGTCGCCGCCGGCGCCGAACACGACAGTGCCGGGCAGGAAGTAGAGTTCAGCGGCCGAAGAGACAAGGTCGGCAAGGTTTCCGTAGCACTCGAACCGTAGCAGCGACACAAGATCGGCCGCGTCCAGCAGCCGCAATTCCGATGCAACAGGGCCGATCGCCTCGGCTACAATCCTCTCGCGCTGGGCAGAATAGGTGCACTTTCTCATCGGATCTCGTTTACCCGTCTCGTTTGGGGCGAAGCTGCGTAGACCCGGTGAATCAGTTCCGCCACTGCCTTGTAGAACACCGGTGGAATGACACTATCTACCGAGACTTGCGCAAACATGGAGCGTGCAAGGGGTGGATCCTCGAAAACGGGAATGCCATTCTCCTCTGCAAGCTCGCGAATCTTCAGCGCCACGAGGTCCTGGCCCTTGGCAACGACAATCGGCGCATCCTGCTCCTCGCGCACGTAGCGTAGCGCGACGGCGAAGTGCGTGGGGTTGGCGATGACGAGCGTCGCGCGCGGCACGGCGGCGATCATGCGCTTTCGTGCACGATCGCGCTGGATCGAGCGCAGCCTGCTCTTCACGATCGGGTCGCCCTGCGCCTGTTTATGCTCTTCCTTGACCTCCTGCTTGGTCATGCGCAGTTCCGAATACCAGTGGTGCCGGGTCCAGGCGAAATCGATCACCGCGATGATTGCGGTTGCGAACAGAACGATGACCAGGATCTTGTTGGCTTCCTTGGCAAGAATCGCAAAGATCGCTGCCGGATCGCTGAACATGGCGTTCAGCGTCGCGAAGTAGTCGTCCCAAAGCACGAGGACGACGACGACGGAGACGACGCCGACCTTGATCAGGGATTTGCCGAATTCCACCAAACCCTGCTTGCCGAAGATCCGGGTGAATCCGCTGATGGGCGAAAGCCGCGACATCTGCGGCCGCACACGCTCCAGTACGGGGCTCGGCATGTTCTGGAACACCGAGGCAGCGATGCCGAACAGCATCATCATGGCGAGCACGGGCAGCAGCATCGCGCCGGCCTCCCAGCCGAGATGGCGGAAGAGCGCCACGACGTCGGTGCTGGTCTCCAGGTCCCAGGCTTCCGGCTGTTCGAAGAGATCGCGCAGGCTTTCGGCCACGCGCATGATGCCGCCGGGCAGGAAGAAGACCAGGAAGATGTAGATTGCGACGGTCGACGCGAACACGGGCACTTCGCGCGCGAACGGTGTATTGCCCTTTTCAGCCGCATCGCGCAGCTTCTTCTCTGACGGGTCTTCTGTTTTACTGTCCTTGTCCTCGTCGGACATGGATCCTACTCCCGCAATGCACCCGGACAGCGGTCGTGGGAGCTGCTTGCATCCGCTCCCGTACCCGTTGGCCCATCAAAAAAGGGACCCGAATCTTTTCAGAATCGGATCCCTGGGACGCTTGTTGCTGAAGGCGAGCAAGTCAAGCCGCATCAGGCGGCGGCGGCCCTTTCGTCCTTCTCTTTCAACTGAATCTGGCCGGCAGCGGCCAGGCGGATCGCCTCCTGCGTGATCGAGCGGCGGGCGATGGCCACTTCGCGCGGATTGCCCTGGTCGCCGACGGCGAGATCCGATTCGATCATGCGGCGCTGGCGCGCGCCGATCGACGACAGGACTGCCTCGCGCAGTTCCATAGGGGTGCCGCGGAGCGCCGCGGTGATGATATCGCCGGCAACGTCGTTGAAAAGCGCGACCCGGCTCTTCTGCGGCATGGCCAGGATGTCCTCGAAGAGGAAGATCTTCGGGCGGACCTTCTTGACCGAGGCCGTGCTGATGGACTCCAGCGAGGCGAGCAACTCGTCCACCTGGTTCTTCTCCATCTCGTTCATCATCTCCGCGACCTTGTTCGAGCCGGGCGAGTTGCGCTCCGATTCGAAGGCATTCATCATTTCGATGACGCGGTTTTCGATGATCGCTGCAGCCTTGGGGCTGACATCCTTCAGGTTGACGGTGCGGTTGATGATATCCGCGCGGTTTTCCTCCGGCACTTCCAGAAGGACCTTGGCGCCGAAGCTCGAAGGCATCATCGACAGGATGTAGGCGATCGTCTGGGCGTGTTCCTTGAGCAGGAAGCGGCTGATGAAAGCGGCATCGGCATCCTGGAGGCGGTCCCAGATCGTGGTCTCGTAGGCCTGGAAGGCGGTGCGGCGGCCCAGAAGCCCGTCGACCTCGTCCGGCGTCAGACCCTCTTCGAGGATGCTCTCCATCATCTTGGCATTGTCCATCAGGCCAGCGCCCTCAGTGAAGAGGTCTTCGAACTCGTTGACCAGTTCGAGCAGTTCGTGGGGCGGGATCGGGCGCAGGTTCTGCGCCGCCGCGATAATCCCCTGCAGCTCGCTCTGCGTGAAAAATTTCAGGAGCTTGCCCGCCACGGGCTTGCCCATGGCCAGAAGAACCGCTGCCGCCTTGTCGACCGGGTTGAGCGGTGCGCCGACAGCGGTGCTGCCGAAGTTTTCGAAATCCATCATGGATGCCTCCTGAAACCTTTCATCGGTGTCAGATATTGTCAGCTTTTGGTTGTGTTCTTGATCTCGAGAAGCTTCACGCCGAAGCGCGTGTCATCGTTCTCAAGCACGGTGATCTCGCCCCGGCCGATAACGCGACCGTTGACCATCACCTCGACAGGTTCGCCGATGCGGCGGTCGAGCGCGATCGTCGCCCCTTCGGTGAGGTTCATGAGGCCCGAAACCGGCATCTGCGAAGAACCGAGCACGATCTGCAGGTCGATTGGAATGTCCATGATCAGGCCGAGATTGGCTTCCATGGCGCTGCCCGGGCGTGGGGTGATTTCTTCGAAGCTGGAGCCGCCGAAGTCGTTGCCGGCGGAAAAGTCGCTGCCGCCGAAGTCGCTGGTCCCGGTTGCGCCAAAGTCCATGCCAAACCCGGTCTCGCTCTCGTTCGTGCCGAAGTCGTCGCCGAATGCCGGAACCGCATCGCTGGCGGCGGGCGCGGCGAAGTCCATGTCGAAGTCTGTCGTGGTGCTGCTGGTGGCGTCTTGCTTCAAGACGCCGCGCAGGTCATCGATCGCCTGTTCGAGTTCGGCGTCATTTGCAGTGATGGAGGACGCAAGGTCGTCCGCGAGGGGAGCTTTTTTCGGTGCCATGTGATCACTATTCCATTTGAAACTTGCCCGAGGCCTTCTGCCCGGTCTGGTCCTACCCGATGATGTGTTGCAGCAGCTCGTCCTCCGAGCCGTAGGTGTCCTTCACCCGGACGGTGTAGCGCGCGCCGGAGCGACCGAACTCGCAGACATAGAGCTTGCTGCCGTTGGCACTGACGTCGACGCGCACATCGTTTGCGTCGTGGAAGGGAATGATGTCGCCTGCCTGCAGGCGACTGACGGTGTCGAGCGTCTGGCTCTCCAGCCGGATGCGGGCCTGGAGCGTCACTTTCGAACGGCGGACCTGCTCGCTCAGCTGATCGCTCCATTCCTTGCGGGACTTGGCGATGCTGGCGGGCCGTGGCGGCTCGATCTTCGATTTCAGGAGCGCCTGTTGCGGAGCCACGAGATAGAAGGTGGACAGGACGGGGCCGATGCCGACGGACATTTTTACGGTAGCGGCGAACGTATCCTCCGAACCGTCGGCGGTAGCCTTCCGGCCTTCGACGTTGTAGGCGGGGCCGATCACCGGCTCGTAGCCGTTGCCGTCGCCGACTGCCGTCGCCAGCACACCTGAGACCCGGTCGAAGATCATGGCGGCGACGTCGAGTTCGATCTTCGACAGCGGACGCGGTTCCGGTTCCTCGATCGAATCGCTGACAGCTCCCAGCATGTTCTCAACGAGCGTGATGACGAAGGGGCTGTCGCAGACGACTGCGTACTGATCGCTCCAGTTGCGCAGTGCGCAATCGGAAACGGCCATCGCACCGCCGAGGCCGGAGATGAGCTGGCCGTAGCGACCGACCTCGTAGCCGGCATAGGTGACGGCGACGTCGAAACCCAGTTCGCTGGAGAACACGTCGGGGAGGAACTCGGCCAGGACCTCGCCGAGGCTCGCGCATTGCTTGGAGATGGTCTCCCGGTCCCCAAGCTGTCCGAGGAGGCGGGCGAGGACGATCGGATCGTGCTTCTGTTTGGCGGAGGCTGTCATGTCGTTCCTGCTCCTTTAGGCGGCCTTCGCATCGCCGCCGCCAGGGTTCATCATTTCCTGCTCGACCGCATCGATCGACGGACGTTCGTAGGAGGAGATCGTCTTGCGGCCATATTCCAGCGCGACCTGCGGGACGGAGCCGTTCATGTATGCAAGCAGGGTCTGCTTGACGATGATGTACAGGCGGTTCTGCTTGGTACGGACCGACTTGATGTTGGCGGTGATCGGCGAGACGATGGAGTAGGACAGGAAGACGCCGAGAAGCGTGCCGACCAGTGCGGCTGCGATCTTGCCGCCGAGGATTTCCGGCGATTCGTTGATCGAGCCCATGGCCTTGATGACGCCGAGAACCGCCGCGACGATACCGATCGCCGGGAAAGCGTCACCCATCGTGTTCAGTGCATTGTAGGGCTTCATCTTGTCATAGGTGATGGTCTGGATTTCTTCGTCCATCAGCGCCTCGATCTCGTGCGAACGGGCGTTGCCGATGATGATGAGCCGGACATAGTCACAGATGAAAGACGTCAGTTCCTTGTTCTGCAGGACCGTAGGCGCCGCCTGGAAGATCGAGGACTCCTCCGGGTTGTCGATATGGGCTTCGATCTCGTTGCGCGACTTGGTGCGCAGGTCGCGCATCAGGCTGTAGAGAACGCCGAGCGTATCGAGATAGTGCCGCTCCTTCGGGACCTTGTGCTTGAAGGCCTCGCCGAGCGCCTTGCCGGTCTCCTTCACCACCTTCATCGTGTTGGCCATGATGAAGCCGCCGATGCCGGCCCCGCCGATGATGACGAGTTCGAACGGCTGGTTGAGGACCTCAAGGTGCCCTCCCATGGCCATGTAGCCGCCGAGCACGCAGCCGAAGGTGACAATCAAACCGATGATGATATTCATTGTAAGCCCACAAGCCTCGACAAATTTCCGACCCTGCCTGAATAGGGTTCGAGCCTTGTGTGAGGCTGTACCTCCAGCGATTTCGCAAACGTCTGTGCTTACAGGTTCGCGCAAGCCAGCGCAGGCAGTTTGGCGCCGAATATGAGGGGCGGTATGCCCGTGCGAAAGCGGAAGGCGCGGTATCCATCGTGACGACGACCTACACCAGCTACAAACTGATCGCGGCCGATCTCGCAACCTCGCTCGACCGGGTTGCCAAGCAGCCGGACGTCAAGCGCGAAACAGAATATTACCTGTCGAAGATCGGCTCGATCAAAACCATCGACGAGTTCTTCGCCGACAGCCGTCTCTACAACTATGCGATGAAGGCACATGGCCTTGAAGACATGGCCTATGCCAAGGCCTTCATACGCAAGGTGCTGACGGAGGGCGTCGACAGCGACGACGCCTTTGCCAACAAGCTCTCCGACAGCCGCTACAAGGAACTGGCGGAATCCTTGAATTTCGCCCGGAACGGCGAAGCGGCGACGAGTTTCGACCGCGCCCAGAAGGGCGTCGTCGACAAGTACAACCGCCAGACGCTCGAAGTGAATGCCGGCAGCGAGAACACCGGCGTCCGGCTTGCGCTCTATTTCGAGCGCATGGCTTCGTCTGTCACCAGCGGCTACTCCATCATCGCCGACGATGCGATCTCGCAGGTGGTCCGCACCGCGCTCCAGTTGCCCGACGAGTTCGTCGGGACCGACGTCGACCGGCAGGCAGCCTATTACGAGGACGTGCTGGCCATCGAGGACTTCCAGGATCCAGTGAAGGTGGGCAAGCTTCTCGAGCGTTTCACCGCGATGTGGGAACTCGACAATCCGTCCGGATCCTACGACCCGCTGACGGCCTTCCAGTCGTCGAGCCTGACGGGCATTTCGACCGACCTTCTTCTTTCCATCAACAATCTCAAACTCGGAGGCCGCTGATATGGAAACCGGGCTTTACGTCTCGCTTTCGTCCCAGATCGCTCTCGATCGCCGCCTCACCACGCTGGCCGACAACGTCGCAAACGCCAACACGGTGGGTTTCCGTGCAACGGAGATCAAGTTCAACGACGTCGTCGCCGACAACGGCAAGGCCAAGGTCGCCTTCGTGGACCAAGGCAAGGAATTCCTTTCGACCAAGAGCGGCGGCCTGACCGAGACCAACGGCATGCTCGACTTCGCCATCCGCGGCGACGCCTGGTTCGCCGTGGAGACGCCTTCCGGCCAGACGCTCACCCGCGACGGCCGTTTCACGCTCACCGACAATGGCGATCTCGTCACGCTGAACGGCCATCCGGTGCTGGATGCCGGCGGCGCGCCGATCCAGATCGACGGCAATGCCGGACCGATCAAGATCAGTGCCGATGGTCAGCTGAACCAGAACGGACAGCCTGTGGCCGCGCTCGGTCTCTTCGAAGCCGATCTTTCCGCCGGCTACGTCCGTGCGGGCAACAGCGGCATCATCCCGAACACAGCACCGGAACCGGTCGTCGACCGTATCGATGCCGGCGTTGCGCAGGGCTATGTCGAGGAATCCAACGTCAACGCGATCGCCGAGATGACACAGCTGATCACCGTCACCCGCGCATTCGAGAGCATCAATGCGCTGCTGCAGAAGAGCGAGTCCTCGATCGACAGCGCGATCAGGACTTTCGGCGGCAGCCAGTAAGCCGGCATGACGATGGCGACGGACACGGCACAATCTCGACCGGCGACAGGCGATGGAGCGCGCAAGCTCAACGCTTTGGCCGGGCTGGTGAAACGATACTCCAATCCGGACAGTTCGGTCGCCCACGGCGGCCATGTCCAGACGATCGCTGCCGGCAACTATACCGTCAGCGGATTGTCGCGGCATGTCAGGCTTGGCGAATTCGTCGCCCACCGCAGCCCCACCGGCATCCATCTCGGCGAAGTCGTGCGGGTGGAACAGGAGACGGTGGTGGTCTGCCCCATCGAACCGGGCGAGCCGATCGGCATCCATGACACGGTCATTCGCAAGGGCGCGTTCCGAGTGGCGCCGGCCGCGTCCTGGTGCGGCCGAACCATCAATGCGCTGGGCGAGCCCATCGACAACCGCGGACCCCTGACGCAGGGCGACGTGCGCCGTTCTATTTCCAACACGGCGCCCCCGTCGATGACGCGAAAGCGCGTCGAGACGGGGTTCACCACCGGCGTTCGCGCGATCGACCTCTTTGCGCCCCTGTGCCTCGGCCAGCGCCTCGGCATCTTCGCCGGCTCGGGCGTCGGCAAATCGACGCTGCTTTCGATGCTCGCGCGGGCCGATGCCTTCGACAAGGTGGTGATCGCCCTTGTGGGCGAACGCGGCCGTGAAGTGCGTGAGTTCATCGAGGATACGCTCGGCGACAACCTGGCGAAGTCCGTCGCCGTGGTCGCGACCAGCGACGAAAGCCCGATGCTGCGCAAGATGGCGCCGCTGACGGCGGTGACGATCGCGGAGCATTTCCGCGACCAGGGCGACAACGTGCTCCTGATCATCGACAGCGTCACGCGTTTCGCCCATGCGATCCGCGAGGTGGCAACCGCTTCCGGCGAGCCGCCGATCGCGCGCGGCTACCCGGCATCGGTCTTCACCGAACTGCCGCGCCTGCTGGAGCGGGCCGGCCCCGGCGCCGAGGGCACCGGCACGATTACCGCGATCATCTCCATCCTCGTCGACGGCGACAACCACAACGACCCGATCGCGGACTCGACCCGCGGCATCCTTGATGGCCACATCGTGCTCGAACGCAGCCTTGCCGACGAGGGACGCTACCCGCCGATCAATCCGCTGTCTTCGATCTCGCGTCTGGCGCGCAAGGCCTGGACGCCCGATCAGGAGAAGCTGGTGGCCCGGCTGAAGGCGCTGATCCATCGCTACGAGGAAACGCGTGACCTTCGCCTGATCGGCGGTTATCGCCCGGGCAGCGATCCGGACCTCGACATGGCGATCAAGCAGGTTCCGATCATTTACGACGTGTTGCGGCAGACACCGAACGACAAGCCGGCGGCGGATTCGTTCGCAGACCTTGCGATCGCGCTGCGCAACGCTCCCGCTAACCAGCCGAACGGCGCAGGCAACGCTAGGGCAAGAGGTTAGAGATGACTGATTTTGATGCCGACAAGGCCGTGCCGCCGCTGCGACGGAGCGAAGTCCGTGGCAGAAGCTTCACAGATCGTCTGCTCATCGCATCAGGCGTGACGCTCGCCGCTCTTGCGGCCTTCTTCCCTTGGTACGTCTTCCTCAATCCGCAGGAATTTTCCATTCCGCCGCTCTGGCAGGATGCGCGGCGCGATCTGCCGGACACGCCTGCAAAGGACGTCGTGAGCGTTTCGCCCGCAGCCATGGTCGATAACGACGATGTCGCCCCCACGCCGGAACTCGATCCTGTTCGCACCGCGACCGTTCCCAATCTCGGCCGGGAAGGCGCGCGCGGCGCAGCGCCCAGCGCCCCGATCGAACAGCCGCTTCCGCCGCCGACCGGCTTTCGCCTGATGCACGTCGCCAATGGTCGCGCAATGATCGAGGACGCTTCGGGTATGTACATCGTCCGCGTGGGGTCGGTCCTGCCCGACAACAGCAAGCTCGCCACGCTTGAACAGCGCGAGGGCGAATGGGTGATCGTCACGTCGAAGGGCGACATCTACAAGCGCCGCTGATTCGCGCAGCCTTCCATTGTCGCAAGCCGCCGGCCCGTCCGGCGGCTTTTTGCGTTTCTGTCGCCTGAAATGCCTGGAAATTCGGGAGCCAGCGAAAAGGTGAGATCCCGGCAAGTCCCACGCAAGTTTAGCCCCCTAGGTTCAGGTCAACAAAATGGAGTTTGCCGCCATGCAACCAATTCAATTCTTCGAGCTGGCTTCCAAGCAGGCCGATTGGCTCGCTGTGCGCCAGTCCGTGGTTGCCGGAAACATCGCCAATGCCAATACTCCCGGCTACCACGCGAAGGACGTGACGCCCTTCCAGTCGGTCCTTGAAAAGACTGGCATCCAGATGGCGGCCACCAATCCGATGCATTTCACGGAAGGTTCGCTCAGTAACGAGGTGACTGATGTCTCCGCCAACGAAGACGTCGGCGTCCAGATCTCAGGCAATTCCGTGGGGCTTGCGGAAGAACTGATGAAGCAGGGCCAGGTCAAGCGCGAGTACGAACTCAATGCCGGCCTGGTCAAGGCGTTTCATCGCATGATGCTGATGACTGTCAGGACGTAAAATGGATCCCCTAGTCGCCTCAATGAAAGTCGCTGCCTCGGGTCTCGAGGCACAATCCACCCGCATTCGCATCGTTTCGGAAAACCTGGCGAACGCCCGCTCGACCGGCGATGCGCCCGGTGCCGATCCCTACCGTCGCAAGACCGTGACCTTCGTCTCGGAACTCGATCGTGCCGTCGGCGCATCGCTGGTGGAGGTCGATCGCCTGGCGGAAGACGAGGGCGATTTCTCCACCGAGTTCGATCCGGGCAATCCGGCGGCCGACGAGAAGGGCATGGTGAAGCTGCCGAACGTCAACGTGCTGGTTGAAATGGCCGACATGCGTGAGGCCAACCGTTCCTACGAGGCCAACCTGCAAAGCATCAAGCAGTCGCGCGACCTGATCAGTGCGACCATCGACCTCCTGAGGGCATCGCAATGATTGAATCGCTGAAGAGCGTCAGCTCGCTCACTCTGTCGTCGCCGCTGGGCGGCGCGATGACGGAGAATTCCGTTTCCAGCACCGCCTTCCAGCCAGGGCTTGCGCAGAACGTCCAGAACGCGCCGCAGTCGATGAGCTTCGCCCAGGTCCTCGGCGATATGGCGAGCGATGCGGTGGGCAGCCTGAAGGCAGGCGAGACCAAGTCTTTCGAGAGCATCCAGGGCAAGGCCAACACCCGTGAGGTCGTCGATGCCGTGATGACGGCGGAGCAGACACTCCAGACGGCGATCGCGATCCGCGACAAGGTCGTCACCGCCTATCTCGAAGTCGCACGCATGCAGATCTGAAGGAACGTGCCATGAAAGCTCTCGCTATCGCCGCAACCGGCATGAACGCGCAGCAGACCAATCTCGAGGTCATCGCGAACAACATCGCCAACATCAACACGACCGGCTTCAAGCGCGCCCGGGCGGAATTCTCCGACCTGCTCTACCAGACCGAGCGTGCGCAGGGCGTTCCGAACCGCGCCAACCAGGCAATCGTTCCCGAAGGCGCGATCATCGGCCTCGGCGTCAAGACGGCCGCTGTGCGCAACCTGCACATCCAGGGCTCGTTGACCCAGACGGGCAACTCTTTTGACGTCGCCCTCGTCGGCCGTGGCTGGTTCCAGATCGAAGCGCCCGACGGCACGATGCTCTATACGCGCTCCGGCGCCTTCAACACCAACGCCGACGGCCAGCTTGTGACGCTGGACGGCTACACCGTTTCTCCGGGGATCACCGTTCCCCAGGATGCGACGGAAATCATCATCAACCGTTCGGGCCAGATCTTCGCCACCGTGAACGGCGAGGATCAGGAACTCGGCCAGCTGACGCTTGCGAACTTCGTCAACGAGGCCGGCCTCGAGCCGATGGGCGAGAACCTGTTCCGCGAGACCGAAGCATCGGGTGCGGCCACGGTCGGCGCGCCGGACGAAAACGGTCTTGCCTACCTGCAGCAGAACTACCTCGAAGCCTCCAACGTCGATCCGGTCAAGGAAATCACAGACCTGATCTCGGCGCAGCGTGCCTACGAGATGAACTCCAAGATCATCCAGGCGGCCGACGAAATGGCGGCCGTGGTCAGCAAGAACCTCCGTTAATCGAAACAAGCGAGGGAAACATGATGTTTCGCCTGAAGCACCTCCGTCCAGTCAGGAATGCGGCGCGTCGCGCGGCAGGCCTGGTTGCAGCCGTCATCCTTGCGATCGCCGGATGCGCGGCCGTCCTGGAAGCGACGCCGGCTCTGGCAGAGCCGCGCTTCGCGGTCGTGCCCAAGCGAACCATCTATCCCGGCGAGCAGATCGATTCGAGCCAGCTCGAAGAGGTCGAGGTCACCAATCCGAACATCGCGCCCGGCTATGTCGAGGAAATCGCGGCGGTGGACGGCCTGGTCACCAAGAAGACCCTTCTTGTCGGACGGATCATCCTCGCCTCGGCGCTGCGCGAGCCCTATGCGGTGTCGCGTGGCAAGTCCGTTCAGCTCGTCTTCCAGAGCGGACCGCTGACGATCCGGGCATCCGGCATGCCGCTCGAGGACGCCTCGGTCGGCGATCTCATCAAGATCCGCAACATGGATTCCGGCGTGATCGTATCCGGTACCGTGATGGGTGACCATTCAGTGCATGTGGTGGCAAAATGATTAGACCGTTCCTGTCCCGATTGCTGGCTGCCTTCGCGGCACTGTCGCTGACGGTGGCACCGGCGCATTCGGCAGCGCGCATCAAGGATGTCGCGTCGCTGCAGGCGGGACGAGACAACCAGCTGATCGGCTACGGTCTCGTCGTCGGCCTGCAGGGCACCGGCGACAGCCTGCGTTCCTCGCCGTTCACCGACCAGTCGCTGCAGTCCATGCTGCAGAACCTCGGCATCAATACCCAGGGCGAGCGCTCGCGTGCGAAGAACATCGCAGCAGTATTGGTCACCGCGACGCTGCCCCCCTTCGCCAGCCCCGGCAGCCGCATCGACGTCACCGTCGGTTCGCTCGGCGATGCCACGTCGCTGCGCGGCGGCTCGCTCGTGATGACATCATTGACCGGCGCCGACGGCCAGATCTATGCCGTTGCGCAGGGTTCCGTCGTGGTCACCGGCTTCAACGCGCAGGGCGAGGCGGCGTCAATCCAGCAGGGCGTCACCACCGCCGGCCGCGTTCCGAACGGCGCGATCATCGAACGCGAGCTTCCGGCCCGCTTCAAGGACAGCTCGGACCTAACGCTGCAGCTGCGCAATCCCGACTTCTCCACCGCAGTCGGCATGGCGGACGCCATCAACCGCTACGCCGCCACGCGCTTCGGTGGCCGGATCGCGGACGCGCGCGATTCCCAGGCCGTCTACGTGCAGAAGCCGAAGAACGCGGACCTCGCGCGGCTGATGGCGGAGTTGGAAAATCTCGTCATCGAGACCGACGTGCCGGCGCGCGTCGTCATCAACGAGCGCACCGGCACCATCGTGATCGGTCAGGACGTGCGCATCTCCGAGGTGGCCGTCAGCTATGGCACGCTCACCGTACAGGTCACCGAGATGCCGAAGGTCGTGCAGCCGCTGCCGTTCTCCGACGGCGTGACGGCGGTGGAACCGAATACCGACATCATCGCCCAGCAGGACGGCGGCACCGTCGCCATTCTCAACGGCTCCAACCTTCGCACGCTCGTCTCCGGGCTCAACAGCATCGGCGTGAAGCCTGACGGGATCATCTCGATCCTGCAGGGCATCAAGTCCGCCGGCGCACTTCAGGCAGAACTGGTGCTGCAATGACGATAGCCATCGACAAGCTTCCGATCATTCGCGATCTGCGGGCTCTTCTCCTTCCCGCAGCCGGCGTGCTGATGCTCGCCATGCCGGGTGCACAGGCCGAGGAGCGCCCGGTCATCGTCACCAGCCAGGCGAGCGCGGACGAGATCCGCGAATTCTGCACCAATATCTCCGACAAGGCGCGCGACCAGCGCTATCTGCTTCAGCGGCAGGAGCTGGAAAAGCTGCAGCAGGACGTCGACAGCCGCATCGAGACGCTGGAGAAGCGCCGTGCGGAATACGAGGATTGGCTGCAGCGGCGTAACGATTTCCTGAAGACCGCCGAGGCCGGTCTGGTCGAGATCTACAAGAAGATGAAGCCTGATGCTGCGGCGGTCCAGCTGGAGAAGGTCCGGCCCGAGGTCGCCTCGGCGATCGTGATGAAACTCAATCCGCGCTTGTCGAGCCTGATCCTGAGCGAAATGAAACCGGAGACGGCTGCATTGCTCGCCAGCATCATCGCCAGCGCCTCTGATCCGAATACCTCGAAGGACCCGTCATGAAGAAGCTCGTTGTCGCGATGATGGCCACGTCGCTCTTGTCCGGATGCGCCAACCAGGCGCTGAGAGAAGTCGGCCGCGCTCCGTCGATGAGCCCGATCGGCAGCGGTCTGCAATATGCACAGACGCCGCAGATGGCGCTCTATCCCAAGCAGCCGCAGACGCGGATGGCAGGCTATTCCACCTGGAGCGACAATCAGTCGAACCTGTTCAAGGATTCGCGCGCGATCAATGTCGGCGACCTCCTGACGGTGACGATCCGCCTCAACGATGAGGCGACCTTCGACAACAAGACCGACCGCAGCCGCACGAACAAGAGCGGCATGAACTTCTCGGTGGCTGGCGAGGGCGACAATTTCAGCCTGAGTACGGACGGCGATCTGACCTATGGCTCTTCGACGAGCACCAAGGGCGACGGCAAGACCGAGCGTTCCGAGCGGCTCAACCTTCTTGTCGCAGCGGTCGTGACCGGCGTGCTGGAGAACGGCAATCTCCTGATCAGCGGATCCCAGGAGGTCCGCGTGAACCACGAGTTGCGCATCCTCAACGTCGGGGGCATCGTGCGTCCGCAGGACGTCGATTCCAACAACCGAATCTCCTACGAAAAGATTGCCGAGGCACGCATCTCCTACGGTGGCCGTGGTCGCCTGACGGAAGTCCAGCAGCCGCCATGGGGACAGCAGCTCGTCGATCTCTTCTCGCCGATCTGATCGGCATACCCGGAACACGAAGACGGAATGCGCATATGGCGGACCTGGAACAGGGCGGCGAAAGCAAGAAGAAGCCATCGCTGGTCATAACGATCGCAATCATCGCCGGTCTGAGCGTCGTTGCCGGTGGTGGCGGCTGGCTGGTCGGGAACATGCTGGCGCCGCCACCATCCGAGACGGCGCCGGTAGAGAAGGCGGCCGCCGAAGGCGAACAGAAGACGGGCGACGAGGGCGAGATCGTCCGCGTCGCAACGGAAGCAAACGGCATCGTCGCGCTGGAGCCCTTCACCAGCAACCTCGCCTATCCCGCCGACAACCTTGTTCGCATGGAAGTTGCCCTTGTCTTCAAGGGGCAGCCTGACCCGGTTCTGGCCGAAGCGATCCACCAGGACATCATGGCCTATATGCGCACAGTGTCGCTGCAGCAGATCCAGGGGCCGCGCGGCTTTCAATATCTACGGGACGACCTGAAGGAGCGGGTTGACCTTCGATCGGAAGGGCGCGTAACGAACATCATGTTCCGAACCTTTGTGATCGAATGATTCGATTTTTTTCGACGACCTTCGTCGCCCTTGTGGCGATGACCAGCCTTGCGTACGCCCAGCAGACGCCGGCCCAACTGCTCAATACGCCCATCGACGGTTCGGTGGCGTCCTGGATCATCCGCACATTCGGTCTTCTGACCGTGCTTTCGGTCGCTCCCGGTATCCTGATCATGGTGACGAGCTTTCCGCGTTTCGTCATCGCCTTTGCGATCCTTCGCTCCGGCATGGGGCTTGCGACGACGCCGTCGAACATGATCCTAGTCAGCCTGGCGCTGTTCATGACCTTCTACGTCATGGCGCCCACCTTCGATCGAGCCTGGCAGAGCGGCATAGAGCCGCTGATTGCAAACCAGATCGACGAGACGGAAGCGGCAAAGCGCGTCGCCGAGCCGTTCCGCGAGTTCATGACGGCGAACACCCGTGAGAAGGATCTGCAGCTCTTCGTCTCGCTTGCCGAGGAGCGGGGCCAGACGGTGGTCGTCGACGGCAAGGTCGATCTCCGCGCCGTCATCCCGGCCTTCATGATCTCCGAAATCCGGCGCGGCTTCGAGATCGGCTTCCTCGTTGTTCTGCCTTTCCTGGTGATCGACCTGATCGTTGCCACGATCACCATGGCGATGGGCATGATGATGCTGCCGCCAACCTCGATCTCCTTGCCCTTCAAGATCCTCTTCTTCGTCCTCATCGACGGCTGGAACCTCCTGGTCGGCAGCCTCGTCCGCTCGTTCCAATAAGCCTTGCCGGGGCGTTGCGAGTGTGATGGTTCTTGCGCGCCGCTAAAAAGAGCGCGGCGGTTGCGCGACAAACGACCTGCGTCAGATTTTTTGGCCAGAAGCGTCGGGGCTGACCTAAATGTTCGCGACGCCGAGGTGTCGGTAACGTTTCCTAGTTCGACATGAGAAAAGCCCCGTATTGACCGATACGGGGCTTTCTCTGGTTCTTGTCTATATGCCGCTTACTGGAAGCGCGTCGTCCGGGGCGGCAGCGCGGGTACGTCGAAGTGATCCGGTTCCAGCCCGTTGCGGGCGCGATCGGCCATCGTCTCGTAGGCCGTCTCCAGATGGCGGCAGAACCGCTCGGAATCGAACAGCGGTGCGATCAACAGGTTTTCCGCCAGCTTCGATTTGTAGCCGGCGACCCGATCAGGATTTTCGTAGCAGGCGATCGCCTCCTTGACATAGGCCGACGGGTCGGCCGTCACCAGCTCCGGCAGTCCGATGGCATTCAAGAGGCTTTCGCTGACGCGCGAAGCGAAGTTCGTGCCCTTCATGGCAATGACGGGGAGACCGCCCCAAAGCTGCTCCGACGTCGTGGTGTGGCCGTTGTAGGGGAAGGTATCGAGGCCGACGTCGGCGGCCTGCAGCCGGTTGAGGTGCTGCTCGTAGCTCACCTTCGGGGTGAAGATGATTCGCCTTGGCGAGATGCCTTCGGATTCGAACTTGTTCTCGATGTTGATCCGCGAGCGTTCGGACGTCGTCAAGAGAAGCAGGCTGCTGTTCTTCGCTCGCTTGAGGATCTTGACCCAGAGATTGATGACCTCGAGGGAGATCTTGCGATTGTTGTTGAACGAGGCGAAGAGGAAGGTGTCTTCCGGCAGGCCGAGTTCCGCGCGGCTGTGCGGCGTCAGCGGTGACCGGTTGACCGGATCGTTCGGCTGGTAGGTGTCCGGCAGGCGGCAGAACTTCTCGTGATAGTACGGCTTGGAGGTGTCCTGCAGCACGTAATGGTCGCCGATGACGTAATCGAGATCGACGTTGAGCGTCGATCCGGGAAAGCCGAGCCAGGCGACCTGGACCGGTGCGGTCGGATAGCTGAGGATGCCGGGCCGCGCGTCTTTCGTATGGCCCTTCATCTCGACGAGGATGTCGATCCCGTGCGCCCGGATGGTCGCCGCAGCCTCTTCGTCGGACATGTCGAGGATGGAGACGACGTTGCCCCATGTGCTGCGATCCGCCGTGTTCCGTTCCAGCAGCCTTGCAGGGGTGTAGCAGAACAGCGTGATCTCGAAGCGCTCGCGATCATGGCGCTCCAGCACGTTGCGCAGCAGCTTCATCGTCGCGTGCAGGTCCCAGAAGTCCGAGGACAGGTAGCCGATCCTGATCTTGTCGGACCATGTATGCGGCATCTGCCGGCGGAGCGCGGTCGTTTCCGGCGCCGCGGCCCGGATCGTGTACTGCGACAGACTGTTGATCTTCTCGTCGCCGCACCAGTTCAGGTTGAACCAGGGGTGTTCACGGGAGAGATCTGCGAGATCGCCCTTGGCATAGGCCTTGTCGAGCAGCGGCTGGTGCTTTTCGATTGCAACGTAGTCGTTCAGCTCCCGCGCCTGCGTGAGATAGACGCTGCGGATGCCTGTGTTGCCGGGCGCGCCTTGCAGAACCTTCTGGGTCGTCAGGTAATTGTTCTCGTCGGCGAGGTGCTCGGTCAGCAGCTGACCGGCCAGGGCTATGTGCTCCGGCTTGCCACTGGTGATCAGCGGCTTTCTCAGTCCTTCGAGGATGTCGCGTTCGCCGCGCTTCAGGAAGATTGTCGCCAGGACAAAAGCTACGTCCGGATCGTTCGGATCCTTCTCGAAGAGCCGCTTGCCGGAGACGAGTGCTTCGTCCTCGTTGCCGCATTCGAGATGAAGGGTCATCGCCTGCTTGCGGTACTCCGTGGAGTGGGCGTCGTCATAGCTCGCGGCGACTTCGAAGATGGAGGCTGCATCGGACCGCAGGCCGATCTTGGCGAAAGTCTTCGCCAGCAGCGCATAGGTCTTTCCGTCCTTCTGGATGTCGAGCAGCTTGTTCAGCGTATGCAGGGCCTGTCGGTATTCGCCCTTCTGGTATTCCAGCGAAGCGATCGAAAACGAGACTTTCGGGTTCAACTGCGGGTGCTCCATTCGAACTGGTGGCTGTTTGCAGCGATTCGCGATCGATCGCGCCTCGCCGCACATGGGTCGGGGAACCGTACCCGGTGAACCTTGCGCGGGTCAGTCGCCCGGCGATTCCGGGGGGCAAAAATATGGTTAAAATTATATTCAAGATAAGCTTTCGCTCTTAACCATATAAACTTCACATCTATTAACTATGCGGGAAAGACCGCAAAATCCTACTGTCGAAATTAAGGAGCGGGAAAGGATTGGGCCCGATATTCGTCCTCACACGACAGGTTTGGTTTCTCGGGATGAATATAGAGACCAAGTGGCATGAAGCCGATCTGTAGTAGCCGGTAGTAAATTTAAGTCCGGTATGTCCCCAGCAATAGTATTTCGTAAAAGGGACAAATCTAATGTCTAGCATCATGACGAACTCTTCGGCTCTCTCGGCTCTCGCCACGCTGCGTTCGATCAACAACGACATGGAGACCACCCAGGATCGTATTTCGACCGGCTACCGCGTTGGCGCTGCCAAGGACAACGCCGCTTACTGGTCGATCGCCACCACCATGCGTTCGGACAACCAGGCGATCTCGTCGGTTGAAGACGCACTCGGCATGGGCGCCGCCAAGGTCGACGTAGCTTACGCCGGTATCGAAGCTGCAATCGACATCGTCTCGGAAATCAAGTCGAAGGTCACCGCGGCCAACGAAGAAGGCATCGACAAGTCCAAGGTCCAGGAAGAAATCAACCAGCTGAAGAAGCAGCTGCTGTCGGTTGCGACGGGCGCTTCCTTCAACGGCGAAAACTGGCTGGTTCCGGATGGCACCGCTGCCAAGACCGTCGTCACCGGCTTCGTCCGTGACGCCGACGGTGGCGTCAAGGTCACCACCGAAAGCTACGACGCCTCTACCAATGCGCTGTTCACCGACACCACCGGCACCGGCGGTATCCTGGGCGACATCTATGCTGACAGCTGGACCGTTGACTCCACCGGCGCCGACCTCGAACAGATGCTGACCGACGTCCAGACGGCTCTCGACTCACTCCAGACGGCCGGCTCGGCCCTGGGTTCGCTGTCCAAGCGCGTCGAACTGCAAGGCGATTTCGCATCCAAGCTGAGCGACGCGCTCGAGAAGGGTGTTGGCCGCCTCGTTGATGCGGATATGAACGAGGAATCGACGAGGCTTAAGGCTCTGCAGACGCAGCAGCAGCTCGGCATTCAGGCCCTGTCGATCGCCAACTCCAACTCGCAGAACATCCTGTCGCTCTTCCGTTAATCGGATTGAGCGCGGGTTCTCCCGCATCGCAGGAAACATCGAAGGCCGCGTTCCGATCAGGGGCGCGGCTTTTTTCATTTTTATTTTTCCCGTTCAATCTTGGTTAACTTTATTGGTGTTTCCTTAGCCCATCGAAACGGCGGGTTAACTAAGAAAATTAACCAGTTAGCAGGCATGAACGCTGACCGCCGTTTCCCGGTGAAACCCGGAATGTCCCTTTCTTTTCGTTTCGCTTTTAGGGGCACCAATTATGACGAGCATTCTGACCAACATCGCAGCCATGTCGGCACTCCAGACGCTGCGTTCGATCAACTCCAGCATGGAAGAAACCCAGGGTCGCGTATCCTCGGGCCAGCGCGTAGGTGAAGCTGCCGACAACGCCGCCTACTGGTCGATCGCCACCACCATGCGTTCGGACAACAAGGCAATTTCCGCCGTTCAGGACGCCCTCGGCCTCGGCGCCGCCAAGATCGATACCGCCTATGCCGGTATGGAAAGCGCCATCGACGTCGTTTCCGAGATCAAGGCCAAGGTCGTCGCCGCCACCGAGCAGGGCGTTGACAAGGCCAAGGTTCAGGAAGAAATCAAGCAGCTGCAGGACCAGCTCGTTTCGATCGCCAACGGCGCTTCCTTCAACGGCCAGAACTGGCTGGTATACGACAGCAACAACACTGCAGCCGACAACCCTGCCACCAAGACGGTCGTTTCCGGCTTCATCCGCAACGCCGACGGCACGGTTCTCACCAGCTCGACCGAATACGCGCTGACGGACGTCGTCGCCACCGGCGGCCCGTCGATGAACGTCCTTTTCCAGACCACGGACGGCACCGTCGGCGGCGGTATCCTGGGTACGGGTGCAGAAGACCTCGGCGTGACCGGCACGGCTGCGAACTTCTCCGCAAGCACCTCGATCCAGAGCATGGACATCACCGACTACACCGACGGTGACATGAGCCTTGCCCTCTCGCTGGTCGAAGCCGGTCTGAAGCTGATGCAGAGCGCTGCTTCGCAGCTCGGCTCGATCTCCATGCGCATCGATCTGCAGGAAGAGTTTGCAAACAAGCTGAGCGATGCAATCGACTCCGGTGTCGGCCGACTGGTCGACGCAGACATGAACGAGGAATCGACAAGGCTGAAGGCGCTGCAGACCCAGCAACAGCTCGGCATCCAGTCGCTGTCGATCGCCAACTCCAACCCGGAAAACATCCTCTCGCTCTTCCGTTAATCGGAAACAGCATCAGGTATTTCGAACTGGCAGGCCGCGCCCCGCAAGGAGCGCGGCCTTCGCTATTTTTCCTGCTGAAGAATTCCGTTTAAGGTTTGTTAACCATGATTGCATTATCTGGAGCCATCGAAACGATGGGTTAACCAAGGCGAAGATTCGGTTAACAGGCATCAGGCCGCTCCATCGTTCCCGGCGATACCGGGATGTCCCTTTTTAAAGACCTAGCCGTTGAAGGGGCCCTTTCCAATGACCAGTATTCTGACCAACAATGCCGCAATGGCTGCTCTGCAGACGCTGCGCACCATCAACGACAGCATGGAAGAAACGCAGGCGCGTGTCTCTTCCGGTCTGCGCGTCGGCTCCGCAGCCGACAACGCCGCCTACTGGTCGATCGCGACGACGATGCGCTCGGACAACAAGGCGCTCTCGGCAGTCGAGGATGCTCTCGGTCTCGGCGCCGCCAAGGTGGACACTGCCTATGCGGCGATGGAAAGCGCCAAGGACGTGGTCGAGGAAATCAAGGCCAAGGTCGTCGCGGCCACTGAGCAGGGCGTCGACAAGGCCAAGGTTCAGGAAGAAATTGGCCAGTTGCAGAAGCAGTTGATGTCGATTGCTGAATCGGCATCCTTCAGCGGCGAGAACTGGATCGCCGGCGACGCCGCCGACAAGAGCGTGGTTTCGGGCTTCGTTCGTTCGTCGGGGGGCACCGTCTCCGTCACGACGACCGGCTACACACTCAACGATGCGGCGACCGGCAATCTGCTATTTGGTGGCGATGGCAGCGGTGGCATCGATGCGACGAGTGGCATCGTCGGGACGACCACGGCCTTCTCCGGCGGTTCGACCTTTTCCGTCTACACGCTGGACATCACCGCATTCACCGGCACCTACGTTGCCGTCAACATGGCCGAAGCGCTAAAACTGGTCGAGGACTCCTTCCAGGCGATCACCAGTGCTGCAGCCGAACTCGGCTCCATTTCCATGCGCATCGGTCTACAGGCCGACTTCGCCTCGAAGCTTAGCGACTCGATCGATTCCGGTATCGGCAGACTTGTCGATGCGGACATGAACGAGGAATCGACCAGGTTGAAGGCGCTGCAGACGCAGCAACAGCTCGGCATCCAGTCGCTGTCGATCGCCAACACCAATTCCGAGAACATTCTCCAGCTCTTCCGTCAGTAAGCGGCGCCCTGGCTAGGGGCGACTTCGTCCCGCTCTGACTGGAAAAATCCGCGGTTCCGCAAGGAGCCGCGGATTTTTCGTTTCCCGTCGCCGGGCAGTGGAGCGCCCTGCTGACGGCTTGCGTGAAGCTTGCGCATTTTGCGATTTGGATCCGCGGCTCGCAGGATCTTAAGAAATCCCTAACGGCGTTAACCATTTGTTAACTATTTGCCGATTAACCCTTTGTTAAGAATGATGGACTGTCGCCCAGGGCAAAACGGTTGGTGACAGCGCGCATGACGCGGTTCCTCCGTTGCCGGTTTTTCACTCCGGCCTGCAAAACATCCCCCATACAAGGTATTGACGATGGCCAGCATTTTGACCAACGCCGCCGCCATGGCAGCGCTGCAGACCCTGCGTACGATTGACAGAAGCCTCGAGACAACCCAGGCGCGCGTTTCTTCCGGCCAGCGCGTCGAAACGGCGGCGGATAACGCGGCCTACTGGTCGATTGCCACCACCATGCGGTCCGACAACCGCGCACTATCCACCGTTCAGGACGCATTGGGACTGGGTGCTGCGAAAGTCGATACCGCCTATGCGGCGATGGAAAGCGCCATCGAGACGGTGCAGGAGATCAAGGCGAAGCTGGTCGCCGCCTATGGCGTCGGTAACGACCGCGAAAAGATCCAGGAAGAGATCGAACAGTTGCAGGCGCAGCTCAAGAGCGTTGCCGAATCGGCCTCCTTCTCCGGCGAGAACTGGCTGCAGGAAAAGATCAGCACCAGCGCCTCGGCCACCGTCGCGACGACCGTTACCAAGCAGGTGGTCGCATCCTTCATCCGCAACTCCTCGGGCACCGTCGCCGTGACGACGGTCGACTACCCGCTGAACGATTCGACGGTGCTCTTCGACCTCGGCGGCGGCAATCTCGGCATTCTCGACAAGGAAGCGATGGACGGAACCACCGCTCTCGGTTTCTCTGTCTCAACGCTCGACATCACCGATCTTGCCAGCGTGCAGACAGCGCTCGGCGCCGGCGCCACCGAGGAAGATGCCCTGGACGCGATGATCAAGTTCATCGACGGCCAGTTGGAGGCAATGACGAGTGCCGCTTCCAGCCTTGGTTCTATCCAGAAGCGAATCGAGATGCAGGAGAACTTCGTCGCCACCTTGATCGATACGATCAAACAGGGTGTCGGGCGTCTGGTCGATGCAGACATGAACGAGGAATCGACCCGTCTGAAGGCGTTGCAGACCCAGCAACAACTCGGCATCCAGTCGCTTTCGATTGCCAACACCAATTCCGAAAACATCCTGCAGCTCTTCAGGCAGTAAGGCTGCAATCCGCGCGGTCGCAGCGAAGGCGCATTGCCTTCGATCGGCCGCATCAGCTCCCGGTGTGCCATGGTCATCGGCACTCCGGACGCTTGGGCCGCGCGATTTGCCCTGGCGCGGCCCAAGACATTCATCCTCGCACAAGTTTGACCTTCTAGCTTCGCAACCTGCAGTCAGGAAGATTGTGCGCCGACGGGACGCCATCGGCGCGAAGTCCCAGGAGACATGACAGCGGTGTGGAAGAGTATGAAAGTGTCGAGGCAGCAAACAGGGCAGGGACGCGGGCGGTTTGTTCGCGTTCAGTACACATCGGTCGCAGACGCGCATCGCGGAGGCGTTCGATGAGCCTGCAGCTTGCAAGATATCTGAAGGATTTCAGCCCGCCGCGTCAGACGCAATCACCTTTCTTGCGAGATGGAGCCTTGGGAAGACCTGCCGCAGCACCGGAAGCGCTGTTCGATCTGTCCGATCCGGAACCGCAGGTGGATGTCGAGGCGGAGCGCGCCAAAGCGTTCGCCGAGGGCAGGGCGGAGGCGGAAGCTGATCTCTCTCGCACGCACCGCGAGGAGATGGAGGCGATGCAGGCCGCGCATGCAGCGAGCCTCGCCCAACTCCGCGACAGCTACGAAAAGCAGGCCGCAGCGATGATCGCCGAGCGATTTTCGGCGATGTCGGACACGATGGCCGACCTTCTGGCAAGCCAGGCGGCCAACGTGCTGGCGCCGGTTCTGGACGAGGTCCTGACCCGCAAAGCGGTTGCCGATCTGGCCACCATGATCCGCAGCGGCTGCCAGGAAGGTGAAGGTCTGGTGGTGACGGTGAAGGGACCGTCGTACCTCTATGAAATGTTGCTGTCGCACTTCGAGGGGCATGCCCCGCTGTTTCGCCACCTGGAAGCGGCAGATCTCGATCTTTCGGCAGAATTCGGGGATACGGTCCTGGTCACGCGCATGGCGGCCTGGGCTGACACGGTCCGCAGGGTACTGGCATGAGCGAAGAAAATCACCACAACGGCAAGAACGAGATCATCATCGTCAAGCGCCATGGCGACCACGAGGGCGAACACCACGCCTCCGCCTGGAAGATCGCCTATGCCGACTTCATGACGGCGATGATGGCCTTCTTCCTCGTCATGTGGCTCGTCAATGCCGCGAACGAGGAAACGAAGGCCTCGGTCGCCTCCTACTTCAATCCCATCAAGCTCACCGACGACAAGCCGGCCGACAAGTCGCTCAAGAAGCCCGGCAAGCAGGCGCAGGGCGAGGACACCCAGGAGAAATCCAACAGCGACGGCCAGAAGGAGGCGCAGTCGGAGGGTGCGGAGAAGGGCAAGGACCAGAGCACCACCGCAGGCGAAGAAGTGCAGTATTCGCAGGCCGATTTCTTCGAGAACCCGTATTCCGTTCTCTCGGAGATCGCGCAGGAAGTCGGGCAGCAGGCCAATGTCAGCGCCAAGGGCGATGGCGGCGCAGCCGATTCAGGTCCGGCCACGGGTGCTGCCGGCGGCGAGGCCTATCGCGACCCCTTCGATCCGGATTTCTGGACCCAGCAGGTGGAGATCAGCCAGGCAACCAGCGCCGGCAGCGAAGGCATCTCCAAGCCTGATCAGGACAAGGCTGCCGAGACCGCGGAAGCAAATCCGGAGGACGCTGCGAAGGAACAGAGCGAGGCCGAGCGCAAGGCATCGGACGACGCCGAGAAACTGCAGCAGGAAATCGTCCAGAACATCGGAACGCTCGGCAAGCTCGCCGAGGGCCTGACGGTGACGCCGGCCGAAGGCGGTCTACTGGTCAGCCTGACCGATCAGATGAACTCGGCCATGTTCAACGTTGGTTCGGCGTTGCCGAAGAAGGAAATGGTCGTCGCGATGGAGAAGATCGGCAAGATCCTTGCTGAACGCGGCGGTGCGATCGCCATTCGCGGCCATACCGACGCGCGGCCCTTCCGCGGCAATGGCGACAACTGGCAGCTTTCCGCCGCGCGAGCGCAAAGCGCCTACTACATGCTGGTGCGTGGCGGTCTTGACGAGAAGCGGGTCAGCCAGGTCAGCGGTTTTGCCGATCGCCGGCTGAAGGTTCCAGAAGATCCCATGGCCGATGCCAATCGCCGCATTGAGATCCTTGTCCAGGCGAATGAGAGTTAGCGCGATGCGGTGGAGGCGAAGGCTCCAGATATATGGAATGACAGTTGCTGCGGGGCTTGGCCTCGCAGCTTCGGCACATGCGCAGACCCCGGATGACCTTGCCCCCTACAAGATGATCCGTTCGCTGCAATATGTGCAGGACACCGTTGTTCTCGGCGATCACTCGGCGATGGAAATGCAGCGCTTCCTGCTTTCGACGATCGACGAGCGGCTGCGCACGGCCGACACCAAGATCTTTGCCGATCCGCGCAACGTCGACGCGGCGCTTGTCTATGCGATGAGCGGGGGCAATCCGCAAACGCTCGAACTTCTCGTGAAGAAGGACGTTTCCGGCCACTTCGATCCGCGCATCACCGCCGCGGTGCGCAACTACGTGACCGGCCGCGGCGCCACCAATACGAAGTCGCTGGCGGAGATCTTTCCCGAGTACAAGAACCTCGAGATCGCCCCCTATCTGGCGCTGGTTTCGGCCAATTCCGTCCTGCGCAAGGATCCGACGCTGGCGCTCAGCTATTTCGACTGGGCGCGCCTGATTGCACCGGGTACACTTGTCGAGGAAGCCGCACTGCGCCGTTCGATTTACGTGGCTGAGCAGAACGGCATGGTGGAGAAGGGCGTTCTCTATTCCAGCCGCTACGCGCGACGCTTCCTGCGTTCGCCCTATGCGAGCCAGTTTGCGGATCTGTTCGTGAAGCTCGCCACCGAGCACTTCGAAGAGATCGGCGAGGATAAGATCCAGGAAATCCTGTCCTTCATGGACGCGCCGCGACAGCGCGAGGTTTACCTGCGCATGGCGCGCCTGTCGGCCATATCCGGCAAGGATCGGCTCGCCGCGATGGCGTCGGAGCGCGCCCAGGATCTGACTGCGGAAGGCGAAGAGGTGCCGCGAACGCTGGCAGACCTTTATTCCGGGCTTGTCTCCGTCTCCTCCTCCGATGTGGGCGCGGTAATGGAGAAGCTTGTCGCCATCCCTGACGATGACCTGTCGGCCAAGGACCGTGCCCTGAAGGAAGCCGCCCGCAGGGTGGCCGAGGAAGTCTTGCGCCCGCCCGTGCTGATCGATGAGGTGCCGGTGGTGGCACCTGCCGAAAGCGGCGTGGCGAGCGTCGGCACTGACAGCGTAAGCGAAGACGAACGAATGAGCCCGACGGCGGTCGCGGCGGAGCCCGCAGCGCCCGCGGCAGGGCTGCAGTCGGCTGCAGTCGGCGGTGAAACACAGGGTCAGGAACAGAAGGGCGATTCCGCAATCGACAGCTTCGTATCGACGAGCCGGTCGAAACTGGACGAGATCGACAAACTCCTGAAGGGAGAGGGCAGTTGAGCAGCATCGACACCAATTTAGTGAGCCAGCTCGATGGCAAGCGCTCCTATGGAGCAGCCAAATCCAGGTCGGACGGCGGTGACGGCAAATTTTCCGAAGCCTTCGACAATCTCGCCGGCAAAGGCGGAGCCAAGAACTCCATCACGCGCGAGGCTATTCTGGAAGGCGTCGCGAAGGCAGGCGGGGACGTGCTGCCTTCGCTCGCGTCGACCCCGATCCAGGGCCGCTTTGCGGCAGATGCCGGCAAGGAGGAGGTGCAGGCGCAGTTGCCCGGCACCGTCTCCGACGCCTCCGACATCGTCGATACGGTTCCAGCCCAGGCAGCGGCAAGCAATCTTCCTGATGCCGATATCCTTGCATTGGCGGCGGAGACCAAAGGAACGGTCTCCCGCCCCGCAGACGACCGCAAGACGCCCTCGGATGAGCCCGTCAGGTCCGATATCGATGGCGGTTATGACGGTCTTCTGGATATTCTGGCCGGCACCCCGGCGATAGCCGAACAGGCACAGAGTGCGGAACTCGCGCAGGCTGCCGCTTCAGTCGTTGTCCAGGGCGCACAGCAGCAGGTTGGCGACAATAGCGCAGCAACAGTGAATTCCGTTGAGGCCGGCGTCACAGAGCTGATGCTTGCCAATCTACCGGCCAGAGCGATCAAGGGCGGCGAAACTGGCGATGCAGCTTCCAGCCGCGCCCGCGCGCAATCGACCCATCTCGCCGGCGCGCCGCAGGCTGCGACAGCGTCAGCCATGGCGGCCGATGATGTCGCAAGCGCCGACGCTGCCATGGCGGTCGACGATGCTGCAGGCTCCGATGCAGATCAAGTCTTTCGGCTGGTTCGTTCCGATGGAAGGGCTCGGCCGGTCGAGATCGCCATCGGCGGAAACGGGGACGTGGCGGTGAAGGAGCAGGGTACGCCGGCTGCTAAGATCGAGGCCGTCACGGTCCTCGAGTCGCGCCGTTATCTCGGACTCGCGCCGAGCGGCAATGCGTCTGCGGTAACGTCGGCCATCGCGCACGATCCGACGCTGGCCTCCGCTCTGACGGCGGCGCAGGACGACAAGACCGGCAAGGTCGTCAATACGCTGAAGATCCAGTTGAGCCCGATCGACCTCGGTACGGTCACCGCGACGCTGCGGCTTCAGGGCGAGGCGCTGACGGTCGACCTGAAGGTCGAGACCGGCAAGGCCTACCGCAATCTCAGCGACGATCAGGATGCCATCATCAAGGCGCTGCGCGGCCATGGCTTTGCGGTGGACCAAATCAGCGTCCAGATGACCTCTTCCTCCGATCGCAGCGGCAGCACGGGGCAGGGCGATCCGCAGGCACAGTTCTCCGGCCAACAGCAGGCGCGCGAGGGCGGCAGCCAGCAGCAGGGCGGCAATGCCCGTCAGGCGGATACCAAGGCATTCAACGAGGGAACGTCGCATGATTACGGCCAGACGGACGGCTCTTCTGGCGCTAACCAGTCTCGCGGCTCTGGCGGCGTCTATCTGTAGCGCTCAGGCGGCGGTCGGTAGCTGTGAAAAAGAGATCCTCGCGGCAGCTTCGAAATACGACATTCCCGCCGGCATCCTCTATTCGGTCGGTCTCACGGAGACCGGCCGTAAAGGGTCGCTGCAGCCTTACGCACTGAACATCGAGGGCAAGGCCTATTTCGCAAGCAGCGAGCGCGAGGCCTTGCAGCGCTTCCAGCAGGCGCGCGCGAGCGGTGCCAAGCTGATCGACCTCGGCTGCATGCAGATCAATTATCATTTCCATGGGGCCGAGTTTTCCTCGCCCACGGAGATGCTCAATCCCCGCCGCAACGTCGAGTATGCTGCACGCTTTCTGTCGGAGCTGAGGGACCGTCACGAGACTTGGACGATGGCGGTGGCACGCTATCACGCTGGTCCGAACAATGATCCGGCACAGAAGCGTTACGTCTGCCGGGTGATCGCGAACCTCGTCGCGACCGGCTACGGAAGCTGGACGAATAACGCTCGCGCCTTCTGCCGATAATACAATCGTTGATTGATAATGGTGTCGTTTAACAAATGTGGCGGCAATGCGCGCGCTTTGTGGCTGGCAAGTCCGGATCGCGGTCGCGCGTTAACTTTTCCACCAGAAAATAGTCGAATCCTCGCGAGTGCCTACTACATCTAGTGCAAATCGCCCCCCTATGGTTAATCAATTATTAAATAATCCGGATGATTTTATGTAATTGCCGCTGAATCCCACGATTCGTACCACTTTATTAACGAAGCACCACACTGATTCGGAGGCGGACGAATGATCGTAGTGGTTGATGAGCGCGAGCTCGTTAAGGACGGTTACACATCACTTTTTGGACGCGAGGGCGTACCCTCGACGGGCTTTGATCCGAAGGAATTCGGAGAATGGGTCAACTCGGCGGCCGACAGCGATCTGGAGGCCGTCGAGGCGTTCCTGATCGGGCAGGGACAGCAGTCGCTGGAACTGCCACGGGCGATCCGCGACCGGTCCCAGGCACCGGTTATCGCCGTGAGCGACAGCCCTTCACTGGAAACCACGCTGGCCTTTTTCGATTGCGGCGTCGATGATGTCGTCCGCAAGCCGGTCCACCCGCGGGAAATCCTGGCACGGGCTGCCGCCATCCGGCGACGCCTGAAGGCTCTTGCCAATCACACCGACATCGGTCCGATACGTGTCTTCTCCGACGGTCGCGATCCCGAGATCGAGGGGAGTGTGTTTCCCCTGCCGCGTCGCGAGCGCCGCATCCTGGAATATTTGGTCGCTAATCGCGGCCGGCGTCTGTCCAAGACCCAGATCTTCAACGCCATCTACGGCATTTTCGACGAGGACGTCGAAGAGAACGTCGTCGAGAGCCACATCAGCAAATTGCGCAAGAAGCTGCGCAAGAAGCTCGGTTTCGATCCGATCGATTCGAAGCGTTTCCTCGGCTACTGCATCGATTGGAACTGAATTCAGCGCGGGCCGCTCGCGGCCCGCAGCAACCGGCGGGATCGGCGGTGAAACAAGCCGCAGACAGCCTCACGCAAGGCCCGCCTCCTACTCTCAGCCCGAAATTCGAATAGCGAGGAATCAGCATGAGCCTCTACGGTACTATGAGAACCGGCGTCTCCGGCATGAACGCCCAGGCAAATCGCCTGAGCACGGTTGCCGACAACATCGCCAACGCCAACACGACCGGCTACAAGAAAGCCTCAACCCAGTTTTCCTCGCTCATCCTGCCGACCACGGGCGGTGCGTACAATTCCGGTGGCGTCACCACCGACGTGCGCTACTCGATCTCCGCGCAGGGCACCTTCACCTACACGACCTCGGCCACCGATCTCGCGATCAACGGCAGCGGCTTCTTCATCGTGAAGGGCTCCGACGGTGCCGAATACCTGACGCGCGCCGGCGCATTCACTCCCATGGATGACGGTACTCTGCGAAACACCGCAGGCTACACACTGATGGGCTACGAATACTCGTCCACGGCCGATCCGACGATCGTCATCAACGGCTATGACGGTCTTTCCGAGATCAACCTGAAATCGGGTTCGCTGACCGCGACGCCCTCCACCTCCGGCTCGCTGGACGTCAACCTGCCCTCCAACGAGGAGCATCCCTACACCAAGGCCACCTCGCTGGTCGCCTATGACAGCCTTGGAAACTCTCGTAAGCTGGACTTCACATATTCGACCACCGCTACTGCCGGCGAGTGGAACCTCACGGTCACCTATACCGACCCGGACACCGGAACGCCTCAGACGCTTGCGGCACAGACGCTGAACTTCAACTCGGCGGGCGAACTTGTGACGCCGGCAAGTGGCGTTATCTCGACGAGCAGCCTCACCTTCGGCACCGGCACCGGCGCTTCCGTGCTGAGCGGGCTGGACATCTCGATCGGCGCCACCACGCAGCTCGCGGCGGACTTCTCCGCCGACGGCGACATCGACGGCAGTGGTCCGAGCGAGATTTCCGGATACGAGATCAGCTCCGACGGCATCGTCTCCCTGAAGTACGACAACGGCGACCTGATTCCGAAGTTCCGTATTGCGATGGCCAACGTCCAGAGCCCGGACAACCTGACGCCGCTCGCAGGCAACGTCTATTCGCAGAGCAACGACTCGGGCGTCATCGTCATGGGGTACGCCGGCAACAGCGGTTACGGCTCGATCCTTTCGGGCGCACTGGAAGACTCCAACGTCGATATCGCCGAGGAGCTCACCAGCATGATCGAATCGCAGCGCAACTACACGGCCAACTCGAAGGTCTTCCAGACCGGTTCCGAACTGATGGAAGTTCTCGTCAACCTGGTACGCTGACGGGAACCGCAATTTCAATAGAACGGTAGGTTGAATACGATGTCGCTTTCTACGGCAATCAAGATTGCCCAGTCCAGCTTTTCGAACACGGCGCTTCAAACCGCCGTGGCCTCGAACAACATTGCCAACGCAAGCAACACCGCATACAGCCGCCGTTCCGCGGTTCTGGCCTCCTCGGGCAATGGCGCCACTGTCGTCCACACCATCCGCGCCCAGAACGACGCCCTGCAGAAGCAGAACCTGCTCAGCATTTCCAAATCCTACGCCCAGGATACGACCCTGGCGGGGCTGGAGCGCCTGAAGGGAATCCTGGGCGGCGACGACTATGAGCTGTCGACGGCCAGCTACCTCGCGACCTTGCGCGACAATCTCCAGACCTTTGCCGACAAGCCGAGCGAGCAGTCACTCGCCGAGACGGTCGTCGCCAACGCCGTCGACGTGGCGAATTCGCTGAATTCGGCCACCACAGCCGTGCAGCAGCTGCGCGCGGAAGCCGATGCCGACATCGCCACTGCGGTCACCGAGCTCAACCGTCTGCTCTCCGAGTTCAAGACCGCCAACGACAAGATCAAGGCGGGAACGGCGGCAGGGCAGGATGTCAACGATGCGCTCGACCAGCGCGACAAGCTGCTGAGCCAGATATCGGAAATCGTTGGTGTTACCGCCAACGTTCGCAGCAACAACGACATGGTGCTCTATACGAGCGACGGCACCACCTTGTTCGAAACCGTCCCGCGAACCGTCACCTTCACGCCGACGGCCACCTACTCGGCCACGACGACGGGCAACAAGATCTACGTCGATGGTGTTGCACTCAATCCGGGCACTGGCGGCAATACCAGCGGCCAGGGCACGCTTTCGGCGCTGCTGCAGGTGCGCGACGACATCGCGCCCACCTTCCAGACGCAGCTCGACGAAATGGCGCGCGCCGTCATCTCGATGTTCCAGGACAACGGTCAGCCCGGTCTCTTCACCTGGATCGACGGCTCTACCCAGTCGACGGTTGTTCCCGGAACGCTGACGTCGGGGCTCGCTGGTTCGCTTGTCGTCAATCCGGCGCTCATTACTGCCAGCGGCGGCGATCCGATGAAGCTGCGCGATGGCGTCAATCTCGATCAGAATACGGGCAACGACGCCAGCTACTCGACGCTCCTCGACAAGTATGCGGCCGCCTTCACGACAACGATGTCCTTCGACGTCGCCGCCGGGGTCGATACCTCGGCGAACCTGCTCAATTTTGCCACGTCCTCGATCGGCTGGGTGGAGCAGTTGCGCAGCGCCGCCGTGACCGCCGGTGACGACAAGAGCGCTCTCCTGTCGCGGACGCAATCGGCTTTGCAGAACGTGACGGCGGTCAGTCTCGACGAGGAACTGGCGCTGCTTCTCGACCTCGAACAATCCTACAAGGCTTCGGCGAAACTCGTGGCTGCGGTTGACGAGATGATGACCGCTCTCCTCCAGGCAGCAGGCTGATTTCATGAAGACGTCTTTCGTATCCAATATGACCATGCAGAGCACCATGCTTCGGACAATCGCCGAAGCGCAGAAGGAGCTCATGGCGAAGCAGAAGGAGACCGTCACCGGCCGCCACGCCGATATCGGTGCGGTGCTCGGCGCGAAGACGGCGCGTACGCTCAATATGCATCGCGATCTGCAGCGCCTCGAATCGCTGCTCAGCACCAACTCGCTGACCACGCAGCGCCTCGCAGCCTCGCAGGAAGCGTTGGGGCAGATTTCGGAAGCCGCAAACTCGGTGATGGAGAATCTGGTCGGCTTCTCCGGCACCGAAGCCCAGGATCAGCTGGATCGCACCAAGGAGACGTTTGCCAGCGCGATTTCGCTGTTCACCAATGCGGCGAATACCTCCTTCAGCGGCGAGTATCTCCTGTCGGGCATCAACACCGACGTCATGCCGGTGAACAACTACCTGGATTCGGGCTCGACGGCGAAGGCGACCTTCGATCAGGCCTTCTTCGATTTCTTCGGCTTCGACCAGTCCGACGCCCAGGTGGCATCGATTTCCGCCGACGACATGAACGACTTCATGTCGGAACTCGAAACGATGTTCATGGATACCAGCCCGACCGGAACCTGGGCCACCGACTGGTCCAACGCATCCGACCAGAACATGACGAGCCGGATCAGCAACTCTGAAGTCATCCAGAGCTCGACCAATGCCAATACCGACGGCATGCGCATGTTCGCACTCGGCACGGTCATCGGCTACGAACTTCTGAACCTTGGCCTCAGCGCCGATACCCGCAAGGCTGTGAGCGACACGTCGCTCGCCTACATCGGTTCGGCCATCACGGGAATTGACGGCGAGCGCTCCACGCTCGGCGTGTCGCAGGCCCGGGTAAAGCAGGCGACGACCTCGCTCGAGGCGCAGTCCTCTATCCTGAGCAACAGCATCAACAATCTCGAAAAGGTCGATACCAACGAGACCGCGACGCGGATCACGACCCTCGAGACGCAGCTCGAACTCGCCTACACGCTGACGGGCCGCCTGCAGAACATGAGCCTGGTCAACTATCTCTGATGATCAGAGATGCGATGACAAACATGAAGGGTGTCTAAATGTACCAGTTCTCGTATGTCGAGATCATGGAGGACGGTGTCGAAACCGCCCGAAGCCGGGAGCGTCAGGTTCTCGACCGTTCCCTCGACCTTCTCCGGAAGGCCGCGCAGGCGGACGGTTACGGCAGGGACACGATCGAAGCCGTCTACTTCACGCGGCGCGTCTGGATCCGCTTCGTCGAGGATCTCGGCAATCCGGAGAACATGCTCGACCAGGAGTTGCGCGCCAATCTCATTTCAATTGCTATCTGGATCTTGGGGGAACTCGACCGCATCCGCAAGCGCGAGTCGACGAATATCCAGGGCATCATCGATATAACCACCATCATCAGGGATGGAATAAAATGAAGAGCACTCTGCGTATCTCACTGAAGTCGGGTGAGCGCATTTTCGTCAACGGGGCGGTCCTGCGGGTCGATCGGAAGGTCGCGCTGGAATTCCTGAACGATGTCACCTTCCTGCTGGAGAACCACGTCCTTCAGCCCGAACAGGCGACGACGCCGCTGCGCCAGCTCTATTTCATCGCACAGATGATCCTGATCAATCCGGACGGCGCGGAGCAATCGACGGCGATCTTCCGCAAGTCGGTCATCATGCTCCTCAACTGCTTCCGCGACGATCAGGTGCTGGCCGAGCTGAAGCGCATCGACGGCCTCGTCACGCAGGGACGCGCCTTCGAAGCGCTCAAGGCGATCCGCGGGCTGTATCCGATCGAGGACCGGATCCTCAACAATCATGAGATCACACCGGCGACGGTGGAGCACATCCGCAAGGAGATCGCGATATGGTAGACGCAGTCGGCGCGACCACATACTCCGGATATACCCCGGGCGCTTCGGCGACGGAATCTGGCAGCGACGCCAAGACCGCGACCTTGAACTACGAGAGCTTTCTCAAGCTGCTCGTGGCGCAGTTGAAGAACCAGGATCCCACGGAGCCAATGGACCCAACCCAGCAGATGGCGCAGCTTGCGACCTTCTCGCAGGTGGAGCAGACCATCAAGACCAACACGAACCTGGAAAGCCTCCTGCAGCGCACGTCGCTCCAGGAAGCCAATTCCGTGATCGGCCGGACGATAACGAGCGAGGATGGCAAGATTTCAGGTGTCGTCAAGGAAGTCACGTTGTATACGGATGGCATCGTGGCAACGCTTGATTCGGGCGAAAAGCTGGTCGTCGGTCCGGGCGTAAAGGTGAAGTAAATCCACTATGAATGAGGCTGACGCCCTCGATATCGCGCAGGCGGCGATCTGGACCGTGATCGTTGCGGCAGGACCGGCCGTCCTTGCGGCGATGATCGTCGGCGTCGTCATAGCCTTCATCCAGGCGTTGACCCAGGTCCAGGAAGTCACGCTCACTTTCGTTCCGAAGATCCTGGCGGTTCTGGTTACCGTCGCCATTTCTGCGCCTTTCATCGGGGCGCAGATTTCTATTTTCAGCGGCATTATCTTCTCGCGCATCGAGACCGGCTTCTAGAGTCCGTCAGTCTTTCGTCGACGCTGCCACCCTCGCGCAAGTTTCGCGGGATAGAGGTCGGGGCAGCATCGCGGTCCTTGCGGACCGCTCCTCTCATGACGAGACGGGACGATAATGGCACAGGTACCTTCACTCTCCATCCCCAAGGTCAATCCGAGCGGACGTGACATCGCCTTTGCGATGGGCATCATCGCCATTCTCTCGATCCTGTTCCTGCCGATCCCGCCGTTCCTGATCGACATGGGGCTGGCGTTTTCCATCGCCTTCTCCGTGCTGATCCTGATGGTGTCGCTGTGGATCCAGCGGCCGCTCGATTTCTCGTCCTTTCCGACGATCCTCCTGATCGCGACGATGATCCGGCTGGCGCTGAACATTGCCACCACGCGCGTGATCCTGTCGCACGGCCACCAGGGGCATGATGCGGCCGGCAGCGTCATCGCAGGCTTTGCCAACCTCGTCATGTCCGGCGATTTCGTCATCGGTCTGATCGTCTTCCTCATCCTGATCACGGTGAACTTCATCGTCATCACCAAGGGTGCGACGCGTATCGCCGAAGTCGGCGCCCGCTTCACCCTCGACGCCATCCCCGGCAAGCAGATGTCGATCGACGCGGACCTGTCCGCCGGCTTGATCGACGAGAAGGAAGCCCAGCGCCGCCGGCGCGAACTGGAGGACGAAAGCTCTTTCTTCGGTTCGATGGACGGTGCATCGAAATTCGTCCGCGGTGACGCCATCGCAGGCCTGATCATTACCGCGATCAATGTCTTCGGCGGCATCATCATCGGTTATTTCCGCCATGGCATGGAGATCGGCGAGGCGGCCGACGTCTTCGTCAAGCTGTCGGTCGGCGACGGCGTCGTCTCTCAGATCCCGGCACTCATCGTCTCTTTGGCGGCAGGTCTCCTCGTATCGCGCGGCAGCGCCCCCGGCTCCACCGACCAGGCGGTCGTCAACCAGCTGAGCGGCTATCCGCGCGCCCTTATGGTCGCCGCGGGCCTGATGGTACTTTTGGCGGTCATGCCCGGCCTGCCGTTCCTGCCCTTCATCGTCCTGGGCGGCATCATGGGCTTTGGCGCCTGGGCCATCCCGCGCCGCCTGGAGGAAGAAAACAAACTGCGCCGCGAGCAGGAAGCCAAGAACGCGATGCAGACGAAGGAGGCCGACAAGGATTCGGTCAAATCGGCGCTCAGGACGGCCGAGATCGAACTTCTGCTCGGCAAGCAGGTCTCGACACGTCTTCTCGGCGCCCATCAGGAACTCGCCTTCCGGGTCGGCAAGATGCGCAAGAAGTTCGCCACCCAGTACGGCTTCGTCGTTCCGGAGATCAAGGTCTCCGACGATATCTCGGTCGCCGACAAGGCCTACCACATTCGCATTCACGGCACGACGGTGGCTTCGAATGTCGTGCGCGTCGGCGAGGTTCTCGTGGTCACAGGCGGCGGCCGCAAGCCGAGCGCTCCCGGCGACGAAATCCGGGAGCCCGCATTCGGCATGCCGGCCGTGTCGATCCTCGAAACCTTCGCCGAAGACGTCCGTCGTGAAGGTTTCCATCCGATCGACAACGTTTCCGTCGTGCTGACGCACCTGTCGGAGGTCATCCGCAACAACCTGCCGCAGCTTCTGTCCTACAAGGACGTGAAGATCCTCATCGAGCGGCTGGATCCCGAGTACCGCAAGCTTGCCGACGAGATCTGCTCCTCGCACATGTCCTATTCCGGGCTGCAGGCGGTGCTGAAGCTGCTTCTGGCCGAGCGCGTCTCGATCCGCAACCTGCACCTCATCCTCGAAGCGGTCGCCGAACTCGCCCCGCATGTTCGCAAGACCGAGCAGATCGTCGAGCACGTCCGCATCCGCATGGCGCAGCAGATCTGCGGCGACCTTGCAGAGAACGGCGTGCTGCCCGTGCTGCGCCTCGGCAACCGCTGGGACATGGTCTTCCACCAGGCGCTCAAGCGCGATGCCAAGGGCGAAGTCGTCGAATTCGACATCGATCCGCGGCAGCTTGAGGAGTTCAGCGAGCAGGCAACGAAAGTTATCCGTGAATTCCTCGACCGGGGAACGCCTTTCGTGCTGGTCACGTCGCCCGAATCCCGTACTTATGTGCGCATGATCATCGAACGCCTCTTCGCCACCCTGCCGGTCCTCTCTCACGTCGAACTCGCCAAGGGCATCGAGATAAAGATCCTCGGCTCGATCTCATGATCACCGATCCGCAGGGCACGGTACTGGCCTTGTTCGCCGCCTTCTGCCGTGTCGGCGGATGCTTCATGCTGCTGCCGGGCTTCGCCTCCGCGCGCCTGCCCATGCAGATCCGTCTGTTCGTTGCCGTCGCGGTGTCGATGGGCATCCTGCCGATCCTCTGGGACACGATCTATCCCAAGACGCAGGGCACCACGATGGGCTACATCCAGCTGATCGGCTTCGAGACGCTGACCGGTGCCGTCATCGGCCTGATCACCCGCTACTACGTGCTGGGTCTGCAGTTCGCCGGCACGGTGCTGACGATGATGATCGGCTTCAACGCGCCGCCCTCGCAAGACGTGCTCGAGGACGCCCAGGAAAACCAGCTGACGAACCTGATCAGCTTTGCCGGTCTGATGGCGCTGTTCATGCTGAATTTCCATCACATCGTCTTCCGGGCGTTGGTCGATTCCTATACGGCGATCCCGATGGGCGGCTTCAATCCGCAGAGCGCGCTGATAACGCTGACCGATACCCTGGTCGAGACCTTCATCATCATGCTGCGCTTGGCGAGCCCCTTCATCATCTACGGCTTGCTGTTCAATGTTTCCGTGGGCTTGATCAACAAGCTGGCGCCGCAGATGCCGATCTATTTCATCTCGCTGCCCTACATCATCTTCGGCGGCCTGTTCCTCGTCTATTTCGGTATTTCCTCGCTGCTGGAGATTTTCGTCAACGGCTTCGTGCCGGTCTTCGAAGGACGCTGAGAAACGACCATGACCAAGCGATCCGACAAGCTCAAGCGTCTGGTGTCTGTCCAGCGCCACCTCGAGCAGATGGCGGAGATGGACCTGGCGGCGACCACCCAGCAGCGCCAGGAGGTAACGGAGACCATGGACGCCGTCGCTGGCGCCATCAGCTCGCTCAACCCCGTTCACCGCAATTTTTCCGGCATCTACGCCGCCCAGATCGGCAAGCTGCGCCACAAGGACGTGATGCTGGCCGGTGTCCAGCAGATGCACGAAATGCGAATCATGCGCGAACGCACGAAGGGCGATCGCCTTGAAGAGCAGATGCGCGACGCGCGTAGCGCCGAGGATCGCGAAGCGGCCGACAATGCCGTCTACGACCTCATCGACCAGTTCATCGCCCATGGCGACGGCCCCGATCGCTGATTCCGTTTCGAAAAAATTCCCGATCGCTTCAAGCAGTACAGGCCACCCGGAGGTGCTGACGCGTGCCTTCGGGCGGATTTGTGTCGGCCAGCGTCCCGCCTGGCGCCGATCCTGGGGATGCATTTCACGAGATCAGCCTCCCGTAAGGTTGAGAAGCGATAGTCGCAGCCGAGACGAAGGATGAAAGCCCACCATCTGGGCCGTGCTCCGGTCGGCGTGCCAACGCCTATCGAGCCGGCGGTTCGGGATCTTCGCGATGAACTGTAGGCGGTCTGCCATGATGGCGGGCAGTCTCCGAGATACCCGAGAGGCAAAGAACCGTGGCAATTTCACCCCCCAGTGATCTGGTGCTTGATGTCGTGCGGGCGGCCGATCCTGCATCCGTGCAGGAGGCGCAGGCCAAGCTCAAATCCAACCGCGCGAGCTTCGAGGCGAACAGCCTTGCCGACGCAGGCGCCGGATTCGGCGCGGCCGTCAGCATCCTGAACCGCGATTCGACGGCGTCGGCAGCGACGGGCGCGAGCGGCGTTTCCGCCAACAAGGCGATCCCGGAGACCTATCGCAAGTTCGAGGCGATGGTTCTGCAGAACTTCGTGAAGTCGATGCTGCCCGCCGACAGCGAAGATGTCTACGGCAAGGGAACAGCAGGTGAGATCTGGCGGGGCATGATGGCCGAGCAGATCGGCGACGTCATCTCGAAAAGCGGCGGCATCGGCATTGCCGCCAGCCTGACCAAGGACAACCAGAAGAAAAGCGCTTCCGGCGCCGACATTGCAGTGATCGACCCGAACGCGCAGCGCGTCTCGACCGCAATGGTGCAGGAGCTTCAGCGCAACACATTCGCCGGCGTTGAGCGCGGCGACAACAACAACGACAACAAGACAGCTTGATCGGAGGATATAAAATGGACATGGCAACGAACGATCTCCGCATCCGCACGGTACTGAACCGGCTTGAGAACATCGTTGACGCGGAGAACGCCGGCATTGGCGTCGATCCCAAGTTCGATCTGCAGACTTCCAACGCGCACAAGAGCCGCTGCCTCTATGAGCTGTCGATGCTTTCGCGCGACGTCGCGGCGGAAATGATGCCGCGCTCGTTCGGGCCGCAGATGCAGAACCTGCGTGAGAAGCTCACTGTGAACGCGCAGCGGATCGCCGCACATCTCGAAGCCGCCCGCGCGGTCGTCCAGCTCCTCAAGGACGCGGTGCGTGAGCAGGAAGCCGACGGCACCTATTCGCAGGAACAGTTCCGCCTGGGGTACCAGCCGTGATCAAATTGATCCTCACCGGCGTCTGGATCTGCGTTCTTACGCTGGGTTCGGTGTACTTCTCCATGCAGATGGCGGCCGCGCCGAGGGTCGATGATGAGGCCGCCGCCCGCGCGGCGGCGATGGAGCTCCTCAAGGGCGGGCAGGCGACGATTCCGGTCATATCGGACGGTGCGGTGAAGGGGTATTTCCTGACGCGGCTGTCCTATACCGCGAACAAGGAACTGGCCGCCAAGCAGGTGCTGCCGATCAACGAAGCGCTCACCGACGAGCTCTATTCGCTGCTGGTCGGCGAGCGCCTGATCGACGTCAGCAAGCTCGACCGTTTCGACGTCGATGCCTTCCGGACCCGTGTCAGGGAAGGGCTGAACAAACGCTTCGGCGACGAGGTGATCGACGAGGTACTGGTGGAGCAGATCGACTACATCGCCAAGGTCGAGGTCGGCGTGAAACCGACGCGCCAAGGAACGGCCATCGTTCGAAACGAAGCTGCCGGCGAGGCGGCGTCCTCCGAAACACCCGGGCATTGACGCCTAAGGCCCTCTGCCGGACAAAAAGACGCCGCGTGAACAGGGGCCACGCGGCGTCTTCTTCTTTTCTATCAGGAAAAGCCGTCAGGCGCGGTTGTCGTTGCGGCCCAGTAGCGTGCCGAATTTGTAGCGCGCGACGTGATAGAGGAAGACGGGATTGCCCACGACATAGCGGTACCACAGCCGCTTCGGCTCCTGTGCCAGTCGGAAAAGCCATTCCAGGCGCAGCTGGCGCATTCGGTTGGGTGCCCGCGGCACGCGGCCGGCGACGAAATCGAACAGGGCGCCCACGCTGATCACCAGCCGCGCATGGCCGGGAGAGACATGGCGGTCGATCCATTTTTCCTGGACGGGCGTGCCCATCGCCACGAGCAGGATATCGGGCGCAAGCCGCCGGACTCTCTCGACCACGGCATCGGAATCCTTCTTGTCGAAGAATCCGTCGGAAATGGCGTGGAATTCGTGCCAGGGCGTGTGTTCGCGGAATTTCTGTGCAGCGAGCTGCAGCACTTCCTGTTCGGCACCGATCAGCGCGACGCGCTTCGGTTTGGCTATGTAGGTGAGCAGCGCCGGTACGAAATCGGTGCCGTTGAGATTGGCCGGAAAGGAGCTACCGTGAAAGACCTGCGAGGCGATGTCGACCCCATGCCCGTCGGGCAGAACGATCTGACGCTCGAGTGCGCTTCGATATTCGTCGTCGCGCAGCATCAGGTTGGCATTGTTGGCGTTCAGGAACGCGATCGTCGTCTGTCCGATCGGCATCTCGGCGAGGCCGGAAACGAAATCGAACGCGCCGGCCCAGTCGAGATCGCAGACCGGAAGACCCAGGATGTCGCGCTGCGAAGCCTTGATGACGGTGGAACGGGACTGGACGTTCATCGCACGTCCCTCCGCCAGGCTTGTCCTGCGAAAGCTATTGCGAGGCGTGTTTTCCGACCGGAGACGAGGAATTCAGGCATTGCGGCGATGATCCTTCATGCATCGCAATGCGTGTATCAACTCCGGCTGAAGGGTGCTTTAAGTTGATCGCTAAAGATCGAACGCACACTTTCACGCTTCGTTAATCTGCAACCTCTGCGACACGGACCTGAACGCCTTCGCAAAGGGTCACTATCATCGAGACTTGGTATAAGAGGGAGCGGCTTTGTGCCGCGGTCAGCGCCGACCGGCTGCACTCGTGCTTGCAAAGTTCGATTCGGGACAGCATAGGACGCTTTGAGGCCAATGCTGGCGCCGTCTGGACATTAGTTTTTCGCGAAGCCCGCGAGGAGAAGAACGTGACCACCATTATCGATGGGAAGCAGGTTGCCGCTTCCGTGATTGACGCGGTGAAGGCCGCCGCCGGGAAGCTCGAGCAGGAGGCCGGCGTCAAAACGGGTCTGGCGGTCGTAATCGTCGGCGACGATCCGGCAAGTCATGCCTACGTCTCATCCAAGAGCCGCATGGCCAAGGAATGCGGTTTCACCTCCATCCAGCACACGCTGCCGGAGGAGACGACGCAGGAGGAGTTGGCGGCGCTCGTCGAAAAACTGAACGCCGACGAAACGATCCACGGTATCCTCGTGCAGTTGCCGCTACCGAAGCATCTGAATTCCGAACCGATCATCCAGTCGATCCTGCCCGAGAAGGACGTCGACGGGCTGCACGTGGTCAACGCCGGCAAGGTCGCGACCGGCGATCTCGAAGGCGGTCTCATTTCCTGCACGCCGGCCGGTGCCATGGTGCTGGTTCGCGGCATCCGCGGCGATGACCTGTCCGGCCTGAACGCGGTGGTCATCGGCCGCTCGAACCTGTTCGGCAAACCGATGGCTGCCCTTCTCCTGAATGCCAACGCCACCGTGACCTCGGCCCATTCGCGGACGAAGGACCTTGCTGCCACCTGCCGCAATGCCGACATTCTGGTCGCCGCCGTCGGACGGCCGCAGATGGTGAAGGCGGATTGGGTGAAGCCCGGTGCGACTGTGATCGACGTCGGCATCAACCGCATTCCGGCACCGGAAAAGGGCGAGGGCAAGTCCCGGCTCGTCGGCGACGTCGCCTTCGACGAATGCGCGAAGGTCGCCGGCGCGATCACGCCGGTGCCCGGCGGCGTTGGCCCGATGACGATCGCGATGCTGATGGCCAATACGGTGATCGCCGCCTACCGCAAGGCCGGGCTGAAGGCACCGCGGTTCTAAGCCAAGCAGGGGCGTGCGGGGAGGGGGCCGCCCCGCGTCGGATGCAGGACCGGAAGGCGCCGCACCCATTTTTTCCGGCTTTGGCGGTCGGCGTGCAACGCTGGCGCTCCTGCGGTCGCCCGCTACCGCGGGGCAGGTCCCGTCGAAGCGCGAACGATCAGTTCCGCCTTCCACAATTCCTGTTCGGGCAGGGTTTCCAGATTGAGGATGCGTGATATCAGTCGCTTGGCGATCCGCGAACCCGCGGTCCGCAGCGACGAGCGCGTCGTCGTCAGCGGTACGCTGAAATTCTCCGGTTTCAGCATCGGCAGGACGTCGTCATGGGCGATGAGGGAGACGTCCGAGCCGATCTTCAGCCCGGCCTGATTGAGCGCCCGCACGGCGCCGAGCGCGAGCACGGTACTCGAGCACAGGACCGCGGTAGGCCGATCGGCAAGGGCGAGGAAGCGCTGCATGCCGCGATAGCCGTGCTCGTCCGCCATCGCCGAGTGCTGCACGCAGGTCTCGCTCAATGCCAGGTCGGCCTCTGCCAGCGCGCGTTCCACGCCCTTCTTCCGGCGGATCGCGAAGGCCAGGTGTTCCGGGCCGTTCAGAAGCGCAATGCGCCGGTGCCCCAGTTGCACCAGCAGCTTCGTCGCGTCGTGGAAGGCGCCGGTATTGTCGATGTCGAGGAACGGATAGTCCAGCGGCGTGCCGATCGAGCGCCCGTGCACGAGAAATGGAATCGACAACGATTTGAGAAGGGCGATGCGCGGATCGTTCACGCGCATGTAGGCGATGAAGAGCGCATCGACGTTGCCGCTCGCCACAAGCCGCTTGCAGGTGGCTTCCTCGTCGTCGGGATGGCTCGGATTGATGACGAAATGGAAGTCGTGCCGGACGGCCTCGTCTCCAAGGCCGGCGAGAAACTCGCCGAAGTGGACGTCGGAATCATGGCCGTCCGCGGTCGGCATCACCAGCCCGATCGAACCGGCACGGCCCGTCGCCAGCCGCTGTGCTGCGCGGTTCGGTCTGTATCCGGTCTTGCGCACCGCATCGAGGACACGCTGGCGTGTCTCGGCGTTCACCTCCGGATAACCGTTGAGAGCCCTGCTCACCGTCGTCTGCGACAGGCCGAGCAACTCCGACAATTGCTTGAGGTTCACATCCCTAGCCTTCATGATTCCAAGCGCTTTGGAAGCCTCCCGTTCCAAGCGCGGAAACCATCTAGCATCAGCCGTTCTTTCTGTGAAAGGGAAATTGAGTGTTTGCGTCGCAAAAGCCTTGCTGCAACGCGTAAAGCGGCGACGCGCGCCCAACTCTGACGGAAGTGGCTTGACGAAAAGCCGCCGATAGGGAATTCTTGCCGTCCAAAGCGCTTTGAGAGCGCGGAAGTTTGCGAACCGGAGGAGCTCGCAGACGCGGGCGGGCCAACAAGGGAGGAAATCACGTGAGAAAGACACTGCTGACAACGGCAGCGCTGATGGCGCTATTTGCAGGGAGTGCCGGTTCGGCCGATCTGAAGTTCAAGCCGGGCGAGGATTCCAGGTTCAACTGGTCGAGCTTCGAGGAGTTCAAGGCCGGCCACGACCTGAAGGGCCAGACGCTCACCATATTCGGTCCCTGGCGCGGCGAGGACGAGGCGCTGTTTCGCAGCGTCTTTGCCTACTTCACCGAAGCCACAGGCGTCGAGGTGAAGTATTCCTCCTCCGAGAACTACGAGCAGCAGATCGTCATCGACACCCAGGCCGGCAGCCCGCCGGATGTCGCCATCCTTCCGCAGCCCGGCCTGATCGCCGACCTCGCCTCCAAGGGCTATCTGACCCCGCTGGGCGACGATACCAAGGCGTGGCTGATGGAAAACTATGCCGCCGGCCAGTCCTGGGTCGACCTGTCGACCTACCAGGACAAGGACGGCAACGCCCATCTCTTCGCCTTCCCCTACAAGATCGATGTGAAGTCGCTCGTCTGGTATGTCCCCGAGAATTTTGAGGACGCCGGCTACGAGGTTCCCAAGACCATGGAGGAGCTGAAGGCGCTGACGGAACAGATCGTCGCCGATGGCGGCACGCCGTGGTGCATCGGTCTCGGCTCGGGCGGGGCGACCGGCTGGCCGGCGACCGACTGGGTGGAGGACCTTATGCTGCGCACCCAGACGCCGGAGACCTACGACAAGTGGGTGACCAATGCGATTCCCTTCTCGGATCCGGCTGTCACCGGCGCGATCGACGAATTCGGCTGGTTTGCCAAGAACGACAAGTTCGTGGCCGGCGGTGCCGCCGCCGTCGCCTCGACCGACTTCCGCGACAGCCCCAAGGGCCTCTTCTCCTCTCCGCCCAAGTGCTACCTGCACCACCAGGCTTCGTTCGTTCCCTCTTTCTTCCCGGAAGGAACGGTCGTCGGGCAGGATGCGGACTTCTTCTACATGCCCCCCTATGCCTCCAAGTCGGATCTCGGCAATCCGGTGCTGGGCGCCGGAACGCTGGCGATGATCACCAAGGACACGCCTGCCGCGCGCGCCTTCCTCGACTTCCTCAAGACTCCGATCGCCCATGAGGTCTGGATGGCGCAGTCCAGCTTCCTGACGCCCTTCAAGAGCGCCAACCAGGAAGCCTACGCCAACGCGCCGATGAAGAAGCAGGGCGAGATCCTCCTGAACTCGACGACCTTCCGCTTCGACGGTTCCGACCTGATGCCCGGAAAGATCGGTGCCGGCGCATTCTGGACCGGCATGGTCGATTTCGTCGGTGGCAAGTCGTCCGCGGATGTCGCCGACGGCATCCAGAAGGCGTGGGACGCCATCAAGTAGTCGAGGCCGCCGGCGCCGCAAGGCGCCGGCCGCAGTCGTGGCCCGGCGTTGCGGTCGGGCCCGATCACCCGAGACAGGCCTTGCGCTCCGGAGGAGGGGAACTTGAATCAGCTGGTATTTGCCATCGTCACGATGCTTGCGGGCGTGCTTGCCTGCGCCTTCTACTTCTTCGCGACCAACTGGATCCTGGACGCCATCTTCCCGTCCAAGGGCCTGTCCGGTGCGAAGGCCTCGCAGAACCTGAGAACCACCAACGCGATCCGCCCGTGGCTGTTCATGCTGCCGGCGCTGCTGGCGCTGGCGATCTACCTGGTCTATCCGGTCTTCGAGTCCGTCCGTCTCAGCTTCCATGACCGTTCGGGGGAGAACGTCGTCGGCCTTTCGAATTTCTTCTGGATGCTCGGTGACGGCGAGTTCCGCCAGTCGATCTTCAACAATTTCCTCTGGCTGCTGGTGGTGCCGGCGCTTTCGACCTTCTTCGGCCTGGTCATCGCCGCGCTGACGGACCGGATCTGGTGGGGCAATATCGCCAAGACGTTGATTTTCATGCCCATGGCAATCTCGTTTGTCGGCGCCGCCGTCATCTGGAAGTTCGTCTACGACTATCGTGCCGAAGGCAGCGAGCAGATCGGCATCCTAAACGCGATCGTCACCTATTTCGGCGGCTCCCCGGAGGCCTGGATCACGCTGCCCTTCTGGAACAACTTCTTTCTCATGGTCATCCTGATCTGGATCCAGACCGGCTTTGCGATGGTGATCCTCTCGGCGGCCCTGCGCGGGATTCCGGAGGAAACGCTGGAGGCGGCCGTCATCGATGGTGCCAACGGGCTGCAGATCTTCTTCAAGATCATGATCCCGCAGATCTGGGGCACGATCGCCGTCGTCTGGACGACGATCACCATTCTCGTGCTCAAGGTCTTCGACATCGTACTCGCCATGACCAACGGTCAGTGGCAGACGCAGGTGCTCGCCAACCTCATGTTCGACTGGATGTTCCGCGGCGGCGGCGATTTCGGCCGGGGGGCGGCAATCGCGGTCGTCATCATGGTCCTCGTCGTGCCGATCATGATCTGGAACATCCGCAACGCCATGCGCGAGACGGGAGGTCACTGAGATGTCCGGAACCACCAGATCACCGCTCACCATCGTCGTTCACCTGTCTGTCCTGCTGCTTGTCGCGCTCTGGACGCTGCCGACCGCGGGCCTGTTGATCTCCTCCCTTCGCGACAAGGACCAACTCGCCGTCTCCGGGTGGTGGACCGCCCTTTCCACGTCGACCCAGAACCTCGTCTACCGCGCCCCGTCGCCGGAGACCCAGGTCGAACGCGACGGCAAGTTCGTCGTGGCCGGCAATCTGATGGAGGGGCAGCAGGCCGAGGTGTCCGCCTTCGGCTTCAACAGCCGCGAGCCTGCCGCCTTCCAGCCTGGAGAGACCGCGGAATTGAACGACGGCGAGCGGCTGACCGTGCAGGCGGACGGTGCTTTCGAGATCGTCTCGGACACCCGCATGGAAGGCACGCGCGGCCAACGCATCTTCTTCACGGCCGCCGTACCGCCACGGTTCACGCTCGACAACTATCGCGAGGTGCTAAGCGCGGAGGGGATCGGCCAGTCCTTCATCAATTCGCTGACGGTCGCGATCCCGGCGACGATCATTCCTATCCTGGTTGCGGCCTTCTGCGCCTACGCGCTGGCCTGGATGCGGTTTCCCGGGCGCGCGATCCTGATCGCGGTCGTCGTGGGGCTGCTCGTCGTGCCGCTGCAGATGTCGCTGATCCCGCTTCTGAAACTCTACAACGGCGTCGGCGCCTTCCTCGGCGTCCCGGCAAAGACCTACGTCGGCATCTGGCTGGCGCATATGGGCTTCGGCCTGCCGCTCGCCATCTATCTGCTGAGAAACTACATGGCCGGCCTGCCCAAGGAGATCATGGAATCCGCAAGGGTCGACGGGGCCAGCGATTTCGATATCTTCGTCAAGATCATCCTACCGCTCTCCTTCCCGGCCTTGGCGTCCTTCGCCATCTTCCAGTTCCTCTGGACCTGGAACGACCTTCTGGTCGCGATCGTCTTCCTCGGTACCGGCAACGAGGAACTGGTACTCACCGGCCGCCTCGTCAACCTGCTCGGCTCGCGCGGCGGCAATTGGGAAATCCTGACGGCTTCGGCCTTCATCACCATCATCGTTCCCCTGATCGTCTTCTTCGCCCTGCAGCGCTACCTCGTGCGCGGCCTGCTGGCCGGGTCGGTCAAGGGTGGCTGACGCACAATGCAAACACAGGACCTACAGATGACGACGACGAATACATCCCTGCCCGCGGTCGACAAGGACTGGTGGCGCGGCGCGGTGATCTACCAGATCTATCCGCGATCCTACCAGGACACCAACGGCGACGGCATCGGCGACATGAAGGGCATTGCCGAGCGCTTGCCTCACATTGCGTCGCTGGGTGTGGACGCGATCTGGATTTCGCCGTTCTTCACCTCGCCGATGAAGGATTTCGGCTACGACGTCTCCAACTACGAGGACGTCGATCCGATCTTCGGAACGCTCGAGGATTTCGATGCCGTGGTTGCCGAGGCACACCGGCTCGGCATCCGCGTGATGATCGATCTCGTCCTGTCGCACACCTCCGACAAGCACCCTTGGTTTGCGGAAAGCCGGTCGAGCCGGACGAACGCGAAGGCGGAGTGGTACGTGTGGGCCGATTCCAGGCCGGACGGCACGCCGCCGAACAACTGGCTGTCGATCTTCGGCGGTTCGGCCTGGCAATGGGACCCGACCCGGCTGCAGTACTACATGCACAATTTCCTGACGTCGCAGCCGGATCTGAACCTGCACAATCCGGAAGTGCAGGACGCATTGCTGTCTGTCGCCCGCTTCTGGCTGACGCGCGGGGTCGACGGCTTCCGGCTGGATACGATCAACTTCTACTTCCACGACAGGGAATTGCGCGACAATCCTTCGCTTGCGCCCGAACGGCGCAACGCCCAGACGGCGCCCGCGGTGAACCCCTACAATTACCAGGAACATCTCTACGACAAGAACCGGCCGGAGAATCTTGAATTCCTGAAGCGTTTCCGCGCGCTGATGGACGAGTTTCCGGCGATCGCCGCCGTCGGCGAGGTGGGCGACAGCCAGCGCGGCCTAGAGATCGCCGGCGAATATACCTCCGGCGGCGACAAGATGCAGATGTGCTACGCCTTCGAGTTCCTGGCGCCGGATGCCCCCACGCCCGAGACGATTGCCGACGTGCAGCATGCGCTGGAACGGTCGGCTCCCGACGGCTGGGTCTGCTGGGCCTTCTCCAACCACGACGTCGTGCGCCATGTTAGCCGCTGGGGCACAGGCGTGGCCGATCACGCGGCGCACGCCAAGCACCTGGCGTCGCTGCTGATGTCGCTGCGCGGCTCGGTCTGCATCTACCAGGGCGAGGAACTGGCGTTGCCGGAGGCGGAGCTCGCCTATGAGGATCTGCAGGATCCCTATGGCATCCAGTTCTGGCCGGACTTCAAGGGGCGTGATGGCTGCCGCACGCCGATGCCCTGGGACGGCGCCGCCATCAATGGCGGCTTCACCACCGGGAAGCCCTGGCTTCCGGTCCCTTCGGCGCATCTGAGTGCAGCGGTTTCCGAACAGGAGAAGGACCCGGCTTCTGTGCTCAACCACTACCGCCGCTTCCTCGCCTTCCGCAGGCTGCACCCCGCCCTTTCCAAGGGCGAGATCGAGTTCGCACCCGCAAAAGGCTCCGTGGTTTCCTTTGTCCGCAGTCACGGCAACGAGCGCATCCTCTGCCTGTTCAACATGGGCGGCGAAGCGTGCGAAGTGGACCGTCCGGCCGCACCCATCGAGATCTTGGAAGGCCACGGCTTTGACGGCAGACTGAAGGACACCGCGATCGCGCTGGACGCATGGGGCGCGTTCTTCGCCCGGTTCGCATAATCAGAAGAAAGGGGAGCAGCATGACCGGACTGGTACTCAAGGACATCCGCAAGTCCTATGGCGCGGTCGACGTGATCCACGGGATCGACCTCGACATCAAGGAGGGCGAGTTCATCGTTTTCGTCGGCCCGTCCGGCTGCGGGAAATCGACGCTTCTGCGGATGATCGCCGGTCTGGAGGACATCACCGGCGGCGACATGATGATCGATGGGGAGCGGGTGAACGACGTGCCGCCCTCCAAGCGCGGCATCGCCATGGTGTTTCAGTCCTATGCGCTCTACCCGCACATGACCGTTTACGACAACATGGCGTTCGGCATGCGGATCGCCAAGGAAAGCAAGGAAGAGATCGACCGCCGCGTCCGGTCCGCAGCTGAGACCCTGCAACTGACCAAGTATCTCGACCGGCTGCCGAAGGCGCTTTCCGGCGGACAGCGCCAGCGCGTGGCGATCGGTCGCGCCATCTGCCGCAACCCGAAGGTGTTCCTGTTCGACGAGCCGTTGTCCAATCTCGACGCGGCGCTGCGCGTCGCCACCCGTATCGAGATCGCAAAGCTGTCCGAACGCATGGCCGGCACGACGATGATCTACGTCACGCACGATCAGGTCGAGGCGATGACGCTGGCGGACCGGATCGTCGTGCTCTCGGCGGGGCATATCGAACAGGTGGGCGCGCCGCTGGAACTCTACGAGCGCCCCGCCAACCTCTTCGTCGCCCGCTTCATCGGCTCGCCGGCGATGAACGTCATTCCGGCGAAGATCGTCGCGACCGGCGAGGCGACGAGCGTGGAGCTGAAGGGTGGCATGAAGACGACGCTGGACGTCCGCACGCAAGATATCGAGCGGGGCAGGGATGCGAGCTTCGGCGTCCGTCCGGAAGACCTGCAGATCACCACCGGCGATGACTTCCTGTTCGAGGGAACGGTGGCGATCGTCGAGGCCTTGGGCGAGGTGACGCTGCTCTACATCGAGGGTCTGGTCGAAGGCGAACCGATCATCGCGAAGATCCCCGGTATCCGTGACGTTAAGCGTGGCGACAGGGTGCGCTTTTCCGCCGAGCGCAGCAAGCTTCACCTCTTCGACAAGGAAGGGCGCAGCTATCGTGCGCTGTAGCGATCCGAAACAGGGGGTGGATTCTGGTGATCCGCATTCAACCCCATCTTAAGGGTTTTTCTCCTAGCTTCCGAGGCACAGGGAAGGCTTGGGAATACCGAAATGAGCATGCAGTTCTTGCAGCAGCGTACGAACTACCTGAACAAGGAAGAATCCTTCATGTACGACCGGGAAAAGACTTTCCCGATGGAGGATACCTGTAACGAGGCTCGCCTCGAGTTCACGGAAAATGGCGGCATCGTCAATCTTGTTTCCCGGCGCTGCCAGATCATCAAGCTCTCGCGCAGCGGTGCGATCCTGAAGATGACGACCAAGTTCAACTTGCCGAAAAACTTCTATCTCGACATTGTCAGTGCCCGCATCCCGATGATCGGCTGCCTCGCACAGCGCGTTCACGCCAACGATATCGTCGAGGCGCGGTTCCTTCGGCTGCTGGCCGATAAGGACCTGAACCGTGCCTTCGTCTATTCGACCCATCCGAACCATCGCAACCGCACGCTGGACATCTACGGCGGCTGACGCGCAGTCCCGCATTTACATGCTGGAATGAGCCAGGCGCGCCGTCAGGCGAACAGGACGCTCGCGCCCTGGTCCGCCGGGCCGGCAATGGCACGGAACGAGGCAAACAGCTCACGCCCCATTCCGAATTCGTTAGCCGAAAGATCCGCCGTCGCCGGTGTCCGGGCCGCGAAGGCTGCCGCCTCCACCAGAACATCGATCGTCCCTCCGACGGCATCCAGCCGGATCAGGTCTCCGTCGCGGATGCGGGCGATCGGGCCGCCGTCGATCGCCTCGGGCGTGACGTGGATCGCCGCCGGCACCTTGCCGGATGCGCCGGACATGCGCCCGTCGGTCAGAAGCGCCACCGTCTGACCGCGGTCCTGCAGGATGCCGAGAACGGTCGTCAGCTTGTGCAGTTCCGGCATGCCGTTCGCTTTCGGACCCTGGAAGCGGACGACGGCGATGAAGTCGCCCTCCAGCTCGCCGGCCTTGAAGGCCGCGTTCAGCTCCGCCTGGTCGTGGAAGACCTTGGCCGGCGCCTCGATGACGTGGCGTTCCGGCTTGACTGCCGAGGTCTTGATGACCGCCTTGCCAAGATTGCCGGACAGCATCTTCAACCCTCCGGTATGCTGGAACGGGTGCTCGATGCTGGCGAGTACCTTCGGATCGTGGCTGACATGCGGCGCCGGCTCTCGGTGCACGTTGCCGTCCCCGCCAAGCCGTGGCTCGATCGTGTAGGCATGGAGGCCCTGGCCGTAGACGGTGCGCACGTCGTCATGCAGGTAGCCCGCCTTGAGCAGTTCCTTGATGAGGAAGCCCATGCCGCCAGCCGCGTGGAAATGGTTCACGTCGGCAAGCCCGTTCGGATAGACGCGGGCCAGCAGCGGCACGATGTCGGAGAGCTCGGAAATATCCTGCCAGGTCAGAACAATGCCCGCCGCGCGCGCCATCGCGATCAGGTGCATGGTGTGGTTGGTCGAGCCGCCGGTCGCGTGCAGTCCGACGACGCCGTTGACGATCGAACGCTCGTCGATCATTTCCCCCGCCGGCGTGAACTCGTTGCCCTGTGCGGTGATCGCGAGCGCGCGCTTGGACGCTTCCTTGGTCAGCGCGTCGCGTAGCGGCGTGCCCGGATTGACGAAGGAGGCGCCGGGCATATGGAAGCCCATGATTTCCATCAGCATCTGGTTCGAATTCGCCGTGCCGTAGAACGTACAGGTACCAGGCCCATGATAGGACTTGGACTCGGCATCCAGAAGTTCGTCGCGACCGACCTTGCCCTCGGCGAACAACTGGCGTACCCGCGCCTTCTCGTCGTTGGGCAGGCCGGAGGTCATGGGGCCGGCGGGAATGAACACGGCGGGCAGGTGCCCGAACGTCAGTGCGGCGATCGTCAGGCCCGGAACGATCTTGTCGCAGACGCCGAGGTAGACGATCGCGTCGAACATGTTGTGCGACAGCCCGACGCCGGCCGCCATTGCGATCAGGTCGCGCGAGAAAAGCGACAGCTCCATGCCGGGCTGGCCCTGGGTGACGCCGTCGCACATGGCCGGCACGCCGCCTGCGACCTGGGCCACGCCGCCGGCCTCGTGAGCCGCCTGTCGGATCAGAGCCGGATAGGTTTCGAACGGCTGATGCGCGGAAAGCATGTCGTTGTAGGAGGTGATGATGCCGAGATTGGGGACGCGGTCGCCTGCCAGCGCCGTCTTCTCGGCGGGGGAACAGACCGCAAAGCCGTGCGCGAGGTTGCCGCAACCGAGGACGGAGCGGTGTACGCCCTTGGAAACGGCGGCGCGAACACGATCCAGATAAGGCTCACGAAAAGGCTTCGAGCGCTCGACGATTCTGGCGGTAATGGCTTCAATACGGGCATCGGCGGACATGGGATTATCCTGATTTCGCTCGTTTGCAATGGTCACGCGCCATCGAAGCGCCCATTTGGGCGGTCCGATGCGTAAGGCCTGCGGGCGCAAGCGGCCCGGAAGGCAGTGGTGGGCGCTATGGCGCCCAGTAGATGTCGACGGGCGTGGCAGCCCGGCGCAGGACCGCCCGCACCGGCATGTCTTTCTCGTCGCCATCGGCAAGTGCGTTTTCCAGCGTGTCCTTCTTCGCCTGGCCCTCGATATGCAGCACGAGGAAATGGGCGTCCTGCAGGCTGGAGAAGGTCAGCGTCAGCCGGGTCTCGCCGGCACCTTCGGCTTCCATGGTGATCACGCCGCGCGGCGTGTCGCTCGAAAGCGCCTCTTCCAGGCGGTCGCCGCCGGGGAAGAAGGATGCTGTGTGGCCGTCATTGCCCATGCCGAGGATGACCACGTCGAAAGGGGCGGGCAGGCTTGCGATGCCGTGGCTTGCAAGCTTTGCCGCCTCGTCCGCGTTGGCGGCCTTGTGGTAGAGCGGCAGGAACCGAGCGATGGCCGCCTCGCCCTGCAGCAGGTTCTCGGCGACCAGCAGGTGGTTCGAGCGCGGATTGTCCGCCGGCACGAACCGCTCGTCGACCAGCGTCACGGTGACCTTCGACCAGTCGAGCTTGTGAGCCGACAGCGACTGGAAGAACCGTTTCGGCGTCGAGCCGCCGGAAACGGCGATGGTCGCGGTGCCGCGTTCGGCGATCGCGACCTTCAGCACCGAGGCGACGGCGTCGGCCAGATTTTGCGCCAGCGAGGCGGCATCGGCGAATTCGTGGGTTTTCGTAGCCATGCCGTTCGCCTCAGCTTTCGTGCCACGTGCGGCCGTCGCGTTCGATCAGCGCGATGGCCTGGCTCGGGCCCCAGGTGCCGGCGGTGTAGCCCTGCGGCGTCTGTCCGGTGGCGTCCCACGCCTTGAGGATCGGATCGACCCAGCGCCAGGCCGCCTCCACCTCGTCGCGGCGCATGAACAGCGTCTGATTCGAACGGACGACGTCGAGCAGCAGGCGCTCATAGGCATCCGCGTTGCGCGTTTCGAAGGCCTCGGCGAAGGTCATGTCGAGCGAGACGTTGCGCAGCCGCATGCCGCCCGGGCCCGGATCCTTGATCATCAGCCATTGCTTGACGCCCTCGTCCGGCTGGAGCCGGATGATCAGCTGGTTGGCCTCGATACGCCCTGCGGCCGGTTCGAAGATCGAATGCGGGATCGGCTTGAAGGTGATCACGATCTCGGAGACGCGGTTGGCCATGCGCTTGCCGGTACGGATGTAGAAGGGCACGCCCGCCCAGCGCCAGTTGCCGATCTCGGCCTTGATGGCAACGAACGTCTCGGTGTTGGAGACGCCGCCCTCGAGCTCTTCGAGATAGCCCTTGACCGGTCCGCCGGCAGAGGCGCCGGCGCGGTACTGTCCGCGAACCGTCAGCCGCTCGACATTGTATTCGTCGATCGGCTTCAGCGCGCGCAGCACCTTCAGCTTCTCGTCGCGCACGGCTTCGGCGTCCATCGACGACGGCACTTCCATGGCCACGAGGCAGAGAAGCTGGAGAATGTGGTTCTGCACCATGTCGCGCAGCGCGCCGGCCTTGTCGTAGTAGCCCGCGCGGCTTTCCAGCCCGACCGATTCCGCCACGGTGATCTGCACGTGGTCGATATGGGCGGAGTTCCAGAGCGGCTCGTAGAGGGCGTTGGCAAACCGCAGCGCCATCAGGTTCTGCACCGTCTCCTTGCCGAGATAGTGGTCGATTCGATAGATCTGGTCTTCGCGGAAGACCCTGCCGATCGTATTGTTCAGCTCGGTGGCCGATGCCAGGTCGCGGCCGATCGGCTTCTCGACGACGATGCGGGTCTGCTTGGTGATCAGCTTGTGGTCGCGGATCTTCTCGGCGATCTCGCCGAAGATTGCGGGTGCGACGGCCAGATAGAACGCGCGCACGCGCTCCTTGCCATCGTCGAGGATCTTCTTCAGTTCGTCCCAGCCCTGCTCGGACTTGGCGTCGACCGAGACGTAGAACAGCCGGTCGGTGAAGGTCTTCACTTCCTTGTCGTCGAATTCGCCGGGTTTGAGGAATTCCTTCAATGCCTTGGTGGCGAACTCGCGATAGGCTTCGTGCGTCATGGCCGCGCGCGACGCGCCGATGATGCGCGTCGGATCGGTGAACTGGCCCGCAATCTGCCGGTGATACAGCGCCGGCAGGAGCTTGCGTTCGGCGAGGTCACCGGTGCCGCCGAAGACGACGTAGTCGAACGGCTCCACGGGGATGATTTGGCTGCTCATTGCAATTCTCTATCTGGTTCGCGTTGGTGGCGTTATAATCTAATCGATTTAAAAAGGCCAGAGTGCAGCGCGACAAAATAGCCGGGAATGCGTCAGAGCCTGTCGCGCATGGCATACCACGTCATGGCCAGGAAGAGGAGCGGCGTTCTCAGGCTGGTGCCGCCGGGAAATGCCGGAATCTTCAACGAACCGAGCATGTCGAGTTCGGCGCTTCCGCCGGTCAGCGCGTCCGCATAGAGCTTGCCGCAATAGTTGGACAGCATAACCCCATGGCCGGAATAGCCGCCGATCGAGGTAATCCCGGGCATGACTTCGCGCACATAGGGTTTGCGCGGCATGGTGATGCCGACCGATCCGCCCCAGGCATGCTCGATGGCGATGTCGGCGAGATCGGGATAGATTTCTGCGATCTGCCGGCGGATATGCACCGACATGTCGCTGGGATTGTCTGCCGTGTAAGCTTCCCGCCCGCCGAACAGCAGCCGCCCGTCGCGGCTCTTGCGGAAGTAGCGCACGACGAAGCGCGAATCGGCGATGGACTCCCCTCCGGGAATGATCTTCGGGAAGGCGTCGAGCACCGGCGTGGCGCCGATGAAGGAGCGGATCGGCATGACATGGGCGGCCGTCGTCGGCTCCAGCTTGCCGATATAGGCGTTGCAGGCGACCAGGGCCTTGTCGGCGGTAATCGTGCCCCTCGCGGTCGAAATGACGGCCTTGCCGCCTGCCCGCTCGATCTTGAGCGCCGGCGTCTGCTCGTGCAGGATCGCGCCAGCCGCCTTCGCCGCCTTTGCGATGCCGACGAGAAGCTTCATCGGGTGAATATGGCCGGTGCCGGTGTCGCGCACGCCGAAGAGATAGAATTTCGAGCCGAGCCGCTCCTGGGTCTCTTCCCTGTCCATGAAGGTGGACTGCGTATAGCCGTAGCGGCTGGCCGCGATTTCCGGATTGGCGCGGTAGTCCGCCTCGAGCGCCTTCTTGTGCGAGACGTTCAGCTGCCCGGGCATGAACTCGATATCGAGATCCTGCGCTGCAGCGAAGTCAAGAAGGTGCTGCTTGGCGTGCTCGGCAAGGTCGAAGAGACCCTTGGAACGCTCGTAGCCAAGTTCCTCCTCCAGCTCCTCCGGCCAGGAGCGCTGGCCGGTGCCGAGCTGGCCGCCATTGCGCCCGGACGCGCCGTCGCCGAAGCGGTTGGCGTCGATCAGGACGACGCGCACGCCTTTGCGCGCGAGATTGTAGGCCGCCTGCAGGCCGGTGAAGCCGCCGCCGACGATGGCGACGTCGGCTTCGCATGAGCCGGACATCTGCGGATATTCCGGGCGATCGCCGACCGTCTTTTCGTACCAGGAGATGCCGGGGGAGATCGGGCTTTGCCAGGACATGGGAATGCTTTCGGTCAGAATCGTTGTTCAAGGGGGGCGCATCAGCCGACGCCGACGGCGCCCTGTAACATTTGGGCGACCGCCGGACGGCTCGGCACAGGCTCAGACGTTGAGCAGCAGGAATTCGCGTTCCCAGGGGCTGATCACCTGCATGAACGTCTCGAACTCGCCGCGCTTGACGCCGGCATAGAGCCCGATGAACTCCGGGCTGAAGGCGTCGTTGAGCGCCGGATCGGATTCCAGCAGCGAAACCGCTTCCAGAAGGCTGCGCGGCAGGTCGATCGAGCCTTCGTTGGCAGTGTCCTCCGTCGGCGCCGACGGCTCCACCTCGTTCATGATGCCGAGCAGGCCGCAGCCGAGCGAGGCGGCAAGCGCCAGATAGGGGTTGGCGTCGGAACCGGGCAGGCGGTTTTCGACGCGGCGTGCGGCGGCGTCCGACACCGGAATGCGGAATGCGGTTGTCCGGTTGTCGTATCCCCAGGCGACGTTCACCGGTGCCGACATGTCGGGCGTCAGCCGGCGATAGGAATTCACATAGGGTGCCATCATCGCCAGCGTGCCCGGCACATAGCGCTGCATGCCGCCGATGAAGTGGAAGAACTCTTTCGATGCTGAGCCGTCGGGATTGGAAAAGACGTTCTTGCCGGTCTTGATGTCGACCACCGACTGGTGGATGTGCATGGCCGAGCCCGGCTGGCCCTGCATCGGCTTGGCCATGAAGGTCGCGTAGATGCCGTGCTTCAGCGCCGCTTCGCGGATCGTGCGCTTGAACATGAAGACCTGGTCGGCAAGCTCGATCGGATCGCCGTGGCGAAGGTTGATTTCCAGCTGCGCCGGCCCCTCCTCGTGAATGAGGGTGTCGATCTCCAGGCCTTGCTTTTCGGAGAAATGGTAGATGTCGTCGATCAGCTCGTCGAACTCGTTGATGCCGGCGATGGAATAGCCCTGTCCGCCCAGGATCGAGCGTCCCGAGCGCCCCTTGGGCGGGTGCAGCGGATAGTCCGGGTCGTCATTGAGGGCGACGAGATAGAATTCGATTTCCGGTGCGACGACCGGCCGCCAGCCGCGCTCGTGATAGAGCCGCACGACATTCTTGAGCACGTTGCGCGGCGTATAGGCGACATCGTTGCCATTCGAGCCGACGATGTCGCAGATCACCTGCGCGGTCGGGTCGCTCTCCCAGGGCACGATCGAGAGCGTCGAAAGGTCGGGAACGAGCTTGAGGTCGCTGTCGCGCGGCTCATAGCGGAAGTTGCCGGTCTCTTCCGGGTACTCGCCGGAAATCGTGTGGCGATAGAGTGCTGAGGGAAGCGCCAGCGAGGTGTTGGAGGTGAATTTGGACGACGGCATCATCTTGCCGCGCGGCACGCCCGCAAGGTCCGGGGTGATGCACTCCACGTCTTCGATGCCTCGTAGCTTGAGCCAGTCGGACGCCTCTTTCCAGTTGCTGACGCCGCGAAGCGAGTTCAGGGCGGGAGGGATCTTGGAGGAGCGGCTGGCTTTCTGGACGGTGGAGGCAACGGTCTTTTTTGAGGGCATGACACACCGGGGTTGGTTTCGGATAGGCCATCATATCCCGAGTTTGGGCATTGGCTAGGGGGGCAGAATGGCGAAAGGCGAGCTTTCCCGGGCGGATGCGGCAGGTGGCACCGGCACAGGTTGACTTTCGGCAAGCGAAAGGAAAAGGGAGAGGCCGAAACGGGGACGATGCGGCGTGGCGGAAAAGACGGACGTAGTCATCATCGGTGCCGGGGCAGCCGGCATGATGTGTGCGATCGAGGCGGGCAAGCGCGGACGGCGCGTGCTCGTGATCGACCATGCCCGTGCGCCTGGCGAGAAGATCCGCATCTCCGGCGGCGGCCGCTGCAACTTCACCAACATCCATGCGGAGCCCAGGAACTTCCTGTCGCAGAACCCGCATTTCTGCAAATCCGCCCTCGCACGCTACACGCCGCGCAATTTTCTCGGCCTCGTCGAGAAGCACGGTATTGCCTGGCATGAAAAGACGCTGGGGCAGCTCTTCTGCGACCATTCCGCCAAGGACATCATCGCCATGCTCCTCAAGGAGATGCGCGACGCCGGTGCCGAACTGCGCCTGATGACGGACGTCTCGTCCGTCGAGAAGACAGCAACCGGCTTCCGTGTTTCCACGAGCGGCGGCACGGTCGACACCGCCTCGCTCGTCATCGCAACCGGGGGAAAATCGATCCCGAAGATGGGCGCGACGGGCTTTGCCTATCGGATCGCCGAGCTCTTCGGCCTGCGCGTGGTGGAGACCCGCCCCGGTCTGGTGCCGCTGACGCTTGATCCCCAGTCACTCGCCGCGCACGAGGGCATGCCGGGTGTCGCAGTGGAGGTGGTCGCCCGTCACGGAAAGACCGAGTTTCGCGAGGCGATGCTCTTTACCCATCGCGGCTTGAGTGGCCCGGCCATCCTGCAGATATCTTCCTTCTGGCGTGAAGGCGACGAAATCACGCTGCACCTGCAGCCGGACGTCGATCTTGCAGTCCTTCTCGCGGCGGCGCGAAAGGAAAACGGCAAGCAGGCGGTCCAGACGGTTTTGTCGGAGCACATGCCCCGAAAGCTCGCGCAGCTCCTTGTCGGCCAGTCGGGCGTCGACGGGCCGCTGGCGGAAGTCGCGGGGCGAAAGATCGAAATGCTTGCGGAGCATGTCCGCCGCTGGCGGATCCGCCCGGCGGGATCGGAAGGCTACCGCACCGCCGAGGTGACGCTGGGCGGCGTGGACACCGACGAACTGGACTCGCGTACGATGGCGGCGAAATTGGTCCCGGGACTGCATTTCATCGGCGAGGCGGTGGACGTCACCGGCTGGCTCGGCGGCTACAATTTCCAGTGGGCCTGGGCCTCCGGTCATGCCGCCGGGCAGGAGGTTTGAAGGCCTGCACAGGCGCGTGCATGCCCCTGCGAAAGTAGGGGTCGCAAACAGGCGAGGGCCGATTTACGGTTCATTAAGAGGTGCGGGCCGATCCTGCCGAAAGCCGGCGTTTCGCCGCCCGTTTTTCAGGATATCCGGGGAAACGGAAGAGCGGCCGAAATGACATGACGTGGGCCGGCTGGCCGGATCAACCGGGATGCCCGTAGCTCGTAACCGGAGTCTTGCCATGACCGCAGCACACCGCCGTCCCGTCGCCCGCGCTCTCGCCATCGCCGCCGAAGAAAAGCGCCGTGCCGCGTTGGGCATCGCCTTCAATTGCACCGTGGCTGCGCTGCTTCTGGCGCTCGTTGCCGCATCGATCGCCTGGTTCCACTGACCGGTCTGCAAATGGGTCGTCCAGGCCGGTCGGTTGGCGGCAAAAGTATGATCAATCGCTTTAATCGTTTGAAGTTTCTTAAAACTTCACCCCCATGATTGCCGGAAACTGACCCGAACCGCGCCGACTGCGCAGCGGTCCTGCAATGATTGCGCCCGGGTCAAACGGCGAAAATCCGTATTTTTATCAGATCAATTTCGCATGACCGACCCCTGGGAGACCCGTGACGATGCGGGTGGGGGGAGGCGGTCGGCCGCAGGGAGTGATGCCCGATGTTCATCGACAGGGTGCTTGCCCGCTTCAAGATTCAGACCAAGGTCGTTCTCTTCATTCTTCCTTTCGTCGTCAGCATCAGCGCCGTCGGCCTCACCGGCCTCTATGCTTCGGGCATGCTGCAGGGACGCATGGAAATCTCAAACAGCGTGCTGCAGTCGCTGAGCGGCTTCAAGGACGTCTATGCGGGAATGAACGCGTTCCTGCAGCAGACGTCTGAGGAGACGCGCGACGCCGTAACCAGGACGATCGACGCGCAGCAGGAGTTGCTGGCGGATACATTTGCCCAGGTCGAGGACGAGGCCGGACGGCGGCAACTGCAGGAGGCCGTCGACGGCAGCACCATGATCGGGCAGCGCGTCGGCCAGCTTTGGACGCTGTACGAAAACGAACTCGCCTTGCGCCGGTCGATGGAAATGAGCCTCGCCAGCCTGCTCGGCGAACAGATGAAGGTGCTGGAGGAGGCGACCCGCATCGAGCGGGGCGTACGCAAGGACGAAGAGGCGGCAAAGACCCTGCTGCGTGAGGCGGAGCGTCTGAAATCCGCAAGCGACGCGCTGAACGCGTTTTCGGCAAGCTTTTCCCGGGCACCCGACGCCGAACAGAAGATCAAGGTTGCCGCCGACGCGCAGGCAGAGCTGGTCAAGCTGACGCGCCGTGTCCGCACCGGCCTTCCTGCCAACCAGAAGGCTGTCCACGAGACGTTCGAGAAGACGGTGGACGAGATCGGCAAGCTTTCCACCAGCGGCGACAAGAGCGAGGAAAATGCAGCAGCGATCGGCCGCCTCATCGCACGCTTCCGCCAGACAGGGATCCAGCTGCAGAGTGCTGCCGCCCTGAAGATGCGCGACGCGACGATCACCTTTTCAAAGCTTGATGCGCCGCTGGTCAAGGCTGGCGCGCTGCTGGCCGTCACGCGCAAGCTCGTGAATTCGGCCTACTCGATCCGCATCGCCGCCGCGGGCTTCCTGCAGCGGCCCGACCAGGCGGGACGCGACAGGCTCGTGCGCGAGTTCAAGGTGATGGAGGCCGATATCCAGAGCCTGTCCAACACCGCAGCCGAGCTTCCCTTCTTCGAGAAGCTGATCGGCTCGCTGGCGCCGATGATCCGGCAGATGAACGAGGACAGCGCCGCCCTGGTCGAGATCAGCTACAAGCGCGAGGCCGAGTTCACAGCCGCGGCTGGCGACATCGACCGGATCTGGGGGCAGATGACTGCCTTCGCGGAAGGCCAGAAGAACAATGCCTCCGTCGAGAGCGAGAAGGCAAACCAGGTGTCGGTGTTGGCCACGGTTTCGGGCATCGTGATCGCCCTGCTCGCCGGCGGCGCCCTGGTGTTGACGCTGAAGGGGCCGATCGGCCAGATCACGGCGGCGATGCGCCGGCTGGCCGACGGCGTGCTCGATACCGCCATCGACGGCGGCGCGCGCCGCGATGAAATCGGCGACATGGCCCGTGCACTCGGTGTGTTCAAGGAAAACGCCCTGTCGAAGATCCGCATCGAGGCCGAGAGCGAGGAGCAGCGTACGGCGGCCGATGCGGAACGGGCGCGGAACGATGCGGAGAAGCGCGAACTGGATCACCAGATCGACTTTGCCGTGAACGCGCTTGCCGCGGGGCTCGGCAGGCTGGCGCAGGGAGATCTTTCCCGCCAGATCGATACGCCGTTCACCGGTCGCCTGGAACAGCTTCGTCAGGACTTCAACGTGTCGCTGACCCGCCTGCAGGATACGCTCGGCCAGATCCGCAATAACGCGCTGTCGATCCAGCAGAGCGGCGCCGAACTGCGCGGCTCTTCCGACCAGCTCTCCAAGCGCACGGAAGCGCAGGCCGCCTCGCTTGAGGAAACGGCCGCAGCCGTCGACCAGATCACGGTGACGGTCAGGGCTTCGGCAGAGCGGGCGCACGAGGCCAACACCGTCGTCGTCGAGACCAAGCGCAATGCCGACAGCTCGGCCGCCGTCGTCGGCAACGCGATCTCGGCCATGGGCCGCATCGAGGACGCGTCGCGCAAGATCGAGCAGATCATCGAGGTGATCGACGACATCGCCTTCCAGACCAACCTTCTGGCGCTGAATGCCGGGATCGAGGCGGCGCGTGCGGGCGAGGCCGGCAAGGGCTTCGCCGTCGTCGCACAGGAGGTCCGGGAACTGGCGCAGCGTTCGGCGGAAGCCGCCCGCGAGATCAAGGTCTTGATCGAAAAGTCCACGCAAGAGGTCAACGCCGGCGCACGGCTGGTGCAGGAGACGGGCTCCGTTCTGGCTTCGATCAGCCAGCAGATCGTTTCCGTCAGCCAGCACGTCGACATGATGGCGACCGCCAGCCGCGACCAGGCCGTGGCGCTGAACGAGGTCAACGGTTCGGTCAACCAGATGGACCAGATGACCCAGCAGAACGCAGCCATGGTGGAGACGACCACGGTCGCCTGCCGCCAGCTTTCGAGCGAGGCCGACACCTTGATGATGCTCGTCGAGCAGTTCCGGTTGGAAGCTGCCGAAGCGCGCACTTACACGACCTACGAAGCGGCCTGATCGTCGCGCCTCCGGTTTCTGGAAACGCCGTCCCGCAGCCATGTGGGACGGCGTTTTGCGTTGTTGCTTGCCGTCGATCGTCAGAGAAGCAAAATTGTCAATTGTCAGACTTAAGGCGCAACCTTCAGTTTTTCTTATCAAGTGCAGCCTAAGCTACACGCTCGATATTCAGGAGTGTCGTATGTTTCGAATGGTCAAGACCTCGATCGCTGCTCAGTATGTTGCCATGACGATCGGTCTCATCTTTCTCACCGGTGCGGTCATCGTCGGCGTCATGCACTACAACCTGCGCCAATACGTCCTGCAGGAGGCGGCCACCGATGCGCGGGATGCGAGCCGCAACATGGCGGTGCTGCTGGCGGGCGATATCGATGGTGCGAAGATCGACATCGAGAACGGAACGCTGGCCTCGGTGACGGCCGAATCGGTACCGGACTTTGCCGACCACAGTCTCGTCGACCGGACGGCGCAATCGATCGCCGGCGTTGCCACCATCTTCCGCAGGGATGGCACGGACTACCTTCGCGTCTCGACCAACGTGAAAAAGGAAGACGGCAGCCGCGCGGTCGGCACCAGGCTCGCAGCCGATCATCCCGCCCAGGCAGCACTTGCCAGAGGCGAGGCCTATTATGGTCCCGCCGAGCTTTTCGGCAGGCAGTTCATGACCGGGTATTTCCCGATCAAGGCGCAAGGCGGCGCCAACGTCGGGATGATGTTCATCGGCATCCCTATGGAAGTCTATTTTGCCAAGATCCACACGCTGCAGGTCATGGCGGTGGCTGCCGGGCTGTTCGCATTGTTCGTCTTCGGCGCACTCGCCTACGCCGCGGTAAGGCGTTCGGTGCGGCCGTTGCGCTCGCTCATCGCCGCCGTCCGCGACATTGCCGATGGACGGCTTGAGGCCGAAGTCCCCTGTCTTGATAAGGCCAACGAGTTCGGTCAGATCGCACGCGCCCTCGAGGTCTTCCGCGACAATGCCGCGCGCAAGATCTCGGCCGAGCGCGAGGCCGCTGCCCGGCAGGAGGAAGCGGCTAGCGAGCGGACGCGTGCGGATGGCGAAAAGCAGGAGACCGATCGCCAGATCTCCTTTGCGGTCGACGAGCTTGCTGCCGGCCTTGGCCGGTTGGCACAGGGAGACGTCTCCCGTCGCATCGACAGCCCGTTTGCCGGGCGGCTCGACGATCTGCGCCGCGATTTCAATGCTTCGCTCGTACGGCTTCAGGACACGCTGTTGCAGATCCGCGCCAATGCGGCGTCGATCCAGCATAGCGGTGGCGAGATGCGGCAGTCCGCCGACGCCCTCTCGCGGCGGACGGAATCCCAGGCCGCCTCGCTGGAGGAGACCGCTGCCGCAGTCGAGGAGATCACCGTAACCGTTCGCGCTTCCGCCGAGCGGGCGCAGGAAGCAAACATCCGGGTTACGGAGACGCGCCGGACCGCGGACGAATCCGGCCTAGTCGTCTCCAGCGCGATCGCCGCGATGGGCCGCATCGAAGAGGCTTCGCGAAAGATCGAGCAGATCATCGAGGTGATCGACGATATCGCCTTCCAGACCAACCTTCTGGCATTGAACGCAGGCATAGAGGCGGCGCGCGCCGGCGATGCCGGCAAGGGTTTTGCGGTCGTTGCCCAGGAGGTGCGCGAACTCGCCCAGCGCTCGGCCGAGGCGGCGCGCGAGATCAAGTCCCTGATCGAGAGATCGACGCAGGAGGTGGAGGCCGGCTCCCGTCTCGTTCAGGATACCGGTGCCGTGCTTTCCACGATCAGTACGCAGGTGGCTGCCGTCAGCCAGCACGTCGAGACCATTGCCACGGCCAGCCGTGATCAGTCCGCAGCGCTGCAGGAAGTCAATACGTCCGTCAACCAGATGGACCAGATGACCCAGCAGAACGCCTCCATGGTGGAGACCACGAGTGCCTCCAGCCGCAAGCTGGCGGATGAAGCCGACGCGCTGATGGCGCTGGTCGCGCAGTTCCGCCTGGCGGAACAAGGCAGCCCGGCGCGGCAATACGCCGCCTGAGGTGAGGGGCAGCCGATAGTCTGAATACAGGCGTGCAGCAGGAACTGACCGCTCCGGCGGCGCTACTCCAGCAGCCGCGCCACGAGCGAGGCCTGGGAATTGACCTCGAGCTTCTTGAAGATGTTCTTCACATGCGAGCGCACGGTCTCGTAGCTGAGGCCGCCCCCAAGGGCGATCTCTCTCAGTGACAGGCCTGCGGCGATCGCCGAGGAAATCTCGGCCTCCTTCGGCGTCAGCCGGTAGCGGACCTGGATGTGCTCGCTTTTCTGGTGCGCGGCAGCGCTCGGCTCGATGATGACGGCGACCGTCGGGCCGTTGAGGAGTTCGGTGAAGGGATCGGACTTCAGACGTAAGAGCGTCAGCTTGTAGCGCGTTCCGGTGGCGGATTTTTCGACCGCCACATAGGGCTTGAGCTGCAATCCCTGCCGGGACAGCAGAAATCTCAATGTCTCCGCGGCTCGCTCGCTTTTCAGCGCAAGCTTGCCGCCTGCCGTTACCGTCGCTGTCTCCCCGTCTGCGATCATGCTCTGCGCCCGGTCGTTCAGCGAACGGATACTTCCCGTTTCGGAGACGTAAATGAGGCCCGCGCCGATCGCTTCGAAAAGCGCGTGCCCGGCGTGCCGTTCTCCCGAAGTCAGATCGCCCCGCCGGGCGAAATCGACCGCGCGCCTGAGATGCGGGGCAAGCTCGGTGTAGAGCCCGGCTGCTTCGTGATTGAAATCGCTGTCGACGGAGGAGGTGCAGGTGGAGAGGATGAAGGTGCGGGTCGAATCCCGAACGATGGTGACGCCGATGCTTGTTTCGCAGCCGGTCTGGTTCTTCAGCCAGTCGTTGTAGAACTCCGTCTTGGCCAGCTCCGCGCGCGGGACGATGCTCTCGCCGGTCAACCCCTGGCCGACCGGCACCGAAAGCGTTCTGGGCACCCAGGGATTGATGGCGGCGAAATGCCGGTGGAACAGGTCGAGCTCGTGGCTGCTGAAGCCGGATACATAGCCGACATGGGCGACCGGCGAACCGATGTCCTGGTAGTGGAAGGCGGACTTGCCGTTTGGCAGGGTCGCCGCAAGCCGATCAAGAAAGTCCTGCCAGCTGCATTCGCCGAACACACTGCCGTAGATCAGATCCGTCAGTTCCGCCGAATTCGTCACCGCCATCCGCGACCCGAGCTTCCTCCGCCTTGATACGGAGGTAGATTTAAGGGGTATCCGGCCGGTTGTGCAATCGAAAAGACGGGCGCGCGATCCGCGGGGACCGTGGACGGCGATGCTTGTGAAGGCGGGCCGGCAAAGATGCCGGCCCGCCGCGCAGTTTGAGATCATCCGTCGGCAGTTGTCACGCCCGGCCCTGGGTGACGATCACGGGGATGAGAAGGTCGCCCCAATTGCCGTCGCCGCCGTGGTGGCGAGCCGAACGCACCAGCTCGACCGAGACCCCGGCCTCGACGGCCTTCATCACGGCATGGTTCAGGCGGTGAAGGTCGTTCGCGACCATGCGGATCAGGACCTGCTGGTCCGGTGTCATGGTCGAGGATTGTTCCTCTGCTCTTTCCTTCACACGGGTCTGGACGGTCATGGCATTTCTCCTCTTATGATCGGGGTTCTTGAAGTCTGGTCCTGGGGGTGTGCTTTATGTGTCTGTCTGCCTCTCCCCGAAAGCGGGGAGAGGATCGTGGCAAGGGCGCAATCTCGCCGCCTGAGATGCCGGTTACTCCGCCGCTGGCCGGAACTGATCGTGCTCCGTCGATTCCTTCATCGCCGTCGTGGACGACTGCCCGCCGGTGATCGCCATCGAGACGGCGTCGAAATAGCCGGTGCCGACTTCGCGCTGATGCTTGGTCGCCGTATAGCCGTTGACCTCGGCGGCGAACTCCGCCTCCTGCAACTCCGAATAGGCGGCCATCTGCCGATCCTTGTAGCCGCGCGCCAGCTCGAACATGCCGAAGTTGAGCTGGTGGAAGCCGGCGAGCGTGATGAACTGGAACTTGTAGCCCATCGCGCCCAGCTCGCGCTGGAACCTGGCGATCGTCGCGTCGTCCAGGTTCTTCTTCCAGTTGAACGAAGGCGAGCAGTTGTAGGCCAGCAGCTTGCCCGGATGCGCCTTGTGGACGCCTTCGGCGAACTTGCGCGCCTGCTCGAGATCCGGCTTGGAGGTTTCGCACCAGATCAGGTCGCAGTGCGGCGCATAGGCGACGGCGCGCGCGATGCAGGGCTCCAGCCCGTTCCTGACCTGATAAAAGCCTTCCACCGTGCGCCCGGCATCGTAGTCGACGAAAGGCTGGTCGCGTTCGTCGATATCGGAGGTCAGGAGTTTTGCTGCTTCCGCATCGGTGCGGGCGATCACTAGCGTCGGGGTTCCCATGACGTCGGCGGCAAGCCGGGCCGCATTGAGGTTGCGGATATGGGCGGCCGTCGGGATCAGCACCTTGCCGCCGAGATGGCCGCACTTCTTCTCAGACGCCAGCTGGTCTTCGTAGTGGACGCCGGCAGCACCTGCCTCGATGAAGGCCTTCATGATCTCGAAAGCGTTGAGTGGGCCGCCGAAACCGGCCTCCGCGTCGGCGACGATCGGCGCGAACCAGGTGTCGACCGAGAGGCCCTTGCCCTCGGAAGTCTCGATCTGGTCGGCGCGCTGCAGGGTCCGGTTGATGCGCTTGGCAAGTTCCGGCGCCGCATTGGCGGGATAGAGCGACTGGTCGGGATACATGGCCGAGGCAGTGTTGGCGTCGGCTGCGACCTGCCAGCCCGAGAGATAGATCGCCTTCAGGCCGGCGCGGACCATCTGCATGGCCTGGTTGCCGGAAAGCGCGCCGAGCGCATTGACGAAATCCTCTTGGTGGATCAGCTGCCAGAGGCGGTTTGCACCCATTTCGGCGAGCGAGTGACGGATTTCGACCGAGCCGCGCAGGCGCTTCACGTCTTCTGCCGAATAGGGGCGCGTGATGCCGTCGAAGCGGCCCTTCGGAGCACTCGGAACGAGATTGTAAAAATCAGTCATATAATCCATCCTCCATGTCGAACTTTTGTTGCCTGCGCTGAGTGCCGACTTGCGAATTGCGCAAGGCTGATGTGAATTTATTTACATCGCAGCGCAAAATTCTTCGAGGAGAAATGAATAATCGAGCTGTAGAAACGGGTTAACATGTGTCCGGCTTGACAAGCTGCCGCTGTAAAATTGTAAATAATGTAAAAGCGTCGCGCGACGCAAACGATGCTCCGAAGTGTCAAAGGATTGACAATGGCCGAGAACAAGATCTTTGCAGGCCCGAAGGTCCGCCGGATCCGCAACACGCTCGGGCTGACGCAGACGGCCATGGCGGAAGCGCTGTCGATCTCGCCCTCCTATCTCAACCTGATCGAACGCAACCAGCGGCCGCTGACGGTGCAGCTGCTGTTGCGGCTCGCATCCGTCTACAAGGTCGACATCGAGGATCTCCAGGGCGAGGCGAGCGGCAGCATCCGGCAACTGCGCGAAGTGTTCGCCGACCCGCTTCTCTCCGGTGAGCTGCCGGGTGATCTGGAGCTGGTCGAAGTGGCGGAAGCTGCGCCGAACGTTGCCAGTGGTATCCTCAAGCTCTACCGCGCCTATCGCGAGCAGGCGTCGCGCCTTTCCGATCTCGCCGATCTTCTGGCGAGCGAGGGGCGGGCGACTGCGATCGCCGGCGCACGCCTGCCGATGGACGAGGTGCGCGAGGCACTGGAGCAGCGGGCGAACTATTTCGACGGCATTGACGTGGCCGCGGAGGCCTTTCATGCCGCGCTTGCTCCGGGCGACGATTTGCTGGGCGCGCTCAAGGCGTGGCTGAGAAAGGAGCACGGTGTCGTCGTGCGCGTGCTGCCGATCCATACGATGCCGACACTGCGCCGGCGGTTCGATCGCCATTCCATGCGGCTGTTCCTGTCGGAGCGGCTTTCGCATCACGGGCAACTGGGCGAGGTGGCAATGGAGGTGGCGCAACTTGCATTGAACGAGCAGATTGCGCACGAGCTGGACGCTCTCGCGCTGTCGGGCAGCGAGGCGCGCCGGATCGCCCGCTTTGAGCTCGCCAGATACGGCGCCCACGCCCTGATCATGCCCTACGACGCTTTCTTTACCGCCGCCCAGCGCGCGCGTTTCGATCTCGACGTGTTGCGGGCACGCTTTGCGGTTTCCTTCGAACAGGTGGCAAACCGGCTGACAACACTGCAGCGTCAGGGGCAGGTGGCCATCCCCTTCTTCCTGCTGGAGATGGACAATGCCGGCCACCGCCTGCGCCGGGCGGGCGCACAGGGCTTCCCGCAGGCACGCTTCGGGGGCGGATGCCCCAAGCTCAATGTGCATGCGGCCTTTGCCCAGCCGGGGCAGATCCTCGTCGATTGCCTAGAGATGCCTGACGGCGCCGGTTTCCTGACGCTGTCGAGGACTGTTGACGGACCGCAGGCCGCGTTTGGCGAACGGGTACGGCGCACCGCGATCCTGGTCGGTTGCGAGGCGTCCCTTGCAAAGGAGACGATCTATGGCGAGGCAGTTGCAGCCCTGCCGCCAGTTGCCGCCGGAACCGCGTGCCGCTTCTGTGAACGACAGGGCTGTCTGGCCCGTGCCGAGCCGCCCGTGACGCGCCCTCTGGGGCTCGATGAGATGGTGGCCGGGCTCAGTCTCTTCGATTTTCAATGAATTTCCGCTTGCTTTCCGTCATTAAAGCGACTTCAAATATGATATGAATGGTGAGATTGTGATATCAAATCGACAAAGCTTTACGTGAGAATGAAGCTTGTCGCGCGTTGAAAAAGAAAGATAATCAATAAAGAACCGCCACTCGGGGAACCGATAAAACTGGGAGTTACATGCATGAAAAGACGTAACCTTTTGGCGACCGCCGCCGTGATTGCCCTGAGCGCCGTGATTGGCGTGCAGGCCGAGGCACAAGAAAGGGTTGTCAATGTCTACAACTGGTCCGACTACATAGACGAGTCCATCCTGGCCGACTTCACCAAGGAGACCGGCATCAAGGTCGTCTACGACGTGTTCGATTCCAACGAGACGCTGGAAACCAAGCTGCTCGCCGGAGGCACCGGCTATGACGTGGTCGTTCCGACCGGAAACTTCCTGCAGCGGCAGATCCAGGCCGGCGTCTTCCAGAAACTGGACAAGTCGAAGCTGCCGAACCTTTCCAACATGTGGGACGAAGTCTCGCAGCGCGTCGCAGCCTATGATCCGGGCAACGAATACGCCATCGACTACATGTGGGGCACGACCGGCATCGGCTACAACGTGAAGAAAGCCAAGGAGATCCTGGGCAGCGATGCGGCGCCGGGCTGGGACGTGATCTTCAATCCGGAGATCGCCGCGAAATTCAAGGATTGCGGCATCTACGTGCTGGACACGGCCGACGAGATCGTTCCCGCGGCGTTGAACTACCTGGGCCTCGACCCGAACTCCAAGGACACCGCCGATCTGGAAAAGGCAGGTGCGCTGCTGGAGTCGGTTCGCCCGTTCATCCGCAAGTTCCACTCTTCTGAATACATCAATGCGCTTGCAAATGGCGACATCTGCCTGGCGCTCGGCTGGTCCGGCGATATCCTGCAGGCGCGCGACCGTGCGGCAGAGGCCGGCGCTGGCGTCGAGGTGAACTACACGATTCCCGACGGCGGCGCGCTGATGTGGTTCGATATGATGGCGATACCGACGGATGCCCCGCATGTCGAGGAAGCACACGAGTTCATCAACTACATCATGAAGCCGGAAGTCGCGGCCAAGGCCTCGAACTACATCTTCTACGCAAACGGCAACAAGGCGTCGCAGGCCTTCATCGACAAGGAGATCATTGGCGATCCGGCGATCTATCCTCCGGAAGACGTGATGAAGAAGCTCTACACGAAGCTGCCCTACGATCCGAAGACGCAGCGGGTTGTGACCCGCATCTGGACCAAGGTCGTCACCGGCCAGTAATCCACGAGATACAAATTGCCCGGATAGCCTTCCGGGCAATTTGCTGTTGAGCGTCCAGTGCACGATTGGCGGTCGAAATCGACTTCCGGACGGGATCGTGCTGACATCGAACAAAAACAACCGGGGACAGTCAATGAAATCACTCGGCAACATCCGCCGCTCATTCGCGCCATGGGCGGATCCTCAGTCCAAGCCTTTCATCTCGTTCAGGAACATCACGAAGAAGTTTGGTGATTTCACCGCCGTCGACAACCTGACCCTCGACATCTACCACCGCGAGTTCTTCGCGCTTCTCGGCGCTTCCGGCTGTGGCAAGTCCACGCTGCTGCGCATGCTCGCAGGCTTCGAGCGCCCCACCTCCGGCGAGATCATCCTGGACGGGCAGGACATCGCAGCCATCCCGCCCTACAAGAGGCCAGTCAATATGATGTTCCAGTCCTATGCGCTGTTCCCGCACATGACGGTGGAGAGCAACATCGGTTTCGGACTGCGCCAGGATGGCATGCCCAAGGCGGAGATTGCCGAGCGCGTCCAGCAGATGCTCAAGCTCGTCAAGCTCGAACAGTTCGCCAAGCGCAAGCCCCAGCAGCTTTCGGGCGGCCAGCGCCAGCGCGTGGCGCTCGCCCGTTCGCTCGCCAAGCGGCCGAAAGTGCTCCTGCTGGACGAACCGCTCGGCGCCCTCGACAAGAAGCTGCGCGAGGAAACGCAGTTCGAACTGATGGACCTGCAGCAGCAGCTCGGCCTGACCTTCGTCGTGGTGACGCATGACCAGGAGGAGGCGATGACGATGGCGGACCGCATCGCGGTGATGAGCCACGGCAAGGTCGTCCAGGTGGCCACCCCGGCGGAGATCTACGAGGCGCCGAATTCCCGCTTCGTCGCCGACTTCATCGGCGACGTGAACATCCTGGAAGGCAGTGTGAAGGCCGCCGGCAACGGTCGCGTCGAGCTTTCAGGCGGCGACTTCACCGTTCGGGCCGTCAGCGATGCGGCACCGGCGATCGGCACGAGCGCGGCTTTCGCCATCCGTCCCGAGAAGCTGAAGGTCAGCCGCACCGCACCCGCCGATCCGGCCGTCAACACGTCCGAAGGTGAGATCTGGGATATCGCCTATCTCGGCGACATGACCGTGTTCCACGTCAAGCTTCCGAGCGGCAAGGTGGTCAAGACCTCGATGCTGAACGCACAGCGCGAGGTCGAAAACCCCATCGGCTACGACGAGAAGGTCTGGGTCTCCTTCGCCGAGACCGCCGGCGTCGTCTTGAGGGATTGAACCATGAAGGCGCTCGGATCCTCCATCTTCAGCCGCCTCGTCATCATCGTTCCCTATGTCTGGCTGCTGCTCTTCTTCCTCATTCCCTTCGTCATCGTCTTTCGCATATCGCTGTCGACGACGGCGATCGCCCAGCCGCCCTACGAGCCGGTCTTCTCGCTCGCAGACGGGCTCTCCGGCATCATCGACAATATCCGCCAGTTGAGCTTCGACAATTTCGTCTGGCTGACCGAGGACGCGCTCTATTTCAACGCCTATCTGTCGAGCATCAAGATCGCGGGCATATCGACGCTGCTGACGCTGCTGATCGCCTATCCGATCGCCTACGGCATGGCGCAGGCGCCGCGTACCTGGCGGCCGACGCTGCTGATGCTGGTGATCCTGCCGTTCTGGACGAGCTTTCTTATCCGCGTCTACGCCTGGATCGCCATTCTCAAGCCGGAAGGGCTTTTGAACCAGTCCCTGCTGTCCATCGGCGTCATCAGTGAGCCGCTGATCATTCTCAATACCAACTGGGCGATCTATATCGGCATCGTCTATTCCTACCTGCCCTTCATGATCCTGCCGATCTATTCGGCGCTGGAAAAGATGGACCACTCGCTGATCGAGGCGGCGCAGGACCTCGGCTGCCCGCCGATGACCGCCTTCTGGAAGATCACCTTCCCGCTGTCGCTGGCGGGCGTCGTGGCGGGCTGCATGCTCGTGTTCATTCCGGCCGTCGGCGAGTTCGTCATCCCTGATCTGCTTGGCGGTTCGCAGACGCTGATGATCGGCAAGACGCTGTGGAACGAATTCAACTCCAACCGTGACTGGCCGGTCTCGGCGGCAGTGGCCACCGTGCTCCTGCTGATCCTCGTGGTTCCGATCGTGTTCTTCCAGAACATGCAAGCCAAGGCCGACGAGAAGGGGAGATAAGCCATGACACGCTGGTCACGCTTCAATATCGTCTCGGTCGTGCTGGGCTTCGCTTTCCTGTACCTGCCGATCGTTCTGCTGGTCATCTTCTCGTTCAACGAGTCCAAGCTCGTCACGGTCTGGGCGGGCTTTTCGACCAAATGGTACGTCTCGCTGTTCAACAACCAGGGCCTGATGGATGCCGCCTGGGTGACTATCCGCGTCGCCCTCCTGTCGGCAACCGTCGCGACGGTTCTCGGGACCATGGCGGCGCTCTCGCTCGTGCGCTACACGCGCTTCCGCGGCAGGATGCTGTTTTCCGGGATGGTCTATGCCCCGCTCGTCATGCCCGAGGTCATCACTGGCCTGTCGCTCCTGCTGCTGTTCGTCGCCGTCGGCTTCGATCGCGGCTTCTGGACGGTGACGCTGGCCCACATAACGCTGACGATGTGCTTCGTCGCGGTCGTCGTGCAGTCGCGCCTGCTATCCTTCGATCGTTCGATCGAGGAGGCGGCGCTCGACCTGGGGGCGACGCCGCTGCGCACGTTCTTCGAGGTGACGCTGCCGATCATTGCGCCTGCGGTCTTCTCCGGCTGGGTGCTGGCTTTCACGCTGTCGCTCGACGATCTCGTGATCGCCAGCTTCACCTCCGGTCCCGGCGCCACGACGCTGCCGATGAAGATCTACAGCCAGGTGCGACTGGGCGTGACGCCGGAGATCAACGCGGCCTGCACGCTGTTGATCGCGCTTGTGGCGATCGGCGTCGTCATTGCCTCGATCGTCACCAAGCAGCGCGAACTTCAGCGCCAGCGCGACGAGCAGGCTGCCTTCGCCGGCCGTTGAAACAGATCCCTCGCCGGGCGGCCCGCCTCAGTTCGCCGGGATTTCCGTGAGTACGGATACGGGCGAGATCACGGGATCCGGCCAGGAGCCGCCGATGAGGAAATTGATCGTCGGCGACACGATCGCATCTTCCGACTGGACGCGGTCGGAGAGCGATCCTGCCAGCGCGACGTTTCTGCTGTGGTAGGGGATTACGCCGGACAGCGAAAGGCGCTTGTCGCGCCCGTCGAACGTGGCCTTGGTGAGTTCCGCCAGGCCGCGCTCGATCCGTCCCTCGATGAGGCCGTCGCTGAAATCGAACGAACCGTTCGCGGCCTTGCCCGCATTGAAGACGGCATTTCCCGCCATCTGTTCTTCGAAGGAGTCCGTGTCAAAGCTGGCAATCGTGCCCTGATCCAATTGGAACCGGAAGGTTCCCGATATGTCGCCCCTTTGCAGTTCCGAGACCGAGCGATCGGTGAAGAGGCTGACATCTGCGCTGCCGCGGCCGATCGGCAGCGGTCCGGACAATCCGGAAAATTCAACCAGCGCACCGAGGTCGGCATTTTGTAATGATAATTGCAGTTCACCGCCGGCGCTGCCCTTCTGGTCGCCGACCGAGATGTGGCCGCTGACATTGCCGCCGAGCAGCGCGGCATCGGCGATGTCGAGCGATGTATTCCCATCGATGGAGCGGATGCCTGCTGCAAGCTCTTCGAGCACGACCGGCTCGAGGAGCGCTTCGCGTGCGGACAGGCGCAGGTCCAGGTCTATCGCCGCAAGTGCCGCAACGGGTGCAGGAAAGGAGTCGTCGTCTCCGCCCGGCAGCGGTGAATAGGCGTCAATCATCGAACGCAGATCGATTTTGTCGAACGCGAGCGTCCCGCCGATGCGGGGTGTCCCTTTCGGAGGCAGGCTCACGTCGAGGGCGCCGGTGGCATGCGAATCCTGAACCTGGAGCATCAGGCCATCGACCCGGGCCGTGGCGCCGTTGGTGCTGAGCTGGCCTTCGAGGGAGACTGCGCCGAGCTGGCCCACCGGCGAAAAACGTGTGCCCTGCCAGGCAAGCAGATGCCCGAAGGATGGGGTTGAGAACTTGATGCGGCCGGCGGCGAAGGCGTTTGCGGACAGGTTTGCGGTGCCGTCGAAATCGACCGCCAGCGGATCGGACTCAAGCGTCACGCGTACTGCCGAGTTCTGGCCGTTGAGAAGCTGCATCGGCTGGCCGGCTCTCAGCTTCAGCCGCGCGACTTCTCCGTTGATCACCCCCTGCAGGGTGACGTCGAGTTTCGAGGAAACCGCGGACCAGTCGATGCTGCCTTCGAGGTCGGAGATGCGGTATTGTTCGTCGCGGAGAAAATCTTCGACCACGATTGCGCCATCGCGCATGGCGACATCGCCGAACTCCGGCAGCGGCACTGCCGCCTCCTGCGCGCCCGCGCTCCTGTTCTCGAGCGCATTGCGAATGTCGTCGCCCCGGCGCCAGTTGAGTTCGCCGCGTTCGTCGCGCCTGACGTGGAAGACGGGGCGGATGAGCTCCATCTCGCCAAGCGAAGGCGTACCGAACAGTGAACCGAGCAGGCCGAAATTGACCGAAACGCTCTGGGCGGTGAATAGCAGCCCGTCGCCATCCGTCGGTGCGGGGTCGGTCAGCCGGGCATGCTCGAAGCGCATCTGCGGATGCGGCCAGAAAGTGAAGGTCGGCGTGCCGCTGAAGCTGAGTTGTGCCCCGGTCCAGGCGGAGACCTTCGCTTCGATCTGCTCCTCGACGCTTTCCGACGAGATGAGCATCGGCCCCGACAGGCGCAGCACGACCACGAGCGCCGTCATCACCACGAAAAGCTGCAGCAGCAGCTTCGCCCGGAACCTGTTTTTAATGCCCATCACGTTGTCGGTCCGTTGCCCCGGATGCTCTGTCTCCTGCCCCTCGCAAGGGGATAGGCCTTCGGCCGGAAGAAATCAAATGGATGCGAACGCGAAATGCCGCTTTCGGCAAGGCTGCGCGTGTTGTCTCGCCTTTATATTGCAACGCACCATGATATACAGGCTCTATTGGAGTGGAGGAACAAAATGAACGGACAAAAGCCGCTTTGGGAGCCGTCGCGCGAAATCATGGAGAAGAGCCCGATGGCGCTCTTCATGAATGCCTGTGCGAAGACTGCGGGTCGCAGGTTTTCCGGATACGACGAGTTTCATGCTTGGTCGGTGGAGGATCGGGCCGCGTTCTGGTCTGCCGTTTGGGAGGATGGTCAGGTCATCGGCACGCGCGGCGAGCGGGCGCTCGTCAACGGCGACATCATGCTGGACGCACACTTCTTCCCCGATGCGACGCTGAATTTCGCCGAAAATCTGTTGCGCCGGACCGGGCGTGACGATGCGCTGGTGTTCCGCGGTGAGGACAAGGTCTCCTATCGCTGGAGCTGGGATGAGCTGCACGCCATCGTGTCGCGCCTGCAGCAGGCGTTTTCCGCCATGGGCATCGGGGAGGGCGACCGGGTCGCGGCCATGATGCCGAACATGCCCGAGACCATCGCCTGCATGCTTGCCGCAGCCTCGCTCGGCGCCATCTGGTCGTCGTGCTCGCCCGATTTCGGCGAGCAGGGCGTTCTGGATCGCTTCGGCCAGATCGAGCCGAAGCTGTTCATTGCTTGCGACGCCTATTGGTATGCCGGCAAGCTCCAGGACGTGCGCGCAAAGGTCAAGGCGGTCGCGGCAAAGCTCGGCGCGCCGCTTCTGGTCATTCCCTATGCCGGCGACGCGGTGGCCGTTGCCGCTTCGGTCGAAAAGGGCAGGACGCTTGCCGATTTCATCGCGGCGTTCGAGGCCCGGCCCGTCGCCTATCGCCGGCTGCCCTTTTCCCACCCGCTCTACATCCTGTTCTCGTCGGGAACGACGGGCGTGCCGAAGTGCATCGTCCATTCGGCCGGTGGCACGCTTCTGCAGCACCTCAAGGAACACCGCTATCATTGCGGCCTGCGCGAAGGCGAACGCCTTTTCTATTTCACCACCTGCGGCTGGATGATGTGGAACTGGCTTGTCTCCGGCCTCGCCGTCGGCGCCACGCTCTGCCTCTATGACGGCTCCCCTTTCCATCCCGACGGCAACGTCCTGTTCGATTATGCCGCCGAAGAGGGCTTTGCCGTGTTCGGCACCTCGGCGAAGTATATCGACGCGGTCAGGAAAGGCGGGCTGACGCCGCGCACGAGCCACGACCTTTCCGATCTGCGCCTCCTGACCTCGACCGGATCGCCGCTGTCGCCCGAGGGCTTCACCTTCGTCTACGAGGGGATCAAGCCCGACGTGCAGCTCGCGTCGATCTCCGGGGGAACCGATATCGTCTCCTGCTTCGTGCTCGGCGTGCCGCTGAAGCCGGTCTGGCGCGGGGAAATACAGGGGCCTGGCCTTGGCCTTGCGATGGACGTCTGGAACGAGGAGGGCCAGCCGGTCCGCCAGGAAAAGGGCGAACTCGTCTGCACGAAGGCGTTTCCCTCGATGCCGGTGATGTTCTGGAACGACCCGGACGGCGCGAAGTATCGCGCGGCCTATTTCGAGCGCTTCGACAATATCTGGTGCCACGGCGACTTCGCCGAGTGGACCAGCCACGGCGGCATCATCATCCATGGCCGCTCGGACGCCACGCTCAATCCCGGCGGCGTGCGGATCGGCACCGCCGAGATCTATAACCAGGTAGAGCAGATGGAGGAAGTGGCCGAAGCCCTGTGCATCGGCCAGGACTGGGATGACGACGTGCGTGTCGTTCTCTTCGTGCGGCTTTCGCCCGGCCACGTGCTGGACGAGTCGTTGGAAAAGGCGATCCGGACCCGCATCCGCACCGGCGCCTCGCCGCGTCACGTGCCTGCCAGGATCGTTGCGGTTGCCGACATCCCGCGCACCAAATCCGGCAAGATCGTCGAACTCGCCGTGCGCGAAGTGGTGCACGGGAGACCGGTGAAGAACAAGGAGGCTCTGGCCAATCCGGAGGCGTTGGAACTGTTCGCCAACCTGCCTCAGTTGCAGGACTGATCTGCCTCCCCTTGCGTAAGCCTCTGATGCCGTTAACGATTTCAAGCCGCCGGAATTAACCAGTTTCACCAAGAAGTGAATGTCGGGTGCGGCTTGAAATTCGTCAGGTAAGGATTTGTTAAGGTGCGAACGGCCATGGTCATTGCGACTTGAGCACGTCCAATGTGAGGACGATCGGCGGCCTTGCCGCCTTCATGGCATGACGTCGTAACCTGACGCTTTGGTTGGACAGCATAGAATTGTGACGGGCGGCCGAAAGGTCGCCCGCTTTTTATTTGCCGCCGTTCGTGCGGTTCAGTGAACGTGAGACGAAGAAAACGGGAATGAGCCCGGCCGCGACGATGATCATCGCCGCCACCGACGCATCCTCCACCTTGGCACGAGAGGCATCCTCGTAAACGAGCGTCGCCAGCGTATTGAAGTTGAACGGGCGCAGCATGATCGTGGCCGATAGTTCCTTCATCGCCTCGATGAACACCATCAGTGCCGCCGTCAACGTCGCGGGGCGCATCATCGGCAGCAGGACGGCACGCAATGTCTGGGCGCTCGTGCGTCCCAGCGTCCGCGAAGCCATGTCGAGGTGCGGCGAAAGCTTGTGGAAGCCGGCGTCGATCGTGCCTTCCGCCATCGTCAGGAATCGGACGGTGCAGGCGTATACGATGGCGACGCCGCTGCCGGTCAGAAGCAGGCCCGTCGAGAGGCCGAACCACTCCCGCATGACAGCGTCGACGCCGTTGTCGAAGCGTGCCAGCGGAATGAGAACGCCCATCGCCAGAACGGTGCCGGGCACGCCATAGCCGAACGAGGCGAGGCGCCCGGCAAGGATGGTCATCGGCGAGCGCGCCGTGCGCGCGGCATAGGCGAGCAGGAAGGCGAGCAGCACGGCGACGCATGCGGTCGAAAAAGAGATCAGCACGCTGTGCCAGAGCGCGGAGAGAAGGCGCAGCGAGGCGAACTGGTCGAGCCGCTGCAGCGCATAGCTTCCAAGGACGAGCACGGGGATGGCAAAGCCGAATGCCGGTGGGAGGAGGCAGGCGACGACTGCCGTCCAGCGCTTCCAGCCGGTGAGCCTGAGGCGGGTCGAATCGGCCACCGCCGCAGTCGTCTTGTTGCTGGTGAAGCGCTGCCGGCGTCGGGCCGCGCGCTCGATCACGAGCAGCATGGCTACGAAGACGAGCATGACGCAGGCGATCTGTGCCGCCCCTGCAAGGCTACCACGGTTGAGCCAGGTATCGAAGATCGAGAATGTCAGGGTCTGCACGCCGAGGTATTCCACCGCGCCGATGTCGTTCAGCGTCTCCATGGCGACGAGCGTCAGGCCGACCATGATCGCCGGCCGCGCCATCGGGATCTGGACCTTGGTGAAGACGGTCAGCGGGCCGGCGCCGAGCGTGCGGGCCACGTCGGCGGCGGCGCGGCCCTGCATCAGGAACATCGCGCGTGCGGCAAGAAACACATAGGGATAGAGGACGCTCGCAAGCACCAGCACCGCGCCCCCGGTGGTGCGCACCTCGGGGAACCAGTAGTCCCGCCGCGTCGCAAAGCCGAAAAGCGTGCGGATCGCGGTCTGGACGGGGCCGGTATAGTCCAGGAACTGGCCGAACGCATAGGCCGAGAGATAGGAGGGGATTGCCAGCGGCAGTACGAGCGCGACCGTCAGCAGCCGCCGCAGCGGAAATTCGCAACTCGCCGTCAGCCATGCGGTCACGACGCCGGTGATTGCCGTCGCCGTCGCAACGCCCGCGAGAAGCAGGAAGGTGCGCACCGTCGCGCGCGGCAGGACATTGTTGATCAGGTGCGGCCAGTCGCTGCCCGAGCCGCCGGCGGCGATCGTGATGATGGCGATCAGCGGCATCAGCACGACAAGCGAGGTGAAGAGCGCTGTCGCGACCAGCGTGCGATGGGTGTTGGCCCCCGATTTGACGCGCTTCCTCACATGGGCGAAACGGGAAATTGCCTGCAACGCTGTCGTCCTTTCATGCGCCCTTCCCTTGCGGGAAGGTTCATTCGGGCGTGGAGGAATCCGATCGCAGCGACGTGCGAGCCGATCGCGGCCGGACGGCCTGTTCCGCGCCAAACTGAACTAGCGCAATTGCCTCAGACTGCCAACACGCGCGGCGACGGAAAGGTGACTTCCACCAGCGTCCCCTCGTTCGGGCTGGAGTTGATGCCGAAATGGGCGCGGTTCGCATCGACCATCGCTTTGGTCAGGGGCAGGCCGAGCCCGGTGCCGTCGCCGCGCTTGCGCGCGCCCGTCGTCACCTGCCGGAACGGCTTCATCGCCTGCTCCAGTTCGCTGCGTGTCATGCCGACGCCGGTGTCGCGGATGCGAAGCACGACGCTGCCGTTCGCCTCGTAGGAGGTCGAGACGACGATCTGGCCGCCGGATGGCGTGAAGCGGATCGCGTTGGCGAGGATGTTGAGGGCGATCTGCTTGATCGAGCGCAGATCCGCCACGACTGGCGGAACCGCCGTCGAAAGCGAAGTGCGGATGATCACCCGCTGGCTGTTCGCCTGCGGCTGGACCAGCGCAACCGCCTCGGAGATGGTGTCGTTCAGGCCGACAGCGGTGAAGTCGAGCTCCATCTCGCCCGCCTCGATCTTGGAGATGTCGAGCAGGTCGTTGACGATGTCGAGCACGTGCCGGCCGGACCGGCCGATGTCGTTGGCATATTCGACATAGCGCGGATGGCCGATCGGGCCGAAGCGCTCGCCTGCCATCATGTCGGAAAAGCCGATAATGGCGTTGAGCGGGGTGCGGATCTCGTGGCTGACGCGGGCGAGGAATTCGCTCTTGTGGGCGTTCGCCGTCTCGGCCGCCCGCTTGGCGTTGCGCAGTTCTTCTTCGGTTCGCTTCCACTGGGTGATGTCGCGGATGACCGCGCAATAGCCGCTGGATGAGGAGAGGCGACCCATCGTCATGAACAGCGGAATGAAGCCGCCGGAGGCCTCCCGGCCGATGACCTCGCGACCGTCGTTCAGCACGCTCGCCACGCCATGGCCGGCGAGCCCGGCGAGATAGTCGATAACGGCCTTCTGGCTCTCATGCGCGAAGAGGATGGCGAACGGCTTTCCGCGCACCTCCTCCTCGTCATAGTTGAAGAGCGCGCTGGCCGAGCGGTTGATCGAGCGGATCTCACCTTCCTGGTCCACCACGACGACGCCATCGGTCGCGGTCTCGAGGATGGAGCGCAACTCGCTGGCTTCGTTGCGAAGCGCCGAAAGGTTGGCGGATTCGGCGGCCACGGGCTCGACCGCTGGCGCTTCTGGCTCCGGCGATGCGGCTGGCGACAGCGCCAGCATGAGCGCGGTGCCGCTTTCCCAGCGGATGGATTGCAGGCGGGCGCTGACGGGCGTGGCCGTGACGCCGTCCGCATGGTGCAGCAGCATCGAGCCCGGCTGGGCCTCGTCTTCGGCGGCAGGCTGGTCCAGCAGGATATCCATTCCGCCGGCCTGCTCCAGCTCGTCTAGCGAAGCAAAGCCCGTAAGCGTGAGGAATTCCGGATTGGCGTGGATCATCCGGTCGCCCGCATGGATCAGGAGTGCCACCGGCAAGGCGTCGACGACCGATGCCGTCAGCCCGTAGTCCATGGCCGTCCTGGCCGCGGTGATCGCCATGCTCTTCGGCGGAGCATCGTCAGCATGCTCGCCGACCTCGAGGCCGGGGATCTCGTCGCTGTCTGCGGCCTGTCCATCGGTCTGCGGCGGTTCCGGCGCTTCGGTGGCGGCCTCCGCCGCCGGGGCATTTTCGACAGCGTCCTCCGCTTGGGTCCTGGTGGCCGGAAGTTGCTCGCCTTCGGCCTTCGGCTCTGCAGGCCGGTTCTGCTGCGGTACGTCGCCGGGCTGGCGCTTGCCGAACGTCTCGCCGAGCTGGCGGGCGATCTCGCGGAAGGCGGCCTGTTCGCCGCTGGTCAGGGCGGAGGGTCCGCGTCGATCGTCCAACTGGACGACCTTTTCCGACGGGCGGTGGGCGGCGGGTTCGACGAGGCGAAGGGCAGGACGCTCGCCACGGAAATCGTCTTCGGTCTCGGCATGGTCCGGGCTGTCCGCGATGGGCTCGCCAATGTCGGCGGAGTGCGCAGGCGCCTCGCCCTCCATTTCCTCTTCAAGCAATTCGTCGAGCACCGAAGGAGGTTGTGAGGTTTCGCCGGCCGCCGCGTACGCCAGGTCGCCCGGCGCGTCGTCGGAAGAAATGTCTGCCTGCCCGAAATCGTCTGCGTCCGGGAAGTCGAGCGCGCCGATCTTGAGGCCGAGGCCGTTCGGATCCTCCACGGCGTCCGCGGTCCGCACGATGCCGAAGCCGCGGAAGCCGTCGAATTCGCGGTTGCGCGAATAGGTGGGGAGGGCTGCGAGATCGACGGGCACGAGCAGGTTCGTTCCCTCGATCGGCCACTGGATCGTCTTGCCCGACCAGGTGTCGCGCCGGTGCAACTGCTCGGCGATCGCGCCGTCCATATCGAAGCCGAAGCGACGGGCGACCTCCGTAAACTGCACGCCGATCACATCGGCCGCATGCGGACCGACGACCTCGGCGAACTCGTCGGAGAGTTCGCTGAACACGCCTTCCGCGTCGATCTTCCAGACGAAGCGGACGGGGCGGCCGGACCGTTCGGGCGTGGCGGAAGCCGGTTCGACATGGCTCTCCGGCGTCGGATGCGCGTCGTCTGCGCTCCCAGACTGTGCCGCCTGGGCCGGAATGTCGGCGTCGGCAGCCGCAGGGGCGGGCTCGCTGTCGCTCTCGACAGCTTCGACCGGGGTCTCCACAGGAACGTCATTGGCCGGCGGCTCAGTCGAAACGTCTGCCAGCGGTTCGGCTTCCGGAGATTGGATCTCCTCCACCGAAGCCGTCCCTATGGCTTCAGTCGGTTCTTGCGCCGGCATCGGCTCGCCGGCTGCCGGCTGCTGTGCGATGCCGTCCGCCACGGCGTCGCTTGCCAGGGGTGCACCTTCTGACGTCAAGGCCGCGTCGGCAGAAGCCGCGCTGACGATCTCCTGTTCCGGGTCCATGTGGCCGAGAATGGTCTCGACTGCGAAAAGCAGGTTGAGCGCCGGTTCGTCGGAAATGCGTCCGAGCGCTGCAGGCAGCAGGCCCTTGCCGGTCGGCACGGGGCGCTTGATGAGCCCGTCGGTCTCGCGCCTTGCAGCCTCCACCATCCGTCGCCGCGCCTCCTCGCTGATGCCGAGGCGGCCGAAGCCGGGCGAGGCGGCGACGATGGCCCCGTCATCGCCGAGGACAGCCATATGCGTGTCCGGATCGTCGAAACCGGCCAGCAGCGAAGCGGCCCGTTCGGTGGTCGTCTCGCCCGTTCGTGCCGAAGGCGTGCTGAAGAGGATGGCGTCCTGGCCCGGCTGGAGCGTGATGCGCTCGACATGCGTGGTCACGGGCAGGCCGCGATATCCGGTGCCGATGCGCAAAAGCATGCTGCGCCCGATTCCGCTATGCGGCAGCTGGCGCGCGGCCGCTGCAAGCTGGCGGAAAACCACGTCGCCGACGGGCAGGGGGGCGTCGAGAAAATCGTAGATCGACATGTGCCCGAAGAGCGCGGCGCCGCGGCCGTTCGCCCAGAGAACGCTCTGCATGTCGAGCGAAAACAGCACCACCGCTTCGCCACGGGCGAACGGAAGGCGCACCCGTTCGTGCACGGCGACGTCTATAAAGGGGTACTGATGAGCGGACATCGGCAGCCTGTCATGGGTTCCCGGCGGCCACCGCCGCACGCTTAACGCTTTATTAATAGCGTCGGGCACCCGGCGGGTCCAGCTTCGCCGCTCTCACCATCCCGGTCTTTCGGGCGGCAGGGTTAACGTTGTGCGTCGCACAAAAATGTTGCAATGCACAATAAGATCGTATATAAGCAACTCATTCCCCAATCAGGCCCTCCGCGGGAGGGCCATATCAAGGACGATTGAAATGGCAGTCAAGAAGACCGATGACGTATTCTCCTTTGCCGCATTCGACCCGGCCAAGGTATCCGATAGCTTCCGCGAATTCGCCGAGAAGGGCGCCGTTCAGAGCAAGGAAGCCTATTCCAAGCTGAAGACCGCCACCGAAGACGCGACGAAGGTCGTCGAGGCAACCCTCGAAAACGCCCAGGCCGGCACCGTCGAACTCGGCCTTGCCGCAATCGACGCGCTGCGCACCAATGCCGAGAGCTCGCTTTCGCACATGGAAGCGCTGCTCGGCGTGAAGTCCGTTTCCGAACTGTTCGAACTGCAGACCGCCTTCCTGCGCAAGCAGGCCGAGGTCGTCGTCGATCAGGCAAAGTCCATGCAGGAAGCAACCCGCAAGGTTGCCGAGAAGGTTGCCGAGCCCGGCAAGTCGGCTGCCGAAAAGACGCTGAAGACCTTCAAGGCCGCATGAGCATACCCATCAGGAAGGCGTCTGCCTCGCTCTTGCTTGCAGCGTAGCGCCGGACGCCAGGGGCAGGAAGGGCTGGACGCCTCGTCCGGCCCTTTTTAATATGGAAGGGTCAACTAGGGGCTTGCAATCTCGGCTGCCTGCCCGTATGTGAACGCCCAAGCGCCAAGGCGCTTCGAGTGCGGTTGTAGCTCAGTTGGTTAGAGCGCAGGTTTGTGGCACCTGAGGTCGAAGGTTCGATCCCCTCCAACCGTACCATTTTTCCCCATGTCCCTATATATTTGCCTGGCATGGCTGGTTTCGAAGGCCGGCTTGCGGCTTTTTTGGGCCGTCGCCATCGCTGTTCATTCTAACCGCTGCGATAGCGCAGGGCGTCCGCCAGCAGCGCGAGGGCTGGTGATTGCTGGCGGCGGCTGGGGAAATAGAGGTGATAGCCCGGAAAGTGAGGGCACCAGTCTTCCAGGAGCATGACAAGCGCGCCGGACCTGATGTGGGGCAGGGCCATACCTTCCGGCACAAAGGCGAGGCCGAGGCCGGCCACGGCGGCGGCGATCGCCTGATCGGCGAGATTGGAGGTGATCTGGCCGTCGACGCGAACGTTGAGCGCCTGCCCGTCCTTCTCGAATTCCCAGGCATAGAGGCCGCCATAGGTCGGCAGGCGAAGGTTGATGCAGTTGTGGGCCGTTAGGTCGCGCGGCGTCTGCGGCTTTTCGCGCCCCGCCATGTAGTGCGGCGATCCGACCACGACGAAGCGTATGTCCGGCCCGATCCTGACCGCGATCATGTCTTTCTCGACCTGCTCGCCGAGGCGAATGCCCGCATCGTAGCGCTCCGCCACGATGTTTGTCAGCCCGTGGTCGATGACGATCTCCACCTTGATGTCGGGATAGAGCGGCAGCAGCTTTTACAGAACGGGCAGCAGGATGGTCCTGGCCGGATGGTCGGAGGTGGTGATCCGGATCGTTCCCGACGGCTTGTCCCGCAGGTCGCTGAGCGATACGATCTCGCCTTCCATCTGTTCGAGGAGCGGCGCGATGCTGGAGAGAAGCCGTTCGCCGGCTTCGGTCGGCGAAACGCTTCGGGTCGTGCGCGAGAGAAGGCTGATGCCGAGCCGGCCTTCGAGCCCCCGCATCGCATGGCTCAGCGCCGATTGCGAAACGCCGAGCCGGGCTGCCGCGCGCGTGAAGCTACGCTCGCGCGCCACAGTCACGAATGCCAGGAGATCGTTCAGGTTTTCACGCAGCATTGATGAGCCTCACTCATAAGTACATGCGATCTCTACTGGCTAATCGCGTTGAAGGCCAGGTGCTATGGTGGCTCGGAGAATGGCGCATACGCGCCGATCGGGCATGTGGACGCGAAGGAGCATCCGATGGAAATTCGCCGCGCAGGAAGCCAGGCTTCGACCAAGGGACCATCCGACTGGTTCACCGGAGCCGTACGCATCGATCCGCTCTTTCCCACAAGTTCGCCCGCGCGGGCGGCAGGCAATGCGGTGACGTTCGAGCCCGGCGCGCGCACCGCCTGGCACACGCATCCGCTCGGGCAGGTTCTGATCGTCACGGCCGGTTACGGCCGCGTACAGCGTGAAGGCGGCCCGATCGAGGAGATCCGGCCGGGCGATGTGGTCTGGTTCGAGCCCGGTGAAAAACACTGGCATGGCGCTGGTCCGACGACGGCGATGACCCATATCGCCATCCAGGAGGCCTTGGACGGCAAGGCAGTTGACTGGATGGAGAAGGTCACGGACGCGCAATATGGTGCCGCCTGATCTTTCCCGCGATGAATACATTCCCGAAATGAAAGAGATGGCGTGATAAGGAAGCGTGTTCCTGGCCGCAACGGCAGGTTTCGGAATTTGGCTTCGGTTGCATGGGCCTGAACTTCGGCTATGGCGCAGGTCTTGGGCGTTCCGATGCCGTCGATCTGATCCCCGGGACGACCAAGCTTCACCGCCTCGATGAGAATCTTCGAGCAGGAACGTCGAATTGTCGGAAAGCGAACACGCCGGCATGAACGAGGTCCTGCAAAACTTGGAGATCCAGGGGGCACGCTATCCCGCAAATCGTCAGGCCCGCGTCCTCCGTAGATTTCCGTTTCAATGTCATCAGTTCGTGCAAATAGAAGGAATTGCCGCATGAAAAGCTATGGTTTTGCCGCGACCGACGCCAGGGAGCCGCTCGTTCCGTTCACGTTCGAGCGCCGCGCTCCGCGCCCGAACGACGTCGTCATGGAGATCCTCTATTCCGGGGTCTGCCATTCGGATCTGCATATGGCGCGCAACGACTGGCACTGGACGGTCTATCCGCTGGTTCCAGGCCATGAGATCGTCGGGCGCGTCATCGAGATCGGCAGCGATGTGACCCGCTACAAGGTGGGCGATCACGTCGCGGTCGGCTGCATGGTCGACAGTTGCCTCGAATGCGACCAGTGCGGGCGCGGCGAGGAGCAGCTTTGCCGGAATGGCAACACCGGCACATACAACGCGCCCGACCGCATCACAGGCGATATCACGCGCGGCGGTTACTCCAAGCACCTCGTCGTTCGCGAGGAGTTCGCCTGCCGCATTCCGGACGGGCTCGACCTGTCCCGCGCCGCACCTTTGCTGTGCGCCGGCATCACCACCTATTCGCCGCTCAGGACGTGGAACGTCGGTCCCGGCAGCCGTGTCGGGGTGATCGGGCTCGGCGGTCTCGGACACATGGCCGTCAAGCTTGCCGCGGCGATGGGCGCGGAGGTGACCGTGCTCAGCCGTTCGAGCGGCAAGGCGGAGGATGCGCTTGCGCTCGGCGCCGACAAGCTGCTGATCTCGACGGATGCAGAGGCGATGAAGGCGGCACAGTCCAGCTTCGACCTGATCGTCGATACCGTCCCCGTCAAGCACGATCTCGATCCCTACCTGCCGTTGCTGGATGTGGACGGCACGCTGGTCATCGTCGGTCAGGTCGGTCCGATGAGCGCGTTCAACAGCGTTCCCATGCTGCTGGGGCGCCGTCGCGTCGCCGGCTCGCCGATCGGCGGCATCCGCCAGACGCAGGAGCTTCTCGACTTCTGCGCTCGCAAGAACGTGCTTCCCGATGTCGAAATGATCCGCATGGATCAGATCAACGAGGCCTTCGACCGGATGGAGCGCTCGGACGTGCGCTATCGCTTCGTCATCGACATGGCGTCGCTTCAGGCTTCGCAGTGATGCCTCGGCAGGGCTGCTGAGGCTTGATTTGAACATACATGACCGGGTCCTCGCCATGGCCCGGTCATGTGCTGCCTCTCGTGCCGCGGGAACGCGGCCGGACCCGCATCAGACGAAGATTCCCTGTTCCTGATCGACCAGTTCCTGGACGAAGGCTGTCACCGTGCGCACCCGGGCAAGATCCCGGGCACTTTCATGATAGGTGGTCCAGTAAGCCCGCCGGATCGTGGTGTCCGGGAGGATGCGCACGAGTTCCGGGTCCTGCCGGGCGATATAGTTGTGAAGGATGCCGATGCCGGCACCGGAACGCACGGCTTCCGTCTGGCCCGTGGCGCTCGATATCTCGAAGGAAGCGTTCCAGTTGCGCAGAATCTCGCCGGTAAAGTCGAGTGAGGCAGTGAAGATCAGGTCCTCCACATAGCCGATGCGTCGATGCGCTTTCAGCGCCTCGACGTCGCCGGGTTCGCCGTTGCCGGCAAGATAGCCGCGACTTGCATAGAGTCCGAGCGTATAGTCGGTCAGCTTGGACGAGACGAGCCGGCCCTGATCGGGCCGCTCGAGCGTGATGGCGATATCCGCTTCGCGCTGCGAAAGGGAGAAGGAGCGCGGGACCGGCACGAGCTGGATTTTCAGTTCCGGGTGGCGCGCGGTCAGCCGGCCGAGACGCGGCGCCAGGAACGACACGCCGAAGCCGTCCGGCGCGCCGATGCGCACCGTGCCGGCAACCGCCGCATCGATGCGGCCGATGCTGGCCTGGGCGGTCAGCATTTCCGTCTCCATCCGCTCGGCGGCGTGGAGGAACACTTCGCCCTCCGCCGTGAGGTCGCAGCCGTTGGTGCGCCGCACCAGAAGCCGCGTCTTCATCTCTCTTTCCAGCGCGCTGACGCGGCGGCTGAGGGTCGCGTGGTTGACACCGAGCCGGCGGGAGGCGGCCAGCAGTTGTCCGGTGCGGGCAACCGCGAGAAACATGCGAACGTCATCCCAGTTCATGATTTCGCCTTCGATCCCGGTTTGGGCTATAATTTATGCACAACGGTTGCTTACATCAGGCGATTGAGTTGAGCAATTTGTAGTGCGATCATGCTTTCATAAACACTTGGAGGAAATCCCATGCGTGAGATCGGACATTTCATCGGCGGCAAGCACGTTGCCGGCAAGAGCGGCCGCACGGCCGACGTATTCAACCCCGCCACCGGCGAAGTGCAGGCAAAGGTCGCGCTCGCAAACGATGCCGAGCTCGCCGCCGCCGTTGAAGTGGCCAAGGCCGCCCAGCCCGCCTGGGCTGCGACCAATCCGCAGCGCCGCGCCCGCGTGTTCATGAAGTTCGTCCAGCTCCTGAACGAGAACATGAACGACCTGGCCGAGATGCTCTCGAAGGAGCACGGCAAGACCATCGAGGACGCCAAGGGCGACATCGTTCGCGGTCTTGAGGTCTGCGAGTTCGTCATCGGCATCCCCCATCTCGCCAAGAGCGAGTTCACCGAAGGCGCCGGCCCGAATATCGACATGTATTCGATCCGCCAGGCCGTCGGCATCGGCGCCGGCATCACGCCGTTCAACTTCCCGGCGATGATTCCGATGTGGATGTTTGCACCCGCGATCGCCTGCGGCAACGCCTTCATCCTCAAGCCTTCCGAACGTGACCCCTCCGTTCCGATCCGCCTTGCGGAGCTGATGATCGAGGCCGGCCTGCCTGCCGGCGTTCTCAACGTCGTCAACGGCGACAAGGGCGCGGTCGACGCGATCCTCACCCATCCGGACATTGGCGCGGTATCCTTCGTCGGCTCCACGCCGATCGCCCGCTACGTCTATGGCACCGCGGCGGCGAACGGCAAGCGCGCCCAGTGCTTCGGCGGCGCCAAGAACCACATGATCATCATGCCCGATGCCGACCTCGACCAGGCCGCAAACGCGCTGATGGGTGCCGGCTACGGGTCCGCCGGCGAACGCTGCATGGCGATCTCGGTCGCCGTCCCGGTCGGCGAGGAAACCGCCAATCGCCTGATCGACAAGCTGACGCCGATGGTCGAGAGCCTGCGCATCGGTCCGTATACCGACGAGAAGGCCGATCTCGGCCCGGTCGTCACCAAGGAAGCCCAGGCGCGCATCAAGGGCCTGATCGACCGCGGTGTGGAAGAGGGCGCGAAGCTCGTCGTCGACGGGCGCGATTTTAAGCTTCAGGGCTATGAGGACGGCTACTTCGTCGGTGGCTGCCTGTTCGACAACGTCACGCCCGACATGGACATCTACAAGACCGAGATCTTCGGGCCGGTCCTGTCGGTCGTGCGCGCCAAGAACTACGAGGAAGCGCTTTCGCTCCCGATGAAGCACGAATACGGCAACGGCGTCGCGATCTACACCCGCGACGGCGATGCGGCCCGCGACTTTGCCTCCCGCATCAACATCGGCATGGTCGGCGTCAACGTGCCGATCCCGGTTCCGCTTGCCTACCACTCCTTCGGCGGCTGGAAGGCGTCTTCCTTCGGCGATCTCAACCAGCACGGCACGGATTCGATCAAGTTCTGGACGCGCACCAAGACGGTCACGAGTCGCTGGCCGTCGGGTATCAAGGATGGCGCCGAGTTCGTCATGCCGACGATGAAGTAAGCTTGGATAGAGGGCCTTGATTGCAGGGCCCACTGACCAAAAGAAAACGGCGGCCTTTCGGCCGCCGTACGCTTTTTAGGAAATCGCCTGGATCGATCAGTTGGCAGGGCCGTCGTTCACGCCGACCTTGTCGACCAGTTCCGAAGCCCTCTTGCGATTGGCGGCGATCTCTGCGAGCGGCAGCGTGTCCGGCTTGATGGTGCCGAACGACTTCACGATGTCCGTGGGCTCCTTGCCCGGCATGACAGGATATTCGAAGACCTGCTCGGCATAGATTTCCTGGGCTTCGCCGGAAGCGAGGAAGTCGATCAGCTTCTGAGCATTCTCCTTGTTCGGCGCGTTCTTCGCCAAGGCGACGCCCGAGACGTTCACATGCGTGCCGCGATCGTTGGAGTTGGGGAACAGGACCTTGATCGAGTTGGCCCAGTCCTTCTGCTCCGTCTCCTTGTCGTTGGTCATCATCAGACCGACATAGTAGGTATTGCCGAGGGCGATATCGCATTCGCCGGCGAAGATGGCCTTGGCCTGGTCACGGTCGCCGCCATCCGGTTTGCGGGCAAGGTTGGCCTTCAGCCCCTTCAGCCACTCTTCCGCCTTTGCCTCGCCCTCATGGGCGATGAGCGATGCGATCAGACCGACGTTATAGGAGTGCTGTGCATCGCGGATGCAGATCTTGCCCTTCCACTTCGGGTCGGCAAGCTCTTCGTAGGTGATCGTATCCTGCGCGACGCGGTCCTTGGAGGCGTAGACGACGCGGCCGCGCGTGGTCAGGCCGACCCAGGCGCCATCGGGATCGCGATACTGTGCCGGGATATCGGTGTCCACGACGGCGCTCTTGATCGGCTGTGTGACGCCGGCGTCCTTGGCTTCGGTGAGGCGGCTGATGTCGACGGTCAGGATGATGTCCGCGGGCGAATTCTCGCCTTCCGCCTGGATGCGTTCGACAAGACCCTTGTCGAGGAAAAGCACGTTCGTCGCGATCCCGGTCTCCTGGGTGAAGCGGTCGAGCAGCGGCTTGATCAGGTCCGGCTGGCGATAGGAATAGATGTTTACTTCCCCATCCGCCAGCGCCGGCGCGGCGGTGCCCGCGGCAAGCGCAAAGGCAAGTGCGATCTTCCATGAATTTGCCATGGGACGGTCCTCCTTATATCTTAACTGGCGTAGTCACGTTTAGCGGGGTGTGGTCGGCAGTCAATTGCCGCGGCTGGTCATAACATGAATTTGATTTTCCGGTTTTTTGGAATTGTTCCAAACTTTGATAGAGCCTATATGTAGAGCCAACCTTATCGGATTCGGAGCCGGCAATGCGCCTGACGAAACAGACCAACTATGCCGTGCGGCTGCTGATGTACTGCGCTGCGAACGGCGAAAAGCTGAGCCGCATCCCCGAAATCGCCAGGGCTTATGGCGTTTCGGAGTTGTTCCTGTTCAAGATTCTTCAGCCGTTGACGCGTGCGGGACTGGTGGAAACGGTGCGCGGCCGCAACGGTGGGGTCCGTCTCCCCAAGCCCGCCTCCGAGATCACGCTGTTCGACGTCGTGCGCGTAACCGAGGATTCCTTCGCCATGGCCGAGTGTTTCGAGGCCGGCGAAATCGAGTGCCCGCTGGTCGACAGCTGCGGTCTGAACGCGGCGCTGCGCAAGGCGCTGAACGCGTTCTTCGATGTGCTGCAGCAGTACACGATTGACGATCTGGTCAAGGCGCGTCCGCAGATCGGCTTCCTGCTTGGGCTTGAAGGTCCGCCTGCCGAGCGCCAGCCTGCGGCCTGACAACTGTTTTCGGTCTGAGCCAGCCCCGTGCCCTCCGGTCGCGGGGCTTTTTCGTGCGGTGCTACTGAAAGGTGCCCATTCCCTTGTCGACGAATTCCTGAATGATGAAGCCGATCGCGGTAGGATCCAGTTCCGACTTGTCGATGCGGAAGTCGACGCCATAGTCGTCGATGTTCTGGAAGTAGGCGTCTGCGATCGACGATGAAATCACGCCGATCGGGCCGATATAGCCGTTCTGGCGCAGTTCCGGGACCGTCTCGCGGAAGTCCGCCTGGGGGTGCAGGCGGTTGTCCATCAGGATCATGTCGAGGCGTGGTTCGCCGGCACGAATGAAATTGAGGGCAGCCTCCACCGTCTCGACATAGTGCAGCTTGACATCGACGTTCGGTACCTTGCGCATCAAGGCGCGCATGATGACGTTCTCGGCGGGGTCGTCGTCAACGAGCAGGATGTTTACGGTGACGGTCATGGCGAACTCGGACTGGGCGTGAACCCGTTGCATATGTTGCATGTGGACTGGTTGGTAGCGAACGACGTCGTCGGGAAGCCGCGGTAGCGTCCCGCCATATTTGCTTCACTCTGGTTCAACAAACAGTCTACCACAACCCCCCGTTTTGCAATTGTGCACCTTTCCCGACGGCCCGGCCTACTGGATAATCTGTTCCCGGATCGCCTTGGCGACCATCTGCGTGCGGTTCACCACGTCGAGCTTCTTCAGGATCGTTGCTGTGTGGGAGTTGACGGTGTGCTCCGAGACCGAAACGATCAGGGCTATCTCGCTCGCCGTCTTGCCATAGGATATCCACCGCAGGATTTCGGTCTCACGCGGCGTCAGGCCTGTTCCGGTCTTGATCGACAGGACGGCGCGGGAGAAGTAGTCGAAGACGCAAGCGGTCTCGTAGCAAAGTTCCATGTGCTGCTGGCGATGGATGTCGTTGTTGTCGCCAAGGTAGATCACCGCATGGCGGGCACCCGACGTGGCCTGTACGGGAACGACCGCCGCCAACTCGAAGCCGAGTTGCGTGAGCAGGCTGTGCGTCGCGCCATCGCCCAACTCGACCGGCAGGTCCCCTGCGCGCCAGACCGTAGGTATGGCCGAGCGGTAAAGGCTTTTCGCCACGTCGGATTCATGGAAGCGGTGCCGCTTGTCGTAGGTTTCCGCGAGACCGGCGGACAGGTCGTGCAGCACCAGCTTGCTCGAAAGGCTGCCGCCTTCTTGATCCGCCCCCAACTGAATGACGCAGAAATGTTCGAAGCCGAAACGCAGCGCCGTGCCGTGAAACAGGCGAAAGAAATCGACACGATTGAGAGCCTTGTCCAAATCGCATTCGAAATCATATCGGCGATGATGCGGTGAAAGTGCGGCCACGCGGCTCCCCAACCATCTGGCGCAGGACTGTAGCCGCGCAATAAGCGTGAGCAAAGAGTATTGCGCCCGTTTTTTTGCGGTGGGACACATTTTTCCGTGAGGATTTGCCTGATCTGCACGCAAAAGGCAGTTTCTGGAAGCAATTTCGCACGTTCGCCCGCATTTCAGCCAAGCCTGTCGGCGGTTGCATCCGTTCAATTCGTTCCCGGTATGCGTCGTTGGCCGACAATGGCCGAGATGCAGATGAAATTGGCCGTAAAATACCTTCTGCGGATGATTTTTCTCTATTGTTTTACATCTGGATAAATTTATTCGCGGGCTTATTGCAATCGCGCGGCAAATATCGTTCCATCCGCGCAAGGCCGGGGGCCCGACTTGCGCACCCGCGACCGAAACAAACAAAAAGTAAAAATCTGGGAAGCTCGCTATGAAAAAGCTGACTACTCTCCTCGCGGCGACCGCGCTTGCGTCCATGATGGCGTCTGCCGCCTGGTCCAAGACCCTCGTCTATTGCTCCGAAGGATCGCCGGAAGGCTTCGATCCCGGCATGTATACCGCTGGTACGACGTTCGACGCATCGTCGCGCACGGTCTACAACCGCCTCGTTGAATTCAAGCACGGCAGCACGGAGATCGAACCGGGCCTCGCCGAAAGCTGGACCGTTTCCGACGACGGCACCGTCTATACCTTCAAGCTCCGTCCGGGCGTGAAGTTCCAGACGACCGAGTTCTTTACGCCGACGCGCGAATTGAATGCCGACGACGTCATTTTCTCGTTCGAGCGCCAGTACAAGGAAGACAACAAGTGGAACAAGTACGTCGCGGGCGCGTCCTGGGAGTACTTTGCCGGCATGGGCTTCCCGGAACTGATCAAGTCGATCGAGAAGGTTGACGATCTCACGGTCAAGTTCACCCTCAACCGCCCGGAAGCGCCGTTCCTCGCCAATCTCGGCATGGACTTCGCCTCGATCCTGTCGAAGGAGTACGCCGACAAGCTCGAAGCCGACGGCAAGATGGAGCTGATGAACCAGCAGCCGCTCGGCACCGGCCCCTACACCTTCGTTGCCTATCAGGCCGACGCCGCCATCCGCTACAAGGCCAACCCGGACTACTGGGGCGGCGCGCAGAAGATCGACGACCTCGTCTTCGCGATCACGACCGACGCCGCCGTCCGCGCCCAGAAGCTCAAGGCCGGCGAATGCCATATCATGCCTTATCCGAACGCCGCTGACGTTTCCGGCCTGAAGGAAGACCCGAACCTGACGGTTCTGGAGCAGGAAGGCCTGAACGTCGCCTACCTCGCCTACAACACGCTGGTGGCTCCGTTCGACAAGGTCGAGGTCCGCAAGGCGCTCAACATGGCCGTCAACAAGCAGGCCATCGTCGATGCTGTGTTCCAGGGCGCGGCAACGGTTGCCAAGAACCCGATCCCGCCGACCATGTGGTCGTACAATGACGCCGTCGAAGACGACAAGTACGATCCGGAAGCAGCCAAGAAGATGCTCGAGGACGCAGGCGTTTCCGGCCTGAAGATGAAGATCTGGGCCATGCCGGTCGCTCGTCCCTACATGCTCAACGCGCGCCGCGCTGCCGAGCTGATGCAGGCCGACCTTGCCAAGATCGGCGTCGAGGTCGAGATCGTCTCCTACGAGTGGGCCGAATACCTCAAGCTCTCCTCCGACAAGAACCGCGACGGTGCCGTCATCCTCGGCTGGACCGGCGACAACGGCGATCCGGACAACTTCCTCGACACGCTGCTTGGTTGCGACGCCGTCGGCGGCAACAACCGCGCGCAGTGGTGCAACAAGGAGTTCGACGACCTGATGACGAAGGCGAAGGCAACCGCCGACGTTGCGGAGCGCACGAAGTACTACGAAGAAGCCCAGGTGATCTTCAAGAAGGAAGCCCCCTGGAACACCATCGACCACTCGCTCGTCGCTGTGCCGATGAACAAGAAGGTCACAGGCTTCGTGATGGACCCGCTCGGCATCCACCGCTTTGACGGTGTGGACATCGCCGAGTAAAATACCAACAAGAAAAGCACGCCGACAAAGAGTGTGCATTGCCGGCGGCCCGAAGACATTCGGGCCGTCGGTTTTTCCAACAGGGATTGGCTCCCATGCTACGCTTCATTCTCGGACGGCTCGCCGTCCTGATACCTACGTTCATCGGGGTATCGATCATTGCTTTCTCGTTCATCCGACTTCTTCCCGGTGACCCGGTCATGTTGATGTCCGGCGAACGGGTCATGTCTCCCGAACGCCATGCCGAACTGATGAACCAGCTCGGTCTCGACCGGCCGATGTACGCCCAGTATCTCGATTACCTGGGCGGGCTGCTGACCGGCGACTTCGGCAGTTCGATCGTCACCAAGCGTCCGGTTCTGGACGACTTCATGCAGCTTTTCCCCGCGACCCTTGAACTGTCGCTCTGCGCCATCATTCTCGCCGTCTGCCTCGGGATCCCCGCAGGCGTGCTGGCGGCTGTGAAGCGCGGTTCGTGGATCGACCAGACGGTGATGGGGGCAGCCCTCGTCGGCTATTCGATGCCGATCTTCTGGTGGGGCCTGCTGCTGATCATCTTCTTCTCCGGCTATCTCGGCTGGACGCCCGTCTCTGGCCGCATCTCGCTGATGTATTTCTTCCCGCCCGTCACCGGCTTCATGCTGATCGACAGCCTGCTGTCCGGGCAGGCCGGCGCCTTCAAGTCGGCGGTCAGCTACCTGATCCTGCCGACGATCGTGCTGGCGACGATTCCGCTCGCCGTCATCGCCCGTCAGACGCGCTCGGCGATGCTCGAAGTGCTGGGTGAAGACTACGTCCGCACCGCCCGCTCCAAGGGGCTTGCACCCTTGCGCGTCGTCGGCGTCCATGCGCTGCGCAACGCCATGATCCCGGTCATCACCACGATCGGCCTGCAGGTCGGCGTGCTGCTGGCCGGCGCGATTCTGACGGAAACGATCTTCTCCTGGCCGGGCATCGGCAAGTGGATGGTCGATTCGGTGTTCAAGCGGGACTACGCTGTGGTGCAGGGCGGCCTGATGCTGATCGCCGGCGTCATCATGCTGGTGAACCTGATCGTCGATCTGCTCTACGGGTTCATCAACCCGCGGATCCGGCACTAGGAGGTGGCTGAAATGACTGTAATCGAAAGCAAGGCCGCCGATCCGAAGCTCGCCGAGGGCAAGGCGCCGCCGTCTGGCCTCTCCGAATTCTGGTTCTATTTCTCGCGCAACAAGGGCGCAGTTATCGGCCTGGTGATCTTCCTGATCATCCTGTTCGTTGCGATCTTCGCGCCCTTCGTCGCACCACACAGCCCGAGCGTCCAGAACCGCGACATGCTGCTGGTGCCGCCGGTCTGGCAGGCGGGCGGCAACTGGGGGCACATCCTCGGCACCGACGCAGTCGGCCGCGACATCCTATCGCGCCTGATCTACGGTGCGCGCTTCTCGCTCTTCATCGGCCTTGTCGTCGTGACGCTGTCGGTGATCTCGGGCGTGCTGATCGGTCTCGTCGCCGGCTATTTCCGCGGGCGCGTCGATACCTTCATCATGCGCATCATGGACATCATCCTGGCGTTTCCCTCGCTGCTGCTGGCACTTGTGCTGGTTGCCGTGCTCGGACCGGGCCTGCTGAATGCGATGATCGCGATTTCGCTCGTCAACCAGCCGCACTTCGTGCGCCTGACGCGTGCGGCCGTGATGACGGAGCGGACCAAGGACTACGTGGTCGGCTCGAAGGTGGCGGGTGCGGGCACTCTGCGGCTGATGTTCCTGACCATTCTGCCGAACTGCCTGGCGCCGCTGATCGTGCAGGCGACGCTGGCCTTTTCGGCGGCGATCCTCGACGCGGCAGCCCTCGGCTTCCTCGGCATGGGCGCCCAGCCGCCGACGCCGGAATGGGGCACAATGCTTGCCGAAGCGCGCGAATTCATCCAGCGCGCCTGGTGGGTCGTCACGTTCCCGGGCCTTGCCATTCTCATCACCGTGCTTGCCATCAACCTGATGGGCGACGGCCTGCGCGATGCTCTTGATCCAAAATTGAAGAGGTCGTGATGTCGCTCCTCGAAATCCAGAACCTGGTCGTCGAGTTCCAGACGGCCTCCGGCCCCTTCCGGGCTGTGGACGGTGTCTCGCTGAAAGTCGATGAGGGCGAGGTGCTCGCCATCGTCGGCGAATCCGGCTCGGGCAAGTCCGTTTCCATGCTTGCCGCCATGGGTCTTCTGCCCTGGACCGCCAAGGTCACCGCCGACAAGCTCCTGTTCAACGGTCGCGACCTGCAGGCCATGAGCGACCGCGACCGACGCAAGATCATCGGCAAGGAGATCTCCATGATCTTCCAGGAGCCGGTCGCCAGCCTCAATCCCTGCTTTACCGTCGGCTACCAGATCGAGGAGGTGTTGCGCGTGCATACCGATCTCGATCGCAAGGCGCGATGGGACCGGGCGATCGAGCTGTTCCAGCTGGTCGGCATTCCGAACCCGGAGGAGCGCCTCGGCCACTATCCGCACCAGATGTCGGGCGGCCAGTGCCAGCGCGTGATGATCGCGACAGCGCTTGCCTGCAATCCGAAGCTTCTCATCGCCGACGAGCCGACGACGGCGCTCGACGTGACGATCCAGAAGCAGATCCTCGACCTTCTGATGAAGCTGCAGGCCGAGCACGGCATGGGCCTCATCATGATCACGCACGACATGGGCGTAGTCGCCGAGACCGCCGATCGCGTGATCGTGCAGTACAAGGGCAGGAAGATCGAGGAGGCCGACGTGCTCTCGCTCTTCGAGAGTCCGAAGAGCGTCTACACGAAGGCGCTGCTGTCCGCCCTGCCGGAAAATGCCGTGGGCGGCCGCCTGCCGACGATCACGGAAAAGCTCACCGATCAACAGATCTTCGAGGGAGCCGTTCGATGACCCCCGTTCTCGAGGCGCGCAATCTCAAGCGCGACTACCACATCCCCGGAAGCCTTCTTAAGAAGGGCAAGACCGTCCATGCGGTCAAAGGCGTGAGCTTCAAGGTCGAGCAGGGCAAGACGCTCTCGATCGTCGGCGAAAGCGGCTGCGGCAAGTCGACGCTTGCCCGCATGGTCACGATGATCGACCCGGTTACCTCCGGCGAGATGCTGATCGACGGGCAAAAGGTGGACATCGCCGCCGAGCCGCTGTCGTCCGACATGCGCAGCAAGGTGCAGATCGTCTTCCAGAACCCCTACGGTTCGCTGAACCCGCGCAAGAAAATCGGCGACATCCTGACCGAACCGCTCATCATCAACACCAAGATACCCGCCGCGGAGCGCCGTGACAGGGCGATGGCGATGCTGAAGAAGGTGGGGCTTGAGGAAAAGCACTATAGCCGCTACCCGCACATGTTCTCCGGTGGCCAGCGCCAGCGCGTGGCGATCGCTCGCGCCCTGATGCTCAACCCGCGCCTTCTGGTGCTGGACGAGCCGGTCTCGGCGCTCGATCTGTCGGTCCAGGCGCAGGTGCTCAACCTTCTCGCCGACCTGCAGGAAGAGTTCCACCTCACCTATGTCTTCATCAGCCACGACCTTTCGGTGGTGCGCCACATCTCCGACGACGTGATGGTGATGTACTTCGGCGAGGCGGTCGAATACGGCAGCCGCGACCAGGTCTTCAACGATCCGCAGCACAGCTATACCAAGACACTGTTTGCCGCCACGCCGCGCGTCGACGTGGAGGCGATCAAGGCCCGCCTCGAGCGGCGCAAGCGCGCCTGAGGACCTCGTTCGTGAAGCGCGGCAGGGCGATCGTCGTGATGGGCGTATCCGGTTGCGGCAAGACTTCCGTCGCGGAAGGTCTTGCCGCAAGCCTCGGCTATTCCTTCCTCGAAGGCGACCAGCTGCATCCGCAGGCCAATATCGACAAGATGTCGAAGGGCATCCCGCTCACGGATGCGGACCGCTGGCCCTGGCTGGAGCGGATCGGCGAGCGGATGCGCGACGCCGCGGCATCGGGGCAGGGGATCGTCGTCTCCTGCTCCGCCTTGAAGCGCACCTACCGCGACCGCCTGCGGTCGGGCGCCGAAACCGGTCTTTCCTTCGTGTTCCTGAGCGGCAGCCGCGCGCTTCTGCTGGCGCGGATGGGGGAGAGGAGGGGCCATTTCATGCCGGCGAGCCTGCTCGACAGTCAACTCGCCGCCCTTGAGGACCCGTCCGGCGAGCCGGGCGTGGTGACGGTCGACATCGATGCACCGGTCGCAGACGTCATTGCCGCGAGCCTGAGACAGCTTTCTGTGCTGTGGGGACAGGACCGATAGGACGGCTCTGGGGAGCGCACAGCGCAGGCACAATTTCCGCTGGCACAATCATGCTGGCAATGCGCCTGCGGCAATCGTATAGACCTGATGCCGCTCCAGATACCCGCCGGCGGGTGGCTGCCGCCTCTGTTTGGCCGGCCACAGGGCTCGAACACCAAAGACAGGAACGAACCGATGACCATTACTCGCTTTGAAACCGGCGCCCGCATGAGCGGCGCAGTCGTGCACAACGGCACCATCTACCTGGCCGGCCAGGTGGGTGAACCGGGTGCCGACGTCACGACGCAGACGAAGCAGGTTCTGGCCGAGATCGACCGGCTGCTGGCGCTCGCCGGCTCGGACAAGACCCGCATCCTTTCCGCTCAGATCTGGCTGGCCGACATGGCCGATTTCCAGAAGATGAACGCCGTCTGGGACGCCTGGGTGCCGCAGGGCAACGCACCGGCACGCGCCACGGGTGAATCCAAGCTGGCCGGCCCGGAATATCTGGTCGAGATCATCATCACCGCCGCACAGGCCTGATCCTCGATCGGTAAAGTCTGCCGTCCGCCGTGACACGCGCGGTTCGACGTGACGGAAAATGAAAAAGGGCGGGCCGCGTGGCGGCCCGCCCTTTTGCATCTGGATTTTCGAGGACGGCGTCAGGCGCTTTTGGCCAGCCGCGAATGCTCATCAAAGAACAGCGCCTGGCTGATCAGCGCCTTGACCATGTCCGGATTGAACGGCTTGGTCACGAGGAACGCCGGCTCGGGCCGCTCGCCGGTCAGGAGCCGCTCCGGGAAGGCGGTGATGAAGATCACCGGAATGGTGCTCGTCTTCAGGATGTCGTTGACCGCGTCGATGCCCGAGCTGCCGTCGGCAAGCTGGATGTCGGCCAGGACCATGCCGGGCGGCGAGCGCCGGTACAGTTCGATCGCTTCGGAATGAGTGCGCGCGATGCCGGTGACGCGGTGGCCGATCGCGGTGACCATGTCCTCGATGTCCATGGCGATCAGCGGTTCGTCCTCGATGATGAGGATGTCGGTTGCGACCTGCTCGGAGATTTCGCGCGACGCCTGGTGCAGGGCCGCCTTCGCCTCCTCCTCCGAAATGCCGAGGATGTCGGCGCATTCGGCCAGCTCGAAGCCTTCTACGGCAACGAGGAGAAAGGCCTTGCGGGCCAGCGGCGTGACATGGGCAAGGTTGGCGGCGGCCTGGCGTTCCCAGCCGAAGGGCGATTCCGAACTCGGCGGAATGTGCACCTGCACCTTGTCGAACAGCGAGCAATAGAGCCTGAAGATGCTGATGCGGTCATTCGATCGCTCGGGATAAAGCGTTATGTCTTCGACGAGCGCTTCCAGCATCGCTGCCACATATGCATCTCCTGAGGTCTGCGAACCGGTTACCGCACGCGAAAAGCGCCGCAACAACGGCAAATGGGGTGCAATACGGGTGGATAGCGACATATACTTCTCCCTGAATTGGTACCGAAATCGGTCAGTTTCCTGTAAATTCATTTCACGGAAACGATTTTGGTGCGAAATCAAACCCCAATGGATAGGCTGACTTTGGGGCCAAACAAAGTTGGTGGACCGGCGCGAAGGAGCAGATAGCGATGACCAAGCCCGCTACGCGCGGCCGAAAATCGGATGGTACGACGAGCGCTCTCGATTCTAACGGCATCGTTGGTCGCAAGCTGAGATCCTATTACGATTCGATCGAAACCGAGCCGCTGCCGGAGCAGTTGCTCGATCTGCTGGACAAGCTGGACGAGGCCGAGCGGAAGGCCAAGCCGACCTGACGGAACGCGCCGTGTGACGAAACACGCAAAGAAACGGGCCAGCGGCCCGTTTCTGAGTTCAGTGGGATGTTGCTCAGCGGCAGGGAGCTTCATAGCGCCGTCCGTATCGATCGCGGTAGATGCAGCGGCCGGGCTCGCTGGCGTTGCCGATCAGGGCACCGATGGCGCCGCCTGCAACGGCGCCGACTGCAGCGCCGCCGACCCTGTTGGTCGCAGCACCGCCGATGATCGCGCCAGACGCGGCGCCGATGGTGGCACCCTTCTCAGTCTGGGTGCACGAGCTGACGCCCAAGGCGGAAAGAGCGATGACGCCGGCAACGATAAGATTTCTCATAATGTCTAGTCCTCTTCAAAGGCGAAAATCGGTCAAATGCGCCCCATGAGGAGCAGGATCAGCAGAATGACGACGATCAGGCCGATACCACCGGATGGCCCGTAACCCCAGCCGCTGCTGTAGCCCCAGTTCGGCAATGCCCCGATCAGAAGCAGAATAAGGACAATGAGAAGAATCGTTCCAAGCATCAAGCACCTCCCTGCGAAAACGCAGCTAAATCCGTTGGCAGGAAAATGCGCGTCATGAACGATTGTTCCAGGGGTGGTGCGAATTTTCGCAACAATCGCCAGCAGTTGAATTTACCCGCCTGCACGGCGGAACGTTCGTTGGCCGGGTGCGTTTGTCTATCGGCAACACAAGCCGAAAGGAGATTCACATGAATTGGGACATCATTGAAGGCAAGTGGAACGAGTACAAGGGCAAGGCCCAGGCGAAGTGGGGCAAGCTCACGGATGACGACCTCGACGTAATCAAGGGACGCCGGGTCGAACTGTCTGGCAAGCTTCAGCAGCGCTACGGTATGGCGAAGGATGAGGCCGAGCGCGAAATCGACGATTGGTCCCGTCACCACTAAGACCTTCATGCCTATGGCATGCCCGAAAGACGCCGTTGCGCTCATGCGCAGCGGTGTTTTTCTTTGCTATGTGAGTAAATGTCGGCGCGCTCGATAGAAATTCTCTGCAACGGAACTTTTTTTCGGCAGCCTCGTTCTCCTGTCGATGATAAAAAAGGAGTTGCTGGTATGCTTTACTACGCTGTTGTGTTTCTGGTCATCGCGTTGATCGCTGGCGTGCTGGGCTTTGGCGGCATAGCAGGCGCATCGGCAGGCATCGCACAGATTCTGTTCTTCGTCTTCCTGGTGCTGCTGGTCGTCTCGCTGCTGTTTGGCTGGTCGCGGCGCGTCTGAACCATCACAGACGAATGAAGATGAAAGGGCGGGGCGCTGGCTCCGCCCTTTTTCATTTCAGCTTTCCACGAAGAACTTGACCCGGTCGGCCGCAAACCGCGAACGCGAGTACTGGATCGCCTGGCCTCCCGCATCCGCATTGATCGCCGTCGTGACGAGAAGGATGGCCCCGGGGGAAAGCTTGAGCAGGCGGACATCCTCGCCCTCGGCATGAACGGCCGAAATCTCCGTTGAGCGACGCACATAATCGGCCACGCCCAGCGCCGAAAGCGATTTGGTGATCGATCCGGTCTTTCGGTATTGATCGCCTATGCCCTCGAACCGTGCTGCCGGAAAATGGCTTGTGGCGAGCGAGATAGGCTTGCCGTCGGCAAGGGCCAAGGTCTCCAGGCGCACGCAGTCGGTTCCCGTCGCAATCCCGAGCGCTGCGGCAACGGCGGGGGAGGCCCGTTCCACCCCCTGGCGAACAAGCCGCCCCTCGATCTCCCGCGCCTGATCGCCGAGCCCTTGCGAAAATCGGGTGCGCCGCGAGATCGGAAACGTCAGGCGGTCGCGGCGTTCGATCATGGTGCCCACACCCTGCACGGCTCGCACCATGCCTTCTTCGGCAAGGGCGGCAAGGGCGCTGCGCACCGTATGGCGGTTGACGCCGAAGCGTTCGGCGAGAACCGTCTCCGCCGGCATCATGCCCGTTGCGTCGTAGTCGCCGCTGTTGATCGCAAGGCGTATCCTGTCGGCGATCTGCCGCCATAGCGCCACGCCCGATCGCCGCTCGATCATTTCCGCTCCTGTGGCATGACTCGTCACATGCCTGTCATTTTGACCCGGTATGACCAGACCATACGATGTCTAGTTGTCTAGATCAATAGACAAATTTCGAGAGCGCATTGGGAGATTTGCAATGGCACCAGACGGACACCAGCCGCATCCGGGCACCGGGCCGGAAAGGCGCAGGCAGGCGATGGGGGTGCTGGCGAAGGCGACACGGCTTGAGCTGGAGCAGGCCTGGAACGGCCTGCCGCAGCGGCCCGAGGCCGTGCCGGTTCGCGGGCCGGAGACGGGGCTTGTCATGGTCCGCGGCCGCATCGGTGGCGGCGGCGCGCCCTTCAACCTCGGTGAAGTGACGGCCACGCGCGCCAGCGTCCGCCTTGAGGGTGGCACCGTCGGTCATGGGCAGTCGCTCGGCACCGACGGCGAGAAGGCGCGGCTTGCGGCGATCTTCGACGCGCTCCTTCAATTGCCCGAGCATGCGCCGACAGTCGAGCGTCTGCTTTCCAAGGTGTCGGCACGCATCGAGGCTGAAGACGCGCAGCGGATCCGGGAGACGGCCGCCACCCGTGTCGATTTCTTCACCATGGTCAGGGGAGACGACTGATGCCCGACACCCAGATTTTTTCCGGCGCTTTCGCCGAACCGGTATTCGCCGCCCAGTCGGTTTTCCGCACGGTGATGGACTGCATGGCCCGGCCGGGCACGATCGGGACGATTGCCGCAACGGCAAGGCCACCGCAGCCGCTCGGAGCGGCAGCGGGCGCGATCGCGCTCACGTTATGCGACCATGACACTCCGGTCTGGCTGACGCCGCAGCTTGCCAAGTCGAAGTTGCCCGGTTGGCTGTCGTTCCATGCCGGTGCCGCCGTGACCGCAGAGAAGCAGGACGCCCGCTTCGCCTTCGTCGAAAAGGGCGCCGTCGTTCCGGGCTTCGGCCTGTTTGCGCAGGGCACCCAGGAATATCCGGACCGTTCGGCGACACTGGTGATCGAGATCGAAAGCCTCGAGGGCGGCCGGCCGCTGGTGCTGACCGGCCCCGGCATCCGCGACGAGGCGATGGTCGGCCCGCAGGGCCTACCGGACACCTTCGTCGCACTGGCCGGAGCCAACCGGGCGATGTTCCCACGCGGAGTGGACCTGATCCTCGTAGCCGGCGACCGCATTCTCTGCCTGCCACGCACCACCGTTATCAACAACAGGGAGGCCTGAGCCCATGTATGTTGCCGTCAAGGGTGGCGAGGCCGCCATCGCCAACGCCCACCGTCTGCTCGCCGACCGTCGCCGCGGCGATCGCGCGCTACCGTCGATCACCATCGAGCAGATCGTCGCCCAGCTCGGTCTCGCCGTCGACCGGGTGATGGCGGAGGCCTCGCTCTACGACCGCGCCATCGCTGCACTCGCCATCCGCCAGTCGCGCGGCGACATGATCGAGGCGATCTTCATCCTGCGCGCCTATCGCACCACCCTGCCGCGCTTCGGCTATTCGGTTCCACTCGAGACCGCCGAGATGCAGGTCGAGCGCCGCGTTTCTGCCACCTACAAGGACCTGCCGGGCGGCCAGCTGCTCGGCCCGACCTTCGACTATACCCACCGGCTGCTTGATCCGTCGCTGCTGCACGATGCCCCTGTCGACGAGGCCCTGCAGCGCGAGGGCGGGCAGGAGCCCATCATGCGCGTTGCCGATATCCTGGCGGGTGAGGATCTGGTCGAGGATGACGGCGCGCTGCCGGAAGGGCACGTTCCCGGCGACCTGACCCGCGAGCCGCTTGAGTTCCCGATGCCCCGCGACCTGCGCCTGCAGGCGCTCGCCCGTGGCGACGAGGGCTTCCTTCTGTCGCTCGGCTATTCCACCCAGCGCGGCTATGCCCGCACCCACCCCTTCGTTGGGGAAGTGCGCATCGGCGAGGTGGAAGTCGAGCTGGACATGCCGGAACTTGGCTTCTCCGTCTCGCTTGGCCGTATCCAGGTGACGGAGTGCCAGATGATCGCCCAGTTCAAGGGCTCCGCGAAGACCCCCCCGCAGTTCACCCGCGGCTATGGCCTCGTCTTCGGGCAGAGCGAGAGGAAGGCGATGGCCATGTCGCTCGTCGACCGGGCGCTGAGGGCAGGCGAATTCGGCGAGGATGTCGTGGCACCGGCGCAGGACGAGGAATTCGTCATCTCGCATTCCGACAATGTGCAGGCGACCGGCTTCGTCGAGCATCTGAAACTGCCGCATTACGTGGACTTCCAGGCTGAACTCGATCTCGTCCGCCGCATGCGCCGGGAATATGAAGCGGCACGCGGCGACAAAACCGATAGCGACATTCCGGAGGCCGCAGAATGACAACGGCAGCAAGCGAACTGGCGACCTACAACTTCGCCTATCTCGACGAGCAGACGAAGCGCATGATCCGCCGCGCGATCCTAAAGGCGATCGCCATCCCCGGCTATCAGGTGCCGTTTGCCTCGCGCGAAATGCCGATGCCCTATGGCTGGGGCACCGGCGGCGTACAGGTGACGGCGGCGATCCTCGGGCCGGAGGACGTTCTGAAGGTCATCGACCAGGGGGCGGACGACACCACGAACGCGGTCTCCATCCGCGCCTTCTTCCAGAAGGTCGCCGATGTCGCGGTGACGACGAAGACCCGCGAGGCGACGATCATCCAGACGCGCCACCGTATCCCCGAGGAAAGGCTGACGACCGGCCAGACGCTCGTCTACCAGGTCCCGATCCCCGAGCCCCTGCGCTTCCTCGAGCCGCGCGAGACCGAGACCCGCAAGATGCATGCGCTGGAAGAATACGGCCTCATGCATGTGAAGCTTTACGAGGACATCGCCAGGAACGGCCATATCGCGACAACCTATGCCTATCCGGTAAAGGTCGAGGGCCGCTACGTCATGGACCCGTCGCCGACGCCGAAATTCGACAATCCGAAGATGCACATGTCGGAGGCGCTCCAGTTGTTCGGTGCGGGCCGCGAGAAGCGCATCTACGCTGTGCCCCCCTTCACCGAAGTCGTCAGTCTCGACTTCGAGGATCATCCGTTCGAGGTCCAGAGCTTTGACAAGCCCTGTGCGCTCTGCGGCGCGGAGAACGTCTATCTCGATGAAGTGGTGCTCGACGACCGCGGCGGGCGGATGTTCGTCTGCTCCGACACAGACCATTGCGAGGATCGCCGCGACCACGGCCACTGCGGCACGATGCTGGCCTACAACAAGGGGGCTGCCCAATGACCGACGCACCGCTTCTTAGAGCCCGCGACATCTCGAAATTCTACGGCGCCCGTATCGGTTGCCAGAACGTCTCCTTCGACCTCTGGCCGGGCGAAGTGCTGGCCATCGTCGGCGAGTCCGGCTCCGGAAAGACGACGCTGCTGAACTGCCTCGCCACCCGGCTGATGCCGACCTCCGGCACCATCGAATACCGCACACGCGACGGCCAGATGCGCGATCTCGCCCGCATGGGCGAGGCCGAGCGCCGCTTCCTGATGCGCACCGACTGGGGCTTCGTCCACCAGAACCCCGCCGACGGGCTGCGCATGACGGTCTCGGCCGGCGCCAATGTCGGCGAGCGGCTGATGGCGGTCGGCGAACGCCACTACGGCAACATCCGCGAGACGGCCGGCGACTGGCTGCGTCGCGTCGAGATCGGCATCGACCGCATCGACGACCAGCCGCGCGCCTTTTCCGGCGGCATGCGCCAGCGCTTGCAGATCGCCCGCAATCTCGTCACCGCACCCCGCCTCGTCTTCATGGATGAGCCCACCGGCGGTCTTGATGTTTCGGTGCAGGCGCGCCTGCTCGACCTCGTTCGCGGCCTGGTCCACGACCTCGGCCTGTCGGCGATCATCGTCACCCACGACCTCGCCGTCGCGCGTCTTCTGTCGCACCGGATGATGGTGATGAAGGACGGACACGTAATCGAGCACGGCCTGACCGACCGCGTCCTCGACGATCCGCGCGAAGCCTACACCCAGCTTCTCGTCTCCTCCATCCTGCAGGTCTGACCGGCTGCCTCCGACAATACGCCCAGCTTAGAAGGAAATCGATCATGGCGACGCCACTCGTCGTATCCGAAGTCGCAAAGAGCTTCACCATGCACTTGAGGGACGGTATCCGCCTGCCTGTCGTCTCCAACGTCAATTTCTCCATCAAGGCCGGCGAATGCGTCGTCCTTGGCGGTCCCTCGGGCATCGGCAAGAGTTCGCTCTTGAAGATGGTCTACGGCAACTACGGCGTCGACGCCGGCCAGATCCTTGTCGAACACGAGGGTCAGTTCGTCGATCTGGCGACTGCTGATCCGCGCAGCGTGCTTGCCGTCCGCCGGGTGACGCTCGGCTATGTCAGTCAGTTCCTGCGCGTCGTGCCGCGGGTTGCCGCCGTCGACGTCGTGGCCGAACCGCTGGTCGCGGATGGCGCGATCCCCGCGGTCGCCCGGGAGAAGGCGGAAACCATGCTCGACCGGCTCAACCTGCCGCGCGAACTCTGGCAATTGCCACCCGCCACCTTCTCCGGCGGCGAGCAGCAGCGCGTCAACATCGCCCGCGGCTTCATCACCGACCACAGCATCCTCCTTCTCGACGAGCCGACGGCTTCGCTGGATGCGAAGAACCGCGAGATCGTCGTCGACATGATCGAGGAGAAGAAGCGGGCGGGCGTGGCCCTGCTCGGCATCTTCCATGACGATGACGTGCGCGTCCGGGTCGCCGATCGCGTCATCGACGTCTCCGCCTTCTCCCCGCGAAAGATCGCCGCATGACCAGGCTTTCGGAACGCACCCCACTCATCCACGCCACGGCATCGGTGGTCGATTGCACCCTCGGCCGTTTCGTGGAGATCTCCGAGCGCTGCCGCATCGCAGAGACCGAACTCGGCGACTATTCCTACATCATGGAAGACGGCTCGGTCTGGTGCGCGACGATCGGCAAGTTCGCCAACATTGCGTCTTCCGTCCGCATCAACGCCACCAACCATCCGATGTGGCGAGCGACGCTGCACCATTTCACCTATCGCGCCGCCGACTACTGGCCGGACGCCGACAGGGAAGAGGATTTCTTCGCCTGGCGGCGAGCCCACCGCGTTACCATCGGCCATGACGTCTGGATCGGTCACGGCTCGACCGTCCTGCCCGGCGTTACCGTTGGCAATGGCGCCATCATCGGCTCCGGCGCGGTGGTGACGAAGGATGTCGCCCCCTACACCATCGTCGGTGGCGTTCCTGCGAAGCTGATCCGCGAACGCTTCGGTCGCGATATTGCCGAGCGCTTCGAAAGGCTTGCCTGGTGGGACTGGGACCACGCGCGCCTGCGTGTCGCCCTTGAGGATTTCCGTGCACTCGATGCTGATGCCTTCCTTGTCAAATACGGCGCCTGAACGTCGCGCAAAACCCTGGCAATCCGCGCTTTGTGGATTGTTATCAAACGGACATGAAACTGACATTCCGCATTCATTGACCGCCTTTAAAGCCGCAGCAGTGTCAATGAACAAGCCTCGAGAGGGCAAGCCATGTTTCGCCTGAAGAACGTCACGCGCCGGTTCGGCGGCAAGGCCGCAGTCAGCGCCGTCAGCGTCGATATTCCGCAAGGTCAGATGGTCGGCGTTATCGGCCGCTCTGGCGCCGGCAAGTCGACCATGCTGCGGATGATCAACCGGCTCGTCGACCCGAGCGAGGGCTCGATCCATTTCGGCGATGTCGCGGTCTCGTCGCTGCGTGGTGCGGCGTTGCGCAACTGGCAGCGCGACTGCGCCATGATCTTCCAGCAGTTCAACCTGGTGCCGCGCCTCGATGTGCTGACCAACGTCCTGCTCGGTCGCCTCAACCACCGCTCGACCGCGCTCAGTATCCTCAACATGTTCACCCGCGAGGAGCGCATCATGGCGATCGCAGCACTGGAGCGCCTCGGCATCGAGCAGACGGCGCTGCAGAAGGCGGGCACGCTTTCGGGCGGCCAGCAGCAGCGCGTGGCGATCGCGCGTGCGCTGATGCAGCAGCCGAAGATGATCCTGGCGGACGAGCCGATCGCCTCGCTGGATCCGCTGAACGCCAAGGTGGTGATGGATGCGCTGCGCGATATCAACGAGCGCGAGGGCATCACCGTGATCACCAACCTGCACACGCTCGATACCGCCCGCAACTATTGCGAGCGCATCATCGGCATGTCGGCCGGCCGGATCGTTTTCGACGGTGCCCCGCGCGACCTCGATGCGGCGGCGGTGCGGGCGATCTATGGCACGGGCGCCGATGGCGCGGAGATCGACGAGACCGTGACTTCGACGAGCATCAAGGGCAGTGCCGGGCTCGTACAGGACAACGTGAAGGAATCCGCCGGCGTTACGCCGCTGGCACTGGCAGGCATCTGAGCCTTGCCGGGATCGAACGGCCCGCGTCAAGGGCCGCCATCATTCTCAAAGCCGGCGGGGGCCGGTCAAACAGGAGAGAAGTCCATGTTGAAGAAAGCTCTTTTCGGCGCCGTCGCCCTTCTGGCGCTGGTCGGCCACTCCCAGGCGGAAGACCTGAAGGAATTCCGCGTTGGCATCATCGGCGGCGAGAACGAAGCCGACCGCCTGCGCAACTATCAGTGCCTCGGCGACCAACTGAAGGCCGAACTCGGCTTCGAGAAAGTGTCGTTCTTCCCGGCTGCCGACTATGACGGCGTCATCCAGGGCCTGCTCGGCGGCACGCTGGACTATGCCGAACTCGGCGCCTCCGGTTTCGCCAAGATCTATCTCGCCAAGGCCGATGCCGTCGAGCCGATCCTGACGACCGTCCAGACCGACGGCTCGACCGGCTATCACTCGATCATGGTCGCCCGCAAGGACAGCGGAATCACCAAGCTGGAAGACCTGAAGGGCAAGAAGCTCGGCTTCGCCGATCCGGACTCCACCTCCGGCTATCTCGTCCCGCTCGTCACCCTGCCGGAAGCGATCGGCGCGCCGGTGAAGGAATATTTCGGCGAGACCGGCTTCGGCGGCGGCCATGAGAACCTCGTCCTCGAAGTCATGAAGGGCACCTTCGATGCCGGCACGACCTTCGGCTCGGGCGTTGGCGAATGGAAGGACGGCTACACCTCCGGCAACCTGCACAAGATGGTCGAGAAGGGCATCCTCGACATGAACGATGTCGTCGAGATCTGGAAGTCGCCGCTGATCCCGAACGGCCCGATCGTCGTGCGCACCTCGATGGCCGACGACATGAAGGCAAAGTTCAAGCAGTTCATGCTCGACCTGCCGAAGAAGGACGCTGCCTGCTTCTCCGCCGTCATGGGCGGCGACTTCACCGCGTTCACGGAAGTCAATGTCGACTTCTACAAGCCGATCATCGACGCCCGCAAGGCGACGATCGGCGGCTGATCCGACCGTGACCCATCCGGACGCCGGCCGGACCTCTGGCCGGCGTCTCCATTTCCAGTGATACAAGCGAACGCGGGACGGCGGCATGGCTGTGAATACGCTTCCGAAAGACTTCAGTGAGAGCGGTGCGCTGATCGAGCGCCACTGGCAGGAACTGGCCGCCAAGCGCCGCCTCTATACCTGGCTCGGCCTCGGCCTATTCGCCATAGCCTTCGGCGGCTCGCTCTGGTTTGCCAACGAGACCAATGCCGGCAAGTTCTTCGACCGCCTGCCGCATCTTTTCGATTTCGTCGGCGACATGATCCCGCGTGACGGCCTGGAGATCTTCCGGGCGCTGTTCGACCTGCCGTCACCCTATTACGACGGCAGCTTCAAATACAATTATCCCGAAGGACGGCACTATCTCACCGACAGCTTCTATGTGCCGGAATACTTCTACAAGATGCTGGAGACGCTCAACATCGCGATCTTCTCCACCATCGTCGGCACGGTCTTCGGCTTCCTCTTCTGCTTCCTCGCCGCCCGAAATCTGATGCCCAACTGGTTCGTGCGCGGCTTCGTTCGCCGCACGATGGAGATCCTGCGCGCCTTCCCCGAGGTTGTGCTTGCAGGTTTCTTCCTGGCCGTTTTGTCGCTCGGGCCGCTGCCGGCCGTGATTGCGGTTTCGATCCACACGATCGGCGCCCTCGGCAAGCTCTTCTTCGAGGTCGTCGAGAATGCCGACATGAAGGCGGAGGAGGGGCTGCGGGCGGCCGGCGCCAATTGGATCGAGCGCGTCTGGTTTGCCATCGTTCCGCAGGTCATGCCGAACTTCATCAGCTACTTCCTGCTGCGACTCGAGATCAACGTGCGCGCTTCCACGATCATCGGTGCCGTTGGCGGTGGCGGCATTGGCGAATTGCTCCGCCTTTCGATCGGCCAGAACCACCAGGCAAAGACGCTTGCGATCGTGCTCCTGCTCTTCTGCACCATCGTCGCCGTCGACCAGCTATCCGCCTGGGCAAGGCGCCGCCTCGTCGGCGACCAGGCCTTCCAGCTCGCACAGTGAGGAAAGAGACGATGACCAAGCTTCACGTGTCGGAGATGGAAGAGATCGCGGCCCGGCATCCGGAAATCTTCCGGACCTCCTTGTGGGCGCGGTTCCGCATGCCGCTGATCGTGCTCGCAGCAGTGCTCTACGGGGTCTATTGCTGGTGGTTCTTTGCCATCGGCGCGGTGCTCGGAAATGCCAACTGGTCGCTGGCCGGGACCTATCTTGCCGACTGGGTCTCCTACGAGGTACGCCCGGAAATCCGCATGGACGATCACGGCACGATGAAGATCGTCTATCCGCGGTTCTCGCCGCTTGGCGAAAATCCGAACCCCGACTGGCTGACGGCCGAACGTCAGACGGTGACCCGCACTATCGAGGTGCCGGCGGCAGCGCGCACCACAGCGCCCAAGTCGACGACCAGTTTCATGGCACCGGGCGCAGCACTGGGCAGCGCCGCCGCGGAGGCGGTCACGGCGGCTCCGCCTGCGACCGAGACGCGCACGGAGGACGTCGTCACCCGTGCCGAGGTCACCATGGGCCGCTCCACCCGGATCGAGGTGCTGCCTGGCGAGGTGACCGTGCAGCACGGCGACGAACGCCTGCGCGTCGCCATCGACGGCAGCACCGTGACACCCGAAACCCAGCCCCTGCCTCAATGGGCGACCCAGAAGCGGCCCGGCGAGAAGGTCGTTCTCTCCTTTGGCATCGCCGGGTGGGCGGAGATCGAGCCGGACGAGGTGAGCATCCGCAAGCGCTTCCTCGGCTGGGCGAACTTCGTCTTCGACACGCGCTCGCCCTTCTTCGACAAGTCGGTCTCGGAGGTGTTCTCGCTGATCGCCTGGGGCGACCGCATCGATCCCGCCCGCTCCAACCTGTCGCTGGCCTGGAACAACATCCTCTACAATTCCGAATGGCAGCATCTCGACGTCTGGACCAAGCTTCTGCAGACGATCGTAATGGCGTTCGTCGGAACGGTGCTGGCAACCCTTCTAGCTTTCCCGCTGGCCTTCGTCGCTGCCCGCAACATCACCCGCAGCTGGATTTCCAACCAGCTGACGAAGCGCTTCTTCGACTTCCTTCGCTCCGTCGACATGCTGATCTGGGCGCTGTTCTTCACCCGCGCCTTCGGGCCGGGGCCGCTTGCGGGCATGTCGGCCATCTTCTTCACCGATACCGGAACGCTAGGAAAGCTCTATTCCGAGGCACTGGAGAACATCGACGACAAGCAGCGCGAAGGGATCAAGTCCGTCGGCGCGCCATCCGTCGCCGTCCAGCGCTTCGGCGTGGTGCCGCAGGTCCTGCCCGTGTTCGTTTCGCAGGCGCTGTATTTCTGGGAATCCAATACGCGTTCGGCCACGATCATCGGTGCGGTCGGCGCCGGCGGCATCGGCCTGAAACTGTGGGAAGCGATGCGGACCAATTCGGACTGGGAGAACGTTGCCTATATGGTGGTGCTGATCCTGATCGTCGTATTCGTCTTCGACGGCATTTCGAATGCCCTGCGGTCGCGATTGATCGGACGGAACCACCATTGAGCGGCCGACCGTTGATTGGCCCGCCATTGAATGGAATGGAATTCGCTGGTGGCAATGGCATGATGCTGCCACACGAATCCCTTTTACGGTCGCGGTCGCGCCTTTGGGCGCCTCGGAACTGAACAGGAAGTTTGATTGTGCGATATGCCCTTTATTTCACCCCGGCCGCCAGCGATGGCCTCACGCTTGCCGCAGCCCGGTGGCTCGGTCGCAACGCGTTTAACGGTGCGCCGCTGGTTCAGCCGGCAGTCGCGGGCTTCGAGCCGCCGGCGCTTGCGTCCCTGACGGCCGATCCGCGCCGCTACGGTTTCCACGCGACCCTGAAGGCGCCGTTCGAGCTCGCCGAAGGCCGCAGTGAGGCCGACCTCGTCGCCGAGGTTGCCCGTTTCGCCGCCGCCATGGAAAGCTTCGAGATTCCCGAGGTGGTCGTCGGCCGCCTCGGTTCCTTCTTCGCCCTGATTCCCGCCGATGAATGCGAACCGCTGCAAGCCTTCGCGGGTGAGGTCGTTCGTTGTTTCGAGGATTTTCGCGCGCCGCTGTCGTCGGCGGACATTGCGCGGCGCAAGCCGGACGAGCTTTCCAGCGAGGAACGCCAGAACCTGGTGCAATGGGGCTACCCTTACGTGTTCGACACGTTCCGCTTCCACATGACCCTGACCGGACGGGTCGCCGCCGCCGAAGCACCGGCAATGGAGGAGGCGCTGTTGCAGCATTTCTCCGAGTTCCATGCGCGCCCGCTTGCGATTTCGGGCCTCGCCCTTTTCCGCGAGCCGTCCCGCGGCGCAGATTTTATCGTGCATTCGCTGTTTCCGCTGACGGGCGGAACCGCCAACAGAAAGATCGCCTGACATGTCGACCGAACTGACCCTGACCAATGCTAAAATCGTGCTCGAGGACGAGATCGTCCACGGCGCGGTGCTGATCCGCGACGGCCTGATCGCCGAGATTTCCGACACGCCGACTGTCGCCGGCGAGGACATGGGCGGCGACTACCTGCTGCCCGGTCTGGTCGAATTGCACACCGATCACCTCGAGGCCCACTATTCGCCGCGTCCCGGCGTACGCTGGAACACGACCGCTGCGATCCAGGCCCATGACGCCCAGGTGGCCTCCTCCGGCATCACCACTGTCTTCGACTGCCTGCGCATGGGCTCGGACGAGGACGGCGGTTTCGAGAAGGGCGAGATGCGCGGCATGGCCGACGCGCTTGCCGAGGCCAGCCGCGACGATCGCCTGCGCGCCGACCATCTGATCCACCTGCGCTGCGAGGTTTCCACCGACAACGTGCTCGAACACTTCGGCGAGTTCGAGAACGACCCGCAGGTGCGTCTCGTCTCGCTGATGGATCACGCCCCCGGCCAGCGCCAGTTCCAGACGATGGAGCAGTATACGCTGTACTACAAGACCAAGCGCGGCCTGTCCGACGAGGCCTTCGCGGAGTTCTGCCGGCGCCAGCAGGAGCTGTCCGCCCGCTACGCCAAGCCGCATCGCGATGCGATCGCCGCCCACTGCGCCGCGCGCGGCATCGCCGTGGCAAGCCATGACGACGCCACCCTCGAGCATGTGGAAGAGGCGATCGGCTACGGCATCCGCCTTGCCGAGTTTCCGACCAGCGTCGAGGCGGCGAAGGCGTCGCACGGCGCCGGCATGAGCGTGCTGATGGGCGCGCCGAACATCGTCCGTGGCAAGTCGCACTCCGGCAACATCGCCGCCCGCGATCTCGCCACCATGGGCGTGCTCGACGTGCTCTCCTCCGACTACGTGCCGCTGAGCCTGATCCAGGCGCCCTTCATTCTCGCTGACGAGAACAAGGCGATCGGCCTGCCGAAGGCGATCGCGATGGTTTCGGCCACCCCGGCCCGGACTGTCGGCCTTGACGACCGCGGGCGCATTGCCCCCGGTCTGCGCGCCGATCTCGTCCGCGTCCGCCGTCCGGACGGCGTTCCGGTCGTCCGTTCCGTCTGGCGCCAGGGGCGGCGCGTGGCATGACGGCAGCGGTAGAAACGGCTGCAGGCGGGATCACGCCGGCAACTGAGCTGGGAGGGGGCATGGTGATCGTGGTTGTCGGACCGAGCGGGGCGGGCAAGGATAGCGTCATGGCCCATGCCGCGCGGCATTTCGCAGGTGACGATCGCTTCGTCTTTGCAAGGCGCGTCATTACCCGCCCTGCCGATGCCGGCGGTGAGGCCCATATCGGCGTCGACGAGGCGACCTTTGCCCGGATGAAGGGCGAGGGGGCCTTTTGCGTTGCATGGGAGGCGCATGGACTTTGCTACGGCGTCCCCGCCAAGGTGCAGGCGGAAGTGGAACAGGGTAGGGTGGTGCTGGTGAACGGCAGCCGACAGGCGCTGCCTGCCTTCGTCGCCGCCTTTTCGAGGTTGACGGTGGTGACCATCACCGCCCATGCCGAGGTTCGCGCCGAACGCCTGGCGCGGCGTGGGCGGGAAAGCGGTGACGCCATCGCCGGACGCCTGGAGCGCCAGCCGCGCATGCCGGAGCTGCCGGTCGACGGCGTCACCATTGACAACAGCGGCCCGCTTGAGGTTGCCGGGACTGCGTTCGTCGATCTGCTTGCCAGGGCGGTTGCCCGCTGAAGCGTCGCAAACCGGCGGTCCGCTCTTGCGGGAGACGGTCTCCAGCACCACTTGCCGGTCTTCGAGCCATTGGTTAATCACTGGCGTCACATCGAAAATCACAGACGGAGCCGTCCATGAAGTCCCTCGAAATCCTGGTCGAACGGATCATCCTCTCCAGCCGATGGATTCTCGTCGCGTTCTATCTGGGGCTTGTGGCAGCGCTTGCGGTCTATGCCGTGTCCTTCGCCTACAAGCTCATCAAGGTCGCTAAGAATGCCTTCGTCTTCGACGACGCGGACATGATCCTTGCCATGCTGGGGCTGATCGACGCCGCGCTGGTGGCAAGCCTTATCCTGATGGTGATGATCTCCGGCTACGAGAATTTCGTCAGCCGCTTCGACGAGGCCGAAGCCGACGTTTCCTTCCTCGGCAAGCTCGATTCCGGCAGCTTGAAGATCAAGGTGGCCTCGTCGATCGTGGCCATCTCGTCGATCCACCTTTTGCAGGTGTTCCTGAATGCCCAGCAATATACCGACATGCAGCTGATGTGGCTGACCTTCATGCATCTCGCCTTCGTCATCTCGGCGGTCCTGCTCGGCTACCTCGAGAGGATCATGGCCCAGCTGAAGATCAAGGCCTGACCTGTCCGCTGATGGATGGGTGAAGACCTGGAAAGGGCGCCGCGGGATACCGCCGGCGCCCTTTTCGCGTTCTGGCGCCGGATTACGGGCGTGCTTTGAGCCGGTATTCGGCGACCGATTTCGTTGTTTTGGTCCTGTTTGAGAATTTTTGGGTGTTGGAATGCTGGAAAACCGGGGTTTTGGATTTGGTGTGGGGAAAAATTTCAAAAAACTGTCATTTGGGCTGTTGACTTGTTTCGGGTTGGGCCGTAGAAACCGCCTCACCAACGAGGGCGGCGGCGCTGCTGGCGACCGACGAACTCGCTCTAAGGTTCTTCTAGGAGATGCGGGCACATTGAAGCCGACAGGTTTCGGTTAAGTGTCTTGC
>NZ_JABXYK010000004.1 GCF_013378445.1 Mycoplana rhizolycopersici
CAACCTGCACCGTTTCGCCGGAGAGCGCGCTGATTTCGGCAGCAGCGGCCTGCGAGCGTTCGGCGAGCTTGCGCACTTCCGAGGCGACGACTGCGAAGCCCTTGCCATGTTCGCCGGCACGGGCGGCTTCCACGGCTGCGTTCAGGGCCAAAAGGTCGGTCTGGCGGGCGATTTCCTGAACGATCGAGATCTTCTCGGCGATGGTGCGCATGGCGCCGACCGCACGGCCGACCGCGTCGCCGCTGGCTTCGGCGTCCTTGGCCGACTGGCGGGCGATCTTTTCCGTCTGGGCGGCGTTGTCGGCGTTCTGCTTGATGTTGGCGGCCATTTCTTCCATCGAGGCGGAGGCCTCTTCGGCGGACGATGCCTGCTCGGTCGCGCCCTGCGACAGCTGTTCGGAGGACGAAGATAGCTCCTGGCTGCCGGAGGAGACGTTGTCGGAGGCGGCGAGCGCATCACCGACGACGCCGCGCAGGCGCTCGATCATCGCGTTGACATGGCCCAGCAGTTCGCCGATTTCATCCTTCGTCCGGATCTCGGCGACGGTGGTCAGGTCCCCTTCCGCAACGGTCCGTACGGCCGAGGTTGCGCGAAGCAGGCCGCGGCTGATGGTGATGGAGATCCACAGGGCCGCAAGGAAGGCGACAATCGCCGCACCGGCTGCGACGCCGATCGTGATGTTGCGCGTCGATTCATAGCCAAGTTGTGCCGCGTCGTTGGCAGCCGCAAGCTGCTGCTTGGACAGCGCGACCAGCGCCTCGACTGCCTCGTCGAGGTCATTTGCGGCCTCGCGCGCGTCGATCACCGACAACCGCTGCGCCTGATCGACGGAACCGGACTGCATCAATGAACGAATGCGGTCGTCGACGACGTTGGCCTTGTCTGCCAATTGCTGAATGTTGAGCCAGTGCGGCCGACCTTCTTCCGATGCAATGCTCAGCGCAGCTTCCAGCGCCGTCTTCAGGTCCGCGCGAGCTTCGTCGCCCTTCGTCTCCGCGGACTGGATCTCGGACTGCGACGAGGCTCCGATCAGGTTCTTCTGCTGGCGTATGCTTTGCAGCTGGGCGGTGTTGATGTTCTGTACCAGTTCAAGGCGCGTGACCGGACCGGTGACCATCGCCTCCATGGAATCGTTGAGCTGCGACAGGCTGCGGATGCTGTATGCGGCTGTTCCCACAAGCAGCACGATCAGAAATGCGAAGGCCAGTATCAGTTTAAGCTTAATCGTGAACTTCATGTTTTCATCTACCTTCGCTATTAGCCGCTGCGGAGCCGCCACGCTCCCCTCGCGAATTGAAAATGGCATTCAGGTTCGGGAGAATGATGAATTCGCCGTCGCGCTTGACGAGGCAATCGATGTAGTCGGCGCGCCAGCGCATGCCGACGCTCGGAGGCGGTTCGCTTGCCGAACGCGAGAGTGTGGTCACCTCATAGACACGGTCGGTACGAATGCCGATGAGCGTCGGTTCGCCGCCAAGATCGAGCTCGATGACGACGATGCGGCTGTCGATGGTCGGCTTGGTTGCCTCCATGCCGAAGGCAAGCCGGATATCGGCGAGAGGGATGACCTTTCCGCGGAAGTTGATGACGCTGCCGACGAAGGCCTGCGATCCGGGCACGCTCGTTTCCGGGAGCAGGTCGAGGATTTCCTGCACCACGATCGCTTCGATCGCGAAAGTTTCACCATTGAGGTTGAACGTCAGAACGGCCAGTTCCTCGGCGCCGTTCCACAACCTGTCGAATTCGTGCTTGCTTGCTGCAATCGTCATCCTGCGGCCCGCAATTGCGCCTCCTGCTGTTGCCCGACGTTGATGAGGTGCATGACGTCCAGAATGAGTGCGACGCTTCCGTCGCCCAGGATGGTCGCGCCCGAGAAGGTCACGACGTCATGATGGAGCTTGGACATGGATTTGATCACGGTCTGATGGTCGCCGATGATCTGGTCGACCACGAGCCCGACCCGCTCGTCGCCCGTCGAGATGACGACGACCTTCTGATAGCGATCGGGCGCCGTGCCGGTCCGAAAGAGATCGCGAAGGCGCAGATACGGCACCAGGCTGTCGCGCAGCGAGATGAAGCTCCGTCCGCGGGAACGCAGATCCTCTTCGAGCGAGAGCTCCAGGCATTCCTCGACTGCCGACAGCGGGATCACATAGTTGCCTGACCCGACGCGGACGAGCAGGCCGTCGATGATCGCCAGCGTCAGCGGAATGCGCAGCGAGATCTCGGAGCCCCTGCCCGGTTCGCTGCGGATGTCGATGACCCCGCGCAACGCCTCTACGGTCTTCTTGACCACATCCATGCCGACGCCGCGCCCGGAAAGGTTCGTCACCTGGGCGGCGGTGGAGAAGCCTGGCTGGAAGATGAGCTGCAACAGTTCCTGGTCCATCAGTTGCTGGCCGGGTTGAACAAGCCCGGAAGCTTCTGCTTTCGCCCGGACGCGTTCGCGGTTGATGCCCCGACCGTCGTCCTTGATGGTGATGATGACCTCGCCGCCTGCCTGTCGCGCGGACAGAAGGACGCGGCCGGCGCGATCCTTGCCGGCGGCGATGCGTTCGTCCGGGAGTTCCAGCCCGTGGTCGATGGAGTTGCGCACCAGATGCACGAGCGGATCGGCGAGGCGCTCGATGACCGTCTTGTCGACTTCGGTCGTCTCTCCTTCAAATTCCAGCTCGATCATCTTGCCGGTCTCGCGGGCGAGATCATGCACGAGGCGGCGGAAGCGGGAGAACAGCTGGGTAACGGGAACCATGCGCAGCACCATCATCGTGTCGCGCAGTTCGCCCGATAGGCGCTCCACATCCTCCGAAACCGCGCGCAGCTGGATGTCGACGCTGGAGCCGGCAAGCTGGGACAGCCGCGACTGCGCGATGACGAGTTCGCCGACCCGGTCCATCAGTTCGTCGAGGCGTTCGGCCGGAACGCGGACGTTTTCGGCGGCCTTGCCGTTTTTCGTCTCGGCGACTGCCGCTGGTGATGCTTCAGCCTTCGCCGGCGGCTCCGTGACGGTCTTTTCAGCCGCGGGTGCGGTAGGCGTGTCCGTGGCCTTGATGCCTGCGGCGGGCGTCGGAGATGATTGCTGTTCGATCTGGAGTTCCATCTCGTCCATGACGAAGATGAAGACGTCGTCGATCGCCGAGCGCGGCTGTTCCGTTGTCAGCGTCACCTGCCAGGATACATACAGGTCTGCCGGTTCGATCTGGTTGAGACCGGGCACCTTGGAAACGTCGGCCTTGATTTCGCAGGTACCGAGTTCGCGCAGCTCGTCGAGAAGGCCGAGCGGGTTGGTGCCGTTGGCCATCGCATTGGACGGTAGGCGGAACGAGAGCTTCCAGGTCGTCGCCGCATTCTCTGCCTTGGCAGGAGCGCTTGCTGCGAGCGGCGGCGTCACCACCGTGCCGATACCTCCCTGCCCGCCCACGGCGGCTTGGAGTTCGGCGAGGAGGCGGTCGCCTTCTTCTGCATGGTCGCCGTTGGGCCTGTCCACCAGCGCTTTCATGTGGTCCTGGGCGGCAAGAACGCAGGCAACGAGCTCGGCACTGGCCGGCACTTCGCCCTTGCGTACGCGATCGAAGGCGGTTTCGCAGTGGTGGGTAAATGCGGCAAGGGCCTCGAAGCCAAACATGGCGCCGGAGCCCTTGAGCGTGTGGAGGCCGCGGAAGACGGCGTCTATCTGGTCCTGATTGGACAGATCGTGCAGCAGATCCAGAAGGCCGCCTTCTATCTGTTCGAAAAGCTCGGCGGCTTCAGTCCTGAATACCTGGATCGGGTCCAGTGTCGTCATTTGCCGAGAACCTTCTTTGCGATCTTGACGAGCTGTTCGGGATCGAATGGCTTGGTGATCCAGCCCGTAGCGCCGGCGGCCTTGGCCCGGCTCTTCATCTCCGCGTCCGACTCCGTCGTTAGGAAGATGATCGGTATGCCCGTGTGCGCCGGCGAACTGCGCAGAGCCTCGATCATCGCAAGGCCGTTCATGTTCGGCATGTTGAGATCGGTCACAATCATGTCAAAGGTGCCGGCCTTGGCCTTGTTCAGGCCATCGAGACCGTCCACCGCTTCGGTCACCTGATAACCCGCACCGGTCAGGGCGATCTTCGTGGTCAGGCGAATGCTCGCCGAATCATCGACGGTGAGAATGTGGGCGCTCATTGTTGTTCCTTCCGATGAAGCCAGAATTCCCGGTCGCGCGGGGTCATGTCGGCAATGAAGCCGGCGCGCTCCAGGGTAGAGAGAAGATTGCCCGTGGCGGGATTCTGCAGGCCGAACGAGCGGCCGTTGAGCTCCGCATGGCGCCGCGATGCTTCGACAAGCTGCAGGAAGCTGAGATCAATATCCGCATCATCCGGCACGTTGAGCAGCACGGGATCGGTGCTTTCGAATGCCGCATGCAGGAGATCGCGGACGGCGGCGGCATTGCGAATGGAGAGGCTTTGCGGAAGGACGGTGCCGTGGGCTGGAATAGTCTGCGGATCGCTCATGTCTTCATACCTTGAACGCGTTCAAGCCCCGCCTTCGACGGAACCGAGATCTTGACCGCGGCTATGACCGCAGGGTTGGCGACGGCCGCTCGGCGACGGGCGCGCGCGTCGGTCCGCACGTCGTCAAGCGCACGGCTCCGCTGTCGCGACGGTCTTCGAAACCGCACGGGAGAAACATCGACCATCGCAGGCGCGAGTGTTATGGCGCCCTGGTGGTTCAGTGCCTATAATTGTTGGAAAGGCCCGCGATGGGACCGCGTCATGCGGAGGGGGCCGGCTTGGTTCGTGGTGGCCGGAGCGACCACGACTGGTTGCAGCGACATTGCGTCCTTGCAGTTAATGCCGGCTTAATTTTTCCCCCACCAAAATCGAACTTGGGCAGAAAAAAGACAGGATTCTTGCCAATTCGTTCGGCCGCTTGAACGTTCCTTCGAGAAAAGGAAGTGCCCGAGGTTGTGCTTCTTCACCGGACCAGGGCGACGTCCCGCAGGTAGGTGTTTTCGGCCATGGAGGCGGCGTAGCCGCCGGTATCGATTTCGGCGAAGATCAGGGCTTCGCCTTCGGCAGGCGCTGCGGCAAGGACTGTCCCGTCCGGTGCCGCGATACGCGACAGGCCCGCATAGGCGAACAGCCCGTCGTCGCCGCAATGATCGACATAGGCGACGAAGACCTGGTTTTCGAAGGCACGGACCTGGATCATGTGCTCGGCGATGAACGTGCCGGATGCCCCTCGCGGCAGCGCGGTCGGAACGACCACGAGATCGACGCCAGCCAGCGCCAGCCGGCGGACGTTTTCGGGAAACTCCACATCATAGCAGATCAGCAGCCCAAGGTTGAGACCGCCCAGCTTGACCTGAACCGTGGCCGGGGCTTCCGCCCGAAACCATTGCCGTTCGTAGTCGCCGTAGAGGCAGGCCTTGCGGTAGACGGCGTTGGTACCGATCCCGTCGGTGAAAACGGCGCTGTTGTAGACGGTACCGCCGTCCCTTTCGGCAAAGCCTGCCACCAGTGCAAGGCCGTTCTCGCGCGCGATTGCGGCCAGCCGGTCCACCACTTCCCCCTCGGCGGGAGAAGCGTGGTGCGCGAAGGCGTCGGCGGCGCCATAGCCGTTCACCGCAAGTTCTGGCGCAATGAGCAGCTTGGCGCCTTCCGCCGCGGCCACCTTGGCTGCGTTCGCGATCCGTGCGAGGTTCGCTTCCACGTCGCCGGGCACCGCTTGCATCTGCAAAGCTGCGATTTTCATCGTCCGCCTCCTCCAGGCATTTCCTTGACGGTATGCCGCTTCATTTTTCGTTGTTCGACATGGCGCCAAGCAGTTTCGGCAGATCGCCGAAGCGCGCCACGAGACCGAAGATCAATGCGGCGATCGCGACGAACAGGATCGTTACCGATGCCATCGTCGGCGTGTAGCCGTAGCGCAGAGCATTGAAGATCTTGATCGGCAGCGTCTCCATGGTGAAGCCGACGGTCATGTAGGCGACGATATATTCGTTGAGCGACAGCACGAACGCAAAGGCGTAGCCGGAAACGAGATAGGGCAGGATCAGCGGCAGCACGACCGTGCGGAAGATCGTCCTGTCGTCGGCGCCCATCGTTGCCGCCGCCTCCACCAGGGAGCGGTCGATCGAGGAAAACCCGAGCGACAGTGTCACGAGCGGCAGCGTGACGAAGAAGATCGCGTGGCTGATGGCGGCGGTCCACGGCTGACCGTAGAAGCCGGTCGTTGCCCAGAAAGTGAGGAGACCGAGCGCGGTGATGACCGGCGGCAGGGTGAAGGGGGCAATTCCCAGGAGTTGGAAAACGTTGGCCCAGGGCGCGTGCCGCCGCCAGAGAAACCAGGAGAGCGGCAGCGCGATGGCAAGCGCGAGTGCCGCAGAAACCGCGGCCAGCGTGACCGAGGCCAGAAGAGCAGAGCGCCATTCGGGATTGGCGAAGATCTCGCCGTACCAGGAAAGTGAAAATCCCTGCGGCGGAAAGGCAAGTGTCTGCTTCTCGTTGACAGAGACGCCGGCGACGACGATGAGCGGAAGCAGCAGGAACAGGCCGACGAGACCGAGATACAGGCGCTTGAGAAACACGTTCATGCTGCCTCTCCCTTGCGCCCGGCAAGGAGCGTCAGGCCGACGAGAGCGAGGGTGACGAGGACGAGGAAAACGGCCATCGCCGCGGCGAACGGCATGTTCGACTGATAGATCGCCTGGTCGGTGATGAGGACAGACAATGTCCAATGCTGCGGCCTGCCCAGAATTTGCGGCAGAAGATAGGAGCCGAGCGCGAAGATGAACACCATGATCAGCGTCGCCATGATGGTGTTGCGGAGCGCAGGCACGACAACGGTGAAGAACGACTTGATCGGGGAGGCGCCGAGCGTGCGCGCCGCTTCCGTCAGGGTCGGATCGAGGCGGACGAGCGCCGGATAGAGCACGAGCACGGTATAGGGCAGAGCCTGGTAGACCATCGCCGTCAGCACGGCTCCTAAGCTCGGATTGAGCGCTACCGGCTGGCTCATCAGCCCGATGGCGACCAGTAGATTGGTGATGCCGGCTGTACGCGAAAACAGCGTCGACCAGGCAAAGCCGATGATGACCTCGGAAAGCGACAGCACCGAAAGCAGGCCGACGAGCCAGACGACCTGGGTTCTGCGGCTTGCCCGCGAGAGAAGATATGTGAAGGGTACGGCCAGCAGGATGCAGCATATCGCGACCGCGATCGCCAGAAACAGCGAGAACCCCAGGACCTTGCCGAAGAAGAGGCTGAGGAAGCGGGCATAGTTGTCGAAGACGAAGGCTGTCGAATAGAAACCGGCCGGATCGCGCTTGAAGAAGGATACTGCGATCATCGTCGCAAAGGGGATGACGAAGAACACGATCAGCATGCCCGCCGGAAACAGCAGCGGGCCGTAGTCGGAAAGCTTCTGCGGCGCCTCGCGTCTCATGATTTCAGCACCACGCAGGTGTCCGGAGAAAGCTTGATGCCGACGTCCTGGCCGACCGTCACATCCGGCCGGGCGTGCGGCATGGAAACGGCGACGATCTGCTTTCCGCCAGCCTCGACGAAGGTCTCGATCGTGCCGCCCAGGTCGCGGACGAACGTGACGCGGCCCGCCATCGCACCATGGCCGGGAGCGGTCAGGTGAACGTCTTCCGGGCGGACCGAAAGCACGCCCCTGGAAAGGCCGCCGGGAACCGCAAGCCCCTCGATCGGGGAGCCCAGCGCGTGGGCGCGGCCTGTGCTGTCGGCGGTGAAATCGATGAGGTTGGTCATGCCGATGAAGTCGGCGACAAAGGTGTCGGCGGGTCGGCGGTAGATTTCAACCGGTGCTGCCGCCTGGCGGATCTCGCCGCTGTTCATCACGACGACGGTGTCGGCCATGGTCATGGCCTCGCGCTGGTCGTGGGTAACGACGATGGTGGTGATGCCGAGGCGCTGCTGGAGCTGGCGCAACTCCACCTGCATCGCCTCGCGCAGCTTTGCGTCAAGGGCCGAAAGCGGCTCGTCGAGCAGGAAAAGCTTCGGCGAAATGGCTAGCGCACGCGCGATGGCCACGCGCTGGCGTTGGCCACCGGAAAGCTTGGCCACGGGCCGGTCGGCATAGCCGCTCAGGTGGATCATCGAAAGAAGCTCGTCCACCCGCTTCTTTTGGTCTTCCTTGCCCACGCCGCGGATGCGAAGCGAATAGGCGATGTTTTCGCCGACGGTGAGGTGCGGAAAGAGCGCTAGCGACTGGAAAACCATGCCGAGGTCGCGCTTGTGGGTCGGCACCCGGGTAATGTCGGCGTCATCGAGCTTGATCGCTCCGCCGGTCGGAAGGTCCAGGCCGGCGATCATGCGCATCAACGTCGTCTTGCCGCATCCGGAAGGGCCGAGCAGGCAGACGAAGGTACCGTGCGGAACGGTGAGACTGACGTTCTTCACCGCGGTGAAGGTGCCGAATTCCTTGGTGATGTTCTGTAGTGCCAGTCCGGACATTTTTTCTCCGCTCTGCGGGTTCGCGAGCATTCAGGTTGTAAAACTGCCCCTCACCCTAGCCCTCTCCCCGGCTGGCGGGGAGAGGGAATGTGCGGAGCCTGCCGCTTTAGATACGTCCCGCGCCTGAGATACCCCCGCGCCTGGCGGGGAGACAGTCGCAAGCCGGAAGTGAGATCGCGCGTTCAGCCGACGATCAGTTCGGTCCACTTCTGGTTCAGCCAGTCGGACTTGGTCTGATAGAGGTCGTAGCGCGGAACGATCGGCTCGATGTCGGACGAGACGGCGGCGAATTCGGCGTCTGTCAGGTCGAGCAGTTCGCGCTTGACCGTAGGCGCGGTGCCGACCTTGCGCGACAGGATGGCCTGGATCGCCGGCTGGCTCATGTAGTCGATGAAGACATGCGCCTCCTCGACCTTGTTCGAGGCGCGCGACAAGGCCCAGCAGCCCGAATCCTGGATGCCGCCTTCCTTCGGGAAGGTGGAGCGGACCGGATGTCCGTCTGCGGCGGCAAGGCCGGTGACGTCGTGATAGTACTGGCCCATCGGGATCTCGCCGGACTTCAGCGCCTGTTCGAACTGGGCTTCGTCACGATACCACAGCGCCACGTTCGGCTTCACTTCGGCAAGCTTTTCGAAGGTCTTGAGGATGCCTTCTTCTGTATCCAGAGCGTTCGTGCCGCCCATGAACGTCTTCGCCGTCACCTCAAGCAGGAAGGAGTTGGAGACGAGCGCCAGCAGGCCGAGCTTGTCGGCGTTGGCCGGATCCCAGAACGCGGCCCAGCTGTCGGGTGCTTCCTTGTAGACGTCGGTGTTGGTGACGAGCGTGATGTACCATGCGACGGCGCCGATGCCGGCGACGCGGCCGTCCGGATACTTGTTGACGAACCGGTCGAGCAGATTTGAGGCGTTCTTGATCTTGCCCGTGTCGAGCGGTGCCCAGAGTTCGGTCGCCTGACCCTTCAGCATGGCGACCTGCGACATCATCGAGACGTCGGCGGGCGCCTGGCCTGCGCGTGCGGCCTGCTCGAGCTGGACGAGCCATGCTTCGCCGGTCGGCTCTGCGACCGATTCCACGGCAATGCCCGTGGCCTTCGTGAATTCGGGGAAGATGTTCTTGTCGAACGAATCCTTGAAGTAGCCGCCGTAGACGCCGATCTTCAGCGACTTTTCCTGTGCCCGCAGGATCGAGGGCATCGCCAGCAGCGATACGCCGGCGGCACCGGCGCCGAGCACGCCGCGGCGGCTCATTTTTGCGTTGAGGATGTCACGCATGTCTTTTCTCCGTTTTTTTGCCGGACGGTATTAACTCGTCCGGCACGTTCCCATTTTATATTCTATGTCAGGCCTTTGCCGCGACGGAAGGGCTGAAAACCATCAGGCTGAGGATTTCGAACAGAACCTGTGCGCCGGCATGGGCGGTGTTGGTCGTGGCGTCGTACTGCGGCGCCACCTCGACGACGTCGCCGCCGACTAGGTTGATGCCCTTCAGCCCGCGGATCAGTTCCAGAACCTCGCGCGAGGTCAGGCCGCCGATTTCCGGTGTTCCGGTTCCCGGTGCGAAGCTCGGATCGAGACTGTCGATATCGAAGGAGAGGTAGGTCGGTCCGTCGCCGACGATCGCCTTCGCCTTTTCGATGATCGCCGGAATGCCCATGCCGGAGACCTCTTCCGCATGGATCACCGTCATGCCGGATTCGTAGGAGAACTCCCACAGATACTCGGAGGAGCCGCGAATGCCGATCTGGATGGTGCGGGTCGGATCGAGCACGCCGTCGAGGACGGCGTTGCGGAATGGCCCGCCGTGGTGGAACTTGGTGCCATCGAAGGAGCCGCTGGTATCGCAATGCGCGTCGATGTGGATCATGCCGACCGGCTGCTTCTTGCCGACTGCCTTCATGATCGGATGGGTGATCGAATGGTCGCCGCCGACGGCGAGCGGAATGACGCCGGCATCGACGATCTGGTTGAAGCGCTTTTCGATGTCCTCGTGGCTCATCTCCAGGCGGTAGCGGCTGCGGAAAGGCACGTCACCGATGTCGGCCACGCGCAGGTCCTGCACCGGAGCACAATCAAGCACATGGTTGTAGGGGCCGATGCGCTCGATGGTGCGCATGGCGCGCGGGCCGAAGCGGGAGCCCGGTCGGTTGGTGACGCCGAGATCCATCGGGACGCCGGTGATCGCGACCTGCAGATCGCCGAAATCCGGCTTTTCTGCATCAACCGGGAGATAGGGCGCACTCAGGAAAGTCGGTACGCCTGCAAAAGGCGCAAGCCGCGTGCCGCTCTTGGAGAAGATCTTGTCGGCGACCTTGCGGAAGGCCGGATCGAAGATGTCACCGCCGTGACCGTCCCCGAATTTCTCCCGCAGTGCCTGAAGCTTGCCCTCGTCGAACGCCATGTCTTGCCTCGCTCTCGTTAGTTCGTGGGGCGCACGGGGGCTGGGCTGTTTTGCCGTTTCTTCGTTCCCCCGGGCTTTTGCCCTTGTTTTCGTCATTACGTAACAAATCGATTGGAAAAGCAATTGACGATGTTGTAGCATTTTACGTGAGAAAAATTCACATTTGAACACAACAGGACGTGATGTCGAACCGCCTGCCACCCCTCAATCCCCTGCGTGCCTTCGAGGCCGCTGCGCGGCGTGGTTCGGTGTCAGCGGCGGCGCGCGAGCTCAACGTCACCCATGGCGCAATCAGCCATCAGATCCGCACGCTCGAGGTTTCGCTGGACGCGGTCCTGTTCGACCGCAGCGGCAAGCGGCTGAAACTGACCTCGCAGGGCGCGCTGCTTCTGCCCGCGGTGAGCGAGGCGTTCGGCGGGATTGCGGCTGCCACCGCCTTGATGAAACGGCCGGCGACAAGCGGATCCCTGACCATCACCTGCGTGCCAGCCCTGCTTTCGTTCTGGATCATCCCCCGGCTCGACCGTTTCATCGACCAATATCCGGAAGTGAAGCTCAGCCTCGTGGCCTCCAATGATCAGGCGCAGCTATATTCGCGCGACGTCGACGTCTCTATCCTCTATGGCGACGGCAACTGGCCCGATTGCTGGACACGGCTCTGGAGCAACCTGCGGCTCTTTCCCGTTGCAAGCCCGACCCTGCTCAACAGCCGGCCGCTCCGGTCCGTCCGTGATCTCTCCGATCATACCTTGCTGCATGGCGATCAGGACGGGCGCGAATGGAATACCTGGTTTGCCGCAGCCGACGCCGCGGATCTGACCCGAAGCCGGCAGCTCTACATGAGTGACGCGCGGCTTTCGACAGAGGCAGCATTGCACGGGCAAGGGATCGCGCTTGGCGATAGCATCACGGCGGCGAGCCTGATCACGCGTGGCGAACTCGTGGTGCCCTTCGATCTGTCGGTGCCCGCAAACGATGCGTTCTACGTCGCCTGCCGGCAGGAGGTGCGCGCCGCACCGATCGTCAGGGTCTTCATCGACTGGCTCTTTGCCACGCTGGAGGATGACAGCCTGCCCGAGCCCCAGACTTCGGCGCGCATGCTGCTGCGCGGTCGCGCACCGCGCGCCGACGACAATTTTCAACCTGTTTCCGCCCCGCGCGGCCGCACCGTCACAACCCAGAAACGCAAAGCCCGCGCCTGAAGCGCACGCTCCGGAAGAACCGTCATGCCGAAATTCAATCCCGCCGTGGAAACGCTCGCAGCGCCGCCGATCCCAACCGTATTTGCCTGGGGTCGATCCTATGACGGCCGCAGCGGTCCCCTCATCGATCTGTCGCAGGCGGTGCCGGGCTATCCTGCGCATCCGCAGATGCTGCGCCTGCTTGGCGAATACGCCGCCTCGGCTTCATGGACGGGGTATGGTCCCATCGAGGGCGAGGATCGCTTGCGACAGACCTATGGCGCGCATGTCGCGTCGGTCTATGGCGCTCCGCTTGCCGCTGAGAACATTCATATCACCTCGGGGTGCAACCAGGCGTTCGTCTGTGCCGCGATGGCGGTCGCCGGCGCCGGCGACACCGTGCTGATGACGGATCCCTACTACTTCAACCAAGAGACCACACTTGCCATGCTCGGCGTGAAGGTGCGGCTGGCACCTTGCGATCCGGGCGATGGGTTCCTGCCAGATATTGCAGCATTGGAGGCTGCGATCACGCCCGACGTGCGCGCGCTCGCGCTGGTCTCTCCCAACAATCCGACCGGTGCAGTCTATCCGCCGGAGCTGTTGTCGTCCGTGTTCGAACTCTGCCGTTCGCAAGGGATCTGGCTGATCCTCGACGAGACCTATCGCGACTTCCTGCCGCAAGCCGGGATGCGTCCGCATGCGCTGTTCCAGAAGCCCGGCTGGGAAGCGACGTTGATCGGCCTCTACAGCTTCTCGAAGTCGTTCTGCATACCGGGCCACCGTCTTGGTGCGATCACCGCCGGGCCGGCGGTCGTCGAGCAGGTGGCCAAGATCATGGACAACATTCAGATCTGCCCGCCGCGCGCAGCCCAGATCGCCGTCGCCGATGCCTTGCCACTGCTTGGCGACTGGCGCGAGGAGAACCGGCAGGAAATCGCCCGGCGCGCGCAGGCGCTGCGGGAGACGATGGATGGCCTGAACGGCTGGACGGTCGGCGCGCTCGGGGCCTATTTCGCCTTCATCCGGCATCCCTTTGCCGAACGCTCCTCGGCGGAAGTGTCCGAACGGCTGGCAAGGGAAGCGGGCGTTCTCTGCCTGCCGGGAAGCTATTTCGGTCCGGGTCAGGAGGGGTATCTACGCTTCGCCTTCGCAAACGCAAATGCGACGACGATCCGGTTGCTGCGCGACCGGCTGCAGGGCTTCACCGGTGCGGCATGAGTGCGCTACACCGCTGAACATGTGAAGTTAATCGTATTATCCCCAAGCGTATGCCTGCTACTCCCAGTATGCATATTGCCAAAAGGGGCATTTGGGTGGAGCCTCGCCTAGGCAACGGCGAGGGAGACGCCAGATGAGTGCGACTGTGGTGATCGATGACAGGAGTGGTCTCGATATTTCATTGATCGATCGCAGCGTGCTGTTCCAGATCAGGCGTTCTCAGACACTGCTCGGTCGACGTTTTCAGTCGCGTTTCTCGGATTTCGGCATCACGCCCGGCGAATATGGCGTGCTGTTGCTCATCGCATCGAACCCTGGGCGCAAGCAGACCCAGATCGCTGACGCGTTGGGAATGCAACGTGCCAATTTCGTGCCGCTGATCAATTCACTGGAAGCCAGGCACCTGATGGAGCGGCGCGCCTCCGCACAGGACAAGCGCTCCAATGCGCTGTACCTGACGGCCGCGGGTGATGCCTTCGTCAAGGAGATTTGCGCAGCCGAGGCGACCTTCGAGGCCGAATGCACCGCCCGGCTCGGCGGCGCAAAGGCACGTGAGGCCTTCATGTTGCTGCTCGCCCGGCTCTCCGTCTGACGCCCGTACGCTGCCGACGTTGGCATAAGTATCGGAAAAGCTTTTGCTTCCGAGCCGTTCTCTAGCGCTCGTTAACCAAAAACGCCTTGACGGGAATCGGGAATCGCCGCACCGTCCCTAACGGAAAGATGCGATCTATCCGGTTTTTGCCGTTACCTTGCGGCTTCACTGTTAGATTGGAGATGTGACGTTAGCGCGAAGCGAGGCAACACCCGCGCGTGTTTCGTCCTGCTGCCTTCGTATTCCGGGGATTTCGGCGCGGAGGCGGCATTTCGTGGATTGGAAGGGCGAGAATGGCGATGGCGCCGAATTTGAGCGGGAATGCGGAACCGGCCGCCGACGAGGCGATCGCGACGGATGCGCGCATTCTGTCGGCGCAGTTGCAGGCGATGCGCGAGCGGTTCTTTCCTCCCACCGCCAAGAAGGTGCTGCGAAGCTTTACCTCCGGGGAGGCTGCAAGGCTCATCGGCGTGTCGGATGGATACCTTCGCCAGCTGTCGCTCGCCGGCGAGGGACCGCAGCCGGAAACCGGCCCCGGCGGGCGTCGTTTCTACTCCCTGTCCGATATCAATGCTCTGCGGGCGCATCTGGCCGACCAGGCCATCGCCAAGGGCAATGCCGCAAAGGCCCGTGGTTACCGCAAGTGGCGCGACGCCGGTCGCGGTGAGCATCTGCAGGTGATTGCGACCACCAACTTCAAGGGCGGTTCGGGCAAGACGACGTCTGCCGCCCATCTGGCGCAGTATCTCGCTCTGGCCGGCTACCGGGTACTGGCCATCGACCTCGACCCGCAGGCCTCTCTGTCGGCGCTCTTCGGCTACCAGCCCGAGCTTGATCTCGACGGCAACGATACGCTCTACGGCGCCATTCGATACGATGATGAAGCGCGTCCGCTGAAAGACATCATCCGCAAGACCTATTTCGACGGTCTCGACCTGGTGCCGGGCAATCTCGAATTGCAGGAGTTCGAGCATGTCACGCCACGGGCGTTGGCAAACCGCCAGGCGAATGCTCCGGGGCAGCCGCTGTTCTTCGCACGCGTACACGCAGCACTGCGCACCGTCGAGCAGGACTACGACGTGGTGGTGCTCGACTGCCCGCCGCAGCTCGGCTATCTGACGCTTTCTGCCCTATGCGCATCGACGTCGGTCATCGTGACGGTGCACCCGCAGATGCTCGACGTCGCTTCGATGAGCCAGTTCCTGTTCATGACCTCTGACCTGCTCGCGGTCGTGCGCGAGGCGGGCGGACGTCTGAACTTCGATTTCCTGCGCTATCTTGTCACCCGCTTCGAGCCCAACGATGGTCCGCAGGCACAGATCGTCGGCCTGATGCGCTCGCTCTTCGGCGACAGGGTGCTGACGGCACCGATGGTGAAATCCACCGCGATCTCCGATGCCGGCCTGACCAAGGAGACGCTGTACGAAGTGGGCCGGGAAAACTTTACCCGTGCCACCTATGACCGGGCGATGGAAAGCATGAACGCCGTCAATGCCGAGATCGAGGCCCTGATGTTGCAGGCCTGGGGACGGCAGTGATGGTGCGCTGATCCGGAGCCTGATCGCTCGGGCGCCCGTTCAAGCAATGCACAGCCTCATTCCTGACGGACATGAGGCGCTCGCAAGCCTACCCGCCCGGTCAACGCACCGGCGGATATACTGAAACCGAAACGGAAGGTATCGAAGCAAGAAAAAAGGCCTCCAAAACGTCGCCATTCCGGAAGCCCTCTTCTATGTAGCAATGAGAGAGAATCACTTCCGACAGCCAAAGTCAAGCGCCTGCACGGTTTTACCCGTTTGCGGGTTGTGGATCATATTGCCTGATCTCCTGAAAGAATGAGCAAAAAAGCTTAGACATTTCAAGGGATTGATACTGTCTGCGGTTCCACCGAACACGCGGATGCTTTGGTGCGACGTCAGGTCCGGCCTCTTGCCTCCTTGGAGAGGGACGATCATGACGGAGAGACTGGCAACGACGCCATTTGGCGGCGGACGGATGTCTGCGCATATTTTTGCGATGCAGAAGCGGGTTTCCGATACCCAGGCAAAGCTTGCCTCGGATACCGGGGGCAACGAGACCGGTACGGCCGAGAAATGGCAGCTTTTGCGGGCGCTGACCGAGGCGCGCAGCGCGTTTGGTCTTTCCGACCGTACGATCGCCGTTCTGGAGGCGCTTCTGACCTTCCATCCCGACAAGATGCTCGACGGCCGCGCGCCGATCGTCGTCTTCCCCTCGAACGCGGAACTTTCGGTGCGCTCCCGCGGCATGGCGCCGGCCACACTCCGTCGCCATCTGGCGCTGTTGCAGCAGGCGGGCATGCTGCTGCGTCGCGATAGCCCCAACGGCAAGCGCTATTGCCGAAGAGACGAGCGCGGCGTCATAGACGAGGCGTTCGGTTTCGATCTGGCGCCGCTGGCGTTGATGGCGACGGAGATCCACGAAAGGGCGGAGCAGGCGCGTGCCGAAGCCAGGAGGCTCCAAACGCTGCGCGCGGAAGTGACCATCCATCTGCGCGACGTCGCCAAGATCATCGAAGCCGCCATGACGGAGGGGCGCAAGGGGGCTTGGGCGGAGCATCAATTGGAACTCGCAACTCTCTCCGGAAGGCTGGGACGAGCGACCGCCGCAGAGACTCTGATCGAGCGCAAAAGCGCGCTGTTGGTGCTACGCCGGCGGGTGGAGGAGGAATTCCTAAATTCGCTTACAAATGAAGAAATGAGCGCCAATGACGTTCAATACGAGCGGCATATTCAGAATTCAAATACAGACCCCACATTTGAAATAAACGGCCATGACACAAAACATGTGGAGCCGCAGGCGGAAAAAGCTGCACCGGAGCGCAAGGGGATAACGATCAGCCTGAAAAGGGTTCTGGCGGCATGCCCTGAAATCAAGGCCTATGCGAAGGATGATATCTCCACCTGGGCGGATTTGACCCGGACGGCGGCGCTGGTCCGCTCGATGCTTGGCATTTCGCCGGACGCCTATGAGAAGGCCCGCGCTGCGCTGGGCGAAAGTTCAGCTGCGGTGGTGATTGCTGCAATCCTCCAACGGTCGGACCAGATCCGCTCACCGGGCGGCTATCTGCGGGAACTGACGCGCCGGGCGGAGGCTGGGCAATTCTCGATCATGCCGATGATCAAGGCGCTGGAGTGATCGATGTGACGGAGGGCGCGGACAGACTATCCGCTCTGCAGTACGGGCCATTCGCGCACGATCTTCCCGCATTCGAGGACCTGCAGCGGACCGAAGTGTTGCAAGACGGCTTCGGACTGGGTGGGACGGAAGAAGACGAAATCGTCTGGTGCAAGCGGACAGCCGGCGGGCATGGCGAGCAATTGCTGGTTGGAGGAATCGCCCCAGAGCGAATTGCGCCTGAGTCCTTGCGGAAAGACCGGTTCAGCCATGAAGCGACCGCCGTAGATAAAACAGCCCCTGCGGGGAAACTGCCCGAGCACCTGCATGACCGCTGTCATGAAGGACGGGCCCGGCAGGCGCGTATCCTGAACCTTCAGGACCGGGGTGGCGAGAAAGAGGGCTGGCTTCAGTCCGGCAAGGGCAGGATTGTCGAAGTCGACGGGTTTCAGCAGGGCCGATCCGATCGAGACGTCGTTGATCAGACTGTCCCCGGCATAGGCAAGGGCTGTCTGGCTTCCACCGGAATTGAGGATCTTGCGCTGTTCGGGCGAGAGGCACGCGACGAAACCCATATAGCGCTTCCGAGCGGAAGCCAGGGCAACCTCAGGTCCCCCGAAAAGAGCAGGGATCGCCGGCGCATGGGCCTCGTAACCCATCAGCCCCTCGCATCGAAGAAGCCCCTCCCCTCCGGCAAGAAGGGTGAGGGCGTGCGCCAGGGCATCTGGCGTATCGAAGCCGCCGCGCTGCATGCCGATGTTGATTTCGAAGGCGATGCGCAGCGGTCGGCCGAGCGAGCGAGCCAGGGATGCGTACTGGGCAAGGCGCTCGGGCGTATCGAGCAACCAGGTGACGCGATCGCAAAAGGCCTGTTGCCGCGACCCGTCCGCTTTTGCGAAGGCGGACGCAACCGCTGCGGCAGGCATCGGCTTGCCAAACAGGACGTGTGCGTCGGCGAACGCCTCCAGGACAGCCGCCGTGATCGGCAGGTGGAACGTCATGATCCGGTTGGTGCCGAGCCTCTGCATCACATGGGAGAGAAGTGGCAGCGACGGCAGCGATTTGTCGACGATGCGAAGAGCCGGACCGTTCGTTATCGTCTTTTCTACGAGGGCCAGGTTGTCGTTCAGGCATTCAAGATCGACCACGAGCGCCGGCCGATGGATGCCGGCTTCCTCGAGCGCGGCGGATATCATGCCGAAATAGGCCACGTCCTTCATGCAACACCGAAGAGCCGGGCGAGATAGGGGGAGACGAAACGGTTGTCCGGGTCGAAGCTTCTACGGACCGCCATTGCATCCTTCCAGCGAGGATAGATCGATGCGAAATCCGAGGCGGCGAGGTTGTGCATCTTGCCCCAGTGGGGGCGACCGCCGTAGCGCCGGAAGATCGCTTCGGCCGCCGCCATGAAGGCCGTGGGATCCTCCGCCGCGTCGTGGTGGATGGCGATGGAGCAGGTCTTGCGCCGGTAGAAGGGACTGAGCCAGAACTCGTCGGGCGCAACGGAGCGCACCTCCATCGGGAAATACACTTCGGGGAAGCGCTTTTCCGTGAGCGTGATGATCTCGGCGAGCGCCTTCGGCCCTTCCTCATACGGAAGGTGGTATTCCATCTCGTTGAATTTGCGGCGCCGGTCGCTGGTATAGACGTTCAGCCAGTCCTGCACATAGTCCTCCTCGGGAACGCGCGCGAGGGCCGCACCGATCAGTGCGCGCCGCAGCGGCGGCAGCCAGCCGAGCCAGGTGCGAAGGTGCTTGAGCGTCGCAAGGCCTTCTTCGTCCTCTTCGGACGGGCGGGGGGAGATGCCCGCCGTGGAGATGTCGCTGGTGATCAGCAGCGCGTGGCCGGAAAACGGAATGAAATAGAACTCGGCCGAGCGATGGGCGGACATGAAGGTGTCGAAGCTCGCAAGGATGTCGCCGATCGGCACGACCCAACGGCGACGGCGCAGGCGATAGCTGGCGATGTTTTGCAGCGTCACTTCGGTCAGCGCTCCGAACGCACCGAGCGTGACGCCGGTTGCCTCGATCGTCTCCCGGTCGTTGTCGATCGTCAGCCGCCGGACGTCGCCGCGGCCGTCGACGATCTCCATCGCGCAGAGCTGGGTGTGGTAGGCGCCAAGCGAAAGGCCTGAACCATGCGTCGCTGTCCCGAGCGCGCCGCCGATCGACTGCTTGTCGATATCGCCCATGTTGGTGAGCCCCTGCCCTGCTGCGTGCAGGTGTTTGGTCAGATCGCCAAGGCGCGTCGCCGCTCCTACGGTGGCCCGCAGCGTGATCGCATCATGCGACACGAGGCCCTGGAAACGGTCGAGATCGAGGATCGTGCCGTCTGTTTCGATCAGGGGTGTGAAGGAATGACCGGCTCCGACGACACGGATCGGCCCCTGCGCGGTGCGGATGAGGTCTGCAAGTTCCGCAAGTCCGCGCGGCCGCGACACCCTGGCTTTGCGAGCGACGACGCTTCCCGACCAGTTCGTCCAGGGAACGGTGGCAGTCTGGTTCATACAGCGGTGTCCTTGCCGTTTTCGAGTGCGGATCGGGAAATGCCGCTGTGTCCGACCTTCAGACAGAAGACCGCGAGCAGGAGCAGTGTCATGGCCAGGCAGGTCATGCCAAAAAACGGCACGGCGCGCACATCGTCGCCGGATATCAGAAGCGATGCACCCGCGGGGCCGAGCGCGGCGCCGAGAAGCTGGGCGGCCGGAACCAGCAACGCCGTTCGCCGGCTTGGATCGGCAACGATCGTCAGGCGGATCTGGTAGGGAACGACGAAGAGCCAGACGAAGCCCGTAACGAGTGCGGCCAGCCAGAAGAGCGCCAGGCCCGGCAGCGCGGCGAAGAGGCCTGCAGCAATGAGCCCGCCGGTGGTCGACAGCGTGATCGCCGCACGATAGTCGAGCCGCCGTTCGACGAGGGTCGCGGCAAACGCGCCGCCGACCTGCGCCGCCAGCGCTGCGGCCGTGATCAGGCCGACGGTTTGGCTGGAAACGCCGGACGCGAGCCCGAGAGGTTCCAGGAACGCCCAGATCGCGCCGATGAACAGGTAAAAGGTGAATATGATCGCAAGCGCGAGCAGCGCCATGGGGCCGCCTATTCCCGCATCGGCCCTTCCGGCCGTCGGAATTCCCTCGTAGCGCCGAGGCAGAAGCGGAACGGCGGCAAGCGCGACGATGCCGACAACCGCTAGGGTTTGGAACCCGCCCGCTGATCCGTAAGCCGGCACGACGAGGAGCGTAAGGAGCATCGAAAGCAGGCATTGGGCCGTGGTCTGGATCGTCAGGAAGATCCCGCCCATACGCTCGGGCCGGGCAGAACGCGCAATCAGCTCTGTGGCGATCGCGACAAGCCCGCCTTCGGCAAGGCCGGCGAGCGTTCGAACGCCGATGATCATGGCGGGGGATCCGGCTATGGCGGTAAGGTGGCTGAGGGCCGCAAGTACGAGCAGCAGGCAGGCGGCCTTGCGGCGCAGACCTTGCGGTGCAAACGCCAGCGCCATGACCGCAGACCCGGCCGCTATCGCGATCATCTCCAGCGTTGCGGCGAGAGCCAGCTCGTCGAAGGTCATCCGTCCTTCGGAATATAGCGCCCCGAGAAGAACCGGTTGCAGCCCCAGGATGAGAAGTCCGACTGAGCCGACGAACAGGGCGGCTGCGACCTCGGCTGCGCCGGGATTGCCGACGATCCAGGCTCCGCCCTGCTGGACCTTTTCCTGGCGTGCCGCCATGCGGATGGCCTCCCTACCTTACCGCCCGACGTTTAATGTGATAATGTATCGGATAATGCTTGAGCGTGAGGCCTGCACCAGTCGATGTCAATCGGAAAATGGGATGGTTGCTCAAACCGAACGCAGCTCTTCTTGCCGGTTGTCAAGGATTGGGAGCCACGGTGAAGACTTCCTTAAGTTGGTGCTGATTTAGTGAGAGAATATGGCTGTTCGCGCGTCACATGTTTGGCGAACCGATGTGCGATGGCCGCGATTGCCAAAGGGCAAAGGAGTGGGCATGGGTATGTCGGCAGATGCCGGTGATCTCGAACAACGCCTGCGTCGCAAGCCGAAGCAGGAGCGCAGCCGGGAACGCGTCGAAGAAATTCTGCGCGTGGCCAAGCAGCTGATCGGCGAGCGGGGCATCGACGGCATGACGATGCGCGAGATAGCACTTCTGACCGGCGGTCCGATCGCTTCCGTCTACCAGTACTTTCCCAACAAATCGGCGATCATCGCCATGCTCTACGAGCAATACAGCGCCGAGACCCGCATGGGGATTACCGCCAGCCTCGCCGACGTTTCCGACCTTGCCGGCGTGAGCGATGCTGCGGATACCATTCTCGACGGCTACTACCTGCGTGTGGCCGGAGACCCCGCCATTCAGGACCTGCTGAACGCGATCCAGGCCGACAAGGAACTGCAGAACATGGATATTGCCGAGACGCGGCAGCAGGGGGAGCTCTTCTGTCGAAGCGCGGCACATCTCGTCGCCGAAGGCGAGCGTGAGCGCTTCGGCCGCCTGGTCTTTCTCTTCTTCCATTTGGCCAGCGGCATGGTGCGGCTTGCGATCACGCTACCCGCCGCCGAGGCGGAGAACATGCTGGTCGACTTCAAGCAGATCATTCACGGTCAGCTGGCAAGCTTTGTTTGTGCCGATTCGGCTTGACGTGCGCAAGGCGCTTGACCTTCCCACGTGGCAACGCTTCAGGGTGCAGGCGTTGAAACCGGAACAGAGACACATGCCGAACGACAAGACCTTTTCCTTCGCCGTCGAAGACATGACCTGCGGCCATTGCGTGCGCGCCATTACGTCCGCAGTCGAAGCGGCCGCTCCCGGGGCCAACGTTTCCGTTGATCTTGCTAGCCATCGCGTGACCGTTTCCGGTGCTGCGGATCGCAGTGCCATCGCAGAGGCTATAGCGGCCGAGGGTTACACACCCCTCGCTCTCGATGCTGCCTGACGCATTGGGAAAAGGGAAAGCATCCGTCGCATGGCTGGCGGCCCCTCCCCCTTAGTGGAGAGCGGCAGGTTCGTCGAACCTGCCGCGTGAAACCGGTCGGGGGTGCGTTTGTTGTCGCTTGTTTCCGGTTGCCTGAATGGAGCATGCGAAGCTGACAGCCAGCTGAAGCTCGGGTAAACCGCAAGGACAATCCGGCCGGGGCGCGCGCCCCGGCCGCGGTTCTTGCGGTCAGTCAGGAGAGATGATGGCGCTCCTGCAGGCCATAGACCGGGGTTGGGATGCCTTCCTGACGGGCCTTCAGCTGCAGGGCCAGATATTGCGAATAGTGGCGGGACTGGTGCAGGTTGCCGCCGTGGAACCACAGCGCCTGCTGCTGCGTGGGCTTCCACATGTTGCGCTGCTCGCCTTCCCAGGGGCCGGGATCCTTGGGCGTATCCGAGCCGAGCCCCCAGCACTTGCCGACCTTGTCGGCGACCTCCCGGGAGATCAGATCGGCCGCCCATCCGTTCATCGAGCCGTAGCCGGTGGCATAGATGACGAGATCGGCCGGCAGCTTCGTGCCGTCCTTGAGCAGGACTGCATCCTCCGTCAGGCGATCGACGTCGGAGCCGGACTTCAGCTTGATCGATCCGTCGATGACGAGGTCGCAGGCGCCGACGTCTATGTAGTAGCCCGAGCCTCGGCGCAGATACTTCATGAACAGGCCAGAACCGTCAGCGCCCCAGTCGAGCATGAAGCCCGCCTTTTCGAGATCGTCATAGAACTTGGCGTCCCGTTCGCGCATCTTCTCATAGAGCGGGATCTGGAACTCGTGCATGATCTTGTAGGGTAGAGAGGCGAAGATCAGGTCCGCCTTGCGCGTGGTCATTCCCGCCGCAACCGCCCGCTCGGAATAGAGATCGCCCAGGCCGATATCCATCAACGTGTCGGAGCGCACGATGTGCGTCGATGAGCGCTGGACCATGGTGACGTCGGCTCCTGCCTCCCAGAGGGCGGCGCAGATGTCGTGGGCTGAATTGTTCGAGCCGATGACCACGACCTTCTTGCCTTTGTAGGCGTCGGGGCCGGGATGCTGCGAGGAATGCTGCTGCTCACCCTTGAAGATTTCCTGCCCGGCGATCTTCGGCACGTTGGGCTTTCCTGACATGCCGGTCGCCAGCACGAGCTGCTTCGGCCGCAGTACGACTTCCTCGCCGTCACGTTCGACGATGACGGTCCATTCGTTCTTCCCCTCGTCGTAGGAAGCGGACTTGCAGGTGGTCGAGCTCCAGTAGTTCAGCTCCATGACCTTGGTATACATTTCCAGCCAGTCGCCGATCTTGTCCTTCGGTGCGAAGACCGGCCAGTTTTCCGGGAACGGAATGTAGGGCAGGTGGTCGTACCAGACCGGGTCGTGCAGGCAGAGCGATTTATAGCGCCTGCGCCAGCTGTCTCCGGGGCGTTCGTTCTTCTCGATGATGATCGCCGGCACGCCGAGCTGGCGCAGCCGGGCTGCAAGCGCGATACCGCCCTGCCCGCCGCCGATGATCACGACATAGGGTTGGGTGCTGTAGCCGAGTTCGGATGTCTCCTGCTCGCGTTTTTCCGCCCATGTCTTGCGCGAATTGCCATGCCCGTGCTCGGCGCCCAGCGGCCGGCGAACGCCCTTCGGTTCCTCGTGGCCCTTCAGTTCGGTCAGGGTGGTCAGCAGGGTCCAGATGAGACCGTTCTTCAGGCGGACATGGCCGTAGCCGCGGCCGGTATCGGTCTCGAAGTTGAACCATCCCTGCGTGATGCCGTCGCCGTCGCTGGCAAGTTCGGCCGTATCCTGATGAAAATGACGCGGCCTGATCTCGGACAATTGCTTCGAGAGCATGTCCCGGATCTGCTGCTGGCCCTCCAGGGTCTTGAGGTTCCAGGTAAAGGTGACGAGGTCGCGCCAGTAGCAGTCGGCCTGGAACAGGTTGACAGCAGCGTCGATATCGCGCTTCTCCAAGGCTTGGCCCAGTTTGGCGAGCGCGTTGTCGACCTTCGTGCTGGGGCTGTCGTCAAGCATGTGATCTCCTCCATCTTGCTTGCTTCGTCTTGCGGGAACCGGATGCAACTCCTCTTGCCACGGGCTCCCATCAGGCAGGCGCAAGCGGCGTGCCAGCGCGAAACGAGAGAAAAGTTCAATATTTTCAATGCAGAGTGAGAGGATGAGCGTTGCGCTGGGCACGATCGGCGCCACAGCTGTGGCGCCACGGGTGTGGCATCAGTGTTGCGATACGATCCCGAAGCGTCTGATCTGGCGATGCACGGTCGAGCGATCGACGCCAAGGCGGCGGGCTGCCTCGGAGACGTTCCAGTTGCAGGCCGAAAGCAGGAGGCGGAGTTCATGGCCCTGTGCTTGGCCCGTTTCCGGTCCCTCGTCCTTTCCGCCCGGTGCAGGTTTGAGCGCACGGTTGCCAGTTGGATGGCAAAGCCCGTCGGGAAGATCGGCGGGCTCGATGAGATCGCCGTCGCAGATGGCGACGGCCACTGCCAGCACATTGTCGAGTTCGCGAATATTGCCGGGCCAGTCGTGGCGTTTCAGGAGATCGAGCGCTAGCGGGGCAAGCGTCGGTGACTTGCCATCACGCGCATACCGCTCGAGAACGCGGTCGAGCAGCCAGTCGAAATCAGGGCGGTCGCGCAGCGGCGGCAAAACCAGCGTGGCGGCATTGAGGCGATAGAACAGGTCCTGCCGGAAGCGGCCCTCCGCCACGAGCTCCAGCAGCGGCCGGTGCGAAGCGGATACGACCCGGATATCGACAGGGCGTGGCTCATGCCCGCCGACCGGAAGCACTTCCTTCTCCGCGAGCACGCGCAGCAGACGGCTTTGCAGTCCGAGCGGCATGTCGCCGATCTCGTCGAGAAAAAGCGTCCCGCCGGCCGCCTGTTCGACCAGCCCTTTCCGGCCCTTCGGCGATGCACCGGTGAAGGCGCCCGGCATGTAGCCAAACAGCTCGCTCTCGATCAGTTGTTCGGGAATTGCGGCGCAGTTGATCGCGACGAAACTGCCCTTTAATCCGCTGCCTTCATGGATGGCGCGCGCGAGATGCTCCTTGCCCGAGCCGGTCTCGCCCTGGATCAGAATGGGCAGCGACGTGCGGGAGAGCTTTGCCACCTTGGCCTGCAGAGCCGTTATCTCGGGCGCGTCTCCGCCGAGGCGGCGGATCGGCTGGGGGATTTCGCTGCGCGTCCAAGCCGAGACGCGCCGCTGCAGTTGCGGCTCGATCGCATGCGCGAACAGCGCATTGCCGTCGCGGGCGAAGACCAGACGATCCTGCGTCGGCCTCCTGCGTGTCAGGTCGGGCAGGCCGTCCACCTCCAGGTTGAGGAATTTCGACACGGGCTGGCCGATCAGGCTTGCAGGTTTGCGCCACTCCGCACCGACCGAACGGGCGAGGATCTGAGCGCCGCCATGCGTCATGCCGATGATCCGCCCGCTTCCGTCGATGGAGATTGCCGCTTCCGGGTCGACGTCCAGAAAATCGGGCGAGCGGGAGAAGCGCAGTACCCATTCGTGGCGGGTTTGGGCCATCAGGTTGGCAAGCTCGATCCGCCGCACGGTGGCGCCGACGAGGTGACGGGCCAGGTTCTGGCTGGCCTTGAGGATCGGCGAGCTGAGAAGGGAAATGTCGAGCACGGCAGTCAGCTCGCCGGTCGTGTCGTAGATCGGCGCGGCGGTACACGAGAGCGGGGTATGGGTGTTGTCGAAATGATCGGTCTGATGGATCGTCAGCGCTTCGCCGGTTTCGATGCAGGCGCCGACGGCGCAGGTTCCCGCCCGGCTCTCCGACCACTCTGAGCCGAGATAAAGACCGGCCTTGCGCAGATTGTTGTCGAACAGTGGGTCGCCGAGGAACTCGACGGTTACGCCCTGGCGATCGGAAAGCAGCAACACGTAGTTCTGCCCCGCGACCTGGCTGAAGAGATGTTCCAGCCCCGACCGGGCGATCCTTATGAGATCCTCGGATTGCTGCCGATGCTCGCGCAGGCGCGCGTCGGGCAGGATGAAAGCCTCGCAGGCATAGGTTGGGTCGAGGCGGTGCTGGTCGAGACAGCGCCGCCATGACTGGACGACGACGTCGTCGCGCCCGGTGGGTAGCCCGCGGCTGACACGCTCGATCTCACGGATGTGCTCGGAATGCGAGAACATGTAGCTCCAAGGCCGCACTCGCGCGCGTCCCCTCCTCCGTTCCTCCGCCGCGAATAGTTAACCGATCAAGGGGCGATGTAAAGCGTCGCACCGTTTCGCCCGATTACTGCCGGGCCGGAATGGCGCAGGCCTCGCCGCCGGCGAACAGGCGCGACCGGGTCAGGAAGCGGCGCTCCCGCCCATTGTCGAGGGAGAACATGCCGCCGCGCCCGGGTACGACGTCGATGATCAGCTGCGTGTGCTTCCAGGCCTCGAACTGGCTGGCGCTGATGTAGACCGGCACGCCGCCGATCTCGCCGAGCTTCACGTCGCCGCCGCCGATCAGGTATTCGTTCGCCGGGTAGCACATCGGCGAGGATCCGTCGCAACAACCGCCGGACTGATGAAACAGGATGTCGGGGTGGTCCTTGCGTATTTCCTCGATGAAGGCGAGCGCCTCTTCTGTGGCGAGCACACGGGGCTCGCCGTTCTCAAGCTGTTCCATGTTGACCTTCCCAAAAAAGTCCCCGGAGGCCAAGGGCTGCCTCCGGGGAAGGCGGGCGCGCCGGCGGATCGACGCGTGCCCGGGAGGATCAGAAGAAGCCCAGCGCGTTCGGGCTGTAGCTGACCAGCATGTTCTTGGTCTGCTGGTAGTGGTCGAGCATCATCTTGTGCGTTTCGCGACCGATGCCGGACTGCTTGTAGCCGCCGAATGCCGCGTGTGCCGGATAGGCATGGTAGCAGTTGGTCCAGACGCGCCCGGCCTGGATTTCGCGGCCGAAGCGGTAGGCGCGGTTGCCGTCGCGGGTCCATACGCCGGCACCGAGGCCATAGAGCGTGTCGTTGGCGATTTCGAGCGCCTCCTTCTCGTCCTTGAAGGTGGTGACGGAGACGACTGGGCCGAAGATCTCCTCCTGGAAGACGCGCATCTTGTTGTGGCCCTTGAAGATGGTCGGCTTGACGTAGTAACCGCCGGCCAGCTCGCCACCGAGATCGTTGCGGGCTCCGCCGGCCAGCACTTGGGCGCCTTCCTGCCGGCCGATATCAAGATAGGCGAGGATCTTTTCGAGCTGTTCGCCGGAGGCCTGGGCGCCGATCATCGTCGCCGGATCGAGCGGATTGCCCTGCTTGATCGCCTCGACGCGCTTGACGGCCTTCTCCATGAAGCGCTCGTAGACCGATTCCTGCACCAGCGCGCGGCTTGGGCAGGTGCAGACTTCGCCCTGGTTGAGCGCGAACATCGCAAAGCCTTCCAGCGCCTTGTCGAGGAAGGCGTCATCTTCGGCCATGACGTCGGCAAAGAAGATGTTGGGCGACTTGCCGCCGAGTTCGAGCGTCACCGGAATGAGGTTCTGGCTGGCGTACTGCATGATCAGCCGGCCGGTGGTGGTCTCGCCGGTAAACGCGATCTTGGCGATGCGCGGGCTTGTCGCCAGCGGCTTGCCCGCTTCCAGGCCGAAGCCGTTGACGATGTTGAGAACACCCGGTGGCAGCAGGTCCCCGACGAGCTCGGCCCAGACGAGGATCGAGGCCGGCGTCTGTTCGGCCGGTTTGAGCACCACGCAATTGCCGGCAGCCAGCGCTGGCGCCAGCTTCCATGCCGCCATCAGGATCGGGAAGTTCCACGGGATGATCTGGCCGACGACGCCGAGCGGTTCGTGGAAATGATAGGCGACGGTGTCGTGGTCGATCTCGCCGATCGAGCCCTCCTGGGCGCGGATGCAGGAAGCGAAGTAGCGGAAATGGTCGATCGCCAGCGGAATGTCCGCCGCCATCGTCTCGCGGATCGGCTTGCCGTTGTCCCAGGTCTCGGCGCGCGCGAGCAGCTCCAGATTGTCTTCCATGACCTGGGCGATCTTCATCAGGATGTTGGAACGCTCGGTCGTGGACGTCCGGGCCCATTTGTCCTTTGCCGCATGGGCCGCGTCGAGTGCGGCATTGATGTCGCTCTCGTCGGAGCGCGCGACGTCGCAAAGCTTGCCGCCGGTCACCGGGGTGATGTTTTCGAAATACCTGCCACCGATCGGCTCGCGCCATTGCCCGCCGATGAAGTTGCCGTAGGTGAGCTTGAACGGCGATTCGACGATCTTCTGATGCAGCATGTGATCCTCCCTTGATCATGTCCCGCCTGCAGCGGATGAGGGAAGTCTGCTTGTGTTTCCGCCGCCGGAACAGCGGGGCAGATCATGTGCGCTGGCCATCCTGTCGCAGGTTTGAAACAGTTCGGCATGGCAATGGAGGGCGGAGGCCGGTCGTGGGCGAAACGCTTTTGCGGGCAAGGCGTGGATGCAGGCACCGCTGCGCGAACGGCGTGGCGGCGGTTGCCGGGAGCGTCAGATTTGGAACGAGCGACCGGGTCGTGACAGGTTAGCGCTCGCAGCGCGGCTCAATGCAGTTCGAGCTTCTTCAGCTTGCGATGCAGGGTGGCGCGGCTCATCCCCAGAGCTTGCGCGGCGCGGGAGATGTTGCCGTTTGTCCGCGAAAGGGCGCGCATGAGTGCCGCCTTCTCCGCTTCGGCCAACTCTTCGCCGGCCGCAGCACTTCCTTCCTGGAGGGCATCGGCGGCAGCCACGCCGGCGGCAATCCGACGGTCGTCAAGCTTGAGCGCCAAGCGCGCGGCGCGCGTTGCGCCGACCACAAGGTCATGCCGATCGACGGCAAGAAGGGCAGCGGCCGCATTGGCTCCGGTCGGCAGCATGATGAAGCGCGCGCCGGAGAACGCGCTGCGGAAAAGGTTCACCTCGATGCGCATTGCCGCATCACGGACCGCCTGCGACAGGATCGACAGCGTCATCTCGTCGACATCGTCGCGGCAAGTGGAAATGTCGAGTGCCGCGGCGAGCTGTCCGCGATGGTCGCGGATCGTCGCCGTCGCGCAGCACAGCCCGATATTGGAGGAGAGAAAATGCTGGTCGCGGAACACCGTAACCGAGCGATCGTCGGCGAGCGCGGTACCAATACCGTTCGTCCCGACGCTGGCCTCGGTCCAGATCGATCCGGTCCACAGGCCGAGGCTCTGGAAGTCCTTGTCATCGCCGCGTGCGCCGCGACGCTCGAGCGCCACGCCGCTGCGGTCGGTCAGAAGAACGCAGTAGCCGGCCTTTCCGAGCAAGGCGAACAGCCGGTCGAGTTCATCGACGGCAACCGCAACCAGCGGCCCGGATTCTTGCTGGGCCAGTTCGAATTCGCGGGATGAGAGGCGCAGGGGCGTGCGGTCTTCCTCCGGTGCCAGACGATGCACCGTCATGCAACGCTGCCATGAGGCGACGATCGGCGAACTCGCGGCAGCCGATCCCTGAAGCGCAGACGTATAGACGTGCTCTACATGTGCAGAGTGTCCCGGCATTGGCTCCTCCCTGAACCGGGGCGGATTGTGGCGCAATCGGAATTCCGACGCAACAACTGCCCGTCGATCAACGGCCGGGCATCGGCGACAACTGTCGCAACATTGCGACAGTCGGGCCACGAGCATCCGGGCGGGTTGGCCCGTCCGTTCGTGCCGCGACGCCTATCGGCGCGTTCCGCCGCGTTCCTTCACCATCTCGACCAGCCGGGTGAAGACGGCATCTGTCTGGCGTACGCCGTCGTGCTCGTATTCGTTCGTCACCCAGGTCTCGACATTGCCGACATGCCGCGCCGTCTCCAGCGACAGGCCCGCGTCGACATACATGTCGTCGAAGTAGACGGCAGCGGCGACGGGCACCTCATTGGCAGCCAGCCGTTCGGGATCGTAGAGGCGGCCAAATTGCGGGCGGGCCGCAAGGGCCTCGGCTGCGGCCTGGAACGGCCGCAGCGATCGGATTTCGGAGAACATCCACGGATACATCATCTCGCCGGTCAGATTAAGGGGCCGGTGGGTGTCTGCGAAAGCGGGATGTTCGGCGCGGATGCGCTCGGCCGCCCAGCCAGTTGCGCCGTCGCCCTGGCCGTAGATGCTTTCCTGCAGGACGGCGAAGAGCGGGTTGGCGTCATAGGCGGTGAGCGCCATCACCGAGGCGAGGAAATGATCGGAGAGCCGGTCTTGCGCCGCGCCTGAGAAGGCTTCGTCGATCAGCCAGTGAATGTTTTCGAATCCGGGCCCCATGCCGAGGTCGATACCGATCGTTTGCAGCCGGCGTACCGTCAGCCGGTCGCCATCCGGCAGGCGGACATCGTTTGCCGCGAGGAAGTCGGCAATGCGGCCGATCCGCTCCCGGTCATGCGGATAGCGGCGGTAGTAGCGCGAATTCTTCTCGGCCACGCGTGGATAGGTGCGGCGATAGATCTCGTCTGCCGTTGCCTGCAAGCCCGAAAGCCCGCCGGTGACATAACAGGCTGCAAGTCCCTCCGGCGCATTGGAAAGGTAGGTTAGCGTGAGGAAGCCACCGTAGCTCTGGCCGAGCGTTTCCCATTTCACGCCGTCGAATACCGTCTTTCGCAGGTATTCGCAGTCCGCGACGATGCTGTCGGCCCGGAAATGGCAGAGATAGTCGGCCGCATCTTCGCCGCGTTCAAAGCCGGCCATGGTCGCACTTTCGACGCGCGTGCTGCGGCCCGTGCCGCGCTGGTCGATGAGCACAACGCGATGGGTCTTGAGGGCGTACGAGAGCCAAGCCGGCCCACCGCCGGCAGGCCGTGGAGACTTGCCGCCCGGCCCGCCCTGCAGGAACAGAAGCAACGGCAACGTCTCGCCTGCCTTCGTCGGGTCGCAGACCTCGCGGGCAAAGACTTCGATCGTCGGCCCTTCCGGGTCCGACCAGTCGAGTGGGACCGTGACAAGGTGGTCGCGAACGAACATTCCCGGAATTGTGTAGTGGCGGACGGACACGGGCGGCTCCTCGATCTGTTCGTGCGCCGGATGCCAGACGACCGGCGGACTTTCAGACGGCTCTATCCCACACCGGGGCGGGCGCTGTCACGGGTTTTGCCCTCAAATGTCGCTGCACGCTGTGCCGGCATCGGGTTCGCCGATCGGCTCGTAGCGGGTTCGCAGCGTTCGCTCGTCCCGCGTAGCGATGCGCAAGGTGTCGCCGCGCTCGGTCAGCGCGGTTAGCTCACGCAGGACGAGCGCATGGGAGATGCCGAGAAGGCGGGAGAATGTGCGGCTGTCGTTGGCAATCCCCAGTTCCAACGCGGTAAGGATCGCCGCCTGTATCGGCGTCCGCTGCGTATCCTGCCCCCGCTTCTGTTCGACGAGAGCGAGAAAGGCCTCCGTATCGAGGGGATGGTCGCTCACGCGGCCTGACGTTTGCGGAAGGAGACCATGATCGACTTGGACGTCGGCGTGTCGCTCTCTTCCCCGGCGCTGCCAAGCGGCACGAGCACGTTCAGCTCGGGATAGTAGCCGGCGATGCTGCCGCGCGGGATGTCGTAGGGCACGAAACGGAAGTCGCGGGCCACCCGCTCGATTCCGTCGTCATGTTCGCTGAAGACGTCGACGCGCTCACCCGCCGAGGCGTTCAGGGCCTTCAGGTCTTCCGGATGGATGAAGATTACCTGTCGTTCGCCATAGACGCCGCGATAGCGATCGTCGAGGCCGTAGACGGTCGTGTTGTACTGATCGTGCGAGCGGAAGGTCTGCAGCGCAAACCGCCCCTGCCCCCTTCGCGCCCGCTGGTGCACCGTTTCCTGCGGGAGTGCCACCGACGAGAACGACGCCTTGCCGCCGGGTGTATTCCACTCCCTGTGCGCCGCGGTGTTGCGCAGGTGAAAGCCGCGCGGCTTGCGCAGCCGCTCGTTATAGGCCTCGAAGCCGGGAATCGTCGCCTCGATCAGATCGCGGATGCGGTCGTAGTCTTCCGCCAGCTCGCGCCAGTCGACAACAGCTTTGCCCACGGTCGCTTCGGCGATGCCGGCGATGATGCCGACCTCGGAAAGAAGATGCGGCGATGCCGGGCGATTGATGCCGGCGGAGCCATGCACCATGCTCATGGAATCCTCGACGCTGATCAGCTGCGAGTTTCCCGCCGAGTTCAGGTCCATTTCGGTGCGGCCAAGGCATGGCAGGATGAAGGAGACCTCGCCCGGCATCAGATGCGAATGGTTCGGCTTGGTCGCGATGTGGACGGTCAGCTTCAGCCGTCGCAATGCCTTCTCGACGAGGGCGCTGTCGGGCGTGGCGCGGGCGAAATTGCCACCGAGGCCGATGAAGGCCTGCGCCGATCCGTCGAGCATGGCGCCGATGGCGGCAAGCACATTGTGCCCGTCGGCGCGGGGTACTGCGAAGCCGAACTTCTTTTCCAGTGCGTCGAGAAACGCCGCAGGCGGCTTCTCGTTGATGCCGACGGTGCGGTCGCCCTGCACGTTGGAATGGCCGCGCACGGGGCAAAGGCCGGCGCCGGGCCTGCCGACATTGCCGCGCATAAGCATGAAGTTGGTGATCTCGCGGATCGTGGCGACGGAGTGCAGGTGCTGGGTGACGCCCATCGCCCAGGTGCAGATCACCCGCTCGGCGTTCATATAGACCTCCGCCGCCTGCTCGATCTCCTGCCGGGTCAGCCCCGACTGGTCTTCGATCTCGGCCCAGCCCGTCGCTTCCACCGCCGCCCGGTAGTCGGCCGGTCCGGTGCAGTGTTCGGCGAGGAAGTCGTGGTCCAGCACGGGTGGGAGACCGGCGGCGACCGCCGTGTCCTCGGCCGCGAACACGGCCTTGGCCATGCCGCGAACCGCGGCCATGTCGCCGCCGAGCTGCGGCTGCAGATAAAGGCTGGCAATGTCGGTCGAGCCGCCGCGCAGCATCTCGATCTTGTCCTGCGGATCGGAGAAGCGTTCCAGACCGCGCTCGCGGATCGGGTTGAAGACCACGACGCGGGCGCCGCGCTTGGCCGCCCGGCGCAGGTCTCCGAGCATGCGCGGATGGTTGGTGCCGGGGTTCTGGCCGATCACGAAGATCGCATCCGCCTTTTCGAAATCCTCCAGCAGCACTGTGCCCTTGCCCACGCCGATGGCCTGGCGCAGCGCAACCCCGCTCGCCTCGTGGCACATGTTGGAGCAATCGGGAAAGTTGTTGGTGCCGTAGATGCGCACGAACAGCTGATAGAGATAAGCCGCCTCGTTGCTCGCCCGTCCGGAGGTGTAGAATTCTGCCCGGTCTGGGCTGTCCAACTGTTTCAGGATGCCGCCGATCTCGGTGAAGGCGTCTTCCCAGGCGACGGGCAGGTAGCGGTCGCTTGCGGGGTCGTAGCGCATGGGATGGGTCAGGCGACCGTTCGCCTCGAGCTCGTAGTCCGTCAGCTGGCGCAGCGCCGAGACGGCGGTGGCCGCGAAGAAGTCCGGTGTGGCGCGCTTCTCGGTCGATTCCCACGCGACGGCCTTTACGCCGTTCTCGCAGAACTCGAAGGAAGAACCGTGTTCGGGGTCACCCCACGCGCAGCCGGGGCAATCGAACCCGTCGGGCTGGTTCGCCTTGAGCATGGCGCGCGCGCCGGACAGCGGCGTGCCGCTTTCCAGCAGCCGCTTTCCGCAGCTCTTCAATGCACCCCAGCCGCCGGCGGCCGATGACTTCTTGCCGATAAAACCTGTGTCCATTCCTCCTGTATTGACCATCGTCCAATTAGGTCAAGCTGCCTGACCTAATTGGACGATAGGAAAGTTCTATCAATTTCATGCGATACCTGGCTCGAAACCGACGGATTCTGCCGCTGTTTGTGCGATCCAAGACGCATCGGAGTGCGACTTCGCTGCGCGCGGCGGCATGCTGGGAGGTGTCGTCAGGCCAGCGAGCGCAGGATGATGCAGACGCAGACGGTGGTGAAGATGATCGGCAGCGCATAGCGCATTTGCGCCCGGACTTCCGCAGTAAGGCAGGGGTTTGAGCTTGCGCCGGGCAGTTTTCCGCGGGTCATCAGCAGGTCGACCAGCAGCACGAAGATCAGGTAGAAATAGCCGAGCGAGATCATGAAGGCGATCGGCGAATTGACCGACATGCTGCCGGGGAAGCTGCCTTCGAACGTGAAACTGAGCGCGGCCAGCGCCAGCAGCGCGCTATAGGTAATGCCGATCGTATCGGAAAAGGTCGTTCGCGAGGCCCAGAGAATGAACAGCGACACCGTGAGCACGGCAACGAACGGCACGAAGATCCTGAGAAAATAACGCGGCCAGGCGCGTTCGACGACGACTTTAGCGCTCGCCCGCACGAAGGGACGGGCGTTCCAGCCATAGAACGTTTCCATCGCAAAACGCATCGATGCCGCCGTCCAGTCCGAAGCGGTCAGGGCTGCGGCGAAGGTGGAGAGTTCGCGGTCGCGGTCGTCGACGACGAAGACCACTTCGTCGGCCGGATAGGCCTCGGAGGCGAAGGGAAAGACAAGCGTCTGGCGATCGAAGGGAAAGGCCGACAGGTCGTTGATGATGCGGAAGTCTGCTTCCAGGTGACGGATCAGGACAACTGCCCCGTCCGAGAAGACAGACAACGAAACCGTCTCCTTGCGCGGGTCGTCGATCAGGTTTTCGATCAGCAGGCGCGGCGTCCAGATTGTTTCGAGCACGCGCTTGGCCTCGTCGCCGGTGAAGTCCCGGCGGCTTGATCCGGTGGCGATCGGATCGAAGCCCTGCGTCCGGTCGTGCCAGCGCGCCGTATATTCCAGTGTCGCGGACGTCTCGCCCGCGGTCTCGGAGATCTTGACGACATCGAGCATCCGCACGGCGAGATTGACGCGTATCGGCAGGGCAGCCCCTTGGGGCAGGTCGGCAGCCTGCACAAGGGCCGCGGTCCACAAGGCAATGAGGAAGGCGCCCGGCAAAATAAAGGCCAGCATGGGACGGATGGCCCACGTCACCGGCGGTTTTCCGCGCGGAAGCTGACGGCGGACGCCGGCTGTCTTTCTCCTACGGCATCCCGGACGGCTTGCTGAAGCTCGCGGAACTCTGGAAGGCTGGAGAGGCTTTCGGGCTGGTCCGCGGCCTTTCCGTCACGAAGCTGCGCTGTCAGTCTCTGCAACGGGCGCAGCAGCAGCCCGCGCAGCATGGCCATGACGGTCGAGAAGACGACGAGAAATCCGACAACGGAAACTGCGGCAATCGTGACAAGCGAGCGCGCCAGATGGCCTTCCAGCTCGGTCAGGTCACGGGTGACGACGATCGTGCCGATCATGCGGCCGCTGAAGTCGAGCAGGGGCCTGCCCATCACGCCAAGCGTCTGTCCGCCGATCTCGACCTTTTCGAGATAGGAATCCCGCGACAGGCGTATCTGTCCGCCGTCACGCAGGCGCTGGAAGAGCCCGGTATCGGTGGCGGCCTCCATCTTCAGTCCGGTCTCGGCGCTCGCCGTTCCGTCCTCGGAGACGCCCGCCGACGCATCCAGAAACAGTGCGAAGTCGGCGCCGGTCGCAGCCTTTGCCAACTCGGTCAGAGATTTCAGGTCGACGCCGACCTCGACGGTGCCCACGAGCTGCTCGCCATCCGTGATGGCGGAGACGGCGCGCAGGCTGAGGCCGCGGACACCGAGTTCCAGACCCTTGCGCAGCCGCCGATCGTGATTGACGGCGACGATCATCGGCCGGAAGCGGGAGAGATCCTGTCCGAAATTATCCGGATCCCAGACGCGCAGGAAGGACTTCATGTCGGCAGTGTGAAAATGCAGCACCTCGACGCCTGCAAGATTGCCGAGAAATTCGAGCCTGGAGCGGCTCTTCGCCAGAAGGCTTGCGCGATCCCCTGCCCTCATCAGCGATGCGACCTCCGGATCGCGGGCGACCGTCTCGGCCTGCGTCGCCGAGAGCGTGGCGGACTGCTCCATCGCTGTTGCGAGGACCAGAGCTGTAACGTCGATCTCCCGCGTCTGGGCGTCGGAGAGCAAGGCGCGCTCGTCGAGCTGCATGGCCCATCCGCCGATGGCAAGTGTCAGGGCGATCAGCGCGGCTGCGGCGAGGGAAAGCGATTTGTCGAAGGGCATGCGATGGTCCGGCGCAGTTCGAGGCTGGCGGCACGGGCCGCAAATTGAAGGGACCATAGGCACGGCCGATTGGCGGGTAAACGCGCGCGGATTTGGCGCGCGTCTCAATTCGTTGGCATTCCGTCTCAATCGCAAGTCGCCCCGTTCCCGCGGATCGACACGGGGCGACACGCGTGAATAGAGATTGGCCACCTTCCGCACAGAGGAATGCAATGAAGACCCGACTTGTCGCCGCAACGATCGCGCTTGCCCATTCGCTACCGGCGCTTGCGCAGGAACCGACGCTCTACGAGAAGCCGGCGGCTTCGATCGCCGAGTGCCATGAGACGATTGCGCAGGTCGCCCCGGATTGGCGCGAGAATGCGAGCTTCAAGATAAAGCCCATGGCGGGTGGCCGGGAACAGGTCTTCCATTGCCTGCCGGACGGCGTTGCGGAATGGGTCTGCAATCCCAAGGCCGGCACGATCAATGTGGCCGTGCTGATCGGCGGAACGGTCGCGGCATGCAGGACGGTGACGCCCGGTGTCCCGGTCACTGTCACCAAGTCGATGGTGCCCGGCTGAGAATTGGATCACTGCCGCTTCAGGTCGTGCCGATCGCCGTGATCCAGTGGCGGAGCAGGCTGCCGCCCTCTCCAATGCCGTTTGCCGCAGGTTCCGGCGGCAACATCGCGGCCATCGTCCGCGCATCGCTGGGCGTCATCCCGTAGCGCGCCTTGAAGGCGCGGATGAAGGCGGACATGTCGAAGAAGCCGTGCGCGTAGGCGATCTCGGCAATCGTTCGGACCTCGGCGCGCCGGGAGGTCAGGGCGCGAAAGACCCGGACGAGGCGGCGATTGCGGATGTGGCGCGCTACTCCCTCCAGCGGTTCGAACAGGCGGTAGAGCGCTGCCCGGGAAAGCCCCATCTCGCGGCAGATGAGGTCAGGGCCGAGATCGGCGCGGCCGAGGTTGTCATCGATGTAGCGGCAGACGCGGACGATGACGGAGGCCGAAATGCTTCTCTGCACGTCTTCCCGGCCGGCGTTCGACAGCGCGAGGCTCGCCAGCAATTGAGCGGTTGCCTGCGCCACCATTTCCGTCTCTCCGGCCGCGATGCTGTGGCGTTCGCGCCAGGTGGTGGCCAAGTGCGAGGCAAACAGTCGGGCCGCGGTGGTGTCCGCCTGCAGCACCCTGTCGTGCAGGCGATCGAGATCGGCCTCGCTGTCCGATATCAGCGTGCGCGGCACTGCGATCGTGACATTGCGGCAGTGTTGGACGGTGGTGGCGATTGTCCGCGTCAGATCGCTGATGAAGATGTCGCCCGGCCGCGAAACGATCTCGCGTCCATCGACGATGCGCACGTCAGAGCCCTCGGTGATCATCTGCACGAGGACGAGTTCGAGCCCTGTCTGCGCGACCTTGCGTTCGTTCCGCTCGTATCGGTAGTGCGCGCCGGTCATGCCGGCGAGGCCGAGGATCATCCGGCCGATCTGAGCGCTGTGGAACTGCAGATCGAAGGTCCCGTTCTCCGCCTGGTCGGTCATCCAGGCGTCGAATACCGGGGCGCAGGCGTATTCGAACACCTCGAAGGAGGCGCGGCCCTGGGCTGCCCCCGCGGTGATCGCAATCTCGGGTAGTTGGATCTGCTGTTGCATGGATCGCGGCATGGTGCGGATGATCGCACTACCGTTAACGTATAAAGCTTAACAAACGAAGCGGCATTCAGCCGGCGCCGCGCAAAAACAACGCCTTACGCCAATGCCTTGCCCGGTTCGCAAAAAAGCCCGCCTGTGCAGGCGGGCTTTCTTTCTGGCCTTGCGGCCGGTCTTCCTTGGGAGGAATTATTCTGCCGGTTGCAGCGCGGGGGCAGGGATTTGCTCTTCGGCCGGGTGCCCTGCCAGTGCCTCGTTGAGCTTTTCCACGTCCAGTTCGTTTTCCCAGCGGGCCACGACGATGGTCGCGACGGCGTTGCCCACGAAGTTTGTCAGCGCCCGGCATTCCGACATGAAGCGGTCGATACCGAGGATCAGCGCCATGCCGGCGACGGGAACGGACGGCACGACGGAAAGCGTCGCAGCGAGCGTGATGAAACCGGCGCCGGTGATGCCGGCAGCACCCTTGGAGCTCAGCATCGCGACGAGCAGCAGCAGGATCTGGTCGCCGATCGACAGGTCGATACCGACGGCCTGCGCGATGAAGAGCGCTGCGAGGGTCATGTAGATGTTGGTGCCGTCGAGGTTGAAGGAGTAGCCGGTGGGGATCACCAGGCCGACAACCGAGCGCTTGCAGCCGGCGCGCTCCATCTTCTGCATCAGCCCTGGCAGGGCAGCTTCCGACGAGGAGGTGCCGAGCACGAGCAACAGCTCCTCCTTGATGTAGCGGATGAGTGCCACGATGGAGAAGCCGTTATAGCGGGCGACCGCCCCGAGCACGACGAACACGAACAGCAGCGAGGTGATGTAGAAGGTCGCGATCAGGAAAGCCAGGTTGGCGACCGAACCGATCCCGTACTTGCCGATGGTGAAGGCCATCGCGCCGAAGGCGCCGATCGGTGCAGCCTTCATCAGGATCGCCACCAGCCGGAAGATCGGCGCGGTCAGCGCGTGGAGGAAGTCGACGACCGGCTTGCCGTGATCGCCGACCATGCCGAGCGCGATGCCGAACAGGACGGAGAAGAACAGCACCTGCAGGATATCGCCATCGGCGAATGCGCCGACGATCGTCTGCGGGATGACGTTCATCAGGAAGCCGGTGATCGTCGATTCATGCGCCTTGGCGGCGTAGGTCGATACCGCATTGGCATCCAGGGTCGCCGGATCGATGTTCATGCCGGCGCCGGGCTGGACGACGTTTGCCACCACCATGCCGACCACGAGTGCCAGCGTGGAGAACGTCAGGAAGTAGATCATCGCCTTGCCGGCGACTCGGCCGACCTTCTTCAGATCGGACATGCCGGCAATGCCGGTTGCAACCGTCAGGAAGATCACCGGCGCGATGATCATCTTCACCAGCTTGATGAAGGCGTCGCCGAGCGGCTTCAGGCCGGCGCCGAATTCCGGGTAGTAGTGGCCCACGAGCATGCCGGCGATGATCGCGACGATGACCTGGAAATAGAGGTGCCGGTAGAAAGGCAGCGGCGCGCGCGGCGCCTCTGTTACAGATGCAATGTTCATGATGTCCTCCTTCGTGCCCTCACCACTATTGGCTCTTCCCGGGGCGGATCTCTGATTTGGTCAGGAGGTCAGCAAGCGGCGTGCCAGATGCCATAATTTTGTTGTAAGGTATTGGATATAAACAATATTATAGCCTTGAAGGCGTGCCGGCTTGCGCGGCAGTGTGCGGAATGTCGCTCAAAATATCTTGAGAAATGTGCGGATTTATGCTCGGGATGAAGGATGACCAAGGCCACTTCATCCGTGTTCGCCGGCGGGTCGGGCCTGTGGGTCAGGCGGCCCTGGATGCTCTTTGCGCTGGTTGCGCTCGTTCTCTTCCTGGCGACGGTCCATTTCGCGGGCATCTTTGGACGGGCCTCAGCCCTGTCCTCGCTGGAGGCGCAGGGACGTGCCGAAGCGAACCTGAAAATCTCCCTGCTGCGGGCCGTGCTCGAACGCCCGCGCGCGCTGCCCTTCGTCCTGTCGCTCGACCGTGACGTGCAGGAAACCCTGGCCTCCGGTGACGCGGCCAGCCGACAGGCGCTGGACCGCAAGCTTGAGGATCTGGTGGTCGGGACCAGCGCGTCGGTGCTCTACGTTATCGACACGACGGGCGTCGCCATTTCCGCCAGCAACTGGCGCGAGCCGACGAGCTTCGTCGGCGTCGACTACTCCTTCCGTGAATACTTTTCCAAGGCTATGAAGGAGGGGACGGCGGAGCATTTCGCGCTCGGCAACATCAGCAAGCGCCCCGGGCTCTACATTTCCCATCGCGTCGGCCCGGCCGAGGCGCCACTCGGCGTCGTCGTCGTCAAGATGGAGTTCGACCAGCTGGAAAGCGACTGGCGCGACACGCAGCGCCCCTCCTACGTCACCGACGCAAACAATGTGGTGCTGATCACGAGCATTCCATCCTGGCGTTTCATGACGACAGTGCCGCTGCCGCCGGAGCGGCTGGCAGCCATTCGCCGGAGCCTGCAGTTCGGCGAGGCACCATTGGTGCCTCTGCCCTTCGCGGAGGTCGAGCGGCTCGGAGACGCAACCAGCGTGGTGCGCACCGTGCTTCCGGGGAGCAAGGAGGAGGATTACCTTCGGCTCGTCGCCCCGGTGGCTTCCACGCCGTGGCAGTTCGAGTATCTGGCTCCGATCGATGCCGCAGTTGCAGCCGCCGAGAGGGAGGCGCGGCTTGCCGCCGTTCTCGGGCTTGGCGGTCTGCTGCTTGCGGCCGCGATATGGCTGCGCCGGCGAGAGGGGTTGATCGCGGCGCGCGAGCGCGAGCAGCGGGCGCGCGAAGATCTGGAACGGCGCGTGGTCGAGCGCACCGCCGATCTCAGTCTCGCACGCGATCGGCTGCAGGCGGAGATTTCCGGTCACCGGGCGACCGAGGCCCAGTTGCAGACGGTGCAGCAGGATCTCGTCCATGCCAACCGGCTGGCGATCCTCGGGCAGGTCGCCGCCGGCGTCGCCCATGAGATCAACCAGCCGGTCGCGACCATCCGCGCCTATGCCGACAATTCGAAGGTTTTCCTTGAGCGGCAGCAGACCGCGCCGGCGATCGAAAACCTCGAACTGATCGCCGGTCTGACGGAGCGGATCGGTGCGATAACCGCCGACCTCAAGGCGCTGGCGCGCAAAGGCCGCGCGGAGGCCGCGCCCGTTGCTCTGGCGGACGTTATCGACGGTGCGGTGATGCTTCTGCGCAGCCGCTTCACCGGACGCCTGGAGCGTCTTGCAATCGAAATGCCGCCGCCTGGTCTGGAGGTGATGGGAAACCGGCTCAGGCTCGAGCAGGTCTTCATCAACCTCTTCCAGAACGCGCTGGAGGCGGTGGAGGATCAGCCGGACGGGCGCGTCGGCGTCACCGTTCGCCTGACGGACGACGAAGCCGTGGTCGCTGTCGAAGACAACGGTCCCGGCATTGCGCCGGAAATCCTCGACGCTCTGTTCGAGCCCTTCAACACCTCCAAGGAGAAGGGTCTTGGCCTCGGCCTGATCATCTCCAAGGATATCGTTGCGGACTATGGCGGGCGCATCGAGGTGGAGAGCGGCGCGGATGGAGCCCGCTTCCGCGTACATTTGCGAAAGGCTGGAAAATGAGCGCCTCAACACCGGTGATGCTCGTCGACGACGACCGGGACCTGCTGCGGGCGACCGCGCAAACGCTCCAACTCTCAGGGTTCGACGTTGTGCCGCTGCCCTCCGCTGCAAAGGCGTTGCCGGCGATCGATGCCGGCTTCGAGGGGGTCGTGGTCTCCGACATCCGCATGCCCGGCATGGACGGCCTGGAGTTCTACCAGCGCATTCGCGCGATCGACGAGGAGATACCGGTAATCCTGGTGACGGGCCATGGCGATATCCCGATGGCCGTGAACGCTATCCGCGACGGCGTCTACGACTTCATCGCCAAGCCCTTTCCGGCCGAGCAACTGAACCAGTGCGTCCGCCGCGCGGCGGAGAAGCGGCGGCTGGTCATGGAGAACCGCCGCCTGCGCGAGGCTGCGAATGCCGCCGGCGACGATCTTCCACTGATCGGCCAGACCCCGGCCATGGAGCGCCTTCGCCAGACCCTGAGGCAGATCGCGGAAACGGATGTCGACGTGCTCGTGACCGGGGAGACGGGCAGCGGCAAGGAGGTCGTTGCCCGCCTGCTGCATGACTGGAGCCGCCGGTCGGGCGGCAATTTCGTGGCACTCAACTGCGGGGCCCTGCCCGAGCAGATCATCGAAAGCGAGCTCTTCGGCCACGAGCCCGGCGCCTTTACCGGCGCCCAGAAGAAGCGGGTCGGACGGATCGAGCATTCGAGCGGTGGCACGCTGTTCCTGGACGAGATCGAAAGCATGCCGCTCTCGGCTCAGGTGCAGATGCTGCGCGTGCTCGAAATGCGTGAAGTCACGCCGCTCGGCACCAACGAGGTCCGGCCGGTCGACCTGCGCGTCGTCGCTGCCGCGAAGGTCGATCTCGGCGATCCATCGCAACGCCGGACCTTTCGCGAAGACCTCTACTACCGCCTCAACGTGGTCGCCGTCACCATTCCGCCATTGCGGGAGCGGCGGGAGGACGTGCCGCTGCTTTTCAGTTATTTCGCCGAGCGTGCCGCACGGCGCTTCGGGCGTGCGGTGCCAAAGCTTTCGCCGGCGACGGCGAGGCATCTGGCCGAGCATGCCTGGCCCGGCAATGTGAGGGAACTTTCGCATTTCGCCGAGCGTGTCGTCCTCGGCCTCGAACCTGCGGCTGCCGCAGCGAATGCGCCGGCCTCCGGCGATGGGCCGCCGGCGACCCTTCCCGAACGGCTCGAAAGTTACGAGGCGAAGATCATTCGCGAGACGCTGCGCTCGTTCGAAGGCAACGTACAGCAGACCATCGCCGCCCTCGGCATTCCGCGCAAGACGTTCTACGACAAACTCCAGCGGCACGGTATCGTTCGCAGCGACTTCTCCGGCAAGGCGTCCTGAAAACGCCGGCGGACATGCTGGTTGAACGCTGTGTTCACCGCGGCAGGCATGCTTTTGCCGTGCCCCGCACGCGCACGCTCTTGCAATAGGTGGCTGTCTGGATCTATCTATAGGGGGTTCTCAGGGCGGGGTGTAATTCCCCACCGGCGGTATCGGGAGAAATCCCGGAGCCCGCGAGCGCTTCCGGTCCACAGCCGGAGGGTCAGCAGATCCGGTGAGAGGCCGGAGCCGACGGTATAGTCCGGATGGAAGAGAGCAACGCGGCAGGCGCTTTCCGTGTGAGAGCTGCCCATGCTTGTTCGCCCAAGGGATTTTCGCTCGCTTGCGAGCGGTGAAAAACAGCCAGTTCGCTGGCGGACCCTTGAAAGGCTATGGAAATGACGCTTTCGAATATTGAAGATGCAATCGCAGCGATCAGCCGCGGCGAGATGGTTGTGGTCGTGGACGACGAGAACCGGGAGAACGAAGGCGATATCGTCATCGCGTCGCAGACCGTTACCCCCGCCTCGATCGCCTTCATGATGAACCACGCACGCGGCCTCATCTGCGTGTCGATGGAAGGCGAGCGGCTCGATACGCTCGACATCCCGTTGATGGTTCCCAACAATACCGATTCCCACAAGACGGCGTTCACGGTGTCGGTCGACTACCTTCCGACCACCACGACCGGCATATCGGCCGCCGAGCGCGCCGCGACAGTCCTCGCGCTGGTGGACGAGGCATCCAAGCCGGAGGATTTCGCGCGACCGGGCCACATCTTCCCGCTGCGGGCCAATCCGCGCGGCGTGCTAGGCCGGCCCGGCCATACCGAGGCTGCCGTCGATCTCGCCCGCCTGGCGGGACTTGCGCCTTCCGGGGTGATTTGCGAGATCGCCAACGACGACGGCACCATGGCGCGCCTGCCGCAGCTGAAGGTGTTTGCCGAAAAGCACAATCTTCTTCTTGTATCGATCGAAGACCTGATCGCCTATCGCCGGCGGACCGAAGCCGCCGACGTCGAGATCCGTTCGGTGGCCTGAGGCACGCTGACCGGAAGCTCTGCCCGCCGGCACGCGGCGGCGGGCGACGCTCACCTATTCACGGCCGCAGCAGCATTTCGGCGCCGAGAAGTGCCAGGCCGAGCAGGAAGAACAGGCGGAACGTGCGCGGGCTGACCCTGTCGCGGATGCGCTGGCCGAGCCACATGCCGGCGAGTGCGGGAACCACGGACAGCAGCGAAAGCGCCAGATTGTCGGGGCGGAAAGCGTCCCGCCAGACGAGAGCGGCAGCCAGAGCGACGGTCGAGACGGTGAACGAGAGGCCGAGCGACTGGACGAGATCGTCCTTCCCGAGATCGAGCGACTGGAGATAGGGAACGGCCGGGATCACGAAGACGCCGGTTGCACCCGTGACGAGGCCGGTGGCAAGGCCTACCGCCGGCGACAGCCGCCTCTCCCACGTTTCCGGCACCCGGATCGGCCGAACGAACAGTGTATAGCCCGCATAGGCAACCAGTGCGCCGCCCAGCGCCTTTGTGGTGGCGTCCGTATCGCCGCTTGCCAGCATCGCGGATCCGGCCGATGTGCCGATGACAATTGCCGCCAACATTCCCCGGAAACGTCGAAACAACGGGCCGAAGCCCGGACCTGTTGCCAGTTGCCAGATATTGGTGACCAAAGAGGGAGCCAGCAGCAATCCGGCGGCGGCAAGCGGGGAGAGCAGCGCTCCCAGCAGTCCCATCGCCACGGTGGGCAGCCCCATGCCGGTGACGCCCTTCACGAACCCGGCGACCACGAACGTGATGAAGGCGACAACAGGGAGGAAGCGCGGATCGACGGTCATGCATTGTGGATAGTGCATTCCAGCCGCCCTGCAATGCGGAAGAACCGCAGTTAGCCTTCGGCTAGTCCGAAGGCTGGGCTTGCATTATGCTGCCGCTCATGCGCTTCGACCTGATTGACCTCAAGCTGTTTCTCGCCGTGGTGGACGCTGGCAGCATTACCCGTGGGGCAGTGGACTGCGGCCTTTCGCTGTCTGCCGCCAGCGAACGCCTGAGAGACATGGAGGCCGATGGCGGCGTAGCACTTCTGGAGCGCGGGCGGCGTGGCGTGTTGCCGACAAGGGCGGGTGAGGCGCTTGCCCATCACGCCCGCCTTATCCACCGCCAAATGGGGCAGATGCGCGGCGAGCTTGCCGAACACGCGGCAAGCCTGCGTACGACGATCCGGCTGCATGCGAACACGGCGGCGGTGGCGGAACTGCTGCCGGCGCGCCTCGCGCCGTGGATGGCGGCGCATCCGCGGGTCGATGTTGAATTGAAGGAGCGGCAAAGCAACGAGATCGCCCGTGCGGTGCGGGCGGGCTTTGCGGAGATCGGTATCCTCTCCGATGCCGTCGATACGTCGGGTCTCACGCTGCGGCCGTTCGCCGTCGACCGGCTGGTCGTGGTCGCAGCGCCGGACGATCCTTGCGCTGCGGAAAAGGCACTTTCCTTCTCGCGGATCATTGATCGGCATTTCGTCGGCCTTGCCAGCGGCGCGCTGCAGGATCACATCGAACTGCAGGCCGCCAAAGCGGGATACAGGCTACAGATGCGCCTGCGCGTGGCCAATTTCGAAGGCATTGGCCGCATGGCGGCGGCAGGCGTCGGCCTTGGCATCGTCCCCGAGACGGCCGCGCGCCGCCATCGCGGAACACCAAAGCTGGCAATCGTCCGGCTCACGGACGATTGGGCAGTTCGCCGGCTTGCGGTCTGCACTCTCTCGCAGGAGAAACCGGCAGCCCCCGCCTTGGATCTCGTGGAGCATCTCGCAGCCTTTTCGCGCTCTTCGCGCGGTGGATAGTCAAATCCGCCGCCGGGCCGGAGCGGGTTAACTAAACAATATCGTCCCTCTCACATGATCAGTGGGTCCCCGACATCGCGGCGTCTGACGCTGCGGTGCAGCGACGATTGTCTCTTGCCATGTTGAGTGATTTGCGTATCACTAAACATATTGCTCAACATGGCAGAGTGAGGGCCGTGCCGGGCATGGAGGTGCAGGGAGTTTTCCGAAGGGCGGCGTGGGGCTTCCTTTCGAATCTGGGAGGATTTCATGAAAACGATGTGCAGACCCCTTCTCGGGGCAACGATGGCGCTCGGCCTTTCGACGGCATTGCCGAGCCTGGCGCAGGCTGACGAACTGACGCTCTGCTGGGCCGCCTGGGACCCGGCCAATGCGTTGGTGGAACTGTCGAAGGATTTTACCGCGCAGACCGGCACGCAGATGAAGTTCGAGTTCGTGCCGTGGCCGAACTTCGCCGACCGCATCCTCAACGAGCTCAATTCCGGCGGCAAGCTCTGCGATCTCCTGATTGGCGACAGCCAGTGGATCGGCGGCTCGGCGGAGAACGGCTACTACGTCAAGCTAAACGACTTCTTCGACAAGGAAGGCATCAAGATGAGCGACTTCGCCGAAGCCGCCGTCAATGCCTATTCGACCTGGCCGAAGGGCACGCCGAACTACTGGGCACTGCCGGCCATGGGCGATGCGAACGCCTGGTTCTACCGCAAGGACTGGTTCAGCAAGCCGGAGATCCAGGCTGAATTCAAGGCCGCGACCGGCCGCGACCTCGCCCCGCCGACTACCTGGGACGAACTGCTGGAAACCGCCAAGTTCTTCAACGGCAAGGAGATCGACGGCAAGAAGGTCTATGGCGCGGCGATCTTCACCGAGCGGGCCTCGGAAGGCATCACCATGGGCGCGACGCAGGCGCTCTATCCCTATGGCTTCAAGTACGAGAACACCACCGGTAAGTACGACATGGAAGGTGCCGTCAATTCCGAGGGTGCGATCAAGGGGCTGGAGGCCTACAAGGAGCTCTACAAGTGCTGCACGCCTCCGGGCTATACCGACGCCTACATGGGCGAGACGCTCGACGCGTTCAAATCCGGACAGGCGGCGATGGCGATGAACTGGTTCGCCTTCTTCCCCGGCCTTGCCAAGGACGAGAACGTCGGCGGCGACAAGATCGGCTTCTTCGTCAACCCGAAGCAGGCGACCGCAGCCTCGACGCTCGGCGGCCAGGGCATCTCGGTCGTGGCCAACACCGACAACATGGACGGCGCGCTGGCCTATATCAAATGGTTCGCCCAGCCCGAAGTGCAGAAGAAGTGGTGGCAGCTCGGCGGCTATGCGGTGCATAACGACGTGCTGAACGACCCCTCCTTCAAGGACAGTCAGCCCTTTGCCGCCGACTTCCTCGTTGCCATGAACCAGGTGCAGGACTTCTGGCAGGAGCCGGCTTACGCCATCCTGCTTCAGTCGGCGCAGAAGCGGTTCCACGACTATGTCGTGGCCGACCAGGGCACCGCCAAGGAGGCGCTCGACGGGCTGGTCAAGGACTGGACCGAGATCTTCGAGGACGAAGGGAAACTCTGATTTCCTCCCGGTGGGGTCGTCCGGCGCAATCCGGGCGGCCCCGCCGCAAGCACGTTCCTCCGAGCTTCAAGGTAAAGTCCGTGATCAATTCCGATACGACAATTCTGGAGAAGGAGCCGGAACGGGCCGCGGCCTCGACCCCGGCATCGCTCGCCCGGCGCATCGGCGGCCTTTCCGACCGCGCAATCGCGTGGCTCTTCATCACGCCGACGATCGCGCTTCTTCTCGCCATCAACATCTTCCCGCTGATCTGGGCGATCCGCCTTTCCTTCACCAATTATCGCGCCAATCGGCCGAATGCGGTCCTGGAGAATGTCGGACTGCAGAACTACCAGCGCGTGCTGACGGATAGCGACATCTGGATCGCCATGCAGACGACGGCGCATTTCGTCTTCTGGACGATCCTGCTGCAGACGCTGATCGGTTTCTCGCTCGCCTACCTGATCGACCGCAAGTTCCGCGGCCATGCCTTCTGGACGACCGTCATCCTGATTCCGATGATGCTGTCGCCGGCGGTGGTCGGCAACTTCTGGCGGTTCCTCTACCAGCCGCAGATCGGGCTGTTCAACTATATCGTTTCATTCATCACCGGCGTGCCGCCGTCCTCCTTCGAGATGCTCGGCTCGGTGTCGCTGGCACCCTGGTCGATCATCATCGTCGATACCTGGATGTGGACGCCATACGTGATGCTGATCTGCCTGGCAGGCCTTCGCTCCATTCCCGACTACATCTACGAGGCGGCCGAGGTCGACCGCGCCTCGGCCTGGCGGCAGTTCTGGTCGATCACAATCCCCATGGCGCTGCCCTTCATCATGCTGGCGGTGCTGTTCCGCGGCATCGAGAACTTCAAGATGTTCGACATGGTGATGCTGCTCACCGGTGGCGGACCCGGCTCGACCACGGAAGTCGCCTCGATCACACTCAAGCGCGAGGCCTTCGAGAGCTGGCGGACCGGGCGTGCATCCGCCTTCGCCATCATCCTCTTCGTGGCCGTCTTCGGGCTCGCCAATATCTACGTCAAGGCACTGAACAGAGTGAAGCAGAGATGAGCAACGCCACCTCCGCCCATTCCGTCGTCGAGCCGAGTGCAACGACAAAGCGCATCGCCGGCATCATCGTCGTGCTCTATGCGATCGTCACCATGGTGCCGCTGGCCTGGATCTTCATGACCAGCTTCAAGTCGCCGCCGGACTCGATCAGCTACCCGCCGAAGCTCGTCTTCACGCCGACGCTTGAGGGCTATTGCAATCTCTTCACCACCCGCACGCGCCAGACGCCGGAGTACATCCAGTCGCTCGGTCCGCCTCAATCAACCTGCGACGAGATCACCCGCAGCCGCAACATGGTGATCGCCGGCCCCTCGAACTACTGGCCGCGCTTCACCAATTCCATGGTGATCGCCTTCGGCTCGACCTTCCTCGCCGTCTTTCTCGGCACGCTCGCGGCCTATGGCTTCTCGCGCTTCCGCGTGCCGCTCGCCGATGATCTCCTGTTCTTCATCCTGTCGACGCGGATGATGCCGCCGATCGCCGTCGCGATCCCGATCTACCTGATGTACCGCGAGCTCGGCCTGTCCGACACAGCACTCGGCATGATCCTGCTCTATACGGCGGTCAACGTCTCGCTCGCCGTCTGGCTGCTCAAGGGCTTCATCGATGAGATCCCGCGCGAATACGAGGAGGCGGCGATGATCGACGGCTACACGCGCCTGCAGGCCTTCCGCAAGGTGGTGCTGCCGCAGGCGACGACGGGTATCGCGGCCACCGCCATCTTCTGCCTGATCTTCGCCTGGAACGAGTATGCCTTCGCGGTGCTTCTGACATCCGGTTCCGCCCAGACCGCACCGCCGTTCATCCCGACCATCATCGGCGAGGGCGGCATGGACTGGCCCGCGGTCGCCGCCGGTACGACGATTTTCCTCGTCCCGATCCTGGTCTTCACCATTCTGCTCCGCAAGCAGCTCTTGCGCGGCATCACCTTCGGAGCGGTGCGCAAATGACGATCGAATCCACAATCACCACCAAGAGAAAACGCCCCTTCTTCCTCCGCCGCGGACCGATGGAAAATATCGCCACCGGCCTGATCGCGCTCGGTTTCCTGATGCTGTTCCAGCCGTTTGCGCTGGTGCTCTACACCTGGTCGCTGGTGACGCTGCTCGCCGGCACCCTCATGTTCATCGTCGTCTCGAAGTTTCCGGAGTAGGCAATGGCGGAGATCAGGGTTGAAAACCTGCGCAAGCAGTTCGGCGATTTCGCCGCGGTGGAGGATTCCACCTTCACCGTGCAGGACGGCGAGTTCCTGGCGTTGCTCGGCCCGTCCGGCTGCGGCAAGACGACGACGCTGCGCATGATCGCAGGCCTTGAGTTGCCGACCAGCGGCAAGATCCTGCTCGACGGCGAGGACGTAACGTTCAACCGGGCGAGTGCACGCGACATCGCCTTCGTCTTCCAGCTCTTCGCGCTCTATCCGCATATGAACGTGCGCAGGAACATCGGCTTCCCTCTGCTCTCGCAAGGCGTGCCGAAGGCGGAGATCAGAAAGCGCGTCGAGGAGACCGCTCGGCTCCTGCAGATCAGCCATATCCTCGACCGCTCGGTCTCAGGCCTTGCCGGCGGTGACCGACAGCGCGTGGCGCTCGGCCGCGCCATCGTGCGGCGGCCGAAATGTTTCCTGATGGACGAGCCGCTCGGCACACTCGATGCCGAGTTCCGCGAGGTGATGGTGCATGAACTGCGCGAGTTGCACAACCGCATCCACGCGACCACGGTTTATGTCACCCACGACCAGCACGAGGCGATGGCCATGGCCGACAAGATCGCGGTGATGAACCACGGCGTCATCGAGCAGTACGGCACGCCGCAAGAGATCTACAACCGCCCGGCCTCGATGTATGTCGCGGATTTCATCGGCTCGCCGCCGATGAATTTCTTGCGCTTCCGCTCGGGCCTGGAGAACGGTGCGACCAGCGTGACGGTCGGCGAGGTGGCGATCCGCGTACCGCAGGTACATGCCGCGCGCGAGCCCGGCGAGCTCGCCCTTGGCGTCCGCCCCGAGCATGTCCGCTTCAGCGACGGCGCTCCCTTGCGCGGCGCAGTCTATGGCAGCGAGTATCTCGGCACCAACCAGATCGTTTCGGTCGAGACGGCGCAGGGCATGGTCAAGGCGCGCGTTGCGGCGAACCGGGGTTTTGCCATCGGCGAGACGGTCGGGCTTGAGCTCGACAGCGAGAAGCTGTCGCTGTTCGATTGCGCCTCGGGCAAGGCCGTCCCCTCGTCCCTCTATGCGGAGGCCCGTCATGGCTGAAGTCACGCTTACCGACATCAGCAAGGCCTTCGGCGAAACCCAGGCCCTCAGCAATGTCAATCTGACCGTCCGCGACGGGGAATTCGTCGTGCTGCTCGGCCCGACCGGGTCCGGCAAGACGACGACGTTGCGCCTGATTGCCGGTCTCGAGAAGCCGGATGCCGGCCGCGTAAGCATCGCGGGCCGCGACGTAGTCAGCGAGGCACCGGCAAGCCGCGATGTCGCCTTCGTCTTCCAGCAATATTCGCTCTATCCGCATCTGACGGTCTATGAAAACCTCGCCTTCCCGCTGCGCTCGCCCGCGCGTCGGCTGCCGGAGACCGAGATCGATGCCCGCGTTCGCGAGGTGGCGAAGATGGTGCGCATCGACCACAAGCTGGAAAACCGCTCCACCAAGCTTTCCGGCGGCGAGATGCAGCGCGTGGCGATCGGCCGGGCGCTGGTGCGCAAGCCGGCGATCTATCTGATGGACGAGCCGCTGTCCTCGCTCGATGCCAAGCTGCGCGGCGAATTGCGTCTCGAGTTGAAGCGCATCCAGAACGAGATCGGCTCGACGCTGCTCTACGTCACCCACGACCAGGTCGAGGCGATGACGATGGCAGATCGGATCGGCATCCTGGCCGGGGGCCGGCTGGTGCAGATCGGCACGCCCCGGGAAATCTACAGCAACCCGGCCAATCTCCACGTCGCCGCCCGGCTCGGCCAGCCGCATATAAACCTGATTCCGGAGGGCCTGCTCCCCGGTGGCAGCGCGCCGACTGGCACGAAGACGATCGGTGCCCGCACGGAGCATCTGGAAATCGTTCGCTCCGGGCAGGGCAATGCCGAGATCGACTGGATCGAACACCTCGGCGACCAGAACCACCTGCACATCAAGGTCGGCCAGCACAAGCTGGTGACGCTTGCCGATCCCTATCTTGCCATCGGCCGGGGCGACCGGATTGATCTGAAACTTCGCAACCCGCTCTATTTCGATGCCGGCGGGCAGCGGCTCACGTGAAGGTGTCCAGGCCGCGAGGCGTGGCTTTGCGAATGATCGTGAACTTTCAGCACGGCCCCTCGTTCAGGCCGGTGCAACGAACGACAGGACGGGATGGTCAGGATGAAGCATTTCTTCAACCGCAGGGAAGACATCGTCACCGAGGCGCTCGACGGCCTGCTGCTGTCGACGCCGGAAGGGCAACTCGCGCGGCTCGATACCTATCCGGCGATCAAGGTGATCTTTCGCGCCGACTGGGACAAATCGAAGGTCGCCGTCATCTCCGGCGGCGGCGCTGGTCATGAGCCTTCGCATGCCGGCTTCGTCGGCAAGGGCATGCTGACGGCTGCGGTCTCCGGTGAAATCTTCGCCTCGCCGAGCGTCGATGCGGTGCTGACGGCAATCCGCGCCGTCACGGGCGCGGCCGGCTGCCTGCTGGTGGTGAAGAACTACACCGGTGACCGGCTGAACTTCGGCCTGGCCGCGGAAAAGGCGCGCGCGGAGGGTTTTAGGGTCGAGATGGTGATCGTCGCCGACGACATCGCCCTTCCCGACCTGCCGCAGCCCCGCGGCGTCGCGGGCACCTTGTTCATCCACAAGATCGCCGGCCACATGGCTGAGGCCGGCGAAGAACTGGAAGCGATAGCCGTGGCCACACGGGCTGCTGCTGCCGACATCGTCTCACTCGGCATGTCGCTCTCGACCTGCTCGATTCCCGGGCAGGCGCATGAGGACCGGCTCGGCCCGAACGAAGGCGAGTTGGGTCTCGGCATTCACGGCGAGCCCGGCGCCGAGCGGATCGCCCTGCAGGAAGCGGTGGCGATCGTCGCCACGATGGTACAACGGCTTGACGGGATGATGCAGGCTGGCCGGCGCCACGCGCTTCTGATCAACAATCTCGGTGCTGTGCCGCCGCTCGAAATGGGCCTGATCACCAAAGCCGTGCTGGATTCGTCGCTGGCCGGTCGGGTTGATCTCATCATCGGTCCGGCTCCGCTGATGACGGCGCTCAACATGAACGGGTTCTCGCTGTCGCTGATTGCGCTTGATGACGCCCGCGTGGCGGCCTTGACCTCGCCCGTTGCGCCGCGCGCATGGGTGAAACCTGTGCGACGGCATGCGCTCTCCGTGTTGCCGGCGCCGAAGGCAGAAACGGCCATTCCGGCAGGTTCGCACGGGCGGAGCGAGGTTACCGGAGATGCCGCCGCCGCCGCCCGGGTTATCGAAGTGGTCTGCAACAGGCTGGTTTCGCTCGAGACGGATCTCAACCGTCTCGACGCGCGTACAGGGGACGGCGACACCGGGTCGACGGTTGCGACCGGAGCCCGTAGCGTGCTCGCGCTCTTGCCGAGACTGCCGCTCGATGACCCGGCCGCCACCTGCGGCGCGATCGGCGACACGCTGGGCATCAGCATGGGCGGTTCCAGCGGGGTGCTGCTGTCGATATTCTTCACGGCTGCGGGAAAGGAGCTGGCCGATGGCGGCGACTTGGCAAAGGCGCTCTCGGCCGGGCTGGAACGAATGACCTTCTACGGCGGCGCCGTGCCGGGCGATCGCACCATGGTCGATGCACTCGCGCCGGCACTTCGGGCTCTGGCTGGCGAAGGTCTTGCAGCCGCCGCCGCAGCGGCGCGGCAGGGGGCAGTTGCGACCGGATCCATGATGCGGGCTAAGGCGGGCCGTTCCGCCTATCTCGCCGCGCGTGATCTGGAGGGCGTGCCGGATCCCGGAGCAGAAGCCGTCGCGGCAGCTTTCGAGGCGGCGGCAGGCGCTGGCGTCTGACGGGCGGAGGGATGGGTGGACGGGGATCGTTCGACACTTGCCGGTCTGATCGAGGCGTGCCGCGAGGCGATCGCCGCGAATGCGGAGCACCTTTGCGCGCTCGATCGGGCGATCGGAGACGGCGATCACGGCACGAATATGAAAAGAGGCTGCGAGGCGGTCTATGCGGAGCGGGGCGAACTGGATGCGATGCCGCTGCCGCGCGCGCTTGAACGCATCGGAATGACGCTTGTGATGACGGTGGGCGGCGCTGCCGGCCCGCTCTACGGAACGTTGCTGATCGAGATGGGCCGCAGGATGGAGGGCGGGCGCGCCAAAGACAGGCTGGCGCATGCGCTGCCGGAGGCTGTGGAAGCGGTCGCGCGGCGCGGCCGCTCGCAGGCAGGCGAAAAAACCTTGCTCGACGTTCTTTACGCGGTTCAGTCAGAGGTACTAAAGCAGGAGACGCCGGCGCGGATTGCGGCAGCCGCCGGCATGGCTGCGCGGGATACGATCGCGATGAAGGCCATGCGCGGGCGTGCCTCCTTCCTGGGCGACAGGTCGATCGGACACATGGATCCCGGTGCCTGCAGTTGCGCACTTTTGACGGATACGATCTGTCGCTACATCGGGGAGTCCCAACTCGCATGAAGGTCAATGGTGCACATGTCGGCATCGTCATCGTGTCTCACTCGCCCCTGATCGCCCGCGGAACGGCGGACATGGTGCGTCAGATGGTCGGCGACAGCGTGCCGCTCGCCTGGTGCGGCGGCAACGCCGACGGCGGTCTCGGCACCAATGTCGGGGATATCGTGGAGGCGATCTCTTCGGCCTGGTCCGAAGCCGGCGTAGCGGTCTTCGTCGATCTCGGCGGGGCGGAGACGAACAGCGAAATGGCAATCGAAATGCTCGAACCGGCGCGGGCGCGGCGCGTGCTGATCTGCAATGCGCCACTGGTGGAAGGCGCGGTGATGGCCGCGGCCGAGGCGTCCGGCGGAGCGGCTCTCGCCCGCGTGGTAGCGACGGCGGAGGAGCTTTCTCCATGACGGGCCGGCGCGTGAGCCAACAGGAGGGTTCGTTGCACACGGACCGTGCCGTCTGCGCGCGGGTCGAGGTGACCCACGATATCGGCCTGCATGCCAGGCCCTCGGTCGCCTTCACGCGTCTTGCCAAGTCGTTTCCCTGCACGATCGGCGTCGAGGTCAACGACGGCGGCGTGTGGCTGAATGGCAAGAGCATCGTCAAGATCATGGGCGCCCGTATCCGCAAGGGCTTTGTCCTTTCGATCAAGGCGGACGGTGCCGGCGCAGACGAGGCGGTGCGGGCGCTGTGCGCCCTCGTCGAGCGCAATTTCGATGAGGAGAAGCCGCATGCCCGAAGCGCTTAGGCTGACAGGGCGTGGTGCCTCGCCGGGGCGCGCTCGAGGTCCTGCTCATGTCGCTGCCGCCGTTGCGCCGAACGGACACGGGGAGGTTCCGACCGACCGCGATGTCGAGAGGCTGGCCGATGCCGTCAACGGCACGATAGACCGGCTGCGCGTGCTTGCGGAGACCGCAGACCTGCAGAGCGGCGCCATTCTGGAATTCCAGATCGAGATGCTGCGAGATCCGGTTATCGTCAGGCCGAGCTTTGCCCGCATCCGCGCGGGCGAGAGCGCTTCACGTGCCTGGGTCGCTTCGATGGACGAATATGTCCACGGCTTCGAGGCAGCCGAGGACGAACACATCCGGGCCAGAAGCAGCGACATGCTGGACATTCGCAACCAGGTGCTCGACATGCTGCTCGGTCAGGTGCCCGCGGACTTTCCGAAAGGCTCGGTATTCGTCGGCCGCGATATCGCGCCCAGCCAGTTTCTGGCGCACGACTGGTCTGCAGGCGGAGCCATCGTCCTTTCCGGCGGCAGTACGGCCAGTCACGTGGCCATGCTCGCACGAAGCCGCGGCGTGCCGATGGTGGTCGGGCTCGGCGAGTTTGGGATCGAAGACGGGACGAGGCTTTTTGTCGACGGTGAGGAGGGCCTGGTCGAGCGCGACGAAGGAACGTTGCGACTTGCCGCCAACGAGAACGCGGCCTCCATCGGCGCTGCGGCATCGTCGCCTCGTGGTCACGCACCGCCTGAACCGGCGCGGACGGCAGACGGCGTGCTTGTCCGGGTGATGGCGAACATCGACCATCCTGCCGAGTTGCGCGGGCTTTCGCCCTCGGCCTGCGACGGCATCGGACTCTTTCGCACCGAGTATCTGATGACATCGCCCGGCGATTTCGACGACGAAGACCGGCAGGCACGCTACTATTCCGAGGTGCTGGCCTGGGCCGAGGGCGCGCCGGTAACGATCCGCCTTTTCGATTTTGGCGGCGACAAGCCACTTCCGCGCACCTCCGTGGACCCGGCCTCCTATCTCGGCCTGCGCGGTATCAGGCTGCTGCTGGCCCGGCCCGACATTTTGCGGGTGCAGGTGCGCGCCCTGATGCGCGCCGCGCGGATTGGCAATCTGCAGGTACTGGCGCCGATGGTGACGTCGCCTGACGAGCTTGCGCAGACCATCGAGATTTTCGCCGATGAAGCCGAAGATCTGGCGATGCGGGGCATCGCGCATGGTATGCCGCCGCTCGGCATCATGCTGGAAGTGCCGGCTGCGGCGCTGATGCCGGAGACTTTTGCCGACGCGGCGTTCTTCTCATTCGGGACCAACGATCTCGCGCAGTATCTCACAGCCGCGGCACGTGGCGAGGCAGCCGTTTCGCACCTGCACGATACCTCCATTGCCGCGACCATGCGGTTCCTCTCGCACACCGTTCCCGCAGCGCTGGCAACCGGCAAGCCGGTCGGGCTGTGCGGTGACCTGGCGACGGAGCCGAGCCTGCTGCCAGAGCTCCTGTCGTTCGGCTTCCGTGCGTTTTCGATGCCGCCGGCGCGCATGGCGCTTGTGCGCGAGACGCTTTCGCGCTTCAACGCGGATGGCAGCGAGGCCGGGGGCTGAGATGGCACGCGAGACAAGCGACGATGCAACGGTCGCCTACAAGGCGATCCTGGCTGATATCATCGACAGTCGGCCTTCCGGCACCCGCCAGCGACTGGCCGCTGCCTTGGGCAAGCACCGCAGCTTCGTCACGCAGATCACGAGTCCAGGCTACCCGACCCCCCTGCCCGCCCGCCACCTGGCGACAATCTTCCGGGTTTGCCACATGAGCCCGCCGGAGCAGGAACGGTTTCTGACCGCCTACGAGCAGGCGCACCCCGGCAAGCTGCCCGAGGTCGCCGCCACCGACGGCCTGCGAACATTGTCGCTGATGGTGCCGGATCTGGGGGACGAACGGAAGAACAGGCAATTCGACGAGGCGGTGTCGGAGTTCATCGCAAGGCTTGGCAGCCTGCTTTAGGCGAGCGCTGGCCGGCGTATGGCTACCGCTTGAGGTGGAGGGCGGGCTTGATCTAGGATCGTGCCGGGGCGGAGGAGGAGCATGAAGAAGTTCATGAACCGGGCGGAGCGGATCGTTGTCGAGAGCCTAGAGGGTTTCGTGCGGGCGCACGACGACGTGCTGACGTTCGGCAACGGCAGCCGCAATGTCCGCCGTCGCCAGCTGAAACCCGGGAAGGTTGCCGTCATTTCCGGAGGCGGTGCTGGCCATGAGCCGATGCATGCGGGGTTGGTAGGGCACGGCATGCTCGATGCGGCCTGTGTCGGCCATGTCTTCACCTCGCCGACGCCGAACCAGATCCTTGACGCGATCGCGGAATGCGATACCGGCGCGGGCGTGCTGCTGATCGTCAAGAACTACGACGGCGACGTGATGAATTTCGACATGGCGGCCGAAATGGCGATCGAAGCCGGCCACCGCATCGAGACGGTCATCGTCAACGACGACATCGCGGCCTATGATGCCGCGCGCAGTTCGGGACGGCGCGGCGTCGCAGGCACGCTGATCGTCGAGAAGACGGTGGGGGCAGCGGCCGAGGCCGGTCACTCGCTTGAGGAACTGAAGGCGCTCGGTACACGGACGGTCGCTGCGACGCGCAGCATGGGGGTCGCGCTCCGGGGGGCAACGGTGCCGGAAACCGCCCGCCAGACCTTTTCGCTCGGGCCGGACGAGATGGAGCTGGGGGTCGGCATTCATGGCGAGCCGGGCCGGTCGCGGATCGCGTTTCGGGATGCGGATGCAATCGCGGCTTTGGTCTGTGAGGAGCTCATCACCGAGCTCCCGTCTCCGCGAGACGGCCGGATATTGCTGTTCGTCAACGGCTTCGGCGGAACGCCGGTTTCCGAACTCTATCTGATGTATGGTGCCGTTCGAAGGCTGGTGGAGGCGCGGGGCCTTGTCGTTGCCCGATCGTTGGTCGGTGCCTACGTCACGTCGCTCGACATGGCAGGACTTTCCGTGACGCTATCGGCACTGGACGCCGATCGCATGAATTTCTGGGATGCGCCGGTGGCCGCGCCGGCGCTTCGCTGGGGGTGTTGAACCCGTCGATGGTAGGGTTCCGCTTGCTACCTGTTGTAGAGCGAGCGTGACCGTTCCAGGTGCTTCAGGATGGCAGCCTCGGCGCCGTCCGCATCGTTGGCGGCGAGGCGAGCAAGAATCTCTTCGTGCTCGACCAGCGTGAATTTCTCCTTGCCGGTCCAGATCAGCATGTCTGTGTGATATTCCCTCAGCCAGGCCAGCATCGCTTCGCTGACGGCGATGTAGATGGGATTGCCGGAAATCTGCGCTATGCGTGTGTGGAACTGCATGTCGGCGGAGATGAACGCTTCGGCGTCTCCGAGCGACGCGCGCTGTTGCTCGATGATGTCATGGAGCTCGGCGATATCGGTCGGCCTTGCCCGTTGCGCCGCCTCCCGCGCCATGCCGCGTTCGAAGAAGATGCGCGCGCTTTTCAGGTGCTCGAGGCTGTCGGTCGATTGCGACAGCATGATCTTGGCGGTCAGATCGACCTGACGGAAGATCGACCGCGCGGTGACTTTCTGCACCTTGGCGCGCTCGCCATGCGAGATGTTGACGAGCCCCATGTTGGCAAGCGACTGCATGGCCTCGCGAATGGCAGGCCTGCCGACGCCGAAGCGCTCCATGAGAACCCGCTCCGAAGGCATTTCGTCGCCGGGCTTCAATTCGCCGGACGTGATCATCCGCTCCAGACGGTCGAACACCTCGTCGGAAAGCTTCCGCCGAACAATCGGTTCGCTGACCTGGATCATGGCGTCTCGCTGTCTCATATTTCGCCTCCCCCTGCGGCGCCGCCCGTCATCACCGCGGAGGCGCTGCAACACATTCGATGTGCGCCTGGCTGACCCTGAATCGACATCGACCTTGAGGGGCCAAGCGCTAGCACTTTCGCAGACGGACGGCAAAGGACAGCGGTGGATATCCGGCCGTCCGGAAATTTTCCGTTGCAGAAATTGGAATACTCATTATACCAGATCACGAGTTGACGCCATGGCAAAGTGACGTGGCGAGGAGGAGCAACGGCAATTTCATGATTACGCTGACCTATCGCATCGAGACGCCCGGCAGTGTCGCGGCGATGGCGGACAAGATCGCCAGTGACCAGTCGACCGGCACGTTTGTCCCGGTTCCCGGAGAGACCGAGGAGTTGAAGCAGCGCGTTGCGGCGCGCGTTCTCGCGATCCGCCCACTCGAAGAGACCTATGCGCCGACATGGCCGGAAGTGGCCCCCGGTGTGAAGCTGAACCGGGCCGATGTCGATATCGCCTTTCCTCTGGACGCGATCGGAACGGATCTCACCGCCCTGATGACGATCGCCGTCGGGGGCGTTTATTCGATCAAGGGGATGACCGGTATCCGGGTCGTCGACATGAAGCTGCCGGAAGCTTTCCGCGGCGCCCATCCCGGGCCGCAGTTCGGGATCGAGGGGAGCCGTCGTCTGACGGGTGTCGAGAAGCGCCCGATCATCGGGACCATCGTCAAGCCCGCCCTCGGGCTGCGTCCGCGCGAGACTGCCGAGCTTGTGGGCGAGTTGATCGAGTCCGGCGTGGACTTCATCAAGGACGACGAGAAACTGATGAGCCCCGCCTACTCGCCGCTTGCCGAGCGAGTGGCGGCGATCATGCCGCGCATCCTCGACCACGAGCAGAAGACGGGCAAGAAGGTGATGTATGCCTTCGGCATCTCGCATGCCGACCCTGATGAAATGATGCGCAATCACGACCTCGTCCTGAAGGCGGGCGGCAATTGCGCCGTCGTCAACATCAACTCGATCGGCTTCGGCGGCATGAGCTTTCTGAGGAAGCGCTCGGGTCTGGTGCTGCATGCCCACCGCAATGGCTGGGACATCCTGACGAGGGCTCCGGGCGCCGGCATGGACTTCAAGGTCTATCAGCAGTTCTGGCGTCTCCTCGGCGTCGACCAGTTCCAGATCAACGGCATCCGGATCAAGTACTGGGAGCCGGACGAAAGTTTCGTTGAATCGTTCAAAGCCGTCAGCGCACCGCTTTTCGACTCCTCCGATTGTCCCTTGCCGGTTGCTGGTTCCGGCCAGTGGGGCGGGCAGGCGCCGGAGACCTACCAGCGGACCGGTCGCACGACCGATCTGCTCTACCTCTGTGGCGGCGGCATCGTCAGCCATCCAGGTGGACCGGCGGCAGGCGTGCGCGCGGTGCAGCAGGCGTGGCAGGCTGCGGTCGCGGATATTCCGCTTGAGGAATATGCGAAGGACCACCCCGAACTTGCCGCCTCGCTTGCAAAGTTTGGCGGCGGCAAGGAGTAACTGGAATGAGCAGCCCCCTCGTCAGCTACTATGGCGATGATTTTACCGGTTCGGCCGACGTGATGGAATCGCTCGCCGCGAACGGCATCGAGACGGTCCTGTTTCTCGGGATCCCAGGCGCCGGCATCCTCGAGCGCTTCAAGGATTGCCGTGCGATCGGCATTGCCGGCACCTCTCGCAGCGAGACGCCGGAATGGATGCAGGAGCACCTCGTTCCTGCTTTCGGCTGGCTGAAGGCGCTCGGAGCGGCGATCTGCCATTATAAAGTGTGCTCCACTTTCGATTCCGGCCTGCGCGTCGGCAACATCGGCAAGGCGATCGAGATCGGCAAGGCCCTGTTCGGTCAGCCGGCCGTGCCAGTGATCGTGGGCGCTCCGCAACTGCGGCGCTACACGGCCTTCGGCCATCTCTTCGCCGCCTATCAGGGGCAGGTCTATCGCATCGACCGCCATCCAGTGATGAGCCGCCATCCGGTCACGCCGATGGACGAGGCCGACCTTGCGCTGCATCTCGGAAAACAGACAAACCTCCCCGTCGCGCTCGCCGATCTGGCGACGATCATGGCTCCCGATGCCGATGCGCGTGTCGACGCTATCGTTGCCGGTGATGCCGGTATCCTCATCCTGGATGTGGATTCGGCCGAGTCCCAGGCGGCGGCGGGCCGGCAACTGTGGCGGCTCAAGCAGGACGGCGGCTATTTCGTCGCGGGCTCGTCCGGGGTGGAATATGCCTTGCTCAGCGCCTGGCGCCAGGGCGGCGTGATCGGCAACCCGGTCGAATTTGCCGAGCCCGGCAAGGTCGAGCGGTTGGCCGTTGTATCCGGCAGCGTCTCGCCTACGACCGAAAGGCAAATCCGCACGGCGATCGCAGACGGGTTCCAGGGCATCGACCTCGACCCTGTCTCGCTCGTCGGCGAAAGCGGCGATAGGGCGATCGATGAAGCCGTGGCGTCGGGCCTCGAGGGGCTGAAATCAGGGCGGAGCGTTCTGCTGCACACCGCACTCGGACCGTCCGCCGATCGCGGATCGGAAATCGACCGCCTGCCGGGCGCCCGCCATCGGCTCGGCCAGGCGCTGGGAACCATCCTTCGCCGCCTCGTCGAGGTCGAAGGTCTCTCGCGCGCCGTCATTGCCGGCGGTGACACGTCGAGCCATGCCCTGAAGGAACTGCGCGTCGAGGCTTTGACGACGCTTCTGCCGCTGCCCCAGACGCCCGGCTCGCCGCTGTGCACCGCCCACGGCAGCCATGCGCCGACGGACGGCCTGCAGATCGCGCTGAAGGGCGGCCAGATCGGCACAGATGGCTATTTCGCGCAGATCCGTGATGGAAGGAGAGCTTGAAGGAGAATTTCGGCATCGCGGCACGGCTGGACCGGGTCAGGGTGCCTCAACTTTACCACGCATGTGATGGCATGGTGATTGACTCATCATACCAGTTGGGCTACGAAATCAAAAACACCTTGAGGTGAGGAAACATGACTGCAATTGCTCTCTTCGGCGCCGGCGGAAAAATGGGTTACCGGCTCGCCAAGAACCTGAAAGGCTCGCGTTTTGACGTGCGCCATGTCGAGGTCAGTGACGCCGGCAAGGCGCGCCTGCAGGACGATCTCGGCCTTTCGTGCGTCCCTGCCGATGAAGCACTGAACGGCGCCGAGGTCGTGATCCTCGCCGTGCCGGACACGGCGATCGGTAAGGTTGCGGCCGGCATCGTCGACAAGCTGAAGCCCGGCACCATGGTCGTGGCGCTCGACGCCGCAGCCCCGTTCGCGGGCCATCTGCCGGAGCGCGCCGACCTGACCTACTTCGTCACCCACCCCTGCCATCCGCCGATCTTCAACGACGAGACCGATCCGGCCGCCAAGCGCGACTTCTTCGGCGGCATCGCCGCCAAGCAGCACATCGTCTCCGCCCTGATGCAGGGTCCGGAAGAAGCCTACGCGCTGGGCGAGGAAGTCGCCAAGGTCATCTGGGCGCCGGTCATGCGCTCGCACCGCGTCACCGTCGAGCAGATGGCGATGCTGGAGCCGGGTCTGTCCGAAACCGTCTGCGCCTCGCTCCTGGTCGTCATGCGCCAGGCGATGGACGAATGCGTCCGCCGCGGCGTTGCCAAGGAAGCCGCCCGCGACTTCCTGCTCGGCCACATGAACGTGCTCGGCGCGGTCATCTTCGAAGAGACGCCCGGCGTCTTCTCGGATGCCTGCAACAAGGCCATCGAGTTCGGCATTCCCGCGCTGATGCGCGACGACTGGAAGAACGTTTTCGAACCTCAGGAGATCGCCGAAAGCATTCGTCGCATCACCTGATGCCCTCAGGAGGGGCCTCTGGCCCCTCCCCTTTCGCCCCGATGAGGACGGGGCTGGACGTTTCATACTGGGAGGAAAACCATGAAACTGACCCGCAGACTGACCCTTGCTGCCTTTGCCGGTGCGCTCGCGCTCGGTACCGCGATGCCTGCCTATGCCGCAGACCTGATCGCCATCATTACCCCGTCTCACGACAACCCGTTCTTCAAGGCCGAAGCCGTCGGCGCCGAGGCGCGCGCGAAGGAACTTGGCTACGAGACGCTGATCCTCGTCCATGACGACGACGCCAACAAGCAGTCGCAGTTGATCGATACGGCCATCGGCCGCGGCGCCAAGGCTATCATCCTCGATAACGCCGGCTCGGAAGCCTCGATCGCCGCCGTGCAGAAGGCGAAGGACGCGGGTGTGCCCTCGTTCCTGATCGACCGCGAAATCAACGCCACCGGCATCGCCGTGTCGCAGATCGTCTCCAACAACTACCAGGGCGCCCAGCTTGGTGCCGAAGAGTTCGTCCGCCTGATGGGCGAGAAGGGTAACTACGTCGAGCTGCTCGGCCGCGAAGCCGATCTCAACGCCGGCATCCGCTCCAAGGGTTACCACGACATCATCGACGAATATCCGGACATGAAGATGGTTGCCCAGCAGTCGGCCAACTGGAGCCAGACGGAAGGCTACTCCAAGATGGAGACCATCCTGCAGGCCAACCCGGACATCCAGGGCGTCATCGCCGGCAACGACACGATGGCCATGGGTGCGATCGCCGCCCTCCAGGCGGCCGGCCGCAAGGACGTCATCGTCGTCGGCTTCGACGGCTCCAACGACGTCCGCGACTCGATCAAGGCCGGCGGCATCAAGGCCACCGTCCTGCAGCCGGCCTACGCGCAGGCACAGATGGCTGTCGATCAGGCAGATGCCTACATCAAGACCGGCAAGGGCCCGGCCGAAGAAAAGCAGCTGATGGATTGCGTGCTGATCAACGCGGACAACGCCGATCAGCTGGAGACCTTCGCCCTGAAGGACTAAATCCTCCCAGGATAGGCTGCGGGGTGGAGCGATCCACCTCGCGGCCGCATAATTTTATGACGGAGTGAGTTTCCATGCCATTCATCCGGACTGGGACGCTGACCGCTATGGTCGCGCTCGCGCTGGCTTTGTCGGCTTGCAAGATCATCAAGACGCCGACGGCGGAAGAAGCGGCCGAAGCCGCAAGCGGCGGGTTCAATCCCGAACGGCAGGCAAGCGAGCTCTGGGAGCCGAAGGTGCTCCCCTACCTTGACCAGCGAGCCGGCAGTTTCCAGGAGGTCTCTGCATTGGCAGGGAGCGATCCCGCTGCCGCAGGCGCCAAGTACGGCCACAAGGAAGAACAGGGAAGTGCGCCCTGGACGTTTGCGGCCAAGGTGTCGGGTACGGTCGTCAAGGCGGAGACGAAATCGCGCGCCGCCTATCTCGACACCGATGTCGATGGTGACGGAAAAGCCGATGTGCGCATCCAGATCGGCCCGGTCATCAAGGGCACGGCAATCCGCGACAGCCTGAACTTCGTCAATTTCAACGAGTTCAAGAACCAGATCCAGTGGGCAGAATTCGGCAAGGCCTTCAACAACCACCTGAACGCGGTGACGCTGGACAAGCTCCCACGCGAAGGGTTGGAAGGCAGGAAGGTCGAGGCCGTCGGCGCCTATCCGCTGCCGGCGAAGGGACAATTGCCGCTTCTGACGCCGGCGACAATCACGATCGGGGATTGAAATGGCGGAGATCGAGGAAGGGGACATCATCCTCAAGCTGGACGACGTGACGAAGGTCTATTCCGGTATCGTCGCCGTCAAGCATGCAAACCTTGCCCTGCGGCGCGGCGCCGTCAACGTGCTGGTCGGCGAGAACGGCGCGGGCAAGTCGACGCTGATGCGCATGATCGCAGGCGTGGAGAAGCCTTCGCTCGGCCGCATCCTGCTGGACGGCAAGGAGGTCGAGTTCAATTCGCCGGCCGATGCGCAGAAACACGGCATCGGCATGGTGTTCCAGGAACTCAACCTGTTCGGCAATCTTTCGGTCGCCGAGAACATCTTCGCCACCCGCGAGATCACGCGCGGTGTGCGCGGCATCGACCACAAGGCACAGGTCGAGCGGGCCAACCACTTCCTCGACAAGCTGGACGCGGGCATCAGCGCCGAAACGATGGTCGAGGACCTGCCGATCGGACAGCAGCAGTTGGTTGAAATCGCGAAGGCCATCTCGCTCGACACGCGCATTCTCATCCTCGACGAGCCGACGTCGGCGCTGTCGGCGGCGGAAGTCGACATCCTCTTCAAGGTCATCGGCGAACTGAAGGCGCAAGGTGTGGCGATCGTCTACATCTCGCACCGGCTGGAAGAGCTGATGCGCATCGGCGACTACATCACAGTTCTGCGCGACGGCCAGATCACCGGCCAGGCGATGGTGAAGGACATCGATACCAAGTGGATCGTCCGGTCGATGATCGGTTCGGACGCCAAGGACTTCGCCAAGTCGATCGACCACAAGCTGGGCGGCGAGGCTTTTCGCGCCGAAGACATCAGCCTGCCGCGCAAGACAGGCGGCCTTGCTGTCGATCACCTCTCGATTTCGGTTCGTGCCGGCGAGGTGCTTGGCATCTACGGCCTGATGGGGGCCGGGCGCAGCGAGTTCTTCGAATGCGTCATGGGGCAGCATCCCCACTCCACCGGCAGGATCTTCGTCGCCGGCAAGGAGGTCATCGAGCGGGACACGCCGGCGCGGATCAAGCGCGGCCTTGCGCTTATCCCCGAAGACCGCCAGCGCGAGGGGCTCGTTCAGGTTCTCTCCATCGCGGCAAATCTCACGCTTGCCAGCCTGCAGAAGCTGACCCGCTTCGGCTTCCATATCAGCGGCCAGCGCGAACAGGCCGCCATCAGGGAGGCCATCAACGATCTCGCGATCAAGGCGCCGAACCCGGATTTCGACGTCACCTCCATGTCCGGCGGCAACCAGCAGAAGGTGGTGATCGGCAAGGCGCTGATGACCAATCCGAAGGTCCTGCTGATGGACGAGCCGAGCCGTGGCATCGACGTCGGTGCCAAGGCGGACGTCTTCCGCACCATGCGTCGCCTCGCGGGCGAAGGTCTCGCCATCCTGTTTTCGACGTCCGACCTCGAGGAGGTCATGGCGCTCTCCGACCGCATCGCGGTGATGAGCAACGGAAAGATCACCAAGGTCATCGATCGGGCGGAGGCTACCGAGGAGATGATCGTCAAGGCCGCATCTGAAGGCCATAAATCGACAAGGGAATTCGCCTGATGACCACGGTAACCACGACCCAGAACGCTCAAGCAGGCGACGGCGGTTCGATGCTGCTGACGCTGATGAAGCTGCGCACCTTCATCGCGCTTTTCGCCGTCATCGCCTTCTTCTCGATCTTCGCGCCGAATTTCCTGTCGACGGCGAACATCATCCTGATGTCGAAGCACGTGGCGCTGAACGCCTTCCTCGCCATGGGCATGACTTTCGTCATCATCACCGGCGGTATCGATCTTTCGGTCGGCTCGATCGTCGGCCTGTGCGGCATGGTGGCAGGGGGACTGATCCTCTACGGCATCGACCTGCAGATCGGATACACCGTCTATTTCAACATCGTCGAGGTGGCGATCATCACGCTTCTGGTCGGCGTCGCGATCGGCGCGGTCAACGGCCTTCTGATCACCAAACTCAACGTCGCACCGTTCATCGCGACACTCGGCACGCTCTATGTCGCGCGCGGTTTCGCCCTGCTGTCGTCGGACGGCCAGACCTTCCCGAACCTCGCCGGCAATCCGGATCTCGGAACGACCGGCTTTGCCTTCCTCGGTTCCGGCCGCATCTTCGGCCTGCCCGTATCGGTCTGGATCCTCGTCGTCGTCGCGCTTGCCGCCGCCTATATCGCGAAATACACGCCGATCGGCCGTCAGATCTTCGCCGTCGGCGGCAATGAACGCGCCGCCCGCATGTCCGGCATCAAGGTCGACCGGGTGAAGATGTTCGTCTACATGTTCTCCGGCTTCTGCGCTGCGATCGTCGGCATCATCATCTCCTCGGAGCTGATGGCCTCGCACCCGGCGACCGGCAACTCCTTCGAGCTCAACGCCATTGCAGCTGCCGTTCTCGGCGGGACCTCGATGTCGGGCGGACGCGGGACTATTGGCGGCACGATCATCGGTGCCTTCGTCATCGGCATCCTGTCTGACGGCCTGGTGATGATGGGCGTTTCCTCCTTCTGGCAGATGGTCATCAAGGGTATCGTCATCATCGTCGCCGTCGTCGTGGACCAGGCACAGCGCCGTCTGCAGCAGCGGGTCGCGTTGATGCAGCTCGCCAAGAAGGATTGAACGCATGGCAGCACTACGTGGTGCCCTCATCGGCTGCGGCTTCTTTGCCGTCAACCAGATGCACGCCTGGGCCGATGTCGCGGACGCGGAGATCGTCGCGATCTGCGACCGCGATCCCGAACGGCTGAAGCTCGTCGGCGACCAGTTCGGCATCGAGCGTCGCTACAGTGACGCAGCCGAGATGTTCGCCGACGGCGGCTTCGACTTCGTCGATATCGCCACCACCGTCCAGAGCCATCGCGCCCTGGTGGAGATGGCTGCGGCGCACAGGATTCCGGCGATCTGCCAGAAGCCGTTCGCCAAGACGCTGGCGGACGCAAAGGCTATGGTCGCCGCCTGCAAGGCTGCGGGCGTGCCCCTGATGGTGCATGAGAATTTCCGCTGGCAGACGCCGATCCAGGCCGTGCGCAAGGCGCTCGACGCGGGCGCGATCGGGGAGCCTTTCTGGGGGCGCTTCTCTTTCCGCTCCGGCTTCGACGTCTTCTCCGGCCAGCCCTATCTTGCCGAGGGCGAGCGCTTCATCATCGAGGATCTTGGCATCCATACGCTCGACATCGCCCGCTACATCCTCGGCGACGTGACGCGCCTGACGGCGCGGACGCGGCGGGTCAACCCGAAGATCAAGGGCGAGGACGTGGCGACAATCCTGCTCGACCATGACAACGGCGCAACCTCCATCGTCGACGTAAGCTATGCGACGAAACTCGGCACGGAGCCCTTCCCCGAAACGCTCGTGGAGCTCGACGGCACGGACGGAACGATACGGCTGTCGCAGGGCTACCGGCTGGAGATCACCAATGCGGGCGGCACCACCGTTGCCGATGTTTCGCCGAAGCTTCTCTCCTGGGCCGCGCGGCCCTGGCACAACATCCAGGAGAGCGTCTTTGCGATCCAGCAGCACTGGGCCGAACGCCTGAAGGACGGCGGCGAAACTTCTACTTCCGGCGCAGACAATCTCAAGACCTTCGCGCTGGTGGAGGCGGCCTATGAGAGCGCTGCATCGGGCAGGCCGGTCGATATCAAAGCGATGCTGAAATGAGTGCAGATCCGTTCCAGCTCTACGGCACGAAGGAGGCGGAGACGCCTCCGGTGCGGCTTGCGGCCGGACGGCTTGCAGCCGATCTCGCGGACGGCAATCTCCGCACCATCACTTACGATGGCGTCGAGGTCCTGCGCGCGGTCTCCTATCTCGTGCGCGATCGCGACTGGGGAACCTACAGCCCCGGGATAGAGGATCTTGCAATCGCCCAATCGGAGGGCGGCTTCACCGTCACCTATCGCGCGCGATGCGACGGTCCGGAAGGCACCATGCTGTCGATTGACGTGCGCATCTCCGCAAGCGAAAATCAACTGACCTTCGAGGCCGAGGCAAGCTCTCCGACCGGGTTCGAGACGAACCGTTGCGGTTTCTGCATCCTGCATCCGATCGTAGGCGTGGCGGGTAGCGCCGTTGCCGTTGAGCACGTCGACGGCAGGCTCGACGAAACCCGTTTCCCCGATCTCATCGAGCCGTGGCAGCCTTTTAAGGACATACGCGCCATCACCCATACCGTGGTTGCCGGTGTTTCGGCAGAATGCCGGATGGAGGGGGATACCTTCGAGATGGAAGACCAGCGCAACTGGTCCGATGCATCCTACAAGACCTATGTCCGGCCGCTCGCCCTTCCATGGCCCTACAGAATTGACGCAGGCGATACCGTGCGCCAGCGGATCGTGCTTGCAATCAACGACAGGCGCGCAGCGGCCGCCCCAAAAGCGGGCCTGTCCGCTGGAGCCGTCGTCGTCGAAGCGGGTGAACGGACCGGCCGGATGCCGGCGATCGGCCTGATCGTGACCCCGGAGGAAGCGCGCACGACGCTTGCCGCCCGTGCGCTTCTGGCGGAGATCGCGCCGCAGGAACTGCTGTTCCATTTCGACCCCGCGGCCGGTCACGGCAAAGCCGCATTATCCGATTTTGCAGATGTTGCCGGCATTCACCGCGGCCGGACGACGCTGGAAATAGCCCTCCCCTGCCGGGCAGCCCTGGCCGGCGAGACGGCAGAGATCGCACGCCAGATGCGGGAAGCTGGCCTGCGGCCGGATGCGATCCTGATTTCGCCTGCCGTCGACCGACAATCAACGCCGCCCGGCAGCACATGGCCCGAGTGCCCTCCCCTTGAAGAAGTCTACGCGGCGGCGCATGACGCATTTGCCGGCGTCCGCGTCGGCGGCGGCATGCTGAGTTATTTCACCGAACTGAACCGCAAGCGCGTGCCCGCTGAAACCCTGTCCTTCGTCTCCCACTGCACCAACCCGATCGTGCACGCGGCCGACGACCTGAGCGTGATGCAGACGCTGGAGGCGCTGCCCTTCATCACCCGTTCGGTAAGAGCGATCTACGGCGACAAGCCTTACCGGATCGGGCCATCGACCATTCCGATGCGCCAGAACCCCTATGGCAGCCGCACGATGGACAATCCGCGTCTCGGGCGCGTCCCCATGGCGAACCGCGACCCGAGGCATAACGGGATGTTCGCGGAAGCCTTCGCACTGGGTTATGCGATCGGGGTGCTGGATGCCGATCTGGAATGCCTCACGCTTTCCGCACTCACCGGCCCGTCCGGCCTCGTCGCGCAGGACGGCGAGCCGATGCCGGCCGGAGCGGCGCGCCCGCTGTTTCGAACGGTGAAGACGTTGTCGGAACTTGCCGGACGGCCCTGGCGGCAATGCCGGTCGTCGGCGCCGTCGGACGTGCAGGCGGCGATCGTGCAGTCCGGTCGTGGCCCAGTCCTTCTGCTGGTCAATCTCACCGCATGCGAGCAGCCTGTCGATCTCCGCGCGTTTCAGCTTGGGGCGGGGGTGAATGAGGGCCGCGTCGTGCTCGGCGCCTATGCCACCAGAACCGTTTCCTTGGCGGGATAGACGGACGCATCCTGCCCTCATCCTTAAGCCTTGCCGGTCGAGGGGCGAGGAAGTCCGGATAGGCCATTCTTCCCTGAACGCGGCGGTATCCGGCGCGTCGGTTTGCGTTCGGGGTCTCATCTCTCCGCCTCGATGTTGGCGCTACGGCCAAATGCGTACGGCCCCGCTTGCCGGGTGCGCCCCGCGTTCTATTTGCTCGTGGAACGGAGGGCGCCGCATGGCCGATGGAATGGACGCATATCGCAGCCTGGACGTGCCGACGCTGCAGGGCGCGCGGCCGAACATGCCGACGCTCGTGACATTCGTCGGCGGTGTCGCGATGCTCTATCTCGCGCGTGATGTCTTCCTCCCGATCGCGATCGCGCTGCTTCTCACCTTCGCTCTCGCTCCGGTCGCGACCGCCCTGCGCAGGGCTGGGTTCCCACGCCTGCTTGCGGTAATATCGACAGCGCTCATCGCGTTCTCGCTGATTGCCGTCGTCAGCCTCGTCATCGCCGTTCAGGTGACCCAACTGGCACGCAATATCCCGGCCTACCAGTCCAATGTGGTGACGAAGATCGAGGCGATGCGAGAGGCTAGTTCGGGCACCGGAATCGTGGGCCGGGTTTCGGCGATCTTCGAGCGGATCAGCCGGGAGATCAGCCGGTCGGAAACGGCGGCGCCAGCCGGGGAGGTCGCCACGCGCCCCGAGCCAGTGCTGGTCGAGATCTACGCGCCCGATCACCCGATCCAGGTATTGACGAATTTGATCGCGCCGCTGATCGCGCCGGTTGCGATGGCCGGTCTCGTCATCGTCGTCGTCATCTTCATGCTGCTGGAGCGCGAGGACCTGCGTGACCGGTTCATCCGGCTCATGGGCTACGGCGATCTTCACCGGACGACCGAGGCGCTCGAGGATGCGGGCACGCGCGTCGGGCACTATCTGCTGATGCAACTCGTGGTGAACGTGCTCTACGGCGTTCCGGTGGCGATCGGTCTCTGGTTGATCGGCATTCCGAACGCGGTATTGTGGGGGCTTCTCGCCATCATCTTCAGGTTCGTCCCGTATATCGGGCCGATCATTGCGATGATCCTGCCGCTGTTTCTCGCCGTTGCTGTCGATTCCGGCTGGTCGATGCTGGTCTGGACAGCGCTCCTCTTCGTCGTGATGGAGCTTGTCATCAACAATGTCGTCGAGCCGACCCTCTACGGTTCGAAGACCGGCCTGTCGCCGCTTGCGATCATTGTGTCCGCGATCTTCTGGGCATGGATCTGGGGACCGGTGGGACTGGTGCTGTCGACGCCTTTGACCGTCTGTCTGGTCGTGCTCGGCAAGCATGTCCCGCAATTCGGCTTCCTGCAGGTGCTGTTCGGCAGCGACCCCGTGCTCGCGCCGCATGCGCGGCTTTACCAGCGGCTGCTCGCGGGTGATCCCGACGAAGCCACGGACCAGGCCGAGGAAATCCTCGAAGACGACTACCTGATCGACTACTACGACAAGGTTGCCATCCCCGCGCTCATCCTTGCGGAACGCGACCGTGCCCGTGGCGTCATGAGCGAGGAACAGCGCCTGCGGCTGGCTGACAGCGGCATGGCGCTCGTGGCCAACATGGGCGACATCGCCGCGCAGGAGGCGGACGACGATGACGGCGAGAGCGTGCTTGCCGACGACGAGACGGGCGACACGGATGCCAAGGTGCTCTCCGGGGAAGGCGCGCGCATTCTCTGTGTCGGCGGACGCGGCGAGCTCGACGATGTGACGGCGGCCATGCTGGCGCAGGTGCTTTGCGTGGAAGGGGCGGATGCGAAAGCGGAAAGCTTCCGCCAGATCGACCCCTCGCACATCCGGGCCCTGCCAATCGCCGATCTCGACACGATCGTGTTGTGCTACCTCAATCAGGAATCGACGCGGCAGGCGCGCTTTGCGGTGCGGCGCTTCAAGCGGATCAGCGCGAGCCTGCGGGTCGGCGTGGTGATGTGGAGCCTGGACGAACAGAACGCCGGCGGCGCTGAGGGTCCAGGGCCGTCAGGTGCCGCTCTCGATGCGGATTTCCTCTGCACTGGGATGACGGCCGCGGCAATCGCAGCGCTGACGCGGGCCCCTGCGATCCCGCTGGCGCCGCCGGAGAAAGTCCGCAGCCGGAAGCGGCTGGTGCCGGAACGCGCAAAGGTGGTTAGCCTCCGGTGATGACGGGCACCCGCCGGAGGCTATGTGCCGCGGCGGGTGGCGGAAGGCAACACTCCGCCGGCCCTCCCCCTCTTTCGTGCCCGCGCTTGGCGGCCTTCGCTGCGCATGTCTTGCGCTGCTGGCGGTCGCGAGGCGGTCGCTGTGATCGGCGAAGCTCGACTTGTCTCTGTGACGCCACGTGCTGGCAGGCGGCCAGCTTGTTTCTCCCTCCCCTCCCCTTCTGACACTTGGGCGTTCCTTGTTTGTTCGGACCGCCTTGAACGCGCTCTTAACCTTTCGTTAACGATAAACCGTTTGACCAGACGCGCAAATCAGTTGAAAACGGTCGCGACGGAATTTTTCCGACTTTCCTCAATTAACCGTCGGACAATCATGGACAACGTGCTCAGACAATCCCCCGACCTGCCCTCCTCGGCTGACCGGATCATGCGGCATTCGCAGCTCCTGTCGGTTCAATTACAGAACCTCCGCCAGCAGATGTATCCGCCGGAGGCGATGAAATCGCTTCGAACCTTTTCGTCAAAGGATGCCGCCGCTCTGCTTGGCATTGCCGAATCCACCCTGCGCCAGATGTCGCTGGATGGCGAGGCGGTGATCCCGGACCGGCAGGACAACGGCCGCCGCGTCTATACGCTGCCGCAGCTGAACGAGATCCGCGCCTACCTCGCCAATCGGCGCCCATCGGAGGGGCTGGACTTCCATCCGCGCCGGCGCGTCGGCGACAAGCTCCAGGTGCTTGCGATCGCCAATTTCAAGGGCGGATCGGCCAAGACGACCACGACGGTGCATCTGGCGCACTACCTCGCCCTGCAGGGGCTGCGCGTGCTGGCGATCGATCTCGATCCGCAGGCGTCGCTCTCGACGATGTTCGGCTACCAGCCGGAATTCGACGTGGATGCCAACCAGACGCTCTACGCCGCGATCCGCTATGACGAGAATGAGCGCGTTCCCCTCTCCGCGGTCATCCGCAGGACCTATTTCGACGGCGTCGACATCGTGCCGGGAAATCTCGAGCTGATGGAATACGAGCACGAGACCCCGCAAGCGATTGCCAAGGGCCTCTCGCGCGGCGACGGCATGTTCTTCCGACGGCTGAAGACGGTGCTTGCGGAGGTGGAGGATAATTACGACGTCGTGCTGATCGACGCGCCGCCACAGCTCGGTTACCTGACGCTGGGCGCGCTCTATGCGGCGACCGGTCTGCTCATTACGGTCCACCCCGCCATGCTCGACGTGGCTTCGATGAACCAGTTCCTCGCGATGACGAGTGACCTGCTCGGCGTAATCGAGGATGCCGGCGGCTCGCTGGAGCACGACTTCATCCGTTACGTGCTGACCCGCCACAATCCGCATGACGTGCCGCAGGTGAACGTGGTGGCGCTGCTGCGATCCTTGTTCGGCCAGGACGTGCTGGCTGCTTCGGTGGTCGATACGACGGCGATCGCAAGTGCGGGACTGGAGAAGAAGAGCCTGTACGAGATGACCCGCGGAAGCGTCGGTCGTGATACGCTGAACCGTGCGCTCGAATCGGTCGATGCCGTCAACGCCGAGATCTTCCGCCACATCAAGACAGTCTGGGGACGCAAATGAACAGCGCCAGTGATCGCTCCAAGAGAATGAAAGCCATGTTCGGGGGCATCAACCCCGAGGAGCTTGCCGCTACCGTGGCGCCCTCCCCGCTGTCGCAGGCCGGCCGCCGCGTGTCTTCCGGCGCCGTGCGGTCGATGCAGGACTCCTTTTCGGCGATCGAAGACGAAAATGCACGGCTGCGCGACCAGCTTGCCGGTTCAGAGGCAGTGGTCGAGATTGCACCGGATCAGATTGAGCCGTCCTTCGTGCGCGACCGGATGGAGGATGAGGTGGACCCCGGTCTTGCCGATCTCGTGCGTAGTATCGGCGAGCACGGGCAGCAGGTGCCGATCCTCGTCCGTCCGCATCCAGATGCGAGCGGTCGTTACCAGATCGCCTATGGCCATCGCCGCTGGAAGGCGTCGCGCCAACTGAACCGTGCAGTCAAGGCGATCGTCCGGCCGCTTTCCGACGACGCGCTGGTTATCGCGCAGGGCAAGGAAAACAGCGAACGCAAGGATCTGTCCTTCATCGAGCAGGCGCTGTTTGCACAGGAACTGAAGGAACGCAGCTTCGACCGTCAGACGATCGCGGCCGCCTTGGGGCGCAGCGAGGACAAGGGGCTGGCCTATATCTCGATCCTGACCTCGCTGGCGAGCACTCTGTCGCTGGACATCGTTCGCAAGATCGGGCCTGCGCCGAAGACGGGACGCCCGAGATGGGAAAAGCTGGCGGCGCATTTTTCCGACCGCAAGCTTCCGGCCGCGCGCTCCTCGGCGGCGAATGGGCTGATGTCTTCCGAAAAGTGGCTCGCCGCCGACAGCGACGCGCGCTTCTCGATGCTGCTGTCGCTGCTGGACGCGAAGGAGAAGCCGGTGTCCGCCAGGAGCATCATCAAGGGCGGGGCAGGGCAGGAGGCCGTGGCAATCGAGCGGACGGGACAAGTGACCCGTTTCGCGGTCGACGAGCGCCAGAATCCGGGCTTTGCGGAATGGCTTGCCCGGGAGCTTCCGTCACTTGTGACGCGCTTCGAGCAGGAGCGCGGCTAAGGAATCGTGGGCGAGGGGACCCCTCCTCGCCCGATTGCGGCGGACCTGAGTCCGATTCCGCCGACCAGCACAAGGGCTGAACCTGCAAAACGGCCCTATTCCACTGAAAATAAAGCGAAAAATTCCACGGCGTATCAACTGTAACACCGAAGGCGGTGCAAAGGGCCGACGGGGCTGTAGACGGTCGCTCCCGGTGTCCCATCCGGAGCGTCTCCTTGACGAACTAGCTCCGCGAATTGCGACAGGCATGTGTCTTCATGTGGATACCAAGGCCTTGAATTTTCTTACTAATCGATTTGATATTGTTTCAATCGATTTGGGTTAAACTGTTTTGCCGGTAGGGCTGTTGCAAGGTCCGTCGCTTCTGTGATTAGTGCCAAGCATCTTGGCAATCCGACTGGAAAAGGGAGATACGGAATGGCGTTGATTACGATGCGGCAGTTGCTCGATCATGCTGCGGAGAACGACTACGCGCTGCCTGCGTTCAACGTGAATAACCTGGAATACATCCAGGCTGTCATGCGCGCAGCCGACGCGACCGATTCGCCGGTGATCCTGCAGGCAAGCCGCGGTGCACGCGCCTATGCCGGCGACGCCTTCCTGCGTCACCTCATCCTCGGTGCTGCCGAAGAATATCCGCATATTCCAGTATGCCTTCATCTCGACCACGGCGATCAGCCTTCGACCTGCATCTCGGCCATCACGAACGGCTTCACGTCGGTGATGATGGATGGATCGCTGCTGGCGGACGGCAAGACCGTGGCAAGCTACGAATACAATGTCGACGTCACTGCCGAAGTGGTGAAGATCGCCCATGCGGCTGGCGTCTCCGTCGAGGGCGAGCTTGGATGTCTCGGCAACCTCGAGACCGGTGCCGGCGACAAGGAAGACGGTCACGGCTTCGAGGGCAAGCTGTCGCGCGAGGAACTGCTGACCGATCCGGACCAGGCGCTGGACTTCGTCAGCAAGACCGGCGTCGATGCTCTGGCCGTCGCCATCGGCACCAGCCACGGCGCCTACAAGTTTACCCGCGAGCCGGACGGCGAGATCCTCTCGATCGAGACGATCGCCAGGATCAACAAGAAGCTGCCGAACACGCATCTCGTCATGCACGGCTCGTCGTCCGTTCCGAAGGAGCTTCAGGATCTGTTCAACAGCTATGGCGGCCAGATGAAGCCGACCTGGGGCGTTCCGGTGTCGGAGATCCAGAAGGCGATCCCGCTTGGCGTGCGCAAGGTCAACATCGATACGGACCTGCGCCTGGCGATGACCGGTACGATCCGCAAGAGCTTCACCGAGGCGCCGGAAAATTTCGACCCGCGCAACTATCTGAAGCCTGCGACCGCGCTGATGGCAGAGGTCTGCAGGGAACGCTTCGAAGCCTTCAGGACGGCCGGCAAGGCCTCGAAGATCCGCGTGAAGCGGCTGCCGGAAATGGCGAAGTTCTACACGTCTGGCAAATAAGGCAGCGCTCGACGACGGGGAGGGCAGGGCTTCCTGCCTCCCTCCAAGCACGCCTCTTTGGGGCGGTGCCGGCCTGAGAGGGGAGGGCGTGGTGCTCCCCCGCTCCGGCTTCAACATATCATCGCGCCGGCGCTACCGCTCTGAGATCGCTCACCTGTTGGTGGCTCCAGTTATGGTTAACAGTCGGTAGCGAAAGTGATTGTCTATTTATCTTTCATAGCTTGGCGCCATCCGCATTAAATCAATATGTTAACCGTTCATTCAATTGTTTTCGCTTCCACCAAAATTGCGGGTGAAGCGGGAGGCATGCGATCCTGCCATGTTTCCCTGATGGATGAGCCGACGCGCGATCTGCCCGACCGGGTGTCGCGATGGCGCTCCCGTAGCGCGGCACGATTGGCGCAGATCGCTGGGTGAAGGCTGGCCCACTGGCCCTATAGCCGGTCAGGCATGGACGGCTGCGACCAGTCGACGGCAGGCGTCTACCAGGTTGGGTTCTTGAAGCAGTGCCCCTCCGATGAGGTACATGACGTCGTTGCCGTAGGCATCCCGCATCTCGGGCACACGGCCGAAGGTCATGCCGCCGCCGGGGGCGGCGACGATAGCCTTTCGGCCACCCATGTTCACCGCGCAGGCGGCTGCGATCGACAAGCATTCTTCGCGGGTAAAACCGAAGCGGCCGCCGAAATTCGGATAGATCACCGCGTCAGCGCCCATCAGGCGGTGCAGCGTGCCGTAGAAGGTGCGGTGCGAAAAGCCGCAATCGGGAGAAATCACGTTGGCGCCGGAAAAGGCCGGATGCGAGACAATCGGCAAGGTGAAATCCGGATCGGCGGCGAGCGCGCGCACGACATCGTAGCCGGCGAGCGCCGGCGCGATCATGACGCCGCCGGCGCCGCATTCCTGCGCCTGCATCGCCCGCTCGATGATCGCAGTCGCCGGGCCGGTGATGTTGGGAACGAAGCTCGCCCGGCCTCCGCTTTTCGCATTTGCCTCACCAACGGCTTCTACGCAGGCTTTCAGCCGCTCGTCGAACGGCGCGGTCTTCTGGTCGACGAGGCCGTGGTCGTCCTTGATATAGTTCATGCCGCCCAGCGCGAAATCGTGGGCGAGGCGGGCAAGGGCTATGGTTGAAAGACCCACCGGCTTGATCGCCGACATCAGCAGCGGTTCGTCGCCGATACCCGCGCGGGCCCGCAGACCGGCGATGCCGTGGCGCGGGCCCGCGCAGAGGTCGAGCAAGCCGGGCGAGAGGCCGATGTCCTCCACCTTGAGGCCTGGCTTGATGGAACTGTTGCCGAAGACGATGTTGAGGAACTGCAGAAAATCCTCGCCGATATCGTCCTCCGAATAGGAGATGGTCGCAAGATAGCCCGGCCGGCCTTCCGGGTCCTTTTGCAGATTTTCCAGCCGGCCGAGAATCTCGTCCTCGACGTAGCCTTTCGGCACTGCGCTGCGCGGGATCTCCACGGTCTGCTCCAGCGCGATATCCAGCGCCCGCGCCTTCGCCTCCGCCTGGTCGGCGGCACGCACGAAATAGGTAACCGTGAAGCGCTTTGCCATCAGAGGGCCTCGGCTTTCTGTGCGGAATGCACATGGTCGAGGCGAACTTCTGCCAGTTCCTCCTCGCCGATGGCGAGTTGTCTGGCGATCAGGGTTTCGACGGCGGCGACGAGCGCGCCGGCATCGAGCCCGTATTTCTTCATGAGGTAAGGCTTCGAGGCGCCATGGGCGAAGGTGTCGTTGAGGCCCAGGCGCCTCAGGCGGATGCCAAGCCCTTCTTCGGCAAGGAATTCCGCGACCAGTGAGCCGAGGCCGCCGATGATCGTGTGGTTCTCCAGCGTGACGATGCCCTTCTTGCCGCGCGCGGCTTTCAGGAGGCCTTCCCGGTCGAACGGCTTTAAAGTCGATGCATGCAGATGGTGGATGCCGACACCGCGTGCCGCGATCGGCCCGGTGGCGCGCAACGCCTCTTCCGTGCATACGCCGGAGGAGACGACGAGGATGTCGTCTCCTTCCGAGAGCGTGCGCAGCCTGTTGAATTCGAAGGGAGTCGCGAAGAGACGGGGTACTTCGCCGCGCAGGACGCGCACATAGACCGGTCCGTCGATGCTGTCGGCGACATCCAGAACGGTCTCGACTTCCGTCGCGTCGCCCGTTTCGAGGATCGTCATGTTCGGTACGGCCCGCAGCACGGCGATGTCCTCGATCGCCTGGTGCGTGATGCCGCCGGGCGTGGTGATGCCGGGCAGGAACCCCATCAGCCTGACCTTGCGGTTGGAATAGGCGATCGAGTTGATCAACTGGTCGTAGGGGCGGCGATAGAGGAAGACCGAGAAGGTGTGGACGAACGGCCGGAACCCCTGCATGGCAAGGCCGCCGGCGAAGGAGAGCATGTTTTGCTCGGCCATGCCGAGCGACAGGAACTGTTCGGGATGCCGGTCGCGAAAACCGTCTACCTCGCAGGAAGAGGTGAGGTCGGCGGAGAGGCAGAGGACTTCAGGGCGCGCGGCCGCGAAGGCTTCGAACGCCTTGGCATAGGGGCGGTTGACGATTTCGACCATGGTCAGGCCCCTTCCATCGCGATGAGATCGATGCCGAGTTCGGCGGCGAGAGCCGCCTGCATTTCCAGCCGCTCCTCCGCGCTCTTGAAGCGGACATAATGCAGGCGCGGAAAACGCTTCCTCAGGAAATCCATGCCCTGATAGGGCGAGGTGTTGGCGAGGATGATCAGCGGTTTGTCGGTTTCGGCGCTGTCCGCTGCGGCCCGTAGCGCGCCGAGATCGTGGCCGTCCACCGAGCGGCAGGTGACGCCGAATGCGGAAACACGTGCGGCCAGATCGCCAAGGTCGAGCACCGAGGACATGGCGCCGTCACATTGTTGGCGGTTCACGTCGACGATGACGCGGACATTGTCGATCTTGTGATGGCTCATCGCCGTAAGGCATTCCCAGGTCTGGCCCTCCTGGAATTCGCCGTCGGACATATAGACCCAGACCTTGCCGGGCTCATTTTTTTTCAGCCGCGCCCAGGCGACGCCGGAGGCCATCGAGAGGCCCTGCGCCAACGAACCGGTCGTCACTTCCATGCCTGGGCTGTGCTCGGCGCCGATCATCTCGACCGAGCCGCCGTCGTTGTTGAAATGGTCGAGCGCATGTTCGTCCATGCGGCCGGTCTCGATCAGCGCGGAATAGATGACGAGCGCATAATGGGCGGGCGAGATGAAGAAGCGGTCGAAGTCCGGGCCGGCCGGGCCGTGATAGCCCGCGCCGGTGAAGGCATCCGGATTGTGCGCCGACGGAACGCCGCGGAAGGGCAGGGGTACCTTCGGCAGCGTCGGTTCGCCGAGCTTCAGCAACTCGTTATAGAGCAGCGCGAGGCTCTCGGCGGCCGAGCAGGCCTGGCTGAGATAACCGCCATTGTGCTTCATCGTGTGGAAGAACACGCGCCGGCGGATGCCGAGCGCGATATCCTCTGTGGTTTTTTCGTTGGGCAGGATCATCGTCTCAACTCCGTTCGGGAAAGAGCGCCTTCAGCCCCTCGGGCGACGGTGTGGCGATGCCGCGCTCGGTGATGAGGCCGGTGATCAGGCGCGCGGGCGTCACGTCGAAGGCGGGGTTGGCCGCGGGGCTGCCCTCCGGCGAGATGCGCACGCTGGCAATAGAGCCATCGGCGGCGCGACCCTGGACGAAGCTCACTTCGTCGGAAGTGCGTTCCTCGATCGGGATTTCCTTGACGCCGTCATGCACCGCCCAGTCAATGGTGGGCGAGGGGAGTGCCACATAGAACGGCACGCCGTTGTCGCGCGCGGCAAGCGCCTTCAGATAGGTGCCGATCTTGTTGCAGACGTCGCCGTTCGCCGTGGTGCGGTCGGTGCCGACGATCACCATGTCGATATCGCCATGCTGCATGAGGTGGCCACCGGCATTGTCGACGATCAGCGTGTGCGGCACGCCATGGCCGTTCATCTCCCAGGCGGTGAGATAGGCGCCCTGGTTGCGCGGCCGCGTCTCGTCGACATAGACGTGGACCGGAATGCCTTCCTCGACGGCCATGTAGATCGGCGCGGTCGCAGTTCCGTAGTCGACGGTCGCAAGCCAGCCGGCGTTGCAATGGGTGAGAATGCGCACGGGCTCGCCCGGCTCTTTCCTGGAGGCAATCTCGCGAATGACATCGAGGCCGTTCGCGCCGATGGCGCGGTTGAGTTCGACATCCTCCTCGGCGATCTCGGCGGCGCGCACGTAGGCGGCGTCAGCGCGTTCGCCCTCGGGCAACGGGCGCAGATACTCGCGCATCGCATTCAGCGCCCAGCGCAGATTGATGGCGGTCGGACGGGTTTCGTTCAGCTCTTCCCAGACGGAATCGAGTTGCGCATCCGACGGATCCTTCGCCATGGCGATGGCGACGCCATAGGCAGCCGTGACGCCGATCAGCGGTGCGCCGCGCACCCACATGTCCCTGATGGCGACAGCGACATCGGCGACGGTCTTCAGCGTGACGACGCGGAATTCGTGCGGAAGCCAGCGCTGGTCGATGATGTCGACGGAGCGGCCGTCTTCGCTGAGCCAGATCGTATGGTAGTGTCGTTCTCCGACTTTCACGCGAGAATCTCCTTTTCAAGCCGCTCCACCGTCTCGCGGATGTCCCTGAGGCTATGGATGCGCTGCCGGTTGACGGCGAGGTGACGCCCGAGCTTCAGCGCCTTGCTTTCGCAGGACGCACGGCGGTCGGGGTCGGTGATGGTTTCAAAATCGGCATTGTGGGCAAGGCCGAGAATGCGCCGGTGGATCTCGATCCCGGCGAAGCCCAGCATTTCGCTCCAGATTTCGTCGATCACGATATTGAGGGCCTGCTCGGCGGCGAGCGGGTCCTGGCGGTCCTCGAAGAGGCTCGCCTGATAGAGGATGCCCTTACGCTCGGTGTGCCAGAGATGGGCGAATTCGTTGCGGAACGTCTCCCAAAGCGTGTCGATTGTAGCGAGCAGGTAGGCGCGCATGCTGTCGCGCGCGCCAGGTGCCGTCTCATGGCCGGACTGGGAAAAATAGCTCATCCAGAAATTGGCGATCAGCATGCCGACATCGAAGCTGATCGGGCCGTAGAAGGCGAATTCCGGGTCGATGACGCGCGTCTCGTCGTCGGTCACCATGACGGAACCGGTATGCAGGTCGCCATGGCAAAGCGTTTCGGTCTTGGCCGAGAAGAGGTGTTTCAACCGCTGCGCTTCCACCTTGAGATCGCGATCGGCGCGCAGTTCGGCAACGAGCGGATCGAGCTGCGGCGTGGTGTGGCGGTTGAGTGCCGCCTCGAAATAGGGATCGGAAAAGACAAGGTTTTCCGTGATGTCGCAGAGTTCGACATTGTCGGAGAACAGCGCGACATCGGCCTTCTTCTCGCGGGTCTCCATGGAGAGGTCTGAGCCGCGGAACAGCGTGCGGGCGACGAACAGGCCGAGGTCGCTGCCGATCTTCGGCAGTTCGCGCCCCTGGATCAGCGCGTGGCGCAGGATGACGTGAGGCGTCAGGAATTCCATGACGATGATGGCCTGCGCCTCGTCAAAGAACAGGATTTCCGGCACCATGCCCGGGTCGCGCTCGCCCTGGCGCTTCAGCGCTTGATACTCGAAGAAGGAGCGCTTGAGCGGCAGTGGCCAGCTCTCGCCGACAAGGCGCACATAGGGCAGTGCCTGCTTGACGATCACGGCCCCCGTCTCGCCCGTCACGATAAAGACGAGGTTGAGGTTGCCGTCGCCGACTTCCTCGATGCTCCAGCGGGACGATTCGTCGCCGATCTTCTCTTTCACGGCGGCATTGCCGCCCAGCCGAACTGGCAATGTCTCGGCGCTCAGCGCCTCGAAGACGTGGCTGTCCATGATGTTCTCCTCCTGCGCATGGGGCTGCCTCCACCGCCCGCCGCCATGCCGTCCTTGTCCACAGCTAAGGCATCATTCTGTCAATTGTCAATGATATTGACATTTGATGAGAGCCTATCCTAACGTGGCGTCAATGGGAGGAGAGAATGGGCGAACAGGCAGTGTTTCGCATTGAGGGCGTGCGCAAATCCTTTGGGCCGGTAACGGTGCTTCAGGGTGTGGACCTCGACCTCAAGGCAGGCGCAGTGACGGTTTTGATGGGTGCCAATGGCGCCGGCAAATCCACGCTCGTGCGCATCCTCTCCGGCGTTTACACACGCAATGCCGGCACGATTGCGCTTGCGGGTGCGGCCTTCGATCCGGCGACGCCGGCCGAGGCGATCCGCTCCGGTGTCGTCACCGTGCACCAGAACATCAATGACGGCGTCGTCGCTGATCTCGATGTCGCGACCAATCTCACGCTCGACCGGCTGAACGGTCGCGGCGCCCGGCTGCTCTTCAATCCGCGCCGTGTGCGCCGCGAAGCGGCCGCCGTCGCCTCCCGCATGGGCCTTGCCATCGATCTTACGGCCAATATCAACGATCTAACGCTTGCCGACCGCCAGATGGTGGCGATTGCGCGCGCCATGGCGCATGAGCCGAAGGTGCTGATCCTCGACGAGCCCACCTCTTCGCTTTCCAGCGCCGAGGCCGACCGCCTGTTTAAACTCGTAGACCGCCTGAAGGCGCGGGGCGTCGCCATTCTCTATATCTCGCACCGCATGTCGGATATCCGGCGCCTAGGCGACAGCATCGTCTCGCTGCGCGATGGCCGCATCACCGGCCGTTTCGAAGGGCCGGAGCTCGACTACGAAGGCGCGGTCAATGCCATGCTCGGGCGCAAGGTGTCCGCCGGTGCCGTGGCCGTTCGCGATGCGGGCCGTCCGGTCTTCAGCGTGCGCGGCCTCAAACTCTCCGAACAGACGCGGCCTTTCGATTTCGATCTCGGCGAAGGCGAGATCGTCGCCGTCACCGGTCTAGTCGGCGTGGGCAAGACGGCGCTCGCCGAAACGCTTTTTGGCGCCCGCGCTCCGGCAGCCGGTGAAATGACGCTGGACGGCGCGCGCTATGCGCCGAAGACGACGGGTCAAGCGATTGCCCACGGCATCTTCCTTGTCGCCAAGGACCGCGCGATCAGTGGCATCGTGCCGGATTTCAACATTTACGAGAATATCAGCCTGCCCTTCCTGCGTCGGTTTTCGGCCTTCGGTGTTGCCAGCCGACGGGCGGAGAAGGCGAAAGCGCGCCAGCAGATTTCGGCGCTCGGCGTCGTCTGCCGCAGCGAGCGCGACGAGATGCAGACGCTGTCGGGCGGCAACCAGCAGAAGGTCATGGTCGGGCGCTGGCTTTCGGAGCCCTCGCGGGTGCTCATCCTCGACGAACCCTTCCAGGGCGTCGATATCGCCGCCCGCCGCGACATCGGCGAGAAGCTGCGTGTCTCCGCCGCCGGGCGAACCACCATTCTTTTCCTGACGGAGCTCGACGAAGCCTTCGAGGTCGCCGACCGCATCCTCGTGATGTCGGAACAGACCATCGTGGGTGAGCACCGCAATGCCGACATCGACGTCGAGCGGCTGCTCTCCGAGATCGCCGGGCAATTCTATCAACAGGTCAGCGCATGATGATGAGTGAACAAAGCAAATCCGCCGCCACCGGCGCCGTCCCGCCTGTCCGTCTGAACATCCGGGAAGCCGCGATGAAATACGGCTTCCTCGTGCTGCTCGCCGGCATTGTGCTCTACTTCTCGCTGGTTACCGGCGGCTTTGCCTCGCCGCAGAGCGCGGTCTTCATCCTGCAATCCGTCTCGATCACTGGCATTCTGGCGCTCGGCGTCACGGCAACGCTGGTCGTCGGCGGTTTCGACCTTTCGATCGGTTCCGTCGCCACCACAGCCATGATGGCCTCGTCCTATGTGATGGTGGTGATGGGCGGCGATGCGGTGACGGCGACACTCGTCTGCCTCGCCGTTGGTGTGCTCGTCGGCCTCGTAAACGGGATCATCATTGTTTATATGCGCGTGCCGGATCTGCTGGCGACGCTCGGCATGATGTTCCTGCTGCTCGGTCTCCAGCGCATTCCGACCGAGGGGCGTTCGATCGCCACGGGCATGACGCTGCCGGACGGCTCGACGGCAACGGGCGCCTTCAGCCCGGCCTTTTTGGCACTCGGCCGTCACCGCTTCGATCTGATACTGCCCAATCTCGTTCCTGTCTCGGTGGTAGTACTGATCGTGCTCGCCATCCTCATCTGGTTCTTCCTCGAATACACCCGCTTCGGCCGCATGATGTATGCCGTCGGCTCCAACGAGCGGGCTGCGAGCCTCGCTGGCGCGCCGGTCAATACCTACAAGATCTTTGCCTACATCATCTCGGGCGTCTTTGCCTCGATCGGCGGCATCCTGCTTGCCGCCCGCCTTGGGCGCGGCGACATTGCCTCGGGCAACAACCTTCTTCTCGACGCCGTTGCGGCAGCCCTCATCGGTTTTGCCGTGCTCGGTGCCGCCAAGCCGAATGCCTTCGGCACGGCGATCGGCGCGCTGTTTGTCGGTATCCTGCTGCAGGGCCTGACGATGATGAACGCGCCTTACTACACACAGGATTTCGTCAAGGGCGCCGTGCTCGTCATCGCCCTGATCTTCACATTTGCGCTCTCGAAAAGAGGCAAACGCTGAGTGTGGGAGCCCTCGGCGGATAATCAAAGCTCACCAGTGGAGGAGACTGACATGAATTTTACTCGCAGAACCCTGGGCAAGATAACGCTCGGGCTGATGGGTGCGGCGGCGTTCGCCGTGCCATCCGTTGCCGCCGATATGCCTAAGCCCTTCGACAAGCCCGGCGATGTGAAGATTGCGCTCGTGCGCTATCTTTCGACCGGTGACTTCTTCCAGTCCTACCTTGCCGGCGTGGAAGCCCAGGCCAAGGCGCTGGGCGTCCAGCTTCAGGTCCTGGACAGCCGTCAGGACGCGGCACTGCAGGCAGACATGGTCGACCAGGCTATTGCGCTTGGCGTGCAGGGCATCATCATCCAGCACGGGCTGACGGAATCCATGAAGGAAGCCGCCCAGCGCGCGGTTGATGCCGGCATCAAGGTCGTCGCCTTCGACGTCAACGTCGAGAATGACAAGATCCCGCAGGTCGAGCAGTCCGACCGTGACCTTGCCCGTCTCGCGCTCGAACAGGCGATCAAGGACAACGGCGACAGTTTCAAGGCAGGCTATGTGTACGTTGCCGGGATCGCGCCGCTCGATCGCCGCGACGAGACCTGGAAGGAGTTCAAGGCGAAGTATTCGGGCATCAACGAAGCCGCCCAGTTCGGTACAATGGACAACCCGATCGCCAACTCTGTCGCCAATCAGGCGCGTTCGGTGATCTCCGCCAACCCCGACATCACCGTGATGTTCGCCCCCTATGATGAATTCGCCAAGGGCGTGAAGATCGCCGTCGATGAAGCCGGAATGTCGTCGAGCGTCAAGATCTACTCGGCCGACATCTCGACCTCCGACATCGCCGCCATGCGCGAACCCGGCTCGGCCTGGGCCGCAACGGCTGCGACGAACCCGGCTGTGGTCGGCCAGGTCTCGGTACGTTCGCTCGCCATGCTGCTCGCCGGCGAAGACCCGGGCAAGCAGGTCATCGTGCCGCCGACGCTGATCACGCAGCAGGATCTCAACGACCAAGACATCAAGAACATGGAGGAGCTCGGCGTAAAGCTGCCGCAGTTCGCCCATGCCGATGTCGCCATGCCGGCATGGATGCCGAAACCCTGATTTGTCGTGAGGGAATGAAGAAGGGGCGGTCCATAGGGCCGCCCCTTTGTTTTGTCCGATCGAGCGAGTGGAGCAGCGTGCCTGCCCCGTCCGGAAATCAGCGCATCGCGGCAGCGATGTTGCCGCCGTCGACGGTGGTCACGTCGGCGGTGGTGCGCTCGGCGAGTGCGTGGTGCACGAAGGCGCGGGCGACGTCTTCGGCCGTCACTTCAAGGCCGAGCAGGTTGCCACCCATGTATTCCTTGACGGAGAGGCCGCGTGCTGCCGCACGATTGGCGATCATCTCGTCGTTGAGCAAACCCGAACGGATGCGGTCGGCATTGACGGCGTTGACGCGGATGTTGTCTGCGCCATGTTCCAACGCATATTGCCGCGACAGGAAGAGTGTTGCCGCCTTCGGCAGGCCGTAGGCGCCGAATTTCGCGCCCGGATTGACGGCCTGCTTGGATGCGTTGAAGAGCAGCACGCCGCCGGTCTTTTGCGCCTTCATGATGCGTACGGCATTCTGCGCGACGGTCTGATGGGCGAAGAAGTTCAGCTCGAAGCTCTTGCGCAGCAGCGCGTCGTCCATCGTTGCGATAGGGCTTTCCCAGGCAGCCCCGGCATTGGAAACGACGATGTCGACGCCGCCGAAGGTGGCGATCGCCTTGTCGAAGGCGGCGCGGACGGATGCGGGTTCGGTGATGTCGCAGGCGACACCGATCGAATTGTTACCGGCCGCCCTGGCAACGGCCGCCGCCTTCTCGCCGTCAAGATCGAGCGCCACGACATGCGCGCCCTCCGCCGCAAAAGCCTTGACGACCGCCGCCCCAATGGCACCCGCACCGCCGGTGACGATCGCGACCTGTCCCGTGAACGGCTTCGGTTTGGCACCCGCCAACTTCGCCTGCTCCAGCGACCAATATTCGAGATCGAAGAGATCCGGCGGGCTCACCGGCTCGAACCGGCCGACGGATTCGGCATCCCGTGCCGCCTCGATCCACATCTCGCCGACGTCGACGGCGATCGCTGCATCCTTGAAGGTTCGCCCGTGGCCGAACATGCCGAGACCAGGCACCAGCGTCAGGCGCGGCATGGGGTCAAGCATGATGCGCTTGACGTCGTCGCGGGCGTCATTGCTGCGGAAGTATTCGGTGTAGTTGGCGGCAAAGGCGGCGACGCGTTCGTCGATGACAGCGCGGTAGCCGGCGAGATCGTCCATTGCCGGCGCCGGCAGCACCATCGGACCGGTCTTGATGCGGATGGAAAGATCCGGCGTGGACACCCCGCGCGCAGCCATGTCGGCAACCTCCGCAGCATTGACGAAGTTGAGAATGGCTGGTGACGTGCGGAAGACGTTGACCATGCGGTCATAGCGGCCTTCGCCCTTGGCCACGGCGACGGCGCCGCGCAGCATGGGGGAAATGTCATTGGCGCTTGCAAGCGAAGAGGGCAGGGCGGCCGGCGTGAAGGGGTTGCGGCCGTTTTTCTTCACATGGTCTTCGGCGACCGTGACGTAATGGATCATCCGGTCATAGGCTTCCTTCGCCGTGTCGCCGAAGGTGAAGATGCCGTGCTTGTCGAGGATCAGGCCCTCGACTGTCGGGTCCTGCTCGAACACTTCCGCCGCCGACTTGGCGAGCGCGAAGCCGGGCATGATATAGGGCACGAAGCCCATCTTCCTGCCAAAGAGTTCGGCGCTCATTTCCCGGCTCTTCGCCTGATCGGCGATAGCGAGAATGGCGGTCGAATGGGTGTGGTCGACGAATTTGTGCGGCAGGAAGGCATGCAGCAGCGCTTCCACGGATGGGTTCGGTGCCGCGGGATCGATCAGGTTGGCGCGCAGCAGCGTCACCATGTCCTCGTCCGAGAGCTTTTCGAGCTTGCGGCTTTTGAGCAGCGGACCGATCTTGACGGCGGGCAGGCCCGGCGGCTCGATCGTGCCCATGTCCCAGCCGCTGCCCTTCACGCAGAGCACGGCATGGGTGTCGCCCACGAGATCGGTCACCTCGGTCTTCACGGAGGTGTTGCCACCGCCATGCAGGACGAGCCGCGGCTCCGCGCCGAGCAGCCGTGTCGTATAGGTGCGCAGCGCCAGATCGCGGTTGATGCCCTTCGCCGCATATCCGGCGACGACCTTTTCCGCCTCGTCGTCGCGCCAGAGATTTTCCATCGTGTTCAGCCTCCCGATAAACCGGCCCGGCCGGCATCGGCGGACCTAAATATGCTAGCTCAAGCCTTACTCGAACCGCTCTTGCCGAGCCCTTCCCGGGCCCAGCGTTCAAGGACCCGCCGCGCCATCGAGGTGGTGATGACGAGATGCGAGGCAAAGCCGCCTTTCAGCGCTGCCATCAGCGGCTCGAACTTGTTTTCTTCCTGCACGACGAGCATGCGTTTCCTGATGGCCCGGATCGATTCGAGATCGGCGGAAATACAGCGCCTGTTGTGATTGCAATCCATCCATTGGCCGTCATGGTCGATCAGTTGGCCGGCAATGACACCGGCGGCACCCTGCACGCCCATGGCATGCATGTCGGCGGCGGAAAGCGCGCCACACTTGACGAGATGACTGTCGTCCTCGATGCCCCCCACGGAATAGAGTGCGAGATCGCAATCCGAAATCGTCGCCAATTGCTCCTTGATTACGGGTTCGCCGCGCAGCTCATTGGCGAGGCGCTCGGAGGAGAGGACGAGCGGCGCATAGAAATTGATGCCTTCCGCATTGAGGCGTCGGGCGATTTCGGTGGTGCACTGGTCCGGCCGGTAGGAGTAGGGGGCGCCCAGATTGCCGCAGAGCTGCACGACGGTAACGCCGCGCAGGTCCGCAAATGGCATGACGTCGGCGATGTGGTAGACGGTGCGGCCCCAGGCAACACCGACCCGGTCACCCTTGTTGAGAAGTTCGAGGAAGACCGAAGCGGCAACGACGGGCATTTCGGCGGCCGGATCCATTGCCTGCCGGTCTTCCGGCACCAGCCAGGCCGTGTTCAGCCCCGTCGCGTCTTCAAGCTCCCGGGCCAGCACATCGTCGGAGAAGAGCTCCGTGGAGGTTGAGATGGTAACGATCCCCATCTCGCGTGCCTTGCGCAAGTACATGGCGATCGAGGCGCGCGAGATCTCCAGCCGTTGGGCGACTTCGTCCTGACGCAGCCCGTGGTTGTAGTACAGCCAGGCGGCCTTGTGGATGATTTGATCGTTGGTGCGGATGGGCATATGAGTCTTTCTTGGATCGTTTTGACATTATTCATTCACCCTGACAAAAGTCAACAAGTCCCTGACTTGGGATGCGCGGTCTCGTCGCCTCGTCGCATTTGCATCATGTGGTGGTGGGTCTTGCAGGGAACTGTCACGCTATAGATGAAATCGTGCACGGCCGCCGCGATTGTACCGAGATCATTCCGCGCCGGTCGTCGGTGATGATCCGGCGTAGTCTGTATGTGTCGCTTCCTCCGCTATTGCCCAGTCGTTCCGCCAAGCTGGCCCGCTTGCAGGCAACGACGCTTGACGAAGCGTATCTGACGTATTATTAGTGACGAAATAAGAAAATCATCATTCGAAACGCAGGATTGGATCAGGCATGGCTGGAGCAATAGATACTGTCGCGGATGCCGCGCGGCAGGAGAACGTTGCGCGTATTCTCGATGCAGCTGAGCGCCTGTTCCGGCATTACGGCTACTCGAAGACGAACGTGGCCGACATTGCCCGTGATCTCGGCATGTCGCCCGCCAATATCTATCGTTTCTTCGCCTCGAAGGCCGAGATTCACCAGGCGCTCTGTGCGCGGATGCTTGACGTCGTCCATGCCGTGGCGCTGGAAATCTGCCGTTCGAAGGAAAGTGCGGCCGACCGCCTCCGTCGCTATAGCCTGGCCCAGTATCGGCTCACCGTCGAGACGATGATGGACCAGGAGAAGGTCCACGAGATGGTGGTCGTCGCTTTGGAACGGGACTGGCACGTCATCGACCAGCATATCGACCGAATGAACGCGCTGCTTGCCGAAGTCATCCGCGAGGGAATTGCAGCCGGAGAGTTTCCCGAGCAGGACGCCAATGTTGCGGCACGTTGCTTCGGAGCGGCGACCGTGACGATGTGCCATCCGCAAATGGTGGCGCAGTGTCTGGCGAAGGAGAACCGCGCGACACCCGACGAACTGATCGATTTCGCGATCAGGGCACTGAAGAACTAGACGGGCGGCCAGGCCGCCATCCGACACATTGCTATTCAATCAGGAGTGCGAACAATGTTTTCGCCGAAGGCCACACGCGTGCCTATCTCGTTGCCAAACATCGTGATGCTGATGGCTCTTGGTCTCGTCCTTTCCGGCTGCTCGGAGGAGAAGGTCGAGACGAAGGAAATCGTCCGGCCCGTCAAGGTCGTCGTGGTTGCGGATGCCGGCGAAGCACGAAAACTCGACTATTCCGGCTCGGTCAAGGCCCGGACCGAGATGAACCTCGGCTTCCGCGTGGCGGGCAAGATCACCGAGCGGCACGTCAACATCGGCGATCGGGTTGAGCCCGGTGATCTCTTGGCCCGCATCGATCCGACGGACTATAAACTCGCCGTGACGTCGGCAGAGGCCAACCTCGTTGCCGCCGAGAAGCAGGTGGAGACGACCGGGCTTGCCAAGGCACGTGCCGACCAGCTTTTCGCCAAGAACGTCACCTCCAAATCCCAGCTCGAAGAAGCCGCACTTGCACAAGAGCAGGCGGTCTCGGCGCGGGACGCGGCCATTGCCTCCCTCGACCAGGCCAAAAACCAGGTGCGCTATACGGATCTCAGATCCGACCAGAGCGGTATCGTGACGGCCGTCAATGCCGATATCGGCCAGGTGATCGGTGCAGGATCGCCCGTGGTGGCCGTCGCCGTCGACGGCGAGAAGGAAGCCGAAATCGCCGTCCCTGAAATGGACATCGCCAATTTCCGGCCGGGCCAAGCGGTCACGGCGCGGTTCTGGTCGGACGAGGGGCTCGTGCTGGACGGAAAGGTCCGTGAAGTCGCGGGCAGCGCGGACCGGCTGTCGCGTACGTTTGCCGTGCGCGTCAGTCTTCCGAACGACCAGCGGGTGCTTCTCGGCATGACGGCCACGATAGAGACGACCGGCGAGGTCGGACAAAGCTTCATCTCCGTTCCCCTCAGCGCGCTCTCCGAGAAGGATGGCAAAAAGATCGTGTGGGTGGTCAAGCATGAGACCGGGACCGTGCATGCCCGCGAGATCGTCGTCTCAGATTTCAGCGGCGACGGCGTCAACGTCACGCAAGGCCTGAAGCCCGGCGACATCGTGGTTGCCGCCGGTACGCAGTTCATGAGCGACAATCTGAAGGTGAAGCTGCCGGCGACCGAAGCGTTGTCCGCCCAGGCAGAAACCGACCAGATCATTCGCTGACCCCGACATCGACAGAACGGAATGATGCCATGAGTGCCTCGACCTCCGACCGCAAGCCGTTCAACCTCTCCCGTTGGGCGATCGGCCATCCGAGCATTGCCCGTTTCCTCTTCGGCCTGATCCTTGTCACCGGCGTTCTGGGCCTGATGCGCATGGGCCAGAAGGAGGACCCGGATTTCACCTTCCGCATCATGGTGGTCCAGGCCGTCTGGCCGGGCGCCTCGATCGAGGAGATGCAGGACCAGGTGGTCAACAAGATCGAGCGCAAGCTACAGGAAACGCCGCATCTCGACTGGGTGAAATCCTATACGCGCGCCGGCAGCTCCATCATCACACTCCAGGTCCAGGGCGACACCGATGCCGCCGACGTCGCCGACGCGTTCTACCAGGTCCGCAAGAAGGTGGGCGACATTTCCGGCGAGCTGCCGGAAGGCGTGCTCGGCCCCTACTTCAACGACGAGTTCGGTGACACTTTCATCACGCTGCATTCACTCAGCGGCGATGGCTACACTTATCCCGAGCTGAAGCGGTTCGCGGTCCAGGCGCGCGACATGCTGCTGACGACGCCCGGCGTCGAGAAGGCTGTCATCATCGGCGACCAGCCGGAGAAGATCTACGTGGATGTCTCCTCCAAGGCGCTGGCCGAGCGCGGGCTGACGATCGTCGACCTGCAAAACGCCATCAAGGGCCAGAACAACGTCGATCCGGCAGGCAGCGTCGATACCGGCACGCGGTCGGTCCGCATTTCCGTCGAAGGCAGCGTCGACCGGGCAGATGACATCCGTGAACTTCGGCTGCGCACCGGAAGCCAGGTGATTCGACTCGGCGACATCGCGACCGTCACCTCGGGCCTCGAGGATCCCTATCAGCGCAAGTACCGCTTCAACGGCCACGACAGTGTCCAGCTCGGCGTGGTCATGGCCAAGGGCTTCAACGTTACCGATGTTGGAAAGGCAGTCGACGAGACCTACGCCAGGTTCGAAAGCGGCTTGCCGTATGGCGTGGTCGTCGACCAGATCTCCAACCAGCCCGAGGTCGTCACCGAGGCCATCGGCGAATTCATGAAGGCGCTTGGCGAGGCTCTCGTCATCGTGCTGGTGGTGTCCTTTCTGTCGATCGGCTGGCGCTCGGGCCTGGTGATCGCGATTGCCATTCCGCTGGTGCTGGCCGCGACCTTTGCCATCATGTACGAACTCGGCATCGACCTGCAGCGCATCTCGCTCGGCGCGCTCATCATCGCTCTCGGCCTGCTTGTCGATGACGCGATGATCGTCGTGGAGATGATGGAGCGCAAGCTGGAGGAGGGTCTTGAGAAAGTCGAGGCGGCAAGCTTCGCCTATTCCTCGACCGCATTTCCCATGCTGACCGGGACGCTGATCACCACCGCCGGCTTCATCCCAGTCGGCTTCGCGGCATCGACCGCTGGCGAATATGTCCGCTCGCTGTTCTTTGTCGTCGGCATCGCGCTCGTCGTCTCGTGGTTCGTCGCCGTGTATTTCACTCCATGGCTTGGCTACATGATCCTGAAGCAGCGCGCACATGCGGGCGAGCATCACGATGTGTTCGACACGCGCTTCTATAAGCGGTTGCGGGCGACCGTCGGCTGGGCCGTGCGCCATCGAGTCGCCGTCCTGCTGCTGACGCTCGGCACCTTCGCCAGCAGTCTCTGGGCCTTCCAGTTCATTCCGCAGAACTTCTTTCCGCAGTCCTCGCGGCCGGAGATCCTGGTCGACCTGTGGCTGCCGGAGGGCACCAGCATCAGTGAGGTCGAAAATCAGGCGAAGGCACTCGAGGCCCGTATGATGGACGATCCGGACAAGCGTTTCATCGCCACCTATATCGGCGAGGGCGCGCCGCGCTTCTTCCTCCCGCTGGACCAGCAACTGCGCAATCCGAACTTCGCCCAGCTTCTCGTCATGGCCAACGACGAGCCGGCGCGCGAGCGGCTGATCGTCAAGCTCCGGACCATTCTTGCCGAGGACTTCCCCTCGATCCGCTCAAAGGTTGACCGCCTGTTCCTCGGGCCGCCGACCGGCTGGCCGGTGCAGTTGCGCGTGATCGGGCCAGACCGCCAGGAGGTTCGTCGCATCGCCGACGCGGTGAAGGCGAAATTCGAAGAAAATCCCTTGCTCGGCGCCGTCCATGATGACTGGCTGGAACCCGTGCCGGCGATGAAGCTGGTGATCGACCAGGACCGCGCCCGCGCGCTTGGCGTCACCTCGCAACGAATCCGCCAGATGCTGCAGGCAACGATGGCCGGGGTGCCGCTCGACGATTTCCGCGACGGCGAGGAGACGGTCTCGATCGTCGCTCGCGAGCCCGACTCGAACCGCCGCCTGCTGTCCGCTGTCAACTCGATCTATGTTCCGACCGATTTAGGCGGCTTCGTCCCGGTATCCCAGGTCGCCAAGGTCGTCCCGGTGCTGGAACAAGGCATCGAATGGCGGCGCGACCGCCTGCCGACAATCACAGTTCGCGCCACACTGCCTGATGGCCTCCAGTCGAACGACGTCACGATGAAGCTCTATGACGAACTCAAGGGCCTGCGTGACGGCCTGGCGCCCGGCTACAAGGTCGAGATACAGGGCGGCGCCGAAGACGCGGCCGAAAGCCAGGCCTCGATCGCCGCAAAGGCGCCGATCATGCTTCTCGTCATCGTCCTTCTGCTGATGGTGCAGCTGCAACACTTCGGCAAGGCGATGCTGGTGCTCGCCACCGGCCCGCTCGGCATCATCGGCGCCGCCGCCGCCCTTCTGATCAGCGGAGCGCCCTTCGGCTTCGTGGCGATCCTCGGCGTCATAGCGCTGCTCGGCATCATCATCCGCAACTCGATCATCCTCGTCGACCAGATCGACCAGGACATCGCCGCCGGCATGGAGCGCTCCGAGGCGATCGTGGGCGCTGCCGTACGCCGCTTCCGGCCGATTATGCTCACGGCGCTGGTGGCCGTGCTGGCATTGATCCCGATCTCGCGCGGCGTCTTCTGGGGGCCGCTCGCCTACGCCATGATGGGCGGCATCTTGGTTGCCACGGTCCTGACCATCCTCGTCCTGCCAGCCGCCTATGCGCTGTTCTTCGGCAAGGAAAAGAAGGGCAAGGGGGTGGATGCGCCTCTTTCGGACAGTGCCGGCGATGACGAAGATCGCGCGGTTCCCGCCCCGGTGGCTATCGCGGCCGAGTAGCAGGCGACGCCTGCTACAGTGCACCGATGAGGCGACACCGGGCCGGCGGGCCGTCGAGGCGCCGGTTGCCCAGCGCGAGGGAGTTCTCCGGGAACGTCGCGTGTAAGGCCCGGTAGCAGGCGGCAGCTATGGCTCGAACCTGTTCAAGGCCGCGTTGTTTGCCGCGTGACCAGTTCCACGGGCACGACATGGGCATGTCCCGAAATCTCGGAAGGATCAGATTCCAATATCGACGCAACTGCACTGACAATGGCGCTCACCGGTTGGCGGATGGTCGTGAGCGCGTGCGAGGGCCATCCGGCTTCTTCGATGTCGTCGAAGCCGACAATTCCGATTTCTGAAGGCACGTCCAGACCCAGGTCGAAACGGCACGTGTTGAGAAAGCCCAGAGCGATGCGGTCGGTCGTGCAGAAGACACCGTCTACCGCGCTGCGCATTCGAAGCTCGCGCGCAGCATTGCGACCGCTTTCATAGCCCCCTTCACCGCCCAGCCAGTGCCGCACCGTCAGGCCCTTCTCTTCCGCAGCCTCAGCAAAACCCTGGGCGCGGCGGCGCTGGCTTGGCGTGTCCGATGCTTCGCGCACGACGGCAAGGTTGCGATAACCCCGTTCGATCATGTGGCAAGCCGCAAGCCTGCCGCCGGCACGGTCATCTGTCTGGATGATGTCGACGTTCCCGCTTTCCTGTACCCGGTTGATGAGGATGGTGCGTTGGCGGCTCTTCAGACATTGCTCGACAAGCTTCTCCGATGGCGCGCCCGACAGGATGATGACGGCCTTCACGCGATATTCGAGAACAAGGTTCATCATCGCGGCCATGTCGCGCCTTGCCCCGCTATTGAGAAGAAGCGTCTGCAATTCCCGGTCGGCCAGCATCGCACTGAGGGCGTCGATCTGCGCGGCGATGAAGGGCTCTGACAGCTTGGAGGCAAGGATCGCCACAAGGCTGGATTCAGAGGTCAGCAGCGACTTTGCCAGCCGGTTGATCCTGTATCCCATCTCTTCTGCGGCCAGCAGCACCTTCTCGCGCACTTCGGGCGACACATAGGCACCGGGCGTAAAGGTGCGTGATACTGCCGAGCGCGACACGCCCGCCCGGTCCGCCACCTGCGCTGACGTCACGAAGTTTCTCTTCATCTTCCCCACCCAAGGTCCGATCGCAGTGCACCGTCGTCATAAAACTGAAGCACGGCATTCCTATTGTGCACACGAGTGCAGATGACGCAACGGCTGAGAAACAAGGCGGTTGCGACGGATACGGGCAGGATACTGATCGCTATGGTTTCGATCGCTCTCAAGCGAATTACGAAGGATTTCGCGAAGAAGCGCGTCCTGGACGATGTTTCGTTGCAGGTCGAAAACGGAGAGTTCGTCGCCATTCTCGGGCCGTCCGGCTGCGGCAAGACGACCATGCTGCGGCTGATCGCCGGTTTCGAACAGATGAATTCCGGCACGATCCATTTCAATGACGAAATCATCGCCTCGCCGGAAAGGAATCTGCCGCCGGAAAAGCGCAATGTCGGCATCGTGTTCCAAAACTATGCGCTGTGGCCGCATATGAATGTCGAGCAGAATGTCGGCTATGCGCTGAAAATCGCGGGCGTGTCTTCCGACGAACGGCGCAGGCGGAGCCTCGATGCGCTCGCAACCGTCGCCATGGAAAATTTCGCCGGACGGGCGCCGGCCGATCTTTCCGGCGGCCAGCGGCAGCGTGTGGCGCTCGCCCGCTGCCTGGCGGCAAATCCTTCCGTCATGCTGCTCGACGAGCCGCTTGCAAATCTCGACGTCCATCTCCGCGCCTCGATGGAACGCGAGTTCTCCGATTTCCATCGCCGCACCCGCGCGACGATGATCTACATCACACATGACCAGTCGGAAGCGATGGCGCTGGCGGACCGGATCGCGGTGATGGACGCCGGTCGCGTCATGCAGTTCGCGCGCCCGCACGAGCTTTACCGCGAGCCGCGCAACGAGATGGTGGCGCGCTTCATCGGCAATGGCCTTGTTCTGCCGGTTGCTGATCTTCAGCGCGGCCGCGCCGATGGAACGGTCAATGTCGACATTTTCGGCCACCGCAGCGAAGTGCGTGCCCGCAAGGACCAGGCCAAGCTGGCCGGGGCGAGCCTCGGCGTCCACCCGGACGATCTGAAGCTGGCCGACAGTCCCGTCGAAGGCTTCGCCGCCGAGGTGGAGCGCATCACCTATCGCGGCAGCCATGTGCAGGTCCATTTCCGTCCGCGCCACGCGCCGGATCTGTCGCTTAGTCTGCACGCCCCTCACGATCGCCCCGTCTCGGCGGGCGACACGATTTCAGTTTGCGTCGGCGATGGCTGGGTCATCCCCGAGGCGGCTTGATCTCCTCCTCCCTTCCGACCATCCAATCAAGGAAAACTCCATGCGTCTTCTCTCCACCTTCGCGTTCGTCCTCATGGCCGGGACGGCAAGCGCCGAAACGATCACGCTCTACACCTCGCAGTCTCCTGAAATAGCGCAGCAGACCGTCGATGCCTTCCAGGCAAAGTACCCGGACATCAAGGTTGAGTGGACCCGCAATGGCACCAGTCAGTTGCTCAACATCCTGCGTGCCGAAATCACGGCCGGTGACGTCAAGCCGGACGTGCTACTGGTTGCCGACACGATCAATCTCGGTCAGCTCAAGGCGGAAGGCCGTCTGATGGCCTATCCGGAAGCCAAGGTCGACGGCTACGATGCCGGCACCTACGACAAGGACAAGGCCTTCTTCGGCACGAAGATCATCTCCACCGGCATCGCCTACAACACGCAGACCGCCCAGCCGGTCGAGACCTGGAACGACCTTCTCGTCGAAGCCAACAAGGGCCAGATCGCCGTTCCGAGCCCGCTCTATTCGGGTGCCGCTCTCAACCACCTGCACAGCGTCATCGACGTCGACAGCATCGGCTGGGATTTCTACAAGAAACTCGCCGAACTCGACATCGCGCCTGAAGGCGGCAACGGCCCGGCGCTCAAGGCTGTCGCAAGCGGCCTTGCCAAGTACGGCATCATCGCCGATGCCGACGTGATCCGCGCCAAGGCTAGCGGGTCGCCGGTCGACCTGATCTTTCCGAAGGATGGCGTGTCCTTCATCACCGAGCCGGTCGCCATCATGTCCACCGCGAAGGAGCCGGAAGCCGCCAAGCGTTTCGTCGATTTCCTCCTGTCCAAGGAAGGTCAGGAACTGGTTGCCAAGCAGGGTAACCTGCCGATCGATGCATCGGTAGCGCCGCCTGCCGGTTTCCCGAAGCTCTCCGAGATCAAGCTCCTGCCGATGGATGCCGACAAGGCCGTCAAGAGCGATCAGGACGTGCGCAAGCAGTTCACGGACGTCTTCGGCGGCTGATCCATGACAGATATCGCGGCAGTGATGCCAGGGGAGCGCCGGCCTGTGCCGGCGATCCGCCTCGGTCCCGAAACGCTCACGCTCGGCATTCTCGTCATCTTCGTGGCAACGATCTCGCTTGCGCCGCTCGGCCGTCTGGCGCTGACCGCCATCGCACCTGACGGCACGCTCGATCTCGCCAGCACATGGAGCGTCCTTGCGCGGCCGCGCGTCTTTACGGCGGCGCTGAATTCCCTTTACGTGGCCCTGGCCTCGACGCTACTTGCCGTCGTGCTGGGCAGTATCGCCGCCGTTCTGACAGTGCACGGCAATATACGCTTCAAAGCCGTGTGGGTTTTCGGCTTCGTGCTGCCGCTGATGATCCCGCCGCAGGTCACAGCACTTGCCTGGGTGCAGGCGTTTTCGCCGACCAGTCCGGTGCTCGGCCTTTTTGGTCTGGCCTTGACACCCGGTGTGCGGCATCCGTTGTTTTCCGCCGGTGGCATCATCTTCCTGCTCGGAATCTACAATGCACCGCTGGTGTTTCTGACCGTGCGTGCGGCGCTGCGCCGACTGCCGGCCAACCTTGCCGAAGCCGCCCGCGCATCGGGCGCCGGAAATCTCCAGCTCGTCTTTACCGTGCTGCTTCCGCTTGCCCGGGCCGGCATCTTCGCCGGTGCGGCCATCGCCTTCGTCTCGGCGATCGGCAATTTCGGCATTCAGGCAATGCTCGGCATTCCCGCCCGCTTTCCGACCCTCATAACCCTGATCTACCAGCAGCTGAACAGCTATGGCCCGTCGGGACTGTCCGACATGGCAGCGCTGTCGCTGCTCCTGTCGCTGATCACCGTGATCGCGCTTGGCCTCAGCAACTGGCTCGGCGGACGAGGCGACGTGCGCGTTGAGGAAGGTGGTCGGCCGGCGGAAATCGACCTTGGACGCTGGAGATTGCCTGTGGAGGCCGGAGCCTGGCTCTACCTTTCGGCGACCTTGCTGCTGCCGCTCTCGGCCCTCTTTGCAACCTCGCTGGTGAAGGGTTTCGGGCAGCAGCTCGGCTGGGATACGCTGACATTGACCAACTATGCCAATGCGCTTTTCCATCACGCCTCGATCCGGGACGCGTTTGCGACGAGTCTCCTTCTGACCGTCACCGCTGTCTTGCTCCTCAGCGTCATTTCGCTGGTGCTGGCCTATTTCATCAGCTGGAAGAAAAGCCCCCTCGTGCGGTTGATCCAGATGGCGGCCGAGCTTTCCTATGTCCTGCCGGGCATTGTTCTCGGCGTTGCCATGATCCTGTACTTCCTTCGGCCCCTGCCGCTTCTGGGCTTCAGCATCTATGGCACGATCTGGATCATTCTGGCCGCCTACCTCTCCAACTTCCTGGCGCTGGCGCTGCGGCCGCTGCTGGGCGGGTTCTCCCAGATCGACCGGTCGCTGGAAGATGCGGCGCGCGTGGCCGGCGCCGGCTTCGTCCAGCGCATGCGCGACATCATCCTGCCGATGCTGGCGCCCGCCGTCATCGCCGGCGGCATCATCGTCTTCATGTCGGCGCTCAATGAAATCCAGGTTTCGATCCTGCTGGTTTCCTCCAGCGCGCGCACCATTGGGCCGATGATCGTCTTCCTCGAGGAAGGCGGCTCCTCGACACTTGCGGCGGCCGTCGGCTGCCTGATGATCCTGATCGTCCTGGCGCTGATGGGCATCGCTTCGCTGTTTGCCAATCGCCTGCCGAAGGGAGCACTGCCATGGCGCGATTGACGGCAATCAGCGGGCTCGGCGGCAAGCTTCCTGCCGCCTTCCTGCTGGAAGTGGGAACAAAGCGGCTGCTGCTCGATCTGGGCGAGGGACCGGAACCGGGCGTTTTTCCCGATGTGAGTGATCTAGGCGAGGTCGATGCGATCTGCCTGTCGCATGCCCATGTCGATCACGCCGGCGCGCTGCACCTGGCCGAAAGGATCGGCAATCCGCCGGTCTATGCGACACGCACCACCTTCCGGCAGATCGGCATCGACCCGCTTGTCGATCCACGCTGTCGTCTCCTGCCGGAACAAGGACAGACGAGCGTTGAAACAGTTCCCGTGACCGTCGGTCGCTGCGGTCATGCGCCGGGCGGCATCTGGTTTCATTTCGCCATGGATGGTGGTGTTCTCTATACCGGCGACTGGAGCATGGAGTCGCAGCTCCTGCCGTTCGACAGGCCGCCGGCAGCGGAGTTCATCGTTACCGACGCCTCCTACGGCGACAGGCAGACGGGCCTTCACGACCAGATCGACGCCATTGCCGAACTGGCGCGGGGAGGGGCGGTGCTGCCGGTTCCCTCGGGCGGGCGCGGGCCGGAAATGGCGCTTGCCCTTGCCGCGCGTGGCCTGCCCGTGCAGGTCGACGCACAGATCCGCAACGAAATCGCAAACCTTGCGGAGACGCGCGAAATGACTGGAGGGCCATTGCAGGAAAGGCTCAAGGCCCTGCTGGCAGATCTGCCGGAGACGAAGGAAGCGGACTGGGGTCCTTCCGACGTTCTCATTGCCAGTGAAGCAAACGGAGAGGCGGGCGCCTCTGCGACCCTGGTCGCAAGGATTGACGAAGGATTTCGTTTCATTTTTTCAAGCCACGTCCCGCATGGCACACCGGCCGAGCGGCTGATTGCCGAAAAAGGGGCGGTTTGGCTCGGCTGGAACGTTCATCCACGCCTTGACGATGTGCTTCATCTGGCGGACATGACCGGCGCACGCCGCGTCATGCCGGTTTTCGTCAGGCCGGAGGCCATGACGCTTCTGGCCGAAAGACTTGGAGACCGCCTGGTGCTCGACAGATCCGTCGAGACCTATGCTCACCGATCCTTGAACCATGGAAATGCCGCATGACTGTAAAGCCGCACACTGCGCAGTTCACCGAAGAACAGGAAGACGAGCTTGCCGTCCTCTTTCCCGTGCTTGAAGCAACCGGCTCGCACGGGCTGACACTGTTCATCGGCAACAGGGTCGCAGCAGCAAATCCTGTTCTCCTTCAGGAGAACAACATCACCTCCACGATGAACCTCGCGGTCAACATCGAGATCGCGCCGCTCTCGCTGCCGGACGGCACTCGCGTCCGCCGCACGCATATCGGGCTGATCGACGGGCCAGGCAATACGCCCGAGCACCTGCTCGCGGCAGCTTTCGCGATCTCCGGCATCGTAGAACAGGAAAGCCCCGGAAAGTCGCACTATCCGGCGCATCGTCGCGGGAACCTTCTGGTTCACTGCAGGGGAGGGCGCAGCCGTTCCGCAACGGCCATTGCGCTGTACATGCACATGCATCATCCCGATCGGTTCGAGACGATCGAGGCTGCGGTCGATCATGTCAGGCGCGTGCGTGGGCTGGACACGACCCAGCCGCAGCCGGCCATGCTCGAGATGGCGCGGGCCGCATGCAGGATGATTCCCGCGTTTCGCCGGCCAGACGTTTGTTGACGAGGCGAACTGACCACCCGCTACGGTCGATGGTCGGCCAACGGCGGAATGAAGCCTCTTGGTTTGCGCTAGGAACCGCTTTTGGCCGATAGATCGATAGCCGAGGGCGGACAGACCATCGCTACCACGACGCTAAAGGACCGTTGGGCTTGCGATCAGCGCTCGGCTTGCGCCCCGGACGCCCATGTCAGGCTGTGTCGGAAAAGACGAGGTGGCTCGAGGGCTCGGCAAGTGCGAGGAAAGCGAGAAGGTCCTCGCGCGAGAGCGCTGCGCATCCCGCCGTCGGCGTGTATCCGGGTCGGGCGATATGCAGAAAGACCGCGCTGCCCGCACCCGGGATGGGCGGATCGTCATTGTGACCCAGCACCACAACGATGTCGTAGATGTCGTCCTCCATCCAGAGTTCTTCGTGGCTTGCCGCAAAGGGTAGCTTTACCTGGCGATTGTATTCCGGGTGCGAAGGGGCGTCGCACCAGCCGTCCAGGCGGTCGATGGCTTGTACCGGAAAGGGGGATGCCGGCTGTGCCAGCCTGTCGGCACGGTAGAAAACCTGACGGATCGGCCAACACCCGATCGGGCTCGCGCCGTCGCCCTCGACCTTCTCGCTTGCCGCGCGCAGCCCGCCGCGGCCGACGGCGCAGCGCCAGCGCTTGTCTCCGTAGGCGGCCTGCCAGCCATCTCCGTTTCGAGATACGATCAGATCCAACTCCAAACTCCTTCCCTGAAGCGATACGCCCCCCCGATCGCAGATTGACGTCCCGACTGCGGCGATAGTTCGCATCTATCGAAATTACAGAATTTATCTATTTCATTTATGAGGGGCGCCTGTCTATGTTGCGCCGCGAAGGCGAGTTTTCGCTTTGCAGCAATTTGTACAGGAGATCCCAATGTCCGTCCTCAACACCACCATCAAGCCGTTCAAGGCGCAGGCCTTCAAGCAGGGCAAATTCATCGAAGTGACCGAAGCCGATATCCAGGGCAAGTGGGCGATCTTCTTCTTCTATCCGGCCGACTTCACCTTCGTCTGCCCGACCGAGCTCGGCGACCTTGCCGATCACTACGGCGAACTGCAGCGTCTTGGCGTAGAGGTGTTCTCCGTCTCGACGGACACGCATTTCTCCCACAAGGGCTGGCACGACGCCTCCGAAACGATCGGCAAGATCGAATATGCCATGATCGGCGATCCGACCGGCACGATCACCCGCAACTTCGAAGTGATGCGCGAAGGTGAAGGCCTTGCCGACCGCGGTACCTTCATCGTCGATCCCGACGGCGTGATCCAGGCCATGGAAATCACTGCGGAAGGCATCGGCCGCAACGCCGCCGACCTGCTGCGCAAGGTCAAGGCCGCGCAGTACGTGCGCTCGCATCCGGGCGAAGTCTGCCCGGCCAAGTGGGAAGAGGGCGAAAAGACGCTCGCCCCCTCGCTGCACCTCGTCGGCAAGATCTGACGCGACGCTATGAACGAACCGCCGTCCCGACGATTGCGGGGCGGCGAGCCAAACTTGCCGCGCCTCCTCCCAAGACCGCGGCCGCGATATTCATGAATTCCCGGAGTGCCAGATGCTCGACGACAATCTCAAAGCCCAGCTCAAAGCCTATCTCGAAAAGCTCGTCCGGCCCGTCGAGATCGTCGCCTCGACCGACGACAGCGTGAAGTCCCGGGAGATGATCGCGCTGCTGGACGATCTGGTCGCCCTCAGCGACAAGATCACCGTGAGCCGGCGCAGCGGCGACGGCGAGCGTGCGCCATCCTTCGCCCTGAATAGCCCCGGCCACGACATCCACCTGCGCTTTGCCGGCATTCCGCTCGGGCACGAATTCACCTCGCTGGTGCTGGCGCTTCTGCAGGTCGGCGGGCATCCGCCGCGCACGGAGCAGGCGATCATCGACCAGATCCGCGATCTCGACGGCGACCTGACCTTCGAGACCTATTTTTCGCTGTCGTGCCAGAACTGCCCGGACGTGGTTCAGGCACTGAACCTGATGGCCGTGCTCAACCCGCGCATCAAGCATGTGGCGATCGACGGCGGCGTGTTCCCGGCCGAAGTCGAAAGCCGCCAGGTGATGTCTGTCCCGACCGTCTACCTCAACGGCGAGATCTTTGCGCAGGGCCGCATGGAGATCGAAGAGATCGTTGCAAAGCTCGACACCAACTCCGCTGCGCGGGCGGCGGAGAAGCTGAACGAGCGCGAGCCTTACGACGTGCTTGTGATCGGCGGTGGCCCGGCGGGCGCGGCGGCTGCGATCTATGCGGCACGCAAGGGCATCCGCACGGGCATTGCCGCGGAGCGTTTCGGCGGCCAGGTGCTCGACACCATGGCAATCGAGAATTTCATCTCCCTGCGGCATACCGAGGGTCCGCAGCTCGCAGCCTCGCTCGAGGCACATGTAAAGGACTATGACGTCGACGTCATGAACCTGCAGCGCGCACAAAAGCTGGTGCCGGGGATCGATCATGTTTCCGTCGAACTTGCCAACGGCGCCACCCTGCGTTCCAAGACCGTGATCCTCTCCACCGGCGCCCGCTGGCGGCAGATGGGCGTTCCCGGCGAGGACCAGTACCGCAACAAGGGCGTTGCCTATTGCCCGCATTGCGATGGGCCGCTGTTCAAGGGCAAGCGCGTGGCGGTGATCGGTGGGGGTAATTCCGGCGTGGAGGCCGCGATCGATCTCGCCAACATCGTCAGCCATGTCACCCTGATCGAGTTCGACGGCAAGCTGCGCGCCGACGACGTGCTGCAGCGCAAGCTTCGCAGCCTGCCGAACGTCGATGTCCTGCTGAATGCCAGGACTTCTGAGGTTCTGGGGGACGGCAAGAAGGTCACCGGCCTCGTCTATGAGAACAGGATTGCGGGCCAGCGCCATACGCTTTCGCTCGACGGCATCTTCGTGCAGATCGGCCTTTTGCCGAACACCGAGTGGCTGAAGGGTACGGTGGAACTTTCCTCGCGCGGCGAGATCGTCGTCGATCATCACGGCCAGACGTCGGTGCCGGGCGTCTTTGCGGCAGGCGATTGCACCACGGTGCCCTACAAGCAGATCGTTATCGCCGTCGGGGAAGGGGCGAAGGCATCGCTCTCGGCGTTCGATCACCTGATGCGGACTTCGGCACCGGACACCGACAACGCCAAGGCCGCCTGATCGATCGGCGCGCCACCCCATTGGAGTGGCGCTTACCTGTTTGAATGTCGCGCTCGGCGCCCGCCGGACCGGATCCTGCGGGCGCCTGCGTGCGAAGGATTGATGCCGCCATGACCCTGCGCGAGCTGGAATACCTCATCGCCCTTGCCGATCATCGGCATTTTGGCCGCGCGGCCGAGGTATGCCGTGTCAGTCAGAAGACGCTTTCGACACAGATCCGCAAGCTGGAAGACCATCTCGGGGCGGCGCTGATCGAGCGCACGCCGCGCTCGGTCATGCTGACCCCGTTCGGTCGCGATGCCGTGGCGCGGGCGCGGCGGATCATGGGGGAGGTCGAGGAAATGCGCCGGGCGGCGCTGAGCTGCCGCAACCCGGAGATTGGATCGCTGCGGCTCGGCATCTTCCCGACGCTCGGGCCCTATCTGCTGCCACACGTCGTGCCTAGGCTCCGGGAACGCTACCCGCAACTCGAACTCCTCCTGTTGGAGGAGAAGAGCGAGAACCTGCTTGCGCGTTTGCGCGAAGGCAAGCTCGACGCGGCCGTGCTGGCGCTGCCGATCGAGGACGAGCGGCTGCAGGTGGAATTTCTGTTCGAGGAGCGCTTCCTGCTGGCCGTGCCGGCGAGGCACCCGTTGGCGCGCCGCGATACGCTCGCGTTGAACGAGCTTGGCGGCTACGACCTGATGCTGCTGGAGGAGGGGCATTGCCTGCGCGATCAGGCGCTCGACGTCTGCCGCGTCTCGGGAGCGGCGGAGCGGGCCTCGTTCCGCGCCACGAGCCTGGAAACGCTGCGCCAGATGGTCGGGGCGGAGGTGGGGATGACATTGCTTCCCGAGCTCGCCGCCCGCAGCCCGGCGTCGGCGCAGATAAGCTTGCTGCGGTTCAACGATCCGGCGCCGAGCCGTCGCCTGGCGCTGTGCTGGCGTCGCAGTTCTGCGATGAGCCAGTTCCTGAAGGAGATCGCGGCGCTGCTGCGCGAAATTTCCTTGGAGCTTCTGCCCGATGGTGAACAGAACGCAGCCTGAGATCGTCCTGCCATCCGCGGAGCCAAGGCATTTGTCCGGAAGCGGATTCCGTTTGACCAAGGCAGGCGGGAATCCCGAAGCAAAGGCGCTCAAGGCGTGTCCAGCGGACTAGCGATGAAACGCGGGCAAAGGTCTAGCTGACACTCTCTCGCCGCGCGAGCTTGCCCTCCTCTGCCTTGTAGAAATACTGGCTGGCAACGAGCCAGCCCTTCAGCGGCCGCAGCGGCGGAATGCAGGTCAGGAGCATGAACGGCGCGGTGACGAGGAAGTGCACCCAGAGGGCGGGCGCGAAGGTCACCTCCAGCCAGACGCCCAGCAGCACGCTCGGAACGCAGGCAAAGCAGATCACGAAAAACGCCGGGCCGTCGGCCGGATCGGCGAAGGAATAGTCGAGCCCGCAGGCCTCGCAGGAGGGGCGCAGCGCCAGGAAGCCGTCGAACAGATGGCCTTCCCCGCAACGCGGACAACGGCCACGAACACCGGTCTGCATCGGCGGCAAGGCGGGATATTGCATGGACATGATTGTATGTCTCCATCAAGATTGAATGGATAATAGCATGAAGCGAATGCATTCAAATCTGCGATAATGTCGCAGCCTGACAGGTGGTGAAAAGGATTCCGGTCGATCAGAAGAAAGAGCCGGTCATCTCGGGCGGCCCCGCAAGCGAATGGGCCATGAAGCCGAGGGCACCAGCGAGGCGGTCGCGACCGATCGGCCCGCCCAGGCACACGCGGACCGTTTCCGGCGCGGGACCTTCGACCGTGAAAGCGTCGCTCGCCACGACGCTGATGCCGGACGAGCGCATGTGTGCCGTGAAATTCGACAGGTTCCAGCCGTTTCTCAGCGTCAGCCAGATGTTGAAGCTCTGCGGGGCGGCGCTATAGGTTTCGGCCGACAGCAGGCTGGCCGCGACTTCCTGCCGGTGAGCGGCTTCGGTGCGGACGAATTGCAGAAGATCGTCGGCCGTGCCGTCCTCGATCCAGCGCGTCAGCAGTGCGATGTTCAACGGCGAGGCCATGACGTTGCTGGCGCGCATGGCGGCGATGAAGGGCCAAGGCGCCTTCGTTGCCGGCGCCAGGACATAGGCAAGCCGCAAGCCGGCGCCGATGCATTTCGATAGCCCCGCAATGTGCCAAGTGAGATCGGGCGCGAAGTCGGCGAGCGGCGCAGGCGCATCGGGGGACACGAAACCATAGGCGTCGTCTTCCACGATCGGAATGCCGAAGCGGTCCACGATGGCGCAAATCGCTGCACGGCGCTCGGAGGACATCGTCAGCGTTGTGGGGTTCTGCAGCGTCGGATTGAGATAGAGGGCTTTCGGGGCCCGGTCCCGACACGCCGCTTCCAGCGCGTCGGGCAAAATGCCTTGCTTGTCCATCGGCAATCCCGCGATCTGCAGGCGCAACTGCGCGGCAATGGAGCGGATGCCGGGATAGGTGATCTTTTCCGACAGGATCGTCTCGCCGGGCTTTGCCAGCGTGCCGACGATCGCCAGGAGCGCTGGATGCGCGCCGGGTGCGATGAAGATGCGCTCGGTCGGTGCGGAGATACCACGGCGGGCGAGCCACAGGGCCGCCGCCTCCTTGTCCATCTCTGCGCCCCCGAATTCCTGATAGCGCAGCAGCGGCACGAGGTCGGCAGCGACCGCGCCAAGTCCCGCGCGCATCCGCTCCAGCAAGCCGGGATCTTCCGGCTCCGGCGGCAGGTTCATCGAGAGATCGGCCGCGGCGGTGCGGCGGGGATCCGAATCGAAAGTGCCGGTCTCGAAGTGACGTTTCTTGTGCGACGTGCGGCCGGTCACGAAGGTGCCTCGGCCGACCTGCGTATCGACGAGGCCCCGCTTGCGCGCCTCGACGTAACCGCGCGCGACCGTCGTGAAATCGATGCTCAGGCGGCGCGCAAGTTCGCGCTGCGGCGGCAGCCGATCGCCGGCTGCAAGCGTGCCGTCGCGCAGGTCCATCTCTATGAGATCGGCGATGGCGATGTAGCGCGGGCTGCTGCTACGGGTCAGGTCGGGAAGCCAGTCGGTCATTGCTGCGCCTTTGGATCATGCCGTGCGAATTGACTGTATATTGTTGCATCGCATGGCTGTCATCCGCGAACTTGCGGTGCTGAGGTGGCGAGACGGTTTGCCGAGCTAGCGGGAGAGCCGGTTCTCGTCATCCACAAGACGCAGGCGCGCCGGGGCGCTGTCGCTCCATGACCAGAGGATGAGGTTGAGATCGCCGGTCGTGGCGCCGGGGGCATAGCTGCGCACGAGGAGGCCGTGAAAGCCTTCCTCTGCAAGGCGCCGGGCGAAGCTTTGCGTACGGGCTTCGCCGGCATGCTTCATCTGATCGCGCCACGTCGTATCGGCAAGGCGCGCGGCATCCATTCCGAACTTTGCGAGCGCAGTTTCGTCGCGACTGTCGAAGACGTGGTCGATATCGGCCTCGTAGGAGACGAGCGTCGTCGGCTGGAGGTTTCCGACCTGGTTGGCTTCCCGAAGCGCCGTCATGACGGAGAGCGAGGTGTAGAGCGCGGGCACGCCCTTCGCGTTGAACCGGCCGCCATACAGTTCGGCGCCGCGGCCGGAAAGCGGCTGGCGGGCGTAGACCGGGTTCAATGCGCGATAGAGCATTCCGACGTAGTGCAAGACCGCGACCCTAGGCGTGCACGCCGGCGTCGACCGCGTCGATATATTCCAACACCTCGTCGGCACGGCCGCTCTGAACCAGTTGCATGGCCGTCTGGCCCGAAAATCCGGGCAGCGGTTCTGAGCGATACCAGGCATAGGCGATGAGGGCCGAGCCGAAGCGAACCTCGACCTTGTTGACGACCTCGATCATTTCGCGCAGCCGCCTCTGCGTCCGGTCGGATTTCACCCGATCCTTTCGCTGGATGGCATCCCTGCCAAGGCCTGCGGTGCGCGCGACCTCTTCGCTTGTGGTGCGAAAGGCTTCCGCGATCTTGCGCGGGGCGAACAAGCCGTTGTCCGCATACTGTGCGAGTCCCATCAGATTTCTCCTGCGGAGCCTTTAGATCAGACGCAATATAGCGTCAGTACGTGCGGCATTCAACATGGAGAGTGCCCTGATGATCGGGTTGCGGGAGAACCAGGGCGGCAGCGGCCATGGTGGCACCCTCTACCCGAAGTTCGCGCGCCCGGTTTGTCCTGAGAGATGATCGCGGCACGGCCGCTGTCAACGTCGCTCGATTCGTATGACGTAAACTTCCCCGCGGTCCTCGGGCGTCAAATACACCCGGGCTCCCCGCGGGATGTCGCCAATCCCGTCGAGCGCTTGGCCCGCGAAAAGCCCTTCCGCAAGTTTGGCCGTCACATTGCTGTTGAAGACGATCAGCGTCTCGTCCGTCTCGCCGTCGATCGCGATCGCGTGGTCGAAGACCAGTTTTTCGATCCGGTGTTCGAACTGTCCCCGCCGGGTCATGACGTTAAGATCCGTCGTCTCGCCGCTGACGATCGACGCCGTGACGGCCGCTTCGCCATCGAACGAATGGGGTCCTGCGTCCCGCGTCAGGAGCGTGTCGCCATCGGAAGCGTGCAGAACGATACCGGCCCCCTTCAGAACCGCAATCGTGCGATCGATGCCCTCAAATCGCGAGAACGGCCCGGGCTGGCTTACGGTCGCCATGCTGACGCGCCAAAGGAACTCCGGTAGGACGGCGGGATCCGACCTGACCGCGATTTCGCGTGTGACGCCGCCCCCGTTCTTCCAAGGGGTGGCCCGTTGATCCTCGTAGCGCAGAAATTTCACGGGGCTCCTCCGTCAGGATTGAAAGGCCCTCTGGCTGAAGGGCCTTCGTGCTCGCTCATCAGTTGCCGAGGATGCCCGGCAGGCGGAGACCCTTTTCCTTGGCGCAGTCCAACGCGATGTCGTAGCCGGCATCGGCATGGCGCATGACGCCGGTCGCCGGGTCATTCCACAACACGCGCTCCAGACGCTTGGCCGCGTCGTCGCTTCCGTCGGCGCAGATCACGACGCCGGAGTGCTGGGAAAAGCCCATGCCGACGCCGCCGCCATGATGGAGCGAGACCCAGGTGGCTCCCGAGGCGGTGTTGAGCAGGGCGTTCAGCAGCGGCCAGTCGGAAACGGCATCCGAGCCGTCCTTCATCGCTTCCGTTTCGCGGTTCGGCGAGGCGACCGAACCGGAATCGAGGTGATCGCGGCCGATGACGATCGGGGCCGAAAGTTCTCCGCTTCTGACCATGTCGTTGAAAGCCAACGCCAGGCGGTGGCGGTCGCCGAGGCCGACCCAGCAGATGCGCGCCGGCAGGCCCTGGAAGGAAATCCGCTCGCGGGCCATGTCCAGCCAATTGTGCAGGTGCTTGTTGTCCGGCAGCAGTTCCTTCACCTTGGCATCGGTCTTGTAGATGTCCTGCGGATCGCCGGAAAGGGCCGCCCAGCGGAACGGGCCGATGCCGCGGCAGAACAGCGGGCGGATATAGGCCGGCACGAAGCCCGGGAAGGCAAACGCGTTGTCCAGGCCCTCGTCCTTCGCCACCTGGCGGATGTTGTTGCCGTAGTCGAGCGTAGGCACGCCGGCATCCCAGAAGGCGACCATGGCCTCCACATGCACCTTCATCGAGGCGCGGGCGGCCGCTTCGACAGCCTTGGGATCGCTCTCGCGCTTGGCCTTGTGTTCGGCCACCGTCCAGCCGATCGGCAGGTAGCCGTTCAATGGATCATGCGCGGAGGTCTGGTCGGTCACGATGTCGGGGCGCGGCCCGCCAGCCTTCATGCGTTCGACCAGTTGCGGGAAGATCTCCGCGGCATTGCCGAGCAGCCCGACGGATTTGGCTTCGCCGGCCTTCGTCCACTTGTCTATCAGCGCGAGGGCTTCGTCGAGCGTCTTTGCCTTTTCATCGACGTAGCGGGTGCGCAGGCGGAAATCGATGCGTGTTTCGTCGCACTCGACGGCCAGGCAGCAGGCGCCGGCCATGACGGCCGCGAGCGGCTGGGCGCCGCCCATGCCGCCGAGGCCGCCCGTCAGGATCCACTTGCCCTTGAGATTGCCGTCATAATGCTGGCGCCCGGCCTCGACAAATGTTTCGTAGGTGCCCTGAACGATGCCCTGCGTGCCGATATAGATCCATGAGCCGGCCGTCATCTGGCCGTACATGGCAAGGCCCTTCTTATCCAGCTCGTTGAAATGGTCCCACGTGGCCCAGTGCGGCACGAGGTTGGAGTTGGCGATAAGTACGCGGGGAGCGTCCTTGTGCGTCCGGAAAACGCCGACCGGTTTGCCGGACTGGACGAGCAGCGTCTCGTCCTCCGTCAATGTCTTTAAGGTCGCGACGATGCGGTCGAAGTCGTCCCAGGTCCGTGCCGCGCGACCAATGCCGCCATAGACGACCAGTTCGTGCGGGTTCTCGGCGACGTCCGGGTCGAGATTGTTCATCAGCATGCGCAGCGGCGCTTCTGTCATCCAGCTTTTCGCGTTCAGTTCGGTTCCGCGCGGTGCGCGAACGTCGCGAATGTTGTGGCGGGGATTGGTCATGGCGTCTTGCTCCAGAAATTATTTCGCAAGTTCGGGCGCGCGGCGCTCGATACGGGAAAGGATGTCCTTGAGATGGATGCGCAGGCGCGTAGCCTTATTCGTATCATAAGCGAAAGGTGGGGCTTCCGCGGAAAGATGGGTGGATTGTGCCAGTTCCATCTGAATGGCATGTACCCCCAGTCCAGGCTGCCCGTAGTGCCGGGTCGTCCAGCCGCCCTTGAAGCGGCCGTTGAGAACGCTCGTATAGCCGGCTGCGGCCGACGTGACTTCGACGGCGATACGTTCGATTGCCGGATCGCAGGTCGCGCCGTTGTCGGTGCCGATATTGAAATCGGCAAGCCTGCCCTCGAAGAGGAAGGGTATGTGCGAGCGGATGGAATGGCAGTCGTAGAGAATGGCTATGCCGTGGATTGCCTTGACCCGTTCGATCTCCGCCGCGAGCGCTGCGTGATAGGGGGCATGGAAGGCCGCGGCCCGTGCGGCGATGTCCTCGATGTTAGGCTCGGCGCCGTCCCTCCAGATCGGCTTGCCGTCGAAATCCGTCTCCGGCACAAGGCCGGTCGTGTTCTGGCCCGGGTAGAGACTGGCGCCCGACGGGTCCCTGTTCGCATCGATGACGTAGCGATGGAACGTCGCGCGAACCGTCGTCGCATCGGCGAGAAGGCCGTCGTAGAGCTCATGAATATGCCAGTCGGTATCGGCCTGCATCTGCCCGTTGTCGTTCAGGCGCTCCCAGATATCCGGCGGGACGTGTGTTCCGGTATGCGGCAGTCCGAGAATGACCGGCGATGTACCCTGCTTGACCTCAAAGCTTTCCATCGCCTCAACCCTCCAGCACCGGCAGGATGCCGGCGGAAATGGAGGCGACGAGCGCGCCGGATGCAACGAGACTGGACGCGGCGGCCAGATCCGGTGCCATGTATCGGTCCCCTTCGAGCGTGGGCACCGCCGAGCGCAGCACCGCGACGGCCCTCTCCAGCTCAGGGCTGGTCTTGAGTGGCCCGCGAAGCTCGACGCCCTGAACGGCAGCCAGCGCCTCGATACCGAGAATCCCGAACAGGTTCTCCGTCATGGCCAGAAGGCGGCGCGCGCCATGGCAGGCCATCGACACGTGGTCTTCCTGATTGGCGGAAGTAGGCGTCGAGTCGACCGAGGCCGGATGCGACATCTGCTTGTTCTCGCTCATCAAGGCAGCCGATGTGACTTCGGCGATCATCAGACCGGAGTTGAGTCCCGGCTTCTTCGACAGAAATGCCGGCAGGCCGTAGGAAAGCGCGGGATCGACGAGGAGTGCGATACGCCGCTGCGCGATCGCGCCGATCTCGCATATGGCAAGCGCCATCTGGTCGGCGGCAAAGGCCACCGGTTCGGCGTGGAAATTGCCGCCGGAAACGACCTCATTGTCGGAGAGCACGAGCGGATTGTCAGTCACCGCGTTGGCTTCGATCTCCAGTGTCCGGGCGACCGAGCGCAGAAGATCGAGGCAGGCACCGTCGACCTGCGGCTGGCAGCGGATGCAATAGGGGTCCTGCACCCGTTCGTCGCCCTCGATATGGCTTTCGCGGATCTCCGAGCCTTCGAGCAACCGGCGCAAGGCTGCGCCCGCGTCGATCTGGCCCCGGTGGCCGCGCAGGGCATGAATGTCGGGATGGAAGGGCGCGGACGAACCCATGGCCGCATCGGTCGACAATGCACCGGTGACGAGTGCCGTCTGGGCTGCGCGATGGGCGCGGAACAGGCCGGCGAGCGCCAGCGCCGTCGAGGTCTGCGTACCGTTGATCAGCGCCAGCCCTTCCTTTGCTGCCAGCACGACCGGCACCAGTCCGGCCTTGTCCAGCGCGTGGCGGGAAGCCATGCGCTCGCCACCGAAGAAAGCCTCGCCTTCGCCCATCATGGTTGCCGACATATGCGCCAGCGGCGCAAGGTCACCGGAGGCGCCGACCGAGCCCTTTTCCGGGATGACCGGGATGACGCCCTTTTCGAGCATCCCCTCGATGAGCCGGATAAGCTCTATCCGGACGCCGGAGGCGCCGCGGCCGAGGGAAATGAGCTTCAGCGCCATGATCAGGCGCACGACGTTTTCCGGCAGCGGCGCACCCAGCCCGCAGCAATGCGACAGGATAAGGTTGCGTTGCAGGGTGGTAAGATCGGCGCTGTCGATCTTGATCGAGGCGAGCTTACCGAAACCGGTATTGATGCCGTAGACCGGCGCATTGCCGGAGGCGATCTCGGCGATCCGCGCGGCGCCCTTCAGCACGGCGGCGTCGAAGGACGGGTCCAGCCTGGCCGAGCCGTTGTTCCAATAGATGTCGGCGAGTTCGGCGAGTGTGACCCGACCAGGATGAAGCGTGATCGTCATCTTATACCTGTTGCCCCCGGAAGATGCGGGAATGGAGAGGGTTGAAGCCGATGCGGTAGACGAGCTCCGCCGGCCGCTCGATATTCCAGATCGCCAGGTCGGCCGATTTTCCGACCTCCAGAGTGCCGACTTGGCCGAGAAGCCCAAGGGCGCGGGCCGCCTCGCGCGTCGCACCTGCAAGGCATTCGTCCACCGTCAGGCGGAACAGGGTGGCGGCCATGTTCATGGCGAGGAGCATCGAGGTGAGCGGAGACGTGCCGGGATTGCAATCAGTCGCGATCGCGATCGACGTGCCGGCGTCGCGGAGCCACTGCATCGGCGGCTTCTGCGTCTCGTTGATGGCGTAGAAGGCGCCGGGGAGCAACACGGCGACGGTACCGGCCCTTGCCATTGCCTCTGCGCCCTCTGCATCCAGATATTCGACGTGGTCGGCCGACAGTGCGCCATAGGAGGCCGCCATCTTCGCCCCACCGAGATTGGAGAACTGCTCGGCGTGCAGCTTCATCGGAATGCCGAGCGCCTTTGCCTTGTCGAAGACGATGCGCATCTCATCGACGGAAAAAGCGATGCCCTCGCAAAAGCCGTCCACCGCATCGACAAGCCCCTCCGCGTGCGCCTTTTCCATGCCGGGCAGCACGACATCGGCGATATAGTCGCCATTGCGGCCCTTGTATTCGACGGGCGTCGCGTGCGCTGCGAGATAGGAGGTGACGATGCGTACCGGCCGGATCTTTTCGAGCGCGCGTGCGGCGCGCAGCATGTTGAGCTCGCCGTCGATGGAAAGCCCGTATCCGGATTTGATCTCGATGGTCGAGACGCCTTCGGCCAGGAGGGTGTCGAGCCTTGGCAGCGTTGCCGCGACGAGGCCGTCGACGGAGAGCGCATTGGTCGCCGTGACGGAGGAGACGATGCCGCCGCCGGCGCGTGCCACCTCTTCATAGGTGGCGCCGGCAAGACGCATCTCGAACTCCATCGCGCGATCGCCACCGAAGACGAGGTGCGTATGGCAATCAATCAACGCCGGCGTGATCCACCGACCGCCGCAATCGACGATCATGGCACCTGCTTTCAAATCCTCAGGCAGATCGGAGGTCGCGCCGACAAAGACGATCACACCGTCCTTTGCGGCGATCGCGCCGTGCTCGACTACTCCCATTCCGTCGGAGCCTTCGGCGAACGTCGCAAGCCGGGCGTTGGTCCAGAGCGTGACGCCGGAGCTTTTATCCAAAGTATCAGAGAAGATGTCGGTCAAGTTTTCGGTCCCGCACATCGATTGCGCCTTTCATTGCGTCAAAACATGTATATACATATTAAACGCCTGACAAGGATATTTTTCGGCGTCATGTTCCGTCCCGGAATGGATTGCCGCAAGGGGAGAACGGACAAAGATGACGAAATCAGCTGCCACGACGCTTCACGCGGCATCCGCGCTCTTGCCGGAAGGCTGGGCTTCCGATGTGCGCCTGACGATGGATGAGGGTGCCATCTCCGCCATCGAGATCAACGTCGAGGCTGAGGCTTTCGATCTGCGCCACGCGGTTCTCGTCCCGGCCATGGGCAATGTGCACAGCCATGCCTTCCAGCGCGCGATGTCCGGTCTGACGGAGCTGCGCGGCCCGGCCGACGACAGCTTCTGGAGCTGGCGCAACGTCATGTACCGCTTTGCGCTGAAGATGACGCCGGAGCAGGTCGAGGCGGTGGCCGCCGAGCTGTACATGGAAATGCTGGAGGCCGGCTTCTGCCGCGTCGGCGAGTTCCACTACCTGCACCATGATCATGACGGTAAGCCATATGCCAATATCGCCGAGCTCGCAGAGCGTGTTGCCGCGGCGAGCGCGGATACCGGAATCGGCCTCACCCTTCTGCCTGTCTTCTATGCTCACTCCGGTTTCGGCGGTGCCGCACCGATCGACGGCCAGCGCCGCTTCATCAACTCGCTCGAAAGCTTCAGCCGGCTGATGGAAGCCTGCCGCAAGATGCAGCCTCGTCTGGCCGGCATGCAACTCGGGATCGCCCCGCACAGCCTGCGGGCCGTGACGGCCGAGGAACTGACAGCCGTCCTGCCGCTGGCCGCCGGCGGGCCGGTCCATATCCATGTGGCCGAGCAGACGAAGGAAGTGGAAGACTGCATTGCCTGGTCCGGCGCCCGCCCCGTGGAATGGCTGCTGGAGAATGCGTCGGTCGACGATCGCTGGTGCCTGATCCATGCCACGCACCTGACGAAAAAGGAAACAGCCGATATGGCGGCGAGCGGGGCGGTGGCCGGGCTTTGCCCGATCACCGAAGCCAATCTCGGCGACGGCACCTTCGCCGCGGCCGATTTCCTGTCCAGCGGCGGCCGCTTGGGGATCGGATCGGATTCCAACGTGCTGATCTCCCTGCCGGGAGAACTGCGGCAGCTGGAATATTCGCAACGCCTCTCGCTCAGAGCCCGCAACGTCATCGCCGAGCCGAACGGCTCGACCGGCCGGCGCCTCTTTGAGGCGGCCGTGGCCGGCGCGGGCGTGGCACTCGCATCGAAGACGGGGCTCGCTGTCGGCGCGCCTGCGGACATCGTCGCGCTCGATGTCTCAAGCGCGCCCTATCTCGCTAAAGACCAGTTGATCGACAACTGGATCTTTGGCGGCGACGTCACCGTCGACACGGTCTGGGCCCGGGGCAAGCGGCAGGTCGTTGGCGGCAGGCACGTCGCTCGCGGTGAAATCCGCAAGCGCTTCATCGGTGCAATGCAGGCCCTGATGGCTGGCTGAGGCCTGTCGTCAGGGGCGCGCAACTTTGTCGCCCGCTTTGCGGTTTCCTATGCGGCGGCGGCCAGGATCTTCTTCAGCCCGGCGGTGTCGAGCGGCACGGGGTTGCCGCCGGCGCACGGATCGGCGACGCCCATGGTTGCAACCTTGTCCACGTCGATTTCCGTCAGGCCCATGCCCGACAGCTTTTCCGGAATGGAAAGGTCGCGGCGCAACTCGACGATCCAGTCGACCACACCTGTCGCATCCTTGCGCGGCAGGTCGAGGAAACGGGCGAGCAATTCGAGCTTGTCGTCGATTGCAGGCGTGTTGAATTCGATCACATAGGGCATCAGCACGGCATTCAGCAGGCCGTGGTGGGCGTCGTGGAGCGCGCCGAGCGGGTGGGCGAGCGCGTGGATTGCGCCGAGACCCTTCTGCAGGGCGACACAGCCCATGCCCGAGGCGGTGAGCATCTGTCCGCGCGCCCCGAGGTCGTCCCCGTGATGGACGGCGACCGGAAGCCATTTGCGGATGAGACGTAGCGCGTTGAGCGCAATGCCTTCGGCCATAGGGTGGAAGGAAGGTGCGCTGAAGGCTTCCAGTGCATGCGACAGCGCGTCCATGCCGGTAGCGGCGGTGATGTGGGCCGGCAGGCCGAGGGTCAATTCCGGGTCCATCACGACGACGTCGGGCATCATCCGCGGATGGAAGACGATGACCTTGCGCTTTTCCGTCTCGTGCGTGATCACGGAGGAACGGCCGAGCTCCGAGCCCGTGCCGGCGGTTGTCGGGATCGCGATCACGGGAACGAGATTTTTCGTCTCGGCGCGCCTCCAGTTGTCGCCGATATCCTCCAGATCCCACATCGGTACCGTCTGCCGCGCCATGAAGGCGATGGCCTTTGCCGCATCGAGAGCGCTGCCGCCGCCGATCGCGACCACCAGATCGTGGTCTCCACTGCGGAAAGCCTCGACGCCGTCAGCGACATTACTGCCCGTCGGGTTGGGCTTGACGCCGGAGTAGAGTGCGGCTGGCAGACCTGCGGAGTTCAACGCTTCAAGGGTGCGCTGAACGGGATAGAGATCCTTCAGGCCGGCATCGGTGACGACGAGCGGCCGGCTGCCGCCGAGTTCGCGCACCATCTCGCCGAGGCTGGCGATGCGGCCGTTGCCGAAGCGCACGGCGGTCGGAAAACTCCAGTTGGCAGATGTGGCGGGCGTATCGAGGGGCATGGGACAGACCTTGTTTTCAGGAGGCTGGATTGCCGGAGGACTGGCGCTTCAGCGCTCGCCGGCGAAAGACTTCGGCGGTAACGACAAGCAGCAATGCGGGCACGAGATTGAGGGTCGCCAGCGCCGGATAGATCGGCGACGAGCCGACGGCGATGCCGCTGTAGACGAAGATCGGCAGCGTGCGGGCGGTTCCTGCGAGCGAATAGGAAATGTAGAAGTTTCCCCAGGAGAGAAGGAAGGCGAAGATGGCGGCGGAGAAGATGCCCGGCCACAAAAGCGGGAACGTAACCTCGCGGAACACCTGCCAGCCGTTCGCCCCGGCATCGCGCGCCGCGTCCTCGAGCGTCTCGTCGAAGCCGTAGACCTGAACGGCCACGACGACCAGTGCAAACGGCGTGATGTAGACGACGTGCCCGATGATGACGGTGAAGAGGCCGTTCGAAAAGCCGAGCCAGCTGCCGAGCACCGAGAACCACAGGAGCATGACGACGCCGAGCAGCAGCTGAGGGAAGAGCAGCGGCGCGAAGGTAAGTGCGCGAAAGGCGGCCTGCATGCGGAAGCGGTAGCGGATCCAGGCGACGGCTCCAGCGGTGCCCAGCACGGTGGCAAAGAGAGTCGAGACCGCGGCGACCGCAGCCGAGTTGCGGACGGCCGGGAGGAAATCCGGCTTGCTGAACAGTTCGCCGTACCAGGCAAGCGAGAAGCTCTCTATCGGCAGCGTCAGCACGCGGCTCGACGTGAAGGAGAACGCAACCAGCGTCGCGATGGGCGCGTAGAAGAACAGCAGCAGCAGGACCACCGTTCCGACGAGCAGCGTGTCGACGAGTGCGTTGCGAAAGCGCTGGGCGTTCATGCCGGCCTCCCGGGAGCGGAACGGCGGCGCAGCGCGAAGGCGGACGAGAGCCCCAGCATCAGCGCGCCGGTGACGATGAGGACCATGGTGAGTGCGGCCCCCAGCGGCCAGTTCACGCGCGTCTCGAAGCTCTGGCGGATGAGTTCGGAGGCGAGCGGCGCCGTGCCGCCGCCCAGAACCTTCGGTTCCAGGAAGGCCCCGAGGCTGAGCACGAACACCAGCACCGCACCGGAATAGAGCCCGGGACGCGACAGCGGCAACGTCACCTCGAAGAAGGTCCTGAGGCGCGAAGCCCCGGCATCATAGGCTGCAAGCACCAGATCGCGATCGATGCGCACCAGAGACAGGTAGATGGTGAACATCGGGTAGGCGACGAGGTTGTAGACCATGCCGATCATCGTGCCGGCCGGCGTGAACAGGAGGTTCAGCGCATCCGGCGGAAAGCCGACATGCATCAGCAGCCAGTTCGCCACCCCGTTCTTGTCGAGGATGAGAATCCAGCCGAAGGTCTTGAGCACCGCGTCGGTGAGAAAGGCGAAGATGATGAGGATCTGGATCTGGGTCTTGAAGGTCTTCAGCCGGGTTGCCAGCGCATAGGCTGCCGGAAAGGCGATGGCAATGCAAATCGCCACGCACACCAGCGCCATGACGACCGTGCGCAGCATGATCGTCCAGTAGTGCGGCTTGGAGAAAACCTCCGTCCAGATCTTGAGGTCCCAGCTCCAGGCGAGGCGGTAGTACTGCGTGGTCTGGAAGGTCAGCACCGCCGTCATCACGAGCGGCACGAGGAAGAAAGCGATCATGACGACCGCAAGCGGCGCCACGGCGGCAAGCAGAACCGGATCCTTCCAGGATTTGACTTCGATCTTCATGATCACTCCGACAGCAGGAATGCCTGGGTGGGATCAAAACCGATGCGGACCGTCTCGCCGACGCGGGCTGGCAGCACGATCGAGCCGGCAAGGTCGACGATCACGGCCGCCTCTAGGCCGCGCACGCGGATGCGGTACTGCGTCGAGGAGCCCTTGATGAAGTACTCCTCCACCACGCCCTCCAGCGTCCATTCGGCGGCGGTCGCGTCGTTGCGCACGATGCGGATGCTCTCCGGCCGGACCAGCAGCGCGGTTCCCTTTTCGGACAGGGACGGTGCGATATGTTCCGCTGCGATTTCAGCGCCGGCGCCGGGGACGAGCGGGGACGTGACCTGCGCGCCGTTTCCTGCGCGGACGGCGTCGACGGGCAGGAAGTTGGTCTCACCGATGAAGCCGGCGACGAACATGTTGGCCGGCCGATAGTAGATGTCGGCCGGCGTGCCGACCTGGACCACGTGACCGCCGTGCATGACACAGATACGGTCGGCGAGCATCATCGCCTCTTCCAGGTCGTGCGTGACGAGCACGAAACTGGTGCCGAGCTCGCGATGCAGCTTCTTCAGTTCGGCCTGGAGGGATTTCTTCAGCTTGGCGTCGAGCGCACTCATCGGTTCGTCGAGCAGGAGCACGCCGGGCCTTGAAACCAGCGCACGCGCCAGCGCCACGCGCTGCTGCTCTCCCCCCGAAAGCTGGGCCGGATAGCGCTGGAGATAGTCCGGCCTGAGATGCATCAGGTCGAGCATGCCGCGCACGCGGTCGTTTGTCTCCGCGACCGGCACCTTCTGCAGCTTCAGCGGAAACCCGATATTGTCGGCCACGGTCTTGTGCGGGAAGAGGGCCAGCTTCTGGAAGACCATGCGCGTCGGCCGGCTTGCCGCCGGGACGCCGCGCATGTCTTTTCCTTCGATTTCCAGGCGGCCGTCGGTCGGCTCCTCGAATCCGGCGAGGATCTTGAGAAGCGTCGTCTTTCCGCAACCGGAGGGCCCGACGAGTGCTACGAATTCGCCGGCGCCGACCTGCAGCGAGACGCCGTGAAGCGCGCGCGCCGAACCGTAGTCCTTCACAATCCCGGCGGCGTCGATGATGGGGCTGACCAAGCTCGATGTCCTTGATATCTGCAACAGGTATGGACAGGCCGGCCATGGAAGGCAGGCCTGTCGGGTTCGATACGCTCAGGTTCAGCGGGCGGCGAGTTCTTCCTGCCAGATCGCCAGCATGTCGTCGATGTTCGGCGCGACCGTGTGGAACTGGCTGTTGTCCCAGGCCGTCCACATGTAGTCCATCTGCAACGCCTTCTTCTCCTCTTCCGAAAACAGCGCTTCGGCCTTGCTGTTGGGTACGAGGTTGCAGGTTGCGTCGGTGATCGCGAGTTGCTTGGCCACGTCCGGCGAAACGATATATTTCAGGAAGTCGGCCGCGACCTGCGTGTTCTTGCCGTTGTCGATCAGGCCGGTCGCTTCCATCCAGATGATGCCCTGCTTCAGGCCGTCCTTCGGTTCGGGGACGATGGACTGGATGTAGTCGTGACCCTTGATGCGCAGCGACGAGGTGCAGTACGTGCCGCCGCCGATCAGGGCGCGGAAGGAGCCGTCGAGGAGACCTTTCTGCGCGACGGCAAGGTCGGCAACGATGGCGCGGGTATTCTTGAAGGCTGCGCGCAGTACCTTGCGCACCTCGTCGAGTGCGGCCTGGTCGAGTTCCTCGTAAGGATTGACGCCGGCATAGAGCGCGAGCGGCATGATCGGCCAGTCACCCCAGTCCAGCAGGCAGATCTTGTCCCTGTAGGCCGGGTCGAAGACCGGCGCATAGCTCGACCAGGTTTCCAGCTTGTCGAACTTGGTGTTGACGGTCGGGCCGACCCATCCCCAGCGCGTCGGAAGGCCCGTTGCCTTGCCTTCGAACTGCAGCGGCACGAACGGGGCGCGGAACTGCGGATAGAAATCCTCGTACTGCGCTGCGAAATCCTTGTCGTCGATGAAGCGGCAGAAGCCGGCCGGTCCCATGCGCTGGATCCAGGGGCTGTCGGAGGAGACGAGGTCGAAATCGCGAGACGCACCGGCAGCGAGCTTGGCGAAGCCGCCGGCCGAGTCGGTGATCAGATCGATTGCGATCGATACGTCGTTGTTCTTCTGGAACGGGTCGAGGATGCTTGGGGCATTGTAGCCTTCCCAGCACATGTAGTTGAGGCTTTCGGCCGCCGATGCGCTGCGACGCCATGCCAGGAATCCGCTGCTCGCCGCTGCGATGCCAAGGCCGAGGCCGCCCATGCCCTTGAGGACCGAGCGGCGGCTGGCCGTGCCTGTCATGGTTTCTGCTGTTCCCTTTTTCATTATCTTTCCCTTCCTTCTTTGATCGTTGTGACGGCGCTCAGACCACTCCCAGATAGCGTCTGATTTCCCATTCGCTCACCTGCCGCTGGTATTCGGCAAATTCGACGTCGCAGTTCTCGGTAAAACTGTCGATGAAGTCGTCGCCGAACAGCACACGCGCTGTCTTGCTGGCCCGCAGACGCGCCGAAGCCTCGTGAAGATCGCGCGGGAACGCCGCCTCCGGTGCGGGCCTTGCGGCATAGAAGTCCTCGGCGCTGCCTGCCGGCGGCTCGATGCCATCGCGAATGCCGGCGAGGCCGGCGCCGAGCAGCATGGAAAGGGCGAGATAGGGATTGGTGTCGGCGGAGGGCACACGGAACTCGATACGGGTGCTGGCCGGCTGGTCGTTGATGACGCGTACGGCAGCCGTACGGTTCTGTACCCCCCAGTTCGCAGCCGTCGGCGCCCATGCACCGGGCACCAGCCGCTTGTAGGCATTCACCGTCGACGAACACATCGCCAAAAGTTCCGGCATGAACTTCAGCAGGCCGCCGAGGAAATGCCGCGCCGTGGCGCTGATCCCGTCCGGCGCCGACGGATCGGCAAAGACTGGATTGCCCGCCCCGTCGCGGAGTGAAAGATGCAGGTGGCCGGACTGGCCCGACAGCTTTGGCGACAGCTTCGACATGAAGCTGACCGTCTTGTCATTGCGGGCGAAATAGGCGCGGGCGAAGTTCTTAAAGAGCATGGCGTCGTCGGCGGCCTTGATGCCACTGGCATAGCTCAGCGGCGCTTCGAAGCAGCCGGGACCAAGCTCGGTATGCATGGCGTCGATCGCCACACCCATGGTCGCCATCGTCTGTTCCAGCCCCGACAGGAGATCGCCATGGAGCGCGGAGGTCTGCAGCGAGTAGGTGCGGTTACCCTGCGCGAAATGGGTCAGATCGCGATATTGCTTGGCCCGCATGCTCTCAGGCGTCTCGTCGAACACGAAAAATTCGAATTCGAACGCGGCAAGGACGTCGAAACCGAGTTCGGCGGCACGCTCCAATTGCGCCAGGCAAACGTTTCGCGGGGTGCGCCTGCCGAATTCGCCATAGAAGTCCGCAAGGCAGAGCGCGGTGTTTGGCGCGAACGGATAGGTCCGGATCGTATCGTCGAACAACTTTGCCGGGCGATCGACGAACGAGCCGTCGCGATAGGTGTTCTCGGCGATATCCCAGAAATAGAGGACCTCGCAGAAGGGATAGCCTTGCTCGGCAAGCTTGACGGCCTTGTCGGCCGAAACCAGCTTGTCGCGGAATTCGCCTGCCGGATCCACCATGCCGATGTGAACGGCACGTGCACCGATTTCCTGAAGTTTGGTTTCGAAGGTGGACGGACTGCTTGATTTCGACATGGCTTGTTTCCCGACTTGTGGGGTAGCCTAGAGTTGAGCCCTGTGGCATGAAAATATCCCCTTGGGGATAGAAGGTGCATGCGTGCTCTGCGCCTGACGGCTTTCGGAAACGCGAAGGGGCAATTCTTGGACAAGGGGTTTGCGGCGTGGAACAGCGCGGTCGCCACGGCCATGGAAGCGATCGGCACCAACGCCTTCGGCAATCGGCTGGAGGCTGCGCTTGCTACGATCGTGGATTTCGATATTTTGATGGTGTTCGGCTATAACGGCGCCGACAAGCCGGTCTGCTGCTACCACAACATCGATACGCTACGTGCCCGCACCGTCATCGACGCCTACATCTCCGGACCCTATCTGCTCGACCCGTTCTACAGCGCCACAATGGATCGCAAGGGGGGCGGCATTCTGCGGCTGAAAGACTTGGCGCCCGACCATTTCTTCAGCTCCGAGTATTATCGGCGGCACTATGTCCTGACCGGCATTCGCGACGAGATCGGCATTCTGTGCCGCCCGGTGAACTGGGCGGGCGTCGTCTTCAGTTTTACGCGTCCAATCGCGTCTCCAGCCTTCGGCCGCAAGGACCTGGCCTCGATACGCGACGCCGAGCCTTTGCTGCGCGCACTTGGGGAAAGCCACTGGGGCTTGTCGGACTATGCGCCGGTGACCGCACGGCCGGCCCATGCACACGACCCGATCAACGATACCTTGAGCCGGATGACAAACGGCATACTGACGCCGCGCGAGGTGGAGATCACATCGCTCATCCTGCGGGGCCACTCGAACGCCTCGATTGCGGAGACGCTGAAAATCGCGCCCGGCACCGTGAAGATCCATCGCAAGAACATCCATCAGAAGCTGAATATTTCCAGCCAGGCGGAGCTCTTCGGACTGTTCATCCAGCAACTGTCCTCGGGCTTGTAGATTCTGCAGCCGCGTTCGATGGATCATGATCATGTTGCCGGGTTCGGCCTCGGCCACACCGGTTGCAACAATTCGTTTCGGTTCTGGACGCCGCTGCGTTACATCAGCCGGAAAGCGAGAGAGAGGGCGGACCGAACGTGACGGACAGGAATGGCAAGGATGCGACCTTGCATCAGCGCATCTTGGGCGACATTGAGGGAAAGATCGTCTCCGGCGAATGGCCGCCGGGCCACCGCCTGCCGTTCGAGGTCGATCTCGCCGACCAGTACGACTGCTCGCGCATGACCGTAAACAAGGTGATGACCCAGCTTGCAAAGGCCGGGCTGATCGAGCGGCGAAAGAAATCCGGCTCCTTCGTCAAGCAGCCCCAGGCGCAATCGGCCGTCCTCGAGATCCATGATATCGAGGCAGAGGTGAAGTCGCTGAACCTGCCCTATTCCTTTCAGGTCACCCGACGCTCCGTGCGAACGGCGTCGGCGGAAGATGTGCGGCGCTTCGAGGTGCAGAGCGGGACGAAGCTGCTGGACATCGTCTGCACGCATTTTGCCGGCCCCCGTCAATTCTGCGTCGAGGAACGCCTGATCAACCTCGAGAACGTTCCGGAGGCGGGTGAAGCCGATTTCAAGGAGGTTTCGCCCGGTCGCTGGCTTCTGAGCCAGGTTCCGTGGAGCACGGCCGAGCACCGCATCCAGGCTGTCGCCGCCTCCGCCGAAATGGCAGCACTTCTGGGTGTGGCGCGCGGTACGGCCTGCCTCGTGGTCGAACGCCGTACGTGGAGCGGCCTCGGCCCCATCACCCAGGTTCGCTTCACCTATCCGGGCGACACGCACGCGCTCGTCGCCCGGTTCACTCCGGCCTCGCAGTAAGAGGGGTGGCGGCTACCGGCCGGCGCGGATGGCTTCGAGCGCGGCCAGGAAGTGGTCGTTTTCATCCGCCGAGCCGATGCTGGCGCGAACGAATGTGTCGAAGCCCTGCTGCTTCCAGGGCTTGACGATGACCCCACGCTTCAACAGCTCCTCCGCAAGGGCGGTCGAGTTCTCCCGCGCATCGAAGAAGAGGAAGTTGCATTTCGACGGCGCGATGCGATAGCCGGACGACACCAGAGCTTCGCGGACCCGTTCACGCTCGCCGATCGCGTATTCGACGGACAGGCGCAGATGATCCTCGTCCGCCAGGGCGGCAATCGCCGAAGCCTGTGCGATCGCGTTCGTATTGAACGGCGTTCGCGCACGATCGAAGAACGAGCACAGATCTGCGCCGCTGACGATCCCGTAGCCGATACGCAGGCCGGCAAGGCCGTAGGCCTTCGAGAAGGTGCGCAGGACGACCCAGTTGCCGCCGGTTTCGCGCAGCATGTCGACCGCGGAGGGGTAGTCCTCGCCGGCCGCATATTCCGCATAGGCTTCGTCGACGACGAGAAGCGTTTCGTCGCCCAGTGCCTCGATGACCGTCTTGAGCGCCGCCGGGGTCAGCCAGCTTCCGACGGGGTTCATCGGGTTTGAAAACATCAGCATGCGCGGCTTTCGGCGCGCGGCGGCGACCAGCGCGTCGAGATCGATTTCCAGATCGTCGGCGACGGTCACGCGTTCGACGATGCCGCCCATCAGCGTCGCATAGTCTTCGTGCAGCGGAAAGGATGGATAGAGCGTTGCAACCGTGTCGCCGGGGCGCACGACCGAGCGGCAGACGACCGCAATCAGGTCCTCCGAGCCATTTCCCAAAATGACCTGCCCGGTGCCGACAGCGAAGTCCTCGGCGATCTTCGCGCAAAGGGCGCGACCCTGCGGATCGGGGTAGAGGCGTGCGAGATCGCCGATGTCGGCAAAGAGCGTCCGCAGATGCGGCGAAGGGCCGAGGGGATTTTCATTGGACCCGAGTTTGGCGATACGATCCACTTGATAACGTGTGCGGACCTCTTCCAGCGTCAGCCCGGCATTGTATGGTGCGAGTGAACGGACTTCCGCGCGGATGGTGCTCGAAACGTCGGCCATATTGCATACTCCATGGGATGCGATCTTGCCCTAAGTCATAGGGCAGGAATCGACCTCTGTATATATGTATAGACATTATTTCGAGAAAGTGTTGTCATCCCGTGGTGGATTTCAAAAGGAGCAGCCATGACCCGACCCACCTTCGATCTGACCGGCCGTCTGGCTCTTGTCACCGGTGCCAGCCGCGGTATCGGTCAGTCGATTGCCGTTGCCCTGGCCGAAGCCGGCGCGGATGTTGCCGTCACGGCGCGCAAGGTCGAGAATCTTGCCGAAACGGTGGCGCTGGTCGAGAAGGCGGGACGCAGAGGCATCGCGCTCGCCCAGGACGTGAGCGACGTGGAATCTTGCCGGTCGGTGACGGCCGCAGTCGCCGATCAGTTGGGTGGGCTGGATATCCTCGTCAACAATGCCGGTTTTGAGAATGTGCAGCCGTCGCTGGACCTCGACGAGGCGATCTGGGACACGATCCTCTCGATCAACCTGAAGGGTGCCTTCTTCTGCGCGCAGGCGGCCGGCCGCATCATGGCGACGCGGGGCGGCGGCGCGATGGTCAACCTCTGCTCGTTGACGTCCTATGTGGGCGTGCCGACGGCAGTGCCTTACGGTGCATCCAAGTCCGGCCTGCTCGGCATGACAAGGGCGCTTGCGACGGAATGGGCTCCACACCGCATTCGGGTCAATGCGATCGCGCCCGGATATTTCCGTACCGCGATGACGGAGGTGTTCTATCGGGACGAGGATTGGCAGTCGCGGATGCTGGCAAGGATCCCGCAGGGCCGCTTCGGCGGGGAGGGGGACATAGGCGGTGTCGCCGTGTTCCTCTGCAGCGAGGCGGCAGCCTATGTGACTGGCCACTGCATACCCGTCGACGGCGGCTACCTTTCCTCGATCTAAAGTCATCACGATTTCGATATCCGGTGGCGCAGTTGCGGAAGACTGCGCCTTCACCCTTCCAGCGCGCTTGCCTTTTTTGCCTGCTGGGGCAAAGACAGAAGCTGGATTGATGGTGTATTTTGCATCTGCACAAATTGTGTGCGTTCTTTGCGCAAGTGCAATATTTACGCAATTGTCGTTGACGGTAGTCGGCTCAATATGTATATACATCATCCATCCCGCTGGCGGATGGGAGTGTCTGCCGGTCGGATGAAACGAGCCCTTGGCTTGGTGGCGCGATGCGCCCCGAAAGAGGGAAGAGCAGGGGAATGACATGGGCATTGTTTCCACCGATCTCCACAAGGCCGGCGCGATTGCCGTCTCCGTCAAGGACGTCGGAATGGTCTTCGGGGATGTCCATGCCGTCAGAAGCGCGTCCTTCGATTTGCCGAAGGGAAAATTCCTGACGATCCTTGGGCCTTCCGGTTCCGGCAAGACTACGCTTCTGCGCATGATCGCAGGTTTCGACAATCCGACCAGCGGCGAGATTTTTATCAACGGCCAGCCGGTCAGCGCGGTGCCCCCGCACAGGCGTGCGATTGGCATGGTGTTCCAGAAGCTGGCGCTATTCCCCCATATGACGGCGGCCGAAAACGTCGCCTTTCCGCTGAAGATGCGCCGGCACGATGCCCGCACGATCGGTGAGAAGGTGGAACGCTACCTGGAGCTCGTCCGTCTCGGCGGCTATGGTGGCCGGCGGATCAACGAGTTGTCGGGCGGCCAGCAGCAGCGCGTCGCGATCGCGCGCGCCCTCGTTTTCGAGCCGGATCTGCTCCTCCTCGACGAGCCTCTGGCCGCACTCGACCGCAAGCTGCGCGAAGAGATGCAGCTCGAATTCCGTCGCATCCAGAAGGAGCTCGGGGTCACCACGATCAATGTCACCCACGACCAGCGCGAGGCGCTGGTGGTGTCGGACGAAGTCATCGTCATGGATGGCGGCGAGATCCAGCAGAAGGCCCAGCCCGTGCATACCTACCGTTCGCCGGCCAACGCCTTCGTCGCCAATTTCATCGGCGTCACGAATTTCATCGACGGCAAGGTGTCGGCGATTTCCGGCTCGACGGTGAGTGTCGAATCGAACGGCCAGCTTCTGTCAGGCGTCACTGCTGCCGATGGCGCGCCGCTCGTCCCCGGTACTGCCTGTTCCGGTGCCGTCCGCGCCGAACAGATCCGCATCGCGTCTGCGCGTGCCGGGCTCGAAGGTCTGGAAACGATTGTCGAGGGACAGGTCGCCGACTCCATTTTCGAAGGCGAGCGGATCGTCTACGAGGTGACGGTGCCGGTGCTGGGTGGTGCCATCCTTCGCGTGTTCAACCACGATCCGGTATCGCACCTGCAGTTCGGTCCGGGCGAGAATGTCCGGCTCGGGTGGAATGCGAAAGACATGCATGTATTCAAGAAGTGACCGCTGCACGGTCCATTCAGAGGAGAACATATGATGCCGAACGAGAAAATCCTGTCTGCTCAAATCCGCCGCCGCACGCTGCTCGGCTCCATGGCCGCCGTCGGCGCGTCGGCCGGCCTGTCGACGCTCGGCGTCAGCAAGGCCTTTGCGCAAGAGCCTGAGAAACCTTCCGAAATCATCGTGCGCGCCTGGGGCGGCAGTTGGGTCGACAGCCTGAAGGCCGGCGTTTCCGACAGCTTCACCAAGATGACCGGCATCGCCGTTCGCCACGACCTGACCGAGGACAACGAGATCCAGCCGAAGATCTGGGCCGCGGTTGCGCAGAAGCGCACGCCGCCGATCCACATCAACTGGGACACGACGACGAACGCGACCAAGTCGGCGCTGCGCGGCGTGACCGAAGATCTCTCCGACCTGCCGAACCTGAAGAACACAACCGATCTCGCCAAGCCGGTCGGCCTCGACGGCTATCCAATCGTCAACACCTACGGCTACGTTTACGTTCTCGCCTATCGCCCGTCCGCTTTCCCGAACGGTGCGCCGAAGTCCTGGAAGGACCTGCTCGATCCCAAGCTGAAGGGCCGCATCGCGCTCTATAACGACGGCATCGGCTTCCATTTCCCGGCCCAGGTCGCTGGCGGCGGCAAGTTGGAGGACATTCCGGCCAACATGCAGCCGGCCTGGGACTTCATCGCCAAGATCAAGGAGCAGCAGCCGTTGCTCGGCGAAGACCCTGATTTCACCACCTGGTTCCAGAAGGGCGAGATCGACGCCGCCTGCACCATCTCCACCAATGCGCGCGAAGCCAGGAAGAACGGCATCGAGCTTGCCTGGGTTGTGCCGGAGGAAGGCGCCAAGTTCGATACTGACGGTCTCTGGATTCCCAAGGGTCTGCCGGAGAACGAACTGTACTGGGCCAAGCAGTACATCAATCACGCGCTGACCAAGGAAGCCCAGCAGGTCTGGCTCGACGGCCTCGGTCTGCCGGGTGTGGTCCCGGGCCTGACGCCGCCGGCCGATCTCGTCGGCGATCCGTCCTATCCGACCACGGAAGAGGACTTCAAGCACCTCATCCGCATCTCGTCGAAGGTGCAGGTCGAGAACGAGAGCCAGTGGTTCGCCAAGTTCAAGGAAATCATGCAGGGCTGAGGCTCCGCTTGCCCGTCGCTTCCCCTCTGGCGGCGGGCCTTCTGTTTGCATTGCGAGGACCGGTACCATGCGCCATTCCCGTGTCGCATATCCGCTGACGTGGCGCGTCATGGATGTGTTCGAGCGCCTTGCGGCCGCCGTATGGCCGTCAAGTTTCCAGCGAGGCCTTCCCTATCTCATGCTGCTGCCGGCAGTCGTGCTTGTGGGACTTTTGGTTCTCGGGCTGATCCAGATCGGCGACTCGAGCCTGAGAACGCTGGACACCAGCACCTTCATGATGTCGGAGAACTACACGCTCGCGAACTATCAGCGCGCGCTCAGCGAGAAGTTCTTCGCTACCGTCGCCGGGCGCAGCCTGATGGGGGCGGTGATTGTCACCGTGATCACGCTGATCTTCGCCTTTCCCTACGCGTATCTGATGGTGCGCACACCGTCTTCGGCCCTGCGCAAGTTCCTGCTTGTGGCGCTGTTCCTTCCCTTCTTCATCGGCCAGGTGGTACGTGCCTATGGCTGGCTGATCATTCTCGGCAACCAGGGAATGGTGAATGAGGCGCTCGGCCTCGTCGGCGTGCCGCCGATGCGCCTTCTCTACAACTACCCCGCCGTGCTGTTCGGTCTCGTCCAGTACATGCTTCCCTTCGCGGTGCTGATGCTGGCACCGGCGCTGACTGCGATACCGGCCGAACTGGAGTCGGCGGCAAGTTCGCTCGGTGCCGGCTGGGTGCGCACCTTCCGTCACATCGTGCTGCCGCTTGCCCGTCCCGGTCTCGTCGGTGCCGGTCTCGTGGTCGTCACGCTGTCGCTGACCGATTTCGCCATTCCGGCGATCCTGGGCGGCGGCTCGCAGGACTTCATCGCCAACGCCATCTACGACCAGTTCTTCCGGACCTCGGACCAGGGGCTCGGCGCCACGTTGTCGCTTCTGCTGGTCGCCGTCGGCTCCATCCTGGTCGGCGTCGTCTTCATGCTGTTCGGCGCCGGCACGCTTGCCATGGGAGACGAACGCAAATGACCGGGAGCCGCAGCAAGTCCATCGTCATCTGGGCGTTCGTCGTAACGGCCCTCCTCATGCTGTCTGCGCCGACCATCGTCGTGTTGGGCGCGTCTTTCACGGCCGGAAACATCATCACCTTTCCGCCGGAAGGGCTGTCGTTGAAATGGTACGGCGCCATCGCGCAGGCGAGCGACCTCCGGCAGGCCTTCTTCCGCTCGCTGATCGTCGCGACGATCTGCACGCTGATCTCGATCCCCGTCGGAACGCTGGCGGGCATCGCGCTTTCGAAATACCGCGTCCGCTTCGCCCGTACCATCCAGATCTACCTGCTGTTGCCGTTCACCATTCCGCTGATCGGATCGGGCATCGGCATGATGCTGGTGTTCGGTGAGATGGGCGCGCTCGGCAAGCTGTGGCCCGTCGGGATCGCGACCTGCGTGATCAACCTGCCCTTCATGATCTGGGCCGTCACGGCCAGCGCCTCCAACCTCAGCCCCGACCTGGAACTGGCTGCCGCCAATTGCGGCGCCCCGCCGCTGCAGCGGTTTCTCTACATCACCCTCCCGGCTGTTCTGCCTGGCATCATCACCGGCTCGCTGTTGATGTTCATCCTGGCCCTCAACGAGTTCCTGGTCAGCCTGCTTCTGGTGGATGCGCGCAGCGTCACCCTGCCGGTGCAGATCTACAATTCGATCCGCTCCATCATCACGCCGGACCTTGCCGCCATCTCGGTCGTCTTCATCGCCTGCGCAGGCGTTGCGATCGCGCTACTGGACCGCCTGGTCGGCCTCGACATCTTCCTCAAATCGAAATGACCCCTTGGGGCCGCTCATCAAGGACACGACGATGACTGACGTCTCTTTCTACGAATATTCCAAGCTCAACACCGAAGAGAAGGCCGCCCTGCTGCGCCGCTCGGAGACGGATATTTCCAGCTTCATCGAAAAGGTTGCACCCATTCTCGAGGCGGTGCGGACAGAGGGCGACAAGGCACTGGCGCGTTTCGGCCGCGAGCTCGATAAGGCAGATGTCACCGAAGCGAACCTGAAGGTGACGGAGGCAGAGTTCGATGCAGCGTTCAAGCTTGTCGACGACAGCGTTGTCGAGTCCATCAAGTTCGGCATCGACAACATCCGCCATTTCCACGAGGAGCAGAAGCCGGAGGCCATGTGGCTTAAGGAGATCCGCCCGGGTGCATTCGCGGGCGACCGCTTCACGCCCATCCAGTCGGTGGCGCTTTATGTGCCGCGCGGCAAGGGCTCGTTCCCTTCGGTGACGATGATGACGTCCGTGCCGGCCGTCGTTGCCGGCGTGCCCAACCTTGCGATCGTCACGCCGCCGGCGCCGGACGGCACGGTCGATGCGGCAACGCTGGTCGCAGCCCGTCTCGCCGGCGTTGAGACCGTTTACAAGGTCGGTGGCGCACAGGCCGTCGCGGCGGTCGCCTATGGCACGGAGACCGTCAAGCCGGCGCTGAAGATCGTGGGCCCGGGCAGCCCCTGGGTTGTCGCTGCCAAGCGTTCGCTTTCGGGCGTCATCGATACCGGCCTGCCTGCCGGCCCTTCGGAAGTGATGATCCTTGCCGATGATACGGTGCATGGCGGGCTCGCCGCGCTCGATCTCCTGATCGAGGCCGAGCACGGCCCGGATTCGTCGGCCTACCTCGTGACGCACAGCCGCCGCGTTGCCGAAGAGGCGATTGCCGCGCTTCCCGAACACTGGAGCAAGATGACGGAGCAGCGCGTCGGCTTCTCCAAGGCCGTGCTCACCGGAAAGACGGGCGGCGTGGTGCTGACCTCGTCGATCGAGGAGAGCTATGAATTTGTCAACGCCTACGCGCCCGAGCACCTTGAACTGCTCTCGACCGAGCCCTTCATCCATCTCGGCCACATCACCGAGGCGTCCGAGATCCTGATGGGAACGCATACGCCGGTCAGCATCGCCAACTTCTCGCTGGGACCGAACGCCGTCCTGCCGACCAGCCGCTGGGCACGGACGTTCGGGCCGCTTTCCGTCACAGACTTCGTCAAGCGCAGCTCGATCGGATACGTCACCGCTCCGGCCTATCCGGAATTCGCGAAGCACTCCCATAATCTCGCGCTCTACGAAGGCTTCTCGTCGCATGCGCTGGCGGTTTCGCCGGTGCGCGACGCCTATCTCAAGAAGGGCGCGTGACCGATGAAGGCCGTGCGGCTGCATGATGCGCTGGACCTGCGGGTGGAGACGGTGGACGCTCCATCGCCGCCGCCGCCGGGCCATGTCAACCTCCGGGTGCGGGCGGCCGGCATCTGCGGCTCCGACCTTCACAACTATCGCACCGGCCAGTGGATCAGCCGGCGCCCGTCGACGGCCGGGCATGAATTTTGCGGCCGCGTCACCGCGATCGGCGAAGGGGTGAGCCACCTTGCGATCGGCGACGTCGTCGCAGCTGACTCGCGGATGTGGTGCGGTGAATGTGCCGCATGCCGCAGTGGTCTCAGCAACGTCTGCGAAAAGCTGGGCTTCGTTGGCGAGGTCTGCGACGGCGGCTTCGCCGAGGAGGTCCAACTGCCGGCCCGCCTGCTTGTCCGCCACGACGCCGGTCTTCCGCCACGGGTTGCTGCCATGGCGGAGCCGCTCGCCGTCGCGCTTCACGCCGTCCGGCGGCTCAGTGCGCCCGAGGGCGAGCCGGTGCTGGTTGTCGGATGCGGCACCATCGGCGGGCTTAGCGCGCTTCTGCTTTCGCAACTGCGCAAGGGGCCTCTGCTGCTCGCCGATCTCAATGCCGAGCGCGTCGAGATGGTGGCGGACGTGACCGGTGGCGTTCCGGTGAAACTCGATGCCGCTGCCATCGACGCCGTCCTCGATGGTAAACGGCTGCGCTATGCGATCGATGCGACCGGAAGCATCCATGCCATCGCCAAGGCGATCGACCTTCTCTCCGGCGGCGGCGCGCTGGCGCTGGTCGGCATCAGTCACGGCAAGCTCGATTTCGATCCGAACATTCTGGTCGAGCGCGAGATTTCCCTGGTCGGATGCCACGCGTTCATCGACGAGTTGCCGGAAGCTGTTGCGATGCTGCCGGGTCTCGAACCTGCGCTCACGCGCTTCTCCGAGGTGCTGGATACGCTGGACGCGGTGCCGGAGGCCTATGAACGTCTGCTCAAGGGCGGTGGTTCCAGGCTGAAGACCATTGTCGAGATATCGGACTGACGCGGCCATATGCACCGAAATACCAAGACTGGAGCTCCAGCATGAACCAGCCTGCCAGCCGTACCGCGGAGATCAGGAAGCACGCGAAGAACGGGGATGGTGCTGCCGAGGCACTGCTCGCCGACCTGTTGCGCGATCTGTTCAAGATCGAGCCGGTAAACCTTGCCATCAACCATGACCAGTACAGCCTGAATTCGCTGAACGGCTTCTTCGATACCGCCGCCGGGCAGCTCTTCTTCAAGTTCCATCAGGAGGAGGGCGAGGAGGCGATGACTGGCGAATATTACCGCGCGGACATCCTGGCGCGCGCGGGCCTGCCGGTTGACCAGCCGGTGCTGATGTCCGTCCTGCCGGGCGAACAGATCCTCGTCTACAAGCGTCGCACCGACCCGCGGTTTTCCGACGTGTTGCGGGCTCTCGACCTGGAACATGACGGGCAGAAGGCCGCCCGCGCGATCGCCGCCGAGCGAAAGCTCAACGAGGCGGTGCTCGACGTCTATCTGAAGACGCTGCATCCGGTGACGGCGCAGCAGGTTTCCGCCGAACCTGTCCATCGGTTGTTCTTCGAGCGGCTCATCGATCCGCCGGCAGGACGTTATCCGGGCGGCCGGTTCGCAAGCTTCTATGTCGGGAAGGACTTTGCCTTTCCCGGTGTCAGGCTGGGCTGGGAGGCGCTTTCCACCAGCCGCTTCGTCGTCAACGGGGTGGAGTATCGCGATACCGTCGGCCAGTTGTTCGACGAGGCTTTCGAGCGCCTGCGGCCTTCGCGGCTTGCCGATGCCGGTGGCGTCACGGCGCATGGCGATGCGCACAACGCCAATGTCTGGTACCGGGAGCAGGGCGATGCGGCGGCGCTTTCCTTCTTCGACCCGGCCTTTGCCGGCGAACACATTCCGACCCTTCTGGCCGAGGTGAAGACGACCTTCCACAACATCCTCGCGCACCCGCTGTGGCTCTACGACCCGGCGCTGGCCGCCGAGCGGTACGAGGCGACCGCGAATTATTCCGACGGCGTTCTTCGCGTGTCGAGTTCGTGGGAGCCAAGCCCGGTCCGCCGGCAACTGCTGGACGTCAAGGCGCAGGCCATGTGGCGGCCCCTGCTTGCGGAACTGGCGCGCCGCGGCATGTTGCCGGCCGACTGGCGGCGCGTGATCCGGCTCGGTCTGTTTCTATGCCCGACGCTGGTCATGAACCTTCGCGCCTCGGCCACCACGCACAATCCCGTGTCCTCGATCATCGGCCTGTCGATGGCGGTGATGGCCGGGAGCGAGCCTGTCGCGGGCGAGGACATGCTTTCGCGCTTCTTCGATGCAATCGATCCCGGTCGCGCCTGAGTGCGAAATGCCGGTGTCCCCGTACCGGTTGGGAGAATGGTGAACGGTGTCATGTGGGCATCGCCCCATCCCGTTCTCATTCTTTTTCCATCGTCGATCGCCAGTGTGACGAGGCTTCAACCTCGATTTACCTATTGAGGATAAGAAGGGACACCGCCATAGATGGCGTAGCACTTCCCCAAGCCCGGGTGATCCATGTCAGAGACGTTTGATTCCGATATCTTCAATCTTGCCCCGACGGCAATGTGGATCGAGGATTTCAGCGAGGTCCAGGCCCTCTTCGACCTATGGCGCTCGCAGGGCGTCACGGACATCAGGGCGTTTCTGGGGGAAGACCAGAGTCGCGTCGCTGAGTGCTCCCGGCGCATCAGGGTGCTGGACGTGAACAGAAAGACCCTGGAGCTCTTCGAGGCCGATGACATCGATCATCTGCGCGCCAATCTTTCGACCATCTTTCGCGACGACATGCTCAAGACGCATGTGATTGAACTCGCGAGGCTGTTCGATGGTGAACTCGTCTTCGAGAGCACGACGTCGAACTATACGATCTCCGGCCGACGCCTCGACATCCAGCTTCGCGGGGCCGTCATGCCCGGCTACGAGGCGTCGCTTGGCAAGCTTCTCCTGACTACCGAGGACATCACGGCGCGCGAAGATGCGCGGCGTGCGGAGGCCGTGCAGCGGCGACATGCGGAGGGCATTTTCGAACATTCGCCGGTCTCCTTGTGGATCGAGGATTTCAGCCGGATCAGGGCGCTGATCGAAGACATTAGAGCCCGCGGCATCGTCGATTTTCGCACCTTCATGGACGTCCATCCGGAATTCGTGCGCCAGTGCATGAGCGAAATCCGCGTCATCGACGTCAATCGCGCAACGCTCGAGCTGTTTTGCGCCACCGAGCGCAACGAACTGCTGCAACGTCTGCGCGATGTCTTTCGCGACGATATGGAAAAGCCTTTCCGGGAGCAGCTCATGGAGCTCTGGAACGGAAACCTCCATCATCATCGCGAAGTAGTGAACTACGCGCTCGATGGTACCGTGCGGCACATCCTGCTGCATTTCTCCGTATTTCCCGGGCACGAACGCGACTGGACGCGCGTACAGGTGGCGCTCACCGATATTACGGCGCGCAAGAAGGCGGAGGCTTATCTCGAGTATCTCGGCAAGCATGATGTCCTGACCAAGCTCTATAACCGCGCCTTCTATGCCGAGGAGATCAATCGCCTTGAACGGAAGCTTCTGCGCCCCGTCTCGGTGATCATATACGACTTGAACGGCCTGAAGGAGGCCAACGATCGGCTGGGCCACGATGCGGGTGACGCATTGCTGCGTCGGTTCGGCGAGATCCTGAATGGCGCCGTGTCCCATCCCGACTATGCCTGCCGCATCGGCGGCGACGAATTCGCTGTCCTGATGCCTGGTGCGGATGCGAAGGGGGTGGCGACAATGACCGAGACCATCAACGAACTGCTCAAGATCAACAACCAGTTCTATTCAAGCGCTCCGTTGCGCATGTCCTACGGAGCGGCGACCAGCGAGCCTGGCGAGGCGATCGAGAACGTCATAAAGCGAGCGGATATGCAGATGTATGAGCGCAAGCGGGAATACTACGAGGCCGATAACGCCGACGGGATTGCCGAGGGTCGGTCGGCGCGGCGCGCCTGATCGCCCGCGAGGGTATCCGGCAAACGTCCAGCCCTTGAACTGCCGTCATCCAACCGATATCCGACGTGCACGATCCGACACGTAAAGCTATCGACAGGTTGAGCAGCATGGCCCCAGACTTTCTCGTAACGCATTCCGGCGGCTTCCATGCCGATGAGCTGCTGTCCAGCGTCATCCTCACGCGCCTGTTTCCATCTGCGCGCATCGTCCGCAGCCGCGCGCCCGAGTGGATTACGCCGGGCAGCGACAGGATCATCTACGATGTCGGCGGCGCCTATGATCCCGGTGCCGGAATTTTCGATCACCACCAGCGCGGAGCGCCGCTGCGCGACGACGGCCAGCCGTTCAGTTCCTTTGGTTTGATCTGGCGCCAGTTCGGGCGGGACTACCTGGAGGCCCATGGCGTGCCCGCCGCAGACATCGAGGCCCTCCATCTGAGCTTCGACATGGGCTTCGTCCTGCCCGTCGACCTGATGGACAACGGAGCCGTGAGCCCATCGGACGCCGGTGTGATGGGCAAGCTCACGCTGCCTGTCCTTCTTGAGACGCTCAAGCCCGTATTCGACGACGAGGAGCCGGATGCCGGCGACCGCGCATTCCATGGCGCGCTGTCGATCGCGCGCAGTTTCGTGGAGGCGAACATAAGGCAAGGTGCTGCGAAACTGCGTGCCGAAGCGATCGTAATGGATGCAATTGCGAAGACGGGAAACGGTTACGTGCTGGAGCTTCCGATGGGCATGCCCTTCCGGCCGGCGATCGTGAAGGCCGGCGCCGATCACCTGTTGTTCGTCGTCCACCCCCGGGAGACCGACTGGTGCCTGACCGGTATCCGACGGTCGAGCGAAGGATTTGAGCTGCGCGCCGATTTGCCGTCCGCATGGGCAGGTTTGACCGGCCAGGATCTGGCGGCAGCCTGCGGAGTGGCTGAGGCCACATTCTGCCACAACGGTCGCTTCATTGCCGCGGCAAGGACGCGCGAAGCTGCACTGGAAATGGCAGAGATCGCGGTCGCGGAAGCGCTGCCGGCTCAATCACCACCAGTTCTCACAGCATGAACCTATCCTAATTCCATAGCGTTATGTTTAGGCATCGGAGAGCGGCGCACAGGCGGCTGCGCGGGCTATGCGCCTCGGCGAGCTGAGCGGCTTGCTCGTGCGCAAATAGTCGGCCTGTGGAACGTTTCGGGCCTTTGCGCAATTGACATATAGTAAATATATAATATATTTAAATGTATATTGATGTGAGCAAGGGGAATACCGATGAAGATCGTAGCAGTCAGCGACAAGCTCTCGGTCGCATCCCAGCCGGAAATTTCTGACTTCGCCGATTTGAAGGCGAACGGATTCGGTGCCGTCGTCAACCTTCGGCCGGACCGGGAAGAGCAGGATCAGGCCGGCAATGATGCGGAGGCCGAGGCGGCCAGACGTGGCGGCATGGCCTATGCGTTCATACCCGTGACAACGGCTACGATTTCCGACGCCGATGTTCGCGCCTTCCAAAAGGTCGTGCATACCGCCGGGGCTCCGGTCCTTGCCCATTGTAAATCCGGCACGCGCGCGCTGTCGCTGCACGCGATCGGAGAGGTTTTCGACGGCCGCATGAAGGCGGACGAGGTCGTGGCCTACGGCAAGAGCCTGGGCTTCGATCTGTCGGCAGCCGAAGCGTGGCTGGTCCGACAGTCGGCGCGGCGCCCGCAGGTAAAGGGCTTTTTCGATCCCCGCACTTACAGCGTGCAATACGTGGTTTCCGATCCCGAAACGGGAAAATGTGCCATCATCGATCCGGTGCTGGATTTCGACGAGAAATCCGGCTCGACCGCGACCGCCAGTGCCGACGCGATCCTCGCCCATGTCAAGGAGCAGGGGCTCAGCGTCGAATGGATCCTCGATACTCATCCGCATGCCGACCACTTCTCCGCGGCCCATTACCTGAAGGAAAAGACCGGCGCGCCCACCGCGATCGGCGAGCGTGTCGTCGACGTGCAGGGCCTCTGGAAGGCCATCTACAACTGGCCGGATTTTGCCGCCGACGGATCGCAGTGGGATCGGTTGTTTGCCGACGGTGATACCTTCAAGGTCGGCTCGATCGATGCGCGCGTGATCTTCTCGCCGGGCCACACGCTGGCCTCGATTACCTATGTTGTGGGTGATGCCGCCTTTATCCACGACACGCTGTTCATGCCGGACAGTGGCACGGCGCGGGCAGATTTTCCAGGCGGAGATCCCCGCGTCCTCTGGAAATCGATCACGCAGATCCTGGCCTTGCCGGACGAAACGCGGCTGTTCACCGGTCACGACTACCAGCCAGGTGGCCGCAAGCCGCACTGGGAAAGCACCGTTTCCGAACAGAAGCGCGCCAATTCGCACGTGGCCGGCATTTCGGAGGAAGAGTTCGTCACGCTGAGAGTGGCGCGCGACCGGACCCTGCCGATGCCCAAGCTCATCCTGCACGCCCTGCAGGTCAATATCCGCGGCGGGCGGCTGCCGGAGCCGGAGGCGAACGGCAAGCGCTATCTGAAATTTCCCCTCAACGCGCTGGGCGGGGCGGCATGGTGATGGACACGCTGGCCACGCGGGCAGAAACCGGAATATCGCCCGCCGCAATGGGCGCGCGGGCGGAAGAGGTCGCCGCACTGCTCAAGACACTCGCCCATCCGGCTCGACTGATGCTGGTCTGCATGCTTGTCGAGGGCGAGCATTCCGTGGGCGAGTTGGAAGAGAGGCTCGACCTGCACCAGCCGCACCTGTCACAGCAACTGACTGTGTTGAGGGGGGCGGGTGTCGTTGCGACAAGGCGCGAGGGAAAGCAGATCTTCTACAGCCTTGCCGAGGCGAAGGCCGGCCGGCTGATCGCGGCGCTGCATTCGATCTTCTGCGCGGAGGCGATGCAATGACGGTCCACCCGACATCTCACCTGGGCGGCATGATGAGCGGACTGGCGGCGACGTTGCTGCGTTTGCTCAACGGGCGCATCGCCGGGGTCAGCGGCATCGTCGGACGACTGGCGCTCGGGATCGACCGTGCAACCAACCTGGCCTTCGTGCTCGGCTTGTGCGTCTCTGCGTGCGCTCGATGGCTGCGGCAAATTCGCCGGCGACCATAAGATTAACGAAGTTCTAAGCAATCGGTCTGAACCTCGTGGTGGTATTGCGCCGATTCTCGCAAACGACACAGCAGGAAATTGCACCGACTGATCCGCATGATGACCGATTTTCTTTTTCGCCGCCTTCGCGGCACGATTTCATCGCCGGCTGCTTTGGCAGCTCGCCTGGCGGCCGTGGCGGTTGCCGGCGCGCTGCTGTCCGGCTGTCTCGCCATGGACTACGATTCCCTCGCGAAGGTGGAGCCGAAGCTGTCCTCCAAGGTCGCCGCCGAAATGTCGCGAAAGGGAATGAAGCCTGAAAGTCCCGTTCTGGTCCGCATCTTCAAGCAGGAGAGCGAGCTGGAGGTATGGAAAATGGACAAGAGCGGCAACTATGCGCTGTTCAAGACCTATCCGATGTGCCGCTGGTCCGGGAAACTGGGGCCTAAGACCAAGAGCGGCGACCGGCAGGCGCCGGAAGGCTTCTATCATGTCTCGGCAGGCATGCTGAACCCGAACTCGCAGTACTACGTGTCCTTCAATCTCGGCTATCCCAATCGTCTGGAATCCGCGCTTGGCTATAGCGGCGAGGCGCTGATGGTGCACGGCGCCTGTTCCTCCGCGGGATGCTACGCCATGACCGACCAGGGCGTCGGTGAGATCTACGCCATCGTCAAGGCGGCGCTGAAGGGCGGGCAGGAGCGGTTCCAGGTGCAGGCCTATCCGTTCCGCATGTCGGCGCAGAACATGGCGTTGCACCGTGATGATCGGAACATGTCGTTCTGGCGGACGCTCAAGGAAGGCTACGACACGTTTGCCTTCACGAAAAAGCAGCCGAAGGTATCGGTATGCGGCGGGCGATACGTCTTCAACACCGAATTCGAAGGTGGAGAGCCAACTGATCCGCTTGCCCCATGCCCGCCCGTGGCCGCCCAGCCGGCGGCGGAACTGACGGCGCGGATGCAGACCGAGCGGCTTAAGATCGATGCCGCTATTGCCGACGCCACTTCGTCGCCTATCTCAGCCTATGTGGATGGCGGCATGCATCCGAGCTTCCGTGCGCTGCTCGAGCAGCAGGGCCCGAAGAGGATGGCGGCCAAGGTCTCGGGCACCAAATATCCCGTCAGCCGTCCGGAGGCAGCGCTGGCCGATCCCTACGCCAGCACCAGGTAGAGGATGATGAGCATGGCCCTTGTGCACGCGAGAGTGACCCGGCGGTCCTTCCTTCTCGGTAGCGCGGGGGTGGCGACCGGGATGCTCGCAGGCTGCTCGACGGCGCCGCGCCCGACGCTTGCGGTTGCCCCGCAGCCGGTGGAAACCTCGATCTTCGCCAGCATGTACGGCGAAAAGCCGGACGAGCTCTATCCGCTGCCGGCCATCCCCTATGAGAGGATCGAACCGCGGTTCCGGCGGCAGATGGTACCCAACCCGACCGGTGAGCGGCCGGGCATCCTCGTCGTGGATACCGCCAACCATTTTCTCTACCTCACCTATGACGGCGGCCAGGCGATGCGTTACGGCGTCGGCCTCGGCCGTGCAGGCTTCGAATGGGAGGGCAGGGGCGAGATCCAGTACAAGCGGCAGTGGCCGCGTTGGACGCCACCGGACGAGATGGTTGCCCGCCAGCCGGAGCTCGACCCCTACAGCATCGCCAACGGCGGCATGGAGCCGGGACTGAACAATCCGCTGGGCGCCCGGGCGCTCTACATCTTCCAGAACGGCGAGGACACGCTCTATCGCATCCACGGCTCGCCGGAATGGTGGACCATCGGAAAGTCGGTGTCGTCGGGCTGCGTGCGGATGATCAATCAGGATGTGGTCGATCTCTATGATCGCGTGCCCAACGGCACGCCGATCGTCGTCACGAACTTGCTCGGTCCGAGACCCGTTGTCTGATTGCAGGTGGCGGCGCAAACGCCGCCTTCGGCAGTCAACTCAGGTCTCCGGAATGTTCTCGCGGAAGATGACCTGCAGGCGCGGCGGATGATAGTCGATCGGGCGCCCTTTCGCCGTGAGGCCCAGCATCGACAGCGCCTCGCGCGCTTCCACCCGCGGGTTCTGGTCGATCACCGCATCCATCACCCCGCTCAGAAGCAGCGTCTTGGTATGTTCGGTCAGTTCGTGGCCAACGAAAATGAGGTCCCTGGCAAGGCCGGATTCGACCAGCGCGCGGCCTATGCCGGAATTTCCGGCGCCGATATTGTATATGCCGGCGAGGTCAGGATGGCGACGAAAGAGGGCGGTTGCCTCTTCGAAGGCGCGATCGCGGTCGTCGCGGATTTCGCGTAGTTCCACCACCTCGAGATCGGGAAACTCATCGGCGATGATGTGGCGAAAACCCATCTCGCGTTCCTCGTGTCCGCGGTAGGAGAGGGAACCGGCAAACAGCGCGACCTTGCGCTTCACGCCATGCCCGAGGAAGCGCCCCAGCAGATAGCCCCCGAGCCGTCCTGCCGCACGGTTATCAATGCCGATGTAGCCGATGCGCGGGACGTGCAGGATGTCGGAGACGAGGGTGACGATCGGAACGCCGGCGGCCGAAAGCGAGCGCATCGCCTCGCGCACGGTCGGATGGTCGAGTGCGATGACACCCACGCCCATCGTCTGCCCGTGCAGCTCGCGCAGGGTGCGCGCCAGGGTGTCCGGATTGAAGCCCTCGATGGAATGGATGCGCACATCGAGATCAGGTCGGGCGGCAGCCTGGCTTTCCAGTTGCTGCAACAGGTTGGCAATGAAGGTGTTGGTGCCGGCGGGCAGGACGAAATCGAGCCGCACGCGGCTGTCGACCAAGCCGGCGGGGGAACCGGCGCTGACGTAGCCAAGCCGGCGCGCCGCTTCCATCACCACTTCTCGGGTCCGTTCCTTGACGCCGTTGCGGTTGTTCAGGACGCGATCGACCGTGGCGCTGGAAACGCCAGCCTCCCGGGCGATGTCAATCAGAGTCGATCGCACTGCGAATCCCTTTCTGGCGAATGATGTAATTTGATGTAAATCGCTGCAGGAAAGATGCAAGCCCTCTATTGTCTTTTTCTACAAAATCCGGCGATTTGTCGCCCATTTTCATGCGCTGATCTTGCGAATTGCAAATTAAATCAGAAAAATGATGTCATAGATTGGATTTTGTGCATCGTTGATGTCGAAGTAAATGATGTAAAATGATTATTTATGATGTTGACAATGATGCCTCTGACGGTCAGTATCGCCGCAATTCGGCAGCGGAGGAGTAAGTCTGCCGAGGGGGAGGAACATCATGTCAGACATTTTCCGCATGTCGCGGCGCCGGCTTCTTGCTGGTGGCGGGAAGGTGGTCGCATTGACCGCCGCAGCCGGCATCGCGCCGCAGTTCATTCGTCCGGGCCGCGCGTTCGCATCCGACGCGCTCGCGCCGGGCATGGTCGGAGGGCCGACCGGCTTCGATGGCGCCGAGCGCTACCAGTACGGACCCGATACGCCTGAGGGGCGCGCCATCGAGGCAGTCAAGTCGCTGAAGGGCGCCGGCAAGGCGCCTGATCGCATCGTCCTCGGCCTGTCCGACGGATCGATCGGCCAGCTTACGCAGCCGTTCCCGGCCGGAGCCCCATCCATCAAGGAGCTCTGGGAGAAGGAGACGGGCATCACGCTCGACATCGTCGGCGTGCCGAATGGCCAGGAATTCACCAAGACCATGCAGGACATTTCCACCAAGGGTGGAGCGTTCGACATCTATGCCGTCGAATGGAACCGTCTGGGCGACCTCGCCGAAACCGGCGGCATCGTCGCACTCGACGACTATGTCGCACAGCACAAGCCGGAGTGGGACGATCCCGAGCGCGGCTATGTGAACGGCCAGAAGGGCGTTTCGCTGCTCAACGTGTATCGCGGCTCGACTTACGGCGTCTCGCTCGACGGCGACTTCCAGACATGGAATTTTCGCACCGACCTCTTCAGCGACGAAGCGGAAAAGAAGGCCTTCGCGGACAAGCACGGCTATGCGCTGGCTCCGCCGACGACCTGGAAGCAGCTCGACGAGGTTGCCGCCTACTTCCATCGTCCGGACAAGGGGCTGTTCGGCTGCACCGACCTGCGCAACCAGGGCTGGGGCTATACCAACTGGTACCAGCGTTTCGTCTCGATGGCCTCGCCCAACCAGTTCCTGTTCGACGACGACGGCAAGCCGCTGATCAACGCAGAGGCCGGTTTCCAGGCAACGCGGGAATATGTCGGCTCGCTGTCCTACCATTCGCCGGACGCGATCTCCTGGGGCTGGCCCGAACAGTACGGCAACTTCGCCAGCGGCGGGGCGGCGATGACCTGCGCCTTCTCGAACCTGCCGAAGTTCCTCGACAATCCCGGCAACCAGGGCTCCAAGATCACCGGCAAGGTGGGTTCCATGCTGCCGCCGGGCCGCGAGATCGACGGCCAGCTCGTTCGGCGCTCGGTCCTGTGGCTGAACCTGTCGGCCTCGGTATCATCGCAGAGCAAGCACCCGGAGGCCTGCTACCTGCTTCTGCAATGGCTCGGTTCCAGCCGCATCTATTCCTGGATGACGGCCAATCCCGGTGGCTATTTCGATCCCTTCCAGCTGTCGAACTTTGCCGATCCGCTGGTGCGCCAGACCTATCACGACTACCACATGGATGTCGTCCGCGAGACGGTGGCACGCACTGTGCCGACCATCAACTATCCCGGCGCCACGGCCTTCCACAACGCGCTCGACGAAAACCTCGTCGCAGCGCTGACGAAGACCAAGACCCCGGAAGAGGCGATGGCCGATACCGAGCGCCAGTGGAACCGCATCGCCCGCCGCATCGGCGAGGACAAGCTGGTGGCCGCCATCAAATCCAACAAGGAGGCGTGGCCGACCGTGCTCGATCCGGTGACCGGCTGATTGGCCGGTCCACTCGACGGAACTGGAGCGGGAGCGATCCCGTCTCCGTTCCGCATGCGTGCACAGATGCTGCAGTGATATGATGAACCGCTCCGTCTCCTTTGAAATCTTCCGCTATGCGGCGATCTTGCTGGCGCTGGCTATCACGCTGGTGCCGACGCTCTGGATGGCCTCGATGGCCTTCAAGCCGATCGCCGAATGGTCCGCCGCGGGCGCCGACCTGACGTGGTGGCCGAAGAACCCCACGCTCGACAATTTCCGCTTCATCTTCGGTACCTCGACCAGCGACCTGATCGTCGCGCTCGACCGCACCGCGGGCAAGCCGATCCTTTCGTCGTTGCTGTCGGCCGTCTTCGGCACGCTGGTTGCCATGAGCTGCGGCACGGCCGCGGCTTACGGCCTGTCGCGCTTTGGCTCGGGCCAGAACCTGCCGCTGGCGCTGATCCAGCTCAGGCTTTTCCCGCCGATGGCCGTCATGATCCCGGTCATGATCATGTGGGCCTTTCTCGGTCTGGTCGATAGCTGGTGGGGACTGGCGCTGATCTACGGCATCGTCACGCTACCCTTCGCCTTCTGGCTGATGAAGACCTTCTTCGACGACATGCCGCGCGAGATCGAGGACGCGGCACTCGTCGAAGGCTGCTCGCGCACCCGCGTCTTCATGAAGATCACGCTGCCGATGATGCGCCCCGCGCTCGCAAGCTCTGCCCTCTTCGTCTTCATTCTCAACTGGTCCGACTATCTGATCGCACTGCTTCTGACGACGCGCGAATGGGTTACGATCCCCGTCTACATGGCCTCGCTGTCGTCCTCGATGACCGGCCAGCTCTACGGCGCGAAAGCAGCACTCGGCCTCATTGCCGCCGTTCCTCCCGTTGTCATGGGTATCGCCATCCAGCGCCATCTCGTGCGCGGCCTGACATTCGGAGCGTTGAAGCAATGACCAGCCTCGCAACCCGGGAGAAAATGCCCATGGCGGATGCGGCCCTCAACCAGGGCGTTGCGACTGCGGACGACGGCCGTCGCCTCGGCTTCGCACTCACGCTGCCGGCCCAGTTGCTGGTACTGTTCATCGCCGTCTTCCCGCTGCTCATGCAGCTCTACATCAGCCTGACGGACTGGTCACCGCTGGACGGCATCGGCTGGTGGCAGGCCTATGAGCTCTGGAACAGCTTTGCCAATTATACCGACCTGATGGCGGATACGCGTTTCTGGGGCGCGCTGGGGCGCACGGCGCTCGTCATGCTGATCTGCGTGCCTGCCGAATTCCTGCTCGGCCTCGGACTTGCCATCCTGTTCATGGACGACTTCGTCGGCAAGCGCGTGTTCTATTCGATCATGCTGATCCCGATGATGGTGGTGCCTGCGGTCGCCGGCTACATGTTCTTCATGCTGTTCCAGTCGGGCGGTCCCGTGAACGACATCCTCTCCGGCCTCACCGGGATGAACGTCTCCATCGCCTGGCTTTCGGATCCGACGACCGCGCTGATCGCGGTGATGATCGCCGATATCTGGCAGTGGACGCCGCTGATGTTTCTGATCCTGCTTGCCGGCCTCGTCGGCGTGCCGGAAGATCAGGTCCGCGCGGCAACCCTGCTGGGGGCTTCCTGGTGGCAGCGCTTCCGCACGATCGTGTTGCCGAAGATGAAGACCATCATCATCATCGCGCTCGCCATCCGCATCATCGAGAATTTCAAGATCTTCGACACCCTTTACATCATGACCGGCGGCGGGCCGGGCGTGGCGACCGAAACAATCTCCGTCTACATCTACAAGGTGACGCAACAGGACCTGATCTGGGGTTATGTGGCTGCGATCGCGCTCGTCATCCTCATCTCCCTCTCCATCCTCGTCTCGCTGGCCATCAGCCGCATGAACAAGAAGAAGGAAGCCTGAGCGTGACTGCCATTCACCTTGAAAACCTGGTCAAGAGGTTCGGGGCCTTCACAGCCCTGAAGACGATGGACCTGGAGATCCGCGACGGCGAGTTCATGGCGCTGCTCGGGCCCTCCGGTTGCGGCAAGTCGACGACGATGAACATGATCGCCGGCATGGAAAGCCCGTCAAAAGGCCGCATCCTGTTCGACGGACGGGACATGAACGGCGTCGCGATGGGGCGCCGCGGCGTCGGCTTCGTCTTCCAGAACTACGCGATCTTCACCCACATGAACGTCTACGACAACCTCGCATACGGCCTCCGGGTCCGCGGGCTGCCGGAACGCGAGGTCGACGGCAGGGTCAGGAAGATCGCCGATTTCCTGCAGTTGACGCCCCTGTTGAAGCAGCCATCCGCCAAGCTGTCGGTGAATATCCTGCAGCGCCTGGCGATCGGCCGGTCGGCCATCGTCGAGCCGGCGATCTTCCTGCTCGACGAGCCGCTGTCGAACGTCGATGCGGCGTTCCGTGCGGTGATGCGCACCGAACTCAAGCATCTTCAGCGTCAGTTTCGCCAGACCATGGTCTATGTGACCCATGACCAGCTGGAGGCGATGACGATGGCCGACAGGATCGCGGTGATGGACCATGGCGTCCTGCAGCAGGTGGGAACGCCGCTGGAGGTCTACAACGATCCCGTCAATCTGTTCGTCGCCGGCTTCATCGGTTCGCCGGGCATGAACCTTCTGAAGGGAAGCCTTGCAGACAGTGATCGCGGCCTCGTCGTCGATCTCGGCGAACTCGGCCGAACCGCGCCGCTCCCGCCGCAACTGGCAGCCGCGGCGCGTTCAAATGCTGGCCGCGACGTCGTCTACGGCTTCCGGCCCGAGCGCGTCTCGCTTTCGGAGACGGGGGAGGGAATGCCGATGCCGGTGACGTTCATCGAGCGCATCGGCGCGCGCACCATCGCCCATCTCGGTACCGGCGAGCAGCGGGTCAAGGCGGTTTTCGACAACGATGTCGCGGCCGAAAGCGCCTCCACCGTCGCCGTCGCAATCGAACCAGCGTCCGTCCGGCTCTTCGATGCCGCAACGGGCGTCGCCATCAGGGAGGCGTGAAGATGGCCGGTATCTCCTTCCGCAATGTCACCAAGCGCTACGGCAAGACGGTCGCGGTCAAAAATGCGAGCTACGATATCCAGCCCGGCGAGTTTTTCTGCTTCTTCGGCCCGCCGCTTTCCGGCAAGTCGACGATCCTGAAGCTGATTCTCGGGCTTGAGACGCCGGACGAGGGCGAGGTGCTGATCGGCGGCAAGCCCGTCAATCACGTTTCGCCGGCGAGCCGCAACGTTGCGATGGTGTTCCAGAACCTGGCGCTCTTTCCGCACATGACGGCAGTACAGAACATTCGCTTCCCGCTGGTCGAACGGAAGGTTCCGGAGGTGGCGATCAAGGCGCGCGTCGATGAAGTGGCGGCGAAACTTCATATCGCGCATCTGCTGCACAAGCCGCCGGCACAGCTCTCGGGCGGGGAGCGCCAGCGCGTGGCCATCGCCCGTGCACTGGTGCGCGATCCGGTCGCCTACCTGATGGACGATCCGATTTCGGCGCTCGATGCGCGACTACGCGAGGAAACGCGTGTCGAACTCAAGCGCATCCAGCGCGATCTCGGCCAGACCCTGATCTACGTGACCCACGATCAGGAAGAGGCGATGTCGGTGGCGGACCGCATGGCGATCATGGAAGACGGCGAGATCCGCCAGATCGGCACGCCGGTCGAGATCTACGACCGGCCCGCAAGCCGCTATGTGGCCCAGCTTCTCGGCGCGCCGATGATGAACCTGATGCCGGTCGGCGCTTCCGGACGGGAGGCGGGCGAGGGTACGATCGTCCTGCCGGCCAGGGCGATGCCGCAGGACGTTGTCGGAGTCGGCATCCGGCCGGAAGACCTCAAGGTGGAGCCATGGGCCGAAAACCATCCGAACCGGCCGGCAACCGTCTACGAGGTCGAACCGCTTGGCGGCTACACCGTCGTCACGCTCGACACGGGCGGCCAGAAGCTGCGGGCCCTCATGCGCGGCCAGCCGGATATTCGCATCGAAAGTGTCGTGGCGCTGAGCTGCAACCCCGAGCGGATACACTTCTTCGGTGCGGCGGGAGAGGCGCTGCGTCCATGAACAGACAGATGAAATGGGAGGAACGAATGAGCGACACGAATGGCTTCGTGCCTGATCCACCGGTGCGGGTGAAGGACTACAGGATCGGCTGTATCGGGGCCGGCATGATCATGGCCGAATGCCATCTGGCCGCCTACAAGGAGGCCGGTTTCCCGGTCGTCGCCATCGCCTCGCGCACGACGGACAAGGCAAGGGCTGTCGCCGAGCGCTGGGGCATCGCAAGGGTGCACGACACGCCATCGGCGCTGATCGCCGATCCGCAGGTTGAGATCCTCGACATCGCCTATCCGCCGGATCAGCAGCCGGCACTGATCCGCGAGGCGCTCGGCAAGCCGCACATCAGGGCAATTTTGGCGCAGAAGCCGCTGGCGCTCACGCTGGAGGAAGCCCGCGCTCTGCGCGACGAAGCGGCCAGAGCCGGGAAGATCCTCTCGGTCAACCAGAACATGCGCTACGACCAGTCGATGCGGGTGCTGAAGCAGATTCTCGACCGGGGCGAGCTCGGGACCCCGGTCATGGCGACGATCGAGATGCGCGCCATTCCACACTGGCAGACCTTCCTTGAGGACTACGATCGGCTGACGCTTTCCAACATGAGCGTGCACCACCTCGACGTGCTGCGCTTCCTGTTCGGCGATCCAGACGCGATCACGACGGTTACGCGCACGGACCCGCGCACGAAATTTGCTCACAAGGACGGCATTACCGTTTCCACCCTGACGTTCCCGAGCGGTGTCCTCGCCGTGTCGATGGAGGACGTCTGGTCGGGACCGCGCGAAGAAGGTTTCGATAGCGACATCTACATCAAGTGGCGCGTCGAGGGCACCGACGGCGTCGCGCAGGGCACCATCGGCTGGCCGGACGGGTCGCCTTCGACGCTCTCCTACGCTTCGAGGAAGACCACAGGCGGCAAGTGGGTCTCGCCCCAATGGGAAACCATGTGGTTCCCGCATGCCTTCGTCGGCGTGATGGAACAGCTGCAGTACGCGGTGAAATCCGGCGAACCGCCGGCGCTTTCCGTCGCAGACAACGTCAAGACCGTGGCGCTCGTGGAGGCGGGATACCGCTCCATCGAGGAAGGGCGCACGGTCAGGCTTTCAGAAATCGCAATCAACTGAATTCCAAGGGAGGATTTTCACCATGATGCAAACCGGCATTTTTTCCGGCTATTTCCCCTACGGCCTCGAGGAGACCGCCCAGAAGATCAGGGCGCTCGGCTTCAATACCGTCCAGCTCGACATGCACTTCAAGGACATCGACCTTTCGGCGGGCCAGATCACCAAGGACAAGTGCGTTCGCATCCGCGAGACGTTCCGCGATCACAACCTGCCGATCTCTTGCATCTCGGGCTACACGAACATCATCCATCCCGACAAGGCCGAACGCGAACGCCGCGTGGGCTACCTGAAGGAAATAATCCGCTACGCCCAGCACCTCGGCACGCCCTACGTGATTTCCGAGACCGGTACCTTCAACACCGAGTCCGACTGGGTGCATCATCCGAAGAACAAGACCGAAGAAGGCTTCGAGGAGTGCCGCAAGGTCATCGCCGACCTGTCGCAGCATGCCTACGACCATGGCGCGGTCTTCCTGCTCGAGACCTACGTCAACAACGTCGTCGGCTCGGTCGAGGAGACGGTGAAGATGTTCGCGCAGGTCGATCATCCCGGCCTCGGGCTGTTGATGGACCCGACCAACTATTTCGAAAGCCACAACATCGACCGCATGGACGAGATCCTGAACCAGGTGTTCGACACGCTGTCGGACAAGATCAAGATCGCCCACGCCAAGGACGTGAAGCGCTCGGGCGACGACAAGACGGAGAAGCACGCCGATATCGGCGATGCGGAGGCGCTCGAAAGCCACACCTTCCGTGGCGTCGGTGAAATCGAGCTGCCGGCACCGGGGCTCGGTTCGCTGAACTACGACCTCTACCTGCAGCGGCTTTCGAAGAAGCACCCGAACATTCCGATCATCATCGAGCATCTCGATGAGAGCGACGTTCCGCGCGCCAAGAAATTCCTCGACGGAAAGCTGCGCGCCAACGGCCTCTAAACGCCAATCCGGCGGCCGGGCCTTGGTCCGGCCGCCTCAACCGAAGACAGGACAGTCCGCAACACCGGGCTCACAACAGGAATACTCTCATGGTCGAACTCTACGGGAGGGCGATGTCGCGCCGCGACGTTGCCGCCAGCGCCGGATCCTTTTCGCAATTTGCCGGCGTGCGCCTGATGACGCTCGGGGACGGTGTCGAGCGCGGCATCCGCATGCTGGAGTTTCGCAGCGGTACGGGGCTGCGCTTCACCGTTCTCATCGACCGTGCCTTCGACATTGCCGACTGCGAATATCGCGGCATGGCGATCGGCTGGAATTCGCCGGCCGGCTTCAAGCATCCGGGCCTTGCCGAATATGAGGGCGAGGGCGGGCTCGCGTGGCTGCGTTCCTTCTCGGGCCTGATGGTCACCTGCGGCCTCGACCATATCCTGTTCATGAACGACGAGCCGGGCGACAGCTACGTCTACGGCCCGCGCAAGACCATCAGCCATTCGCTGCACGGCCGCATCGGCACCATTCCGGGCAAGCTTAGCGGTTACGGCGAAGACTGGCAGGGCGACGAATGTACCCTCTGGTGCGAGGGCGTCGTGACGCAAGGGACGGTGTTCGGCGAGCATCTCGAACTCGTCCGCCGCATCGAGATCAAGGCCGGCACCAACGACATCCGACTGACCGACCGCGTCGTCAACCGCGGCTTCTACCGCACGCCGCACATGTACTGCTACCACATCAATGTCGGCCATCCGGTCTTGGCGGAAAAGTCGCGCTATCTCGCGCCTCTCAAGGAGGTGGTCTGGGCCGCCCATGCCGGCGCCGACTATCGCAAGCAGGAAGTCGGCTACCGCACCATGCCGGCGCCGCAGATGAACTTCCACGAGCAGGTATGGCAACACGAGATGATAGCGGACGCCAACGGTGAAGTGCCGGTTGCACTGGTCAACGACGCGCTCGGCATCGGTTTCGAAGTCGTCACGCGCAAGGACCAGTTCCCTTGTATGTACGAGTGGCAGAACCTGCAGTCCGGCCAATATGCGCTGGGCATCGAGCCGTCGACCAATCACGTGCTTGGTCACACCGCGGCGCGCGAACGGGGTGAACTGATCTGGCTCGAACATGGCGAGGAGCGCCGTTACCACACGACCTTCCGCATCCTGCCCGACGCCGGCGCCATCGCCGCGAGCGAGCAGAGAATCCGGGGTCTTTCGGGGCAGCCGTCCGAAGAGTTTCCCGAGCCCACCGGCAATCACGTGGCGATCGGAGGCCGGTGATGAACGTCCAGTTTTCCCCAGCCCAGGAGACGAAACCCGCCATGTCGATTTCAGGCAAGGTCATACTTTACACGGGGGCGGCCGGCGGCCTTGGCACCGAGACGACGCTGAGCTTCCTGCGTGCCGGTGCCAGGGTCGTCGCCATCGACAACGACGAGCGCAAGACCGGCGCATTGCTTGATGCGGCGACGAGAGAGGGATTGAAGGGTCTCACGGTTCGGGTGATCGATCTCTCCGATCTTGCAGGCCTGCGAGCGGAACTCGACCGCGTCGCCGGCGAAGTCGGGGGCATCGACGTCGTCATCAACAACGCCGCCATCTATCCTTCGAAGCCCTTCGAGGAATACGGCATCGAGGATTTCCAGGCGGTTCAAAGGGTGAATGTCGATGCGGGCATTGTCTGCGTCCAGGCGGCGCTGCCGCATATGCGCAAACAGGGTTGGGGGCGGATCGTCAACATTTCCAGCGTTACCGTTTATGGCGGGTGGGCGAACCTTGCACCCTACGTGCAGTCCAAGGGCGCGCTCATCGGGCTGACGCGAGCCTGGGCGCGCGAGTTCGGTGCCTACGGCATTACCGTCAATGCCGTCGCGCCCGGTGCCTTCCCGACGGATGCCGAGAAGATCCACCCGGATCCGGAAGGCTACACGCGCTTCGTGCTGGAGCATCAGGCCGTCAAGCGGCGCGGTAGCCCTGCCGATATCGCCGCCGCCCTGACGTTCCTGATCTCCGATGCCTCAGGTTTCATCACCGGCCAGACGCTGAACGTCGATGGCGGCTGGGTGATGCACTGACCCCTTTGTTACACTCAAGGAACTGAAAGAAATGGGAATTCTTAGCGGATTTCGCGTCCTCGACTGCTCGATCGCCATGGCCGGACCGTTTGCCGCGCAAAGGCTCGGCGACCTCGGGGCCGATGTGATCAAGGTGGAGCCGGTCACCGGTGAGTGGCAGCGGCATGTCTCTGCGGGCGGGGCCGGCGGAAACAAGATCAACGTCTCGTTCCTGTCGTTGAACCGCAACAAGCGCTCGCTTGCCGTCGATCTGAAGTCGTCCGAGGGCAAGCAGGTGCTGCTGGACCTGGTGAAGACGGCGGACGTCTTCCTGCAGAACTATCGCCCGGGCGTGGCGAAGCGTCTTGGCGTCGACTACGAAACTCTTTCGAAGATCAACCCGCGCCTCGTCTATGTCTCCATGTCCGGCTATGGCGAGGACGGTCCCTATATCGACCGTCCCGGACAGGACCTCGTGCTGCAGGGTATGTCCGGCGCCATGCTGTCGGCCGGGCGGGTCGATGAAGCGCCGACGGCGGCCGGCCAGTATCTCGTCGATGCGATCACGGCCTACAACGCCTTCGAAGGCGCACTGGCGGCGCTCTTCCACAGGGAGCGCACGGGAGAAGGCCAGCTGGTGCAGGTCAACATGCTGGACGCGATCGCGACGATCCAGATGCAGGAACTGTCGGTCTTCACCATTGGCAACAAGCCGCAGACGCGCTCGGCGGAGCCGCACGCGCATGTCTATATCCGCGCGCCCTATGGCGCCTTTGCGACCAGCGACGGCTTCATCATCGTCGCCTTCCCCAAGCTGAAGACGCTGGGCGAGGTGATCGGCGAGGAGAGCTTCCTGTCGATGGAGGACGAAGTCGACAGCTGGGCCAAGCGCGACGAAATCTTCGCCAAGACCCGCGAGCGGCTGAAGACCCGAACCTCGGCCGAATGGCTGGAGCGGATGCGCGCCGCCGACATCTGGTGCGGCCCGGTCTACGGCTATGCGGATCTCGTCGAGGATGCGCAGATCAAGCACAATGGCACCTTCGTCGAATATGACCATCCGACCGAGGGGCGGGTGAAGACGCCCGGCTTCCCGATCAAGTTCTCCAGTACGCCGTCGACGATCGACCGGGGTGCTCCGATCGTGGGTCAGCATACGCGGGAGGTTCTCAAGGAAGCCGGCTACGATGATGCCCGCATCGCCGGCCTGGAGCAGGCCGGCGCCATCGCGGCCGGGGAGCTTTGACCATGCAGCGTCTGAAAGGGCTGACGTGGGACCACCCGCGCGGCTACAACGCGCTCGCTGCAGCAGCAAGACTCCCGGAGCTTGCCGAAAGCGGCCTTGCAATTGAATGGGAGAAGCAGCCGCTCGAAGGCTTCGAGTCCCATCCGATCGCCGACCTCTGCGCCCGCTACGACCTCGTCGTGCTCGACCATCCGCATGTCGGCGAGGCACTGGCCGGGGATTGCCTGCGGTCGCTGGAGGACGTGTTCGGCGAGGCGACCGTGCGGGCGATCGAGGCGGACAGCATCGGCCCGTCCTTGCGCAGCTATCGCTACGCGGGCGCCCACTGGGCGCTGCCGCTCGATGCTGCAACGCAGGTATTGGCCGCGCGGACGGATCTTCTGTCCGGTCCCGTACCGGAGTCGTGGGAAGCGGTTGTGGCGCTCTCGAGAGAGACGGGCAAGGTGGCGCTTTCGCTCGCCGGCCCCCATGCCGCGCTCTCGTTCCTGTCGATCGCGGCCGCCTTTGGCGAGCCGCCGGCGGAAAGGGATCCCGATATCCTGGTCTCTGCCGAGACGGGTAAAGTCGTCTACGACCTGATGTCCGATCTGGCCTCGCGCAGCCCGCGGTCTGTCAGGGACAAGAATCCCATCGGCATCCTCGGCCACATGGCTGAGAACGACGACGTGATCCTTTGCCCGCTGATCTACGGCTATGTGAACTATGCCGCCCCCGACAGCGGCCGGGTGATCGCCTTCCACAATGCACCGCGGGCTGTCGCTGGCGGCCGGCCGGGCTCTACGCTCGGCGGCACGGGCATCGGTATTTCGAAGCGATGCGAAGTCACCCCCGCCCTGAAGCAGCATCTTCTCTGGCTGATGGGAGCGGAGGCGCAAGCCGGCTTCATCCCCGCCCACGACGGCCAGCCATCACGCCGCGAGGCCTGGCACGACGCCGCGGTGAACGCCCGGTGGGGCAGCTTCTACGAAAACACCGCCGACACGCTGGAGCAGGCCTATGTGCGTCCGCGCCACGACGGCTACATCGCTTTCCAGGGAAGGGCGTCGGCGCTGCTGCGCCAGGCCTTCGAAGAAGGAGCAGCGGCCGAGAGCGTGCTCGACCATCTGCAGACCCTTTACGCAAGCCACCGCGCAGCCGGCGGCGAAAGGTAGGAATGACATGACCGAAGATATTCTCTTCACCGTAGACGGCGCGATTGCCACCATTACGCTCAACCGTCCGCAAAAGCTCAACGCCGTGACGCCGGAAATGGCCGATGCGATCGTGGCCGCAGTCGAGGAATGCAACGACAGCGACACCATCCGCTGCGTCATCCTGACGGGCGCGGGCGAACGTGCCTTCTGCGCCGGCTCCGACATCCGCGAGCTCGACACCTACGAGACGCCGTGGCAGTTCCGCAACCGACCCGACTATTGCGACGCTTTCCGCGCGCTGCTGAAGCCGACGATCTGCGCCGTCAACGGCTATGCGCTGGGCGGCGGCCTCGAGACGGCGATGTCCTGCGATATCCGCATCGCTTCGGACAACGCCCAGTTCGCCGCTCCCGAGATCAAGCTCGGCTGGATCGGTGGCGGTGGCATGGCCGCCCATCTCATGCATTCGATCGGCGCCTCCAACGCCGCGCTGATGCTGATGACGGGCGATGCCATCCCGGCGGAAAAGGCGTTGGCCTGGGGCCTTGTGAGCGAAGTCGTTCCGCAGGTCGAGCTTCTGCCGCGTGCCCACGCGATCGCAGAAGTCATCGCCTCGCGGGCGCCGATCGCCGCCGAGACGGCCAAGGCCAATCTGAAGGCCGCAGTATCGATGCCGCTCGACAAGGCGATCGAATACGAGCGTGACCTGCAGACGATCTGCTTTGCTACGCAGGACGCAACCGAAGGACGGGCCGCGTTCAAGGAAAAGCGCCCGCCCGCCTTCAGGCGTCGGTGATGGCCATGCATTCGGGTCTGACATTCGTGCGCGGCCTTGGCCGGCATCGTGAAGCCTCCGTCTTCGCGATGCTTGCCGCCGTCGCCATCTATCTCTCGTTTGCAAGCGACTATTTTCTCGAGCCGCGCAACCTTTTGAACGTCGGGCGCCAGGCCTCGGTCGTCGCCATCGTCGCGCTCGGCCAGGCGCTTGTGATCATCGCGCGCGGCATCGACCTGTCGGTCGGCTCGGTGATCGGCCTGTCGGCGGTGGTGGCCGCCGTGCTGATGCGGGACACGGGGAGCGAGGCCATTGGCCTCACGGCGGGCCTGCTGACGGGGCTGGTCTGCGGCCTCGTCAACGGCGTCCTCTACACCCGCTTTCGCATCAATCCGTTCATCGCCACGCTCGGCACGCTTTCGATCGCGCGCGGCATCGCGCTTCTGATGACCGGCGGTATTCCGGTGCCGTTCGGCGGCTTTGCCGAGTTCGTCGGAGCCGGCCGCATCTTCGATATTCCGGTGTCCTTCCTGCTGATGATCGTGCTGGCCGTCGTCGTGCACGTCTTCGCCAGCCGGACGGTCATCGGTCGGGAAATCTACGCGATCGGCGACAATCCGAAGGCATCGCGGCTCGCCGGCGTGAACCTGCGCGCCATCCGGCTGTTCGTCTTCGCGTTCTGCGGGCTGCTTGCCGGTCTCGGCGGACTGATCCTGGCCGGCAATCTTGCCAGCGCCGACCCGAACCTCGGCATGGGCTACGAGCTCGACGTCATCGCCGCGGTCATCCTGGGCGGCACCGCGCTCAGCGGCGGTCGCGGCTCGATCCTGGGTGTCGTCATCGGCGCACTTTTGATGGCGCTTCTCAACAACGCTTTCGTGCTGCTCGGCATCTCCGCCTACTGGCAGGTGGTGACGAAGGGTCTGGTGATCATCTTTGCAGTCGGCCTGGACGGGCTCCAGCGCGGCAGCGACGACGACTGATACATATTTGATGGAGGAGACGAACATGTTGCTCAAGACACTCAGAAACATGGCGCTTGCGGCGGTTGCCGTAACGGCCATGTCGCTTCCCGCACTTGCAGCCGAGGCGCCGCAGGGCGGCAGCGTCGCCGCGGTCGAAAACACCAAGGGACCGGTCCGGATCGCGTTTTTGTCGTTCCAGAACAACCCGTTCTGGACGCCGGTGACGGAGGGGGCCAAGGCTGCGAACGATTATCTTTCGAAGTTCGATGCGACGGTCGATTTCGTCGATCTCGGCGACGAGCTTTCCGCGGAAGCCGTCGTTGCCGGCATCGAGGGGGCGCTCGCCAAGAAATACGACGGCATCGTCGTGGTGCCGATCTTCGACGGCACGGCGCGCATCATCAACGAGGCGACCGATGAGGGTGTTCCGGTCTTCAACATCGTCGCCGAGGGCGCCACGGAATCCAGGCGCCTTGCCTTCATCGGCCAGGACGCGACCTCGGCGGGCAAGCAGATCGGCGAGTTCATTGCCGAGAAGATGGACGGCAAGGGCAAGCTCGGCGTCATCACCGGCTACTTCGGCGCCACCCAGCACACGCAACGCATGAGCGGCGCGCTGGATTATCTGAAGGCAAGCTTCCCGGATATCCAGATCGTCGGTCCGTTCGAGAACAAGGACAAGGCCGAATCCGCCTATTCCCTGGTGCAGGACATGATGACCGCCAATCCCGATCTTTCCATGGTGTATATGACGGCAGGCGGGCCTTTCGGCGCGGCGAAGGCAGTCAAGGACCTCAACCTCACCGGCAAGGTCGGCGTCGTCGGGTTCGACCATACGCCCGACAACATGCAATACCTTAAGTCCGGCGAGATGGTCGGCCTCCTCGACCAGGCTCCGTACCAGCAGGCGCTCGATTCCAGCGTGATGCTGTACAACTACATCGTCGCCGGCCAGGAACCGCCCGCCAAGGTCATTCCCGTCACCGGAAAGCTGCTGACGCCTGATGATGCAAAGTGACCGCATGAACGAGGCGGCTGCGCCGGACGCAGCCGCCGCTTCGGCGCAGCCGCTGCTCATCCGGGCGCGCGGCATCGCCAAGGGTTTCTCCGGCAACGCAGTGCTCCATTCCGTCGATCTTGATCTTCATGCAGGCGAGGTCGTCGGGCTTCTGGGAGAGAACGGCGCCGGCAAGTCGACGCTGATGCACATCCTGTCCGGCGGCCTGCAGGCCGATACTGGAACGATCGAGATGGAGGGGGCGCCCGTCCGTTTCGGCTCGGTCGCCGAGGGCATAGCGGCAGGCGTCAGCTTCGTGCACCAGGAACTGTCGGTCATCGGCGCGCTCAGCGTGGCCGAGAACCTTCATCTCGGCCGGATGGCGAAGACTGCCGCCGGGCTGGTAAATTTCAGCCTGATGCAGAAGGCTTCCCGCGCGCTCCTCGAACGGGTAGGTGCCGGCCATATCGACCCGCGCAAGGAAGCCGGGGCGCTTCGTGCCGGCGAGCAGCAACTGATCGAGATTGCGAAGGCTGCGGCTCGCAAGCCGCGGCTGCTGATCCTCGACGAGCCGACGTCGTCGCTGACGCCGCACGAGGTCGGTGGCTTCTTTTCCTATGTTCGCGAGGCACGCGCGGCGGGTGCCGCGATCATCTTCATCACCCATCGCCTGGAAGAGGCGATGTCGCTTTGCGACCGCGTCGTCGTCTTGCGCAACGGCGCGATCGTCAGCGAGCGCCGGCCCGCCGAGACGACGCGGCAGCAGCTGATTGCCGACATGACCGGCAAGCCTGCGATCTACGAGCACAGGCCCCGATCCGTGAACGGCGGCGAGATTGCGCTGTCGCTGCGAGGCGTATCCGACGATCGCCTGCTCGATGGCATCGACCTCGACATCCGCAAGGGCGAGATCTTCGGCCTGTTCGGGCTTGTCGGCGCGGGACGGACGGAACTGCTGGACCTTATCCACGGCGTCCATCGCCATAAGGCCGGCACGATCAAGCTGTTCGGCAAAGAGCTGTCGCTGCTCGATCCGAGCCAAGCGGTGAGGGCGGGGATCGCCCTCGTTCCCGAGGGACGCAAGACGGCGGGCATCCTGCCGCAGCATTCCGTGCGCGACAATGCGGCGATCAGCAGCCTCAGGCGCTTCGCCAGGGGCGTATTTTCCGATCGCGCAGGAGATGCCGGTCGCGTGGAGCGCCACCGCCAGAGCCTCGGCATCCGCATGGCGTCGGATACGCAGGCGATCTCGACGCTTTCTGGCGGAAACCAGCAGAAGGTTATCTTCGCGCGCGCCCTGATGGCCGAACCGCGACTGCTTCTGCTGGATGAGCCGACCCACGGCGTCGATGTCGGCGCCAAGTCCGATCTCTACGGCATCGTGACTCGGGAGGCGGACAAGGGATTGACGGTCATCGTCGCCTCCTCGGAGGTTCCGGAAATCCTGGCGCTGTGCGATCGCGTCGCGATCCTCTCCAAGGGAAGGCTTGCGGGGGTTCTCGAACGCGCCGAGATGACCGAAGATCGAATTCTGACCATGGCATTCAAGGAGCACTGAACGTGAGCACGAACCAGGAAGTATTTGCGACCGGGGTCTTTGTCGGCAGGGTGTGGAACCCCGCCGTGGCTGGCCCCTGTGTGGTGGTCGTGCGGGACGGAAACGTGATCGACATCACCTCGAAAATGGCGCCGACGATGTATGACCTGCTGGAGCGCGAAGACGCTGCGGCCTATGCGGCGAAAGCCGAAGGGCCGGTGCTTGCCGATCTCGAGGGTCTCCTTGCACGGGGCGTCGGCACGCCCGATACGAACTGCGTCCATCTTCTTGCGCCGAATGACCTTCAGGCGGTCAAGGCCTGCGGCGTGACGTTCGCGCGCTCGATGATCGAACGCGTCATCGAGGAACGCGCGGCAGGAAATCCCGATATCGCCCAGAAGATCCGCGAGAAGGTGAGCGCCATCATCGGTGACAGCCTGCGCGACCTGAAAGCCGGCTCACCCGCGGCCCTGAAGGTCAAGGAAGCGCTGATCGAAGAAGGCGTCTGGTCGCAATATCTCGAAGTCGGCATCGGGCCGGATGCGGAAGTCTTCTCCAAGGCGCAGGTGCTTTCGTCCGTCGGCTACGCCGCCGATGTCGGCCTGCACCCGATTTCCAAGTGGAACAATCCGGAGCCGGAAATCGTGCTCGCGGTCAATTCCCGTGGCGACGTCCAGGGTGCAACGCTCGGCAACGACGTCAATCTTCGCGACGTGGAGGGACGTTCGGCGCTTCTGCTGGGCAAGGCGAAGGACAACAACGCCTCCTGCTCCATCGGTCCCTTCATTCGCCTGTTCGATGCGACCTACACGATCGATGACGTGCGAAACGCCGAGCTGACGCTGCGCGTCGAGGGCGAGGACGGCTTCGTTCTCGACGGACGCAGTTCGATGAAGGAAATCAGCCGCGACCCGCTCGAGCTGGTCGGCCAGACGATCGGCCGCCATCATCAGTATCCGGACGGCTTCATGCTCTTCATGGGAACCCTGTTCGCACCGACGGAAGACCGGGACGCACCGGGGCAGGGCTTCACCCACAAGATTGGCGACATCGTCACGATCGCCAATGACAGGCTCGGCGCGCTGACGAACCGGGTCAAGCTCTCGACCGAGTGCGCGCCCTGGACGTTCGGCGCCTCGCATCTGATGCGCAACCTTGCGGCACGCCAACTGCTTTGACGAACCTCAGGGAGGCCGGCGGGATCTTCCGCCGGCCTTCCCTTGCCTGAAGGTTACGGAGATTTAATGCGGGCGGTCGTTGACCTCCGGTGGTCGATTAAATAACGGTACCGAATAGTTCCGTTAATAGTGTCGATCCATGAAGCTCAGATATCCAATCATTCTACTATGCCTGCTCGCCGCAGGTGCCGCCTTCTTCCTGAAGGACGGTATGTCCGCCGCGCAATCGACCAGCTATCTCACCGCGTCGGTCGAAAAGGGCGACGTCGAGGAGACCGTGCTGGCGAGCGGCACATTGAAGCCGTCGCGGCTGGTCGCGGTCGGATCTCAGGTGTCGGGCCGCATTACCGCGCTGAAGGTCAAGCTCGGCGACACCGTGCGCGAAGGCGATCTCATCGCCGAGATCGATTCCACAACGCAGGACAACGCCCTGCGCAAGTCGAAGGCAGCCCTTGCAAACGTGCAGGCGCAGCGCAGCGAAAAGGTGGCCGAGCTCGAAAATGCGCGGCTGACGCTTAGCCGGCAACAGACCATTTTCTCCAAGCACGTCGGATCAGAGGCCGATCTCCAGTCGGCTGAAGCGGACGTCAAGATGGTGGCGGCACAGATCGAGGCGCTGGAAGCGCAGATCGCCGAGGCCGAGGTGGCCGTGGAGACCGCCAAGGCCGACGTCGGCTATACGCGCATCACCGCGCCGATGAACGGGACCGTCCTTGCGATCGTCAACCAGGAAGGCCGTACCGTCAACGCGACCCAGTCGGCGCCGACGATCGTCATCCTCGGTGACCTGACGACGATGACCGTGCGGGCTGAAATCTCCGAAGCCGACATCACGCGCGTCAAGGAAGGTCAGCCGGTCCGCTTCAGCCTGATCGGCGACCGGACGACGGCCTACGACGCGGTCCTCGCTTCGATCGAACCCGCACCGGAATCGATTACGAGCGACAGCAGCGTCCAGACATCCACCTCGACGTCGCAGACTTCGTCTTCGTCCTCCTCGTCCGCGATCTACTATATCGGCGTATTCGACGTCCCGAATGACGACGGTCGCTTCCGGACCTACATGTCCGTGGAGGTCAGCGTCGTGCTCGGCGCGGCGAAGGGCGCATTGACGATCCCGTCCTCGGCGCTGGGAGCGGCAGAAGGTTCGGGACACTACCGTGTCCTGGTCGTGGCCGCCGATGGCACGGTTGGCGAGCGAAGCGTCGAGATCGGTCTGAACAACAAGATCACCGCCGAGGTCCGCTCCGGGCTTAAGGAGGGCGAACGCGTCGTCATCAGCACGGCGAGCGCAAGCACTTCGACCAGCAGATCCGGTGGCCCTGGTGGCCGGCCGCCGATGGGACTCTGATCTATGACGCCGCTGATAACCGTTGAAAAGCTGAGGCGTGAGTATCCGTCGGGCGAGGGCACGATCGCCGTCCTCAAGGACATCGACCTGACCATCGAAAAGGGTGAGATGGTCGCGATCGTCGGTTCCTCCGGGTCCGGCAAGTCCACACTGATGAACATTCTGGGCCTGCTCGACCGGCCGACATCTGGAACCTATTGCATTTCCGGGCAGGAAACTTCCACGCTCGACAATGACGAGCGGTCGGCGTTGCGCCGCGAGCACTTCGGCTTCATCTTTCAGCGCTACCATCTGCTCGCCGAGCTGTCTGCGCTTGGCAATGTCGAGATACCCGCCGTCTATGCCGGTCGTGCCCGCGCGCCAAGGCGCGAACGTGCTGCGGCCCTGCTCGGGCGTCTTGGAATGGCAGAGCGCACGGAGCATCTGCCGGGGCAGCTTTCAGGCGGCCAGCAGCAGCGGGTCTCGATTGCCCGTGCGCTGATGAACGACGCAGAGGTCATTCTGGCGGACGAGCCTACCGGCGCGCTCGACAAGGTCAGTGGCGACGAGGTGCTGCGCATCCTAGACGAGTTGCACGCCGAGGGGCGTACCATCATCATCGTCACTCACGATCCCGGCGTGGCTGCGCGCGCCGAGCGCATCATCGAGATTTCTGACGGCCGCATCGTCTCAGACCGCCATTCGCAGAAGGATGCCACCGAGGTCGCGGTACCGGCAACACCACGTGCACAGTCCCCCTCGCAGATCGGCGCGCGGGTCGACCGCTTCCGCGAAGCCTTCCTCATGGCGATCAAGGCGCTACGCGCCCACCGCATGCGCAGTTTCCTGACGATGCTCGGCATCATCATCGGCATCGCCTCGGTCATCTCGGTCGTCGCGCTCGGCACCGGCAGCCAGCAGAAGGTGCTGGCGAACATATCCAGTCTTGGCACCAACACCCTGGAAATATTTCCCGGTACCGGCTTCGGCGACGTTCGTGCCGCAAGGGTCAAGACGCTGGTCGTGTCCGACGCAGACGCGCTGTCGCAGCTCTCCTATGTCGATGCGGTCACGCCGACCGTCTCCACTGCCGAGACCGTCCGTTTCGGCGCGGTCGAGGCCAATGCGCTCGTCAACGGTGTCGGCAGCGAGTACTTCGTCGTCAAGGGCTCCTCTCTCGTCAAAGGCCGGCTTTTCAACGCGGACAGTGTTTCGTCGATCTCGCAGGATGCCGTGATCGACGAGAATGCCGCCAAGGCGCTCTTCGGCGACAGCGGGCTCGATCCGATCGGCCAGGTCATCATGGTGGGCAGTGTTCCCTGCCGGGTTATTGGCGTGATCTCGTCGCAGCAGGGCGGGTTCGGCTCCAGCGACAACCTCTCGATCTTCTTGCCCTATACCAGCGTGCAGGCGCGTTTCATCGGCGACATGTCGCTCAGGAGCGTTACCGTCCGCGTGGATGACAGCGTTGATACGGCCGTGGCCGAACAGGCGGTCACGGAGTTTCTCACGCGCCGCCACGGCACGAGGGATTTCTTCGTTCTCAATACGGACGACATTCGCCAGACGATCACCAGCACGACGCAGGCGCTGACGCTGCTTGTGAGTGCCATCGCCGTCATCTCGCTTGTTGTCGGCGGGATCGGGGTGATGAATATCATGCTGGTCTCCGTTTCGGAGCGGGTCAGCGAGATCGGCGTGCGGATGGCGGTCGGGGCCAGACGTCACGATATCCTGCAGCAATTCCTGATCGAAGCGGTGCTCGTCTGCCTCATCGGCGGTGTCGTGGGAATAGCGGTGGCATTGGCCTTCGGACTTGCCTTCAATGCCGCCGGTACCAGCTTCACGCTGGTCTTCTCGATGACACCCATGCTGATGGCGTTCGTCTGCTCCTGCTTCATCGGTATCGTCTTCGGCTATCTTCCGGCCCGGAACGCTTCCCGCCTCGATCCGGTGGCGGCGTTGTCGTGACCCGCCCGGAGGAACAATGTATCATCCGGCAGACAGGGGTAGCCTGAGACCAAAAATGGCCGAACTCGAAGAAAAGCCACAAGAAACAGACACGGCCCGGAAGCGGGGGCGCCCGAAGACGCACAGCGACGACGAGCGTCGCGCCTTCATCGCCGACGTAGCCCGGCGCACATTCGTTGACCTCGGCTACGCCGGGACGACGACGGATATCGTCGCGACCTACTGTCGGATTTCGAAGCAGACGCTCTACCGGCTCTTTTCGACAAAATCCGCACTCTTCCTCGCCGCCGTCGCCTCGCACCGGCAGATGATGCTCGCGCTGCCGAGGCCGGAGAAGGAGGAGGGGAGCCTGCAGGACGTGCTCGAGCGCATTTTCATGATCGACCTGGACGATGAGGGATACCGCGAGCGGGAGGCGTTCATCCATGTCGTCATGCGGGATTCGGCACGCGTGCCGGAACTGGCAGAGATTTTGCGGAAGGAAGGCATCGAGCGATCACGCGACAGTCTCGCGGACTGGCTGAAGGGGCAGGCTGCGGCCGGTCGCCTTGTCCTGGACGACCCGCAGAGCGGCGCAAGGATGCTGATGGACATGATCTTTGGCGGGATGCGGCCCGGCTGGCTCAGTCGGGAGGCCCGGCGCGATCATCTTCGGCGATGCATCCGGATCTTCGCGCGCGGCGTCTCGCCAACCTGACGTCGAGCAACCGCGTTCAGCGCAGGCGGTGATCCATCCGGCTCAATCGGATGACGTTGGCTTCGCTGAGGGCGTATTCGATCTCGGCAAACAGGCCCTCGATCAGGTCGATGAATTCGGTGCGCCGCCGATCGCGCAACTCTGCGGGCAGTCTGTCGACGGTGGCGAGGGCACGTTCGGCGGCTGCCAGATCATCGCACAGGGAGCGGAAGTCGTCGTCGCGCCAGATCAGCGCGCGTATCCGTTCGGCCTGCATCGGAAAGCGACGAACGGCCGAAGGCATGCCATCGCTCAAGCTGAAATCGTCAGTTGCCCTGCCCACGTGCCCCTCCCGTCAGGAGTGGGTTAATCATCTCTTGTGATGATATTGGATAACGCCACGAGATAACGTAAGATACCGGAATATACAGGCGTGGGCGCCTGTGGCCTCGCGTTCTGTGGCCTTGGGGGAAGCTATGAGCCTCGTACACCAGGGAGCACTGCTGGCGGAGGCGGAGACGCCGCCGTCAGATCGCGAAGTCAGGGCGCAACTGGCCAAGATTCAGGGCAGCTCAGCCTTCGAAGCGCCGGAACGGGCGCGACGGTTTCTTTCCTACGTCGTGGACGAAACGCTGCAAGGCCGCTCCGACCGGATCAAGGCCTTTTCCATCGCGGTCGAAGTGTTCGGCCGTGACGCTTCCTTCGACGCCCAGAACGATCCCGTCGTCCGCATCGAGGCCGGCCGCGTTCGTCGGTCGCTGGAGCGATACTACCTGCTGGCCGGGCAGAACGACCCTATTATCATTACTATGCCGAAAGGCGGATATGTGCCGGTGTTCACCCGCTTCGGGGAGGCGGTCGCAAGATCGCAGCCCGACGAGGGACGCCGTACCAAGGCAGGGGTCCTGGCTTCGCGCGAGCTGGCCTGGGCGATCGTCGGTGTCGCCGCATTGGTTGTCGCCGTGCTCGTCGTCTACACGACGCTGGCGCGACCGGCGGCGGATCTCGCCATGCCGCAAAACTCCACTCTAGGCAAACCGGACGTTGCGACGGTGCTTATCGAGCCGTTCGAGGACCTGACGGATACAAGGAGTTCCTCGGCACTGGCGAGAGGGCTCACGGATGAAGTTATCGGTCAGATGGCGCGCTTTCGCGAGATTACCGTCGTAACCAAGCAGATGGACCAGGCCGGGAGCCAGAATGCCTCCCAACCGCATGGCGGGCTGCCTTTTTACGCGCTCGAGGGAAGCGTGCGTACCGACGACCGGAAGATCCGGTTGAGCGTGAGGCTGCTCGATCGCACCGACAGCTCCGTCATCTGGTCGAAGAGCTACGACCGCGAACTGCAGGTCTCCGACGTATTGGCCATCGAGACCGATATTGCGCGCGCCGTGGTGACAGCCTTGGCGCAGCCTTACGGCGTGATCTTCCAGACGGATGCCGCCAAGTTGCGATCGCCGCCGGACGATTGGGAGGCCTATGCGTGCACGCTGTCGTACTACGGTTATCGGGTAAATCTCGACGGCAGATCGCACGCCGCCGTTCAGAATTGTCTGTTGCGCGCGGCGGAAAAATATCCGGACTATGCCACTGCCTGGGCGCTGCTTTCGCTCACCTATCTCGATGAATACCGCTTCCGCTATCACCTGCGTTCGCCGGCGGTCGCATCGATTGACAAGGCGGCGGAGACGGCGAAGCGTGCCGTCGAACTCGATCCGGAAAATCTTCGCGCCCTGGAAGCGGAGATGCTCGCCTATTTCTTCCAGGGCCATGTCGATACGGCGCTCGCCATAGGAGCGCGGGGCGTTGCGATCAATCCGAACGATACGGAGTTTGCAGCGGAATACGGCTTTCGGCTGGCCCTTGCAGGCGAATGGGAGCGGGGATGCGCGATGGTTTCCGATGCGCTCGGCGCAAATCCCGGGCCGCTCGGCTATTTCGAGGCGGCTCTCGCGGTGTGCGCCTATATCAAGGGCGATTACGTGACGGCGGAAAGATGGGCGCGCATGTCGGACCTTGCCAGCAATCCGATCTACCGCATCATCATGATCGCCATCCTCGGCCAGCGTGGTCAGACGGAAGAAGCTGCGAAGCAGATGCGCTGGCTGGAAGCCAACGCGCCGGAATTCGTCAAGGATCCCGGGCGGGAAGTCCGCACCCGGATCCATCGCCCCGAAGATCAGGCGCATTTCATCGATGGATTGAAGAAGGCGGGCATGGCCTTGCCTTCACCCACAGACGTGCTTGATTGATCGGCTGCGCCGACATCGGTGGGGTCGATAGCGGTGGAGATAAGGATACGCGGTGCCGCGACAGATAGATGACGCCTCCAACGGTTCGACCCGTGCTTGTCGCCCGGCTCGTATGCGACTTATTATGCATTGGAAATACAAGTGACGGAGCCGGTCGACGACGATATGCCTGCCCCTTCTCAGAGCACCCTGCAAGCAGTTTTGGAGCCCGTTTTCGTGCTGGCCGCGCGCGTTGATGCCGTGCTTGCGGAACTCCCGCATGATGTCCTGGATACGGCCGAACGCCGGCAAGCGGACAGATTTGTTCGGCTGGAGGATCGGAAGCGGTACCGGGCAGGCCATGTTCTGGTTCGCCATGCGATTGCAGCCGTGACCGGTCTGTCCGCCTCCGCACTTGCCTTCGTGTCCGGTCCGAATGGTAAGCCCGCGGCAGTTTCGCCGAAGGGGTTCGACTTCAACCTGACGCATAGCGGTCAATGGGTCGCGGTCGGTCTGTCGAGGTCCGGAGCCGTCGGTGTCGATGTCGAGGCAGATCGACCCGAGGCTTTCTGGCGCGAAATAGCGGCTTCCTTCCTGTCGCCGAGGGAAATACGGGACCTGCCATCGGCAGGAACGGCGCGATATCTGAGGGTCTGGACCGCGAAGGAGGCGGCTCTGAAAGCTTGCGGGGCCGGCTTTTCCATCGCGCCCGAAAGCATTTCCGTCGCTGTTCAAGCCGGCGGCTTTTCGGTCGATATTGCCGACAGGCGCGTCGTCGGCACGTGGCATCTGCTGGACGACGAGCACTTGCTTGCGGAGGCCAGGGATGCCGCGAGCGCGTCGATCGTCGTGTGCCGAACGTCAAATGAGCTCAAGGGGGAATTGCAGCGCCTCGCAATGGCACAGGAAAACTGGTTGCGCGGCGCCTTTTGACGCGAGCGCATGTTTATCTGGCGCCGAAGAGCCTGAAGATGACGATCGTCAAGCATTTGTAATATTTTGTAGTATTTTCATGTCGAAAGTATTGTGCCATATCTCTGCTAATTGCGGGGCGGGGTTGCCCGTCCTCAGATGGTAAATACATATTGGGCGGACGCTTTTTGGCGTTTTCTCCGTGAGGGGCGGGTTTGTCTTGGCTCGCTCCGTTGAAATTACAGTGCATTGCATGAATCTTCCACCTCGGGAGATTTTCCATACATGGAGCGTCACTATGTTTCACCGTCTCATGCGTGGGTCATTTGTCCCAGTTTCTCCCACCTCCTTCTACTTCCCGAAATAGGCTAAGATCGGCCAGTCACCGCAAGTTTATCTCGCGGCGGCGGTCGTGCAGATCCCTGCCACCGCGCTCACACGTGGAGGCAAGCGCATGTCCTGCAGAAACCGGGCCGAACGCCTGAGGCGTTCAGGCCGGCGGACCTGTCGGCTTCGGTGTTCCGGACCCTTCAGGAAATGCCGCGCCACCGGAATTTGCCAATGGGAGTTTCGTTATGAATACAAACGTTGGAATGCTCACCGGACGAGAAGCCGACCTGAATTTCAATCCCGCCGTCGCTCATGTCGCCGAGCAGGTGACGCGCGGACGTAGCGTAACGACACAGCCGACCGAGACCGCCTCGCTCGTTTCGACCTATGCATTCTCGACGGATGCTCTCCCCGTCGCTGACCGCTTCGACGCCTGGCGCCGCAGTTTTGCGCCGATGATCGATCTTTCTCGCGAGACGCGCGGAACTTTCAACGGAAGCCAGGATCTTTGGGATCTCGGTGGGCTCGCCTTTTCCCGGATCAGGACCGGGGCGTTTCGCTATTCCTGCAGGCCTGCGCAGGCGCAGAGCCACCCGCTCGATCATTGGGTAATGACGCTGCTGCTTAGCGGCCACTCTTCTACGACGACTTCCAACGGAAATTTCGCCGGGCGGCCTGGCGTGGTTCAGATCCACACGCTCGGCCGGAAGTTCCAAGGCACGATGTCGGACAGCGAAATGCTGATGCTGTGGGTGCCGCGCGATTTCTGCCGCGACATGGCCGGGGTTCTCGATGCGGCCGAGTTCACGACGCTTGATACCGCGATGGGCCGCATGTTCACGACGTTCATGATCGGCCTCGCCCATCAGGTAACGTGCATGCGCGTGGACGAGCTGCCGAGGCTGATGTCGGCGGCGCGGGAAATGATCCTGGCTTGCGTGGCGCCCGACGCCGACCGGCTGGATGAAGCGCAGGGCACTCTCGTTACACTCCGCCTGGAAAAGGCGCGGCAATTCATTCAGAAGAACCTCTACAATCCGAAGCTCGGGCCGGAGATGCTGATACGGGAACTGGCAATTTCGCGCACGCGTCTCTACCGGCTTTTCGAACCCGCCGGCGGCGTCAACCGCTACATCCAGCACCGCCGGCTGCTCGACGCTCACTCCGCGCTCGCCGATCCAAACGAGCAAAGGCGCATCCTGGAGATTGCCGAACAGCGCGGTTTCGACGGTGCCGAGTTCAGCCGGGCTTTCAAGCGTGAGTTTGGCTACAGCCCGAGTGACGTTCGCCGGGGAGAGCGCATCGGCCGGCCGAGCTATGCGTCGGAAAGCATCTCCAGCCTTCCCCCCGAAGAGTGGCTGGGCGCACTTCTTTGGCGCTTGCAGAACGACAGGAAGGCCGACTGAACTGTCTGGCGGCAAGCCCGTCCGGTGGTGCAGGTGCGGAGTTCATTACCAGGATGTCGCCGGGCGTCGCTGACAATTTTTTCGCGTACCCCGCTTGCCGGGCCGCATGTCTGGCTGACATCCCTTTGCCTCGTCAGGCGCCGGTGTGGCCCTCGGGATCATAGAACCTCAAACGGATGTCCGCCACCGCGAGGCGCTCGAAAAGCTTGCGTTCCTTTGCGATCGGCCACCACTCGTACAGGAAGATTTCCAACGGACGCCACAGCGCTACCCAGCCAACGATCACGAGACCTTCTTCGACGAAAACGACGATGCCGTTCTCCGGCATGAAGGCGGCGAAGGCCTGTGCCAGGATCAGGCAGGCGCCGAGGATCAGGCAGCCGATAAGGAGGGTTCTGCGACCGGTGCTGAACAACTCGCGCAACTCCCTGTTCGTGACGGCCGCGCGCTGGCGAAAGAAGGTGGCGATCGAGGCGCGCAGATCGCGCGACGCTTCCTGCTCGCCTGTCCCTTCCGGAAGATAGACCACGAGCTCGAACGGCCTGTCGCGCGGCATCTCTCGGGCGCTGTCGGTAATGTATTCCTCGGCATGCGTGGCGAGATCGCGCGCACGGAAGGGCAGCGGGTCCAGCGTCTCGAACAACTGCGACAGGTCGCGCAGCTTGATTTCGATCCGATTGACCGCATCGCCATTGCTCATCGTTTCCTCGTCGCGGCGCAGCGTATCGGGCGCTGGGTCGCCCGATGTCACGACGTTGGTCGCCGGCTGCGTTGCAGCATCCATCCGGGCGCTCACGGGCCGGCCGGTACCAGGTCCGGCTGCTGGGTGCCGGTTGGCTCAGGCTCATCCTTCGCCTGCGGCGGTACACGGAACCAGAGCACGTAGAGCGCCGGCAGGAAGATCAGCGTCAGCACCGCCGCCACGATCAGGCCGCCTATGACCGTGAAGGCCAGCGGCTTCCAGAACGGATCGCGGATGATCGGCAGCATGCCGAGAATGGTCGAACCGGCGGTGAGGAAGATCGGTCGGACGCGGTCTGCCGTTGCATCGATCACGCTTTGCCAGGATCGCCCGTGCTGCTCGATCCGCTTGTCGATCTGGTCGATCAGCACGACCGAATTTCGGATGATCATGCCGATCAGGGCGATCATGCCGAGCACGGCGATGAAGCCGACAGGCGTATTGGTGAGAAGCATGATCGCAACGACGCCGATCAAACCCAGAGGCACCACGCTGAGGACGAGCAGCAGGCGCTGGAAGCTCTGCAACTGGAACATCAGAATGATGATCATGATGATGGCCATGACCGGCAGCATCGACGTGACGGACGCCATACCGGTCTCGGCCCCCTCGACGGAGCCGCCGATCTCGATCGTGTAGTTCGGGTTGTCGCGGCGTAGCTGCTCGATGGCGGGCTCGGCCTGTTCGACCACAGATGCCGCCAGTACGCCCTCGGTCATGTCGGCCTGGACGGTGATCGTGGGGATCCGATCCCGGCGCCAGATCAGCGGCTGGGTGGTACGGTACTCGATCGTGGCGATGCTGGAGAGCGGGACCGTACGGTTGGGACCGATCGGGATCTGCAGCGAGCGCAGGGTCTCGATATTGGCGCGCTCCTCGGGAGCTGAGCGGGCAACCACGTTGACGAGGTAGATGGAATCCCTCACCTGGGTGACGGGCAGGCCCGACGTCGTGGCGAACAGCGTCCGCGCAATCACCGAGGAATTGAGCCCCACCAGGCGGGCGCGGTCCTGATCGACTTCTATGACGATCTTGCGGATCGGCTCGTTCCAGTCGAGGTTGGGGCTGATCACGCCGCGGATGTTGCCGAGAACGTCGGCGACCTTCCAGGAGAGGTCGCGAACGCCTGCGACGTCGTTGCCGCTGATGCGGTACTGCACCGGCCAGCCGACGGGCGGTCCCATCTCAAGCGGAGAAAGTCTTGCGATGACGTTCGGAAACTTCTCGTCCAGAACCTCCTGCAACCGCGCCTGCAGCCCGTCGCGGGCGGCAACGCTGCTGGCGATCACCACGGCCTGTGCCCGGAACGGCGCCGGCGGCTGGATGTCCATCGGCAGATAGAAGCGGATGGCGTCGGAACCGACATAGAAGCTCCAGTCGACCACGTCGGTGTCTGCGGCAAGGATCTGCTCGACTTCCTTCGCAGCGGCTTCCGTCGCATGGATCGAGGAGTTCTGCGGCAGGACGAGCTGCAGCATCAGTTCCGGCCGGTCGGAAGGCGGGAAGAACTGCCGGTTCATCAGGCCGGAGGCCAGAACGGAGACGACAAAGAGGCCGACGGTTCCCGCGACCACGACGAGCCGCATGCGGACGCAGGTGCGCAGGATCCCGCGGAAGGTGGAGATCAGCCGGCTTTCCGGCTTCGTCGCGCCCGACGTGCCGGATTTCAACACCGCAAGCCCCACGATTGGGATCAGCAGCACGGCGATCAGCCAGGAGATGATCAGCGCATAGGCGATGACGAGGAAGAGGGAGCGGGCATATTCGCCCGACACGCTCTGGGCGAAGCCGACCGGGATGAAGCCGGCGATGGTGACGAGCGTGCCGGCGAGCATGGGAAAGGCGGTCGAGGTGTAGGCGAACGACGCCGCCTTGACGCGTTCCATGCCCTCTTCCAGCTTCGCCAGCATGATTTCGACGGCGACCATGGCGTCGTCGATCATCAGCGTGAGGGCGATGATGAGTGCGCCGAGCGAGACACGCTGCAGCGCAATTCCCGTCAGTTCCATCATCAGGAAGGTCATGGCCATGACGAGCGGAATGGAAACGGCGACGGCCAGGCCGGCGCGCACCCCCAGCGCCACCAGGCTGCAGCCGAGGACGATCAGGATCGCCTGCATCAGCGAGATGGTGAAGCCCTGGATGGCGTTGGTGACCACCTCGGGTTGGTCTGCAACCTTCGTCAACTCGATGCCGATGGGCAGGTCGTGCTGGAAGCGGTCCATGACCACGTCGATGTTGCGGCCAAGCGCCAGGATGTCGCCGCCGGCCGCCATGGACACGGCAATGCCGATGGCGGGCTTGCCCTTGACGCGCAACAGCGGCTGGGGCGGGTCGACCGTCCCACGAACGACGCTCGCGATGTCGCCGAGCCGGACGAAGCCCGAGGATGTCGGTATGTTCAGGTTGCGGATGTCGTTTTCGTCCTTCAGGTCGCCGGAAACCTCCAGCACAGTGCGGTCGGATTCGGTCGTCACGAGGCCTGCGGGCAGGACGGCGTTCTGCGCCTGGATCGTGCTGATGATCGTTGCGGCGCTAAGGCCGAGGCTGGCAAGCCGCTGGGTGGAGAATTCGATGAATATCGTTTCGTCCTGCGTCCCCAGCATTTCCACCTTGCCGATGTTCTCGACGCCGAGCAGGCGGTTGCGTGCCTCGTAGGCCCAGTCGCGCAGTTCCCGGTCGCTGAAATCCTCGGAGGTGAGGCTGTAGATGATGCCGAAGGTGTCGCCGAATTCGTCGTTGAAGAACGGGCCGACGACGCCGGGCGGCAAGGTGTGGCGAATGTCGGCCACCTTCTTGCGTACCTGGTACCAGACTTCGCCGACGTCGTCCGGCGGCGTGGAGTCGTCGAGCACCACGTAGATCACCGACTGGCCGGCGGTCGTCAGGCTGCGCAGCGAATCGAAGAACGGCACCTGTTGCAGCGTGCGCTCCAGGCGATCCGTCACCTGGTCCGACTGCTGCTCGATGGTCGCGCCCGGCCAGGCGGCCGAGACCAGCATCGTCTTGACGGTGAAGTCCGGATCCTCGCTGCGGCCGAGGTTCCAGAAGGACAGGGCGCCGGCAATCGCGCCGAGAATCATCAGGAAGACGATCAGGCCCTGGCGCTTGATCGCCCATTCGGAGAGGTTGAAGCTGCCATTCATTGCAGGCTTCCTTCGAGCAGGCGGACCGGCATGTCGGGACGCAGTTGCTGCGCACCGGCGACGACGACGTGATCGCCGGTGGCGATCCCCTGCGTCACGAGGAAATCCTGCGTCTCGAAGCGCAGCACGGTGACGGGGACGAGCTTCGTCGTGCTGCTGGCGGGGTCAACGAGCCACACTGCAGGCCCGCTTCCCTGATTGAAGAGAGCGGTCATCGGCAGGCGGGCGACCGGATCGCCGGAAAGCCGGATACTGCCGCGCACCGCGCTGCCGAAGCGGAAGTCTTCCGGCGGATTGTCGAGTGCGACGCGGACGGTGAAGTTGCGCGTAATCGGATCGGCGACCGGCGAAATCTCGCGAACCCTGCCGCCCGTCGTGCTCTGTGGATTGCTGAGCAGGCGGACTTCGATCCGCATGTCGCGGCTGGCCGCCTGGATCGCGCTCTCCGGAACCTGGAACACGGCGTCCTTGTCTTCCATCCGCGCGACCCGGACGACCATCTGGCCGCCGCCGACGATCTGGCCGATTTCGGCGCCGACCGCCGTCACCACCCCGTCTGCATTCGCCTTCACCGTACGGTTGTCGAGGTTATTGTGGGCCACGCGCAGGGCCGCCTCGGCGGCATCCGCGCTTGCCTGCGCCATGTTGGCCTGGGCGATCGCGGCGTCAAGCGCCTGCCGTGTCGCGGTGCGCGGATAGAGCGACTGCGTGCGGTCGCGGTTCAGGGTCGCGTTCTCGAGGCTTGCCTTGGCTGAGAACACATTGGCCTCCGCCTTGCGCACGGCGTCCTGCTGGTCCTCGGAGTCAAGTCTCGCCAGAACGTCGCCGTTCTTGACGAGTTCGCCGACCTCGACGGCGCGTTCGCGCACCTCGCCGCCCTGGCGGAAGCTGAAATTGGTCTCGAAGCGCGGCTGCACCTCGCCGACGAGCGAGCCGAAGGTATCGTCCGGATTGAAGGATACGGTGACAGTCTTCACCGGCCGCGGGGGCAGCTCCGTCTTTTCCTCCTCGTTCTGGCAACCGGTTACGAGAAACAATGCGGCGGCCAGACACAGGCCGCGCACGGCCACCTGTCGTGTGAGGAAAAGCTTGAGCGTCATGAGAACCTCTTATGGCGGACGTGGCGGCGCGCGACCTTCGCCGCGCACCGTTTTTCTTTTAAGTCGTCAGTAATCGACTGCATCGCGGATGATCGGGCAGGTCATGCAGTGACCGCCGCCGCGTCCGCGGCCCAGTTCGGCACCCGTGATCGTGATGACCTCGATGCCTTCCTTGCGCAGCAGCGTGTTGGTGTAGGTGTTGCGATCGTAGGCATAGACGACGCCAGGCGACGCGCAGACGAGGTTGGCGCCGCTGTCCCACTGGGTGCGTTCGCGCATATAGTCGTTGCCGCCGGTTTCCACGACGCGCATCTTCTTGAGGCCAAGCGCATCGCGCACGGTTTCGACGAAGGTGCCCTTGTCCTTGTGCAGCTCGACGCCACCCTTGCCGTCCGGACGGTACGAGAAGGCGTCGATGCCGTTGACGATATCGGGATAGAGCAGCACGCAGTCGCGGTCGGCGAAGGTGAAGACGGTGTCCAGGTGCATGGCTGCGCGCAGCTTCGGCATGGCTGCGACGATGACGCGCTCCGCTGCGCCCTTTTCGAAGAGGGCGGCGGCCACCTGGCTGATCGCCTGGCGCGACGTGCGCTCGCTCATGCCGATCAGCACGTTGCCCTTGCCGATCGGCATCACGTCGCCACCCTCGATCGTGGCAAGGCCCCAGTCCTTGGTCGGATCGCCCCACCAGACGTTCACCTTGCCGGCGAAATCGGGGTGGAACTTGTAGATCGAGGAGGTGAGGATCGTCTCTTCGTGCCGCGCCGGCCAATAGAGAGAATTCAGCGTCACGCCGCCATAGATCCAGCAGGTCGTATCGCGGGTGTAGAGCGTGTTCGGCAGGGGCGGCAGGAGGTATTCGTTGACGCCGGCCGCATCGCGGATCAGCGTCAGCTGGTCGCCGCCGACGGTTTCCGGGAACTCAAAGGTCGAAAGGCCGCCGATCAGTGTTTCGGCGAGTTCCCGGTTGGACAGGCCTTCGAGATAGGAGCGGACCTCGTCCAGCAAGCCGAGGCCGATCTGGTTCGGCACGACCTGGTTATCGAGGATCCACTTCTTTGCTTCGGGGATGGCAACGGTTTCCGCCAGCAGGTTGTGCATCTCCACCACCTCGATGCCGCGGTCGCGCATCTTGGTCATGAAGTCGAAATGATCCCGCTTGGCATTGTCGACCCAGAGGACATCGTCGAACAGCAGGTCATCGCAGTTGGAGGGAGTGAGACGCTGGTGGGCGCGGCCGGGCGCGCACACCATGACCTTGCGCAACTGGCCGACCTCGGAATGCACGCCGAAATTGGTTTCCATCTTGGGACTCCCGTACGTTTCTCGTTAGTGGGTAATGGTGCCTGTCAGCAGGCCGTAGGTGCCGATTGCGCCGGCCACGACCGTGACGGCGAAGATGCCGAGTTCCACCGGCGTGAAGATCTGCGCGTTCTGCTCGCGGCGGGCCCAGAAGTAGAGAATGGTGCCGGGCACGAAGAGCACTGCGACCAGAAGCACATACTTCAGACCGGCGGCGACGAACATGAACAGCGTGTAGACCACCGCGATCCAGGCGAAGATCTGGTCTCGCCCGCGCTCCTGCGGCGTCGTCTCGTAGCCCTCGCCGCTCCGCGCGATCAGCACGCCGTAACCGGCGACGAGAAGATAGGGCAGCAGCGCCGTCACGCTCGTCATGTCGAGCATGAAGTTGAAGGCGTCGCGCGACCAGTATGTGGAGATCACGAAGAGCGAGACGACGATATTCGTCAGCCACAGCGCATTGGCCGGCACGCGGTTGCGGTTCTGCGCTGCGAACATCCGGGGCATGTCCTTGGAGTTCGCCGCGGCGAACAGCACTTCGGCGCAGATCAGCGACCAGGCGAGATAGGCGCCGAGCACCGATATCAGCACGCCGATGGAGATCATCACCGCGCCCCAATGGCCGACCGCGAGTTCCAGCGCACCGGCCAGCGACGGGTTCTGAACACCGGCGATTTCAAGTCGCGGCGCAGTCGCATAGGGCAGCAGTGTGACGGCCACCATCAGGCCGGTCACGGCGACGAAGCCCAGAATGGTGGCAGAGCCGACGTCGGAACGCTTTTTTGCAAAGCGCGAGTAGACGCTTGCGCCCTCGATGCCGAGGAAGACGAAGACGGTGATCAGCATGGTGTCGCGCACCTGCGCCACCAGCGACTTCTCGTACATGCCGACGCCGCCGAAGAAGTTCTCGGCGAACTGCGAATAGTTGAAGACGAAGACGAAGGCGATGATCGCCACGATCAGCGGCACAATCTTGGCGATGGTGACGACCGTGTTGATGAAGGTCGCCTGTTCGACGCCGCGCAGGATCATGAAGTGGAACGACCAGATGCCGATCAGGGAGACGACGATCGCAGTCAGCGTGCTGCCGTCGCCGAACACGTCGGGAAAGAAGCGCCCCAGTGTCGAACCGATCAGAACCCAGTAGAACACGTTGCCGAGGCAGCTTCCCAGCCAGTAGCCGAAGGCCGAGAGGAAGCCCATGTAGTCGCCGAACCCTGCCTTGGCGTAGGCGAAGACACCCGAATCGATGTCCGGTTTCTTTTCCGCCAGGGCCTGGAACACCCGTGCCAGCATGTACATGCCGGTACCGGCGATCAGCCAGGCGATGATGGCGCCGAACGGTCCGGTGGCGCTGGCAAAACGGCCAGGCAGGTTAAAGATGCCCGCGCCGACCATGGAGCCGACCACCATGCCCGTCAGTGCGAACAGTGAGAATTTCTGCGTCGTCTCCGTAGCCATCTCGCCCCCGATAAGTGCCTTAAAACTACTGATGATTTTCGTTGGATGCCGTCGCATCGGCCCAAACTATAATGCGGAACAACAAGGGCTGTGATCAGCACAGAATCCCAAAACTATGCTTTGCGTTCACAATTCCACCCCCTCGCCATCCGCGAAAAAAGCGCAACCGCTTGCCTGCCGTGATCGGCGTTACTTCCCCTTGCCCCTTAATTTTGTGCGGCCGGCTTTCGCGCAGCGGCGGGTCACGCCGTGATTGCACCTGTCGCGATCAGGTAGATGGCGAGGCAGGCGCCGAGGACCGCGAGGATGAAGAGCCCGAGCTCCAGCGGCGTGAAGGCCCGTTTTGCCTGTTCCCGGCGCGCGATCAGATAAAGGATGGTGCCGGGCGCATAGATCACAGTGGTCAGCAGCAGGTGCTCGGAGCCTGCGGCATAGATCAGTCCGGCGGTGTAGAGCGTGGCAATGCCGGCGCGAAGGAGATCGCCGCGGCGGGATGCGGGTTCGCCGCCGTAGGTTTCCCCGCTCCAGGCGAGCTTCAGACCGTAGGCCGCGACGAGAAAATACGGGATGAGAATCATCGAGCTGGTGAGCTCGAGGGCCAGGCGAAAGGCATACTGCGTGAACAACGTGACGATCAGGAAGATCTGGACGACGATGTTGGTCAGCCACAGCGCGTTCGAGGGAACGCCCTGTGCGTTCTCGTGGGAGAGAAAACGCGGCATGGTCTCGTATTTCGAGGCCGAATAGAGGATCTCGGCTGCGAGCAGCACCCAGGAGAGATAGGCCCCGGCAACCGAGATCAGCAGGCCAACGCTGACAAAGACGGCACCCCACGGGCCCACGACTGCTTGCAGCACACCCGCCATCGACGGGTTGCGCAGGCCGGCGAGCTCGGCCCGCGGCAGTACGCCATAGGAGAGCAGCGTGACCAGGATCAGCAGGCACAGCACGCCGGCAAAGCCCATCAGGGTCGCTATGCCCACATCCTCTCGCCTGCGGGCATAGCGCGAATAGACGCTCGCGCCCTCGATGCCGACGAATACGAAGACGGTGACGAGCATCGTCGCGCGAACCTGGCTGGCAATGTCCGACAGGCCGGCATCCTCACCGCCCCAGAAACTCGCGGCGAACAGCGAGGCATCGAAGTTCAGGGCGACGATGACGATGAAGAGCAGGATGGGAATGATCTTGGCGAAAGTGACGATGTTGTTCAGCGCGGTCGCCTGCTTGATGCCGCGCAGGATCAGCGCGTGCATGCACCAAAGCAGCACCGACGACACGGCGACTGCCGCGATCGTGTTTCCGTCGCCGAAGATGGGAAAGAAGAGGCCGAGCGTGGACTTGATGAGGACGAAGTAGGACACGTTGCCGAGGAGGGCTGCAGACCAGTAGCCGAGTGCTGACAGAAAACCCGGATAGTTGCCGAAGCCTGCCTTGGCGTAGGCATAGATGCCGGCATCGAGATCGGGCTTGCGGCGCGACAGCGTCTGGAAGATGAGCGCCAGCATCAGCATGCCGACGCCGGCTATGGTCCAGGCGATCAGCGCGCCGAAGGGACCTGTGGCGCGACCGAAGGCCTGCGGTAGCGAGAAGATGCCGGCACCGACCATCGAGCCGACCACCATTGCGGTCAGCGTCCAGAGCGTGAATTTCTGCGGCGTGACCGGCGCCATGTCTCTCATCCGTCCCTTGCAATATCAGTCCCTGATTCCCTCAGGGTTCCGGTGATCCTGCACAATCGACGGCGCTCTGTAATCGGCTGCGAATCCCAAGACTTGGCAGAGCGTCCCGTTTGCCGCCGGGCACTGCCGCCGATGTCCCCATGCGATCAGGAACCGGCGGCCTGTTGCCGTCGGGCGAATCCGGTGATCTATTGCAGCCGCATTCGTCAAGTGATTGAGATGATGCGGGAACACATTGAAGCATCGCATGCTCCGGACGTTCGACCCCGCTGTCCTTCCGGCATTCATGCGTTTCATGGGCCGGGCAAGACCCGAACGGGGCGACATTGACCAATCGATTGGTACTCCTGCTGACGATGCTTGCGGTTCTTTCCGGCTGCGGGGGGCGTGCGGTGACCGGGCTTCAGGCCGGGGTCTCCAGTGAGAAAACCGCCGCCGTCGTGCCGATCTTCCTTGCCACCAACCGTGCGCGCTCCGACAATCCGGCACTGCCCTATTCGGCCGAACGGTCTCAGGCGCTCAACTTTGCCGAATTCGACGTCGGCATACCCGGAAACCACACGCCCGGCCGGGTGGAGACGAGTTCCCGCGTTCCTGATCCCGCCCGCCAGTTTGCCGCCGTCGACTACCGCCCGATCGAGGACCGCAGGCGCTTCGTCGCCGCGCTGAACGCGGCCCTGGCCAAGCGCGCGCCGGCGGATCGGGAGATCTTCATTTTCGTCCACGGCTACAACAACAACATTGCCGAAAGCCTGTTCCGCAACGCCCAGATCACCCATGACTACGGCATCAATTCGGTTTCCCTTCACTACGCCTGGCCGTCCGGCGGTGCGATCCCGCTCTATGTCTTCGATCGCGACAGCGTCATCGTCGGCCGCCGCGGGCTGGCAGAGACGATCGAACTCGCCGCACAGACCAATGCGACGAACGTCGTTCTCGTCGGCCATTCGATGGGGGCTTACGTGGTGATGGAGGCGCTGCGGGACCTCGCGCTCAGCGGCGGGCAGCGTTACCTGCGCCGGCTCGGCGGGGTGGTTCTCGCCGCACCCGATATCGACATCGACGCCTTCCAAAGCCAGGCGGACGATATCGGCAAGCTGCCGCAGCCCTTCACCATCATCGTTTCGCGACGCGACCGCGCGCTGGGTTTCTCGCGGAGGATCGCCGGCGGCCATCCGCGGGTCGGCAGCGGCGCCGACATCGCGCTGCTGCAATCGCGCGGCATCACCGTGCTCGACGTCTCGGAACTCGATGGCGGTACGCACAGCGTCTTTGCCAGTTCACAGACGCTGATGAAACTGATCGACAACAGCCGCCTGATGCGGGCGACGCTGGACGACGAGAAGGCCTCTACGGAACCGTCGGCCCTTGCCGCAAGCGCCGCCGCCGTTGAGGGGGCCACCTCCTTGACGCTGTTCCTGCCCGCACGCCTGATCGGCCGAATGGCGACTGCCGCGCCCACCCAATAGCGCCCCGGAAGCGCGAAAGTGGCGACCGTTCGCCGGCCTGTCGAATGGGACGCAGTGCCATGTACAATTGCCGGCGCTCGTGCATCATGACCCGGAAGTGAGCCTGCCGTGTCCGTTCTGGGGCACATTTCCGGAGCGCCTGCCCGTGCCATCGGCCGAAGAAAAACGACAGCGAACGGGGCTTGTCCTGCCTACGGGTTTCGCCGGCCTGTGGCTGCTCCTGTTCTGCCTGTGGCTGATCTTCAACAGTTCGCTCGCCCTGCCGATCCTTGCGACCGGCGTCGTTGCCGCAACCGCGCTGGCCTGGATCTTCACGACACGCAGCACGGTCTGGCACTATGTCCGGCTGACGCCGCGCACGCTCTATCACTTTCTCGCCTACACCGGCGTCTTTTTCGTGGAGCTGGTGAAGGCCAACGTCAATATGCTGCGCTACGTTTATTCGCCGCGCATCGACATTCGCCCGGGCATCGTCAAGATCCGCATGCGGTTGCGCTCGCCGATCGGCCGGCTGGCGCTTGCCAATTCCATCGCGCTGACGCCGGGCTCGCTCGTGATGGATGTCGAGGACGATGCTCTTTACGTCCACTGGCTGGATGTCAGGACGACGGATATCGATGAGGCAAGCGAGATGATTGCCGGGCCGTTCGAAAAGCATCTGGGGAGGGTTTTTGGCTGACACGATCCTCCTGTTTGCCGGCTTGCTGATCCTGCTGAGCATAGTCTTGTCCGTGCTGAGGCTTGTTCTCGGTCCGACGATGGTTGATCGGGTGGTCGCAATCGACACGCTGACTGTGATCTCGCTGTCGCTGGTGGCGCTCTATGCCCACCTGTCGGGGCGCTTCGTCTATCTCGACGTGGCCCTTGTCTACGGACTCCTCAGCTTCCTGGCGGTGCTCGCGCTGGCGCGCTTCCTGGAAAAGGGGCGCTAGCGATGCTGGCCGAGCTCTTCATCCTGGTCATCTGCGCCAGCATCCTCGTCAGCGGCATCCTCGCGGTCTCCCTGCGCGGCCTGATGGCGGCGATGATCAGCGCCGGACTGGCGAGCCTCTTTGCCGCGGTATCCTATGTCCTGCTTGCCGCACCCGATGTCGCGATGGCGGAGGCTGCTATCGGCGCCGGGCTGTCGACGCTGGTTTTCCTCTACGCCATTCGCAAGACGAACGCCGGAAAGGAGTGACGATGGAACTGATCGGCAGCATCGTCATCCTCGTCGGCGCGTTTTTTCTGTTCTCGGCAGGCCTTGGGCTTCTGCGCATGCCCGATGCGTTTACCCGCATACAGGCGGGTACCAAGGCGTCCACGCTCGGCAACATCCTCGTTCTTGTGGGCCTGGGCTTCTATCATCCCGACTGGGCGCTCAAGCTGCTGGTCATCGCCTATTTCGTCATCCTGACGAACCCCATGTCCTCGCACGCGATTTCGCGCGCCGCGCATTCCATTCGCACGCCGATGGCGACGGGTACGGTCGTCGACGCGCTGGCCGAACGGGACAGCGAGGCGAAGCAGGAAAGGATACGCCGATGAAGCGGTTCTTCGGTGCCGTTGCGGTCCTTCTCTTCGGTGTCGTTCTGTGGGGCGTGGCGACGGGCTATGCCGAGCGCGGCGCTCCATCGGAACTCGCCATGCGCTATCTGGCCGAGGTCCCGGCCGATCTTGGCGCCGCAAACGTCGTCACCGGCATCCTGATCACCTATCGAGGCTTCGATACGCTGGGCGAAGTCGCCGTGCTGTTCATGGTGGCGGCGACGGTCGGCCTTCTGTTGGGTGGCGAAAGCCGAGGCACTTCCGCCGCTTCCCGGCCTGCATCGCGGCCGCCGAGCGAACTTGTCAGCAATGGCGCCGAGGTCGTGCTTCCCGTCATCTTCCTGTTCGGCACCTATGTCATCGTCAACGGGCACCTGTCCGCCGGCGGCGGCTTTCAGGGCGGTGCGGTCGTCGCGTCCGCCGTAGGCCTAATGGTGCTGGCGCGACCGTCGGCCGTGCTTGACCACGGGTTTCTCAGCATCGCCGAATCCCTTGCCGGCGTGTTGTACGTCGCGACCGGCATTCTTGGCCTGATCCTCGCAGGTGGCTTCCTGGACAGCCGGTTCCTGCCGCCCGGCGTGTTCGGCGCCTTTGTCAGCGCCGGCGCCATTCCGCTGATCTCCGCACTCCTCGGCATCAAGGTCGGAGCGGAGCTCAGTGTCATCATCGATCGTTTCCGAAGCTGACGGGGGCAGGATGGGACTGCCGATTTCGCATGTGCTTCTGGTGACGGGTCTGCTGCTGATGCTGGTCGGGCTGTGGGGCGTCTTCGCGCACAGGAACATCCTGCGCATCATCATCGGCTTTTCGATCCTCAACACCGGTATCCACATCGTCATGGTCGCGACCGGCTATGTGACGGACGGCACCGCGCCGATCATAGACAAGGCGCTGCCCGTGGGGGAGGCCGTCCGCAGCGCCGTCGATCCGATCCCGGCCGCCCTTGTTGTGACGGCAATCGTCATCGGCTTTTCCGTCACCGCTGTCATGCTCTCCTATGCCGTCAGGCTCCATCAGGCCCGCAAGACACTCAGTATCGACGCCTTCACGGAGTCGAAATGGTAGAGGGGCTCATCCATCCGCTGAACATCTTCCTGCTGGGGCTTGGCGGCGGCTTCCTGATACCGCTGCTCTATCGCCTGTCGAAGCGGCTGCCGGCGGTCGCCTTCTGGGCGGCGCTCGCAGGCATTGCAGCGCTGTCGGCGATTTGTTTCTGGCGCGTTCTCGAAGGGGGAGACGCGATCGAAATCGAGACGGCGGGCAGCCTGCCTCCGCTGGCGATCAGCCTGCGCTTCGGGGTCGCCGAGGGTTATTTTGCCTTTCTCGTCAATCTTGTTGCGGTGCTCGGCGCCTGGCAACTGTGGCGCGCCTTGCGGGAAAGCTACACGACCCTGCTTCTCTACCTGATCCTCGTCATGGGCATCAACGGCATGATCATGACGCGGGATCTGTTCAATCTCTTCGTCTTCCTGGAAATCGTCTCCGTCGCAACCTACGGCCTGTTCGGGCTGGGGCGGTCGCCGGCGGCGCTTGCGGCGAGCTTCAAGTACATCATGGCGACGGTACTGGCCTCGTCCCTTTTCCTTCTCGGTGCAGCGCTTCTCTATCACGTCACCGGGACGCTCAGCATCGACGAGATGATTGTCCGGCGCGAGCTGATCGCGGGGCCGGTCGGGGCGACGGCGCTGATACTGGTGTTGGCCTGCCTCGTCATCGAGTTGAAACCATACCCCGCCAATGGCTGGGGCCTGGACGTCTATGAGACCGCGCCCGCAGGCGTTGCCGCGATCGTTTCGGTCGGCGTCTCTGCCGGCGTGTTCTTCGCGCTGCTGAAGCTTCTGCCGCTGTTCGAACCGCATCTGACGCTGATCGCCGTTTCGGCGGCGATCACATTCCTCGCTGCCAATCTGATCGGGCTGCGGCAGGCGAACGTGCAGCGGATGCTGGGATGTTCCTCAGTCGCGCAGATGGGGCTCCTGACGATGGCGCTTGCGCTGCTGTCACAGTCTGGAGTCGCCGAACTGCATATGGCGTTCGTGATCGGTGGGCTTTTCGCCAATCACCTGTTCGCCAAGGCGGGATTGTTCTGGCTGGCAGGCGCTCTCGGCCGCGAGCGGATCCGCGACTGGAACGTACTGTCCACCGGCGCGCCTTTCGTGATGGTCTTTGCAGCACTGCTCGTGGCGATCGCAGGGCTGCCGCCGTTCCCCGGCTTCTGGGCCAAGTGGGAACTGGTGATGCGGCTGGCGGCGAGCGGGGACCACGTGTGGATCGCCGTCGTGCTGCTCGGCTCGCTGCTCGAAGCCGCCTACATGTTCCGGTGGTTCTGCCGGGCGGTGGGCGGCCAAAGAAGCGAGGATGCCACGGTTCCGGCATTGATGCGCTGGCGCCGCGGTCTGATGCCTCCTGCTGCATGTGTGGCGCTGCTTCTGGCTGGCGGTGTTGTTGCGGCAGGGGAGGCGGGGGCGGCCTCGGCATGGCTGTTTGCCCCGCTGGCGGCCGGTGCGGTTTTGCTCGCTGCCGAAGGCCTCCCCGGCAGGGGGAAATGCGTTCTGATGCTGCTCTTGGTATCCGCCGTGGGGTTCTGGCTGCTCCAGGGCGTCGGCGGCATCAGCGGGCTGTTCGGCGCGCTTTTTCTGGCAGGCGGCGTCGTGATCGCTTCGGCGGCACTTTATCGCGACGATGCGCGGCACGGCTACTACCCGCTGATGGCCGTCTTGCTGCTGTCGATGATCGCACTGTTGCGGGCAACAACAAGCCTTGAGTTCTTCTTCTGCTGGGAAATGGTGACGCTCGCCTCTTCGTTTTTGCTTGCCCTTTCTCCGCCGGCGCGCCGATATGTCCTGCAGTTCTTTCTCTTTTCGCTCGCTGCCGCCTTCCTCCTGCTGGCCGGCTTTGGACTTGTCGCAGCCACACTCGGAACGACCAGCCTTTCCGCCTACGCAACGGCCGGGCCTGCTGCGGCACCCGCCTTTGTGCTGCTTGCGATCGGCTGCTTGATCAAGATCGGCGTCATCGGCGTGCATGTGTGGTTGCCCAACGCACATGCGACGGCCGACGGCGACCTGTCGGCCATATTCTCCCCGCTCGTCACCAAGGTTCCGGCTTTCGGACTGTTCATGGTAGCCTATCTGGCCACCCGCTCGCAGGTCGGGCTCGAGCTGGCACACGTTGTCGGATGGATCGGCATGCTGACGGCTGCCGGAGCCGCGCTGCTGGCGCTGCACGAGACAGACATGAAGCGGATGCTTGCCTATTCGAGCCTGAGCCAGACCGGATATATCGTCGCCGCCATAGCGCTGATGAGCCACCTTGGCTGGGTCACTGCGCTCTATCTCGTCGCAAACCACCTGATGGTGAAAGGCATACTGTTCCTGACAGCGACAGCGATCATCTATCGCACGGGCCTGCGACGGCTGGAGGACTGCGGCGGCCTTGCGCGCAGGATGCCGCTCACCTTCGTCGTGTCGGTCGCCGCCCTGGTGTCGATGTCAGGGCTGCCGCCGCTGGCGGGCTTCGGCGGCAAGTGGCTGCTTCTGACAGCCATGCTGCAGAAGGAGTGGTACGGCCCGCTTGCGCTTGGGGCCTTCGCCACGCTGATCGGCCTTCTCTACATGTTCCGTTTCGGCCATGCGCTGTTTCTGGGGCCGCCCAAACGCGAGCTTACGGACGTGCGTGAAGCGCCAGCCGCCCTTCTCGTTCCGCAGTTCGTGCTGCTTGCGGGCATCCTGTTGCTGTCGTTCTTCCCGAAGCTCTTCATGGTTCCGGTGTCTGCCGCGATCGACCCGCAATTCGCGTCTACGCTTGTCTGGCAAGGCATGTCGCTCGAACTGATCTACGCCTACTGGGATCCGACCAGGGCGATTGTCATCGCCGTCGTGATCGCAGCACTCGGCTGGCTTGCCCTTTGGCTGATCTACCGTGGAGGCCGCCGCCCCGGGCAGGTGCCGGGTGTGGCCCGCTTCTATCAATTCTACCGGGCGATGCTGGCCCCGCTGCAGAAGGCCCCCGTCGAGCGCTTCTGGGGCGGAGTGGCAATCGCCGTGGAGCGGGGGGCTGGGGCGGCGCGTCGCGTGTACACTGGCGACGGCCAGACCTATGCGCTTCAAGTCCTGTACTATGTCATAGCGCTTTATTTCGTGGCGATCGAAATCCCAAAATGGTGAAGTCGATCGATGAGCAGCATCTTCAAAGGGAAGGAAAGGAAAGAACATGCGAAACGCTTGCTTGATACTTGCCTTGGTCGGAATCGTCGCCTCGGGCTGCACGGCAACTGAAAGAGGTGCCGGCATCGGTGCAGCTACCGGCGCGGTGGTGGGCGGTGCCATCACAAACGACGTCCGGGGCGCTGCAGTGGGCGCAGCCATCGGCGGCGTTTCCGGCGCGGTGATCGGGAACGTCGCCGGACGCCCCGGCCAGTGCTACTACCGTGACCGCTACGGCCGTCGCTACGTCGCCGCCTGCCCGCGATAACGGATTGCCTCTGTCGCCGGCTTTCGGCTGGCCGATACCCGGCAGTGGAAATGCTTCCCTCCGCGCGTAATCACACGCGGAGGGAAAAATGGCCGTAGCGCCGCGTGTCGGCACGGCGGCGATCAAATGGAAATATTTGTGAAGGAGCGTTTCTTTGCACAGAGCAATTATTGCATCCCTGCTTGCGGTCCTCGTCGCGACGCCGCCGGTGCTGGTACCGGCTCCGGCAGAGGCCGTGACGGTCAACATTCAGATCGGCACCAATGTCAGCGGCGGCCGCTCGATTTCCTGTGAGGAGGGCAGGCGGAGGCTGCGTAACCGGGGGTTCCGGGATGTGCGGGCGATCGATTGCCGCGGCCGTTTCTTCGTCTATCGCGCATGGCGCGGCGGCAGCCGCTTCGAGATCGCGATCAACCGGCACACCGGGCGCGTCGTCGACGTACGCCGCCTGCGGCGATAGCGCCGGTAATCCGAGCTTGCGGTTTACGGAGCGGTGTCTGATGCCGCTCCGTGTGCCTTCTTGGAGCTTGCCACGGAGGATACGGGAGCGGACTTTTCGTCGTCTCCCGACAGCAGCACGGCGATCCAGCGTGTGGTTTCCACCCGCCGACCATACTCGATGAGGCAAATGAGGATCGGCACGCCGATAAAGGCGCCCGGAAGTCCCCACATGAAGCTCCAGAAGAACACGGCGAAGATCACAGCAAAGGGCGAAATCGCGAGCGAGGCTCCCGTCAGCCGCGGCTCGAAATAGCTGCCGATGATGAACTGGATGATGTTCAACCCGACGAACACCATGATCGCCGACTGCCAGGTGTCGAACTGCGCTATGGCGAAGAGTGTCGGGAACGCCGTTGCGATGAACGGCCCGAGGAAGGGGATATAGTTGAGCGCAAAGGCGATCGCGCCCCAGGCGGCGGCCAGTTCCAGCCCCACGAAAAGCGCAAAGATCCAGACCACAAGCCCGGTCAGCAAGCTTGCAAACGTCCGCACGGCCATGAACCGCCGGAGCTTCGCGGCGATCGTCAGGTTAGCGTCGAGTATCAGCGCGCCCTGCGGCTGAACGCTTGGCAGCATCAGCCGCCGCTTGAAATCTTCGACCTCCAGAAGGCCGAGCAGGACGGAGATGAAGACGACGAGCGTGAGCCCGGCAAAGCTGTTCATGCGGCCGGCGACGCTTTGCAGCATGCTCACCAGCCATCCGACGTTGAACTGCTCTGCGAGCGGGCCGGCGATCGCAATCCCATGGTCTTCCAGCCAATTCGTCCAGTCCAGATAGATGGTCTGGAAGCGGCTGGCGTTGAGAAACAGCCAGTGCCCGAGAACGCTCATGCCCCAGGCAATGGAAGACGCAACGGCAACGACGACGAGAATGGTGACGATGAGGGTGACCAGCAGGGCGAGCATGCGCGGCATGAGCCGCTGCAGCATCGCCTGCAGCGGCCATACCAGTGCAATCACCAGGATTGAAAATGTCAGCGGTACGAAGACCGCATGTGCGACGTACAGAAGTGCCAGCACGAGCACGCCGGCGACCACCAGCATTGCCATGCGCCCGTCTTCGATTTTCATCATGCGCGATCCCCGTCGAACGCGGCCGTTACCGCTGCGGCCAAGGCAAGCTTACGCGGGGTTGGACGCAGACTGCAATGCGTCGCGCAGGACCTTTTCCTTCGTTTCGTCCAGCGAGCTCCGCAGGACTTCGCCGCCAAAACCGGAAATTTCCTTGAGGACCTTGTCGGCCGTCATTTCGCGGACCAGCACGAAAAGCGCCGCACTTCCGGGCTTAAGCTTCGTCGCCAGTTGCTTCATGAAGTCGTCGTTGATCCCGACATCGGTCAGCGCGCCGCCGACTGCACCCGATGCGGCACCGACGGCGACGCCGAGCAAGGGATTGAGGAAGATGACGCCCACGAGCAGACCCCAGAAGCTGCCGGACAGCGCACCTGCGGCCGTCGTATGCAGCATCTGGTTCAGCCGGACCTTGCCGCTGTCGTCGCGCGTGGCGATCACCGCGTCGGCCAGCGTGATCAGGTATTCCTTCTGTAGGTCGATCAGGCGCTGGCGAACTTCCTCCGCCTTGGCTTCGGTCGGATAGACGATGGCGATCAGGTCGGACATGACAACTCCTGGCAATGGGTTCCGCATTGATTCGCGCGGACGATAGCCTGCCCCTTTCGGGTTTGAACTAGCATCCAGTCCCGAAGTTAGGCATCCAGTCTCTTTCTGCCAGCGCGTCGTCCAGACTGTGCCGGCCGCGACGCTACTCCACGTAGTAGCGCGTGTAGTTCTTGCGGAATTTCTCCGAGCCACCGCTGTCGCCATAGGCCGGCAACTGCTCCATGTCGGTCTTGTTCAGAACCACGCCCAGAACCTTTGAATTGATATCGATCTCGGCCTCCAGGATGTCGCGTACCAGTCGTGACGGCGTCTTGCCCCATTCGAGAACGAGGATGAAACCGTCGGCATGCTGGGCAAAGGCCTTGGCATCGACGACCGGGCCGAACGGCGCCAGATCGACGACGGTGTAATCAAACGTCTTTCGCGCATTTTCCATCAACGTGCCCATGCCGGGAGAGGCGAAGATTTCGTTGGTATAGTGGAATTGTTCGGTTGCCCCGTCCGGTACGTTCGGCAGGATCGCAAGCCGGGTCTGCTGGTCGATTTTGATCGCGGATGCCCAGGGCACGTCGCCCAGCACCGCTTCCACCAGCCCCGCCTTGGGCGCGGGTTTCAGCATGCGGCTGAGGCTTGGATTGCGCAGATCGGCATCCACCAGCAGGGTGCGCTTGCCCGCCGAGGCGAGCAGCAGCGCGAAGTTTGCCGCAAACGTCGTGTTACCCTCGCCGGGGGCGGCCGAGATGATCCCGATGACCTTGTTTGGCCGCTTCTGCAACAGCATCTCGCAGGCCAGTTTGGCGTTTCGAAGCGTTTCGGCGAAAGTCGATTGCGGGGCATCGCGCACGATGCGGGTCATCTGTTCGAGCGGCATCGGCTCATCTGCTTCTCCGTCCTCATGCCGCTTTCGCCCGAAGAGCCTGCCGAAAGGCGAACGCTGACTTGCGGTATTGCGGCCGATGAGCGGCAGATAGCCGAGCGAGCGATGTCTGAGCTGGGAGCGGACATCGCTTTCAAGCCGCAGGCCGCGCTCTCCCATCTCCTGCAGGAAGGCGAAGGCGCCGCCCGCCATCAGGCCGAGTACGGCGGAAAGCGCCATAATCATCGTCTTCTTCGGGCTGGAAGGCGAGACCGGGACGCCGGCTTCCGAGATCACGCGCGCCTTGGCGATCGGGAAGGAGCGCTGCTGGCTCGCCTGCTCATAGCGGTTCAGGTAGGATTCGTAGACCGCCTTCAGCGTCGTTGCCTTCTGCTCCAGTTCGCGCAGCTTTACCTGCGCTTCGTTGGCGTCGGAGTTGCGGCCGGCCACGCGGTCGATGCTGTCGCGCAACGACTGCTCGCGTGAGCGCGCGACCTCGTATTCGTTGCGGTAGGTCGCCGTCATCTGCTGCAGCTCGCGGAAGATCTGGCGGGAGAGATCGACTTTTTCCGCGCGCAGGGCGACGGCCTGCGGATGGTCGGCGCCGAAGTTCTGCGTCACGTCCTGCTCGCGCTTGTTGACGCTGCCATAGCGGTTTCTCAGGTCCTGGATGGCGGAGTTGTCGATTTCCTTGGCGGTCAAGACGGAATTTTCGACGGCCTTCTCCGGGCCGGTCTGGATGATCGAATTCAGCTGGTCGTAGCGCGCGGACGCGCTCGCTGCGTCCGCCTGGGCGATGATGAGCTGGCTGTTGAGGTCGGCAAGCTGCTGCTCCGACATCAGCGCGCCGCGGGTGGAGGTGAGATTGTTGTCGCGCTTGTAGGTCTCGACTTCCATGGCGGCGGTCTGGGCGCGCTTGCCGAGGTCGTCGATGCGCTCCTGCAGCCATTCGGAGGCCCGTTCCGAGGCCTCGAAGTTTGCGCTCAACTGGTCGGAGAGATAGGCGTCGGCATAGGTGCGGGCGACGAGGGCCGACAGCCGCGGATCGGGTGAGGTAAAGGCGATCGAGACGACCGAGGAGCGCGAGACGCGCTCGACCCTGAGCGACTGCTGCAGCATGGCGGCAGCCTTCTGGCGCCGGGCGTTGGCCAAGTCGTCTTCGGATACACGCGACCCCTTGGCGAAGACGCCGCTGACCGCAGCAACCCATCCCTTGACGGTTGCCATGAGGGAGCGTGGCGGGTTGGTCAGCAGCTGATTGTCGGAGAGATCGGCCTGATCCACGACACGCAGCGCGAGCTTTCCGGATTTGAGGATCTCGACGGTGCTGGCGATGCGGGTATCGAGCTGCTGGCTGTTCTGGGTCGAACTGTCCTGCTCCTCGGCATAGCGCGACAGGCTGTCGTCGATCAGGACCTGGGTCATCGAGGTATAGAGCGGCGTAGCGGATGCCAGATAGGCCGCCCCGCAGAGAATTGCCGCAATCGTGAAGAACGCCAGCGTCTTATACCGCCGCTGGACCGCCGAGAGGAGGCGGTCGAGGTCGATGAAGGCATCGGAGCTGTCGATCGTGTGCGGCAGCGATCTGCTCAGCGGTAAACTTCTCTGGTTCATGAAAACCTCGCTGTTCCCGGATAGGGAAACCTGTCCTGGCTTCAGGCCGGGACAGGTCGTTGGCGGGACATGCCCGGGACGGGCGGGGCCCATCTTATGCGGCCTGAATGCGGCTCTCGTGGGTCAGGACCATGTGCCTGACCGATTCGAACACCAACCCGCCGATGTCGGGACGCGAAAGGGCGAGGGCGACATTCGCCTCGATGAAGCCCTGTTTCGAACCGCAATCGAAGGTCTGCCCTTCATAGGGATGGGCGTGGAAGCGCTGGTCTTTCGACAGATGCAGCATGCTGTCGGTCAGCTGGATCTCGTTGCCGGCGCCGCGCTCCTGGCGGGCGAGCAGGGCGAAGATCTCTGGCTGCAGGATGTAGCGCCCGTTCAGGAAATAGTTGGAGGGCGCCTCGCCGGTACGCGGCTTTTCCACCATCGCCGTCACCTCGAATCCATGCGGAACCGCATCGCCCTTGCCGACGATCCCATATTTGTAGGCCTCCTCGGGCGGGCACTGCTCGACGCCCACCACGTTGCCGCCGGCGAAATTGTAGAGATCCATCAGGCCGGCCATGCAGCCGCGGGGGCCATGGCAGATCATGTCCGGCAGAAGCAGGGCGAACGGCTCGTCGCCGATCAGGTCGCGCGCGCACCACACCGCATGGCCGAGGCCGAGCGGGGCCTGCTGGCGGGTGAAGCTGACGGTGCCGGCTGGCGGCAGCATCGCCTCGAGTTCTGAAACCTGCGCCGTCTTGCCGGAGCGCGACAGCGAGGAGATCAGTTCCGGCGCATCGTCGAAGTGATCCTGGATCGCCTGCTTGTTGCGGCCGGTCACGAACACGATGTGCTCGATGCCTGCCTCGCGCGCTTCGTCCAGCGCGTACTGAACGACGGGTCGGTCGACCACCGTCAGCATCTCTTTCGGCATGGCCTTGGTTGCTGGAAGGAAGCGGGTGCCGTTTCCTGCGACAGGAATGACGGCTTTGCGCACGCGTCTGATTGAGTCCATGGCGCTATCCTTTGCTGGTATGGGGGCGTTTGCCCGGGGATCTGCTTGATTGCTTGATGGCGCGCGTCGGGCGTCCGATGAGCCGGCGCAGGCGTGCTTCGATCGGCATGCGCAGATGCCGCACGGCTGCCGGATCGCTGATCGCCGTTCGCAAGGCTCGCAGCAGAGAGCCGCGTTTCAGATGTTCGACGAGATCGAGGAAGGAGCGGGCTTCCCTGAGGCTGCGCGTGCGCACCCGTTGGGCGGCTTGGGCGGCCGAATTCAGCCGGTTGTCCATGAGGAAGCGCTGGTCGGAGACCAGCATTGCCTCGACATGGTCCTTTCTCAGGACGCGCGATATCGAGCCGTCGCGTACATTATATATATAGCCTGCGGTCGGTTCGACCACGCACCGGCCGCCGCGGGCGAGCGCGGACGCCAGCAGGATATAGTCCTCGCCGATCCGCAGCGTTTCGTCGAAACGAAGCGCATGTTCCTGCAGGAAGCCGCGCAGGAACACCGGCTTCATGTAGCCGTAGTTGTGTTCCGACCGGAAGAGCGCGTTGGAGGCGATGAAGGCCGGCAGCGTCAGCTGGCTCTGCCGCGCGAGGTCGGATTCCGAAAACATGCGCTGGCGCGATCCGTCCCTGGAAACCACGTCGAGATTGTCGACCACGATCTGGGCATCGGCCTTTTCTGCCCGTGCGATCATGCGGGCGAGCCGGTCGGGATCGACGGTGTCGTCGGAATCCAGAATCGCGATCCATCGCCCACGGGCAGCTTCAAGGCCCGCATTGCGCGCGCCGCCGGGCCCCCTGTTCCGCTCCAGCGCGATCAGCTTCAGCCGCGGATCGGCAAACTGCCCCACGACCTCCCGCGTATCGTCCGAAGAGGCATCGTCGACGACGACGATTTCGATCGAGACGTGGCGCTGTGCAAGCGCGCTTTCGATCGCATGTCTAATCGTCCCGGCCGAGTTGTAGGCGGCGATGACGAAGGTGACGTCGGGCGGTTCGATCATCGGCTGTGCACCTCGGTCATTCCGTATTGTTCGATCTCGCGCACGCCGGCGAGGCCGCTGATCACGCCCGCATGCAGAACGGCGCGGAGCCGAAAACTGTTGCTGCGCGGAGGCGAGAATGCCGTGATCGCACTTGCGGCCGCGCAGACGACGAACTTGGCGCCGGCAAGGCCGACCTGAGCGATCCGCCTTGCGCCTTGTGTGCGCCCGGCGATCAGTCGGCCATGGGTCTGCCCCATACGGTAGCGGCGTTTTGCGAGCCAGCCGAACGTGGCGCGGCCTGCCGTCACGGGTTCGAATACCCATGCCTCTGCCGCGAAATCGATACGGGCGCCGGCCTGCGTTGCGAGCGTGAAGTATTCCGTGTCCTCGCCGCCGGTCTTTCCGAGAGAAAGGCTGAAGCGTCGTCCCGCAAGCGCGGGAGAGGTGAGCCGCATTAGGACGTTGCAGGTATAGCCCGTTCGGATTTCGCCGCCGACCCACACGGGGCGCGTCGAGTGAATGTCGGCATGCTGCATCCATTGCGGTGCAGGCGTTGCGTAGGTTGCCTTGACCGGGCCGAGAACGACATCTGCGCCGGTTTCGTTCATGCGTTCCGTCAGGTGCACAAGCCATCCGGGCGAAGCGATCTCATCGTCGTCGATGAATGCCAAAAGCTCGCCGCGGCTGTGGTCCAGGCAGGCGTTGCGGGCGATCGAAATGTTTGCCGCGGGGCAATGCACGTAGTCGATGGCGAAGGGAAGCTCCGAACGGAGCGCGTCGACCAGGTCCGCAGCGCTCGACACGCCGTCGTTGTCGGCGACGATGATGCGGACGGAGCAGTTCTCCGGCACCTCGATTGCGGCAAGCGAACGCAACGTCTGCTCCAGCGCCGGGCGGCGGAAGGTGCAGACCGCGATGTCGATCAGGGTGAAGGGCAGCGTTTCCACGCGAGTGGCCGTCATGGCGTCACCCGTGCCTGGCCGAAGGTCGCGGCCGACCGCCGGCGCGGGGAGAGCAATTCGCGCCAGAAGCCGGCAGACCATGCAAAATGCATGATCATCGCGGAGACCGCCGCGAGCGGGCCGTAGGGATTGCGCTGTCCGACGGCCATCCACACGCCATAGCCCAGGCAGGCCGCAGCCCAGAAGACGAAGGGGATTGCGGCCGCCCAGTTGATCACGGCGAGAAGCGCCCCGGCTGCGACCGGTGCAACGCTCAGCGGGATCATCTGGCGCAGGCTCGGCCAGGATCGATGCTTGAGCAGGTTTCGAGCCCGCCCACGGCCATAGGCGAAATATTGACGGAACAGGGGACCCGCGCTGGAACGCGGGTAATAGACCATGTTGGTCCTGTCCGTCATCCAGATGCGATAGCCGGCGGCATTGAGCCGGAAGTCGAGTTCGGCATCCTCGTTGTGGCTGAAGTCCTCGTCGTAGCCGCCGACCGCGCGGAAGGCTGCGATACGCATCAGCGCATGGTGGCCATGGTCCGCCCAGTGGCTCTTGGAGCCGACGCGGTGGCGAGCGCCGCCATTGCCGAGCTTGGAATTCTGCGCGTAGGCCGTCGCCTTCTGGAACGCGCCGGTACCGACGGTCTCCATCGCGACGACCACGGAGTCCGCACCGGTCGCCGTCGCCTCGGCCACGAGCGTCTCGCAATAGTCTTCCGGATAGTCGCCATGGGCGTCGATCCGGATGAGGTAGTCGTACTGGTCGCCGAAGGCGGCGACCGCAAGGTTGATCCCGGCGCTCTGGATCCGCTTCGGATTGTCCAGCAACGCGATGTCGTCGCGCAACGCCGCGATGTTGTGGACGATCTCGCGGGTGCCGTCCGTGCTGCCGCCGTCAACGACAACGAGGACTGCATTCAACGTTTCGATGGCGCGGTCGAGCCGGCTGATCAAAGGGCCGATGTGGCGGACTTCGTTCAGGCAGGGGATGACGATCAGGCAGCGTACGGACGTCAGCGTTTCACCTGTCATTCAGTTCCATCTCCATGGTTGCGGCCGCCACCTGCGCGGTATTGCGGGAGGCTGGTTCAGGGGCGTTGGCTATCGCCGAAAGGTGGTTGACGAGCTCGAGGCAATCATTGCGCCGGAAGGTCCATTGCTTCGCGCCCTGGTCGGCGATGCGGGTCGCCGCGTCGACATAGCTTTTGTGGTCGATGCCGGAGAACAGCTCGACAAGCGCGTCGACGGAGGCCTGCTGCAGCACGAAACCGATGTCCCTGCCGCCGATGAAGCGGGCGGTTTCGGTCCCGGCGATCGCGATCGGGACGGCGCCGTAGCGGCAGCCTTCGTACATCCGGTTCGGCAGGAGCCAGGCGGAGTTCTGCCCTTCCTCGAAAAAGTCGATTGCCCAGCAAAACTGGACCTCGCCGTAGATTTCCGAAAGGTCCTCCGGATTGCGGTAGGCACCGCGAAAGCTCATGAACGGTTCGCCCCGCATGAAGCTGTCGAAATCCTTTAGTTCCGTATAGGCCGGGCGGCCGCGGACGACGATCTCCACCTTGCCTTCCATCGCCCGCGAGAACCGGGACAGAAGATCAAGCGACTTGCGGCACCGTAGCGCGCCGAACCAGCCGATCTTCCACGGTTCGCTTTCCGTCGGCGGGCGAGGCGCGGGAACGACAGGATTTTCGTCTTCCAGTTCGAGAACCTTGTTTTCCAGAAGCATTACGGGTGCCTGCAGACCGGAGAGCGGCTGGAAGTAGTTTTCGACATAGGCCGGAGAGCTCGTGATCAGCAGGCTCACTTCGCTTCCCAGGCGGCGCTCGGCCGCGCGCAGCGCCCGGCCGCCGAAATCGTTTCGAAGAAGCAGGCGGTGGATGTCGAGGCATTCATAGACGATCGGGATATCGTCGCCGAAGAGAGCCACCGCGCGCCGGGCGACCGCGAGCATTTCAAGGTTGCGGGCGATGATGAGGTCGGGCCGCACGACGCCGTGCAATGTCGTGCCGAGGTTCATGCAGGCGCGTGCAACGGCGCCGGCGCGCTGCAGGAAGCGTGCATCTTCCGTCGTTCCCAGTTCTATCGCCGTGACCCCGTTAATGGCCGCGGCCGTCTGTTCGCCACGACGGAAACCAGCCAGCGTCACCGCTGCATTGCCGGTCTGCAACGCCAGGACCCGGCGTCGAATGGCCGGGTCCGAGAGGTCGTGGGCGAGATAGAGAATACGCAGCATTCAGATTTCCCGTTCTCCTGCCCGGATTCGCGGGCGCTTTTCGATAGGCGGAAGTTCATATGCAGGTCGGGCCGCTTGCCCGGCCATCTTCAGTTCAGAAGGCAGACCACGGAATCGGCGAACTGGCAGGCGTCGCCCTCGGCGGTGAATGCAATGCGGTCGATCTGCATTGAGGTCGGGGCCTTGTAGGCAAAGGTGCCCATCCAGTCGCTTAGCGTGTCGGTCCCCCAGAGGCTTGCGAAGATCTTCTGGGCGTTGCTCGGCAGCTTTGCGGTGTCCGTGACCTCGTGGACAAGCTTGCCGTTGACGTAGTAGCGAAGCCGGTCCTTCTCCCAGATGAAGGCGTAGTCGTTGAAGCCCTTGTTGGCGCCGCCGGGGACGTCCCCCAGCTTCTCGTTGCCCCCCTTGGCCGCCACATACTGGTTCAACTGCACCTTCGCGGGGTTCTTCCCGAGGACTTCGAAGTCGATCTCGTCATGCGGCTTCTTGTCGGTCGGGCCGATGAAAGTGAAAAACGCGGAGTTCAGGCCGGTCCCGTCAGCGGTCTTCATTCGGACCTCGTAGGCGCCGTATCCGAAACGCTTGCGGGTCTGCACCTCGCCGCAGGCATACTCACGTTCGCCGAGCGCCTTCTTCTCGAAAGTAAGGTTCAGGATGCCTTCCGAAACGCTGACCTGGTCTTTCGACCATGTGCAGTTCTGGTGCCCGCCATTGTTCCAGCCGTCGGAGACGTACCAGAAGCTGGTGTCGAGCTTGTCGAAGTTGTCGACGAAGGAGGTGCCCGTGGCACCTTCCTGGGCAAGGGCCTGGACGGAGAGCGCGGTCGCGAAAGCGGCGGCGAACGCTGCAACAAGGGGTCGTTTGGTCATGGTCGGTCGCATCCTTTCACCGTTTAATGGTCGAGTAGCGGACGTCATGCTGGGGACTGGCGCCCGTGGCGGAAGTCGTGCGCGGAAGGCCTTTGCGGCCTGCGCGACTGCCGGTCAGGAGCGCGTGAAGGGTTGGAAACGAGCGCTGGGCGATGGCGTGGGAGATGACCAGGATCGCGATCGTCAGCAGGGGCGCCGTGAAATAGAACACGGCGAAATGATCGATGCCGGCCCGGTTCCACACAATCCAGAACCCCACCAGAAGCGGATAGTGGGCGCAGAAGATCCAGAAGCTCAGGCCGCCGCCCTTTGACAGCCCCGCCCCCAGCCGTGTGCGCAGCAGAAGCTCGGAAAGCGCCCATGCGCCGACAATGCCCGAGAGTGCCGTGAGGGCGCGCAGCATGTCCAGCCAGACCGGGAATTCCGGGCCGATCGCGTAGAGCGCGATCGAGAGCAAAAGGGCGGCTGCCAACACCGCTGCGACGATCCGGCCAGCATTGCGATCGATCGCGCTTGCGTCGACGCGGTGCAGTGCGACGGCGATACCCGTGCTGAAACCGAAAAGGATTGATTTCTTCAAGAAGATCCCGTTCGGAACCGGCAGAACGGCATAGGCGAGAAAGGCGAGCAGCGTTACACGCGGATAGCGCATCACCAGCACCGCAAGCACTGGCGAAAGGATCAGGCACAGCAGCAGGTCGCGCAGGAAATAGAGCGGCAGGTTGATCGGCCAGCCTTCCAGCGCAAAGGCAAGCGTGACGGCTTCGCGCGGCGTCGCATTCACGACGTCGGGCAGATAGCCGAAGCCGATTTTGTTCTGCTGCGCCAGGAAGACGAAGGCGAGGAACGAGAGGTTCCACAGCAGGAAGGGCACGAGAACGGTCGCCGCCTTCGTGCGCAGCGTTTTCCCGTAGCTGAAACCGTCGAGGCCGCGGCGAAACAGCAGATAGCCCGAAATGGCGCTGAGACATGGCACGCCGACCCGGAAGAGGCTGTCGCCGAGAAACACCCGCAGCCAGTCGATCAGGCCATTTTCACCCAGGAACGGGCTGTTGGCCGGATCGTAGGGCACATGTACGAACACGATCCCCGAAATGAGGACGATACGCATCAGATTGATCCGCGAAGAAACGCCCGCGTTCATTTCCACGATGTCAGCTACCCCTTGCATTGGTGCCGTTTCCGGCAGCCGTTTGGACAGAGCAGACTTGAGCCCGCATCGAAAATGGTAGGGCGGTTCGGGCTGAAAAATATGGCAGTGCAGCAAAAATCTGCGCGGCGGCAGGTTGCACTGCACAATGGCGGGTGCGGGTGTGCGGGCCGTCCGGTTGCGATCACAAGGCTGTGAACGGGAAAAAGCGTCGCCGGTCTCGTAAATTGCAGAAACTGCTCATAAACTCAGATACATACACGCTTCAAGTGTATCGCGAGGCGAGAATTTCTCTGAATTTCTGTTTCGAAACGCCGCATCCAAGCACAATTATGGGCTCAAGGTTGCTCAATTGAGGCGAAAATGAGGCGCCACTCCACTCCGCCGACTTATTCGGCGGGGCTGGCTTCCGGTGCAGTGGACCGCCTCATGGCAAGGTCCTTGAGCTTGCGCAGGAGAGGGCGCTCCGTCGCCAGCATAAGCGCTCCGTAGATCAATCCGCCGATTGCCGTGCCGATCACGACCTGCAGGGCGGCGTGGGGCACGAGATCGCCGTAGCGTTCCAGCAGGAGGCGGACCGCGCCGGCCATGATGGCGGCGGTGAACATCGGGCGGCAGCAGACGAGGAAGCCGCGGACGAACGGCGTCCCGTCCGCCCGGAACACGACCAGCGAATAGCCGACAAGCACGACGACGTTGACCGCGCAAAGCCAGATCATCGCTTCCACCAGCGAGCCGTTGTAGGCGCCGAAGGCGACGGCGGCTGTCGTGATGACCGCACGCAGGATCGCCCACCAGAACAGCGTGCCGCCGTGGCCCACGCCCTTCAGGTAGGGGATGAAGGTGCTGCAGGGTGTGAGGACGCCCTTCGACAGGGCGAGAAGGCCCAGCACCGGCCAGGCATAGGCCCATTGCTGGCCGAACAGCATCAGCATGGCCGGTTCGGCAAGCGCCCACAGGCCGAACATCATCGGTGCCAGGAGGACGGTGGTGACCTGTGTGCTGAGCATCAGCGCATTGGAGCGTCGGGCGCTGTCCTGCATCATGCTGCTGAAGGCGGGAAAGAGCACGCCCATCACGGCGGAAAGGACCACCTGGTTCGGAATGCTGGAAAAGCGGTTGGCCGCGGAGTAGGCGCCGGCATCGGCCAGGCCGAGGAAGCGCGAGATGATCACCATCGGCGACTGGAAGCTGACGAAGTTGGCGATCTCGGAGCCCATCATGCTGAGGCTGAACCGCGTCAGCCCGAGGACGCGGCCGACAGACATCTGCAGCCGCGGCACATAGCGCGACACCGCAAAGAGACCGACAAGGCGGATGATCGCTGACAGGAACAGCTGTGCGATCAGGGACCAGATCCCGAATCCGGCCAACGCCAGGACAACGGCGGCCAGCGCGCCGGCCGATTCGGAAACCATGTTCCAGAACGCATCCTTGCCGAACTGCATGCGCCGTGCGAGCAAGGCATAGGCGACGTCGCCGCCGAGCTGCAATGGAATGAGCAGGCTCATCAATTGCACGAGGTAGGCTGCCTCCGAGGCGCCGAGCAGGGTCGCGATTGGTTCCGCCCAGACGAAGATGCCGACGGCCATGAGGCAGGAAATGGCGAGATTCGCCCAGAAAACGGAGTGGATCGTGCGCAGGTCCTCGTCGCGCTGGATGATCAGCGCGGATGCCAGACCGGCGCCGCCGATCATGGCCAGGAACTGCACGACGGTCAGCGCGACCGCTACCGCACCGAATTCTTCAGGGGTAAGGATTCTTGCCAGAATCGGAACCGTGACAAATTTCAGCCCGAATGTGCTTGTCTTGGATAGGACGCTCCAACCGACGTTTCGCGTGACAGATTTCGCGTTGATGACTGTGGGCATGGCAGCGTCCCGAGGATTGGAGGAGAGGGAAGTCGCTTATTTTTCAAGTCTTTATTGAATGAATCGGCCTTTGGGAGGAAGCCGGCACACCTCTTTCTAGAGAAACCGAAAGGGCGAAATGATGGCGAAACTGACGGTCGCAATCCCTTACTACCAGAAGGCAGCAGGCATCTTGAGGCGCGCGCTCGCCTCCGTTTTCGAGCAGAGTTTCACGGATTTCGATATCATTGTTGTGGATGACCAGTCACCTTTTTCCATCGACGAGGAACTGGCGCCGCTGCCCGCAGAGCAGCGCACCCGCATCACGGTGATCCGGCAGAAGAATGCCGGACCGGGCGGGGCCCGCAATACCGCGCTGGACAACGTGCCGGCGGAAACCGAATTCGTCGCCTTCCTCGATTCCGACGATGTGTGGACCCCGGACCACCTCAAGAACGCCTATGAAGGCATGACGGGATTCGGGGCCGACTGCTACTGGGCCTCGATCACCGGCGGCGACGCGTTCTACTACCATTTCGGCGTCTCCGATCTCGAAAAGACCGAGCGCGTCGAGCGGCTGCGGGAAACACCGCTTACCGTGGAACTGCCGGAACTCTCCAGTGTGATGTTGAAGAACTGGAGCTTTCTGCACCTGTCCTGCATGGTCATCGGCCGCAAGCTTTTCGAGACGGTTCGCTTCGACGCGCGGTTGCGGTTGGCGGCCGAAGACGTGCTGTTCTTCTGCGATTGCGTCAAGGCGGCCGATCGCGTGATCCTGTGCGATGCGCCCGGTGCGGTGCGCGGCGAGGGGATCAACATCTTCCACGGCATCGACAACGATTCTCCGCAGTTCCTCAAGCAGCAGTTCAACACATGGATCGCTCTGGACATGCTCGAGGGGCGCTTCGCGCGCCGGTCGAGCGAGGCTGCGTCCATCCGCTCCTACAAGAGCACGGCGCGGCGGCAGGCCTTGTGGGGCCAGGCGAAACGGGTGCGCAGCCGCAAGCTGCCGCAACTCGACCTCCTCGCAAAATGGGTCTGGCGCGATCCGGTGCTGCTGCGCAGCGTATTCGAGCTTGCCGCCGGCAAGATCGCCCGCTGAGACTCCCGCATCCGTTCCGCTTTGGAAACAAACTTCTCAGGAGATCTGAATGAAGCCCTATTACTGGGAATCGCATCACGGCAACTTTGGTGACGACCTCAATCTCTGGCTTTGGGATTTCCTGCTGCCTGGCTTTCGCGACGTCCATCCTGACGTTCTGCTTGTCGGCGTAGGCACCGTCCTGAACAAGGCTCTGCTGCCGGACGAGGGGCGCAAGCTCGTGATCGGCAGCGGTTTCGGCTATGGCAGCCTGCCGGACATGAGCGACACCAGCCTTTGGGACATCCGCGCCGTGCGCGGGCCGCTGACGGCGAAGAAGGTCGGGGTGGACGAGGCGCTCGGCATCGTGGACCCGGCGGTGATGGTGGCGGAGATGCCGGAATTCCGCCACCTGCCCAAGGCCCACAAGAAGAGCTTCGTTCCCCACTGGGAATCGGCCATTGCCGGCCTCTGGCCGGAGGTCTGCGCGACGGTCGGGATCAACTACATCGATCCGCGCGGCGATGCGAAGGAGGTGATCGCCGAGATCGCACGCTCCGAAATGATCGTCGCGGAATCCATGCATGGCGCGATCCTGGCCGATGCGTTTCGGGTGCCGTGGGTGGCGGTCTCCACCTCGCGCAACATCAACAGCTTCAAGTGGAACGACTGGGCCAATACGCTTGGCGTCTCCTATCGACCGCGACATGTCCCGGTGTCGAGCCGGGCCGAGGCTATCCTGAAGGGTACGCGTTTCTGGGGTGTGGAGTTCGAAAACCCGCAAGCTGTCGCAGCCCAGCCAGACACCTCGCCCGCGCCGGACGGCGAGGTGATGGTGCGCGAGCGCGAGCCGCGCAAGGCGGGACTGCGTGGAGCCGCAAAGCAGATGCTGGCCGTCCCATCCGCGCTGGCGCTCTGGCAGGCCGGTCGCGCCGAGCCGCAACTAAGCGCTGACGCCGCTCTTGCCTCCCGCAAGACCCGGTTCCGCGAGGCCCTGGACGGCGTTCACCGGGACTATTTCTAAAGCTGTCGCGCAAAAGTGCGCAGCGGTCTTCGACAACGACATGCGCAAAAAACAAAGACCTGAAGGGCGTCGCGTGGATACTATTTCATGCGACGCCCGTAAGGCGGCTTGCTGATGCCGACGGGATTGTTACGGACGCCGGATGCTTCCGGCAGTCCGTCAGTTCGAGTGCATGGCCTCCTACGGCTGCCCGCCGCGCAGCTATCTTCTCATGCAGAGGCGTTCGGTGACGACAGCAGGTAACGGATCGTGCCGGTGCCCCCGAGTGCCGCCGGCTCCTCCGCCTGCCGACGGAAGCGCGCGGTCTTGTCGAAGAATATGCCGCCCGCGATCGCGGGCACGGCGGCTGGATGGGTTGCGGCATAGAAGAACGCGTGGCCGATGCCTTGTTCCCTCTTCAGGTCGAGGAAATGGCGCAATTCGTAGCGTGCGCGGATGTGGCGTTCGTGCCGACCTATCAACGCCCGCTGGGTCGGCGACAGGCCCGGTTGGGCCAGGATCGCGCGATCGGCCTCATAGAGGCGCTTGAGATCCTCCGTGCGGTGGCTGCCGCTCAGCGAATTGCCGCGCACCACGGCCCCGTAGCCGCAGCTGTGGATGATCTTGTAGCGCGCGCCGCATGCAAGCGCGCGCGCATAGAGGTCATAGTCCTCGCCGAGGCGCAGTCCCTCCTTGTAGCGCAGCGCAAACCGGTCCAGGAATTCCCGGCGGATCAAAGGCTTGAGGAAGCCGATCTCGCCGCGCCGGACGCCGCGACGTGAGATATTGCCTTCCACGAAACCCTCCAGGTCAAGCAGCCGCGGCTGCGGCGCGATCTCGCTGATTTCCATGTGAGCACGTGCCGCGCGTGCCTCGTCGACGAAGGCGATGTTGTCGGCGATGAAATCCCAGTCGCGCTCCGCAAGCAGCCGCTCAAAGCGGCTGGGAAGCAGGAAGTCGTCGGCGTCCAGCACGCCGAGCAGCGGTGAGCGGGAGACGCCTATGGCATGGTTTCGCGCAGCAGCCGGCCCCCGGTTCATGTCGAAGCGGTGCACGCTCAGGCGGGCGCTTCCGTCATCGGCGGCCCTGGCAGCTTCGCCGGTGGCGTCTGAGGAGCCGTCATCGACCACCACCACCTCGTTGGTCTCTGGCTGCTCCAGCGCCGAGGCGACGGCGCGCCCGATGGTCTGGGCGGCATTCTTCGCAGCGATGATGACGCACACTTCCCTGTTCATCGTCCAGTCGGCCTCCATTGCAGATCAAGCGCAGGGCGCTCGCTTCTATGGTGCAACGCAACATGGCGAGAAGATGAAGGCGAGGCGATTTGGGTGTGTTGGCAACAGCGCTGGCCGGTGCGGCCAGGGGAGGCGTTCAGAAGTTGGGATGTCCGGGCTTGTTCAGCGAGGACACGGAAAGACCGGCACCGCTGCTGGGCTCTGCTGTTGCGCTGGCGCGGATGGCTTCATCCGTCTTTCGGCGCCGTTCGCGAGCTTCCTTCCACACCAGAAAGAGCACTCCGGCAAAGTAGCCCACTTGCAAAAGAACGGCGCAGATCAGCGTCTGGACCAGGGTCGCGGACAGCGAGCCGCTCAGCGCATAAGTCGCAATGGCGAAGACCAGCAGAGCGCCGATCATGCTGAAGAAGACGCGCGGACCATACATCGGCGCTAACTCGCAGTCCTGAAAGGGGATGAAAACGACATCGGTATGCGCACTCCTCCCGGCATCCGGCTCCTTGCCGTGACGAGAGTATATTCGTCGGATGCCGTCGGTTCAATTGTCAGCCTTGCGGCAGATACAGCCCGCGGCAAATTGCTGCAATTCAAGAGGTTGTGAGCGGCACAGGTGCAGCGTGCCGCGCGAAGTCTCGAATCGTGATCCGCCACGTTTTTGCCCCAATTCGGCCGCGTTACAGCGAATGCGGGAACAGCAATTTGACCTGCGCAGCTATTGGTAAGCACGACTGACCTATTCCGATCAACTTTTGTTACAGGGATTTCCCGCCGAGAGATGTCGATTGTGTGCAATGCAAAATAATGTTGCGACGCAGAATGTCATATTGAGACAAATCATTTTCGTCGCGTTCTCCGGTCATAAACGTCATTCTGATCGAGATCTGAATATATCTCATTTATTTCCGGGGCCGTCGCGGCTTAATAAAACGTAAATAGCCGTATTTTCCGAGAAAGAACGGCAGAAACTGGCCTGTGTATATTTAGAATTACACTGTATCGCTCAAAGGGATTGTCAAATTTATATATTATAAGGTCCTTAAGTAGCGTCGATCTGTGCCGCGATAAAAATATTTCTCTTCCAAGACCAAAATCTGACCATACCATTCGCTTTGGATGTCACTCGTCCAAGCAGACGAGACCTATCGCCAAAACGGAACGGAGCCCACTCTATGAAGTCCGCGACACGATCGGCCAGTTCGACGTTCATCAGCGTAGCCAAGACGGGCGCGCCCCCACTCGGAGGAACCTCCAAACGCGGTTTCGATGTTGCCACGGCGTTCGTGGCCCTGTTGTTCCTGAGCCCCATTTTCCTGCTGATCGCCGCGCTGGTGAAGCTGTCCGACGGCGGCAGCGTTTTTTACGGCCATCGCCGGGTCGGCCACAACGGCCGCGCTTTCCATTGCCTGAAATTCCGTACCATGCGCCCCGATGGCGACCGTGTTCTCCAGGCCTACCTGCAATCCAATCCCGAGGCCTATGAGGAATGGCGGGCGACCCGCAAGCTCAAGTTCGATCCGCGCGTGACCACGGTCGGTGCCGTGTTGCGCAAGCTCAGCCTCGATGAGCTGCCTCAACTGGTGAATATCCTGCGCGGCGAGATGAGCATTGTCGGCCCGCGGCCGGTGGTGGAAGACGAACTCGAGCTCTACGAGGCAGCGGCCGGCTACTATCTCCAGACCCGCCCCGGGCTGACCGGCCTCTGGCAGGTCAGCGGTCGCAACGACGTCTCCTATTCCACCCGTATCGCCTTCGATACCGAATATGTCCGGACCTGGTCTCTTGCCAATGACGTGATCATCGTCGCGCGGACGATCCCGGCGGTCTGCCTGTCGCGGGGCAGCTACTGATCGCGTCCAGCCATCACCCGGTCCAGGATTTTGCGCTTCGTCTTCGGCCGTAGCGCAGCCATTCAGAAGAAACGGATGCTCAGCATGAGATCTGCAACGACGGCCGACCGGCCGAATCGTATTCGCGACGCTGCAAGGCGTCTCGCCATCGCCAGCCTGCCGGTAGCCCTGCTTTTGCAGGCTGCGCCGGCATTGGCGGACGAATACCGCCTCGACGTTCTCGACAAGCTGCGGGTTCGCGTGGTCGAGTGGCAGACGGCGGAAGGTGCGGTGCGCGACTGGTCCGCGGTCAGCGGCGACTACGCCGTCGGCGCGTCGGGCACCATCTCCCTGCCGCTGGTCGGTGAACTGCCGGTTTCGGGAAAGACCACCGAGGAGGTGGCGGCCGAGATCGGCGAGCGCATGCAGAAGCTGTTCGCCCTGCGCGATCTGCCTTCCGCATCCGTGGAGCTTGCACAGTATCGTCCCATCTACGTTGCGGGCGAAGTGCAGACGCCGGGCGAGTATCCCTTCGCCCCCAATATGACGGTGCTCAAGGCCATCAGCCTGGGCGGCGGCCTGCGCCGCGGCGACGCTGGCCAGCGTTTCGCCCGCGACTTCATCCGTGCCGACGGCGACACGGCCGTCCTCGTTGCCGAGCGCAACCGGCTGCTGACGCGTCGTGCCAGGCTTCAGGCGGAGATCGCCGAAAGCGACAGCATCAAGGTGCCCGAGGAATTGAAGGACGTGCCGGAAACGGCAAGCCTGATCGAGAGCGAGACGGCCCTGATGCAATCGCGCGACCGGCGGCAGAAGGTGCAACTGACGGCGCTGGCAGATCTGAAGACGCTGTTACAAAACGAGATCGGCGCCCTGGAGCAGAAATCGCAGACGCAGAACCGCCAGCTCGACCTCGTCGAGCAGGACCTGAAGAAGGTCGACAGCCTTGCCGAGAAGGGGCTGACGATCAGTTCGCGCAAGCTGGCTCTGGAGCAGCGCGTTGCGGATCTGCAGGCCGCGCTCCTCGATATCGATACCGCTTCCCTCAAGGCGAAGCAGGATGCCACGAAGGCAAGCCAGGACGAGACGAACCTCGTCAATGACTGGGACGCATCGCTGGCGCAGGAACTGCAGAACACCGAGAGCGAACTTGAAGCCGTCACGCTCAAGCTCGCTACCAGCCGCAAGCTGATGTCGGAGGCTTTGCTGCAGTCGGCCGACGCCGCGGTCACCAAGCAGAACCCGTCCGATGCGGATATCTCCTTCGTCATCGTCCGGCAGAAGGACGGCAAGGCCGCTGAGATTGCTGCGACGGAAACGACGCAGGTTCTTCCCGGCGACGTGATCAAGGTGCGCTACAACGTGGCGATGCGATGAGTGGCCGATGCGGATCGCCAAGGCAAACCTCGTAACGCCGGGCGAAAACCAGCTCTTCGGCATCGGCGCCGTGGCGCTGTCGCTGCTCGTCTTCGCCTATTCCGCGCGGTTCGGGCAGGTCTCGATCCTCGCCTATTATGGGCTCTGGCTGCCTCTGGTTCTGGTCGATTATCGCAGGGTTCTGGGCAACTACACCCGCTATCTCTGGATATTCGGCTTCACCATCTTTGCCTGCCTGTCGATGTTCTGGTCGGCGGCGCCTAGCCAGACCGCGCGCACGGGCATCCAGTATTTCACGCATGTGGTCTGTGCCCTGATCGCAATGCGGGTGCTGGATATCCGCACGCTTGCGCGCGGCGCTACAGCCGGTGTTGCCCTCGTGCTCGCCTATTCCTTTGCCTTCGGGGTCTATCACGCCGATCCACTTGACGGCACCGTCAGCTTCGTCGGCGCCTTCGCTTCGAAGAACCAACTGGGCTTCTACGCCTCGCTCGGGGTCTACTTCGCCGTCGCGACGATCCTGATCCTGCGGGAGAAGGGCTTCTGGCGTCTTTGCGCGGCTGGCGTATTCCTGCTGTCGGCCTATGCGCTCGCGGCCTCGCAATCGGCGACTTCGGTCCTGACGACCGGAGCCGCGGTCGCCTGCCTTCTCAGTCTGCGCGTGCTCCTCTGGCTTTCTCCGGACAACCGCAGATCGCTGTTCATCGCCGCCGTGATTTTCCTCGTCATCGGTGGCGCTGCCTTCGTGTCGGCAGGAGGCTACGAGATGGTGCTGGCTGCATTCGGCAAGGACGCAACGCTGACCGGGCGCACCTATCTCTGGCAACAGGGCATGGCGGCTGCCGCAGACAATCCCTGGCTCGGCGTCGGCTATCAGGCCTATTGGGTGCAGGGATTCTCCGAGGCGGAACGGCTTTGGGAAGAGTTCTACATCGGCAGCCGCGCCGGCTTTCATTTCCACAACACGCCGATCGAGGCGATGGTGGAAACGGGCGGCATCGGGTTTGCGCTGCTTTTCATGGTGCTGATCGTCACGGTCGCCGGCCATCTCCGCCGGTTTCTGGCCGGAAACGGTAGTGCCGATGCCGCGCTGCTGCTCGGGATCGGCATCCTGCTTGCCATGCGGTCCTTCTTCGAGATCGATATCATGAACCCCTATCACATCGGCTCGTTCCTGCTTTATTTCGCAGCCGGCAGGCTGACCGTACGCACACAAGAGAAGCGGCCCGTCCTTGCATCCATGCCGGTCGTGCGTCGGTTGCCGGTGACATCGCTGGCGAAGGTGGGGTGGCGATGAAGACGCTCTACGGCATTCAGTATCTGCGGGCGTTGGCGGCCATCGCCGTGGTCGTCTTCCATGCCGCCGAGAAGACCGGCGGCAGCTTCGCGATCGGTGCGGCCGGCGTCGACGTCTTCTTCGTCATCAGCGGCTTTATCATGTGGGTGATCACGGCGCGGCGGCCGGTGACGCCGGCGCGTTTTCTGGCTGACCGGGCCGTGCGGATCGTGCCGATCTACTGGCTGGCGACGTTGGTGATGGTCGCCGGCGGCCTCGTCGGGCTGTTTCCGAACCTGAAGCTGACGATCGCCCACGTGATGGCGTCGCTGTTCTTCATTCCGATGCGCTCGCCAAGTTCGGGCGAAATCTGGCCGGTCCTCGTGCAGGGATGGACGCTGAACTACGAGATGTTCTTCTACGCGGTCTTCGCACTCGCGCTACTTCTGCCGCGGCGGCGCCAGCTGCCGGCGGTGGCGATCACGATGGGGGGGCTGACGCTGGCGGGCGCCTTGATACCCGCAGACAACGCGTTGGCTGCGACTTATATGCGGCCGATCATCCTTGAATTCGTGGCCGGCATGATGCTGGGCCAGCTCTGGCTGTCGGGGCGTGTTCCGGGAGCTGTGGTCGGCGGCGGGCTTCTGGCGGTCTCGCTCTCGGGCTTTGCGGCGATCGCGATCTTCAGGCTACCCTTCGACGAATGGACCTGCGGCCCGCTGGCGGCCATGCTCGTGCTCGGCACCGTCAGCCTGGAGAAGGGGGGACTGGTGCGCCAGATGGCCGTGCCCAGGCTTTTGGGCGATGCCTCCTATTCCATCTATCTCTGGCATACCTTTGCAATCTCGGTCGTGGCCAAGCTCGGCGAGCGGCTAGGGGTCTCACCGCTCACGACCTTGCTCATCGCCTCCATCGTTGGAGTTTCCGGCGGCATCGCGGCCTATCGACTGCTGGAGCAGCCTTTGCTGAACCTGCGCCGCCGGCCCTCTATCCCGTCCGCGACCCCGGCCGGCCCGGAGGCCCTGACGGGAGCGGGGCGCAGCATCTAGCCACACGTGGTCTCGAGGCGCCAGGTTTCTGATGCGGCCCTTACGCGGCCAGAGCGTTCGGTCTTTTGCTCCATCCGCCTCGCCCAACACATCATACAAGTTTGTGGAATCCTCCGCTTGTGGTATATGCCGGTGCAAGCAAGTTCGTTGGCTTGCGGATGACGTCTGACAACAATCGCAGGCAGGGGGTGCCAATGACCATTCAGGCCAAGTCGGGCATGGGGAGTGCTGCAGGCACTTTGACGACGCGGCTTGCGGACGAGTTGCGCAGGGCGATTGCCGGAGGTCAGTTCCCGCCGGGCAGCAGGCTGCCGAGCGAGGCGCAACTGACGGAAGCGCACGGGGTAAGCCGTACCGTCGTCCGCGAGGCCATCGCAGCGCTGCGCGCCGATCGTCTCGTGGAGGCTCGCCAGGGCGCCGGCGTGTTCGTGCTCGATGTCGCTTCGCCCGGGCTGCTCCTCAAAAATGTGGACCATGATCGCGTATCGTCCATGATCGAGCTTCTGGAGTTGCGCACGGCGGTGGAGGTCGAAGCGGCGGGACTTGCGGCGCTCCGGCGCTCTCCTGCCCAGGAGGAGGTCATCATCGAGCGGCATTTTGCCGTGCGCGCCTGCCTTGAAGCCTCGCTGCCGACGAGCGAGGCGGATTTCGCCCTGCACATCGCCATTGCCGAGGCGACCAACAACCCGCGCTTTCGCGAATTTCTCGCCATGGTCGGCAAGAATGTCATTCCGCGCGCAGCACTTCGAAACGACGAGCCGGGTGCCGATCATGCCGCCTACATCAACCTGCTTCTGCGGGAACATCAGGAGATCGTCTCGGCCATCTCCAATGGGGACGAGGAGGGCGCGCGCGCAGCGATGCGCCGGCATTTGCGCGGCAGCCAGGCGCGCTATCGAAAACTTCTGCATGAGCAGCGAAACTTGTATGATGACTAATTGACATGCTTGCCGGTAATACGTAATACAAGTTTACGACTGGCAGACGCAGGAGGACCGCCCGTGACCCCGCAGGAGATCAAGGCCGCGCTTGGCGCAGGCTTGCTTTCGTTCCCTGTCACCCATTTCGATGCGGAGGGGCAGTTCAAGCCGGAAAGCTACCGCCGGCATATCGACTGGCTGTCGGGCTTCGAGGCGCCGGTCCTTTTCGCGGCAGGCGGGACGGGCGAATTCTTCTCGCTCGCGCCGTCGGAAATTCCGGGCATCGTGCGCGCAGCGAAAGAGGCCTCGGGAAAGACGGCGATCGTCTCCGGATGTGGCTTCGGTACGCATGTCGGCGTTGAGCTGGCGCGCGAAGTGGAGAAGGCGGGAGCGGACGGCATCCTCCTTCTGCCGCACTACCTTATCGACGCGCCGCAGGAAGGGCTCTACCAGCACGTCAAGCGGATCTGCCAGTCGGTCGGCATCGGCGTGATGGTCTACAACCGCGACAATTCCGTCCTTGCGGTGGATACGCTGAAGCGCTTGTGTGACGAATGCCCGAATCTCGTCGGTTTCAAGGATGGGACGGGTGATATCGGCCTCGTGCGCCAGGTGACGGCGACCATGGGCGATCGCCTGACCTATCTCGGCGGCATGCCGACGGCGGAGCTCTTTGCAGAAGCCTATCTCGGGGCTGGCTTCACGACCTATTCGTCGGCGGTGTTCAACTTCGTTCCGCAACTGGCCGTCGAATTCTACAAGGCCCTGCGTCGCGGCGACCGCGCGCGTTGTGAAGCCATCCTCAACGAGTTCTTCTATCCCTTCATGGCGCTTCGCAGCCGGCGCAAGGGTTATGCGGTCGCGGCGATCAAGGCGGGCGTTCGCCTGCAGGGATTTGCCGCCGGCAAGGTTCGCCCGCCGCTGGACGACCTGACGGCGGAGGAAGAAGGCATGCTGGAGCGCCTCATCGCGCCGTGGAAGCGTTGAGATGAAGATCGCCGCCGTCCGGACCCATCTTCTGGAGCACCGGTTGGCGGTGCCATTCGAAAGCGCTTCCATGCGCTTCGACCGTCGCTCCCACGTTCTCGTCGAGATCGAATGTGACGACGGGACCGTTGGCTGGGGCGAGTGCCTCGGTCCCGCGCGGGCCAATGCAGCCGTGGTCGCGACCTATGCACAATGGCTCGTCGGTGCGGATCCGCGGGAGACGGAAAAGCTTTGGGCGGTGCTCTACAACGCCCTGCGCGACCAGGGTCAGCGCGGCCTGACGATCACCGCCCTTTCGGGTATCGACATCGCGCTGTGGGACATCAAGGGAAAGCGCTTCGGGGTCCCGGTTTCCACCCTGCTCGGTGGACGGTTTCGCAATGAAGTGCGCGCCTATGCGACGGGCAGCTTCAAGCGCGAAGGCGTCGATCGCGTGGAGGACAATGCGGCGGATGCGGCGCGCTATTGGGCGGAAGGATTCCACGCGACCAAGATCAAGATCGGGTTCGGCGTGGAGCAGGACCTGGCGGTCATTCGCGCCGTGCGCGAGGCGATCGGTTCCGAGATGCGGCTGATGATCGACGCCAATCACGGCTACGACGTTCTTGAGGCGGTCGACCTCGGCCGCCGCGCAGCCCAATACGATATCGACTGGTTCGAGGAGCCGGTCGTACCCGAACAGCTCGACGCCTATCGCGCGGTGCGCGCGCGGCAGCCGATACCGGTGGCAGGCGGCGAAACGTGGCACACCCGCTGGGGCATGCGCGAGCCGGTGGAAACCCGTGCCGTCGATATTCTGCAGCCTGACCTTTGCGGGGTCGGTGGCTTCAGCGAGGCCCGCCGTGTCGCCGACATGGCAGCGCTGCACGGCGTCCGGATTGTGCCGCACGTATGGGGAACCGCGGTCCAGATCGCGGCGGCATTGCAATTCATGGCGGCCATGGTGCCGAACCCGGTGCGCGTCAATCCGATCGAGCCGATCCTGGAGTTCGACCGCACGGAAAACCCGTTCCGTCAGGCTATCGTCACCAAGCCGATCGAGCATGTCCGCGGGGTGGTCAAAATCCCGGATGGTCCGGGCCTCGGCATCGACATCGATCGTGATGCGCTTGCCGAGTTCCGCATGGGGGATGCTTGAATGATCGTCAGATCGCTTTCCGGAAAGTCGCCTCGGATCAGGCTCCCACGGGGAGCGGTCGACAGTCAGATGCACATGTATATGCCGGGATACCCGGCGCGGGATGGCGGGCCGCCGCTGCCGGGCGGTGCCCTGCCGGACGCCGGTCAGTATCGCAGCCTCATGACCTGGCTGGGCATTGATCGGGTGATCATAACCCAGGGCAACGCCCACCAGCGCGACAACGCCAACCTGATTGCCTGCCTGCGCGAGATGGGCAGCATTGCTCGCGGCATCGCCGTCATCGATGGTGAGACGCCGGAGAAGGAACTGGATGCGCTGGCGGAGGGGGGCGTCGTCGGTGCCCGGATCATGGATCTTCCCGGCGGAGCGGTCGGGCTCGACCATCTGGAAGCGGTCGACGCGCGTGCCGCCGCCCGCGGCTGGATGGTCGCCGTGCAGATCGACGGCAGCAACATCGAAGCGCACCAGGACCGGCTCAGGAAACTGAAATCCCGCTGGGTCTTCGATCATCACGGAAAGTTCTTCAGCGGCGTCTCGCCGCAAAGCCCCCAAGTCGATGCGTTGCGCAGGTTGATTGATGCGGGCAATTGCTGGTTCAAGTTCGCGGGCGTCTATGAATCGTCCAAAAGCGGGCCGCCCGACTATGAGGATGTCGCCGCTGTTGCCCGCGATATCGCCGCCCATGCGCCCGAGCGCATCGTCTGGGGGACGAACTGGCCGCATAATCTGGCGCGTACCACGCAGGATTATCCGAACGACGCGGACCTGACCGACACGGTGCTCGGCTGGCTGTCGGACGAAGATGCGCGCCGGCTGGCGCTCGTCGACAATCCGGAACGACTGTTCGGATTGCCGGTCTATTCATGAGCGGTAACTGACATCTGCCGTGGGAGCGAGGAGGCTCTGAACGGCAATCTTGGAGGAGGAAGAAAGCATGAATATCGCAAGATCGCTTTGTGCTGCACTGGGGTTCGCCCTGGCAGCGGGTACAGGACAGGCGCAGGAAATCACGCTGCGCTCGGCCGACATTCATCCGGATGGTTATCCGACGGTGGAGGCGGTGAAGTACATGGGGCAGTTGGTGTCGGAGCGCACCAATGGCCGTATCAAGATCGACGTCACCAACAACGCCGCACTCGGCAGCGAAAAGGACACGATCGAACAGACGCGCTTCGGCGTCATCGACATGAACCGCGTCAACGCGGCCCCGTTCAACAATCTGGTGCCGCAGACGGTCGTCCTCGGCCTGCCCTTTCTGTTCCGCTCGACCGAGCACATGCACAAGACGGTCGACGGGCCGATCGGCGAGGAAGTGCTCGCCGCGTTCGAGCCGCATGGGCTTATCGGCCTGGCGTTCTACGATTCCGGTGCACGCTCGTTCTATACCACCAGCAAGCCGATCGAGAAGCTTGCTGACCTGAAGGGCATGAAGATCCGCGTGCAGCAGTCTGACCTTTGGATCGCGATGATGGAGGCCTTCGGTGCAAACGCCACGCCGATGCCTTTCGGTGAGGTCTATTCCTCGCTCGAGACCGGCGTCGTCGACGGGGCGGAGAACAACTGGCCGTCCTACGAATCGTCGCGCCACTTCGAGGTCGCGAAGAACTACACGTTGACGGATCATTCGCTGAATCCGGAAATCCTGGTCATCTCAAAGATCACCTGGGACAAGCTTTCACCGGATGACCAGAAGGTGATCAAGCAGTCGGCAAAGGACTCGGTCGTCAAGATGCGCGAACTCTGGCAGGCGCGTGAGAAGGCCTCAGAAGAAAAGGTCCGCGCTGCCGGCGTCAACGTGATCACGGTCGACAAGGCGGAATTCGCCGAGGCCATGACGCCGGTCTACGAGAAGTTCGTCACCGATCCGCAGATGAAGGACCTGCTGGCGCGCATTCGCGCGACCGACTGACATGGTCGGCCGGATCGGCATCCGGTCCGGCCCTCGCCGTTTCCGATCGCGTCGGGGAGCGCGATCGATGCCCTTGGAGGAAAAGGCAATGTCGACTTACTTGCATGCGGGGCGGCCGGTGCTTGCTTGGCTCAGCCGGGTGTCGCTCTATATCTCGGGCGTAGGGCTGGTGGCGATGACGGCGGCCGTCGGCTGGCAGGTGTTCGCCCGCTACGTTCTGAATGACACGCCGAGCTGGTCGGAGCCGTTGTCGCTGCACCTGATGTCCTGGTTCATCATGCTCGGGGCTGCCGTGGGCGTGCGCGAAAGCGTGCATCTCGGCCTCGACTTCGTTCGACATGGCGCGTCTGTCGCCGTGCGCCGCGCCATGGATCTGATCAGCCTTGGTCTGATCGTGCTTTTTGGCTTGGCCATGGCCTGGTACTCGGCAGTCCTTGCGGCCGGGACCTGGGCCGCAACGATTCCCGTGCTCGGCTGGCCGGGCGGGGTGGATTTCTTTCCGATGATCGCGGGCGGGCTTTTGATTTCGCTCTTTGCGGCCGAGCGTTTTGCCGATGTGGTGGCCGGTGAGCAGACGGCGGCCGAAATCACCGCGCAGGAGCTGGCGTAATGGCTTATACGGTTCTCTTCGGCGTTTTCACCGTACTGATGTTCATCGGCATGCCGATCGCCTTCTGCCTCGGCATCGCAGCATTGGCGACGGTGCTCTTCATGGGACTGCCGCCGATCGTTGTCTTCCAGCAGATGAATTCAGGGATGAGCGTCTTTGCCATGATGGCGATCCCCTTCTTCATCTTCGCCGGTGATCTCATGGTTCGCGGCGGCATCGCCGACCGGCTCATCCGTTTCGCGGCGAGCATCGTCGGGCATCTGCGCGGCGGCCTGGGACAGGTCAACATTGTCGCCTCGACCTTGTTCGGAGGCATTTCCGGCTCCGCGGTCGCCGACGCATCCGCTGTCGGCGGCCTGATGATCCCGCAGATGGCCGCACGCGGGTACGACCGGAGCTATGCTGTCTCCGTGACGGTCAATGCCGCGATTATCGCGCTGATGGTCCCGCCGTCGCACAACATGATCCTTTATTCGATCGCAGCCGGTGGAAACGTGTCGGTGGCCGACCTCTTCACGGCGGGGATCCTGCCCGGCTTGCTGCTGGCGGCGGCACTGATGGTGACGGCTTACTTCGTCGCCCGCCGCCGCGGCTACCCGTCCGAGCCCTTTCCCGGGTTTCGCCGGCTGGGCTACTACATGCTGGCATCGGCCCCGGGGCTCCTGCTCATCGGCATCATCTTCGGCGGCGTGCGCTCCGGTGTGTTCACGGCGACGGAAAGCTCGTGCATCGCCGTGTTCTACGCGCTTGTGGTCGCGCTGCTCGTCTATCGCGAGCTTGATTGGAGCGGCTTCGTCGAGGCCGTATTGCAGGCGGTCCGCACGACTGCGATGGTGCTGCTGGTGATCGGGACGGCCGCCGCCTTCGGCTGGCTGATGGCGTTTCTGCAGGTGCAACAGCAGATGATTGCCGTCATCGGCTCCATCTCCGAGAACCCGATCGTCGTGCTACTGCTCATCAACCTGGCACTGCTTGTGCTTGGGACCTTCATGGACATGGCTCCGCTCGTGATCATCACGACGCCTGTACTCCTTCCCGTTGCGAAGGCGTTCGGCATCGATCCGGTCCATTTCGGCGTCATCATGATCCTGAATGCCGGCATCGGCCTCAATACGCCGCCGGTCGGAACCGTGCTGTTCGTCGGTTGCGCGGTGGGCGGCATTTCGATCCGCGAAGCGATGCGGACCATCTGGCCGTTCTTCGGGGCGAGCATTGCCGTGCTGATGCTGGTGACTTACATCCCCGGCCTGTCGCTCTGGCTCCCGAGCCTGTTCAAATAGGCCGACGGCATCGCCGTAACCTATTGGTTCGGCATCGATATTCGTTGACGCGTCTCTGACGCGTCATACTATGATTGGCAAAATGAAGGACAAGTCTGCGGTCTGGCTGCAGGTTTGGAAGTGTTTGGGAGTATCCATGCTCAAGACGTTGTTGATGACGGGCGCCGCTGGAGGCGTCGGAACCGCATTGCGCCCCTTGCTGCGCGACCTGGCCGAGACGGTGGTGCTGTCGGATACGGCGGACATATCTGATGTTCAGCCGCACGAGCGGTTCAAGCGCTGCGATCTCTCCGATGCGAGAGGCGTCGACGATCTGCTGGAAGGCGTCAACGGCGTGATCCATCTCGGCGGGATCTCGGTCGAGCGGCCCTTCGACCTGATCGTGCAGGGCAATATCGTCGGCATGTACAATCTCTATGAGGCTGCGCGGCGCCATAACCGGCCGCGCATCATCTTCGCCAGTTCGAACCACGTGGTAGGCTATTACCGGCGCGACGAGCGGCTCGACAACCAAGTGGTGCCGCGACCGGATTCGCTCTACGGCGTTTCAAAGGTGTTCGGCGAGGCGATCGCCAGTCTCTATTTCGACAAGTTCGGGATCGAGACCCTGTCGGTCAGGATCGGATCCTGCTTTGCCAAGCCCGCCAATCCGCGAATGCTGGCGACGTGGCTCAGCTATGGCGACATGCTTTCGCTGTGCGGGCGAGCATTCGCCGCGCCGCGCATCGGTCACACGGTCGTCTACGGGGCATCGGACAACGAGGAACAGTGGTGGGACAACGCTAACGCGGCTTTCCTCGGCTGGAGGCCGAAGGACAGCTCCGAGCAATGGCGCGCCGAAATCCTGGCATCTGTCGGCCCGGAGGATCCCGCCAATCCCGCAACCCATTATCAAGGCGGCGCCTTTGTTTGCGGCGAGCATCCTGCCAACCTCTAGGTTGGGGGCGTCGTCAGCAGCTTTCTTTCGGGAGTTGTGCGGATTTTGATGGTGCCGGGCCTTGCTGCCCGGGAAGCCATGACGGCGGCACGAAAGGGAACTTTTGGTTCCAAGCCGCCGTTGCGAGGCTCTGTCGACCGCGCCAGAAATTCGCCGGGCGCGATCGGCTGACCGGATGCTCCGGTCGCCGATAGTTCGGTCGTTCTGTTAACGGCCGTGAACGGCAGAGCGGATCTGCGAACGCGACAGACCGATGTCGGCCAGCGTGTGGTCGTCGAGCATGCTCAGTTCACGAATGGCCTTGCGGCGTTCTGCGAAGTCCTTGATCTTCTGACGGATGTTCATCTCTTTTCTCCATATCTTTGAATGCGCCTGATATGGTGCAAATCGTGCCTATTATGAAGGCATAAGCACGCAGGAGAGGCATGCGAAAATGCAGATGCTTGCTTATTGGCTTAGCAGCCGGTAGCCTATGGCGATTTTTTCGGCATTTTTCCTGCCGGCAGAAGTCCTTGCCGGATCGGCGAAACAAAATGAGAGGGAGAAGCTTTCGCTCCTCCCTCCCGCATTCAAATACCCCTGGCTCGTTACCACTTCTTGCTGAGCTTGAACGTGATCGTCCGGGCATCGCCATAGCCGCAAACCAGAAGGCCGCCGCAGCCGCTGACATATTCCTTGTCGAACAGGTTGGCCACGTTGAGGGCGGCACCCCAGTCGTTCTTCTCGTAGCGGATACCGGCATCGAATACGGTGGCCGAGGGGACTTTCGCCGTGTTCTCGTTGTCGGCCCAGCTTTCGCCCTGATAGCGCACGCCCGCACCGAAGCTCATGCCTTCCAGCGCGCCGTCCTGGACAGTGTAATCCAGCCACAGGGAGGCCTGCGTGTCGGGAATGAGGTAGGGTGTGTTGCCGATCAGGGCGGAATTGGCGTCCTTGGTGATCTCGAGGTCGATGAACTCCAGGCCGGCAATCAGTTTCCAGCTTTCGTTGATGTTGACCTTGCCTTCCAGCTCGATGCCGCGCGAGCGCACCTCTCCCATCTGGCTGGAGAGCATGGTCAGCGGGTCGGTGACGACGACATTCTGCTTGGTAAGCTGGTAGACCGCAGCCGTGAACACGCCGTCGAGGAAGGCGGGCTCGTACTTGACGCCGGCCTCGAACTGGTCGCCCTCTTCCGGCTTGGTGTTGCCGGTCAGGGTCACCGCGACGATCGGGTTGAAGAAGGTCGAGGCGCTGATGTAGGGCGTCACGCCGTTGGCGAACTCGTAGGCCAGTCCGGCCCTGCCGCTGAGCGCGCTTTCATTATAATCGAATGTCGAGTTCTGGGCCGGATCCCAATAGGTCGGGCCGTTCTCCGTCTCGGTGTCGACATAGTCGTAGCGGCCGTTCAGCGTCACGATCCAGCCGTCGCCGAAGCGGATCTGGTCCTGGGCATAGACGCCGAGCTGCTGCTGGGTGATCTCCTGGTTGATGTAGATCCTGTTGGGCGGCTGCAGCGCGCCGTAGATCGGGTCGGTGGCACTAATCGGCGTGGCGGCGGAGGATGCCTGTTCCTGATCGAGCCTGTAGAACTTGTAGTCGAGGCCCACGAGGACCGTGTGATTGAGTGCGCCCGTGTCGAATTCGCCTTCGAGGCGATTGTCGACCGCGAAGGTGTCAACCTTCGAAGTGTGCTCGAAGCCGAGGCGATAGAGCAGGTTGTCGGGCGTGACCGGCGCGTTCACGTAGGATGGCGCGGGGAACACGGCGTCAGGATCGTAGTAGCCATAGGTATAAGGCGCGTTCTCGTGCTTGTAGAGATGGCCGTAGCGCAGGTTCTGGGTGAAGCGCCAGCCATTGTCGAACTCGTGCTTGAACTCGTAGCCCAGCATCTGCTGGACGTAGGTGCCGGTGTCGATGTCCGGTTCGCCGAAAAATGCCCTCCGGTCGATCTTGCCGAACGAGGCTGCTTCCACGGTGCCGATATAGGGTAGGAAGCTGCCGCCGCTGTGCCTCTGGTCGAGGCCTTGCAGAACGCCGTAAACGGTCAGGCTCGTCGCGTCGTCCTTTTCGAACGTCACCTGCGGCATGATGAACCCGCGCAGGTCGTTCGAATAGTCGGTGTAGTTCTCTCCGCCGGCCACTTTGCCGGTAACGCGATAGTTGACGCCCTCGTTGAGGATGCCGTTTACATCGAAGCCGGCGAATGCGTTGGCATTGCTGTTGATGCCGGTCTCGACATAGGCGGAAGTTTCACCCGTGGGCCGCTTGCTGACCATATTGATGATGCCGCCGGGATTGGCGCCCCCATAGAGCACCGAGGCCGGCCCCTTGAGCACTTCCACCCGTTCCAGCATGAACGGGTCGACCTGGAAGCCGCCGAAGCCATAGCTGAAGAGGTTCAGCCCGTCGAGGAAGACGCCCGTCTGGGTCGCGTCGAAGCCGCGAATGTAGAACCAGTCGGTGTCGGGATCGACGCCGAAAGGTTCGGCCGTCACGCCGGGCGTGTAGCGCAGGATCTCGTCGACCTTGTTGACGATGCCGCGATCCTCGATCTCCTGTCGGCCGATGACCGACACGGACTGCGGGATTTCCGAAAGCGGCGTATCCGTCTTGGAGCCTGTGGTGGTGTCCTTTGCGACATAGCCTTCCACCGGACCGGTACCGCTGCCTTCGCCAGTACCCTCGACGACGACTGTCGCAAGCGGCGTTGCCTGCTGTTCCTGTGCTGCAGCCGTCATGGCCGCCAGGATTGCCGCTCCCGCGACACCGCCCCGGAGTGCAGCCCTGATGCTTGTACCTGCCGTGCCCTTAACCTTGCTGATCATTGCCCCCGCATTCCCCGCTTTACGTGATCAGGTGCCGAAGTGGGCACCAAGTAACATGAGCAATTATATCAACTTAAATAGATGCGCTTGACCGCTTCGGGGAAAATTGAACGTTCTTGGCACTTTCGTGCGCCGCACACAGATTTCGGCCGCGGGTTCAGTCACGCGTCATCTTGCGCCACCGGGCGGGCGTCGTGCCGACGTTCTTGCGAAAGACACGGGTGAAGTGAGCCTGGTCGGCAAAGCCGGTTTCCGCGGCGATGGCGGTCAGCGGCATGTCATGCTTGAGCAGGATGTTTTTCGCCCGGTCAAGGCGGGCGTTCATCTGCCACTGATGGGGCGCAAGGCCGGTGGTGGCCTTGAAGGCGTGGCTGAAGTGCGACTGGGAAAGGCCGGTCAGGGCCGCCAGTTCCTCCAGGCGGATGCTGCGCAGGCAATTCTCGTCGATGTAGTCGGTCGCCCGCCGCAGCTGCCAGGCGGCGAGCTGGCTGCGCTTGCGTGGCTGCGAGCGGTTGACCTTGAACAGGTCGATGATAAGGGCCAGCGATAGCCCGTCGCCATAGAGATCGTGCAGGGGCCGGGGATTGGCGCATTCCGCAGCGATCAGTTCGGCAAGGGACATGATGCGCGGATCGTCGAACATCAGCCGCGGGGTTTCGACCGGTTGGCTGTCGAATTCGTCGGCCAGACGCTGCCGCAGAATATCGATGTCGAAATGCAGGTCGAGATGCCGGACAAAGCTGAGATCGACCACTTCGGCCCACAGTTCCATCCCGGCCGGGATATAGGAGATTGCCTGGCGATGATAATTCTGCACTGTGCCCCGGGCGGAAGGCGCGACTTTGAGGTTGCAGATTCCACCGCCCTCGGCTTCGAGGACAATGAAGATGCGTGGATCCTGCCCGACATAGAAGCCGCCGGCGTTGGGTGCGCATTCCACGTCCCACAGGTCGGCGACAATGCCGTTCCAATGACGACGGCGCAGCCCGCCGACCACATGGAATCCGCTGATCTTGTTGCTCATGCGCGGCTGAAAATTCATCGCCCAGTCCATCGATGCGGGGACGTCTTCCCGGCACCCAGCGTTTAAACCTTCACTTTATAGTCATATTTTATTGCAATGCGTTCGGCATTGCAATCCACCCATGGCGGAGATCAGAACTGTGCCCGAAGCAGGCGGGAATAGATGCCGCCGCGCTGCTGGAGCTCGTCCGGATCGCCCTGCTCGACGATCCCGCCCTCGTCGATGACGACGATGCGGTCTGCATTGCGGATAGTCGCCAGGCGATGGGCGATGATCAGCGTCGTGCGACCTTTCGACAGTTCCGCGAGCGCCTGCTGGATGGCCTGCTCGGTGACGGTGTCCAGCGCCGAGGTTGCCTCGTCCAGGATGAGGATCGGCGGGTTCTTCAGGAAGATCCGGGCGATGGCAAGGCGCTGTTTCTGACCGCCGGAGAGCTTGACGCCGCGTTCGCCGACGATCGTGTCGAGGCCGGCCGGCAGCATGGCGATCAGGTCGTCCAGCTTGGCGCGTCGCACCGCCTCCATGATCTCCTCTTCCGTGGCGCCCAGCTTGCCGTAGGCGATGTTCTCACGGATCGAGCCGCCGAAGAGGAAGACATCCTGCTGGACGATGCCGATCTGCGCCCGAAGCGATGCCTGCGTGATGTCCCGGATATCGACGCCGCCGATCGAGATGGCGCCGGAACCGACTTCGTAGAAGCGGGGCAGGAGCGAACAGATCGTCGTCTTGCCGGCGCCGGAAGCGCCGACGAAGGCTATGGATTCCCCGTGCCGTATCGTCAGGTTGAGATCGTCAAGCACGCGGCGACCGTCGCGGTAGGCGAAGCTGACGTTCCGGTAGACGATGTCGCCTTCGATATGCGCCATGGCGACCGCGTTCGGCCGGTCGGCTATGTCAGGTTCGGTATCGATCAGGTTCGTGAAGCGGCGGAAGCCGGCAATGCCTTTCGGATAGCTTTCCAGCACGGAGGTGATCTTGTCGATCGGGCGGAAGAAGACGTCGATCAGCAGGATGAAGCTGACGAGGCCGCCATAGCTGAGGCTGTCCTGCATGACGAACCATGTGCCGGTGACCATGACGATCAGCTGCACGAGCCGGGTGCTCAGGTAACTGAGCGCAATGCTGGCCGTCATGTAGGCGTAGGCGTTCAGCTTGGTCTTGCGGTAGTTCTCGTTGTTGACGGAGAAGAGCGCGCGCTCGTGATCCTCGTTGGCAAAAGCCTTGACGACACGGATGCCGCCGACACTTTCGGCGACCCGGTTGTTGAAGTCGCCGACCTGGCCGAACAGCCTCTCCCAATTCTGCGTCATGCGCGCGCCGTAGCGGCTGACCAGCCAGGCCATGAAGGGCACGATGATCAGCGTGATCAGCGCCAGTTGCGGATGCACCACGAACATCAGGGCGAACGCACCGATGAACGTCATGATGGCGATGAAGACGTCTTCGGGGCCATGATGGGCGACCTCGCCGACCTCCTCCAGATCCTTCGTGACGTGGGTGATCAGGCGGCCGGTCTGGTTCTCGTCGAAGTAGGAGAAGGAGAGCTTCTGGAGGTGATCGAAGGCGCTGCGGCGCATGTCCGTCTCGATGCCGACGCCGAGCGCATGACCCCAGTAGTTCACGATCGCCATCAGGATCGTGTTTGTGACGTAAATGCCGAGCAGGACCGCTGCGGCGCCGAGGATCATCCCCCAGTTCCTGCCGGGGAGCAGGTCGTCGATGAAATACTTGATGGCAAGCGGAAACCCGAGTTCGAGCAGGCCGGCCAGCACCGCGCAGCCGAAATCGAGCGCGAAGAGCTTCTTGTAGGGAGCGTAGTAGGAAAAGAAACGGGCGAGCATCGAACCGGAACTCTGCTGCATGCGAAAATGGAGAAACGCCGTCAACTATAACGTGGCGCACGTTTTGGGAAGCCTGTGATGTCACTTTGCCCGTAATGGACGATCACGTTTCGGCTTGGGTGCAGGTTGCGTCGCTCGTTGACCCGGCCACATAGCCGCGGCGCTTCTTGCGCTTCGCCTGCCGGTGCAGGACATCGACAGCTTTTTCGATCGACCCCAGGAAGCACGACTTGCTGCGGCCGCGCGTGCCGATGCGCCCCCAATGGCGCATGACGGCAACCTCTCCGAACAGCGTCGGCTCGAGCGTCAGGGCGTAGAAGCGGGCCATGTTGCAGGCCGGATCGACCCGGCGAAGGAAAACGGGTTCATCGTTCTGGGGGAGGGGCGACGTCTGGCTCATGGCGTGCAGTGTCGGGGAGGCGGATTCCGACGTCCAATGAAAGGTTTGAATCGGTCGCGCCTAACCGATTCATGGCGATGATGGGTGACGTTCCCTGAATGTCGTGACGTGCCTTTGGGCGGGCGGCGATGTCATCCGGTGCCCCGCTTGATAGTTACAAAATTGATAGTTACGAATGTAACCAATTTGGATCTGGCGGAGGAGGCCGGTCATGCTGGACAAATCGGAGGCAGGTGCCCGCGAGGGCGCGGCGATCAGCAACAGCGTCGGCTACATGCCCGGCTTCGGCAACGACTTCGAGACCGAATCCCTGTCAGGCGCGCTGCCGCAGGGGCAGAACAGTCCGCAAAAATGCAATTACGGTCTCTATGCGGAGCAGCTCTCGGGATCGCCCTTCACCGCGCCGCGCGGCACCAACGAGCGTTCATGGCTCTATCGCATTCGCCCGAGCGTGCGCCACACCGGCCGGTTCTCGAATGCGAGCTATCCGTACTGGAAGTCCGCCCCCTGCCTGGACGATCACTCCCTTCCGCTGGGACAGCTGCGCTGGAGTCCTCTGCCGGCGCCCGCCGAGCAGCTGAACTTCCTCGAAGGCATCCGCACCATGACGGCGGCGGGAGATGTCATGACGCAGGTCGGCATGGCGGCGCATGCCTATGTCTTCAATGCCGACATGACGGACGACTATTTCTTCAACGCCGATGGCGAGCTGCTGGTGGTGCCGCAGACCGGCGCGATCCGCGTCTTCACAGAAATGGGCATCATGGATGTCGAGCCGCTGGAGATCTGCCTCGTTCCGCGCGGCATGCTGTTCAAGGTCTCGCGGCTGGGGGAAGGCGATGTCTGGCGCGGCTATATCTGCGAGAACTACGGGGCCAAGTTCACGCTGCCCGATCGCGGACCCATCGGCGCCAACTGCCTGGCCAACCCGCGCGATTTTAAGACGCCGGTCGCCGCCTTCGAGGACAAGGAGACGGCCTGCCGCCTGCACGTCAAATGGTGCGGAAAGTTCTACGTGACCGAGATCGGCCATTCCCCGCTCGATGTCGTCGCCTGGCACGGCAACTACGCCCCGTTCAAGTATGACCTGCGCACGTTCTCGCCGGTCGGCGCGATCCTGTTCGACCATCCGGATCCGTCCATCTTCACCGTCCTGACGGCTCCGTCGGGCGAGGAGGGAACGGCCAATGTCGATTTCGTCATCTTTCCGCCACGCTGGCTCGTGGCCGAGCACACCTTCCGCCCGCCCTGGTATCACCGCAACATCATGAGCGAGTTCATGGGCCTGATCCATGGCCAGTACGACGCAAAGGAAGAGGGTTTCGTGCCGGGCGGGATGAGCCTGCACAACATGATGCTGCCGCATGGCCCGGACGCTACCGGCTTTGGGAAGGCTTCGAACGGCGAACTGAAGCCGGTGAAGCTCGACAACACCATGGCGTTCATGTTCGAGACCCGCATTCCCCAGCAGTTGACGCGGTTTGCCGCCGAGCTCGAGACGCTGCAGGACGATTACATCGAATGCTGGGGTGGGCTGGAACGCAAGTTCGACGGGACGTCGGGCATCAAATGACGGGGAAAAGCAGCATGCCGGCGGCGGCTCGGTCAGCCGCCGCCCTGCCAGGCCTTAACCGCCTCCAGCGGCCAGACCAGCATCAGGATGTTCAGCGCCAGGCCGTCACGGATGAGGTAGGTCGTCACCGCCTCGAAGAGGATGATGATTGCAATGCTGGCCCAGACGGGAAGTCGGGCGGCAAGGACAAAGCCGATCACCATCGCGGCGATGTCTGCCGCCGAGTTGATGATGCTGTCGCCGTAGTAGTCCAGCGAGATGGTCGCCTCGCGATATCGATTGATGATGAGGTCCGTGTTCTCGAAGATTTCCCACGCACATTCGACGACGAGTGCCAGGGCGAGGCGGGTCACGATGCTGGCGCGTGGAAGCAGCCAGGTGAACAGCGCGTAGAACAGGATGCCGTGAATGATGTGGCTCGGCGTATACCAGTCGGTCAGGTGCTGCGAGTTTTCCGAGGACACGACCACGCCATGCCAGAGCTTCACATAACCGCATTTGCAGATCCAGATTCGCCCCATCAGGTGCAGGATTACAGCTGTAACGGCGATGGCGGCGGCGGCGACGCCAAGGGACTTCACAAACGTGCGGTTCAAGCGGGAGATTCCTTAGGCGGGCTGACGTGACAGGCGACGCGTCGAGGTGAAGATGCCATAGTGGCGTGGGAGAATACAAGACCAGGGAGAGAGCATGAAACTTGCCACACTCAAGGATAGCACCCGCGACGGCAGGCTGGTGGTCGTGTCGAGGGATCTGACCCGCTGTTCGGAAGTCGGGCACATCGCCCGCACATTGCAGGCGGCGCTAGACGACTGGGCGCATGCCGGTCCGCGTCTGGCTCGCGTTGCGGAAGGCATCGAAACCGGCTCGCAGCCCACCATCCGCTTTCATGAACACGAAGCGGCCTCGCCTTTGCCGCGTGCCTATCAATGGGCTGACGGTTCGGCCTATGTGAACCATGTGGAACTGGTGCGCAAAGCCCGCAACGCCGAAATGCCGACGAGTTTCTGGACCGATCCGCTGATCTATCAGGGTGGCTCGGACAGCTTTCTCGGCCCGCGCGATCCGATCGTGATGGCGGATGCAGCCTACGGCATCGACATGGAGGGGGAGATTGCGGTTGTCGTCGACGACGTGCCGATGGGCGCAAGCGTCGAAGAAGCCCGCGCTTCCATCCGGCTTGTGATGCTGGTCAATGACGTGTCGCTGCGCGGCCTAATCCCGGGAGAACTTGCGAAGGGTTTCGGTTTCTTCCAGTCCAAGCCGTCTTCTGCGTTCTCGCCGGTTGCCGTCACGCCGGACGAACTGGGAGAGGCCTGGGATGGCGGCAGGCTGCACCTTCCGCTGCTCGTCTCGCTGAACGGCAAACCGTTCGGGCGCGCCAATGCCGGCATCGACATGACCTTCGATTTCGGCCAGCTCATCGCGCATGCGGCATGGACCCGGCCGCTGGTGGCGGGCTCCGTGATCGGCTCGGGCACGGTTTCCAACAAGCTCGATGGCGGACCGGGCAAGCCCGTATCGGAAGGGGGTGCCGGCTATTCCTGCATCGCCGAGATCCGCACCATCGAGACGATCGAGTCCGGTGCGCCCAAAACCCCGTTCATGACCTTCGGCGACACGGTGCGCATCGAGATGAAGGACGGCGCGGGCCATTCGATCTTCGGTGCGATCGAGCAGACGGTGAAGCAATACCAACGCGACTGACGAGAGGGGCGCGTTCGACCAGTCGACGGGAGGACCCGCCCGCGTCGCGACACGGGAGACATCATGTCGAACGAAACCGTTCTCTATGACTATTGGCGCTCATCGGCGAGCTATCGGGTCCGTATCGCTCTCAACAGCCTCGGGATCGCCTATCGAACGGTACCGGTGGACCTGCTGGATGGCGAGCACAAGGCGGCTACGCATCTTCGCCGCAATCCACAAGGTCTGGTGCCCGCGCTTGAAATCGACGGTCTGATGATGACGCAATCGCTTGCGATCATAGAATACCTTGCCGAAACCCGCGGCGGATCGGGATTGCTGCCCGAAGATGCTCCCGGTCGCCAGCGGGTTCGGGCGCTCGCCTATGCGATTGCCATGGACATTCACCCGATCTGCAATCTGGGTGTGGTCGGCCACGTGATGGAATTGACGGCGGGCGACGACGTGGCGAGAAGGGCGTGGATGAGGAAGTTCATCGGCGAGGGTCTCCTGGCCGTCGACCGGATGCTGGACGATCCGCGAACCGGGGTCTTCTGCCATGGCGATAGTCCGACGATGGCCGACATGTGCCTCGTGCCGCAGGTCTATAATGCGGAGCGATGGGGTGTCGATCTTTCGGCGCTGGGTCGTGTACGACGCGTCGTTGACCTCTGCAACGAACGGACGGCCTTTCGTGACGGCCATCCCGACCGGGTGAAATTGCAATCCGCAAGAGATGTGCCATTTTGCGGCGAATAGAAGCAACGGCAGGCCCGTCATCAATGCGATGGGGCAGTGCGTCGAATCCTTGCAGCTACGGCGTTCATTTCGTCGATGGCAGGGTGCGGCGCCGTCGTTTTCCCCACGCATATGGCATTCCATTGAGAAGCATCGTGGCGCCGGTACCGCGGCGATCCAAAGCCCGCAATTGGCCGCCAGCGCGTAATCTCGGATAGACGATCCATGAGCGAACCAACCCAAGCCTTTGTCCCGCGTTTTGCCGACGACCGCCTGCTGCCGCGCAACACGCTCCGTTCCCTGCCGATCGCGTTGTTGCGGGCGCGCGAGGCTGTGATGAGCCATTTTCGTCCGATGCTTGCGGCATACGATGTGACGGAGCAGCAGTGGCGGGTCATCCGCGTGCTGGCGGAGGCGGGGACGCTGGACGCTTCGGAGGTCGCCGAGAAGGCTTTCATTCTGGCGCCGAGCCTGACCCGAATGATCAAGTCGCTCGAGGAACGCGGTTACATCACCCGCAGCAAGGACAAGGAAGACGGGCGACGGATTCTGCTGGAAGTCGCTCCCGCCGGCATAGCGCTTATCAACGCGGTTACGCCGAGCACGCATGCAATCTACACCGAAATAGAGCAGCGGTACGGAAAGGAGCGGGTGGAGCACCTGATCGACCTGCTGGAGGAGATGGCGATGCTAAAGGAGACATCGCCAGCCGGTCGCGAGCATTGAAATGCCCTCCGAGCACCAAACGTAAAGCGCCTCCGCCATGACGACATGGCGGAGGCGCTTTTGATCTGAGCTGCTGGCGAATGGCCAAGGCACATCCGCGTGCCGGTTTTAGGCGACGTTCCCCATGCAGAGATATTTCATCTCCAGATAGTCGTCGGCGCCGTGCGTGGAGCCTTCGCGCCCCATGCCGGACTGCTTGATGCCGCCAAAGGGTGCCGCTTCCGAAGAGATCAGGCCCGTGTTGATGCCGACCATCCCGTATTCCAGCGCCTCGGCAACCTTCCAGACCTTCTTCAGGTCTGCGGCATAGAAATAGGCCGCAAGGCCGAATTCCGTGTCGTTTGCCTGGGCAATGACGTCCTCGACCGTCTCGAAACGGAAGAGCGGTGCCACCGGACCGAAGGTTTCCTCGCGCGCGACCTTCATCGTCCTGTCCACGCCCGTCAGGATCGTGGGGCTGAAGAAGGTGCCCTTGCCGTCGACGCGCTTGCCGCCGGCAACGACCTTTGCGCCCTTGGACACCGCATCGGCGATGTGCGCCTCGACCTTGTCGATGGCCGCCTCCTCGATCAGCGGGCCGATCGCGACGCCAGCTTCGAAGCCGTTGCCGACAGAAAGCTGGCTCACCTTCGCGGCGAGTTTCTCGGCAAAGGTGTCGTAGATCTTCGACTGGACGTAGATGCGGTTCGCGCAGACGCAGGTCTGGCCTGCGTTGCGGTACTTCGAAACGAGCGCTCCCTCGATGGCGGCATCGACATCGGCGTCGTCGAAGACGATGAAGGGCGCGTTGCCGCCGAGTTCGAGGCTCACCTTCTTGATCTGGTCGGAGCACTGGCGCATCAGGATGCGGCCGACTTCGGTGGAGCCGGTAAACGAGATCTTGCGGACCTTTGGGTTGAAGCAGAGCTCTTTGCCGATCGCCGGGCCGTCGGTGCCGATGACGACGTTGAATACGCCGGCGGGAACGCCCGCCTTCTCCGCAAGTACTGCGAGGGCAAGCGCCGATAGCGGCGTCTGCTCCGCCGGCTTGGAAACCACCGTGCAGCCGACCGCGAGCGCCGGCGCCACCTTGCGAGCGATCATCGCGGAGGGGAAGTTCCACGGGGTGATCGTTCCGACGACCCCGACGGGCTGCTTGATCACCAGCATGCGCTTGTCGGCGGACGGGGCGGGTATGGTTTCGCCGTTGATGCGCTTGGCTTCTTCCGCATACCACTCGACGTAGGACGCGGCGTAGAGGATTTCGCCTCTCGCGTCCGCGAGCGGCTTGCCCATCTCTGCAGTCAGGATCGCTGCGAGTTCGTCGGCATTGGCGATCATGAGGTCGTGCAGCTTGCGCAGGATGGCGCTGCGCTCCTTGGCAGGCCGTGCGGCCCAGGGACCTTGTGCCTTGTATGCGGCGTCGATGGCAGCAGCGGTCTCCTCCGCCCCCATCTCCGGCAGTGTGGCCAGCTTTTCGCCGGTCGCTGGATTGAGAACATCGAAGGTCGAACTGCCGTTGCCGCCGACCCAGCTGCCGTTGACATAGCCGGAATCGCGCAGGAAATCCGTGGATTTCAGGTGCCTGGTAAGGGCGTCGTAGAAGGCCATTTCGTCATTCCTTCAGGTATCACGCAGGGTGCGCCCGGACGGTCTTGTCCAGGCGTGGTTGCTGTGGGCAGGTTGCAGGTTCGGCCTTGCGTCAGCCGCGGGCTTCGATGATCGCGGCTTCGAGGATATCGAGAGCTTCGGCGAAGACCTCGTCCTGAACCGTGAGTGGCGCAAGGAAGCGGATGACGTTGCCGTGGACGCCGCAGGTGAGCAGGATCAGGCCCTTCTCAAGAGCCTTGAGCCGCACCTTGTTGGCAAAGTCCGCACTCGGCAGCTTGGTCGTCATGTCGTTGAACTCGACCGCGTTCATGAATCCGGGCCCGCGCACGTCGACGATTTCCGGAACCTTGTCCCGCAGCGATTCAAGACGCTGCTTGAGGCGGTTGCCCAGGTTGGTGGCGCGGTTGCAGAGATCCTCGTCCTTGATCACGTCGATTACGGCGTGCGCCGCGGCCACGCCCAGCGGGTTGCCGGCATAGGTGCCGCCGAGGCCGCCCGGGCCTGGCGCGTCCATGATCTCCGCACGGCCGGTCACAGCCGCAATCGGGAAGCCGCCGCCGAGGCCCTTGGCCATCGTCGTCAGATCCGCCACGACGCCGTGATGCTCCATGGCGAAGAGCTTGCCGGTGCGGGCGAAGCCGGTCTGCACTTCGTCGGCAATCAACAGGATGCCGTGCTGGTCGCAGATTTCGCGGATCTGCTTCAGGAATGCCGTGGTTGCCGGGTAAAATCCGCCTTCGCCCTGCACAGGCTCGATGATGATCGCGGCGACGCGGTTCGGGTCCACATCGGCGGCAAACAGCTTCTTCAGCGAAGCGAGCGACTGTTCCGCCGTCTGGCCATGCAGCTCGACGGGGAAGGGGATGTGGAAGACGTCGCCCGGCATCGCGCCGAAGCCGACCTTGTAGGGAACGACCTTGCCCGTCAGCGCCATGCCCATGAAGGTGCGGCCGTGGAAGCCGCCGCCGAAAGCAACGACCGCCTGGCGGGCGGTCGCGGCGCGGGCGATCTTTACGGCATTTTCGACGGCTTCTGCGCCAGTCGTCACGAAGATTGTCTTCTTGGCGAAGTTACCGGGGACGAGCTGGTTCAGACGCTCGGCAAGCTCAACGTAGTTCTCGTAAGGAACGACCTGGTGGCAGGTGTGGGTGAAGCGGTCCAGCTGCTTCTTGACCGCTTCGATGACGCGCGGATGCCGGTGGCCGGTGTTGACCACCGCGATGCCCGCGGCGAAGTCGATGTAGCGGTTGCCTTCCTTGTCCCAGATCTCCGAATTCTCGGCGCGGTCGGCATAAATCTGCGTGGTCATGCCAACCCCACGGGAGATGGCAGCGTTCTTGCGGTCTGTAAGGGAGGAGGTCGCGGTCATGATGCAGATCCTGGCGCTAGAGAAAGGCTATATCTTGCATTTTTTCTGCAAGACTTTGTGGAATAGCTACATTTTTTCTGTAAGATTGCAACGGGTATTTTGTTACTGAACGGCCCTTTCGACAACGGCGGGAAACGTCGTGCCACGCACCGCTTCGCAAGCTGTTATAACGCGGCAATTATACAGGAATCAGGATTGATTGGCATGAGCGAGCGGGACAACGTTCACTACAAAGTAGCGGAGGCGGCCCGCATGGCCGGCGTCTCCGCGTCCACGCTCCGCCTTTGGGAAAGTCAGGGGCTGGTCGTGCCCGGACGTTCGGACACCGGCCACCGGCAATATAGTGCCGATGATGTGGCGCGACTGAAGAAAATCGCCTGGTACCGCACCGAGCGGGGCCTGAATCCGGCGGCGATACGGCAGGCGCTGGACAGCGAGGGCGCCGGCTTGGAGGCGGGCGCCGCCATGACGGTTGTCGATGGTGATGCATCGCTTGGTGTGGGCCGCAAGTTCCGGGCCTTGCGTCATGCGGCAGGCAGGACGCTCGACCAGGTCGCAGGCGACATCGGCATTGCGACCTCCGTGCTTTCGACGTTCGAGCGCACGTCTCAGGGGGTGACGTTCCGGGTGATGCACGACCTTGCAGAATACTATGGCACCACGGTCTCGAAGCTGTCGGGCGAGGACGAGGCCGAGCTGCGCAGCCTCGTGCGCGCCGGCGAGTGGAAGTTCTGGCCGGAGACGTCACCGGGCGTGACCGTGCAGGTGTTGGCGGACGGGCGCAACATGATGGATTGCCATCGCTTCGTGCTGTCCCCCGGCGCCTCGAGCGACGGGGCCTACCGGCACGAGGGCGAGGAATTTATCCATGTGCTTTCCGGTCGTTTCGAGATGGTGCTGGACGGGGACGAGTTCCACGACCTTGGACCGGGGGACTCGCTCTATTTCGACAGCCGCCGCCATCATTCCTGGCGCAATCGCCACGACGGCGAGACGGTGCTCATCTGGATCAATACCCCGCCGACGTTCTGAGACCTGTACGGTTTCGCGCGATTGCAGACGGGTCGTTTCTTACCAATGCGCTATTGAACTGTCGGCGACGGCCGGGCGCATTGTTGGAAGGCGACAGTCGGCTGCGCGGGCGCACGCTGCCGAGAGATCGGGCCGGGATCCGGCTCCCGGGGCGGCTGGCACTCGATTGTTATCCCCACGATGCCGTCCCAACCCTTCAGGATGATGTCCCGTGCCCGCTGCTGTTCCTCGATGGTCGGGAAAACGGGTTCGGCGCGACCGCTTTTTCCGTCGCTCTCGGGGCTCGGCAGGTCCTGCAGGAGGTTCACCGGAACCTTGCGTTCCCGCAGCAGCGCTCCAAGCCGGATCGGGTGGCAGCGGCCGGCAAGCATGATCAGTTGCACCTCGTCTGAATAAAGATGTTCCATCCAGAGCCGTGCAGCATTCGGACGCCGCGCATATGCGCTGATGGCCTGCGCATAAACGCCGGCCACGATGCCTGTTCGCGGACGGACGACGGTGATGCGCGTCTTGCCCGCAAGTGCATCGCGATCGCCGAGTGCCAGATGATCCCAGCGGATCAGAACTGGTGTGCGGCCGTCAGCAAGGGTTTCGGCGTTGCCGATCATGGGTGCGAGATTGCCGCGCCGGTTCAGTTCGGCAAAAAACTCCAGTCCGCGCTGAGCAGCCTCCTCGATCCGCCCATTCGTTGCCGAGAGGCCCGCGGCCAGCACCGTCTGGATCGTCTGGTTCGAGCCTGGCGCGCCGGCGATCCCGATCGCATTCCTGAACTCCGGCGATGCGAGGTCCGGCCAATCAACGGGAAGGCGGGCGACACGGTCGGCATTCACTTCAAAGACGAGGAGCCCATAGTAATCGCCGTACCAATAGCCGTTAGGATCCTTTGCCGCCTCGGGAATGGAATCCCATTTCGATACCTTATACGGTTGCAGCAACCCCTCGCTTCTTGCGGCTTCCGCGAAGGACAGACCCACGTCGATGACGTCCGGCACCATCGGATCGTCATTGCCACGACTTGCTCGAACAATATCGAGTTCCGTCTCTGAAGACGCTTCCGGTTGCAATTCGTCCACCGCCAGGCCGTACCGCGCCTTGAAGCCGTCGATGATGCGACCGTAATTGCACCAGTCTCGCGGCAGGGCGATCACCGCAAGACGCCCCTCCTTTTGGGCCGCCGCCACGAGTTCGTCCGGCGGAGCGGCCGCCGCAATGATGGTGGTTGCAAAAAGCACAAATGCCGATGTTGCAAGAAAGCCCGTCGCTGCCGGCAATCGTCTCATCGTCGCCCCTCCATCCCACCGTGGACAACGCGGCAGAATTCTACCACTTCGGCGGAGTGCAGGCCATGCTGGCGATGCGTGGCGACCTAGGCAGTGGGCGATTTTGCGCCGATCGCGCCTGCACGCGGTAGCAGCAGCCGCATCGCGTTCAGCGTTACCAGCACCGTCGCACCGGTGTCGGCGAAGACGGCGATCCACAGGCCGGTGATGCCGAAGACCGTGGTGATGAGGAACACCGCCTTCAGGCCGAGGGCGATGGCGACGTTCTGGCGGATGTTCGCCATGGTCGCCCGGCCGAGCGCGATTGCGCGCGCGACATCCACGACGCGGTTACCCATCAGTGCCACGCCTGCGGTCTCGCGCGCCAGGCCGGTGCCGGAGCCCATCGCCATGCCGACGCTGGCTGCGGCCAGCGCCGCCGCATCGTTGATGCCGTCACCGACCATCACCACGCCGCGCTTCTGCGACATCGCCTTCAAAGCCTCGACCTTGTCTGCCGGCAACAATCCGCCGCGCGCGTCGTCGATGGAAAGGGCACGGCCGATGGCGGCCGCCGTCGCCGGATTGTCGCCGGAAAGCATGACAGTCTCGACGCCAAGAGCCCTGAGCGCCTCTATGCCCTGGCGGGCGTCGTCGCGCGGCTCGTCGCGTAGCGCGATGGCCCCTATGCCGACGCCATCGGCGATGATCACGGCGATGGTATTGCCGGCCTGCTGCATCGTCTTGATTCTGTCTGCAAGCGCAGGCCCGATCTTGCCCTCCTCGGCTGCGAAACGTGGCGCGCCGATGAAGATCGCGCGACCGTCCACCAAGCCGGAAACACCGCGGCCCGCCAGCGCCTTGACGCTCGACGCGATCACCGACGCCAGGCCCTTTGCCTTCGCCTCTGCAACGATCGCTTCTGCCAGCGGATGGTTCGATCCCGCCTCGATGGCCGATGCGAGCGCCAGCAGTTCGGCCGCGCCGCCTTCGACGGCATGAACCTCGGTCACTGCCGGCTTGCCCTTCGTCAGCGTGCCCGTCTTGTCGAAGGCCACGACGTCAGCCTTGGCGATCGTTTCCAGAATGACGCCGCCCTTGACGAGAATGCCAGCACGCGCGGAGGAAGACAGCGCCGAGGCCACCGCCGCGGGAACGGAAATGACCAGCGCACACGGGCAGCCGATCAGGAGAAGGGCGAGGCCGCGATAGATCCAGGTGTCCCAGTCGCCGTCGATGACCAGCGGCGGAATGACGGCGACAAGCAACCCGAGGGCTGCAACCAGCGGCGTGTAGATCCGCGAGAACGCGTCGATGAAACGTTCGGCCGGCGCCTTGGCGTCCTGCGCCTCCTCGACGAGCTGGACGATGCGGGCGATCGTGTTGTCTGAGGCCGTCTTTTCTGCGCGGATCCTCAGCGCCGCATCGACGACGATGGAGCCTGCGAAAACCTTCTCTTTCGGACCGCGCGAAACCGGAACGCTTTCCCCGGTAATGGCCGCTTCGTCCAGATGCGCGCGCCCCTCGACGACGGTGCCGTCGGCAGCGACGTGGTCGCCGGGGCGGGCAAGCACGATCTGGCCGGGACGTATCTCGGAGGCGGGAATTTCGCGGACGAGCCCGTTCTCCTCGATGAAGGCCCGATCGGGAACGAGGGAGGCGAGCGCCTGGATACCAGCACGGGCGCGCCCGGCGGCATAGGCTTCCAGAACTTCTCCGCTTGCGAAGAGGAAGACGACGACAGTCGCCTCGGCCGGCTCGCCGATCAGGACGGCGCCGAATACGGCGATCGTCATCAGCATTTCAATCGTGAACGGCGCGCCCGCGCGTGCTGCTGCGAACGCGCGGCGCGCGAACGGCAGCGCCAGCAGGATCGCTGCCGCGACGAACATCCAGTGCCCCACCTGCGGGGAGAAATGGCTTACGGCGAAGGAGAGCGCCGTGGCAGCGCCGCCGACGATGGCATGCAGTCCCTTGAAGGTTCTCCACCACGCGATAGGCACTGGTCGCCGCGCGGGCTCGTCTTCGGTGAGCAGCTCGGCGCCGTAGCCGAGGCTTTCCACGCGATCGCGCACGGCTGCAAGCGGCGTCTTTGTCTCGTCGAGCGAGACCGACATCATCTCCCGGGTGACCGAGACGCGGACGTCCGATACGCCCTCCATGCCGCCCACGGCCGTGCGGATCGTATTTGCGCAGCTGGCGCAATCCATCCCCGACACACGCAGGCGCCGGTAACCGTCGCCTGCCTCCGGGAGCGCGGTGTCGGCAACGGCGCGACCGTCGGATGCGCAGCTTGCACCGTGCGCGTGTCCCGCGTGCTCGTCGTTGTGGCCTTGGTCGCAGGTCTCTGCCGCCTCCGCATGGGCATGCCCACCGCAGCAGGCGTGGTCATGGCCCGCATTCGCGTCTTGGTCGCGCTTGTGCTCTTCCGCGGGGGAGGGCGTGGCGGAGGCTTGGGGACGGTGATCGTGCATTGCAAATCTCCTTGATTTGCACCACCTATAATTCCTGTAGTCACTAGAGCTTCAAGCGGAAAAATTCATGGAACACGTCTTTTCTATCGGCAAGCTCGCCGCAGCCAGCGGGTCGAAGGTCGAGACGATCCGCTACTACGAGGCGATCGGCCTTCTGCCGGAGCCGGAACGCAATGCCGGCAACCAGCGCCGCTACTCCGCGCGCCACTATGACAGGCTCGTGTTTATTCTGCACGCGCGCGACCTTGGGCTTTCGATCGATGCCATACGGCAGCTGATCGATCTCTCCTCGCATCCCGACATGCCTTGCCACGATGCTGACGAAATCGCACGACGCCAGCTGGAGGACGTCCGCCAACGCATCGCCCGGCTGAAGCTGCTGGAGGCGGAACTCGAGCGGACGCTTTCGGATTGCAGTCACGGCACGATCGCCGAATGCAAGGTAATCGAGACACTGGCCCAGTGCGGTGCCTGCGAACGTCACCAACGTCCGCCGCGTTGACGCTGGCGCCAGTCCGTTCCAGGCCTTGGTAATGCCGCGGTATGCGTGTAGGCATAGGCGGATGAACGAGAAAAAGCGACCGATGCGGATGGGCAAGATGGCCGTGGGCGCAGCCGTGGCTGCCGGCCTTCACGTCGCACCCCTTGCCTCGGAGGCGGCCGGTGCGGCCTCCGCGCCCGCCATGGCGCCGGCGCGCGACCCGAACATCGCCGTCCAGGAGGAATTCGATCTGGCACGCCAGAGTGGTACGGCAGAGGCCTTTGATCTTTTCATCCGGCGCCATCCGAAACATCCGCTGGCGGCGGTGGCACGCGAGGAGCTTCGCAAGCTCGGCGGAAAATAGGAAGGATCCCGGCTGCTGCGCTTGCAGCCCTTCGAAGAGTAGAGCGATGGCCGATCATTCCACCTACGAACTTGCTCGATTTCATGAGGCGCAAGCGGGGACCTATTCCCGTGCGCTGGGCGAACTGAAGCGCGGGCGGAAGGAAACCCACTGGATGTGGTTCATCTTTCCGCAGTTCGAAGGACTAGGCCTGTCGGCGATGTCGCAACGCTATGCGATCCGATCCCGAGGCGAGGCGCGGGCCTATCTCGCCGACCCTATCCTCGGCGGCAGGCTCCGGGAATGCGTCGCCGCGCTTCTTGCCGTCCCCGACAAATCGGCGCATGCGATCATGGGTTCTCCCGATGACAGGAAGCTGCAATCCTGTCTGACCTTGTTTGCAGCGATCGGCGATGATCCAGCGCTTTTCGAACAGGCATTGTCGCACTTCTATGATGGAGTGACGGACCAGGAGACGCTGAAATTGCTGTCAAGGCATCCCTAGGCAAGCGCTCTGTGCCGCCACACAAGGCGCGCGAAAGACACTTCGCCCGCCCGACTGGACCGTGGCGGCCTGAGATGCGGGGCTGTGACTTTGCGGACGCAGCCTCCTCCAAGGCCCGTTCAGGCCCCTACTTCCCGACATTGTCCGCTAGATATCATCGGCGTCTCGCGTCTCTCGTCCCACGGAGCGGCAGATGTGCGCATAAATTGACCGAAAGGGAAAAATTTTTTGCATCTGTCGGTTTTGCGCGCAGTTTTCTGCGCTCCGCGCAACCGAAATATCTGCGATCTAATGATCACCAGCCAATGACCAGATACGGAGATCGACATGTCCTGGTTCAAGACCCTTGCCGCTGCCTCGCTCCTGCAGGCGGCTTTCCTGCTTCCGGCACATGCCGGCGAGAACCTTGCCGCGATCCAGTCCGCCGGCGTCCTCAAGATCGGCACCGAAGGGACCTACGCTCCCTTCACCTATCACGACAAGTCGGGCAAGCTCGTCGGATTCGACGTCGAGATCGGCGAGGCGGTCGCCAACCGCCTGGGCGTCAAGGCGGAATTCCTGGAGGGTAAATGGGACGGATTGATCGCCGGTCTCGACGCCAACCGCTACGATGCGGTGATCAACCAGGTCGGCATTACCGATGCGCGCAAGCAGAAGTACGACTTCTCCGATCCTTACATCGCTTCGAAGGCTGTGCTCATCGTGCGCGGGGACGACGACAGCATCAAGGGCTTCGCCGATCTGAAGGGCAAGACTTCCGCCCAGTCGCTGACCTCCAATTTCGGCAAGCTTGCGCAGGAAAGCGGTGCCGAGCTCGTCGGCACAGACGGATTCGACCAGTCGATCCAGCTGGTGCTGACCGGCCGCGCCGACGCGACGATCAACGACAGCCTCTCCTTCCTCGATTTCAAGAAGCAGAAGCCGGATGCGAACGTCAAGATCGTGGCCGAACAGCCGGGCGCCGATTACTCCGGCATCATCGTGCGCAAGGGCGAGCCGGAACTGGTCGAGGCGTTGAACAAGGCGTTGGGCGAGATCAAGGCCGACGGCACCTATCAGAAGATTTCTGACAAGTATTTCGGCCAGGACGTTTCCAAGTAAGCCTCCCAGATCTCGATGGGCCCCCGGAGCACGGATCGTGTTTCCGGGGCCCCTGCTTGTCGCCGAACCGCTTCCTCTCGAAAACGAGGTGACGCGGCCGCCGCTCCTCCTGTAGATTGCCCGCATTTCGCAGCTTTCGCGTCGGTTCGCATGTCCGTCGCCTGTTTCCGGAGTCCGCCTTGCCGCACTGGCTTCAACTGATGCTCGAATCGCTCGGCCCGCTTTTGTGGGCCGGTCTCATCTTCACGATCCCGCTGACGCTTCTGTCGTTCGCCTTCGGTCTGACACTCGGACTGCTCGTTGCGATCGTTCGCCTGTTCGCTCCCGCACCGTTCGTGGCGATCGCCCGCTTCTATGTGTGGATCTTTCGAGGGACGCCGCTGCTGGTGCAGTTGTTCGTGATCTTCTACGGGCTTCCGAGCGTCGGCATCCTGCTCGATGCGTTTCCGGCTGCCCTGATCGGCTTTACGCTCAACGTCGGCGCCTACACGTCCGAAATCATTCGCGCGGTCATCGCCTCGGTGCCGCGCGGCCAGTGGGAGGCGTCCTACTCGATCGGCATGACCTGGGGGCAGGCGATGCGCCGCACAATCCTGCCGCAGGCTGGCCGCACTGCTGTGCCGCCGCTTTCCAACACCTTCATATCGCTGGTCAAGGACACGTCGCTTGCCGCAGCGATCACCGTTCCGGAGCTTTTCCAGACGGCGCAGCGCATCGTCGCTACCACCTACGAACCGCTGATCCTCTACATCCTCGCAGCGCTGGTCTACCTCGCCATGAGTTCCGTGCTCTCCGCGTTGCAGGTGCGGCTGGAGAAACGCTTTGCCCGCTACGGCGGGTTCCTGGAGGCACGCGCATGATCGAGCTGACGAACATCGAGAAGCGCTTCGGCGACAATGTCGTGCTGAAGGATGTCAGCGTCGACATGCCCGAAGGCACGGTGACGGCGCTGGTCGGGCCATCCGGCGGGGGAAAGAGCACCCTGCTTCGATGCGTCAACCTGCTCGAGATACCGACCAGCGGCTCCGTGCATATCGGCGACGAGGTGCTGACCTTTTCACCGGGTGTGAGGGTCCGCTGGGTCGACATCCAGCGCCTGCGCCGGCAGACGGGCATGGTGTTCCAGAATTTCCAGCTTTTCCCCCACCGTACCGCAGTGGAGAATGTGATGGAGGGGCTGGTGACCGTGCTGCGGTGGCCAGCGGAACGCGCGCGGGCGCGGGCGATGGAGCTGCTGGAAAAAGTCGGGATGGTGCACAAGGCCGATGCCTGGCCGGCGACGCTCTCCGGCGGGCAGCAGCAGCGCGTGGCGATCGCTCGTGCGCTTGCGCCATCGCCGCGTGTGCTGCTGTGCGACGAACCGACCTCGGCGCTCGACCCGGAGCTGGCGGAAGAGGTTGTGGATGTGCTGGGTCGGCTCGCCCGCGAAGGCACGACGATGATGATGGCCACGCACGACCTTCGCCTTGCTTCGCGCGTCGCCGACAAGGTCGTCTTCCTCGACGGCGGTTCCATCGTGGAAAGCGGCCCGCCGGGCAAGATTTTCTCGCAGCCGGAGCGCGAGCGCACCAAACGCTTCATCGCCTCGCTGAATGTCACGGCCGATTATGTGATCTGAGCTGGCTCGACGTTTGCCGCCGATCGGTGAAAGAAAACGCATCGTTTGCTTTCGTTGAGCGAGTCGGACATCGTGCCGCCATGCATTACGATACGCGCAATCTCGATCTCGCGACGCTCTTTCTGCCCTGCTGCAGGGCGGTGGAGGCGCTGGCGCGGATGGACGAGCGCGTTTTGCGCTCCACGATCCGCGAGGGGTTTCTGCAGCGCCAAGACTTTCAGGACGCCGCCGCCTCGCTTTGGGTCGATGGCGAACTGGTACATGTGGAGGATCTCGTCCTGCACGATGCGCGCATGGATGTGCGCACGCCCACGCACGAGCTGACGATCGCCCATTCCGTACTTCGCGCGCGGCGCCAGATCTTCGATCAGCCGCCGCCCTGGGCATTGACAGCTGCGGGGCTGGCACGCCTGCGCGGACGCGCGGAGGAAGGGCGTAGCGACCAGATGGCGGTATCGGCTTCGCCGACGTTGGATGGCGCTGCGGCCGGCGATGGCGACCGCGACGACGCAGCGGACGATGAGGTGGGCGCCGAGTTTGCGGAAATCGATGCGCTGCTGGCGCGCAGCAGCGCCGTGCTCGACGACGTGATCGCGCCTTCGGTGCGCACCAGCCGCTCCCAGCGCGATCCACTGGTGTACGATGCCGATTGGGACGAGGAGGAACGCCTGGCGGAATGGCGTGCGGTGTTTGCGCAGACGGCCGGTCTGCCTGCCGTCCTGCGTGCGGCGCTCCTGCTCGATGCCTGGAACAGGCTGCAGGTTCTTCAACATATCCCCTGGCTCGGCCGCCAGCTCGTCGCGTCGTTCCTCAGAAGAGAGGCGAGTACTGGAGCCCATCTCACCGCCGTGAATGCCGGCCTGCGCGCCGTCGCGCGCGAGCGCCGTCACGCCCCGGATCGCCAGACGCGATTGCTGGCGATCCTCGAAGGTTTCGAACTGGCGTCCGAACTGGGTCTGAAGACGCACGACCGGCTGGTTCTGGCGAAGCTGCAGCTGGAGCGGCGGCTGGTCGGAAAACGCGCCAATTCGAAGCTACCCAAGCTGGTTGATCTCGTCATCGCGCGTCCGGTGGTGTCTGCCGGCATCATCGCCAAGGAACTCGGCGTCACCCCGCAGGGCGCACTCGGGCTTGCCGCCGAGCTGCAGCTTCGCGAGATCACCGGGCGCGAACGTTTCCGCGCCTGGAGCATCCTCTGACCGGTGAAGAAGTTCCCGTCACCTGTCCCGGAAGGGGATCGGTGCATACATCTCGATGATCTGCAGGAGGGCGTCTCCAGGCGGTTGTTCGGCGAACACCCGGTGCGGGTCGATTGTGTCCTCGACCTCCGGAGGGAAGAATGCGCGCCAGGCATCGCTACGCCATGTGGCGATATCGCTGTCCGCCACCGTTGGCTTTCCGGTGCGCACGGTCAGGATGCGGCCGTAGAGCGGACCTTTTTCCGGCGGCACCGGCGGATTTCCCGTTTCGAAGGGTTCGAGCGTGATGTTGCCGCTGCCGTCCGCTTGGCCGTCCGGGGAATGATAGAGGCCAACGTAGGCTTCGTCGGTTCCGCCCGCGCCGTTGGCGATCCCTGCAGTCACCAGAAGCAGGCTGAACAGCCCCTGGTCTTTCCGGCCCGCCGCCCGCTCCTTCGCAAGTCCGTTCGTTGCAGGCCAGCCACCTGCCGCAGCGAGCAGCAGCTTTGCTCTGTCTTGCGGATGGAGCTGCAGCGGAAGGCTGTCCACGGGCACCTTGCCGAGCCGGCCAAGCACCTCCATGTTGGGCAGGAATTGCGTCCAGCGCCCTTCGGTCGGCTCCGACAGCTGGAGTGCGCTGCTGACCCGGATGTCGCCTACGCTCGCGCAGGTCTTTTCAACCTTCATGTCGAGCGTCAACGGCTCGCCCGACGTATCCTCGGTGCCGCCGGGAGGCGGAGCGTTGAACCAACGGTCCTGCCATGCGAGGAACCAGTGCCCACCGGTTTCTCGCAGCAGCAGCACGATGTCGAACCACGCATAGCGCGGTCCGCCAGCATTTTCGGGGTCGATCAGGGACGACCGGCGAACCGCTATGACACGTGCGTCGAAGCCGGACGCTTTCATGTCGAGCGTTCCTTCCCCGAAATCGAGCGCCCACTTCCCGCCGGCGCGAACGCCCTTGACCGTAAGCTCCCGGTTTCCGGCGCCGAGCCGGGCTTGCAGCACGAGCTGGATCGTTGCCTTTTCGCCGCTCGCGGCGATGTCGTGCTGGGTCAGCGAAATCTGCGCTGATGTCGAGTGGATCGGCGAAGCCTGCACGTCGTCCCAGTAGCTTTCGGTGGCTTCGGCGAGGGCGAGGCGGCGGAAGGCGATCTTGCCCATCCACCAGGCGGCGGGATCGGTATCGGCAAAGCCGGGCGCCCGGACGGCGAAGGAACTGTTTAGGAAGAGGCCGGTTGCGGTACCGGTGTCGAAGCCATGTCCGAGCGGACCTGCAACCGCGAGCGGCGCCACGCTCGTGAGTTCTTCAATCTTCGGGGAGACGGAAGCCTGCGTTTGGCGCCCCAGTCCGTGGGTTCGCACCAGCGGGTCGGGACCGAATTCGGCCGCACGCGCGGGGGTCTCCTTGCCGGTTTCGGGATCGACCAGTTTCCTGCGATAGGCGATCTCTGTGCCGGCGAGCAGCCAATCGGCAAGGCCGGCCTGTTCGTACCAGGCGCCGTCAACGATCACCAGCACGCCGGATACCGGCGAAAGCTCGCCGCCATCCTGCACAGCCCTCGTCAATGGAAGGACCGCCTTGATGCCCGGTTTCGGCGGAGGTTTCGTTGCCGTGGCAGGCCGCAGCATCCGGTACCAGCCGGTGGTCCAGCTGGCGCCGGCATTTGCCCAAAGGGCGCGCGGGCGTTCGAGCGCAATCCCGGCCCTCTCGTAGGCCGCCGTGTAGCGCGATACGGCGCGTGCCCTGAAGCGGAGATAGCGGGCCGGCTCCAGGCGCTGCGGCGCGTTGAGTGCGATGCGTATGGGGAGAGGCTGCGGTGGGTCGCCCGCGGTGACGGTCTCGGAAATCGGGACCGTTACCGTGAGATCGCCGAGCGTCTCGTCCAGCCGCTCGGCAAAGCCGAAGACGTCCCAGAGCAGGGGATAGCTTGACGGCGAGGGCGGTTCGCGCCGGTTCGCCGGATTGCTGTCGTTTGGATCTGCAGGGTCCCCGGCGGGAAAATCGTTGAAGCCGGCTGCCGGCTTGAACGGGAAGGCCGGCAGCGGCCGTCCCGTCCATCGCCAGGCCTGCGTGCCAACGGTGATCGATCCAACGGCGTCCATCGCAACGCTCGGCGTACGAGTGAACTCCAGACGGATATCTCCACCGCGTTCGTCTGCAGCCGCGGAGCCGCCTACGACACGGCCAGCTATGGCGGCGGCAAGTTCGGTCCGGGAGGGCATTTCCTGGGACGCGCCCTCGACGGCGAAGGCATGCAGGCTGAACAGGCGATAGGCATGGCCGTCCTTGTCCACCGGCAGTGCGCGGTCGGGCAGAGGCTTGTCGGGCAGGCTGCCGACGCAACTGTTACGCACGACCCGATCGAAGCGGCGCTGGCCGTCGGGCAAGACCGGATCGCTGAAGCGTTCCCTGCGCACGGCTGCGAATATCTGCACGATCACCACGTCACCGGCAGCCAGCGTGACCGTCAGGCTGTCCTGGTCGAACAGGTCGTCATCCTGGCCTCCAAGCCTGCAATTCAGCATGAACGGCGACCTTGTGGCGAACGGTGCATCGACCGTCGTGCCCGGTTGCCATTGCCATGCCCATGGCAGTATCAGCGGAGCAAAGGCGCCGTCCGCAGCAACATTTGCGCCATCGCGCCGCACGCGCACGACGCGGATGGCAAGCCCGTCCACCGCCGGATCCTGCAGGACGAGGTCCTCGCGGATTTTTGCAATCCTCCTTTGCAGTTCTTCGGCGTCTTTCCCCCGTGCCGTCGCAAGCTGCCTTTCGCATTCATCGAGCTCCTGCGTCAGTGCTTGCTGCCGGTCCCGCAAGCCTTTTCGAAAGGTGCGAAATTCGTCGCGGTTCGGGTCGTCGCCTGCCAGTAGAGCCTCGTCCAAGGCGATCCATCTGTCGAAATCCTCAAGCGGCGTGACCGGCGGATCGATACGCAGTTGCAGCTTGCCGCACCTGCCATCGACCTTGCCGCGGCTGCCGTCGGCAAGAAGAACCGCCGTCTTCATTTTCAGTGGCCGGTTGGCCGAAGAGGACGGGGTTGGAAACCACGGCTCGACCACTTGCGATGGCAAGAGTATTTCCTCCGCCAGCGGACGCGTTTCCTTGCCGGGAACGAGCGGATGGTAGCTTTGCCCATCCGGCATGGGATTGGCTGCCACACGCAACGCGCCAATGCCGGTGCGGCGCAGATAGGTGAAGCGGCGGACGATGTCGCTGTCGGCTTCAAAGAGGTCATCTGTCAGCTTCTCCGTCGCAAGCAGGGCCGGATGCTCCGTCTTTCTGATCATTTCCGGCAGCGCTCCCTGATTGGAGATACCGAATGGAGCGATCTCGTAGGTCGCGCCATAGGTGAGGAACGGAATGAGCGTTGCCCTTGGTGCGCCGTCCTGCTTCGCCGGTTGAACGAGCCGTACGATCCGGGGATCGGGGTCATTGTCCGGTTGGCGTTCGATCGCTGTGCTGTCCTGCATGTCGCCGATGATCGGATGATTGTCATAGACGACCGTTGCCTGCGGCGCGGGGCCGATGTAGCCGACCGGCAGTGCACCGAGTACGGTCCTGTCCGCCATCTTGAACTCGACCGGACAGGGGCCGCTGCCAAGCTTCTGGTCCGGATCGATTTCCGCATAGGATGCCGTCAGGCAGCACCAATCGCCCGGCGGTTGCGACCGGCGCATGAGAATGCCGTAGCCGGCGAGGTCGTCGTTGAAATCCGCCTCGGAGGACCGGCTGACGACGAAACGGTCGATCTGCAGGGCCAGCGGATGGGCGTCGGGTGCCAGAGGGCCGCTCAGCAATGTTTCGCCGCCATCGTCCATGTCGGGCTCGGCGAACCACGATCGGACACGCCCGGCAACGGCAGCGTCGAGCGCGTCCGCGAATGCATCGCGAACGCCGGCCGGTAGCGCTGCGACCCGTCCATGAAGGCTTTCGTAGGCGGCTTCCAGCCCCGCCGCTGACCCTGTCGTCTCACAGAGTGTGCCGAGAGCATAGGCTCCGATCGCCTCGCGGATGCTGCCTTTCTCCGTCTCGCTTCCGCGCAGGAGATCGATATCGCGCGCGGTGCCTGGCGCAGACTTGCGCCAGATGCCGGCATCACAGATCCAGGGCAAGTCTATGTTGGCGCGCCGCAGAACGGAGACCATGTCGAACTGCTGCTGCAGCAGGCGCGCGAAGGCTTCGGCCGCATCGACCAGCCAACGCTGGAAGGTAGTGTCGGCTTCGGCCGCCTTGCGCCAGATGGCGAGCTGGATGGCGGCCGCATTGGCGGGGTCTACCGCGGCATCCACGATCTTGCGCAAGGGTGCCGCCTCATAGGGGCCATCGAGGTCCGGCGCACCGGCGGTCTGCTCGGTGATCGCCACTACGAAGGCCTCGCCGTCCGTAGGCAGATCCAGTGCCGGCGCGATGACGCCGGCGAGCAGCGCGACCCATGCGGACAGCGCCGCGCCGGCACCTGTTCCGCCCATGCGAACCGCGTCGCGAAACGCCTTGTCGTCCTGTTCCAGCAGCGTGGCAAACCGCGCGGCACCTTCTGCATCAAGTTTCGCTTCGCGGACCAGCAGATTGACCTGCGCTATGATCGTCCGGTGAGCCGGCGAGCCATTCGGTCCTTCGAGCACCGAGCCGTCCGGCCTCGTGACGAGGCCAGGCCCGACGATGTCGCGCAGGGCGGCAAGCGTGGCAAGCGTCAGGCGGCGGGCACCTTCGCGTCTGTCGCCCGCAGCGATAGAGGCGTTCAGCGGTGATCCGGGTGCTGCGGCATCGCCCTCGAGAGCAAGCAGGAGGAGGCGCGGCAGGTCGAAGCCCTCGCTCGCACGCGCCGGAAGCTGCGCGAGCCAGTCCTCGAACCCGATGCCGGCGCGCGGGTTGTCGGATGCCGCGTCGCTATGCCTGCGTCGCACCCATAGGGTTTCGAGGTCGATGAAGCTCGCCGCACTTGCCGGAACCGAGACAGGATCGATCGCCCGGCAGATCGCTTCGACGGCATAGATGGTGAAGGGGGCCTTGTACGGGATGGTCGCGATTGCGGATGTGCCGCTGCCCGACCATACGACCTGTGAGAAATCGGGTTCCAGAACCGTTCCGGAAATCAGCTTGAGCCGGGGTGCTGCCACCATCAGGCATTTTTCGCCAGCGTTCGGTTTCCTGATTGCTGTCAGTCTGGCGAACCGGACAAGGTTGAGGACGCCGTGCGGTATCGGCGCTGGCAGGCAAGCGAGGGCGGCCATAAGCGCTTCGTAGCGGTAATCACGCTTGTCCTCGTAGGTCTCGTCGATGCGCTGCCTGGAGTTGTCGTCCCCGAGCCCGGCCAGCACGAACGGGCAAAGCTGGGTGAAGTTTGCCGTATGTTCGGCTGATGCCAGCTCGGCAAGTGCGGCGTGACGAAGCGCGGCAATAGCCGCGTCCGTCAACTGGTAGTCCGGTGTGCCAGCACCGCCGCCGGCGGGAAGGGGGATGTCCTGAAGGGTGAAGCCGCTGGGGTCGGTAACCGGCGGTGCCGTTGGATTTCCGGCGGGAAAGGACGCCCAGAGCGCTTCGAATTCGACATCGCCGCCGATCCAGGGAAACAGCGGACCGGCCCCCTTCTCCAGCCGGTCGAGATAGCCGGAAAAGTCCGCGCCTCCGGCCTCCGGCAGGGGCAGCTCGCGGACGTCGGAGAACAGGGGTTCGGCGGCCTTGGCGACATCCTCGTCCAGATCGGTGGCGCGAAGTGCAGCGCCTGTCAGGCGCATGCCGACCACGGGCGCGTCCTTTGCGCCGGGGGCGCGCACGAGATCACAAAGAAGCACGAATTTCATCGCGTGGCCCTCATGCAAAGCTGTCGAGATAGTGTGGTCGAGAAGAGGCTGCCGCGGCCTTGCCGGATGATGACGATTTCACCAGGTGATAGGTCACCGACTGGCGCACCTTGATTTCGCAACACCAGCAGATCCGGAAGCTGACCTCGATCGTCCCGCGTCCGACCATCGAGCCGTCGTCGCGATAGACGAGTTCCAGCAGCAGCGACAGGCCGATGTTGAAGCGTCCCAGGATGACGATACCGCCGCGCAGGAGGAAGATCACGGCAATGGAGAAGCTGGTTCCGCCACCTCCGTCACTCTCGAATTCGGCGTAGACGCCAAACATCGCGTAGACAAAACCGCGGCATGGCCCGAATGCGAAGTCGAGCCCGAGGCCGGCCGTGAGGCCGATCGAGACCGCGCTCGAGAGGCGGCCGGAGGCCGGAAAATAGGTCGCGCGCGTCTCGAGCCAACCGCCGCCGACCATGAGCCAGACACGCAGCGCGAACGGCTCGGCCTTGCGTCCCATCGCCAGCGTCGTTGAAAGGGCGAAATCGCCGCGCTTTCCGCCGGATCTCGCCTTGATAAGGGCGAAGGAGCTCGAAAAGCGCAGGCCCGTTGCCGAGAAGGCGCCGAAGGAGAGCGGCGGCATCGGCAGTTCGAGCCGTGCGGCAAGGCCAGCCGGGAAGCCCTCTTCTTCCAGCATTTCGAGGAAGAAACCCGCGCCCGGTTCGCTGAAGGACTTGACCAGGTCCGACAGAAACCGGATCGAGCGATCCAGTCGAATGCGGCTCGGATCGATGTCGACATCCAGCCCCTTGCCGTCCTCGAACGTGACGCGCGTACGCTCCAGCGTCACCAACGGCCGGCCGCTGAAGGCGAGCTGCCAGTCGCCCACGATTTCTCCTCGCGTCGTGCGGCGCGTGATGCCGTCCAAACCTGCTGCGAAATCCGCAAGTGCCTCGAAGCGGCCACCGGCCATGGACAGTTCCAGTGGCCCCGCCTCGAAGATTTCGCAGCGATCCGGAAAGGGCGCTGCCGCTTCTGCCTTGGCCCACGCCGTCAGCGTCGCCTTGTCGAAACCGTGCGTCAGCTTGACCTTCTCGTTCAGGGATGCCGGCATTTTCAGGTTCCTGAAAAGGCCGTCCAGCTTCAGGCCGCCAAGGTCGGGGAAGAGCTTGCCGAAATCGAACTGGTCCATGCCCTTGGGAACCAGGCGATCGAGGATCTCGTCGGTGGGAACGCGGATGCCGAGCGCCTTGAGATCGTCATCGAGGCGGTTCATCAGCGCGACGACCGGCGAAGTCCGGATGGCATCGCGCGCATCGTCGAAGAAATAGGCGATGCGCTCGCGGTTGAATTTCAGGTTCGGCAGGATGGGCGACGTACCCGCTGCACGCACCAGCGCCAGCGTGTCGCCGGGGTTCTGGAACGTCGGCGCCTGCGACAGCCGCTCATAGCCCGCTTCGAGAATACGGATCTGGTCGCTGATCGATGCCGGCACCTGCTGGCGCAGGCCTGCTGCGACCGCATCGGCGGCGTCGCCGAGTTTGCCTGCCGCGTCTGCGATGATGGCGGTGAGATCGCCGGTTCCGGCCTTCAGCGCTGCGATGCACTCGTCCACCGATCGGATCAGGCGATCTTCCAGCGAAGAGATCGCGTCCTGTGCGGTTTGCACCATAGCTATGGAATCGGCAATTTCCTGTTCCACGACGTCGACGGTGGCGCCGAACTCGTCCAGCAGATTGCCTGACGCTCTTTTGATGGCATCCTTTGTCGCTGCTGCCTTGCCCGCCAGATCAACGGCGAAGGAACGAAGCGCGCCAAGCGCAGTCCGCAACGCCGCCAGTTTTTCTTCGATGGACGAACCCACCACAGCGCAGACGGCATGAAACTTGTCGATCTCGTCGGTGAGGTGCTGGTCGAGATCGCGACCGAAGGCGGCGACCGCGTCGTCGCTGTCGGCAGCCATTTGGCGCCCCTGGGCGACGAGGCCCGTGAGATCGAGACATGCGCCATCCAGCGATGCGATCGCCTTGTCGATCGCCGCCCCTACCGCCGTCTGAATTGCCGCGAGGTCGAATGCGGCGTTCTGCGCCGTCTTGAGCGCTTGTCGGTGGAGCGAGACGAGCGTGTCCCGCACGTCGTTCAGGAATTCGTCGAGCGTCTTCTTTCCGCCAGCGAACAGCTGCAGGGTCTTGATCGAGCGCGGCAACTGCCTGCGCGCCGTCACCGCGATCGTTTCCAGTTTGGCGAGCAGCGAGCGGTGGAGCGCGTCATACGAGGCGACAAGCGTCCTCGCCTCGTCCGGCTCCGCGGCCTCCAGTTCATCGCGAAGCTTTGCAGCCGCCGTCTTGAGCGTATTCCGCGCGGCGTTCATTTCACCCGCAAAGCCGTCGATCGCCCGGTCTAGCCGGGATAGCGCCTCGCCGACCTTGCCGGGGCTACGTGCGATGGCGGTTCTAACGGGCGTCAACGCCTCCTCGATGCGTCGTGCCAGGACTTCCGCCGTCGATGGGGTGACGCCCTCCGCCAGCTTGTCGAATCCGTCGATCAGCGCTTCGCTCGCCTTCAGCAATTGGTCGGCGCGCGCAACAAGGGCTGCTTCCACGCCGGACCAAAGCCGCGCTTCGGCCGTATCAACCTTATCGGTCCAATGTGATTTCGCATCCGCAAAGGCATCTTTTGCCCGCCGGGCAGCGGCTCCGATCGCCTGGCGTGCATTCGCGGCTTCCTTCCGGATGACGCTCTTGATGGTTCCAAGACGGTCGATCTCGGCATCCAGCGCCCGCCTGATTGCCGCCTCGTCGGGGCGGTGAAGGCTGAGCCGGCCGAGACTGGCGAGTGCCGCCTGCGCTTGCGCGAGGCCGTCATCGAGCACGCGTTCGAGCCGGCGCGCATCGGTAAGGACGCGATCGAGCTCCTGCCGGACCGCCAGCGCCTTGCCCGGCCCGCCGCCGTCCTGCCCGCTCGAGGACGAGCGCATCATCGTAACGTTTTCGAGGACCGCGCCGACCGGGTCGGCTGCGCTGCGTCCGTCCATCAGATTGGCGGCCGTGCCGGAGGTATCGAGATCGAAGGTGCAGGCATCGAAAAGGGGATCGCGCATCATTTCGTCGGGTGCCGGCGCATCCGGATCGGCGGCGTCGATAACAGGCTTGCCGACGGGCAAAGGTGGCGGCGCGTTGACGAAATCGATGCCCGCGCATGATGCCCAGAGATTGGGATCGTCGCCTTCCTTGCGCGTTGTGGTGAAAAAGACGAGCTGGCTCGGATCGCTCAGCCGGGCTTGTGTGGAGGCTGCGGTGTCCATGTGCGCTGCGGCGATCTGCAGCCGGATATCGGGTTTGGGATAGACCTCCGGATCGGCGTCGGGCTGCCAGAGGGGGACGATCCAGCCGCCGTTGACGTCGCGGCCCCACCGGCCGTCGACGGGGATGCGGCGGGAGCGGAACAGGCAGGCCTCGACGAAGCCGCGTGAACGCGGGGCGGCGCCGCTTTCCGGATAGGTGCGATCGGACTGGATGATATCGATGTATTCGGCCGCCTTGCGGACGATCGGTCGGCCGAAATGCTGTCCGGCCTGCTGATCGGCGAACTGGTCATGCGGCAGCACCGTTCGCTCATAGACGATGACGTGTTTGGCGATGTTCCAGAAGACGCCGATGCGGCCGATCCGCTCGACGCTGTAGGTCTCGGTCCGGCCGAAATTCGTGTCGGAAACGATGCGTGTCTTGTCGTCTGCGAAGAAGGCCCGGACGAAGCCTGATCCGCCGAGGGCGGAGAATCCGGGCTGAACGATCTGGCCACGCGTGCTGCGCGGTTCCTTCATGACCTCTTCGAAGATGTTGCTCGATTCGAAGCCGCGCGTTGCGCCGCCCCTCAAGCCGGCAGAAGCGCTTTCGGGGTTCCAGGGCTCCCGGTCCAGGTCTGCATCGTCGCGAAGCTCAAAAGCGACCTTCTCCTCGACCGACAGCGGCCCATAGCTACCCTCCCGATAGGCCTCGAACGCGGCAAGTCGCGTGCCGTAGAGCTTGGCGAAAGAGGCGCAGAGGTCCCGGAAACGATCATAGAGTTCCGCCTCGACGAGCGGTTGCGCGGAGGTGGGTGCGCTGCTGCTCGCCGCAGCCAGCCTCCGCCGGATGCCGGCCGGGCGGGCGGGCAGCGGATCCCGGATGGCCCCGATGCGGGCGCCGTGCTCGGTGAGCCGCAATCCCGGGGTCGTCATCCGGCCCGCGAGCCCGTAGAGAAACTCCATCCGCGCCGTGCGCAGTCCGGCGCCGGGCGCACGCTCGCCGGCAAAGCCGAGCACGCGGCGAACGTTCCACGGCGCTTCCGAGTATCGCTGGCGATAGTAGGACGACAACAGCGCCAGCCGCGAAACGGTGCCGAGCCGGTAGTCGAGTGCCACTTCCGATCCCGCTGCAGAGATGGAGGGCCAGGGTTCACCCTTTTCGAAGGCTTCGCCTGTCGCCTGCGGTGGAAAATATAGGTCGAAGCCTTCGGTGACGCCGGCGACTTCCCATTTGGCCCCGCCGTTCTCGGACAGTTCCCAATTGGCGATCTCGCCGTCATTCTCCTGGGCATCGCTTGCCGACGGGACGAACGTCGGCACGTCCACCATCGCTATGGCGAAGGGTTCGGGATCGACGACGATCGTCCGCTTTTTCTGCTGGGCCGGGGATGTGCCCGAAGCAAGCGGTTCCCGGTGCAGCGTCAGGGCGAGGTGGCGATTGCGATTCGTGGCGGTTGTCTCATCCCCGCGCAGAAAGAACGGCGTCTCCCCGTAGCTGCCGTTCACCGCAGCATCGACGATGACGACCGGCGTCTCGCGCGACAGATTGCGGGCTATCCGCCGCTCCCGTTTCGCCTGTGTGCTATCGCCGGCCTCGGGCCTCGTGAGGTCCTGGAGCACTGCGTCGAAGGCGCGCGCAGCATCGGGAACGGGATCTTGCGCGCCTGGCCTTGCGTCCCGCAGTTCAAACTTTTCGATGCGCAGCCGAAGGCGGGGCACCGCTTCCCCGGCACGCGGGCGACGGGCGCGCCCGCTTTTCTTTTTCGGGTCCATCTCCTTCGTGGCAAAATGCTCCCGGCCGGGCGCGGCCGGATCGAACGTGACGGCGATGCGGATGTCCATACCTCCCGTCTTGGCGCGCATCGCTTCGGGAACGTCGAGATCGAGCGCGCCGATGCGCAGCGGGCCGCCGGTGCCCGTGCCGGTCCCCTCGGCCTCGATCCTCACGTTGATCTCGGGCGCCTTTGCGGTGGCGGGCGGCGCGTCGAACCATTCGAAGGTTTCCTCCAGGCTGGTTCGTTCGACCGTCACCCTCACTGCACGCGTCACCGACTTGCCTGCATGGGTCAGAAGTCCGGGAAACACGGCGTCGGCGAGGAAGATGGCGCTCCTGCCGACCGGCCGGATGGCGACGGCGCATAATTCCTCGGGATCTGTATTGCCGCTCATATCCCGCAGCACGGCATCGTACAGTGTCTCAAAATCGCCGCTGGCGTCCTTCGCAGGTCTGACGTTGTGTAATTCGGGAACGAAGGATACGTCGGAGGCGTCGTTGATGGTTCGCAAAGCCTTGAGATAAGGTCGTACGACCCGTTCGTTCCAGATCGTGGCGAATGGCTGCGGCGGCAACGGGCCCGCGCGCAGATAGAACGAGGCCGGCTGTGGTGCGGCGATTTCCGCCGGGGAAAACGCATCGGGGATCAGTTCGATTTCGATACCCTTGGCGACGTCGATCGCGGTATCGAGGCTTGGATTCCGCTCGTCGAGAACGATCGTCGCCTTGCCCGGTGTGCCAGAGCTTGCCGGCGCGATCCGCAACCGCGTGCCGAAAGTGACGAAGTCATGCGATTTTGAAGTGCGGCTGTTTCGGCGGATACCCACGGGACGGATCATCACCGAGCGCGGGTTCGGAAATTTGGGCTTCGGCGCAATAGCTGTGATGTCCTGCACGATGATGCCCCGGGCCTCGCGAAACAGTCGGGCAGGCAGCGGGAACGCGTCACCGTTCAAAGCGGATGGTGCGTCTGTACCGAATATCCAGCCGTCCAGCGGGCCGGGCGCCTCGGAAAGCGTGCCGATCGGATAGTACTTGGCTATTCCGTAATCCAGTCCGGGTGCGCTGGTGACGTGCGCGGCCCGGTAGGTCAGTTGCACATAGAGCGATCCGTCGCTCGCGAACATGTTGGAGGCCGGGATGTTGATAAGGTATCCGGCTATGAATCGTGCGTCGTTCGCGGTAAGCCGCACCAACGGGAAGGGCAGCGTCATCGACAGGGCCAGGTGGTCGTCTTCGTCCTCGTAATAGCTGAATTTTCCGGCCATCACCCGGAGGCTGAGCCGCAGCTTTCTTTTTTCCCCGTCGAAGAGTTCGACGTGATGGAACGCGACAGTGTCGATGGCAGGTCGCCGGATCATGCGATTGCCGCTCTGGCTGATTTCCAGCACGAGCGTCTTCTTGCCCGCTACAATCTGGTAAAGCTTCAAAGCGAGCCGTTCCAAGGTGACCTCCCTGATCACGCGGAGTTGAAACAGTCTGCATGGGCGCTGTTGCGCGCGTTATCGGCATGGGATCGGGGCATGCGGGTCGGCGGATGGCGACGGATCGGGCGCGCATCGATATCGAAATGCAATTATAGATATATATATTAATTTTTAAAGCAAGTATTTGTTGTAGTCGACCAACCCTGCCAGGTACCAGATTTCCACTTCTCATCGCGCCGGCAGGCTCGACCATGCAGAGGAGAGTGATAGGATCGCGCCGCAGACGCATCGCAGGGATTGGGAAGGAACGGACATGGCAGCCGAGAAGGTGGCTCTGATCACAGCAGGTGGCAGCGGCATGGGAGCCGCAGCGGCGCGGCGGCTCGCGGCCGATGGTTTCCGCGTGGCCATCCTGTCGTCTTCCGGCAAGGGCGAGGCCCTGGCGAAGGAATTGGGCGGGGTCGGAGTGACCGGTTCGAACCAGTCGAACGATGACCTGAAACAGCTCGTGGACCTTGCCATGCAGAACTGGGGCCGTATCGACGTGCTCGTCAACAGTGCCGGTCACGGGCCGCGCGCGCCGATCATCGAGATCACGGACGAGGACTGGCACAAGGGGCTGGACGTCTATCTGATGAACGTCATTCGCTCGACGCGCTTGGTCACGCCGATCATGCAGGCGCAGAAATCCGGTGCGATCGTCAATATCTCCACGGCCTGGGCCTTCGAGCCGACGGCGATGTTTCCGACCTCGGCAGTCTTTCGGGCCGGGCTTGCTGCCTATACCAAGCTCTTTGCCGACACCTATGCCGCTGACAACGTTCGCATGAACAACGTGTTGCCCGGCTGGATCGACAGCCTGCCGGCGACCGAGGAACGGCGCGCCGGCGTGCCGATGCAGCGCTACGGCACGAGCGCTGAGATCGCCGCCACGGTCGCCTTCCTGGCGTCCGAAGGGGCTGGCTACATCACCGGCCAGAACATCCGCGTTGATGGCGGGCTGATGCGCTCTATCTGAGCGCATCAGCCCGCGAACTCATTCCTTGGAGAACGATGTGAAACCACGCACCCTGAGCGGCATTCTGGCCGGTGTCGTGTTGCTCTCGCCCATGCTTGCGCATGCGGATTGGGAGCCCGTCGAACAGGTGAAGACCTATGCCATCAGCGGCACGACCGGGATGGAACTGTACCGCTCCATCGGTGAACGCGGGCCGAAGGTCGGCGTCGGTCGCGCCATCGCCTTTACAGATTTCAAGTTGACGTGGTCGCGAAAATACGAGCCGCGGGACGGGGGCTGCGTGCTGTCGTCGGCTCGGCCGAAGCTGATCATCACCTACATGCTGCCGAAGCCTTCGGCCCGGCCAAAGGGCGCGCTCGGCGAACGTTGGGATACCTTCCTCGCCGGCGTGCGGGCGCATGAGAAGATCCATGGGGACATCATCGAGGACATGGTCAGGCAGATCGAGGCCTATGCGGTGGGGCTGACGGTGGCTGACGACCCCGATTGCCGCAAGATCCGCAAGGTCCTGACGCAGAGGCTCGGCGAGCTTTCGCAGGCGCAAAGGCAGCGCAGCCGGGATTTCGACCGCACGGAGCTGAGCAACGGCGGCAACATCCACCAGCTCATCCTCGATCTCGTGGGCGATAGCTGACCCGCTTTCGGCCACGGCGCTTCTGCCGTTCGCCGTCGTCGGCCTGTCCATGCTCCCGTTCGACGACGTTCTTTCGCTGGTTAAAAAACTGCTTCTTCTCTGATCTGCGGCCGAGCGGGCGCACGATCGACGGCGCGCTGACGAATTCAATGCTCGCCATTTCCCTTGCTGGGCGGGGAATCCTTCTAAAATACTGATAAATATAAAATTTTCTTCTCTACGCCATCTGAGGAGGGGCGCGCCACCTCTCCGAATCCATTCCTGCGGAAAGGGGCTGTTAACCTTTATTTTCTATTCCCAAGGCAGGGGTTTTCACGGCTTCCCGCCAGTTCCAGCGTTGCAGGTTTCCATGCGTCTTTCCCGAACGATCTCGCCTATAGCCCAAGATCAAGTCGCAAGCGGCGACACCGAAGGTCCGCAGCAGCGGCCGACACCACACGTCACGCTTCCGGGCATGACGGTTACGGGCGAGGTAAAGGCTGACGCGGCGCTGCCGGCCTGGCAGAGCGCGTTCATTCTCGGACCGAACGTTCGCTTCACGCGCACGCCCGAAAGCGCCTATTCGCGCAAGCAGGCCGAGCCCGTTTCGCCGAAACAGGAAGAGGCAAACGAGATTGTCGAGGTCCAGGTGCAACCCGAAATGCCTATCGTTGAAGAGGCGCCTGTAGTGCCGGTCCCCGCAGCACCCGCTGAGGCGCGCGTGGACATAGACGGCGACGCGATGCGCAGGATCGAAGGCGCAGGCCAGCGGGAAGCGTCGGCGGCAAACGGGCGCACGGCCGCTGCAAGGTCCGTGCCGCCCGAAAGAGGCAGTGACGACAATGCCGGCGCGCTGGCACTCTATCTGCGCCTGAAGCGGGAAATGGCGCAGGCCAGCCACGAACAGGTGCGCATAGCCGTTCCGGAAAAGGCGCCGATGCAGACTGTCGGACCTGCCGACGCAACTCCCGCCCTTGTCGCGGCGGCAGCCAGTGCCCATCATGCATTCGGACTGCACATCTCCGACCATGCGCTCTTCGAAACGATGAGCCTCGATGTCGACCTGTCGCCGCTCGCTGCGGCCGAACGGCTCACTCTACCTACGTTCCGCGCTGCCGCGAACACCACGCCGTCGCTTTACCGCGAGGTTAGCATTCGCGGGCGAAACGGGAATGTTGTCCCTGTAGCAGATGCAGGGATCCAGGTCGCGGAGAAGGCGGGGCGCCACGCGCCGTCGGTGCCGGGCGTTCGCGACACCCCGAATTCCCGGCCGATCGCGCGACCTGAAACCGTCGCTGCAGCCAAAAGCCCGGCACAGGCGGCGGTCGCTCCCGCGCCGACGCGGTCCGTGGCCGAGCAGCAGCCTGCTACCGTCGCAACGCAAGAAGGAACTGTGACCCTTCCCGGCTATACGCCACTCTCCGCGTTGCCTTCGCTCGCCGCATTCCGGCTGGGCACGGTCTGGCCGACATCGGTCAGCACGATCTCGATCGGCGATCACCCCCCGGTGGTGGATGTCCAGCCGGCCGAAGCCGTGGCAGCCGAGGACGTGCCGGCGGCATTGCCGGCCGAGCCTGCTGTCCCAGCGGTTGTCGAAGCCGCGCCGAAGCCGGTTTCCACCATTTCGCGGTCGCTGGCCCGTTCCGGGCTGTTTGCCGCAGTCGACAGCAATCCCGACTACGAATTCCCGCCCGTGGACCTGTTGCAGCAGCCGACCGGCGAGCAGGCGCACACGATGACGCAGGAAGCGCTCGAACAGAGCGCCGGCCTTTTGGAAAGCATTCTCGAGGATTTCGGCGTCAAGGGCGAGATCATCGACGTGCGGCCCGGCCCGGTGGTCACGCTCTACGAATTCGAGCCGGCACCGGGCGTGAAGTCCTCGCGTGTCATCGGGCTCGCCGACGACATCGCGCGCTCCATGTCGGCGCTGTCGGCGCGCGTTGCCGTCGTTCCCGGCCGGAACGTAATCGGCATCGAACTGCCGAATGCGGTACGCGAGACCGTCTATTTCCGCGAACTCATCGAGTGCGAAAGCTACTGGGAGACGAAGTTCAAGCTCGCCGTCTGCCTTGGCAAGACCATCGGCGGCGAGCCGGTGATCGCCGAACTTGCCAAGATGCCGCACCTCCTTGTCGCCGGCACCACCGGTTCGGGCAAGTCGGTCGCTATCAACACCATGATCCTGTCGCTGCTCTACCGGCTGAAGCCGGAGGAATGCCGCCTGATCATGGTCGATCCGAAGATGCTGGAGCTTTCCGTCTATGACGGCATCCCACACCTGCTGACGCCCGTCGTGACCGACCCGAAGAAGGCGGTGATGGCGCTGAAGTGGGCTGTGCGCGAGATGGAGGACCGTTATCGCAAGATGTCCCGTCTCGGCGTGCGCAACATCGACGGCTTCAACGCCAGGGCGGCCGCTGCCCGCGCCAAGGGCGAGACCGTGATGTGCGACGTGCAGAAGGGCTTCGACCGCTCGACCGGCGAGCCGCTCTACGAGCAGGAGGAGATGGATCTCACCCCGATGCCCTACATCGTCGTCATCGTCGACGAGATGGCCGACCTGATGATGGTGGCGGGCAAGGAGATCGAAGGGGCGATCCAGCGTCTGGCGCAGATGGCGCGCGCCGCCGGCATTCACCTGATCATGGCGACGCAGCGTCCCTCGGTCGACGTCATCACCGGCACGATCAAGGCGAACTTCCCGACCCGCATCTCCTTCCAGGTCACGTCGAAGATCGACAGCCGCACCATTCTCGGCGAACAGGGCGCCGAGCACCTGCTCGGGCAGGGCGACATGCTGCACATGATCGGTGGCGGCCGCATCGCCCGCGTGCATGGTCCGTTTGTCTCGGACTCCGAGGTTGAGGCCGTCGTGGCGCACCTGAAGACCCAGGGACGGCCGGAATACCTCGGCACTGTTACGGAAGATGCTGAGGAGGAAGATGCGGCGGAGCCGGAAGACACCGCCGTGTTCGACAAGACGGCCATGGCCGAGGACGACGGCAACGATCTCTATGAAAAGGCGATCAAGGTCGTCCAGCGCGACCGCAAATGCTCGACCTCCTATATCCAGCGGCGGCTTTCGATCGGCTACAACCGCGCCGCATCGCTGGTGGAGCGCATGGAGCGCGATGGACTGGTCGGACCTGCGAACCACGTCGGCAAGCGCGAAATCCTGAGCGGGAGCGGCAGCCGCGACAGTGCCGCGCCGATGGAAATGGTCGACGACGAGGACTGAGGCGTCGGCACGAACGGATGGTCGCGAACCGGGAGGGAAGGGCGGCCAATCGCGGTGACATTGTATGAAGTTAGCAGCGGCGCGGGGGATATTCTCCTCGCGCCGCTTTTCGTTGATGACGAGCGCTGACGGGCAGACCCGCTCTACTTGCGGTTCGCCTCGAGGATGCCCTTGGTCAGGCTGCCGGTCGCGGGATAGAGCGGGATGAGGCAGGCCTGCAGGGCGTGGTAGATGTCATCCTTGCCGGCAAACAGCGTGTAACTCGGTGCGAGGTCTTCGGTGAGTTCTGCGTGCCAGCCGCCGCGATCGCCATCGATGAAGTGGCGGGAGATGCCGTCCCAGATCTTGCGATACCATGTCTCGTGGAAGTCGCTCGGCAGGTGTTCGCACAGGAAGGATGCTGCGCCGACACCCTCGGCCATCGGCCACCAGAGCTTCTCGCGCTTCGCCGGCTCATCATTCCAGTCGAGCGTGTAGAAGAAGCCGGCCTTTTCCTTGTCCCATCCGAGTGCGATCGACTGCGCGAACAGGGCCTTTGCGGCCTCCGGCATCCACTCGTGCTTCTTGCCGCCGAGCGCCCAGAGCTGCAGGACCAGACGCGCCCATTCCAGCCAGTGGCCGGGGGTGGTGCCGGAGGGGCGGAACATCTCGTTGCCCTTGTAGTCCTTGTCCAGTGTCCAGTTCTCGTCGAAATGCTCGGGCACGCGGAAGCCGTTTTCACCGGCCCGCCTGCGGATAATGAGATCGGCGATGCGCTCGGCCTTCTTCAGGTAGCCCGTGTCACCGGTTGCCTCGAAGGCGGCCATTAGCGCTTCCGTCAGGTGCATGTTGGAGTTCTGGCCACGATAGCCGGGCACTGGCGACCAATCGGCGCCGAATTCCTCGGCGATCGCGCCGTGCTGTTCCTCCCAGAAGCGGGAATTCAGGATCTCGGTGATATCCGCCATCATCCGGTCGGCGTCCGGATGTCCTGCCACCTTGGCGCTTGAGGCGGCGAGCAGCACGAAGGCGTGGCCATAGCCCTGTTTCGTGGCATCGAGCAGGCCGGAATTGTCGAGCGACCAGTGATACCCGCCGCGCTCGGCATCACGGTGCTTTTCCCAGAGATACTTCATGCCATGGTCGACGATGTCGTCGGAGCCGGGACGGCCAAGCAGGCTGCCGATCGAGAAGCAGTGAACCATGCGGGCCGTCGAATGAATGCCCCTTATCGGATTTCCCGCATTGAGTGGCCGCCCCTCGGCATCGAGTTCGTAGAAGCCGCCATTGGGGTTGAAGGCGGGGTTCTGGAAGAAATCGAAAAGGCGGTTCGCCTGATCCCACAGCCACGCGCGATGATAGGGGCGCTCGCGCCAGGATAGCTGTTCATTCAAACCCATGTTCGTACTCCTCGTGCTAAAAGCGACTGCCGACGACAAGGCTGTTGCGGGCTGCCCTGGGCAGTCTCTTGCCACCGCGGCGTGAGCGACGAGCGCACGGCCCTGGAATGGCAAAAGAATGGCAAAGTTCCGGTCGGACTCGACAGAATGGGTGTGGCGTTATCGCGCAGTTCTTCCGGTGGGGCAAGTTTGGATGAAGAATATCCCCGCGGCCCTTATGTGATTTACAGCTTATATGCGTTCGCGTAGAGTTCCGCTGGTACTTCGGCCGCCGCCTGTGCGGAGACTGCGAAGTCGTCCAAAGTTCTGCAGCCAGACCATTCATTGCCTGAAACAATCTTCGCTCGATGGCAAAGGCCGACCCCGTGCGGAAACGGTGGCGGCAGGCCGACTTCGACCGCAGGCGACAGTCTCGTTCGCGGTCCTTGCTTTCGCGGGCGGTCAACGGAGGGAGTTCGAGAATGACGCTCAGAAGCCATGTACTTTCAGTCGCCATGTTCGCAGGGACATTTGCCTTTTCCGGTTTCGCCGCAGCGCAGGACGCCATATCCGCACCGGCGCAAAAAACCGTCGGCGCGTCGCAGGCACAGCAGATGGTGCCCTCGCTTGCCGTGATCAATTCCGCAGGCGCGACGCTTGCCGACGGCAAGCTGACGATGAACGATGTCGGTGCCAGCACGATCGTGTTTGCGGATCGCCCCGTTCGTGCCGCCGGCCATGTCGCGACAGCGGAGTTCATCAAGCAGTGGGACGAGGGCAAGGACAGTTTCGCCAAGGATCCGCCCAATGCCACGATCTCCGTTCTGAGCCGCGATGGCAAAGGCGTCGAGGATGCCGTCGTTGTCCTTAAGTCGCCGAAGCTGGAAGGAGGGGCGCTCACGTTCGAAGTGTCGATTCTCGAGGGCGCACTGGCTAGCGCGGATGGTCCTGCTTCCCTGTTCATCGACTGGTTTGCCGCGCGTGGCCCCTACGGCGGAGCCGTCGTTGCCGGTGGAGCATGGCGGCACGGACCGGTCTGGCATGGCGGCTGGTATGCCCACCCCGGTGCCTATTATGGAGCGGGGCTGGCTGCAGGTGCGGCGATCGGCGCTGCCGCGGCTGCCGGGTACAGGCCCTATTACGACGCGCCGCCCCCCTGCGGCTACTATCCTTATCCCCCGTGCTACTGAGGTGACGGGACGGGCGCCTCCTTTCTTGGTGTGACGCCCGCGCCCGACGCGTCGAGAAGCCAGTCGCGGAAGGCACCCATCGCCGGCGTCACTGCCCGCGATTGCAGCTTGGTCAGCCAGTAGCTGCCGACCGGAACGTTCACGTCGAACGGCTGCACGATGGCGCCGGAAGTCAGTTGTCGCTCGAACATCCGAGGCGGCGCGAGGCCGATGCCGGCGCCCTGCAAGATCGCTTCCATCATTGCCAGCGAGGTGTCGAAGACGATGCTGCTGTGGTGTTGGACGACGCGACGCAGGCCTGCGGCTTCGAACCAGCGCGTCCACTCGTCGGGTCTGTACGAGCGCAGCAGCGTGCGACCGAGAAAGTCGGCGGGTTCCCGTAGCTCCTGCGCCGTGCGTGGCAGGCAAAGTGCTGAAAGCGGCGCGTCGAACAGCAGTTCGGCATCCGTGCCATGCCACGCCCCGCTGCCGAAGCGGATTGCGAAGTCGAGGCCTTCGGCTGCGAGGTCCACTCGATTGTTGTTGGTGGAGAGCCGCAGTTCGATGAACGGGTGCCGTTCCGCGAAGGTTTGAAGACGTGGCAGCAGCCAGCCGACGGCGAAGGTGCCGACGGCGCCGACGTTCAGGATCTCGCGGATGCCTTCGCCGCGGAAGCGCTCGACCGCATCCGCCATCCTGTCGAAGCTGTCGCGCAGGACCGGCAAGAGCCTCTCGCCCTCCGGCGTGATCATCAGCCCGCGCGGAAGGCGCTTGAAGAGCGACGTCCCCAGCATTTCCTCCAGACCTTTCACATGATGGCTGACGGCGGCCTGCGTCACGTTCAGCTCGATCGCCGCGCGGGTGAAACTCAGGTGGCGTGCCGAGGCCTCGAATGCCCGGAATGCGTTCAGCGGAAGATGTGGTCTTACCATGGCTATGGCCTAGTTTTTCTAATGTCACTTACCAGTATTCGTCCTTTGTGCCCCGGTCAAACTGCTGGTAGCAACGTGTCCATCGGTTCTGGAAAAAGAGGATTTCTATGAAGAAGCATATTGCTTTCATTGGATTCATGGCTGCGTGGTCGCTTGCATCATCCGCAGAAGCCAAAACAATTTGTACGGTGATCGCCGATGCGAAGAGCCACAAGACGATCGTGGAGGAGGGCAATTGCGCGGAGCGCTTCACACCGGCGTCGACCTTCAAGGTAGCGCTTAGCCTGATCGGCTACGATTCCGGATTCCTGGAAGACGAACACACGCCGAAGCTGCCTTTTCGCGACGGCTATGCCGACTGGGGCGGGGACAACTGGAAGCAGCCGACCGATGCGCAGCGCTGGATGAAGTATTCCGTCGTCTGGTTTTCGCAGGTCATGGCGCATTCGCTCGGTGAACAGAAGTTGCGCGCATACGCTACGAAATTCGACTATGGCAATGCCGATTTTTCCGGTGATCCCGGCAAGGATAACGGTCTGGACCGGGCGTGGATCTCCTCGTCGCTGAAGATATCGCCGCTGGAGCAGGTCGCGTTCCTGCGCAGGCTCGTCAACCGCCAACTGCCTGTGTCCGATCACGCCTTCGACATGACGATGAAGGTCGTGGAAAAGACGGAACTCGCCGGCGGCTGGTCGGCGCAGGGAAAGACGGGCATGGCCTATCCGCGTCAGGCGGACGGGACGCTGGATTATGATCATCCCTGGGGTTGGTATGTCGGCTGGGCGACCAAGGGCGATCGCACGGTGGTTTTCGCCCGCCTCGTGCAGGAGGAAAAGCGCCAGAAAGGGTCGGCGGGAGCGCGCGTGCGCGACATGCTGTTCAATGAACTGCCGTCGCTCGTCGTAGCGCAGTAGGATCTTCCCGCCCTTTGGTTGCTGCTAAGGCTCGCGGCGCGTGCCGCGAGCCTGTTACGCGTTGCGCGGACTTCGGGGCGCTGCAGCCGCTCAGCTTCGCAGGCCCGGTGCTTCCTGCCCGGTGCGCTCGACATATTCCGTGTAGCCGCCGCCATACTGATGGATGCCGTCCGGGGTCAGTTCGAGGACGCGGTTCGAAAGGGCGGCCAGAAAATGGCGGTCGTGCGAGACGAAGAGCATCGTGCCCTCATATTGCGCCAGCGCCTTGATCAGCATTTCCTTGGTGTCGAGGTCGAGGTGGTTGGTCGGCTCGTCGAGCACGAGAAGGTTCGGCGGATCGAACAGCATGCGCGCCATAACGAGCCGCGCTTTCTCGCCACCCGAGAGAACGCGGCATTTCTTCTCCACGTCGTCCCCGGAAAAGCCGAAGCAGCCCGACAGCGCACGCAGCGGTGCCTGACCTGCCTTCGGAAAGGCTTCCTCCAGCCACTCGAGGATGGTGCTGTCGCCGTCGAGCAGGTCCATTGCGTGCTGGGCGAAATAGCCGAGCTTGACACTCGCGCCGAGCGCGACGCTGCCCTGATCCGGATCGGTCGCACCGGCCACGAGCTTCAGCAGCGTCGACTTGCCGGCGCCGTTGATGCCCATGATGCACCAGCGCTCGCGCCGCCGGACCATGAAGTCGAGGCCTTCATAGATGGTGCGGCTGCCGTATTTCTTGTGCACGCCCTTGAGGTTGATCACGTCCTCGCCGGACCGCGGCGCCGGCAGGAAGTCGAAGGCGACCGTCTGGCGGCGACGGGGCGGCTCGACGCGGTCGATCTTCTCCAGCTTCTTGACGCGGCTCTGCACCTGGGCGGCATGGGATGCACGTGCCTTGAAGCGCTCGATGAACTTGATTTCCTTGGCCAGCATCGCCTGCTGGCGCTCGAACTGGGCCTGCTGCTGCTTTTCGTTCTGCGCGCGCTGCTGCTCGTAGAAGGCATAGTCGCCGGAATAGGTCGTCAGCGAACCGCCGTCGATCTCGATGATCTTGCCGACGATACGGTTCATGAACTCGCGGTCGTGCGAGGTCATCAGCAGGGCGCCGTCGTAATTTTTCAGGAATTCCTCAAGCCAGATCAGGCTTTCGATATCGAGATGGTTGCTCGGTTCGTCGAGAAGCATGACATCGGGGCGCATGAGAAGAATGCGGGCCAGCGCCACGCGCATCTTCCAGCCGCCCGAGAGCTTGCCGACGTCGCCGTCCATCATCTCCTGGCTGAAGCTGAGGCCGGCAAGCACCTCACGCGCGCGGCCCTCCAGCGCATAGCCGTCGAGTTCCTCGTAGCGCGCCTGCACCTCGCCGTAGCGCTCGATGATGCGGTCCATCTCGTCGAGCTTGTCGGGATCGACCATCTCGGCTTCCAGCGCGCGCAGTTCGGCTGCGACCTCGCTGACCGGGCCTGCGCCGTTCATGACTTCGGAGACGGCGCTATGGCCCCCCATCTCGCCGACGTCCTGATCGAAGTAGCCGATCGTCACACCCTTCTCGGTCGAAACCTGCCCCTCGTCGGGTTGCTCCTGCTGGGTCAGCATCCGAAACAGCGTGGTCTTCCCCGCACCGTTCGGGCCGACGAGGCCGATCTTCTCGCCCTTGTTCAAGGCTGCGGATGCCTCGATGAAAAGCAGGCGATGGCTGTTCTGCTTGCTGACGTTCTCGATGCGGATCATGCGGCGAAGGCCCCGTCTGTTGCGGCGCCGTCACGTGGTGGATCGCCGGTCGCGATCCCTTGGAGCACCATTGGATGGGGCCAGATACATCAGCGGATTGCCGAACGCCAGCCCCGGAGCGGGATCGCATGCCTCCCGCTCCGGGCCGGCCTCGCTCAGTTTTCGGCGGGAATGCGGGCGATCGCCTTGATCTCGAAATCGAACCCGGCCAGCCAGTTGACGCCGACCGCCGTCCAGTTCGGGTAGGGCGCGCCGCCGAGCACCGCCTCCCGTACCTTCATGACCGTCTCGATCTGGGCCGGCGGGTCGGTGTGAAAGGTCGTCACGTCGACCACGTCGTCGAGCGAGGCGCCCGCGGCCCGCAGCACGGCGGTCAGGTTGTCATAGGCAAGCCGCACCTGGCGTTCGAAGTCAGGCTCCGGCGTGCCGTCCTCGCGGCTTCCCACCTGTCCGGAAACGAACAGCAGGTCGCCGGAGCGGATGGCCGCCGAGTACCGGTGTGCCGCATAGAGGCTGTGGCGGTTGGCGGGGAAGATCGGTTCGCGTTGCATCTCGTTTTCCTTGAATTCGGGTTGTCTTGTAACGGAAGCTGCGCGGCTGGGATGGCCGGCCCATGCGCGGCCTTTCCACGGCAGAGACAGGTTGATATACGTCTCGTATGTAAAACTATCTCGCATACGTGACGTATGTCAATGCTGGCATACGCCGCGTATCTGAAAATGGGAGTCTGGTCTGGTGGCGACGCGGCGATCGGAAATGATGGAGGAGACCCGGGGCAAGCTTATCCAGGCGGCGCGCAAGGCCTTTGCCGAGAAGGGCTATGCCAGCGCCTCGATGGACGACCTTACGGCCGCCGTCGGGCTGACGCGCGGCGCGCTGTACCATAACTTCGGCGACAAGCGCGGCCTTCTGCAGGCGGTGGTGGACCGCATCGACGGCGAGATGGCGGCCCGGGCGCAGGCAATTGGTAACGCCGCCGGCGATGAGTGGGCAGGGCTTCTGGCGGAGGGAAGGGCCTATATCGAGATGGCGCTGGAGCCCGAGGTGCAGCGAATCGTACTGCTCGACGGGCCGGCGGTGCTGGGCGACCCCTCGCAGTGGCCGAGCCAGAACAGCTGCCTGCAGGCGACCATCGCCAAGGTGGAGCGCCTTCTGGCAGAAGGCCGGCTGAAGCCGGTCGATCCCGAGGCCGCAGCCCGGCTTCTGAATGGCGCCGCCCTGAACGCGGCGCTCTGGATCGCCGCCAGCAAGGAGCCGGAAAAGGTGCTGGCGAAGGCGCTTGAGGCGTTCCGTTGCCTGGCATCCGGCCTGCTCGCAAAGCCCGGCTGAGCCGGGGCGCAAGCGCGGTCGGCCGGCCGTTGTGGGCGGTGCCGCTCGAAGATGCCGGCCACCGATCCACTTGGACGGGCGGGCCGGCGTTGAGGTTGCGGCGCTCAGCCCTTGATGTACCAGCCCCAGGGCTCATCGGCCTCGAAGGCCGTGATCTGCTTGGTCTCGAGGTAGTTCGACAGTCCCCAGCGGCCGAGTTCGCGGCCGATGCCGGACTGCTTGTAGCCGCCCCAGGGCGCCTCGGTGAAGGTCGGCTGCGAGCAGTTGACCCAGACAATACCGGCGCGGAAGGCGCGTGCGACGCGCTCGCAGCGTGCCCGGTCCTTCGACATCACTGCGGCGGCCAGCCCGAAGCGGCTGTCGTTGGCAAGGCGAATGGCATCCGCCTCGTCGCGGAACGGCTTTACGCAGACGACGGGGCCGAAGATTTCCTCGGTCCAGACGAAGTTGTCCTCGGCCAGATCGGTCAGGATCGTCGGCTCCAGGAAGTAACCGGTGTCGAGCCCGGCGGGGCGTTTACCGCCGGACGCGATCGTCGCTCCTTCCTTCGCACCGCGTGCGATTGCCGCCAGTACCTTCTCGTATTGTCCCCTGGAGACGAGAGGGCCGAGCAGCGTGCCGTTCTCAAGGCCGTTGCCAATCGTGATCCTTGCGGCCTCGACCACCAGCCTTTCGAGCAGAGCCGGATAGAGGCTTTCCTCCACCAGCACGCGCGAGGTGGCCGAGCAGACCTGACCCTGGTTCCAGAAGATGCCGAACATGATCCACTCGACGGCCTTCTCGAGATCGCTGTCGGCAAAGACGACGAAGGGCGACTTGCCGCCGAGTTCCAGGCTGACATTCTTGATGTCGCGGGCCGCCGCCGCCATGATCTTCGCGCCAGTTGGGACCGAGCCAGTGAAGGCGAGCTTGTCGATGCCGGGATGCTCGGAGAGCGGCTGACCGGCATCCGGGCCGAGGCCGGTGACGATGTTGAGCACGCCGGCCGGCAGGCCGGCTTCCTCTGCTATCGCGCCAAGTTCCAGTGCGGTCAGCGGCGTCAGTTCGGAGGGCTTCAGGACCATGGTGCAACCGGCCGCGAGCGCGGGCGCCACCTTCCACGAGGCCATCAGCAGCGGATAGTTCCAGGGGATGATGGCACCGGCCACGCCAACGGGCTCCCGAACCACCTTCGACGAGAAGCGCGGCTCGGAAAGCGCGATCGCCTCCTCGGGGTTTTCGTCCAGCTCCTCCGCGAGCCCTGCATAGAAGCTGAAGCACCCGGCGGTGTCCTCCATGTCCCAGATTGCTTCCGGCAGCGGCTTGCCATTGTCGCGCACCTCGATGCGCGCCAGTTCCTCCTTGCGGGCGAGGATGATCCCGGCGATCCGGCGCAGACAGGCGGCGCGTTCCTTTCCGGTCAGCCGGGGCCACGGCCCATGGTCGAAGGCGCGGCGGGCGGCGCGAACGGCATGGTCGATGTCGCGCGCAGTTCCGGCCGGGGCATGAAAGACCGTTTCCTCCGTCGCCGGGTCGATGACCGGAAATGTTCCTCCTTCGACCGGGGCCAGCCATTGTCCATCGATGAAAAGCTTGTCGCGCATGGTCGTTCCCGTTTGATGTTATCTGTGTCTTTTCGTGGTTGGCGCGCCCGGCCCATCCTTCGGATCGGGTCAGGACGCCCGCGCGCCGATGGCCGCGGTATCCGCCGCCTTCAGGATTTCCTCCGCCGCCCGCGTGACGCCGGCCGCCGCCTGCATGGTCTTCGCATTTGCTTTCAGCCGCTGTGCCATCGCGCCGTCCGCGATCAGTTCGCCGGTCGCCGCGGCGAGATCGTGCGGGCTCCAGTCATAGCGGTCGAGCTTCCGTCCGACACCGGTTTCTGCCGCCCGCGTGGCGTTGTCGTGCCCGTCCCAGCAATAGGGCATGACCAGCGACGGCACGCCATAGTAGAGCGCCTCGCAGAAGGAGTTGTTGCCGCCGTGATGGATGAAGAGGCTCGCCTGCTCCACGACGGAAGGCTGCGGAAACCAGCTGTCGATAAACACGTTGTCCGGCACGTCGCGGTATTCGTCGCGCCAGTGGCCGGCATTGACGAGGAAACGATAGGGCAGGGTGGAGAACACCTCGATCATCCGCTTCGTCATCGCCACATCCATCGCCCCCAGCGACCCGAAGCTCGTCAGCACCAGCGGCGCGTCGTTGTAGCTGGCAAACCGCGGCGGAGCATAGGGCGCCTCATGGCGCACGCAGCCGTCAAGGAAGACGAACCTTTGCGGATCAAGCGCCTTTTCGCGTTCGTGCCGAATGATCTGCGGCGCCAGCAGCAGGTTCAGCCAGGGCGAGGCCGAGAGGAAATGCGAAGCCTCCAGCGGCTTCAGCCCACATTCGGCGAGGAAGGCGGAAAAGCGCCGGTGGGCGGGCGCTGTCACCTGTTCATAGGCTTTCGCAAATCTTTGCCAGCTCCTGTCCGGCGTTCCGCCGCAGCCGGAAAGATAGGGCGGCACGTTCGCGTCCGGCACCTCCGTTTCCGCGCAGGATACGACGCGGATCCAGGGTACGCCGGCATTGGCGATGGCCGGAAACATGACGACGTTGTCGAGCACGATCGCATCCGGCTTCAGCCTTGCCAGCAACTGGCGCAACGGCTCCTCGACCCGGATCGCGGTGTCTACGATCGCATCCCAGGTGGGGCCGACATAGCTTTCCAGCTGGTCGAAAGGCGCCTGGCGGAAAGCGTCCTGATGGCGTTCGATGAAGTCGTTCCAGTCGGTCGGGTTGCCGGAGGCGTCGTCTGCAAGCTGGTACTCGGGAAAGCCGTATTCGGAAAAGACGCCCGAAAAGCCGGGATGGCAGATGAAGACCGGTCGCGCGCCGAGCCGGCGCAATTCCTGGGCGATGCCGACGCAATTCAGGGCTGCGCCGAAGCTCGCTTCGGGAAAGAGGGCGATGGTCTTGGATGCTGCCATGGGTTCAACGCGATACGATCTTGAAGGTGGCGGGTACGCCGCGGCCGGCGATACGCGGCCGTTGCTGTCGGGAAAGCTGCAGATGCACTTTCATGAGATCGGCGGCAAGCTCCATTTGCCCGCGCTCGATTTGCTCGAGGATCTGCAGATGCTCGAGGTTGGACTGCATGAGCCGGAAGACGGCGACATGGCCCGCAGGCGGCGTCGTTCTGCGACGCCGATGGTGGTTGACGAGCGCTTCTGCCATGAACGGATTGCCGCAACTCTTGGCGATGAGCGTGTGAAAGTCGAAATCGGTGCGTTCGAACAGCTTTCGATCGAAGGTCGCCTCGCTCATGCCCTTCAGGATCAGCATCGACTGGCGAAGCGCAGTCAACGCCGGCAGGTCGCGGCGGAAGTCGGGAAGCGTAAGCGCCAGTGGCTCCGTCACAAGGCGGAATTCGTAGCTGCGCATCGCCGCGTCGCCACTGACGGCAAACTGCTTCAAAAGCCACTGCTGCCCGGCGCCCCGTTCGGCAAGGTTCTCCTCCGACAGTTTCATCAGCGCATTTTGTACCGTCTGGCGGGACACGTCATACCGACGCTGGAGCGAGGCAATCGTCTGCGTTTCGGCAATGCGGCCGGCTGCGAGGTCGCGTAGGATCGCGGCATGGATTTCGCTTTCGCCTTCGGTCTCGCCCGTGTCGTCCAGCCGTGCAGTGGCTGCCGGATCGACAGCGAGGATATAGCCCCCTTCCGCCTCCGGCGTGACAAGGCCTCGATCCGCAAGTACTTGTAATGCCTTGCGGATCGGGGTTCTTGAGACACTGCAGAGCGAGGCCAGCGCCTGTTCCGCCAACCGCTCACCCGGCGAGATGCCGCGCTCGCCGGCAATATCCAGTATTTTCTGCGCCAGTTCGACATGGCGATAATTGGGGCGCTTCGGTTCCGGATTCATGCGCTCAAACTGGCCTCCATCGCGGCGCATGCTGCCTGTTGCGCCCAGCTTTCGCAAGTCCGGCGCCGACAAAATTCTATCGCCTCGGATTTTATCAGAATCCCTATTGACGTATTTTTTTTCTAATTAATACTGCTTTCGGACGCAGCAAAGAGTTCGGATCAACCGGCGGGCTGCATCGCACAGAGGCCAGGAACAAAATCAAACAAGGGAGTTTTTTCGTGGAAGCGAAAAACGGAACGGTCGCATTGCGCGCGGCCGCGGCATTCGTTGCCGTCAGCCTCTCCGCGGGGATGGCAACGGCCGCAGATCTGGTGATCTCCAACTGGGACGGCTACATGGCGAAGGATATCGCCGAAAGCTTCAAGGCGGCGACCGGGCTTGAGCTTGAGGTGGTGAACCACGCCACGAACGAAGAGATCATGGGCAAGATCATGGCCGGCGGCGGCAAGGGCTATGACGTGGTCTTCGTCTCCTCGCCCTTTGCCGAAGTGCTCAACGCGCAGGGCATGCTGGAGCCGCTGGACAAGAGCGCAATCCCGAACCTCGCCAATCTCTATCCCGAGGCCGCCAGCCTCGCCTACGATCCGGGCAACCAGTTCTCGGTTCCCTACGCGTGGGGGACGACGGGCCTTTGCTACCGTTCCGACAAGGTGAGCGGCACGCCGGACAGCTGGATGAACCTGCTGCAGCCCACAGACGACATCAAGCGCAAGACGACGATGCTCGCGACCGACCGCTGGCTGATGGGTGCAGGCCTGCTCGGCAAGGGTTACTCGGTCAACGAGAAGGATCCGGCCAAGATCAACGAGGCGCGCGACCTGCTGATCGAGGCGAAAAAGACGCTACTCGCCTATGACGACACGACGTTCTATTCCAAGCTCGTCTCCGGCGAAGCTTCGCTCGTGCATGCCTGGGATGGCTGGTGCAACTACGGCATCGCCGAGAACAAGGACATCAAGTTCATCGTGCCGAAGGAAGGCTCCGACCTCTGGGTGGACACGATGGTTGTGATGAAGAACGCCGAGAACAAGGATAACGCGATGAAGTTCCTAAACTTCATCCTGGATGCCAAGAACCACGCCTGGGCGGCCGAGAACATCCTCTACAAGGTGCCGAACAAGGCGGCTATGGAAAGCCTCGATCCGTCGCTCGGCGAGCAGTACCCGAACATGAAGATGCAGCCGGCCGACCTCGCCAAGAACGAACTGCTGCGCGATCTCGGCGCGGCGCAGAGGGATTACTCGCGCGCTGTCAGCGAGATCAAGGCAGCGAACTGACCGGATCGCCCTTCTCCCGGCGTACGGGAGAAGATGCCGGCAGGCGGATGAGAGGTCCCGCAGAGGTAGCGGCCCCCGTTGAGAACACCCCCCACTTTGCCCCTCTCCCCGTAAGTGGGGAGAGGGAACGTCGTCGCCTTTTTCGGCTCCGGCGATCTTCCTGACCAGTCAGCCGGCGCACCTGCGCCGGTCTCTTCAAGATATCAGCAAGGCGAATTTTTCCCGTGTCGTTCAATGCCACCAGACCGAACCTGCTCGCCGCTCCCGGCGTTGCCTGGCTCGCCACCTTCATGGTGGTGCCGTGCCTGTTGGTTCTGTCCTATGCGTTCTTCCAGCGCGGCGTCTGGGGCGGGATCGAATACACCTTCACGCTGGAAAATTTCGCCCGCGTTGCCGATCCGCTCTACGCGAAGATCTTCCTGAACTCGGCCCGCATCGCGCTGACGACTACGGCGATCGCGATCCTGATCGCCTATCCCGCAGCTTACGCAATCTCGCGTGCGCCGCGCATGCGCCAGCCGATCCTGCTGTTCTTCGCCGTACTGCCCTTCTGGAGCAACTACCTGATCCGCACCTATGCCTGGATGGTGCTTTTGAACCGCGAGGGGCTGATCAATAACATGTTGCGTTCGTTCGGCTACACGGGTGAGCCGCTGTCGCTGCTGTACACCGAGGCCGCCGTCATCACCGGCCTCGTCTACAACTACCTGCCCTTCGTCATCCTTGCGATCTATTCGACGCTGTCGCGTCTTAATCCGGAACTGATGGAGGCCTCGCGCGACCTCGGCGCCGGCCCGGTGCGCACCTTCTTTCGCGTCACCCTGCCGCTCTCCCTGCCGGGTGTGGCCGCTGGTGGCGTGTTCGTCTTCGTGCTGTCGATCGGCAACTTCGTGACGCCGGCCCTTCTCGGCGGGGGCCGGTTCCAGATGGTCGGCAATCTCGTCTACGACCAGTTCCTGACCGCCAACGACTGGCCCTTCGGCGCAGCACTCGGTGCAGCCCTCATCGTCACGATGATCGTGCTTCTTTTCGTGCAGGCCCGCGCCACTGCGCGCGCAAGCGGCGAAAGCAGGGAGGCGCAGGCATGACCGGCGATACAGCGACTGCCACGGTCGCCGGCACCCCGGTTGCGGCGCGCGCTGCGGGTGCGGGCGCTTTTCGCCGCAAGTTGCCGGGCCGCGTCGTGCTGCTGCTCGTCTTCGGCTTCCTGTACCTGCCGATCGCGGTTCTGGTGATGCTGTCCTTCAACGACAGCGGGCTTCCGACCGCGTGGTCGGGTTTCTCCACCCGATGGTATTCGGCACTTCTCGGCAATTCCGACATCCTGCACGCCGCGTGGAACACGCTCGTCGTCGCCATTTTCGCCACGCTTGTCTCCACGATCCTCGGCACGCTGCTGGCGCTCGGCATGGAGACCCGGCGTCGCAAGAGCAACGGGCTGGAGGCTCTAGCCTTTGCACCCATGGTTATCCCGGACATCGTGCTTGCAGTGGCGCTGCTGACCTTCTTTTCACGGCTGGGCCTGACGATGGGGCTGCATACGATCATCGTCAGTCATGTCGTCTTCGACCTCGCCTTCGTCTGCTCGGTGGTGCGGGCACGGCTGAAGAACTTCGACTTCTCGATCGTCGAGGCCTCGCGCGATCTCGGCGCCTCGGGCTGGACGACGTTCTGGCGCGTCACCTTTCCCGTCCTGCTGCCCTCGATCGTCGCCGGTGCCCTGCTCGCCTTCACGCTTTCGGTCGACGAATTCATCATCGCCTTCTTCACGGCGGGAGCGGGCCGCTCGTCGATCACCCTGCCCATGCAGATCTACTCGATGATCCGCTTCGGCATCACGCCCGAGGTCAATGCGCTTGCCACCATCGTCATGGGCGTCAGCGCAACGGCGCTCTTGATTTCGCAATGGCTGAACAAAGAACAGGTCCGATGAACGCAGAAACGTCCCCCATCCTTCGGATCGAAAGCGTGGCGAAGAATTTCGGGCCGGTCGTCGCCGTCGACGGCGTCTCCATCGACGTCCTCGAGAACGAGTTCTTTGCCCTGCTCGGACCTTCGGGCTGCGGCAAGACCACGCTGCTGCGCATGCTGGCGGGCTTCGAGACGCCGAGTGCCGGCCGCATCCTGCTCGAAGGGCGGGACATCTCGCCGCTGCCACCGGAGAAGCGTCCGCTGAACCTGATGTTCCAGTCCTACGCGCTTTTCCCGCACATGACGGTGCGGCAGAACCTTTGCTACGGGCTGGAAATGGAAAGGTTGGACAAGGCCGAGATCCGCCGCCGCGTCGACGAGACGATGGCCACCACCGACCTGACCCAGTTCGCCGACCGTAAGCCCGAGCAGCTTTCCGGCGGTCAGAAGCAGCGTGTGGCGCTCGCGCGTGCACTCGTCAAGCGGCCGAAGGTGCTGCTGCTCGACGAACCGCTGGGCGCGCTCGACAAGAAACTGCGCGAAAAGATGCAACTCGAGCTGAAGCGCATGCAGAACGAGGCCGGCATCACTTTCGTCATCGTCACGCACGATCAGGAAGAGGCCCTGGTGATGGCGGACCGCATGGCGATCCTCAAGGACGGGCGGCTGTTGCAATGCGGTTCGCCCGAGGAAATCTACGAGGCGCCGGCCGATCGGTTTGTCGCAAACTTCATCGGCGTGATGAACTTCATCGACGGCCGGGTAACGGAGGATCGCGTGTTCGAGGCCGAGGGCCTGCGGCTGGCCGTTGTCAATGCCAGGCCCGGTCCTGCGACGCTCGCGGCCAGGCCGGAAAATATCGCCGTCGGCGCGCCGGGCGAACGGTTGGCCGGCACGATCGCCGACATCGCCTATCACGGCCTCGACCGTGTGCTGCATGTAAAGACGCCCGCCGCGCCGGTACCGCTGCAGGTTCGCGTCCCGGCCCAGGGGGGCACCGCCTACCAGGTCGGCGACGCGTTGAGCCTCAAGATCGACCCGGCCCGCTGCCGGCTGTTTGCGGGAGGGGGCGCTGGCGCCGGCGGATAGAGGGCGTTTTCCAGGAGCCACGGAATTCACGGACGACATAAAAGAGGGAACACATGTCCAAGACCATCGCATTCTTTCCGGAGGCGGCCTTCGGGCCGGCGCTGAATTCGGTCGGCATCGCTCAGGCCGTGGAAGCGCTCGGCCACAAGGCCGTGTTCCTGTCCGATCCCGGCTTCGTCTCGGTCTATGAAGGCTACGGCTTCGAGGCGCATCCGGTAAACCTGTCGGAACCCATGCCGGCGGAGCAGATGGCGAAGTTCTGGGAGGACTTCATCAACGGCCACATTCCGAACTTCCGCAAATCCCCGATCGATCAGGTCGAGAACTACGTGAAGGACTGCTGGACGGCGATCGTGGATAGCGCCAAGTGGGCGCAGAAAGACCTGCCGGGCGTGCTGGCGAAGATCAAGCCGGACCTGATCTGCGTCGACAACGTCATTCTCTTCCCGGCCATCAAGCAGTTCGGCAAGCCCTGGGTGCGGATCATCTCGTGTTCGGAAAACGAGATCGAGGATCCGAAGATCCCGCCGCATCTCTCCGGCTGCGGCGAAAACGACTACGCCGGCCACCAGGCCTATCGCAACCACTTCAACAGTGTGATCAAACCGATCCATGACGACTTCAATGCGTTCCTTGCGGAGAATGGCGAGGAGCCCTATCCGACCGGCCAGTTCTTCGAGGCCTCGCCCTACATGAACCTGCTGCTTTATCCCGAGCCGGTGAAGTTCGAGCGCGAGCATCCGCTCGACGGCATGCAGTTCCAGTATCTCGAAGGCTGCGTGCGCAAGGAGAAGGCTTATGAGGTACCGGTCTTTGCGGAGAAGAACGACAAGCCGCTGATCTACATCTCCTTCGGCTCACTGGGTGCGGGTGACACCGACCTGCTGAAGCGCCTGATCTCGACGATCGGCAAGCTGCCCTACCGCGCTCTCGTCAATGTCGGCGACTACAAGGACCAGTACGAGGACCTGCCCGGCAACGTCATCGTCGACAGCTGGTTCCCCCAGCCTTCCGTCATTCCGCAGGTCGACGCCGTCATCCATCACGGCGGCAACAACTCGTTTACCGAATGCCTCTACTTCGGCAAGCCGGCCATCATCATGCCCTATGTCTGGGACGGTCACGACAACGCCACCCGCGTCGACGAGACCGGCCATGGCTTCAAGATGCCGCGCTACGACTGGAGCGATGCCGATCTTGCCGCCAAGCTCGATGCCTGCATCGGCAATCCGGCAATGAAGACGAAGCTTGCCGCCACCAGCGCCCACATGCAGGCGCGCAGCGGACCGAAGAAGGCAGCGGGGATCCTCGACGAACTGGTCAGGACAGGGGCGTACCATGGCTGAAACGCTCAAATCCTCCGCACCGCACATCCACGGTGCCACCACCTATGACGACCTCGTCGACTGGGGCGTGCAGTCGGACGCGATCGAAGGCGTTTCGAAATCGTCCGGCCGTCTTCTGTTCAAGGGGCCGGACAACCAGCCGGAAACGGGTATCTGGGTCTGCACGCCCGGCCGCTGGCGGCTTTCCATCCCGCGCGAAGAACTCTGCCACTTCGTGGCGGGGCGGGCGATCTACCGATCCGACGACGGCGAGGTCATCGAGGTGGAACCGGGTACCGTCGTGATGTTTCCCGGCGGCTGGGCTGGCGAATGTACCGTTATCGAGACCATGCGCAACGTTTACATGCTCGTGTGAGGTGAAGCCATGACCACACCCTACTGGCCGGAGACCGCAGCCGTCGCACTCGACGACTGGGGTGCAAGCGCCACCGCCACCGAAGGCAACCCGCATATGAGCGGCAAGGTGCTGTCCGTAAACCCGGACGGCTCCAGCGAATGCGGGGTCTGGTCCTGCACGCCGGGAACGCGCGCCATCACCATTCCGAGCGACGAGTTTTGCTATTTTCTCGGCGGGAAGGGCGTGTACGTCCACGAAAACGGCGAGGAGATCCCGGTGTCTGCGGGCGCTGCCGTCTTCTTTCCGGCCGGTTGGACCGGAACCTCGATCATCACCGAAACCCTGACCAAGGCTTTCATGAGCCGCGGCGACTGAACGATACCGAAAGACAAAGAGGAAACACGATCATGCCGATCACCCCCTTCATGAAGAAACCACTCGAGCAGTCGGATCTCGTCGACTGGGGCGTCATCCCGACAATGATCGAGGGTGAGAGCCGGACGTCGGGCAAGGTGATCCACAAGGGAGCAAACGGGGAATCGGAATGCGGCCTCTGGGTCTGTACGCCCGGAAAATGGTTCTGCCACGTCACCCGCGACGAGTTCTGTCACTTCCTCGAAGGCCGCTGCACCTATGTGCACGAGAGCGGCGAGGTGATCGAGATCACGCCCGACACCGCTGCCTTCTTTCCGCAGGACTGGAAGGGCGAGTGCACCGTGCACGAGACGATCAAGAAGGTCTACATGATCCGGTGAGTGGGGCTGGGGGCGTTCAGTCTGGATGCCCAGGGTGAGGGGCAAGGCGAGAGGCTCGCTGTCCCGAAAAACAAGCCGAAGATGGGTCAACCCATCCCGAGTGAGAGAGGAACGACCATGTTCAACCCCGCCGAACCCGTCTTCTATCGGCATCCGGACTACGTGCCCGCCCGGGGACCGCACCATCGGGTGATCGATCCGGCACTGCTGACGGAAGTCGGCCGGTTTGCGATCACGACGATCGACGAAATGGATGCCGTGCTGGACACGGCCGCGGCCGCCCAGCGCAGATGGAAGCGACTGGACGCCAAGTCGCGGGCGACGCTGCTGCACCGGATCGCCAACCGGATCGAGGCGACCGACATGCGCCGCTGCGCCGAGCTGATGTCGCGGGAGATGGGCAAGCCCTATCCGGAGGCGATCGGAGAGGTGGCCAACTGCGCCGGTGCCTTCCGCTATTTCGCCGAAATGGCGCGCGACGAGGCAGGCAAGGTGGCTGGCACGACGCAGGCCGGCTCGTTCCAGCACGCGCGCTACGAGCCGCTGGGCCTGAGCGTCCACATTATGCCGTTCAACTTCCCGATTTTGCTGATGTGCTGGACGGTTGCCGCCTCGCTTGCTTCCGGCAACGGCTGCATCATCAAACCGGCGCCCGCGACGACCCTGTCGACGCTCGAATTCATGGCCGTCTTCGAGGCGTTGCCGACCGGCCTGGTCGCCTGCCTGCCCGGCGGGGTCGAGCTCGGCGAGGCGCTGATCGCCTCGCCCAAGACCCATGCCGTCGCCTTCACCGGCTCGGTCGCCGCGGGCAGGGCGGTGGCGATGGCCGCAGCCGGCCAGATGAAGCCGGCGGTCATCGAGGCGGGCGGCTCCGATCCGATGATCGTCACGGCACACGCGCCGCTCGACGTCGCAGCCGCCGGCGCCGTAACCGCCGCCTTTCATATGTCCGGCCAGGTCTGCACGTCGGCAGAACGCTTCTTCGTGGTCGACAGCGTGCATGACGCGTTCGTGGAAAAGTTCGTAGCCGAGACCAGGCGGCTGCGCATCGGCAACGGGCTTGGCAAGGCGGAGATCGGCCCGCTCGTCTCAAAGGCGGCGCGCGACAAGGTAATCCGTCTCGTCGAGGACGCGAAGATCAAGGGTGCGACGGTCGTGATCGGCGGAAAGATCCCGGAAAGCGAACCGGTCGGCTGGTTCTACGAGCCGACCATCCTCACCGGCTGCACGTCCGACATGGCGATCATGCAGGAGGAATGCTTCGGTCCTGTCGCCGCGATCATGAAGGTCCGCAACTTCGACGAAGCGATCGAGCGGGCAAACGACAGCGAATTCGGGCTCGGCGCCTCGATCTTCACGACTTCGCTGGAGGAAGCGATGGAGGCGGCCGACCGGTTGGAGGCCGGCATGGTCTGGGTCAACAATCCGCTGATCGACAACGACGCGCTTCCCTTCGGCGGATGGAAGAAATCGGGCCTGGGGCGCGAACTGTCAAAACTCGGCCTCGACGCTTTTCGCCGCTCCAAGATGGTCATCATCGATCACAAGCCGGTCGTTCAGGACTGGTGGTATCCCTATCCGGACGATTGGTTCTACGAGGCCGAGGGGCGCAAACATGTGTGAGGCGGCGCGTGGCCGGCGGCTCGCTCCGCATGAGGGAACGAAGCGCCGCTGCCGCCGCGCTCTGCCCAACTTCGACGTCGGCAGGCGGCTTGCAATGCAATTGTTGAATAACTGAGACAGGAACACCCAACATGATCATCACCATCCTCGGCGGCGCGGGCTTCATGGGCGCCGGCATTGTTCGCGACCTTCTTTCGGATCGCGCCATCGTCGATATCGAAAAGGTCCGCCTGTGCGATGCCTCGCGTGACAAGATGGAGGCGTTGGCGATGGAACTGGGCGATCCGCGGATCGAGCTTGTTGCCCTGAACGTCACCGATCCGGGCGCCCTTTCGGCTGCGATTTCCGGTGCCGACATCTGCATCAACTGCGTGCCGACGCTGCTCGGCTTCCAGATGGCCATCTTCGAGGCGGCGCTGGCCGCAAGAGTCTCGTATGTCGACCTTGGCGGCCTTGGCACCTATACGGTCAAGCAGATCGCCGAACACGAGCGGTTCAAGGCGGCTGGCGTGACAGCCGTGATCGGCGTCGGCGCCGATCCGGGCATGTCCAACGTCATCTGCCGCGCGGTTGCCGACGAACTGGACGAGATCGACAAGATCAACCTCTACTGGGCAGCGGACCTGACGGGCGACGAGAACCCGGTGCTCGTCCCGCCCTACAGCGTCTCGACCGTGCTTGCCGAATACGCCCATCCGAGCACGCAGTTCTATGACGGCAAGCACGTCGAATGCGCGCCGATGAGCGGCTCCGAATATCTTGACCTGCCGGAGCCATGGGGACGCTGCGAGTTCATGCATTCGCCGCATTCCGAGCAACTGACAGTGCCGCTGGCCGACGGCATCCGCGAAAAGGGCATCAGGGAATTCTCATGGAAACTGCACCTGCCGCATCGTGAACACGAGGCCTGGGTGGGGCTGGTCAAGGCCGGCTTTGGCGACTTCAACGAGCCGGTCGAGATCGGCGGCGTCAGCGTGAAGCCGCTCGACGTTCTGAACAAGGTGATCGAGCGGAATATAAGAAAGAACGCCGACCGGATCCCGGCGCAGGAAAGCCATGAAATCCATTTCGCCATCGGCCATGGCCGAAAGGGCGGCAAGCCCTGCACGGTGCGCGTCGAGGTCGTGGTTTCGTCCGAGCCGATGTATGGCCCCTACGTGGATGCCTGCACGTCCATGAACGGCTCGATTGCAGCCCAGCTGATCCTGAAGCATCCGAAAAAGCCGGGCGTTTACGCCCCCGAAGGCTATTTCGATGTGGCGAGCTATTTCCCTGAACTCGAGAAACGGAAGTTCAGGATTTCCAAAACGGTATCATGAATGAGGTGGGCTCGGCGGTCGGCGAAGGTCCGCCGACCCCTTCGCCCGCCATGCGGAATATGTGTGTCGCGCACCTGCCGAAAGCCGTAAACGTCCGTTCATCAATGTGGCGAAAAAGAGAAAATTAAACCCTATCATTCTTATAGACATTCTTTATAATCAAATCCTGCCGGACATGAAGTGCCCGGCAGGTGGTGCTCGTGCGGGCGCCGCGTTCAGGACGAAGTCCTAACAGGTTAAGGATGGCGACGATGAGCAACGTGGATGCTTTCGGCAAGGCCGGCTTCGGCCACAGGCATGAAACGCCGTCCGCGCGCGCCAGCGCAACGCGCAAAAAAGTCCTGGATGGCATTGTCTGCAAGGTGGTCGCCGGCGCGGCCCTGCTGTTCGTTGCAGCGATCGTGCTTGGCCTGATTGGTCACTGACGCATCGCCGCTTGGGCGATCTTTCTCGTTCATCGCATTCGGTGCGACCCAACTTCCCGCCTGGCCTGCACGCAAGCCGGCGTAGTCCCTCAAATTTTCCAGACACGTTTCGCGTTCGCACGATAGAGCTTTTCGCGCTCGTCGGCTGAGCAAGGCCCGAAGATGGCCTGCGTCGCCCCGACCCAGGTGGAAAGCCCGCCGCCTTTCGTGCACACCGGCCAGTCGCTGCCCCACACAACCCGATCCCAGCCGAAATTGGAAACGATGTGCTCCACATAAGGTCGAATGGTCTCGACAGTCCAGCTCCGGGGATCGGCATAGGCGACGACACCTGAAACCTTGGCGATGACGTTCGGTCGCCTGGCGATCTCGGCGATCCCCTTTTTCCAGCGGTCCAGCGCGCCCGAAACGATGTCCGGCACGCCGCAGTGGTCGAGCACGAAGCGGACGTCCGGCGCGCTGTCCACGAGGGCGATGGCCTGCGGCTGCTGGCGTTCCAGCATGCAGATATCGAAGGTCAACCTGCTCCCGCCCATCCGCTTGAGATTGTCAAGGAACAGGGCCTGCTCGGAAATGTCATCGGGAACGACGTGCAGGACCCGGCGAAGCCCTTTCACGAACGGGTCGGCTTCGCATTTCTCCAGATAGTCGGCGAAACCGATTTCCTCCGGGCGGCAGGCGGCGATCACGCCGCGGATGAGGTCGCCCTGCGTCTCTGCCAGGCTGCGCACCATTTCTGTCTCCACCTCTATGTCCGAGGTGGCGACATCCACTTCCATGTGCAGGGCCGCTTCGATGCCGAGCCTTTTCGCCTCCTGCGCATATTCCGGATAGGTGAAGTCGCGATTCAGGTCGCCTGCGCCGGAGAGCCAGGGATAGGCAAGGCGCGACTGGTCGATGAGATGCAGATGGGTGTCGATGAACATGGTTTCCTCCCTCCGGCGCCGTGCGCATGATGCTGGATTTCCTCGCCCCGGCATTTGTTGACAGCGGCAAAATTTGTCCTTTATGTATAAAGAACAGAAGACGGATTTCAAGCGCTGAAAGGCACACCGGAAACGCCCGGTTGCGTCCGGCGCGCAAGGGGAGGAAAAGATGGCCCGCATCACCGGCATGCGCGTGTTCGACCTGCGGTTTCCGACATCCAGGAGCCTTGATGGTTCGGATGCGATGAACCCCGACCCGGACTATTCCGCCGCCTACGTCATCCTCGACACCGACGTGGACGGCCTTGCCGGCCACGGGCTGACCTTCACGATCGGCCGGGGCAACGATATCTGCTGCATGGCGATCCGGGCGATGGAGCACCTTGTCGTCGGGACGGAGCTGGAAGAGGTACGTGCGGCGCCCGGAAAATACTGGCGGCATCTGACCAGCGACAGCCAGTTGCGCTGGATCGGTCCTGACAAGGGAGCGATGCACCTTGCCACCGGTGCGGTCGTGAACGCCATGTGGGATCTGCTGGCGCGGCAGGCCGGAAAGCCGGTGTGGCAGCTTGTCTCCGAGCTCTCACCGGAGGAGATCGCCGACATCGTAGACTTCCGCTACCTGACGGACGTTTTGACCCGCGACGAGGCGGTGGCGATCCTGAAGAAGGCCGAGGTTGGCAAGGCTGAGCGGGTCGAGACGCTGCGGCGCGAGGGCTATGCCTGCTACACCACCTCGGCCGGCTGGCTAGGCTATCCGGAAGAGAAGCTCAGGCGCCTGTGCCAGGAGGCCGTCGATGCGGGGTTCAACCACGTCAAGATGAAGGTCGGTCGCGATCTCGACGACGACATCCGCCGGCTGACGGTCGCGCGCGAGGTGATCGGGCCCGACCGCTACCTCATGATCGATGCGAACCAGGTCTGGGAGGTCGGGCAGGCAATCGACTGGGTTAAGAGGCTCTCCTTTGCAAATCCCTTCTTCATCGAGGAGCCGACCAGTCCCGACGATATCGCCGGACATCGCAAGATCCGCGAGGCCATCGGCCCGGTGAAGGTCGCCACCGGCGAGATGTGCCAGAACCGCATCATGTTCAAGCAGTTCATCGCGGAGGGCGCCATCGATGTCGTCCAGATCGACAGCTGCCGCATGGGCGGCCTGAATGAGGTGCTGTCCGTTCTGCTGGTGGCGGCGAAATACGGGCTGCCCGTGTGGCCGCATGCGGGGGGCGTCGGGCTTTGCGAATATGTGCAGCATCTGTCGATGATCGACTACGTCGCGGTATCCGGCACGAAGGAGGGTAGGGTCATCGAATATGTCGATCACTTGCATGAGCATTTCGTCGATCCATGCATTATCCGCAATGCTGCCTACATGCCGCCGTCGCGCCCCGGCTTCTCCATCGAAATGAAGCCGGAATCCATTGCCGAATACACGTTCCGCTCCTAAAAGATGACAGTCGAATTCGGGGCGCGTCGCATTGCGCCCCGCCGCATGTAGGGGTGAAGCGTGAACGATATTCTGACGATTGCCGACCTAAAGGCGAGGGCCAAGCGCCGGGTGCCGAAGATGTTCTTCGACTACGCCGACTCCGGGGCCTATACCGAAGGCACCTACCGCGCCAACGAGGAAGATTTCCAGAAGGTGAAGCTGCGCCAGCGGGTTCTCGTGGACATGACCAACCGGTCCCTCGAAAGCGAGATGATCGGGCAGAAGGTTTCCATGCCGGTGGCGCTTGCGCCGACCGGACTGACCGGCATGCAGCACGCCGACGGTGAAATGCTGGCGGCGCAGGCGGCAGAAGAGTTCGGCGTCCCGTTCACGCTTTCGACCATGAGCATCTGCTCGATCGAGGACATTGCTTCGGTCACGACGAAACCGTTCTGGTTCCAGCTCTATGTGATGCAGGACCGCGACTTCGTCATCAACCTGATCGAGCGGGCGAAGGCTGCGAAGTGCTCGGCGCTCGTGCTGACGCTCGATCTGCAGATTCTGGGCCAGCGCCACAAGGATATTCGTAACGGACTGTCGGCGCCGCCGAAGTTCACGCCGAAGCATATCTGGCAGATGGCGACGCGGCCGCTCTGGTGCATGCAGATGCTCGGCACGAAGCGCCGGTCGTTCGGGAACATCGTGGGCCACGCCAAAAGCGTCACCGACCTCACCTCCCTTTCGGTGTGGACGTCCGAGCAGTTCGATCCGCAGCTGTCCTGGAGGGACGTCGCCTGGATCAAGGAGCGCTGGGGCGGTAAGCTGATCCTCAAAGGTATCCTCGACGAAGAGGATGCCCGCATGGCGGTTTCGACCGGCGCGGACGCGATGATCGTCTCCAATCACGGCGGCCGTCAGCTCGACGGTGCGCCGTCTTCGATCAGCATGCTGCCACGCATCGTCGATGCGGTCGGTGGCGACATCGAAGTGCATCTCGATGGTGGTATCCGCTCCGGCCAGGACGTGCTGAAGGCGCTCTGCTACGGTGCCAAGGGCACCTATATCGGGCGTCCCTTCCTCTATGGCCTCGGAGCCGGCGGCAAGGCGGGCGTGACGAGGGCACTGGAAATCATCCGCAAGGAACTCGACATCACCATGGCGCTTTGCGGCGAGCGGGACGTGCGGAACCTCTCGCGGCGCAATCTGCACCAGGGTAACTGATGCGTGCAATTCCACCGGGTTGCGTCTCTGTTTGGTGCGTCCCTTAATATTAGTTTACGCTAATACCATTGGATGCTGCCACCCGATTGTCTGCCAGGGCATTCGGGTGCAGACTTCCGCCGTTCAAACGGAGGGACGCATCCATGATGGATCGCAGAGAACTCGAGAGGACTGTCCGGACATTCTACCGGGCACGCAACGACAGCGACATCGAACAGATCATGGCGTTGGTCGATCCGAACGCCTGCTTCCGCATCGCCGGAAACTACAGGCTCGGACCGCTGACGCACATGACCGAGGGTACGTCCGAAATCAGCGCCCGGTTCGGCGACCTCATGACGAACTGGGACGTCTCGGGCCTCGACATCGAGAGCATGCATGTCGACGGAGACACGGTGCTGGTCCATCGTTCCGGTTCGATACGGTTCATTCCGACAGACACCTTCATCGATACGGAGATGCTGGACAAGCTGACCTTCAGCGACGGCCGCATCATCGAGTTTGTCGAGTTCGTCGATACGCTGATGGCGGCAGAGATGATCGGCTTCGTGAAGCCGTCCGGCATCTGGACCGGTGTGCCCGGCCTGCCGTTGGAGCCGCGCGCCGCCAAGGATCCGGGAAGCAGGCCGAGAGCCTGAAGCACCGTAGCCTGCGGGCTGATTCCACGAGCTGACAATTGGCCGGGCATCGCGGGGCGATGCTCGGTGAAGGGGTTTTTGTTGTCGAAATACCGCCGCACAATTTTGCGGGACGCGTCAGGCGCGTTCGAATCCCTGCAGCACGTTGACGGCATTCACGCCGAGCGCCTCCACCGCATAGCCGCCTTCCATCACGAAAAGCGTCGGCACGTCGAAGGCGGCGATGCGCGCGCCGATGAGGAGGAAGTGCCCGCCTTCCAGCATGAACTGCGAGATCGGGTCGTCCTTGAACGTATCCACGCCAAGCGAGACGACGAGGGCCGACGGCTGGAAATCGCGGATGCGTGCGTGCGCATCCTCGAAGGCGTCCCGCCACTCCGCCCAGCCGGTTCCGGCCGGCAGGGGATAGTTGAGATTGTAACCCTCGCCGGGACCTGCGCCGCGCTCGCGCGCATAGCCGAGATGGAAGGGAAACTCGAAGTCCGGATCGCCGTGCAGGCTGGCGAGCAGCACGTCGGCGCGGTCGTAGAAGATTTCCTGTGTACCGTTGCCGTGGTGATAGTCGATGTCGAAGATCGCGACGCGGTCATGGCCGCGGTCGCGCAGGCGCTGGGCAGCGATCGCCGCATTGTTGAGGTAGCAGTAGCCGCCGAAGAAGTCGCGTCCGGCATGATGGCCCGGAGGCCGGCACAGCGAGAAGGCGGCACGGTCGCCGGCAAGCACCGCATCCGCGCCCGCCAGCGCCGTATCGGCTGCGCGCCGCGCCGCCTGCCACGTGGTCTCAGTGATGGAGCCGGCCATGTCGAAGGAGTAGTAGGACAGCCGCGCGTCGAGACCGGAGGGTGGGCTATCAATCGGCGGCATCGAACGGTGACGCCAGCTATAGGGCCAGACCTCGCCGTCGCGGCCGGCCGCGCGCCATTCGGCAAAGACGTTCTCCAGAAAATCGAGATAGTCGGCCGTGTGCACCCGCTCGATCGGCTCGCGTTCGTAACGCTGCGGATCGAGGACCGGGCCGAGCCCGACTTCCTTGATACGGGACAGCACGATTTCCGCCCGCTCGGGCTTTTCGAAGGTTTCGACGATGCTGCCGAAGGAAACCTCCATGCCGCTGTGATGCAGGTGGTGGTCGGCGGTGTAGAAGGTCTTCATGCGGTCGGCCTGCTGATGGGAACGGCGTCACACGATTTCACCGTAGAGCGAGCGCTCCAGGGGCGTGATTTCGGCGGCGAAGCGGCGGTATTCCGCGCGCTTGAGCGCCAGGAACACGTGGTGCATCCTTTCGCCCAGCGCCTCCTTCAGGAACGAGGAAGCCGCCGCCTTGTCGATGGCGCTGCGCCAGTCCGGTGGAAGGCTGTCGCCGGCACCTTCCGCGTACGCGGTCGTCTGCGGACCCGGATCCGCCTTCGCAGCGATGCCTCTCTGCATGGCGGCAAGGACGGTCGCACCGACGAGGTAGGGATTGGCGTCGATCCCCGCCGCCCGCTGTTCCAGATGCCGTCCGGCACCGGCGCCTGCTGGGATGCGCACTGCGACGGAGCGGTTGTTCGTTCCCCAGGTCGGCGTCGTCGGTGCGTAGCTCTGGGCGGAGAAGCGCCGCCAGGAATTCAGGTGCGGGGCGAAAACCAGCATGGATTCGTCCATCGTCTGCAACAGCCCGGCGACTGCCTGCGTCATCAGCGGCGAAAGCGCGCCTGCGCGATCGGCAAACAGGTTTTCTCCCGCGGCATCGGCAAGGCTTGCATGCACATGCATCCCCGAACCGGCGCGGCCGGGAAACGGTTTGGCCATGAAGCAGGCCATCATGCCGTGGCGTAGCGCCAGCGCGCGCAGAAGCCGTTTCAGCATGACGAGATCGTCGGCGGCGCGTAGCGCGCTGCCGTGGCGCAAGGTCAGCTCGAACTGCCCCTGTGCGTATTCCGAGATCATCGTCTCGACAGGCAGGCCTTGCGCTTCCGCCGCCCTGTAGACCGCGTCGATGAAGGGTTCAAGACGGTCGAGCTCGTTTACGCCGTAGACCTGGATGCCCTCCGGGCGCTCACCGGAAAGCGGCAGCCGTAGCGGCTGAAAGTTGCCGGCTGCGTCCCTTTCGCGGTCCAGCAGGTAGAATTCCAATTCGTAGGCGAGAACAGGATGAAAACCCTGTGCCTTCAGCAGCGTGTCGCGTCGGGAGAGAACCTGGCGCGGATCGGCGGCCATCGGCGAGCCGTCCAGTTCGAACAGCGACAGGCGGACCTCGCCGCGCGGTGGATTGGTCCACGGCAGCGGCACCAGCGAACCGGCAATCGGCCAGGCGCGGCGATCGGCATCACCGTCCGACCAGACCAGTCCTGTTTCCTCCACGTCCTCGCCGGAGACGTCCAGGCCAAGAATGGAGCCCGGCAGATGCCGGCCGGAGCGGAAGATCGGTAGCAGTTCGTGGCGGCGTATGATCTTGCCGCGCGCGATCCCGTTGGCGTCGATCAGGACCAGATCGAAGGCGCTGATTTCCGGATGGGCAGCAAGGAAGGCTTCAGCTTCGACGATGTCGGCTATGCCCTCGGGGCGTGCGGATGTGTCCCTGCTCATGCGTCCTTCCCCTTCACCAGCCGCCCGAGCACTGCGGCAAACGCCTCGACGAGGCCGTCGGCCTCTCCGGCCGTAAGCGCCGGGCTGACGAGCACCATATTGTGGAACGGGGTGAGCAGATAGCCGAGATTGAGCATGGAGAGATGCAGCGCCTGCTCGATCGTGTCGGAAGCGGCAAGGCGCGCTTCGACGGCGTTCCGCACCGTATGGGGCGAGAACACCACCTCAAGCCGCGCCCCGACGCGCGAAACCGTCCACTCCAGCCCGTTCGCCGCGATCGCGGCCTTGAAACCGGCTTCGATCCGGTCTGCGCGCGCATTCATGGTCTCGTAGGCCGCGTCGGTCATGACCTCTTCCAGGCAGGCGCGCAGGCAGGCGAGCTGGATCGCGCTCCCGGAAAGCGTGGTGCCAATGCCGGAATGGCCGTGGCCGCTCTGCTCGCGGCGAACGACGTGCAGGCTCTCGGCCACCGCTTCGCTCATGCCCCAGACGCTGACCGGAATGCCGCCGCCGATGGGCTTGCCCATGACCATCAGGTCAGGCTCAAGCCCATGCTTCCGGCTGTAGCCGCCGGGGCCGGTCGAGATGGTGTGCGTCTCGTCGATGAGGAGCAACGTGCCGGCAGCCCGTGTCAACCGGCGCAGCACGTCGTGGAAGCCCGGGTCGGGAAGGATCATGCCGCAATTGGTCATCACCGGTTCGGCGAGCACGCAGGCGATGTCATTGGCCGCAAGGGCCGACGCAAGGGCCGCCTCGTCGTTGAAGGGAATGGAGACGGTCAGTTCGCCGAGGTCGCGCACCTGGCCGAGCAGGTTGCGACGCGAGACCGTACGCCCATCGACGAGATCGACCAGCGTATCGTCCACGGCTCCGTGATAGCAGCCGTCGAAGACCAGCAGTTTAGCGCCGCCGGTGACTGCGCGGGCCACACGGATGGCGAAGCGATTGGCGTCGCTGGCGGTGGCGGCAAGCTGCCATTGTGGCAGGCCGAAGCGCTCGGCAAGCAGCTTGCCGACGGAATGGGCGTCGGAGGACGGCAACATAGTGGTCAGCCCGCGGGTGCCGGCGTTGGCGAGGGCTCTCAGCACCGGCTCGGGCCCGTGTCCGAACATGGCGCCGGTGTCGCCGAGGCAGAGATCCGTCAGCCGGTTGCCGTCAATATCGGTAAGGGTCACCCCGGCCGCCGTTTCGATGATCGGCGGGAACGGGGAGGGCCAGTCGAGCATCCAGTGCTGCGGCACGCCGTCGAAGAAGCCGGGTCCGGATTGCGCATGGGCTGCCGCTGTGCGTGGCCGGCGCTCGGCGAAAAGTTCCCGTTCGGTCTCAAGCATCGCTGCCGCGCGCGCTTCCAGTTCGGACTTCTGGCCGGACGTTGTTGCCTTGTGCATTGACAAGATGCGCACCCCTCGAAGCTCATCGTGTTCAGCTTGTGCTCGGCGCGCTTTTGCGTCTTTCCGAAATGTGATCACTTATATTGAGATGTGATCTCAATTGTCAACGCAGAGCCTGTATGCATTCCTGACGAAGCCGTGGCGAAAAAATTGCGTTTGTGGCGAGGCGCTGCTACCGCTCGCAGCAGTTTCGGCGCATGCTTGCCGCACTTTGAAGAGAACAAGGAGGCCACCTTGGCGAAGTCCATCCACTCCATGATCCGCGTGCTCGACGAGCAGCGCTCGGTCGATTTTTACCGCGACGCCTTTGGCCTGGACGTGGCGGAGCGGCTGGATTTCGATACCTTTACGCTCGTTTACCTGAGCAACGAGGAGAGCGAATTCGAGCTCGAACTGACGATCAACAAGGGCCGTACCGAACCTTACGCTCTCGGCGACGCCTACGGGCATTTCGCCGTTTCGGTCGATAATCTGGATGCGGAGCATGCGCGGCTGACAAAGCTGGGGCTTGATCCCAACAAGATCGTGGAGTTCAAGCGCGATGGAGAATTGATCGCCCGCTTCTTTTTCATGACCGATCCGGACGGCTACAAGATCGAGGTCCTGCAGCGGCATGGCCGTTACAAGTAGGCAGAGGTATCCAGGGCCGCTTGATCGCGGAAACTGCAACTGGCAGTTTTGCGTCACGTCGTTCTGCTGGACGCAGACTGCGGCAAGGACGATGCGAGCGACAGGGAAGGGGAGGCCCGATGACGCAGGAAAAGCCTTACGAGATTTTCGACCCGCGGTTCAGCAGCCTGATCGTCGGCAGCGCACGGCTGGAAGAGCTTTATACCGGCTGCCGCTGGGCGGAGGGGCCGGTATGGTTTTCCGACGCCAACCAGCTTCTCTGGAGCGACATCCCCAACCAGCGTATGTTGCGCTGGACGCCGGACGGCGGCGTTTTGGTCTACCGGCAGCCTTCCGACTTTGCCAACGGCCACACCCGTGACCGGCAGGGGAGGCTCGTTTCATGCGAGCATGCAACCCGGCGGGTCACGCGGACGGAATATGACGGCACGATTACCGTTCTTGCCGACCGCTTTGAAGGACGGCGACTGAATTCCCCAAACGACGTGGTGGTGCGCTCAGATGGTTCCGTCTGGTTCACCGACCCGACCTATGGGATCCTGTCGGACTACGAAGGCTATCAGGCCGAACCGGAACAGCAGACGCGCAACGTCTACCGCCTCGACCCTGCGAGCGGGGACATCGCCGCTGTCGTTACCGACTTCGGCCAGCCGAACGGCCTCGCCTTCTCGCCGGACGAGAGCATTCTCTATATCGCCGACTCCGCTTCGAGCCACGACGCACAATGGCCGCCGCAGATCCGTGCCTTCGATGTCCTGGACGGTCGGCGCCTTGCCAACGACCGCGTGTTCGCGCTCGTCGAAGGTGGCGTGCCCGATGGCCTGCGTGTCGATACGAACGGAAATGTCTGGACCAGCGGCGGTCCCGCCGTTCATTGTTTCGCACCCGATGGCGTGTTGCTCGGACGCATTCGCGTGCCGCAATCCGTGTCGAACCTCACCTTCGGCGGTCCGCGCCGCAACCGGCTGTTCATCACTGCGACGACATCGGTCTATGCGATCTACACGACGGCAAAGGGCGCACAGGTTCCGTAGGTCCTATGGTGTGGGCAGCCGTGCCCGTTTGAGCTTCTGTTCCCGGAAGAAGATGAAAAGCCCTGAGGCGACGATGAAACCGGCCCCGACCAGCATGGCGGTGCGCGGCATGTCGCCGAAGAAGATCAGCCCGAAGACGACCGCCCAAAGCAGGAGCGTGTACTGCAGCGGCACGACGGTTGCGGCGTCCGCAAGCTTGAGCGACCGGTTCACCAGCATGTGTGCCGCCATGGCGACGACACCCAGCAGGCTGAGAAGGCCTATATCCAACGGCCGTACCGGAGCCCATCCGGCGGGATCGAAGGCAAGCGCCACCAGCGAGAAAAGGGCCGCCCCCGCGACCTGCCAGAAGACCAGCGTCGTGTCGGGCGTTGCCCGCAAGGTGCGGCCGAATATCATGGCGAAAGAGAAGGCAATGCTGCCGGCAAGCGCGATGAGCGCCGGCAATGTGAGGCTCTCCCGGGAGGGCTCCAATGCTATGACGACGCCGGCGAAACCGACGAGGATCGCGCTCCAGCGGCGCCAGCCCACCTTTTCGCCTAGCATCAGTGGCGAGAGTGCCGCGACATAGATCGGCGCAGCAAGCCAGTAGGTCATGGCGTCCGCGAGCGGCATGTAACCGACGGCGAAGTAGAATGCGGTCGCCTCGAAGGCGAAAAGCAGGGAGCGGAGGGCCTGCAGGCGAGGGCGTTCCACGCGCACGAGATTGTGCCATCCCGTGCGCCAGAAGAACGGCAGCAGAACGGCTATGGCCGCCAGGCTGCGAATGAACATGAGCTGCGACGGCGAATAGGTCGCCACCAGCCATTTGCCCAGCACATCGTTCAACGAGAACATCACCATGCCAAGCAGCATGAACAGCACGCCCAGGCGCGTCGCGTTCGACGGCGTTACGGAGGTGGCGGTCGCATCTGTCATGGCCGGTTCTGCGCGCTTGGGCTGCGAGCCTGCGTGAGGCGTCGACGGGCCACAGGGGGATGATCAACAGCCCTTTGCACATCCAATTCCGGCGATCCAGTCAACAATATTGATGGCTGCATTCAGATTGACGAAGCTTCCCGCAGCGTATCGTTGAAAAGATAGCGAAAAGAGCGCGACGCCGATCGACGGCGCCCACCGGGGCGAAATGCCGCCCGCGGAGGAAGGGGTCCGCGGCGAGACGGAGCGACTGACCAACGGAGAGAGCATGGCACTTACGCAGCTTGCGCTGATAGACATCGCCGCCGGACCTGGCCGAAAGGTGCGTCGTTTAGGAATATGCTCCAAGGCAAAACGATCGGGCGCATCGATCGATGCGCCCGACAGCCGTCTTTCATGTACCTTCGATCGCCGTCTACGCGGCGTCGGGCCGATGGACGGTCTTCACCTCGAGGAAGTCCTCCAGCCCGAAGATGCCGCCTTCGCGGCCGTTGCCCGACTGCTTGAAGCCGCCGAACGGGCTGCCGTAACGATGCGGCCCGCCGTTGATGTGAACCATGCCGGCGCGAAGGCGTGCGGCGACGCGTTCGGCACGGTCGGCATTCCCGGTCTGGACATAGGCAGCAAGGCCGTAGTTGGTGTCGTTGGCAATCGCGATCGCTTCCTCTTCGGTATCAAAGGGGATGATCGACAGAACCGGGCCGAATACCTCTTCGCGGGCGATGCGCATGTCGTTGTTGACGTCGGCGAAGATCGTCGGCTTGACAAAGTAACCCGTCTCGAAGCCCTCCGGCTTGCCGGGGCCGCCGACGAGCACGCGCGCCCCTTCGGCCACACCTGCCTCGATCAGCGCCTGGACACGCCCGAACTGGATGTGGGAGACGAGTGGGCCGATATGGCTGCCTTCCTGTTCCGGATTGCCGACTTTAGCCTCCTTACCGGCTTTCTCCGCGATTGCGACGGCCTTGTCGTAGACCGAGCGCTGCACGAGCATGCGCGTCGGCGCATCGCAGGACTGGCCGGAATTGTTGAAGCACTCGGCAACGCTGCTTGCGACACGATCCTCCAGGTCGGCATCCTCGAACACGATGTTCGGAGACTTGCCGCCGAGTTCCAGCGTCACCCTTTTGACGGTGTCGGCCGCGTCCTTGCTGACGGCGATGCCGGCGCGGGTGGAACCGGTAAAGGACATCATGTCGATGTCCTTGTGTTTCGAAAGAGCTGCGCCGCATTCGATGCCGTCGCCGTTGACGAGGTTGAACGTGCCGGCGGGGAAACCTGCCTCCTCGACCATTTCGGCATAGAGCAAGGCGTTCAGCGGCGTGAACTCGGAAGGTTTTAGCACGCAGCTGCAGCCGGTCGCCAGTGCCGGCACGACCTTGAGCGCGATCTGGTTGATCGGCCAGTTCCAAGGCGTGATCAGCCCGCAGACGCCGATCGGCTCGCGCCGCACCACGTCGCCGTTCGGCAGCACTTCACGACTCTTCAGGCGCTTCAGCGCGTCGATGAAGCCCTGCAGGTGGCCGACGCCGACGTCGGCCTGTTGTTCGGTGCTCATGGTGATCGGGGCACCCAGTTCGAGCGTGATCGTGCGGGCCATCTCGTCATAGCGGCGCTTGTAGACCGCGAGGAGCTTCTCCAGCAGGGCGAGGCGCTCGTCGACGCTGGTCTGGCTATAGCTCGCAAACGCCTTCTTGGCGGCGGCGACTGCCCGATCGATGTCGGCAGCAGTGCCCATGGAGATCCACGCGATCGGCTTCTCGGTCGCCGGATTGATCACCTCCAGGTCGCGCGGCGTCAGCGGGTCCACCCATTTGCCGTCAATGTAGAAATTGCGTTTGTCCAGCATGCTTTTCTCCCGTCGCATTCATTCTTTTCGTTTCCCGCCGTCGCTTAAGGCCGGCGGAGGGAGAATGTCTGCCACCATGCCAAAGCGCAATACCCTTCCGGGGATAAGAAAGGGATGCAGCGCCTGGGACTGCTGTCCTTGCGCGGCGACGGTGACGCCTTGCCAACTCAGCCCCTGTCGTTGTCGGCATAAAAGCCCCGCACCTCATCGGTGAAGGCCTTCCGTTCGCCGGGGTCGGTATAGAACATGTGACCACCCCGATAGAGCTTCAGCCCAACGCGACCTTCTGTGAGGGAGGGAGGAAGGTGGTCGAGGACATAGCGGCTGCCGCCATAGGGCGTGATGGCGTCGCTGTAGCCATGCACCACCATGACGCGGAGGGACGGGATGGTCGCCAGAAGCTCGCGAAGATCGCGGGTCGCGCTGACATTGGAGCGGGCGCCGTTCCAGTCCCAGCGGCGGTTCACGTCCTTGTCCAGCAGGCGGTAGGTCATTTCGGTCGAGAACTTCAGTTCGTCACGCGCATAGGCGGCAAACGCGCCGCCGTAGGCGCGCGTATAGCCGTCGAGGATCGGGTCGGCCCCACGGTCTTCCGATGTTTCAGGATAGGGATCGTCCGCGAGATAAGCTGCATCGTAAGGGCTTGCGATCTTGTCCGGGGCACCGTCGAGCTCCTTCGTATAGATATCGCCGACGAAGCCGCGGGCGCGTGCCACCGCGTCCTTGCCGATGCCCGTCATCTCGGCGATGCGGGCGTAGAGGCGGTCGGCGTCGTCGCCGCTCGGGGCGGCACCGGCGAGCGCGACAAGGTAATCGCTCATCGCGAACCGTTCCACCTCTTGGATGCCCTCGGCGGAGAAGGCGCCCTTGCGCTCCATCTCCGCAGCCGCCAGCGAAGGAAGCTGCAAGGCGGCGCCGACAGGATCGCCGGTCCCGAAAATGTAGCGGCTTTCGATCATCGGCGAGAGCATGACGATACCGGAGACGAGAATGCCCTGGCTCTCCTTCAGTGCGGTTGCGACCTTGGCAGCGCGAAAGCCGCCATAGCTTTCGCCGAGCAGATATTTCGGTGCGGCGGAACGGCCGTTCTTCTGGACATAGAGCGCGATGAATTTGGCAAGGCTTTCCGCATCGGCGCGTACGCCGTGGTAGGCCGCCTCGGCATCCTTGCCGGCCACCCGGCTCCAGCCCGTCCCGGCGGGGTCGATCAGTACGAGATCGGTGAAGTCGAGCCAACTGTCCGGATTGTCGGAAAGCGCCGGCCGTGTCCCGTCCGGGGCGGTGCTGCCCTGCTCGCTGCCGAAATCGAGGATGCGCGGCCCCACGAGACCGAGGTGAAGATAGGCGGAGGCGGCGCCCGGTCCGCCGTTGAAGGCGAAGGTGACCGGCCGTTCGGCGGGAGCATCCTTGGCGGTGTAGGCGGTATAGAAGATCTTCGCGCTCACCTTGCCGTCCTGTCCCCGCAGTTCCAGCGTGCCGGCGGTGGCGGTATAAGGCAGGTCGCTCGACGGGCGGCGCAGCACATGGTCGGTGACGGCATCGCCCGGCAGCAGATCCAGAAGACCGGAGCGGGATTGTTGCGGTGCGGGCTGTTGCGCCATCACGTCGCCGAGCGGTGCAACGGCAAGAGCGGCGATGACGGCGATCGATAGGAGATGGTAGCGCAAATCCGGCTTCCTCGTTTCAGTTCGGCGGCAGTTTACGGACGGAGGACCGGCACCGGAACTCAACTCAAATTGATTGGCGGGAGCGAGTGGGAAAGGTCTTGCGATCGATAGGTGTTGCGACCCGTCGGAATCGGCGCGTCCTGCTTCGGCTCTCCCTCTGTCTGCTGTGATCGAAGCACACGGTCAGCGCGACGGATTGCAAACGGCGGACGGGCTAATCGCAGCATGCGCCGCCATCGCCCGTCCCGCTGGCCAGCCGCTCCAGAATGGGGCAGTCCGGCCGGTCGTTGCCCTGGCAATGGGCAGAGAGGTGCTGCAGCGTCATCACCATTTCCTGCAACTGCCGCATCTTCGCGGTAAGTTCCTCTATGTGCCCGGCCGCGATGCGCTTGACGTCGGCGGATGCACGGTCGCGATCCTGCCACAACGCCAGCAGGTCGCGGATCTGCGCGATCGAAAATCCGAGATCGCGCGCCCTGCGGATGAAGCTGAGGGTGGCGAGATCCTTCGGCCCGTAGGTGCGGTAGCCCGAGCCGGTGCGACCGGCTTCCGCGATGAGGCCGATCGATTCGTAGTGGCGGATCATCTTCGCCGTCACGCCGCTGGCGCTTGCCGCTTCGCCTATGTTCATGTGCGGATCTCCCCTCTCGCATGGGCTCGGGAAGGGCGGAACCGTTTCAATCTGAGGGCATTGCTGACGACGAAGACGCTTGAAAGCGCCATGGCGCCGGCGGCAATCGCAGGAGACAGCAAGATCCCGAAGGCAGGATAGAGCGCGCCCGCCGCCACGGGGATCAGGGCGACGTTGTAGCCGAACGCCCAGAAGAGGTTCTGGCGGATGTTGCGCATGGTCGCGCGGGAAACCGAGATCGCGGTCGCAACGCCACGCATGTCGCCGGCCATCAGCACGATGTCGGCGCTTTCAATCGCCACGTCCGTGCCCGTACCGATGGCAATCCCGGTATCGGCGATTGCGAGCGCCGGCGCGTCGTTGATGCCGTCGCCGACGAAGGCCACCTTCCTGCCGCCAGCCGAAAGCGCCTTCACGGCGTCGACCTTGCCCTCCGGGAGCACCTCCGCCATCACCCTGTCGATCCCGAGCGTCGCGGCAACGGCCTCGGCGGTGCGGCGATTGTCGCCGGTGATCATCGCAACCTCGATGCCCAGCGTCTTGAGCTGCGCGATTGCCTCCTTCGTCGTCGGCTTGACGGGATCCGTCACGGTGAAGAGCGCGGCGAGCCTGCCGTCTATCGCGGCATAGAGGGGCGAAGCGCCGCTGGCAGCAAGCCGCTCCGCTTCACCCCTGAACGCGGTCGGATCGAAACCGAGCGTCGACATGAAGCCGGTGGAACCGACTTCGACCTTGCGCCCCGAGACCGTTGCGGAAATGCCCTGGCCGGAGGTCGCCTGGAACGCTTCTGCCTGCGGGATTTCCAAACCTTCCGCCTTTGCAGCCTCGTGGATTGCAAGGGCGATCGGATGTTCCGAGCGGACTTCGGCTGCGGCCACGAGCGACAACACCTCGTTTCGGGCAAAACCTTCGGCCGGTATGATCCCGGTCAGGCTCGGACGGCCGAGTGTCAGTGTGCCGGTCTTGTCGACGGCGACGACCTCGGTCGCCTCCAATGTCTGCAGCGCCGTTCCCTGCCGGAAGAGCACGCCGAGTTCGGCTGCGCGACCGGTTCCGGTGATGATCGAGGTCGGGGTCGCAAGTCCCATGGCGCACGGGCAGGCTATGATCAGGACTGCGACGGCGGCCACGAGTGCGTGCGCCAGTGCAGGGCTGGGGCCGAACGCGAACCAGATGCCAAAGGTGACGAGTGCGACGGCGATGATCGCCGGCACGAACCATTGGGTCACGCGATCGACCAGCGCCTGGATCGGCAGCTTGGCGGCCTGTGCGTCCTCCACCATGCGGATGATCTGCGACAGCACCGTGTCCGCGCCGACGCGGGTGGCCCGGAAAGAAAAGGAGCCGGTCGTGTTCATCGTTCCGCCGGTGACGGCGTCGCCGGGCTTGCGCTCGACCGGCATCGGTTCGCCGGTGATCATGGATTCGTCGACGAAGGAGCCGCCCTCCGTCACCTCGCCGTCGACGGGCACCCGCTCCCCGGGGCGTACCAGCACGATATCGCCCGGCACGACCGATTCAAGCGGAACATCCGCCGCAGCGCCGTTCTTCACCACGCGCGCGGACGTCGCGCGCAAACCGGCAAGGTGCCGGATTGCCTCGCCGGTGCGGCCCTTGGCCCGGGCTTCGAGGTAGCGCCCGGCAAGAATCAGGGTGACAATGACGGCGGCGGCCTCGAAGTAGACGTCGGCCGTGCCGCCCGGCAGCAGGCCAGGCGTGAAGGTAGCGACGACGGAAAAGATCCAGGCCGCCGCCGTTCCGATGACGACGAGCGCGTTCATGTCAGGTGTGCCACGCAGAAGGCTGGGAATGCCCTTGCGGAAGAAACGTGCCCCCGGTCCCGCCAGCACGATCGTTGCCAGCACGAACTGGATGACCCGGCTTGCCTGCATGCCGATCGTTTCGTGGATATAGTGGCCGAAGGTGGGAATGGCGTGCGCACCCATTTCCATGACAAAAAGAGGCGCGGTCAGCACGGCGGCGATGACGAGCGAGCGCCGCAGGGCGCTGATTTCGCTTTCACGCCGCTCCTCGTCGGATGGTCCCTCCTCGCGATGGTCTTGCCGGACGGCGTGATAGCCGGTCGTCTCGATCGCCGCCGCCAACGCGTCGAAGGTGACCGCACCGCGCAGATAGCGGACGCGGGCATGCCCGCTGGCAAGGTTTGCGGTGGCGTCGATGACGCCGGGAACCGCTTTCAGGGCCTTTTCGACACGCGCGATGCAGGAGGCGCATGTCATTCCCTCTACGACGAACTCGAGCGTCTCCTCTCCGACGCCATAACCGGCATCCCGCACGGCCTCTGCCACGGCCGCGATGTCAGGGGTGCCATCAAACGTCACCTCGGCCCTCTCCGTCGCGAGATTGACGGAGGCGACGGAAACGCCCGGTACCTTCTGGATCGCTCTTTCAACGCGCCGTACGCACGAAGCGCATGTCATGTCCTCGATGGATAGCTTGATCGTCTGGGCCGCATCGGGCTCCTTGAACGTGAGCATGGTGCACGCTCCTTTCTTTCGATAGATCGTGCACCTTCCCATGATGTCAAGGTCAAGCGGTTTTTGTAGTCTCGCGCTTGGAGCCTCGGGTGGATACTCCGCGCGAGGCTGCCGCCGAGCTGGCGATCCGCAATCTCTACGTTTTTACTATCCAGGAGCTCCCGGCGGATCCCAATTCTGCCGAGCCGTCGCAGCGGCGAGCTCGTTCTGGAAGCACTTGATCGTGAATTCCGCGAAGCTCGACAACTGGCGACCGCGCTTGTGGATGGCATAGGGGGTGATCGTGGCCGGTTCCTGCAGCGGGCGGCGCACGATACCGGGAATGTGCGCGGTGCCGACCGAGAACTCGTCGACCAGCGCTACCCCCAGCCCCTGTTGCACGAGACCGAGTATGGTCTGCGAGAAGCGTCCCCTGACCGTGTGACGCAGATCGATCCCCGCATCCCTGAACGGTTGCGCGAGCGTGCTGCCATAGGGATCGCCGGGGTCGACGCCGATGACGGGATAGCGCGCGAGGTCGTGGACGGAAACCTTCTCCTGTGTGGCAAGCGCATGGCCTTCCGGCACGATCGCCAGAAGGCGTCCGCGTGCCAGCGGCTTGTTGCGTACGGCGGGGTTGTCGACCGGGGAACTCATGAAAACGACTTCGCCGTGCTCCAGCAGCAGATAGTCCAGCGTCTCCTCGATCTTCAGGATGTTGAGATCGACCCTGAGGTCCGGGAAGCGTTGACGGATGGTTCGAATGACGCGGACGGCGACGAAATTGGCGATCGACGGGGCTGAAGCAAAGGACAGCGCGAAATCATGCCCCTTCTGGAGCGACGAGACCGCCGTGTTCAGGCTCTCCATCTGGCGGTAGACGAGATTGAGCATCTCGAAAATCGTCTGCGCCTCCGCTGCCGGAACGAAAATGCCTGCCTTGCGCTCGAACAGGCGGACGCCGAGGCCGCTTTCCGCATGCTTCAACAGCCTGCTGATGCCGGGTGCTGAAACGTGAAGGAGATCCGCAGCCCCCTGGATGGTGCCGGCGATCATCACCGCCCGGATGACTTCGATCTGCCTGAGTGTCAGCTCCTTCATCGCGCGCTATCGCTTTGGCATGCCCTCCGGCCGCAGCAATCTTCTTTGCGCGGCGATGCGGAACGGGGCGTTCATTGCGCCATAGCCGTTATAGGCGCCGCGCCGCTCGACGATTTCGAAGAAGAATCCTTCGCCAAAGGTGCGGCTGTAGATCTGGAAGTACTCGCCATTGTCGTCGCGGTCGTAGAGGATGCTTGCCTCCCGAAGAGCGTCGGAGAAGGCCGGTTCCAGACCAAAACGCGCTTCGAGGTCGTCGTAGTAGTTGCGCGAGATCGGCAGGGCATGGAAATCCAGCGCCGCCAGCGCGCGTGCGGTGGCAAATATGTCGTCGGTGGTGAAGGCGATGTGCTGGATGCTGGAGCCGAAGCCCTCCGCCAGGAACTTGCCGGCAAAGGTCTTGCGGCTGTCGGCGCCGTTCATCGTCAGGCGAAAGCCGTTCGCCGAAAGGCTTTCGATGGCCTGGCTGCGGACCAGGCCACCCGGATCGACGACGTCGACCATCGGCGTCCGCCGCGTTTCGAAAATCGAGGTATAGAAAAGAAGCCAGGTCAGCATCTCGTCGTAGTGGGTCGTCTGCGCGAGATGATCGATCCGCTTCAATCCGGCGTCTCCCTCGCCCGGATCGTCCACGGATACGAACTCGGTTTCCCATATCGAGGCGAGCGCCGGTGAGTCGTCGAGGAAATAGATGACGCCGTTGCCGACGCCCTGGATCGCCGGAACGGCAATCTCACCGGGACGGCGCGGCTCGGAGAAAACAGGCGCGTCGAGTGCTGCGGCGCGCACGAGGGCATCCTGCGCGTTTTCCACCTTCATGCCGTAGGCATAGGCATTCGTACCATGCACGAAATAGGAGGATCCCGCGAAGCTGTCGCCGGAATCGTCGGAATTTACGACGATGCGGATGTCCGCCTGCGTGTAGAGATCGACGTTGCGGTTGCGATGTCGCGCCGTTTTCCGGAAGCCGAGCGACCTGAGCAAGGTCACGAGGTGATCCTTTTCCGTCTCAGCCGTCGTGAATTCGACGAAGGACACGCCGCTGGTCTGGATGCGATCGGGCATGGGTGGCACGTCGATGCGGATATCCGGTTCGAGGCGCCGGACCTGGTCCATCACATAGACCAGTGAGCGATGGCCGTCTTCGGCAAGCGCGCGGGCGGAGCCGCCGCGGAACTGGTCGTTGAAGATCTCGAGCGAAAGCGGGCCGTCATAGCCGGTTGCGGCAACCGCACGCATGAAATCGACGACCGGCAGGTCGCCTTCGCCCGGCATGTTGCGGAAATGGCGGCTCCAATAGAGCAGGTCCATGTCGATCAGCGGCGCATCCGCCAACTGGACGATGAAGATCTTGTCGCCTGGAATGGAGCGGATGGAATTGACGTCGATTTTGCGCGAAAGCGTATGGAAGGAATCGAGGATCAGGCCGACATTTCGATGATCGGCGCGGCGGACGATTTCCCAGGCGTCGCGGTGGTCGTTGATGTGGCGTCCCCATGCCAGTGCCTCGTAACCGACGCGCACACCGTGTTTGGCTGCCAGTTCGCCCAATTGATGGAAATCGGCCGCGGCACGATCGATCCCGCCGAGCGAAATCGGAGACACGTTCGAGCAGATCAGCATCAGATCAGTCCCGAGTTCTCCCATGATGTCGAACTTGCGCTCCGCGCGCTCGAATGCGCGGGCGCGGTGCGGCTCCGGCATGCCTTCGAAATCGCGAAACGGCTGGAAAAGCGTGATCTCCAGCCCAAAGTCCCGCGCCATCTGCGCCACTTCGCGCGGCGAGGCATCGTAGGTCAGGAAATCGTTTTCGAAGATCTCGACGCCGCTGAAGCCAGCCTTGGCAATGGCTGCCATCTTGTCCGGGAATTCTCCGCTGATGGATACCGTCGCAATCGAAGTCCGCACCGTGTCTCTCCTCCTGATGCAAGCGTTCGCATTTGGCCGCGATCCTGCAGAAACTACTTGCTTTTTCCCAGTTGTTCGATTTGGCCGAGCAATCGCAGCGAAGTCAACAGGGCGACGCCTGTGGCCGCTGTCATCTGCGGAAGGACGAGCCATTCGAGCGTCCAGGCGGCGCCCGAGCGTTCCTGCTCGTGCACCAGCGCCTGGTGCATCGCGCCAAGCTGCGCCGCATTGAAGCGCGCGAGTGTCACGAGAACCTCCGCCGAAACGGGGTTCTGCTTGTGCGGCATGGCGGATGAGCCGCCGCCGCCGGAAATCCGGATCTCGCTGCCCATCTCCGCAAGTAAGGCCACATCCTGCCCGAACTTCCCAAGGCTGCCGGTGACCAGCGAAAGCAGGCCGGCGAATTCGGCGAGCGTGTCGCGCTGGCTGTGCCATTGCGACCGGTCGGCAAGTCCGAGTCGGGTGGCCAGCGCGGCGCGCACGGCTGGCCCGTTATCCTCGAGCTTTTCCAGTGTACCTGCGGCGCCACCGAACTGGACGGCGAAACCGTGCACGGCGAAATCGGCAAGTCGGGCGGCTGTCCGCTCAAGCGGTGCGCGCCAGGCGCAGATCCGGTCGAAGACGGTGATCGGGATCGCGGCCTGCATGCGGGTATAGCCCATGAGAGGCCGCTGCCCGTCCCGTTCCGAAAGGGTGGCGAGACCGGCGACAGTAGCCGCCAGCCTTCCTGCAAGGATATCCGTCGCCGCCTTCAGGCGCAGCACGAGGCTCGTGTCCATCGCATCCTGGCTTGTGGCGCCGAAATGCACCTTCTCCCGTGCGGGAGCGGCGACCGCCTGACGCATCTGCCGAACCAGTTCCGGGATAACGACCCCGTCCTTCGACACGCCGGTCTTAAGCGCCGCGATGTCCGGTGCGAAGACGGAGAGCCCCTCAATAATGGCGTTTGCGTCGTCCTTTGCGAGGATGCCGCAGTCTGCCTCGGCCTGAGCCAGCGCGGTTTCGAAACGGATCATCGCAGCGATGTCCGCCTCCGCCGAAAAGAGCGACGAAATCTCGTCGTCGCCCAGAAGGCCGGACAGGAAGGGATGCTCGAAGGGGGTAAGGCTCATGATCGTTCAGATATCGAAGAATACCGTTTCGACCTCGCCCTGAAGGCGAATGTCGAAGCGATAGGTGTTGTCGCCTTCCTTCCTGGCGATCAGCGTGGGGACGCGGACCTTGTGTTCGATGCGGGCGAGAATCGGATCTTCGGCGTTTGCTGTCTCTTCCTCCGGAAAGTACATCCGCGTGTGAAGCCCGATATTGATGCCGCGCGCAACGATCCAGAAAGTCACGTGCGGGGCCATCCAGCGGCCATCCTTGAAAGGCACGCGGCCGGGCTTGATCGTCTCGAAGACGAATTCGCCCGTGTCCATGTCCCCGGGCGAACGGCCCCAGCCGACGAAGTTCGGATCGGCGGCGCCACGCGTCTCGCTCGGGCTGTTGTAGAATCCGGCGTCGTCGGCCTGCCAGATCTCCACCAGAGCGTCCTTCAGGGCGTAGCCGCCGCCGTCGTAGACAGTCCCGCGAATGGTGATGCGCTGGCCGCGCGTCTGCTCGTTGTAGAGGGCACCGGAGCCCAGGTCCTTCTCGAAGATGCCGTGAATGCCGACGAAATTCGGCGTGCAGCCGATATGCACGTAGGGACCTGCGGTCTGCGAGGCGCTTTCCTTGAGGTAGCCGAGCGGTTGAACCATGTCAGTTGCCCTCCGGGCGGTTCTCGAAAAAGGTGGAGCGGCGGCCTCTGAGGACGATGTCGAACTTGTAGGCGCGCATGTCCATCGGAATGGCGGCGTTCATGTCGAGCGGTGCGATCAGTTGGCGGATGGCGTCTTCGTCGGGGATCGTTTTCACGATCGGACACTTCCAGATCAGCGGGTCGCCCTCGAAATACATCTGCGTGATCAGCCGCTGCTGGAAGCCGTGGCCGAAGATCGAGAAGTGGATGTGCGCCGGACGCCAGTCGTTGACACCGTTCGGCCAGGGATAGGGACCCGGCTGGATGGTCTTGAACCAATAATAGCCGTTCTCGTCCGTGATCGTGCGGCCGACCCCGCCGAAATTCGGATCGACCGGGGCAAGATAGGTTTCCTTCTTGTGGCGGTAGCGGCCGCCGGCATTGGCCTGCCAGAATTCGACCAGCGCCCCGTCGACGCCGCGCCCGCTTTCGTCAAGCACGCGGCCGTGCACGAGAATGCGCGGTCCGATCGGCATTTCGCCCGGGCGGGCATAGTTCAGGATGAGGTCGTTATCCAGCGGATTGAGCATGCCGTGGCCGAAGACCGGGCCGGTGATCTCGCTCTTCGTGCCTTCCAGGGAAATCAGCGCGCGCTGCGGCGAACGCAGCACCGTCGTCTTGTACCAGGGCGTAAAGGCCGGGGGCTGCATCTCGCGATCGCGCGCGAAAAATGGCCCCGTCTCGGGCGGTCGGTTGCTCATCCCTTGTTCTCCTCCTGGGAATTATTGGCGCGGAGTTCGGCCAGTGCAAGCTTTGCGATCTTGAAGGCATGATTGGCCGCCGGTACGCCGGCATAGATGGCCACATGCATCAGCGCCTCGCGGATATCCTCCTCGGTCGCGCCGGTATTGGCGGTCGCCCGCACATGCATGGCCACTTCGTCGTCCTGGCCGAGTGCCGCCAGAAGCGCGATGGTGACGATCGAACGTTCACGCTTGGTCCATTGCGTGCCCGACCAGACGGTGCCCCATGCGGACTCCGTGATCAGCGTCTGGAACGGCTGGTCGAAGGCGGTCGCCTGCGCGCTGGCCCGGTCCACATGGGCATCGCCCAGAACGGAGCGGCGCGTCTCCATGCCTTTGGCATAGCGTTCGCTTGGCGCTGCGGGTTGGTTCATGGCTCAGGACTCCGGCAAGGTTTTCAGGAAGGCCCCCACGGCTGCGGCGTAGGCTGCGGGCTGTTCGATGCAGGGGATGTGGCCGCAGCCCTCGATCACCGCGAAACTGCTGCCGGGCACGAGACCGGCCAGCGACCGCACCAGGGCAGGCGGGGTGGAGCCGTCCTGGTCGCCGACGACGCAGAGCGTTGGTACCGCGATTTTGGTAGCGGCATCGGTGTAGTCCGCATCGCGGATCGCTGCACAGGTGCCGCAATACCCCTCGACCGGCTGTCGGACGAGCATGTTGCGGCAACCGGCGTAAACGGCGTTGTCCGGTAGTCGGAAGGACGGCGTGAACCAGCGCTCCATGATGGGGTCGACCATGCCGCCGAGGCCATCCTTCAGGATGGCGGCAATCCGGTCGTTCCACATGTCCGCAGAGCCGATCTTGTGGGCTGTGTTGGAGAGAACCAGCGCCCGGACGAGATCGGCCCGTTTCGCATGGATCGCCTGCGCGATGAGGCCGCCGACGGAAAGGCCCCAGATCACCGCGTCTCCCACCTTGAGATGATCGAGCAGCGCGATCAGGTCGTCTGCATGGGTCCCGATCGCATAGGGCGGCGTACCTATGTCGGAAAGGCCGTGGCCGCGCTTGTCGTGCAGCACGTATGCGTAGCCGTCGCCCAGCGCCGCCATGACCGGCTCCCAGATGCGGAAATCCGTGCCCAGCGAATTGATGAAGGCGATGACGGGCTTGCCTTCGCCGATGCCGATCGCGCGATAGTGGATCGCCGCGTCGCGGACCTTCAAAAATCTCATCGGTCAATCTCCTCTTGAACGACATATTGCAATGGTGAAACGGTTAAGTAAAATGAGATTTTTCCCTATAGAGATAACCTGCAAGTTATGGTTCTGCCGGTCGATCCCCGCATCAAATTTCGCCATCTGCAGTGTTTCGTGGAGGTGGCGCGCCAGAAGAGCGTCAACAGGGCGGCAGCCACGCTGCATGTCAGCCAGCCGGCGGTGACGAAGACCATTCGGGAACTGGAGGAGATTCTCGGCATCGTCCTGTTCGAGCGGGAGGGGCGGGGGATTCGCACCAGCAGCCACGGCGAGGTGTTCCTGCGGCACGCGGCGGCGACATTGACGGCACTTCGCCAGGCGGTCGATTCGGTGTCGTACGAGATGGCCCGCTCCGCACCTCCGGTTCGCATCGGCGCCTTGCCGACTGTCTCCGTTCGCATCATGCCCAAGGCGATGGCGCACTTTCTCGCCGAGGGCGCCGGCAGCCCGGTCAAGATCGTCACCGGCGAGAACGCGGTCTTGATCGAGCAGCTGCGCGTGGGCGAACTCGATCTCGTCGTCGGGCGCCTGGCGTCTCCGGAAAAGATGACCGGCCTCGTTTTTGAGCATCTATATTCCGAACAGGTGCGCTTTGTCGTCCGGGCCGGTCACCCGCTGCTGGCAGCCGGTGTATCCGTGTTCGACAGGCTGCGGGAATTTCCGGTCCTGTTGCCGACACGCAATTCGGTGATCCGCCCGATTGTCGAGCAGTACCTGATCGCCAATGGTGTGCCGGCGTTGCCGACACAGATCGAGACCGTGTCGGATGCGTTCGGGCGCGCCTTCCTGCGTATCAGCGACGCGGTCTGGATCATCTCCGAAGGCGTCGTCGCCGCCGATATCGCCGATGGTGTGCTGGCGGCCCTGCCGATGGAGACGACGGATACGCGCGGCCCGGTGGGGCTGACGATGCGCGCCGACACGCTGCCTTCCCTGCCGCTGACGCTGCTAATCCAGGCTATCCGCGCGGTGTCCGCGGAGGCGAGGCCCGCCTTGCGGATGTGAGGCGTGCACCGCATCCTCGTTTCGTGAACAAAAAATGCGAAGGCCGGACGTTAGAACCGGACGCGGCACTCCGGCCTGCCGCTCACGCCCGGCTTGAACACCAGCACCTTGCCGGCGAGCGGCTGCGCGGCCCGATCAGTATCCGTCAGCGGTTCGGCGGCCGAGGTCACGTAGAGTTCATCGAAGTCGCGGCCGCCGAAGCAGCAGCAGGTCGGATAGGTCACCGGCAGGTCGATGGCCATGGAAACTTCGCCGGAGGGTGCAAAGCGCAGCAGTCGGCCGCCGGCATACTCGGCATTCCAGAGATACCCGTCGGCATCGATGCAGCTTCCATCGGGGCGGGCAGGGGCAATGGTCCTGGCGAAGCTGCGCGCTGGCCCGCGGCGGCCGGTTTCCGCGTCATAGTCGCAGGCCCAGATTTCATAGGCGCGCGTATCGCAGAAATACATCCGCTTCCGCACGGGATCGAAGGCGAGCCCGTTCGGGATGGCGAGGTTTTCGGCTTCGACCATCGCGTTCCGATCGGTGCCGACGCGGTAGAGCGCGCCGACCGGGGCATAGTCCTCCTCCCGCAACGTTCCGACCCAGAAATTGCCGGCGGGATCAGCCCTTCCGTCGTTCTTGCGATGCCCGGCCTTTCCCGGCTCCGGATCGCAAAGGAATTCCTGCATACCCGTTTCCGGCTCGTAGGCGAAGAGCCCGTCGTCGCAGGCAAGCAGCAGACCGCCTGTTTCGCGGAGCGCGATCGAGCCGATGCGGCGGGCTGAGACCGGGTGGCGGCGGCATTCTCCGGTTACCGGATCGTAGCTCCAGAGGGTCGGCGTCAGCACGTCGACCCACCACAGGCGCGCGGTTCGTTCGCACCAGATCGGACACTCGCCGAGCCGGTTCGCTTCTGCACCGAGCACTTGGTAGTCCGCTGTTCCCGTCATCGAAAACGTCGTGTCCTGATGGTCGCCCCGAGCCCGGCGGTAAGGCCGGGCGGGGCGACGATGAGGGCTCAGAGGGCGGGGACCGTGGAAACGACGACGGACTGTCCGTCCTTCACCTCGACCATGAAGCTCGGACGGGACATCTCGCCGCGCTCGTCCCAGCAGGTGTCGAGCAGGATGTTCGGATAGTCCTTCGCCTCCAGGCACAGGCCATGCATCTTCTGCACGAAGGCTTCGCGGTCGAAGCTGCCGACCATCTCGGTGACGTACTTGGTCGTCCAGGCCGCGATATAGCCCTTGATCGCATCCTGAATCGGCTTGTGGCCGTACTTGGCCTCGAACTTCTGCGCGACGGCTGCGATTTCCGGCGCGGTCACGGGCAGGTTGACGCGGGCGATGGCGCCATCGGCGGCCGCTCCGGCGAGGTCGATCACCTTCTGATCGTTCAGCGTGGTTTCGCCCACCAGCGGCATCGGCAGCGCCTGCTTGCGCGCCTCGACGAGGAAGCGGGCGGATTCCTCCTGGTTCATGTAGACGAAGATCGCTTCGGCGCCGGAGGCCTTCAGCTTGGCGATGTCTGCGCCGTAGTCGGTCTGTGCCTGTTCGGAGGGCACGTCGATGACGACCTCTATACCGGCATTCTCCATCTCCTTCAGGAAAACGTCGTGGCCACCCTTGCCGAACTCGTTGTTGACCCAAGCGATGCCGATCTTCTTCACCTTCAACGTGTCGGCGAAGTACTTGGTCAGGCCGGGAATGCCCTTCTGCGCGCCCATCGACGTGCGGAAGATGTAGGGGTTGCCCTTCTCGACGATCGCGGGGGCTTCGGAACCCGTGAACTGCGGCACACCGTTCTGCTTGGCGACGAGCATGTTGACCACGGTCGAGCCGGAATAGATCGTGCCCCAGATCACATAGGCTTCCGCGTCGATCGCCTTCTGAACCAGGGCGCGTGAGATCTGAGGGTCGGTCTGGGTGTCGTAGCTGGTGACCTCGATCGGCTTGCCGAGAATGCCGCCCTGCGCGTTGATTTCCTCGACGGCGAGCCGGGCGCCTTCGTTCCAGTTCGTGCCGGAGGGAGCGCCGGCGCCGGAGAGTTCGGCGACGATGCCGATCTTCACGGTTTCATCGGCGTGGGCGACGCCGATGGTCGTCATCAACGCGGTCGTCAGTGCCAGGATTGTTTTGCGGGTCATGTGTCCTCCCATTTGCGGATGCTCGGGCGGCGGCGGCGTCTTTGCGTGCCGGGCCGAAAGTGAGTTGCAGTTCGTTGCGTCATCTCGTCTACGGTTGCCGCGCAAGCCGGCCGGCTGTTCGGCAATGGCTCGTCTCCCGTGAACCGGGCCAGCGCGCTCCTCCGCAGTGTCCGATTGGCCCAGCCTATCGGCTCGGCGGATGAATTTCCCTTACAAAAATGGCATTCCTCATAACATCAGGTTAATCGTCCAGGGACGCTACCGGCGAGTAAGTGCCTGACGTAACTGATGCTTTTTTCCAGCGCTGCGTCCTCGTCGCCGTAACCTGGTGCCAGATAGTCGATCTCGATTGCGAGCACGCCGTCATAGCCCGCTCCCCGCAGTGCCGTGAGAGCAAAAGACATGTCGATCAGGCCTTCGCCGACCGGAACACTGGGCCAGAAGGCGATGGTGTCGGGATTGCCGCCGCGCGCCAGGATATCCTTGATGTGCGTGGCGCGTGCATAAGGGGCCATACGACGGATGGCCTCTTTCGGGTTCTCGTGCATACGCAGATTGTTCGCGGTGTCGAGGCAGATGCCGAAATACGGCGAACCGATGGTCTCGACGAGGTCGACGATTTCGTCGGTCAGAAGGTCGATGTGGTTTTCGACGGCAAGGACGATCTTGCGCGCCTCTGCGGCACGCAGCAGCTGTTCGAGCGTCGGGAGGAGGCTCGCTTTGTGTTCGGCCCAGCTTGCGGGCCGGGTGCCGCGTCCGCCGGCGCAGATGCGCATGACCTTCGCGCCGACGGCGTCCGCATCCGCAAGGCTGGCGAGCGCGCCTTCGAGCGCCTGCGGCGTCTTGCCGGAGTGGAAGCCGCGCGGATGTCCCCATGCCCAGACCCGCTCCAGTCCCAGAAGATCGAGGCGGCGGCGGATCTCGCCCGTGAGATCCTTGTCGCCGACGGGCAGAAAGCACGATTCGAGTGAAACGGCCTCGACGCCGAGGCCGCTCGCGCGGTCGAGAAAATCCCACACCGTCCAGCGACTGCCGGGGTCCGTTTCGAGACCGGCGTAGGTCTCGCCGAAGTAGCGATGGAACGTGTAGGAATCGATGCCCAGCTTCACCGTTGGTCCTCCTCCTTGGGTGATTGCGGGGGCGAATAGCAGGAAAATGGAGCGCGCACGAGAGGCGATCGGCAATTTCACCGGATGCGATGCAGGGGGAGTTAAGCCGAGCGCCAATACGGTGGCACGCTTCGTGAAGTGCGTGGCCGCGCCGGGCTCACTTGCTCCCGGGTCTGGCCGGCGCCTTCTTCTGCGGGGCGTTTCCATGGATCAGGTCGCGCCCGGCATAGATGCCCTCGGCGGTCTCGATGGCGAGACGTTCGCTGTCGCGGCGGCGGACGTCCTCCATCACACGCTGCCGCTCCTCGTCGTCCACGTCCATCACCTCCAGCGCCTTCTCTCCCAGCGCCAAGGCGGATTCGAAGGTTTCGCGGATCTGCCATTCCACGCCGGCCTGGATGAGTTCTATGGCGTGCTCGCGGTCGAAGGACCGCGCGAGCACCGGAACCATGGGGAATTCCGAGCGAAGGAGTTCGGCGATCTTCAGGCTGAGCTCCCGATCATTGACGGCGATGATGACCAGGCGCGCGTCATGCGCCCCGGCCGCGTGGAGGATGTCGAGGCGAGAGCCGTCGCCGTAGTGGACCTTGAAGCCGAAGTCGCGCGCGTTGCGGATCGCGTCCGTGTCCGTCTCGATGATCGAGATCGAGCAGCCGTTGGACAGAAGCGGCTGGCTGACGATCTGGCCGAAACGGCCGAAACCGATCAGAAGCGCGCTCGCCGCCAGGCCGTCGGCCGCTTCGACCCCCTCCATCGACGGTCCGGTTTTCGGGACGAGGCGATCGTGCAGGATCATCATCATGGGGGTAAGCGCCATGGAGACGATGATCGTCGCGGTCAGCATGGCGTTGGCCTGCGTGTCGATGATGCCCACCGCCGTGGCGGCGGCATAGAGCACGAAGGCGAACTCGCCGCCCTGGGCCATAAGCACTGCACGCTCGATCGCCTCCCGCCTGCCTGCCCTGAAAAGGCGGGCAATCGTATAGATGCCGAATATCTTCAATGCCATGTAGGCCACGACGGCAACGGCGATCAGGTGCCAGTTGGCGGCGATAATAGCGAGGTCGAGCGACATCCCGACGCCCAGGAAGAACAGGCCGAGCAGGATGCCGCGGAAGGGCTCCACGTCGGCCTCGAGTTGATGGCGGAACGACGATTCCGACAAAAGCACGCCGGCTAGAAAGGCGCCCATCGCCATTGATAGGCCGCCGAGTTGCATGGCCAGCGCCGCGCCGAGCACGACGAACAGTGCTGCTGCCGTCATCACCTCGCGCGCTTTTGCCTTGCCGAGAAGACGAAACAGGGGATCGAGAAGATAGCGCCCGGCAAGCACCAGGCCGATGATGGAACCAAGCCCGATCGCGACGCCGGCCATCCGGTCGGCGAGCGTGGCGTCTGCCCCTCCGGGTGCAAGGAACGCGACCAGCGCCAGCAGCGGTACGATTGCGAGATCCTCGAGCAACAGGATCGCGACGATCCTGCGCCCTTTGGGCAGGCCCATCGCCCGGCGCTCGTCGAGCATCTGCATGACGATGGCGGTCGAGGTCAGCACGAAACCGGTGCCGGCGACGAAACTCTGCGCCACCGGATAGCCAAGTGCGAGGCCGACACACGTCAGCAAGCCGATGCAAAGGGCAACCTGGGCGAGGCCGAGGCCGAAAATTTCTCCGCGCATCGACCATAGCCGCGACGGCTGCATCTCAAGGCCGATGACAAACAGGAACATCACGACCCCGAGTTCTGCGACGTGCAGGATCGATTGCGGATCGGAGAACAGCCCCATGCCGAACGGGCCGATGGCCAGGCCGGCGGCGAGATAACCGAGCACGGAGCCGAGCCCGAGGCGCTTGAACAGGGGGACCGCGATGACGGCCGCGCCCAGCAGGATGACGATGGGGGCGAGGTCGAAGCCGTGATGGGAGGCCGCTTCGGCGGCATGGGCAAGAGGTTCCGACGCCATGGATCAGTTCCTTGCCAGTTGCCACGCCAGCATCGCCGCAAGCGCTGCCGGAACCGCGAAGACCAAGAGCAGGATCGGCAGTTCCTGAGCGACCGTGTATCCGGCCTTCGTGACGCCTACCCACATGTTGGTCAGGGACACGGCCAGCCAGGCGGGTAAGAAGATCTTCGCCGCGGTTGCTGCGCCGGCGGCATCGCCGCCCCAAAGTTTTCCGAATAGAGCGAAGACGCAGAGCAGTGCGGCGCCCCCGATGATGACAAGCAGCATATGCATGGTCGTTCCCCTGATCTCTGCGTTGGTTCCCCGCGGCATGCCGTCGCCGGCGAACCATTGGCGGAATTGCCGCTTCGTTCAACCGTCGTCGGCCGGAACGGTCCACCCTCGTCCTCCGATAACACAAAGCAAATGTCTGGGGCGATAGCTTTGAAGATTGTGCGTATGGCCGCAAAGTGGCTCTTCCCCAATTTAGTTTGAATTGCAATTCAAACTAAATTGGGCTACAACCTTTTGATGATGAAAGATGGTTCTTCTCCACGGTCCCGCTTCGGGATCCGCTTCTCGCTGCTTGCCCGCCGCTGGCGGCGGGCCCTCGATACGCGCCTCGCCGAGTCGGGTCTTTCGGACGCCACCTGGGCGCCCCTGATCCACTTGCAGGAAACCGGCGGCGGCGTTTCGCAGAAGGAACTGGCAGCACTTGTGGGCATCGACGGTTCCAGCCTCGTCCGCCTGCTTGATATCCTCTGCAGGCAGGACCTGGCCGAGCGTCGCATCGATGAGAGAGACAGCCGCGCGCGGTTGATCTATCTCACGGCGAAGGGCGAGGAGCGGGTTGCCGAAATCCGGCGGGAACTGGCCAAAGGCGAGGAGGAGATGCTGGCTGATATCTCTGACGGGGAGATCGCCGAAATGCTCCAGCACTTCGACAAAATCGAACAGCGGCTGTCCGACATCCAGACGCGGCGCCGACAAGAAGCGTCCAAATGAACACGAATACGCCTTTGGCCGCCGAGGCTGAACCTTCTGTAGTGCTTCGCGCTCGCCGGGTCGATTCGGCGCGGCATGTTCTCCACCCGCATCAGGTCCGCGAGAGCATGATGCTGGCGCAGCAGCCCTCCCTGCGCAATGCAGCGCTGGCCGGATTCCAGGCGGCGGCGACTGCGGCGGTCGCACTGCCGATCGTTATCCTCTCGCCCTGGCCGCATCTGATCGGCTTCGCTTCGCTGGGAGCACTCGTCGCACTGTTCGGCCGGTTCGCGCCGCGCGCGAGCCGGGGCAGGGTCCTCATCCTTTGTGCGTTCTGGCAGACCTTCGCGGTCGTCGTCATGTCGCTGGCGACCTGGTTCGGCGCATCTCCCGCCATCCAGTTGCTGGTGCTCGCCCTGTGCTCCGGCCTGTTTTCCTTCGTCAGCGTGTCTGGGCAGTTCGGCCCGCCAGGCCCGCTCATCTTCGTGTTCGCCGCCGGCGCGTCGATGGGGCCGGTGGCTTCCGGCTCGGCCGTGATCGAGCGTGCGATCGCAACTGCGTCAGTCGCCCTCATGGCTTTTGCCGTCTGCGCGTTGACGGAAGCCCTGCGCAGGCTTCCGGAGGATGGCACTTCCTTTGCTGCCGAGCCGCGGCGGCCGGTCGCTCACCGGGGCATTGCGGCCATTCGTGTTGCTCTCGGTGCCGCGGTCGCGGCCCTTTCGGCGCATGCGCTGGGTGCGGCTCATCCCGCTTGGGCGGCCATCGGGGCAGTCGCTGTCGTCCAGGGAACCCATCTGCACATCAGCATGAACCGCGCCCTGCAAAGGACGGCCGGCACGATCATCGGTGCCGTCATGGTGTGGATGTTTCTGGTTCAGGAGCCGTCTGTCTGGACGATAATCGCGTTGCTGGCCGCCCTTCAATTCGCAACCGAAATGGTCATCGGCTTCAACTATGCCCTGGGCCAGATCTTCGTCACTCCGATGGCCTTGCTCATGAGCCAGCTTGCAGCACCTCAAGCTGCCGGCCTGGGGATGGTGCCCGAGCGCGTGCTGGACACTCTCCTCGGTGCCGGTATCGGTGTCGTGCTCGCCATTCTCTGCTCGACGCTTGATGACAGGCGATATCTGGCCGAGCATCACGCCGCCCGTGCCGCACGGCAATCTTGATGGCGTCGCAATCGCGGCTCGACTACACGTAGAATTCCCCGTCGGCGATAGCCGCTGACGGGTCGCATCGTGGCGCGCGTCGGCTGTCCTTGCCGAGCCGTTACGTGACCTCACGACCGAGATTGAGCCCCCTCAATCCTACTTGAGGTGCGGTCCGAGGAGGACCCGATCCGCCTCGCTCAAACGGTCGCTGGCCGTGTTGAGCTGGTGCCAGTAGGGATACAGGATGGGCGGCGCGCTGACCGTATCGAGGCGCGCACGCTCCTCATCCGACAGAGTCAGCTCGGCGGCTGCCAGATTGTCGCTGAATTGTTCGGGCGTGCGTCCGCCGATGATCACCGAGGTGATGCCCGGCCGGCCCAACAGCCAGGACAGCGCCACGCGCGCCGCAGAGACGTTGCGTTCGTTGCCGATGGCGACCAGCGTGTCGACGATGTTCCATAAGCGGTCCTCGTCCCGGATCGGCGGCTCGGTCCATCCGGCGAACTGCCGCGTGCCCTCGGGTGCGGACTGGTTGCGGCGGTGCTTGCCCGACAGCAGGCCGCCAGCGATCGGGCTCCAGACCAGCACGCCAAGGCCTTGATCGACCGAGATCGGAAGGAGCTCGTATTCTGCTTCGCGCGCCTCAAGCGTGTAGTGGATCTGCTGGCTTACGAAGCGCGGTCGCCGGTCTCTGTCGCTCACCCCCAGCGCCTTCATGATGTGCCAGCCGGAAAAATTGGAGCAGCCGACATAGCGCACCTTGCCCTGGCTTACGAGCAGGTCCAGCGCTTCCAACGTCTCTTCAAGAGGGGTAATGCCATCCCATTCGTGCAGCTGGTAGAGATCGATCACGTCGGTCTTCAATCGCCGCAGGCTGGCCTCGCAGGCACGGATGAGATGGTAGCGCGAGGAGCCGACATCATTGGGATCCGGCGACATCGCAAAACGTGCCTTGGTGGCGATGAGCAGGCCGTTGCGACGCGGTCCGCCGATGATTTCCCCCAGCACCTCCTCGCACGCGCCTTCGGAGTAGACATCCGCCGTGTCGATGAAGTTGACGCCTGCATCGAGGCACATGTCAACCAGTCGCCCGGCGTCGGAGACGCCGAGGTCGCCTACGGTCTTTGCCCAACCTTTGCCGCCAAAGGTCATGGTTCCCATCGTAATGGTCGAGACTTTCAGGCCCGAACGACCGAGGAGGCGGTATTCCATGTTTTCGTTCCTTCTGTTCGATTGCAGTGCGCTGGCTGCATATGTGCATCAGGGTGGCAGGGAAACGTCAAGCAGAGAGATGTCGCTTGTCGCAGTCGCGGAGCGACGCCCGGCCGGCCGGTGCCGGCGGCGACGTCAGCCGGAGCGCATGTCCAACAGGGTCAACGCATTGGCGTAGTTGGGCTCCATCGCCTCGATATGCTGCTTCAGGAGAAGGCGCAGCTGTTCGGCATCTCTTGCCTCAACGGCGCGGGCGATCTGGTGATGCTCTTGCAGGGTCTTTTGCCGGTGCAGGCCCAGTTGTTCAGCAAGATGCGATCGCAGCGCCGCCAGCCGGCCGGCGGCGATCCCGTAGGCCTGGATCACCAGCGGGTTGCCGCAATGGACGATGAATGCCTCATGGAACTGCGTGTCCGCCGTGGCATAGGCAAATGAATCGTCTTCGTCACGGGCCTTTTCCATGATTGCGATTGCCTGCATCAGCGCCGAATGCAGAGCTTCCGGCGCCCGTTGCGTCGCCCAGTCCGCGGCCAGAAGTTCGAGCTGGACGCGATACTCCACCAGCGAATGCAAGGTTTGCTGATCCGGCTTGAAGACAAAACTGCCGCGGCGCGGCAGGATGGTGATCAGCCCCTGCAGTTGCAGCATGGTCAACGCCTCGCGCACCGGCGTGCGGCTGACTTCCATGGCGGCCGCGATCTTCTCCTCCGAAAGCGCCTCGCCCAGCGCCAGCTCCCGGCGAAGAATGGCGGCCTTCAAGCGATCGGCGACAATTTCGGCAAGCGACTGCGGCCTGATGGGGCTGTTTTTCATGGGATTGATGTTCCTGTTCGCCTTAGGGTCCTCATGTTCGTTCATAGGACGCGTCGTTTTCCCTGACGGGCTGTTCCCTGACCGGCGGGGACGGCCAATCGTTACAGGCATTTCCTTGCAGCGATAGAAGGCAGGCATGAGCGGGTTTCACGCGCAGGTCAATTGACCAGAACGAGTTTTGCCGCATCCGCACGCCCCCGATCGAGATCTGCGAAAGCTGCAGCGCCATCGAACATCTTCCGCGTCTCGACCCAGTTCAACGGGCCGAGTCGTCCGGATGCGAGCAGGTCCACGGTTTCGCGGAAATCGATCATGGAGTAGCAATAGGATCCGACGAAGGCGATTTCCGAAAGCGTCAGGCGGCGCACGTCCACGCCATCGCCACCCGGCAGCAGGCCGAGGTGTACGATGGCGCCGCCGCGCCGCGTCATGCGAAAGGCGGCCGCGCGCGTCGCCTGTGCGCCTACGGCATCAAAGACGAGGTCCACTGTGGCGTCGGCTGGTTCGTCCGTGCCGCCGGGCTCGTAGGCGACGATATCGCCATTTGCAGCGCGCGCGGTCGCTCGCCTGTTCGCGTTCGTCTCACCCAGAAAAATCTGCCGCGCTCCCTGGGACAGGGCCACAAGTGCCGTGGCCAGCCCGATGGCGCCGCCACCCAGAACCGCGACGCGACGAGCAGAAAGGGGACGGTCTGACAGGCGAGTTGCGATCCGGACGGCGTGGTATGCGACCGCGACAGGTTCGCTGAGTGCAGCCGTGACGAAATCCATTGTGTCCGGGATCGGCACCAGATTGGTTTCGCGCACCACCACTTTTTCGGCGAAAGCCCCCGCATGCGGAGGAAGGCCGATGTTGCGTTGCTCTTCGCAAAGTTGCGGGCTGCCCGAGATGCAGGCGTTGCAGCGGCCGCAGGTCAGCAAAGGATTTACGGTGACGCGGGTGCCCGTCATCGGCCCGGTTTCCACCACGCCGGCAAATTCGTGCCCCATGATCATCGGTGGAACGCGCCGCGGGTCATAGCCGTGATAACCATGCATGTCGGAACCGCAGATGCCGCAGGCTGCCACCCGCACCACCGCCTCGCCCGTTCCGGGGCGAGGATCGTCGATCTCCCGGTACTCCATGTTTTCTTTCCCGAGATAGACGAGCGCCTGCATTCATTCCTCCTTCGCATTTTCATGGGCGCCGCCGCCCATGCCAGCCGCACGCCCCTTCGCCTCCGCCGAAGCGTCAACTTGCAAGCTGAGGTACTGTATGTCAACAATTCCGTGGCCGTCGGGCGGGCGGGGCATGCGGCCAATGGGCCGGTGACCGTGTTGTGATTGGGCCGGGACTGTTTGCGTGGTGCAGGAGGAGGAATTGGAATGAAATCCGAAAATGGAGCTTGCGGTGTTGCACCGTTCGATGCCAGCCTGCTCGATCGGTTGATGGAGGAGCGGGGCCTCGATCTGCTCCTTGTGACATCCAAGCACAATGTGCAGCACCTGCTGGGTGGCTACCGCTTCTTCATGTTCGATTACATGGATGCAACGGGGCTAAGCCGCTACCTTCCCATCCTTATCTATCGACGCGGCCACCCTGAGCTCACCGGCTATGTCGGCAATCCCAATGAGGCCTATGAACGGGATCTCGGCAGTCTCTGGCCCGCTCATCTCGATCTACGCGCGCGCGGATCGGTTGACGCGATGCGCTACGCGATGGAATACGTCACCTCCGCCGGGATCGAACCATCGTCCATCGGCGTGGAGGCTGGGTTTCTCCCGGCGGATGCGATGATGGCTCTGCAAGACGGCTTGCCCGGCGTGCGGCTTTCGGATTGCGTCGAAGTGCTGGAGGAATTGCGGGCGATCAAGTCGCCTGCGGAACTGGATTGTCTCAGGATCGCCTCCGAGGGCGTCGTCGACGCGATGCTGGCGACGTTTGCGCGCATCGAACCCGGCCTTGCCAAGCGCGAGATCGTCGAAATCCTGCGACAGGAGGAAGTGCGTCGCGGGCTCACCTTCGAATATTGCCTGATTACGGCCGGCAGAGATCTGAACCGCGCGCCCTCCGACCAACGAATCCGGGAGGGCGATATCCTGTCACTCGATTCCGGTGGCAATTATCGAGGCTATATCGGCGATCTCTGCCGCATGGGCATATTGGGGCAACCCTCGCCGGAGCTTGAAGACGCGCTTGCCGCGATCGAGGAGATACAGCAGCTTGCACGACGGCCGATCCGGCAGGGCGCGATGGGCGCGGAGATCTTCGAGGCCGTTGCCGAACGCTTGGTGCGTCCCCGCGAGGGAAAGCTCAGTTTCGTGGCGCACGGCATGGGCCTGATTTCGCACGAAGCGCCCCGGCTTCTGGATGACGGCCCGATTCCTTATCCAGCGGCGCACCGCAACCGGCCGCTCCATACCGGAATGGTCCTGTCCATCGAGACGACCCTGCAGCACCCGCGTCTCGGCTTCGTCAAGCTGGAGGACACGATTGCTGTGACCGATGACGGGTGCATTGGTTACGGCGATGGCGCACGGGGCTGGAATTCTCCGGGACGTTAGGGGGCCCGGGGGGTGGTCTTAGTCGGGGAGGGGGCCGATATGGTCCAGCGAGGCGTTGCGTGTCGCCTTTCCCGCTCGTCCGGTCGCGCCTGGCACCGTGATCGGTTCAAGGCTGTAGCGTTTGGCCATCATGAGGATGTGGGTTCCGAGCGCTTCCATTGCCCCGTTCATGTCGTTGTCCTTAAGCATCGACAGGATCGCAAAGTGTTCTTCGCTCGCCTGCCGGCGCGTCGGCAACGTCGATCGGTGCGATCTCAAGGCGCCCACCTTTGCGGCCACGAGCCGGTAGGCGTTGATCAGGTACGGGTTCCCGCAATTCTCGATCGCAACGCTATGAAAAAGCGTATCGGCGCTGGAACTGCGAAGATTGTCCTCTGCGAGGATTGCATCCCGCATCTCCTCCGCCGCGATCGTCATGGCCGCAAGCGTCTCGCTGCGCTTTCTCTGCATGGCCAGCCGCATTGCCTCAAGCTCGATCATTCTGCGGAATTCGCAAAGGTTTTCCGTATCTTCTCTGCTTGGCATGAACACGAAGCTGCCGCGCTGCGGCCGAATGTCGATCAAGCCCTCCTGCTCGAGCGCGGTGAATGCCTCGCGCACCGGACTGCGGCTCACGCCGAGTATGGTTGCCAGCTTGTCCTCGGAGAGCGCGTCGCCAAGCTCCAGTTCTCCGTCGAGAATGGCGCTGCGCAGGCGCTCCGTGACGCGGGCGGTCAATGAGCCACGTGTTCTACGATCCACTTCGCGATGCCTCCCCGAGTTGTCGCGCCCATACTAATCCAATTCGTCGAAACCATCATTTCGGAACCGGCCATCCTGCCATCGGTGCGGCCGTCCAACCGGCAGCCGATGCTCATGATCGGCCCGGCAGTGCGTCGAGAAAGGCGCGCGTGGCAGTCATGCCCTTGCGTGCCTTCTCAAGGAAGCCGAGCTCCGAATCGCCTTTGTGCGGCGTTTCCACGCTGATGGCAATGCTTGCCGGAAGCAACGCCATCAATTCCTCAAGCCACAATCCGCCGTCTCCCGGCAGCATCCGCGCACCGCGCGCTTCTGCGATGCAGGCCGCATTGTCGGCAGGCTGCTCGGCCGGTGCATCGCAAAGCTGGAGATAGAGGACGAGGTCCTGCGGCAGGGCGGCGACGGCGGCCGGACTGCCGCCGGAGCGCGACAGATGCAGGGCATCGAGCAGGATGCCGACATTGCCACGGCCTGAAGCCGTCGCCAGTCTTGCCGCATCCTCGATGGTTGCCGCGTTGCGCCAGCGCATGAACTCGATGGCCATCTTTATCCCGTGATCGGCTGCTGCGTCGGCGATGCGCGCCAGATTGTCGGCCGCGCGGGAAAGCTCCGGGTCCTCGCAGGTGATCTGCATGATCGGCATGCCGAATTCGCCTGCGGTCTCGATGACGGGAAGCCATGCCTCCACGTCCGTGTCCGGCAGCAAGGTGAAGACCTCGCCGTCGAGGAAGGAGATGCCGAGATCGGCTGCGACGGTGCGGATCTCGCGGATCAGCGGCCTGTCACCGACGATCGGATGCGCGAGGGCCAGGCCGTGCGGAGCAATGAGCCTCAGCCCGGCGGCGTCATAACCGGCGGCGGCTGCGCATTTGACGTGTTCGACCGGCGGGCATCCCTGGACGGTCAGAAAGGCGAGGGAAAGCAGGTGTTGTCCGTGCATTGGGCCGCCTCAATAGGTTGCACGGCCGCCGGAAACGTCGAAAACGGCGCCGGTGGAGAATGAACACTCCTCGGAAGTTAGCCAGCATACGAGCGCTGCTACTTCTTCTGCGCGGCCGAGACGCCCGACGGGGATCTTGGATGTGACGTATGCCTTGAATTCGGGGGTCAGCTGTTCGAGCATCTCCGTCTCGATCGCAGCCGGTGTCACGCAGTTCACGCGAATAGAGGTGGTCGCCAGCTCCTTGCCGATCGATTTGGTCAGGCCGATCACGCCCGCCTTCGAGGCAGAATAGGCCACCGCATTCGGGTTGCCTTCCTTGCCCGCGATCGAGGCCATGTTGACGATGCGTCCGTATCCGGTCTTGAGCATTTCCCGGACGGCGGCCTGGCAGCAGTGGAAGACTGCGTCGAGATTGAGCGACATGACGAAGCGCCAGCCGTCGAGAGGGTATTCGGCGAATTCCCTGAGCGGCCCGTTATGGCCGGCGCATGTAACCAGAATGCCGAGCGGCCCAAGATCGCTCACGACCCGTGCGGTTGCCTCGGACACAGCATCCGGGTCGGTCACGTCGACCTCGTAGCCCTTCGCATTGGGAAGCTTTGCCGCCGCTGCCTCCGCACGCTCGCCGTTGATGTCCCATATCGCGACCTTGTGCCCCTGGGCTGCCAGCCGCTCGGCGATGGGATAGCCCAGGCCGCCAGCGCCTCCGGTGATGATAGCAACCCGTGACGTTTCGCTCTGCTGCATTCGTTCCTCCTCCTGTCATCGCTCGCGTACCGAAAACTCGCGGCTTGACAATTGCGACATACTAACATTCTAGTAGTCTACATGAAGCGGAACCGGCCTGATTGTCAAGTTGGTCGATCAGGCCGGGCCGGTTGGAGGACTGGGAGGAGCATGAAATGGCATTGAAGGGGTCTGCCTTTCTGGCCATCTGGCACGATATTGCCGAAGGCGAGCATGGCGAATACATCGAGTGGCATACGCGCGAGCACATGCCCGAGCGGCTTTCGATACCCGGCTTCCGGACAGGAAAGCGCCTGCACGACCCGCAGGCCGGCCGCCACGTCTTCGGTACGATCTATGCGGCCGACACGGTCGAAGTATTCCGGTCCGCGGACTATCTTGAGCGATTGAACAATCCCACGCCATGGACGGCCGCGGTGGCGCCGAGCTTCCAGAATTTTCTGCGCATCGCCTGTGAGCGTGTCGCTGAGGCGGGCCGGGGGGATGGCGGCAGCATGGCGACGATCCGCTTCGACCTGACCGATGCGGATGCCCGCGCGGCGATCGAAGGGAAGGCACAGGCTCTGGCCGATGCCATACTGGCTCTTCCCGGCATCTGCTGCGTGCATCTGGGGCTGGCGCGCAGCGAAGTCTCCGGGGTGCGTACCCGCGAGACGGAACTTCGCAGCGCCATGTCCGAGCGGGAGTTCGATGTCGTCATTCTCGTCGAGGGGGCATCGCGAGCCGGTCTGGAGGCCGCGGTCCCGACGATCGAGTACCTGGCCACGGCGACCGGCTTGTTGTCCGCGCCGGTCACGACGATTTATGAAGCCGCCTATACGCTGACCGACGACGACATGCGGGTGTCGCCATGAAGCCGGTTCTGATCACCGGCGGCGGTGGCTTCCTTGGCGGCTGGATCGTCCGGGCGCTCGCGCAGTCGGGCCATCCGGCGCGGATATTCGACCGTTCTTCCGATCGGCGCGTGCTGCGCGAGATCGCCGGTGCCGAAGCGGACCGGGTCGAGTGGGTCGAAGGCGACGTCACGGATGCCGCCGCGGTCGGTGAAGCGGCGCGCGGCTGTTCTTCCATCATTCATCTGGCCGCATTGCTGACGCCCGCCTGCAAGGCCAATCCGGCACGGGGGGCAACTGTCAACGTCATCGGCACGCTCAATGTCTTCGAGGCGGCAAAAGCCAATGGAATTGACCGCGTCGCCTATGCGAGCAGTGCTGCGGTATTCGGTCCGGACGATGGGGGCAGCCCGTTGCCTGTCACGCTCTATGGCGCCTTCAAGCTGGCATGCGAGGGCGTGGGCCGCGCCTATTGGCTGGACGAGGGGATCGCAAGCGTCGGGCTGCGTCCGACTGTCGTTTATGGTCCCGGACGCGAGGTCGGCCTGACCGCCGGTCCGACCATCGCCTGCCGTGAAGCGGTTGCGGGCCGTCCCTACACGATCGGCTATTCCGGAAGGCAGGATCTGGTCTTCGTCGCCGATGCCGCCGCCGCTTTCGCTGCCGCCGCCATCAGGCCTTTCGACGGCGCGCACGCCTTTTCTCTCACGGGAGGCACCGCAGACGTTTCCGAGGTCATCGAGGTCATTCGTAGCGAGATTCCGTCGGCGTCCATCGACTTCGCCGGTCCGAACGTTCCCATGGCTGCGGAAATCGCCGAGACGCCCTATGACGGTCTGCTCGGGCCGATGCCCCGGACGTTGTTGCAGGATGGCATCGCCCGGACGCTCGCGCACTATCGCGCGCTGTCGGAGGCCGCGTGATGCCGATCCGACCGGACGAACCGCAGGACCATGTCGGTCATCGTTTCGAGGCGCTTTTCTATGGCTTCGTCGGTCGTGAGATCGCGACCGAAGAGCACGGCCAGGGTGTGCTGGTTGGAGATGTAGGTAAAGCCGAGCGCGGAAATCGAGATGTAGAGGTCGAGCGGGTCTATGCCCTCGCGGAAGATGCCCTCCGCAACGCCCCGGTCGAGAATCGCCTTGATCCTGTCGAGGATCGATCGGTTGAGCGTGGTCATGTCTCCGGCTGCCCGAAGGTGAACAGCTCGATGGAGGTTCTCGGTATTGATCATCCGCACGAAGGCGGGATTGTCGACATAGTAGCGGAATGTGAAGGCGACGAGCGTGCGGATGGCGGCTTCGGGGGCCGAGAGGTCGAGCTCCAGTTCGTTCTCCGCTCCCCGGATGCCGGCATAGATATCCTGCAGGGCGGCCAGGTAGAGGTCGTCCTTGTTTCCGAAATAATGGTAGAGCATGGCCTTGTTGGTGTTGGCACGCTCGGCAATCCTGTCGACCCGCGCCCCGCCTATCCCATAGGTGGAAAACTCAACGATGGCCGAATCGAGCAGCGCGCTCCGGCGGCGCTTCGGCGCCCGCTCGCCGCTGCCCGGATTGCCCGTTGCGTTTTCACTGTTGTCGCTCGCCATCGTCGCCATTCCCCACGTCGGCTGGTTCTGCCCACCGCTGTTCATAGCGCGAATTCGCGCTGCATGAACCGTCTGCCGATGACTTATAGAACAATAATTGACATCAACCAACTAGTTGGTTAACTGTAATCGAGTTGTTTGAAATGGAGCTGACGATGGTGGAGTTGTCGTCCTTTCAAAGGCTTGGTCGGAGGAAATGAAATAGATCAGCAACCCAGCGGAGGAGTTATGGGTATGTTTTCAGTTCGTGCAGCAGCTTTTGCCCTGATGGCGGGATTGGGTCTCGCAGGCATCTCGTCTTCGGCGAATGCTCAGACCCTGGAAAGCATCAAGGATGCCGGCGTCGTGCGCATCGGCGTCATGGGCGAGCAGGCGCCCTGGGGGTCCATCGATGCGAGTGGCCAGAACATCGGCTACGACGTCGATGTCGGGCGCCTGATCGGCGAGGAACTCGGGGTCAAGGTGGAGTTCGTGCCGAACGCGGTCGCCGCGCGCATTCCAAATCTGGTGACCGGGAAGGTCGATCTTCAGATGGCCGTGATGGGCATGTATCCCGATCGCGCCAAGGTGGTGCAGTTCTCCAAGCCCTATGCCGGCCTGAAGATCATTCTTCTGTCGAGCCAGAAGAACAAGATCGAAACGATCGAGGACGCTCGCGATCTGCAGATCGGCGTGCCGCGCGGCGCCGCCCAGGACAAGTCGATCACGACCCTTCTCGGCGACGTTCCCAATATCCGCCGCTTCGATGACGACAGTTCGACGATGCAGGCGCTGGTCTCGGGGCAGGTCGATGCCATCGGCGGCAACACCACCTACAAGATCAACCTCGACAAGGCCGCCCCGGGCAATGACTTCGAGCAGAAGCTGGTGTTCAACGAGCAGTGGATGGGTATCTGCTCGAAGCTCGGCGACAAGGAAATGAACGACTGGCTGAACAGCTTCATCGACAAGATCAAGGCCGACGGCCGGCTGGAAGCCATCAACAAGAAGTATCTCGACGCGTCCATGCCGCAGTTTCCCGAGAAGCTCGAAGGCGTACCCTTCACGGTGCAGTAAGCGCGTAATCGCCCACACAATACCACCACAGGAATAGGCGCGGCCGCACGTTGCGGCCGACGCTCTACCATTGCCCTTGGGAGGAAAGGCATTGCGAACAATATTCATCCTGAACGGCCCCAACCTCAATCTGCTGGGGCAGCGCGAGCCCGAAATCTACGGCCGCACGACGCTCGACGAAATTCGCGGCTGGTGCGAGGGCGATGCGAAAGAACTGAACGTCGCCATCGATTTCCGGCAGTCGAATTTCGAAGGCGAGATCATCGAGGCCGTTCACGCGGCGCGGACGCAAGCGGCCGGCATCATCATCAATCCGGCAGGCTACACCTTTACGTCGATTGCCATTCTCGACGCATTGAAGATGTTCAACGGCCCGAAGATCGAGCTGCATATCTCGAACGTGCATCAGCGCGAGGAAATCTACCACAAGTCGCTCGTCTCGAAGACCGCGACCGCCGTCATGGCCGGATTTGGCGCCTACGGCTACAGGCTTGCCCTCAGGGCCATGGCGGAGATGACGAAATGATAAGAATAGCGTTGTTGGGCGCCGGTTTGATCGGTCGGGAGCATGCCGAGCTCCTTTCATCCCACCCCGAGGTCGAAATTGCAGCTGTGTGCGATCCCTCGCCGGAAGCCGCATCCCTTGCCGAGCGCCTTTCGGTGCCGCATCGTACCGATTATCTTGCGATGCTGGACGAGATCAGGCCTGACGGGGCGATCGTCGCCCTGCCGAACCAGCTTCATGCGCCGGCTGCCATAGCCTGTATCGAGCGCGGCGTGGCCTGCCTGATCGAGAAGCCCATCGCCGAGAGCGTTGGCGCGGCCGCTCAGATCTGCGCGGCGGCAGAACGCCATAATGTGCCGGTTCTGGTCGGGCATCAGCGTCGCCACAGTCCGGATATCCGAGCCGCCAAGCAGGCGATCGAGAGTGGCGCCCTGGGCAGGCTCGTCGGCGTCAACGGCATGACGATGTTCGACAAGCCCACCGAGTATTTCAACATGGAGTGGCGTCGCAAGGCGGGTGGGGGCGTGCTCCTCATCAATCTCATCCACGACATCGACGTGTTGCGTTACCTCGTGGGCGAGATCGAGAGCATCCGTGCATTCACGTCGAATGCGCAGCGTGGCTTCGAGGTCGAGGACACCGCCAGCATCTCGATCCGCTTCGTCAACGGTGCCCTCGGCACCTTTCTGATCTCTGACAACGCCGTCAGCCCCTGGGCGTGGGAATACACGTCAGGCCAGGCCCTCTATCATCCCGCCCAGCCCGGACCGTCTCTGTTTCTCGCAGGCAGCAAGGGCGCCCTTTCGGTCTCCGACCTCTACCTTTGGCGGCATGCCAACGAGGGCGAGCACTGGCAGCATCCGCTCGTGCGTGAATACCGCGGTGCGCCCGGATTGCCGACCTATCTGGCCCAGCTCAATCACTTCCTCGCCGTGATCAGGCGGGAGGAGCAGCCCCTGATCTCCGCGACAGATGGCAGGGCCACACTGGCCGCCACGCTGGCCGTCGCGCGCGCGGCAGCGGAGGACCGGACCGTCACGCTTTCGGAGATGCTCGAAGAAGACGGAACGGAGAGATGACCAGAGAACTTTCCCTGTCCTTCCTGACGTGTCTCGGGATCGGTCCGGAAGAAGCCGTGCGCGTCGCTGCCGAAACGGGATACGAGCATGTGGGGCTGCGGCTGCTGCCGGCAGCCCCCGGCGGCATCGCTTTTCCCCTGATGGGCGATCCGGCGCGCGTTCGCGATCTTCGCACGCTGATGGCCGACCTCGGCGTGAGCGTGTTCGATGTCGAGATGATCCGCATCGCGCCTGATTTCCAGGCGACGGACTATCTGTCGTTCCTCGATTGCGCCGGACGGCTCGGAGCGCGCGCCATACTCGTCGCCGGCGACGATCCGGACGAAGGGCGGCTGACCGCTTCCTTCGCAGCGCTCTGCGAAGCCGCTGCACCGTTCGGCCTGTCGATGGATCTCGAATTCATGCCGCAGTCGGAGTTGCACGACCTGGCCGCGGCGCTGCGCGTCCTCAAGGCTGCGGACCAGCCGAACCAGGGAGTCATCGTCGATGCGTTGCACGTATCGCGGTCGCGGACGCCTGCGGATCTGATCGCAAACATTCCTGAGCAGTGGATGCACTATGCGCAGATCTGCGACGGTCCGGCGGACATTCCGGATACCCGCGAGGCGCTGAATTTCGCCGCGCGCCACGAGCGGTTCCTGCCCGGTGACGGGGCGATCGACCTCGCGGCCATATTTGCGGCTCTGCCGGGTGGACTGCCGGTCGCCGTGGAGGTTCCCAATGACAGGCAGGCAGCCGGTCTCTCGCCCGCTGAATGGGCGCTGCGCGCCAGAGATGCGACCCTGGCAGTGCTTGAAACAATCGATGGAAGGAGCCAGGCATGAGTTCACAGGCCACCAAGATCATTCGCGGCGAGACCATCCCCGCGCTCGGGCTCGGGACGTTCGAACTAACCGGACCGGAGGGCGAGACGGCTATTCGAACCGCCATCGAACTCGGCTACCGGCAGATCGACACCGCGATCAGGTACGGCAACGAGGCCGAGGTCGGCCGGGCGATCCGTGCATCGGGCGTGCCGCGCAACGAGCTGTTTGTCACCACGAAGATTTGGTTCAACGACCTTGCGCCCGAGAACGTCGCCCGCCGCGTCGGGGAAAGTCTCGAGCGGCTCGGCTTTGATCAGGTGGATCTCCTGCTCGTGCACTGGCCGACGCGCGAGGTTCCACTCGGCGAGACGCTTGCCGCTTTCGCGGAGGAGAAGGCGAACGGGCGTACGCGCCTGATTGGCGTCAGCAACTTCACCGTCGCCCTGCTCGACGAGGCGCTCGACGTCCACAAGGCCGACCTCTTCTGCAACCAGGTGGAGTACCATCCCTTCCTGTCGCAGCCGAAACTCCTGGCGCGTATGCGTCGGGCGGACATGCTTCTGAACGCCTACCAGCCGATCGCCCGCGGCAAGGTATTCAAGTCCGATCTGCTCAATGAGATCGGCCGCAAATATGGAAAAAGCGCGGGCCAAGTGACGCTGCGCTGGCTGGTGCAGCAGGACCATGTCGGAGCAATCCCGCGCTCCTCGCGTCCAGAAAACATGCGCGCCAACCTGGACATCTTCGATTTCGAACTCTCGGGCGAGGATATGGCTGCGATCCACGGGCTTGCCCGCGGTGAGCGCTATTCCAACTTCGACTGGGCGCCGGATTGGGACCAATGAAGACATCCAACAACAACGGGGGGAGACCATGACACTCGATTTCAGTGTGGTGACCGACGCCTGGCAGTCCCTGCTGTTCGGGACGCTCGGCACCTTGTTCCTTGCCTTTTCCGGCATGCTCATCGCCATGTTTATCGGCATCGCGGGTGTCGTCATCCTCAGAATGCAGATGTGGCTGCCGTCACTGCTCGTGACCGCCTTTGTGGAAATCGTGCGCAACACGCCGTTCCTGGTGCAGATCTTCTTCGTCTTCTTCGCATTGCCGCTCGCCGGCATCCGGCTCAATCCGACGATGACGGCTGTGATCGCACTTGGTGTCAACGGCGGCGCCTATGCCATCGAGATCATCCGCGGCGGTGTGGAGAGCATTCCGAAGGGCCAGACGGAAGCCGGGCTGGCGCTCGGCCTGCACAAGCACGAGGTCTTCCGGCTGATCGTGCTGACGCCGGCATTGCGTGCGATTTATCCTTCGCTGTCCAGCCAGTTCATCCTGCTCACGCTGACGACGGCCATCTGCACCTCGATCTCGGCCTATGAACTGACATCGGTCGGGCAGCGGATCGAGGCCGAAACATTCCGAAGCTTCGAGGTCTACTTCACGCTGACCGGCATCTATCTGGTGATTTCGCTGGTCACCATGTGGTGCCTTGCCGCCATAGGCCGCTGGGCCTTCAGCTATCCGCAACGGTGAGGAGGGCGACATGGGAATTCAGGAATTTACCTATCTGCTGCAGGGTCTGGCCTGGACGCTGTTTCTGACCGCTATCGGATTTGCGGGCGGGATCTTCTTCGGCCTGGTGGTCGCGCTGATGCGCGTTTCACCGTCGGCCTGGCTGCGTGTGCCGGCGATCTGCTGGATCGGTCTTTTTCAGGGAACGCCGCTTCTCATGCAGCTTTTCGTCGCCTATTTCGGGTTGCCATTGATCGGCTTCGATCTTCCCGCCTGGGGTGCCGTATCCGTCGCCCTGACGGCTCATGCTTCGGCGTTTCTGGGCGAAATCTGGCGCGGCGCCATTCAGGCCGTTCCAAAGGGGCAGAGCGAGGCGGCCCAGGCGCTGGGCCTTCACGGGTTCAGCCGCATGTTCGACGTCGTCTTGCCGCAGGCCTTCAAGCTCTCGCTGCCAGCGACGGTCGGTTTTCTGGTGCAATTGCTGAAAGGGACGTCGCTGGCCGCGATCGTCGGCTTCATCGAGCTCGCCCGCGCAGGCACCATCGTATCCAATCAGATCTACAGGCCGCTGCTCGTGTTCGGCGTGGTCGGCGCGATGTATTTCGCGATGTGCTGGCCGCTGTCGCTGTGGGGGCGGACGCTCGAACGCCGCATGGCAGCCGGCCAGGCAAAGTAATAGGAGGAGAAAAACGTGGCATCCATGATCGAAATGCAGCGCATCGAAAAGTATTACGGTGCCTTCCACGCGCTCAAGAATATCAATCTCACTGTTGCGAAGGGCGAGAAAATCGTGCTGTGCGGCCCTTCCGGGTCCGGAAAGTCCACGCTGATCCGCTGCATCAACCATCTCGAGACGATCAAGAGCGGGGAGATCGTCGTGGCCGGGCACCGTCTGAACGACAGCCAGAAGGCCGTCGATGCGGTCCGCCGTGAAGTCGGCATGGTCTTCCAGCAGTTCAATCTCTTTCCGCACAAGACCGTGCTGGAAAACTGCATTCTGGCGCCGATGCGCGTTCGCAAGCTTTCCCGCAGCGAGGCTGAGGCGACGGCGCGCAAATATCTGGAACGGGTGAGGATCGGCGATCAGGCTGAAAAATATCCCGCTCAGCTTTCCGGCGGCCAGCAACAGCGTGTCGCCATTGCGCGGGCACTGTGCATGGAACCGAAGGCCATGCTGTTCGACGAGCCGACCTCGGCGCTCGATCCGGAAATGGTCAAGGAAGTTCTCGACACCATGGTTTCGCTGGCCCGCGACGGCATGACGATGATCTGCGTGACGCATGAAATGGGCTTCGCGCGTCAGGTCGCCGACCGGGTGATCTTCATGGCCGACGGGCAGATCATCGAGGAAAACGATCCCGAGTCCTTCTTCCGCGCCCCCAAGCACGAGCGTACCCGCGCATTTCTCGGGGAGATTCTCGCGCATCACTGAAGGGGGCAGGGAAGCAGCCGCGTGCCATACACGTGCGTGCTTCGCCGCATGGCAATCGCTATGGGAGATTCACGCGCGGATGCCGTTGCCTGATGGTTCGATCGCACTTACACTCCTGCCGTGTATAGCTTGAGTTGCGCGCATCGCGACGCGTCGAAGGGCTGTATCGATCGAGATGTGGTCGCAGGGCTGGCGGCATGCAGACGTGCGCAATCGACGATTTCACCGGTCTGGTTGCGGTCGAAGGTTGGTCTGCTTTCGACGCTTGAATGCCGGTTTGGTCCCAATTGTCACGGAGCCTGGCATGGCGATTTCGGGGCAGATGGTTCTCGTAACCGGGGCGAATGGCTTCGTAGGCCGACACGTCGTCGCTCGACTGGCGGCCGGCGGGGCGGAAGTGGTCGCAATCTCGCGTCGCCCGACAGCGCATGAGATGCCTCCCAGTGTGCGAAACATCGTTGTTTCTCTCTCGAAACCCTCTGAACTGGCGAGGCTTGTCGACTGCTACAGGCCGCAGTTGGTCGTTCATGCGGCAGGCCGCGTTCCCTCGCCGGGACGAGACGACGAAAAGCTTCTTTTCGAAGACAATCTCGGTTTGACCCTGTCCGTGTTGGAGGCGATCAGGATTGCCGCCCTGCCTTTGCGGCTTGTGACGATCGGCTCCGCCGCGCAGTACGGGCTCGGAATGCCGTTGCATCGGGCAACGCGCGAAGACGATCCGCTCCGCCCGGTCTCACTCTACGGAGTGAGCAAGGCGGCTGCCCTTCTTGCCGCAATGGCAGCGGGCGCGAGGGACGGGCTCGATGTCTTGTGCGCGGTCCCTTTCAACCTGACCGGGGCGGGGCAGCCGGCACATCTCGTGCCCGCGGCATTCCTGCGGCACGCGCTCGACAGTCCGGGCGAAGTCTTGAAGGTGGGCAATGTTACCTCGAAGCGGGATTTCATCGACATTCGCGACGTTGCCGTTGCGATCGAGGCAGTGGCGTTGCACGGGAAAACGCAGTCCGTCTACAATATCGGATCCGGCAAAGCGCTTGCCATCGCGGATATTCTTTCCATAATTGGTGATCGTCTGGGCACGTCTTTCCATTGGGAGGCGGACGAACACCGGCTTGGCCCCGAACGGGTGCCGGTCAGCTATGCCGATATTGCCCGTATCGAAGCAGATACGGGATGGCGGCCGCAAATCTGCATCGAGCGGTCGATTTCGGACATGATCGAAGACATGCTGTCGAAAGTTCCACAGGCGTAAGACAGGGAAGTGTTCCGATGACGTTCTGGTCAGACAGGCCCGTACTCGTAACCGGTGGCGCCGGCTTTATCGGCAGCCATCTGTGCGAGGCGCTCGTGGCGGCCGGCGCACAGGTCACAGTCTTCACCCGCTATTCCTCGCGCGGCATCCGCGGCGCGGTCGATTCCATGCCGCCCGATGTCCGGTCGCGTATTCGTTTCATCATGGGGGATCTCAAGGATCCCTCGGGCGTGAACGAGGCGGTGCGTGGGGCGGACACGGTTTTCCATCTCGCTGCCCATATCGGGATACCGTATTCCTATGTGCACCCGGTTGATGTCGTCCAGACCAACGTCAACGGCACGATGAACGTACTGGAGGCCTGCAGGCAGAACGATGTCGACAAGCTTGTCGTCTTTTCGACCAGTGAGGTGTACGGGTCGGCGCTGAAAGTGCCGATCGACGAAGACCACCCGCTACAGGGCCAATCGCCCTATTCGGCAAGCAAGATCGGCGCAGACCAGCTGGCGCTCAGCTATTTCCGTGCCTTTGGCGTGCCGGTCGCAATCTGCCGCCCCTTCAATACCTATGGACCCCGCCAGCCGGCGCGTGCGATCATTCCGACGATCATTTCTCAGGCGCTGCGTTCCGATACGGTCCGGCTGGGCTCGCTCCTGCCGACGCGCGACCTCGTCTATGTCGGCGATACGGTGGCCGGGGCGATGAGGATCGCGGAGACGCAGGAGACACCCGGCCAGGTTATCCAGCTCGGCACGGGTGTGGAGGTGAGCATCGGTAGCCTGTTCGATACCATATGCCGGGTGCTGGGAAGAACGCCCCGGATTATTGTGGAAGACAGTCGGCTGCGTCCGGACAAGAGCGAGGTCATGCGCCTCGTCGCGGACCCTTCCCGGGCGAGGGCGGTGCTTGGCTGGACGCCGCAGGTGCCGCTGGAGGAAGGTATCGCACGGACTGCCGAATGGGTGCGTACCAATATCGATTTCTTTGAGACGGAGTATCAGATCTAGACCGGGAGCAAACGATGAAGGCTGTCATTCTAGCCGGGGGTAAAGGTACCCGCCTACGGCCATACACATCGATTTTGCCTAAGCCGCTGATGCCGATCGGCGAACTGCCTATTCTGGAGATCATCCTGCGCCAGTTGGTGCACCACGGCGTTACCGAGGTGGTGATCGCGATCGGCTATCTCGGTGCGCTGATCCAGACCTATCTCGAGCAAAGCCCGATCTCGAAAAGGCTGAAGATACGCTACCACATCGAGCACGAGCCGCTCGGTACGGCCGGCGCGATCGGCACGATCCCCGGCCTGGACGAGCCGTTTCTGGTGATGAACGGGGATATCCTGTCCAATGTCGACTATGCCGACATGATGCGGGTCCACAAGGCGCAGGCCGCGGACCTTACCGTAGGCGTCGTCGAGACGACGGTTCAGATCCAGCTCGGCGTGCTCGATGTCACATCGGATCGACGGATCGTCGGCTATGACGAAAAGCCGACTAAATCCTATTCCGCCTCCATGGGCGTGTATGTTTACTCACCCGCCATTCTCGAACTGATCGAGCCGGGCCAGTATCTCGACGCGCCGTCGCTCGTCCTGAAACTGATAGCTGCCGAGCGTAACGTCATTGGCTACAGGGAGGACTTTCACTGGATCGACATCGGTAACCTTGGCGAGTACGAGCGGGCGCAGATTGAATTCGAAGCGAATCCGGCGCTCTTCCTTCCCGAGCTGATCTCGAAATGATTTCGCTCCCGGGAGCGAAGCCCGTGAATATTGCATGCGGTCCGACGCGGCAACCTGGCGAGATCAAGCCTGGAGCCGCATTCTGCCATGGCGCATTGATCGATGGACATTTTTGGTATATTAACGAGCTGTAAAATACTGATGTGGGGTGCCGGCTCGTAATTTATTTTGAGCCGAGGCGAGACGACTTGCAGATCTCAGCCAAAGAATAAAAATATCCGTTAGTATTTTGCCCCTTTCATTTCCGTTCGGCAATACGGGCCTCGTTCTTCGTCTTTCGTGCCCGATCAATTCGGTTACCGGAGTTCTAGATGCAGCGAGTATGTATTACTGGCGGAGCCGGATTTGTTGCCTCGCATCTTGCGGATAGCTTCTGCAGCAAGTTCCCGCTGGCAGAAATTATAGTCGTCGACAAGATTGGCTATGCTTCCCGCCGCGATCATCTGGCGGCGGCCCTGCGTTCCGGCCAGGTCCGCCTCGTCGAAGCGTCCATTTGCGATCAGCCGCTCATGCGCAGTCTGCTGAAGGGGGTCGACCTCGTCGTTCACGCCGCAGCGGAATCGCATGTCGACAATTCCTATTGTAACGTCCTGCCGTTCCTGGAAAGCAACATTTCGGGTACGGTGGCGCTGCTGCAGGCGGCGATCGACAACAACGTCAGGCTGTTCTTCCACCTCAGCACGGACGAGGTCTACGGCGGCGCGGACGACCACCTGTTTCTCGACAACGACGCGCTGGCGCCCACCAATCCCTACGCCGCTTCGAAGGCGAGTGCCGAGATGTTCGTGCACTGCTATTCGAAGTCCTACATGCTGCCAACGATCATTTCGCGCGCAAACAACATTTTCGGACCGCGCCAGTATCCGGAAAAGCTCGTTCCCAAACTGATCTGTGATGCCCTGCGCGGGGAAAAGTTCAAGATTCACGGAAATGGAAGCGCGAGACGCTCCTTCCTGCATGTCCGGGACTTCTGCGGAGCGGTAGTGACCCTTGTGACGAAGGGCGAGCATGGTCAGGTGTACAACGTACCGGGTGCTTGCGAGCACTCGGTGATGGAAGTGGTGGAACTGGTGGGACGGGTCATGGGTAGGAGCTGCGAACAGCTGGCCGAGCGCGGTCTCGACAGGCCCTTCAATGATAGCCGTTACGGTGTCGTGGCCGACAAGCTGCTGGCGCTTGGGTGGCACCCGGAATCAACCCTCGAGGCGGAACTGCCGGGCCTGATCGATTGGTATGCAGAAAACCTCCACCTCTATTACGATTCCGTATCGGAGGGCGCCGTTTTGGCTGCAGAACGCGGCCGCCTGACGTCAAAATACGTGTCAGGGCTGCCGCGATAGTTTGTCGGAAGGGAGGCAATTCCCGTTATCGAGGGTCGGCTACACGGACAAGGCCAGTGGCAGTCCGCCGTCAACTGCGACAACGCTCCGAGTTGAGGCGCCTGTTGCGTTCCGCCAGAAGTTGGCCAAAACCCGTGCGGGCCGTCGCGAGCGTGAGTTCACGCTCGACGCGGCCGTGACGGATTGAGGCGAAGCGACCGATGGTCAACCTGTCGTTGACGGTCTGCAGCGATGCCGGACGGGCCTGCCCGGGAAGGCAGGTGACGCCGAACCTTAGGCCGAGTTCGGCTGCAGCGCCGAGTGTCCGTCTGTCGAAGGCACCGTTGGGGAAGGCGATAGATATGGGAAGGCGGCCGGTAAGGCGGTGGAGTTCTTCCTGGCAGCGGCGGATGTCTGACAGCTGTGTACCGGTGTCGACAACGGTCAGGATCGTGTGGGAATGGGTGTGATTGCCAATTTCGACAAGCGGCTCGCGCGCGAGCGCTGTAACTTCTGCGGGCGTCATCGGCCGGTCGATGTCGGCGACGGGGCGCATGGCACCTTCGCCATATCTCGTCACGATGGCCGCCCGGATGTCGTCGGGAGGGCAGGCTTTGAGGCTTTCTCGGCGGGCAGCGATCGCCGCCGCCGGCGTGCCACGTTTCGTTTCCTCGCGAAACAACACGTCCCACCAGAAGGCTTCTCCGCTTGCAACGTTGCCAGAAGAGATGAAGATCGTAAGAGGCATGTCGTTGCGACGAACGAGCGGCAGAAGCTTCAGGTTGTTGGCGTAACCATCGTCGAAGGTGAGCCATGCGGCAGGTCCCCGGACGTTTCCGGCATCGAGATCGTGTCCAGTCACGAGGCTAAATCCTCGCTGGCGCAGCAGCGTCGCGACGAATTCGACATCCTGGATCGTCATGGGCTGGAACGGGTCGAGCACGCCGCTCTGCAGGTCTTCCATCCTGTCGACAACGCTGTGAAACGCGAGAACGATCAGGCAATCGTCTTCATTCCGCCGCACCGAAAGAACTTTGGCAATGGCGAGATCGAGAGCTTTGATCAGCTTTTCCTTCATGAGTGCCTCGGGATGTTCAATCAGGGCCTGCATTGGAAGGGCGGTGGGCAAAGTGGCCCTGACGGGCGCCTGCCAACGACGGAAGAGTAACATGCAGAATAGTCCGCGCGCGACAATTGTAATCCCGACCTACAACTCGGCCAGATGGCTCGGCGAGGCGGTCGATAGTGCGCTTGCGCAAACTTTCGACGATATCGAGGTCCTCGTCCTCGACAATGCCTCGACCGACGGCACGGCGAAACTGATGGCGCGCTATGCAGATCCAAGGCTGTTCTACCGCCGTTTCGACAACAACATAGGCTTTGCCGGCAACGTCACGCGCGGGATCAAGGCCGCGCGGGGTGACTACTTCATGGTGCTCGGCGCCGACGACATTCTGGAACCGCGCTTCGTTGCGGCGGCCGTCGCCCGACTGGAAGCTGACCCGGCCGCAAAGATGGTGCATGGCGGCGCGATCTGGATCGATGACGATGGCGTGCCGATCGGGCATTTCACGGGTCGATGGCCTCCGACGTCGGATGGCGGCGACGCATTCGTCCGGGCCTTCACCGAGGGGTTTTGCTACTCGTGTGTATTTTCGCGAATGGCGCCGGTGAAGGCACTGGGAGGCATGGACGAGGAATGGGGGATGATCTCCGACAGCTGGCTTTTCCTGAAGCTGTGCCTGGCGGGTGATGTCCTGTTCATCGATGAACCGCTCGTCCGCTATCGCGTTCGCGAAAGCAGCCTTTCCTTCGAGCTCTATGCTGACGGAAAGATGTTTGACGACCATATGGCAGGTCTTGAGACCGCGTTCGCCTGGCCGGAGGCAAGCCCATTGATCACGCGGCGGCACGAGGCCCGCACCGCGGTCGCGCGGCAGGCATTCGAGACGATGCATCTGACGCGGATGGGCGCGGGTTTGCGAGGCGTGGGCCGTAAGACGTGGCAGATCGTCAGGGCCGAGCCGCGGGTTCTGTTCCTGCCGGCGAGTTGGCTGCGCCTTGGGGTGGCGCTGATGCCGCCGGTGGTCATCAGGGCGCTGCGGAACCATCGACGCCGTCGAGGCATCGCGCACTTCAGCGAGCCCGCACGCTCATGAGTACGCTGCTGGGCCGAACAGCTGTGGTGTCCGGCATCCGCATCTTCTATCTCGGACTATGGTTCGTCGCGATTACCGTCGCATACCGCCATCTCGGCACGCTCCCCGACGGGATTGCCCAGGTCGGGCTTCTTACCTTCGCATTGGCATCGATCAAGATGGTGACGACCGCGCTCGGCGATCCACTCGATCTCGATGTCGTTCGCCGCGTGCCGCCTATTCTTGCCGCCGATCCTCACCGCGCGGTCCAGGCATGGCGTGCCGCTCAGCAGATTCGCACCGGATTGGCGGCAGCAGTATTTGCGCTCGCCGTATTGCTGGCGGTGCCGATCGCAAGGATCTTTCTGCATGATCGCGAATGGTCCACGGCCGTCGTTCTGGCCGGTGGCGCGGCGGCCTTCGAGTTTGTCTATCGCGGCTATCTGGCCGACTGCCAGTCCCGCGAACGCTTCGACAGGCTGCTGCTGCTGGAGGGCGCGTTGCAGGGTTTCCGCATCGTCTCCGTGACGGCTCTGTTGATAGGTGGAGCTTTGACGGCGTCCAGCTTTCTGGCGGCTTACCTCCTGTCGGCGCTTTGTGTTTGCCTGATGTCTTATGTGCTGTCGGACGCGGCGCGGCGCAGGCTGTGCACGTTCTCCGCAGAGGCAAGCCTTGAGACGTGGCGCTACGTGCGATGGGTTGCGCCGGCCCTCATGGTCAGTGCCGTCGTGGAGCGGCTGGACATCTTCCTGCTCACCAGTCTGCGCGGGCCCGCGGAGGCCGGTTTCTATGGCGCTTTGATGCCGCTGCTACTCGTGCCGGAGATGGTCATGGGTTTTGCGATGGTCGTGCTGCAGCCCCGCGTCGCAGACCTCGCAAAGCATGGCGGCGGGCTGGAGCTCTGGTCTTCCGTTTGCCGGCTCACCGTGCCCCTGTCCGCCGTCGCCAGTCTAGTGGTGTTCCTGTTTGCAGAGCCTTTGATCCGGATGACTATCGGGCCGGCCTACCTCCAGTCCGTCCCGGTGTTCAAGCTGCTTTTCGTCGCCGTCATGTGCTGGTTCGCCGTCGTGCCGGTCGCGCTTTCCTTTGTCGTTATGATGCAGCCGCGGGCGACGCTGGTGATCTGCCTGTTCCAGGCGGTCGTCGTCGGCACGGCCGGCTTCCTGCTCATACCCGCATATGGCGCGACCGGAGCGGCCGTCTCCGTTTTCGTGATGCGGCTTTTGACGGGTGTTGTGATCTGCGGCGCGGCCTATCATCGGTTGCGAGGTGGTTTTCTCGAGGGGAGGGCCTAGCCAGTTGCGGGTTGCCCACCTCAAGAGCCGATATGACCGGATCGGCGGGATCGAGTCTCTGCTGGAGGGGCTGATGCCGGAGCTCGCCCGACAGCCGGATGCGGAGCCGTTGCTGGTGTTTGTGGCTGACAGGCGCGATCGGGAACTGGAGGCCAGGCTGACGGCAAATGGAACGGTGCCGCTTGTCTGGCTGCCGTGGAGCGGGCTGGCTTTGTCACCGCTCAGCGCAATGCGTCTCGTAAGGATCCTGCGCGCGCACAAAATAAGTGTGATCCATACCCATGACATGCGTGCCAACCTTCTTGCCGCCATGAGCCGGCCAATCCTGGGAATACCATGGCTTTGCCACATGCATGGTTGGCTGGGACACACCCACAAGGGCGTTCATCGCTTCTACGAGGGCGTGGATCGCCGGCTGGTGGGGCTGGCGGACCACGTTCTCGTCGGCTCCTATGCTGCGCTGGATGAGGTCCGGAGCGCCGGTGCGCGGTCTTCCTCCATCGCATGGAACGCAGCGGCCATCGCCGTGCCCGCGGTCACGGCGCGCGCAGATCTAGGGCTGCCGTCGGATGTCGTTGTCTGCACCGTGCTGGGACGGCTTCACCCGGGTAAGGGGCAGGACATATTTCTCAAGGCGCTGGGCAGTCTTGCCGCTCACGCAGGATGGCATGCGGTTCTGGTCGGCGTGGGCGAGACGGAGGCGGAACTGAAACAAATGGCGGCAACGCTTGCCATCGCCGATCGGGTCACTTTCACCGGCTTTGTCGAAAGGCCGACAGACTGGATCGACGCAAGTGACGTCATCGTGGTTCCCTCGCGCAAGGACAGCCTGCCGATGACCTGCCTGGAGGGCATGGCGCGGGCAAAAGCGCTTATCGTGAGCGCGGCGGGAGACATGCCGCGCGTCGTCCCGGACGGGGAGGCCGGGCTTGTCGTTGCGATCGATGATGTCGACGGGCTGCGAGCCGCGCTCGCCGTGCTACTTGACGATCCTGCCCGGCGCGAAATTCTTGGACAGGCTGCAAAGGCCCGATTCCTCGCACACCACACCCCTGCAGCCCTTGCCCGTCAGATGACCGATAGCGCCATGGGGCTTATACCAAGTCTCGATGATAGGGGACTATAGGATGGCTTATGGCTGGTCGCCGGCTAGGCGCGGCGCGCAGGGCGATGCTGTCGCATCGGCCAAGCGTCGCAACGACGCCGGAGGCCAGCCATAAACCACCTGCGGCCGGCTTCTCGGGCTTTCTGGCGTCGTCGAGGTCCGTGGCCGATGCAACAGCTCCGCGGACCTCACCTAGCCAGAAAACCCGATCGAGCCGGTCCTGTCGGTCCCTATCATCGAGACTTGGTATTACCCGGGGGAAGGGCCCGTTCATAGATAGCCGAAAGGCGCTTTACGAAGATCGGCACGGAATATTCCTGTTCCTGCCGCAGGCGCCCGGCAGCACCGATCGCCGTTGCGCGGTCCGGAAATTCGAGCAGGCTGGATATCTGTTCGGCGAGCGCCGGCGCGTCGCCGGGCGGCAGCAGGATGCCGGATACCCCATCCTCCACGATCGCAAGAGGTCCGCCCGCCTTAACGGAAACGACCGGCGTTCCCACGGACATGGCTTCTAGCAGGACCAGCCCGAAGGGTTCCGGCGTGATGGATGTATGGCAGAAGACGTCAAGGCCATCCATCAGGTCTACCATGCTGTCCAGCCGGTAGCGCCAGCCGAGGAAGTGTAGCCTCTCGCCAAGGCCGAGCGCGGCGGCCTTGCGCTTCAATTCGCGTTCATACCCTTCGAGGCCTGGCGGCGAGCCACCGCTGACGACGAAGATTGCCTTGGGATGCCGCGCAGCCACAAGTGCGCAGGCGTCCAGAAAGACGTGGCAGCCCTTCCATGGGTCAAGACGGGCGGCAAAGCCGACGATCGGTGTGTCGACGCCTACACCGAGATCGGCTCGCAAATGGCCCGGCTGAAGAGATTTCCGGAAGGCCTCGCCATCCAGCGCGTCGGGCATCACGACGACCTGTCGCGGCCAGAGGCCGTAGAGCGCATCGACGCACGGGTCAGACATGGCCAGAATGATCGTCGAAAGGCGGCGCACCATGGCGGCAAACAGCGGCGTCAGGACCGGAACGGACGGAGCCATTTCCCGGACATGCCAAATGTGAGGCTTACCCGCGAGTTTTGCCGCCCAAGCTCCGTAGAGGCAGTAGAGGGAATTGGAGTGGACCAGATCCGGTTCGATCTGACGGATCTTCCCTTTCAGGCGCATAACGGTCGGAAGGAATTTCAGCAGGTAGCCGAGTTGATAGCTGACGGACGGCAGCGTCCGCAGCTGCTGCATCGGCAGGAAATGAACCTCGGCGCCGGCCGCACGCAGACGTTCCACAATCGGGCCGTCGCAGGGCAGGATGACCGAGCTGCGTTGGCCGGTCGATCGCATGGCTTCCAGCGTGCGGGCGAGGGCGATGTCGGAGCCGCCGACCTCGGAGTTGGGGTGAACGTAGAGCACATGCCGGGTGCCAGAGGGAGTTTTCATCTGGCGCTTCTTGGCGCAAGCAGACTACGGACCGGGCTGTCGCCGACGACGGAGATGCGTCGCGCGGCCATGACCAGGCCCAGGACAATCCAGAGCAGCTTCAATAATTTTGCATGGCCGAAAAGACTGCAAACCAGAAACGCCAGCAGGCTGGCCTCCAGGGTGATGGCGAGCAGGCGCAGTCGCGGCGGGCCGGTTTTCTCCATTCTCCAGAGCTCGCGGAACGCTGCGAAGAAAACCATGGAGAAAAGAACCAGTCCAACTGCCCCGTATTCGACCAGAATCTCAAGTTCGAGGTTGTGCGCGCCGATATTGGAGACCAGTTCCCGTCCTTCGTTGACGGCAAGTTCCATATCGTCGATCCAGGCCTGAAGACGGATATCGTCTGGCAGATGCTCGCGCACGTCGTCGTAGAACTTGAAGCCGAAAGCCTTGTATCCATGCCCCAATACCGGGCTATCGAGCCAGATATCGGCGGCGCGGGTAACGAGCAGGCTTCGCAGCGGCGTGCTGCCCTCGCTGAGATACTTCTGGGAAAACATTCGGTCGAGAAAACCGGGCGGAAGGTAGATCAGAAGCCCCACCAGCATGGTCGTTCCAGCGGCAAGCGCGAGTCGAAGCGGTATTACGCCACGGACAAACAGGAACAGGCCCGCGATCCCGAGCCCGAAGAAGCCGGTGCGTGTGTAGCTCAATGTCAATGCAATCATCTGCAGGAGCCCGAAGGCTGCGACGACGGAGCGGGTCCAGAAGTCTGTCCAGCGCTGCCAGGCGTAGAGAATGAGCGGCATCGACATGGCGATCGAATAGGAAAGCCAGTTGGCGTCGCCGATGCCGCCAGTGATGCGCTTGATGATGACGCCGTCGAGTGACTCGCTGTCGATCACGCCGCCGAGCGCGCCGAGTGCGAGACGTGGGTCATCGGATTCGATTGCGAGCGAAGGCAGGAAGTGTTCCATCAGGCCGATGATCCCCGTGAGGGCCATGGCGGCGGACAGGATCATTATCGTCGCATCGAGAGCCCGCTGCGACTGGCCCGCGATCGTGGCAGAGAGCGCAGTCAACAATATCGTCAAAAGCAACCGGCTCGTTCCTTCCAGCATCCCCGTTTCGGGATAGCGCACTGCAAGATCCCAGCCGACGACGAGGGCAAGGAAAAGGAAGATCGGCTTGTAGATCGCAGATGCGGTCAGCCTCCAGCCAGCGAACACCATGTGGAGGATGACGGAGCCGAGGGCGATGGCTCCGTAGATCTTGGACAGGCTGCTCGGCAGGCCGAGGATATGGCTGCTGCCGATGACCTGAAGGGATGTATTGGCGAAGATCAGCACCGCAAGCGCGACGAGAGGCTGTGAAATGCTCACGAAAACGCCGATGAGGCCGAGTACGGCAAGCAATCCCTTGAAGGGCCCAAGCGAGAGGATCGCCGCAATCCCGAGGCCGAGGCAAAGGATGGCGTATGATGCTGACCAGGAACGAAGGCCGATTGCTTGCGGTTTCACATCAGCGCTCCGCTCACAACTCCGGGCGCGGTGGCGTCCTCGTGGCAAGACTATATGAAGAGTGCCAACATTACTGCAAGTAACATTTGAATACTGCGCGCATGGCGTTTCGGTGGACGGAATAGCGTTGAAATCGCTGGTCGCGATCTGCAAGCTCTCTGTCAAGAGTGCATTCGATCGATCGTTTTTGCCGGACGGCTTGACCTGCAGCGCAATCCGTTCGACAGTTCGTGCGGCAGGGCGCAAGGCGCATCTGCAAAGACGCGTCACCGGCGACATGACCCGGCTTGATCGTAGCCTCCCGGGTGAGGCGTCAAAGGCCGGGTTTGGGCCAATTCGATAGCAGAATGCCGACAGGGTTGATTTCAGAAGCTTGAGTTTCGGTGGGCCGGACCGCGGCGGCACCGTTGTGCGTATCGAAGTCTTTGCATTCGGGGACGGGGATCCAGATCACGTGATGGCGAAATTAAAGCCTGGTCGGGTGACAATGCGCTGAGGCGACTGAAGGAGGCGTAGTGAGCCGTCTGTCGCAAGTTTTTTGCCATATGTTTCTTGTGTTCGCGGTCCTCGCGAATGCGCCGTCGCGCGCCCAGGACATCGCCCAGGATATAGAGCCGCTCCCGATTGGAGAAGGCGATCGCGTGAGGCTCAAGGTCTTCGGCCAACCGGACCTGTCCGACGTCTTCGAGATCGGCCGCGGCGGCCAGTTGTCGCTGCCGGGACTTGGAACTGCTACCGGCCTGCACGACCTGGAGCAGGCCCGCAAAGAGGTCGGTGCGCTCATCGATCGGAAGTTCGGGCTTCCCGATACGGCTTTCTCCCTGACGATCGATCGGCTGCGGCCGGTCATCGTCGGCGGCAACGTTTCCCGACCCGGCGAGATCGCCTTCACGCCGGGCATGCGTGTGGCGCACGCGCTGGCGCTCGCAGGCCAGGGGCGGCGCGCAAACGACGACGTCTCGATAGAGCTGCAGATCAACGAGGGTAGGGAGCGCCTGATCAGCGCGAAGGCCAGGCTTGCGCGCGCGCTCGTCAAGGAGCAGCGGCTGGTCGCCGAGATGCGGCGCTCGCAGGCGGTCGATTTGCCCGCGGAGGCGAAGGAACTGATCGGCGAGAAAGAGGCGGGGCTGCTGTTTGCGACCGAGCGGCGCACGCTGGCCGCGCGGCTTGAAAATCGTGCGATCGCACTTCGGCGGATCGACGCATCTGCGCAGATCAATCGCGAGGATATCAGCTCGCAGGAGGCCGTGTCGCAATCCCTGCGAACGCAACTGGAACTGGTCCAAGGCGATCTGAAGCGCCTGGAGCCCCTCTTTGCCGACGGCAGCATAACCTCCAGCCGGATTCTCGAGCTTCGCCGCGACTATGTCGAGATACAGGGACAGGTAGGTCAGACGGTTGCCTCGCTGGCCCAGGCGAGGGCGCGCCAGGCCGTGCTTTCCGAGGAAAGTGCCGCATACGATCTTCAGCTTCGCCTCGAGCTTCTGGGCGACGTCGCCGGCGTCCAGTTCGAGATTCTCGATGCGAGGGCCTCGATCAAGACCATATCGAGCTCGCTCGAGGCGGCGGGGGCGGAATTGCCCAGCGCCGATGTGGCGACACCATCTTCCTGCCGGCTTACGCTGTTGCGGGACACAGGAGCATCCACGCCGACCTTGATGTCCGCCGACCCGCTGACCAGGCTGGAACCCGGCGATCTTGTCTTCGTCGGACGGTCCAGCACTAAATGCCCGACATTGGCAGAGGTGCGGGGAGCGGTTCAATGAACCAGTACCGCGCCAGCGAGATTGGCCGGCGGGCCGAAACGGACGGTTCCCGGACGGCGCCACATGAAGACGGTCGCATGGGCACCAATGCCCGTTCAAGCGTCATATGGACCCCGCCGGATGTGCTCAAGCTGTTGACCGCGCTGGCCCACAACTGGATATGGATCGCCATTGCGCCGGTGATCGCGGTGCTGGCCAGCATCGTCTACCTGTTATTGATCAACCCCAGCTACGACGTGGGCGCGCAACTGATGCTTCGCTTCGGCAACGAACTGTCGGCGCCGCCGACCGTCTCGACGCAGACGACGCAGCAGGTCATTCCGATCTCCAAGCGTATCGAGGACATCACTGCCGAGGTTCAGATCATGAAGGATCCTGGCATCGTCCGAGAGGTGGTCGAGGGGCTGGGGGAGGATTTCTTCTATGGGGAAGACCCGGCGGTTACCTTCGTCCAGAAGGTCAAGCGGTTCGTCAAGCATACGGTCAACTATGTCAAGGAGCAGGTTCGCGGCGTTTTCGTGAGAATCGGCATCCTGCCAGAGTTGAGCAAGCTCGAGATGGTCACCGTCGCCCTGCAGCGCTATCTGTCGATTTCCCACGTTACGCGTTCAGACGTCATCGAGTTGCAGTTGTCCTATCCCGATCCGCGAGGAGGAGAGGAACTGCTGCGCCGCTTCATCGCTACCTATATGGCCAAGCGGGAGGATATCTATACCGACGACCGTGTTCCGCACTTCTTTGCAAGCGAGCTTGCAAAGCTGGACAAGGCGCTGCTGGTTGCGGAAGACAGCTACAGCGCGGAACGACAGAAACTGTCGGCCTGGTCGATTGACGACCAGAGGAGCCTTGCGGTCCAGCGGCGCGAACAGCTGACGCGCGCGCTGCAGGACGCAGGATCGACCGTCGAGGCGGCCAATGCCCGCATCGGAGAGATCGATCGGCAGCTTGCGGCTTTGCCCGAACGGATACCCTCCTCCACCTCCCAACGACCGAACGCGTTGCGCGAGGCTCTGGAACTGAAGCAGTTCGATATCAGGTTGCAGGTCCAATCGGAGAGCCGGCGTGCGGGACCGCGCTCGCCCCAGGTCGAAGGATTGTCGGAGCAGATCAAGGATCTCGACGCCTATCTTTCGGGACAACCCGCGCGCGTCCCGGGCGAGGCGGTGACGGTGCCGAATCCGCTACGCGAGGCTCTTCTCAAGGATCGTGCCGATGCCCTTCTCCAATCGGCTTCGACGGAGCGAAAGGCTGCTTCCCTCTCGCGCGATCTGGCAAAAGCGGAAGACGAGCTGAAGGCAATCGAGGAAGCGGCCTTGTTGCTCAGCCGGAAGCTGCGCGACGTCGAACGCCTCCGCCTGACACAGCAGCGGTTCCAGCAGGGTAGCGACGATGCGCGCATCGCGCAGGAGATCGCAGCCGCGCAGATCTCCAACGTTGTCGTCATCGCAGAGCCTCAGGCTGGCGTCACGCCGGCGTCGTCCCGGATGCGGCTGCTGATGCTGGCGGCCGGTCTTTCCTTGCTTGCCACCTGCGGCGTCATCCTGCTGCTCGATGCACTGAGACCAAAGGTGAGAAGCGATCAGGATGTCGCCGGCCTCGTGGACGGCCGCACGATTGTCCGGGCGATCGGAGAGCGCGGAGCCGGTCGATGACGCCGTTCGTCCGTTCCGAGTTGATCGTCAACGACGCGGCGAGGCTGCTTGCTGATCTGGGACGAGGCGAGGGCAGGCGCAGCTTTCTCGTAACAGGCTGCATGGGCGGAGAAGGCACGACGACGTTGGCAATCGCGTTGGCGCGTGCCGCCAGAAAGCTCGACGGCACCAAGGCCCTCCTGATCGATGCCGATCTGGCAACATCCGGCTTGAGCCGCTTGGCCAATTCAGCGAACAGAACTGGCATGAGGCAGCTTCCGGAAAAGCCGGATCTCTATCCGCATGCGGTGCTCCAGGTCGGAAGCGATCTCGATATACTGCCAGCCGGCAGCGAGCCGGGTGCCGGTATGAGCGAACTGGTGGCCGCCGGCGCGCTTGAGACATTGCTGTCGGCAGCGTTCAGGGATTACCGCTATGTTTTCTGGGACACCCATGCCCTCGGTCGCTCCGCCGATACGGGCCTGTTGATGACCGTCGTTCCGGGGGTCATTCTCGTCACGGAATCGGACGTGACACGGATGGACCAGCTGAGCAGTCGCTTGGCCGAGATCGCGAATGCGCGCGCGCATGCTGTCGCGGTGCTCCGCAACCGGGCAGGGCGTCGGCCCTTCAGTGCGGGCCCATAGGCTCAGAAGCACGGAGCGCCAGGACGGGGCTCGATTGCCGGTAGCTCTCTAGTTGCTCCATCGAGAAGCGTCGCATGTCGGTGCCTCGCTCAAACCAGGCGCGGTACCAGTCGGCCGTCCTGGCGACCGCCTCGTGGGTGTTCCAGCCTGGCCTCCAGGATAGCTCCTTCAGCGCGAGGCCTGAATCCACCCGCAACGTCGTGGCCTCTCCCCCAGTCTTCTCCCTGATGAGGAGGCGGGTCCGGTGCGACGGCATTGCGTCGAGGAACATGGTGGCGATCTGCGCCACGTCCGGCGGCGCCATTTCGTTCGGGCCGAAGTTTACCGCCGCAGGGGATGAAGCGGGGGCGTCGATCAGAGCGCCGGCGAGGCAGAGGTATCCGCCAATGGGTTCGAGAACGTGCTGCCACGGCCTGATCGCGCCCGGTTGGCGAATTTCCTGATCGCGCCCGTCGGCGATCGCGCGGACGAGATCCGGAATGAGACGGTCCGCCGCCCAATCGCCTCCACCGATGACGTTTCCGGCACGGGCTGCGGCAATCGCCGGCCGGTTCGGGGATTGAGCGCCTTCGTGAAACGCCTCGGATTGGTAGGCCATTGTCACGATCTCTGCTGCGGCCTTGCTTGCGCCATAGGGTTCGTGCCCGCCAAGTGCGTCGGTTTCGCGGAACCGCCTTGCCGCGCCGTTGTTGTGGTAGACCTTGTCGCTGGTCACAACGACCACCGCCCGTACGGACGGAACCTTACGCGCGGCTTCCAGCACCGACACCGTGCCGAGCACGTTCGCTGCGAACGTCGCGTAGGGCTGCTTGAAGCCCTGTCGGACGATTGGCTGCGCGGCGAGATGGAATATGACGCTTGGCCGGGCGGCGGTGATGACCGACAGCACCGCCTCGGCGTCCACGATGTCGCCACGCTCGTCGGTCAGTTCACCGCCAAGCGCCATCAGTTCGAATGCGCCCGGCGCCGTCGGAACGCGGTCGCTGAAGCCGGTGACCTTTGCCCGCATCGCCAGCAGCCAGAGACAAAGCCAGGAGCCCTTGAAGCCCGTGTGTCCGGTGACGAGGACGGATCGGTCGCGAAACAACTGCTCGATGGTCTGGCCCATGCCTATTCCGCCTCCATCTCCTTCTTGATCCTCAACAGTCCTTCCTTCATCGATATCTTCTGACGCCAGCCGAGCGTTTCCCTTAGGCGGGCGGAACTGGAGAACCGCCGCGATGTTTCGCCGGGCGCGTCGTCTGAAATTTCGGGTTCGATGTCCTCTCTGCCGAACACGTCGAGCGTCAGCCGCGCAATCGCACGCGTGGTCATCGCCGGCTCGCCGGACACGTTAAACGCTTCGCCCCGTAAGCCCGGCTCGGCGGCATGTTCCGCCAGCAGTCGAAGGGCGGCAATACAATCGTCGATATGAAGAAGGCTGCGAACCGCGCGGCCACCACCACGAAGGCGCGGGGCGCGGGCGTTGCGGATCGCCTCGAGCGTGCCGGGAACGATGCGCGCGTGATTTTCGTCGCCGTAACCATAGACGTTGCCCAGGCGCGCAACGACGACCGGCAGGCCGAATTGCGCGTAGGCGCGTGCCGCGACGTCCGCCATCAGCTTCGAGGTTTCGTAAGGTCCGAGCGCATTGAGAGGATGGGCTTCAGTCGCCGGGGTGTTGCCGGTTTCGCCGTAGAGAGCGTCGGTGGAGGCCACCACGGTTCTGGGCGAGGTCGGCATGTTGCGCACGGCCTCCAGCAACTGCCACGTCTGTCGGGCATTCGTTTCAAAGGCGAGAAGCGGGTTTTCCTGCGCTTGGCCTACCTGGCTCATGCCGGCGAGATGAAACAGCGTTTCCGGCCGGCACGTCCTTGCGACTTCGGCGATGTCGTGTTCGATGACGACCTCGACGAGAGGTTGAGCATCGAGGCCGAGCTTCTTGAACAGTGTCGAGGGCGGCCGGCGCATCTGGGCAACAATGCGATGGCCGTCATTGGCAAGAGCCTTCGTCAGCCAACTGCCGACAAAGCCCGATGCACCGGTGACGAGCACGCTCATGGTACTGGTCCCGACGCAATCCTCGTCCAGGGTGCGCCGCCGCGTTCAAACATTTCATTGAGCGCGCGGTAGTCCTTGAACGTATCCATGCACTGCCAGAAGCCGCCATGCTCGAAGACCTTCAGTTCGCCATCGCCCGCTAACCGGCGAAGTGGCTGCTGCTCCAGAATGCAATCGGCTTCCGCCGACAGGTATTCCAGAAACCGACGCTCGAAGATAAAGAAGCCGCCGTTGATCATGGCGCTGACCTGGGGCTTCTCGATGAACGAACGCACAGTATCACCTTCCAGCACCATCTCGCCGAATTGCGAGCGTGCCCGCACGCCGGTCACCGTGCCGATCCTCCCGTGCGAGCGATGGAACGCCAGAAGCCTGCCGAGGTCGATGTCGGCAAGTCCGTCGCCATAGGTCAGCAGGAAGGTTGGCGTGTCGATATACTGGGAGACGCGTTGGACACGGGCACCCGTCTCAGTCTTGTGTCCGGTTTCGGCGAAAGTCACGTCCCAGTCGAGCGGTGTCGCTCCTCCCAGGAGCGTCTGCGTCCCGTGCTCCAGGTCCAGGCGCAGGTCGCACTCGCGAACGTCCCGGCCGAGGAAGTAGTCCTTGATCATCGCTCCGCGGTAGCCGAGGCACAGAATGAAGCGCTTGAACCCGTGACGGGCGTAGATGCGCATGATGTGGAGGAGTATCGGCTCACCACCGATCTCCAGTAGCGGCTTGGGCATGTTCTGCGTTGCCTGTCCGAAGCGGGTGCCTTCGCCGCCGCAAAGGATGACGACTGGATAATCTCTGACCTCTCGTTCGCTCACGGGCTGGCTCCCCGGCTCTTGGAGTCGTTTTGTTCGTACAGAGATGCAGGATATGCTAATTTAGCTCATGTTGACCATTCGGGACGCATGGGGCACTCTATAACAATATCTATTCCCCGTGTAGTAGATCCAGAATACGAGCATTCCGCATTTTTCGTCTCCGGAAAGAGATACGAGATGCTGAAGAAAGTTCTTGTTTGGACTGGCATAGCATTCGCCGGCCTCTTCGCAGGTGCCGGCCTTCAATCTATGCTTGAAGGCCATGCGCCGCTGTTCAAGAACGAAGTGGCGGCCGAAGAGAACTTCGCAGGCCTGACGAAATCCGAATGGTATTATAGAGGAAGCGTGATCGCTTCCGATCCCTCGATCGTGAAGACGAAGGACGGATACGTCATGTTTTATACCGACCTCGATACCGGTAAGGGCCGCACGGTGATTGCAAAGGCGTCTTCTTCGGACGGCCAGAACTGGAAGACCTCGGGTTCTTTCGACGGTGTCAACGGTGTGGTGATGGCCGGGCGGAGCGGCCAGTGGGACGAGAACGTCGAATCTGCTGCAGTTGTCCGGCAGGACGACCGGTGGTTGCTCTATTTTTCCGGTTATCGGGATGAAGGCAATCCAACCCGCGGCTTCCCGGCCGCTTTGTGGCTCGCCACCTCCAACGACGGAGGCGCCTTCGACCGTTTGTCGGGCGACCCGATCATGACGCCTACGAAGGGTTGGTACGACAACGACGCGATCTATAGTCCGACTGTTCTTTTGGATGATGGCATATTCCATATGGTGTATGTTGGCCATTCATATACTGACTTTTCCGCCATAGGTGCCGGCGGGGTATACTTGCTCAGCGCAACGTCAACGGATGGCGTTAATTGGACGAAAGGGGAAAAGCCGATTGCGGGTCCGGGCCAGTTCGACGACTGGCGCAAGGACGGCATTGCTGAACCCTATCTCGTCAAACGGGAAGCCGGCGAGTACCTCCTGTTCTATACCGGGCTGAACGGAGAAGAACGGGAGATCGGCGTTGCGACGGGTAGTTCACCGGAGGGGCCGTGGAAATTTGGTTCCGGTCCAATCGTCAAGCCGGGGCCGTCAGGCGCTCCCGACGAGCATCAGGTTCTCGCGCCTGCTGCCTTAGTTGAGGACGGGCGCCTCAGGCTCTGGTATCTGGCTGCCAACAAGAGGGAAGCTCTCTCGATCGGCCAGGCCGACGGCTCGCTCAACGAAGCCCTGTCCTCCAGTGGACACTAAGCCGGTTCAGAGTTGCGCGGCCGTTTGGCTGGGAAATAGCCGGGCAACAGAGACGCCCTTCGCCGTCAGGGTGAACCGAAGTGCATCGCCGCATTAGCTATTGGCATTTTCGAGTCCGAGGCCACGTCGGAGGCGCAAGTGACTATACCGGATCGCGAAGCTGACTTCTGGGACCAGGTGGTCGAGCGATCGGCTGCCGACGAGCAAGCGTTGCGGATTTTAGCCAACGATCTTTGCGATCCGGCTGTTCCATGGTTCAAGGACCTTGATCTCGACCGGTTCGTGGAAGCGGTTTTCGCCCACATCGATCCGAAGCCCGGGATGCGCATCCTGGACCTGGGATGCGGCAAGGGATTTTTGTCGGTCGCGCTCGCGCATCGTGGTGCGGTCGTGGAGGGGGTCGACATCTCGCCGCGCTCCATCGGTTACAGCATCCGGCGCGCCGAGACATCCGGCGTTTCCGATCGAACCACCTTCACCGTAATGGACTGCAAGAGCCTGACCTTCGAAGATGAGAGCTTCGACGCTGTCTGCGGAGGATTTGTCCTCCATCATCTGGACCTGGAAAATGCAGCACAAACCGTCGGGCGCGTTCTCAAGCCGGGCGGCAAGGCCGCTTTCATCGAGACGATGGGTCTCAACCCGCTTCTCATGCTCGCACGCGCGACGCTTCCGGGGCGGCTGAGCATACAGAAGGAATCCAGCGACGACGAATATCCCCTCGACCGTGCGCGGCTTGCGAAACTGCAGGCCAGTTTCCCCGGCCATGTAGGGACGTCCTTTCCCCAGGTCGTATTTCTGCGGATGGGTGGGTATCTACCGTTCCTGGACAATCGCTGGGGCATTGGCCTCATGACGGGACTGGATCACCTGATCGCGCGTGCACCCGCGCTCGGCCCGTTGAGCTACTACGGTATCGTCACGATGGATCGCGGGAGCGTGCCGGAATGCTGATCCCGGATGCCGAAACAGAATGCGGTCGGAAAAGCGGCCGGGCTTGCGTAATATGTGCTGCCGACGGCACACCGCTCGATATCGTTTGCATCGCGACATCGAATTGGGGGGTCGTGAAGTCCAATCCCGACTATACCATCCTCGGCCTGGCCGAGCGCGGTCACAGGGTGCTGGTGGTTGAGCCGTTCGAATCCGTTTCATCGGTTTTTCGGATGGCGCGCATCCAAAGCCGTGGGGTTGGTGGGGAATGGGGCTTGCGGCCTGTGGCGGACGGAATCTGGGCATATCGGCCGAGACCCTTCGCAATGCCCGGCCAGTCGCGAACCCCTGTCGCCGCTCATCTCAGCGGGCGCCTGCTCGCGGTTCTCGCAAGACGTGAGGCTCGGCGGCTCGGCTTTCGCAAGATCTGCCTCTGGACCTTCATGTACAATTCCGGGGCGCTGCTGGAGGCCTTTCCGGCCGAACTCAAGATCTATGAAAACGGCGACGACGACGCAGCCCTTGCCAGCACAGATGCGCAGAGACGGACGGTGCGCCAGCTGGATGCGGAAACCTGCCGCGCATCGGACCTCGTCTTTGCCGTTACCGAGGAGCTGTGCGCACCTCGCCGAAAAAGCAATCCCGCGACGTTTGAGGTCAACTGCGCCGCCGACGTCGGTTTCTTTGGCTCCGCCCTGAACCCGGCCACGCCCGTGCCGGGATCGATCGCCCAGTTGCCGAAGCCGGTGATCGGCTATGTCGGCGGCCTCGATCCGTGGAAGATCGACGTCCCGCTACTCGTCGCCATGGCAAGGCTGCGTCCGGCATGGTCGATCGTGCTCGTCGGCTATGTCTGGTTCGGCTTCGACCGCTCGGTGTTCAACGACGTGCCCAACATCCATGTCCTCGGTCCGCAGGCCTATGCCGACCTGCCAGGCTTCATGAAGGGTATGGACGTCGGCATCATGCCGTTTCCCCTCAACGACATCACGCGCAACGGCGATGCGCTGAAGTGCTACGAATATCTCTCCGCCGGACTGCCCGTCGTCGGTCGCGACGTCCCCGTCGCCAGGCGCTTTTCCGGCCTTGTCGCCATCGCGAATACGCCGGACGCCTTCGTCGCCGCCTGCGAATACGTGCTTGCCGACGCGACGATGAGCCCGGCCGGTCGCCATGAGGCGATGCTGGCCCACGACTGGTCGCGCCGTATCGAGCAAAAGATCGAGATCATAAGCGAGTTCATGCGATGACGGCTGTCGACGTATCGATACTGATCATCAGCCATGGCCACGGCGCACTGGTGCACGATTGCCTGTCTTCGATCGACGCAGGAATGGCCGGCCTGACCTACGAGGTTGTTCTGGTCGACAATCTGAACGAGCCCGACTTCCTGACAAAGGTCGGGGGAAGCCGGCCGGAAATGACGGTCGTGCAGAACGCCGAACGGATGGGTTTCGGTGCAAACGTCAACAAGGCTGCGCGCATTGCGGACGGGCGCGTCCTGCTTATCCTCAATCCCGACACGAAGTATCATGCCGGCCGTGTTGCCGATGCCGTACGATTCCTTGAGGATGACATAGCGATCGGCGTCGTGGCCGCGCGCCTTCTCAATGTCGATCTCACCGATCAGCGCAACTTCCGCTCCTTTCCATCGATGTGGATCGCCGTCTTGCGGGGCTTCGGAGCCGACGATTGGCAGCGACGGCCGGCATTCTATCGCCGGAGCCTGCTGGAGGGCGTTCCCCTCGACGGCCCCACGAAGGTCGACTGGGTCTATGGTTCCTTCATGCTCATCCGCAAGTCGGTGTTCGAAGCCTTCGGTGGCTTCGATGAGGGCTTCTACATGTACTACGAGGACGTGAACCTGTGCTTCCGGCTGCGGAAGGCGGGCCTGTCCACCTTCGTCTATCCTGACCTCGAGTTCGTCCACCACCATCTGCGCACGAGTTCGGAATCGGCGACCGGAAGCCATCGCAAGTACCACGTCAACAGCCTAGCGCGGTACTTATGGAAATCGAACGGGTTTCTCACCAGTCCCCGCATGCCTGGCGATGCAGGAACGCCGAGTAGACGTGCGGCGATGGCAGGCGGTGTGCCGGAAGCAGCGGCCAATCCGCTGGCGCTCGTCGTGTCACCGTCTTCGATGCGTCCGCTTGTGCAACTGGCCTTCCTGGCCGCCGTCGCGGGCAGCACCGTCATCGCGTCGGCATTGGCATGGAGCCTGGTCGTTGCAGGCGGCATGGCGGCCGGCGCGATGGACCATGTGACATGGCTGATCGCTGCCAGCTATATCGTCTGCATCGTCATCGCCGAATTCATGCTGAAGGAATTCGATCCGACGCGGTTGGGGGATGCCCATGCCCGCGTCATCGGTGTCGTCGAATCGAGCATCCTTGCCTCTTGCCCGGTGGCCTTGTTCGTCGTCGCATCCGGCAATCTGACCGATCGCAAGCATGAATTGTTTCTCATGATCCTGGTCGGCGTCGCAGTTCTGTTCAACGCGGCGACCGCCCTCGTTTTCGCCAGGCTGATTTCGTCGGAAGGCGCGCGGATCGGTCTGGTCGTCGACCGGGCAACGACTGCCCCCCCCAAGGCGCCCGAATTGCCGATCGGGCTCCAGATCGTCTCCATCATCATTCCGATGGGCGGGACGGACATGACGAGCGTTCGCAACAGAATTGCCGATGCGATCCGATCCGAGGCGATCGATCATCTCCTTCTTGTGACTGGCAGGACAAGCGGTGCGAACGCGCTCCAACTGGTGCATGACCTGTCGATGTTCGATATTCCGATGTGGCACGCCCAGGTCGGCGAAGACAACTCCGTCGACCTCGTCCAATTGAAGGCACAGTTGCGCAGTCGTACACGCGAAGGGCTCAAGCGCGGGTTCGACCTGCTCTTTTCCGTTACCGCCCTCGCCATCCTCTTCATCCCCATGCTTGTCATTGCCGCGGCGATCAAGCTGGAAGATTCAGGCCCAGTCTTCTTCGGCCAGCCGCGCCTGGGACGCAACCAGGTGCCGTTCATGATGCTGAAATTCCGGTCGATGTACGTGGCCCAGACAGACGTGCGCGGTGACCGGCTGACGGCCCGAGGGGACGCGCGCGTCACACGTGTGGGCGCATTCCTGCGGCGGACCTCGCTGGACGAACTACCTCAACTGATCAATGTGATTAACTGCGACATGTCGATCGTCGGACCGCGGCCACTGCCAATAGGCTTTCATTTCAAGGGCAAGCCGTTCGAACACATGATCCCGAACTGGCATCACCGCCACCGGGTCCGACCAGGCATCACCGGCCTCTCACAGCTGAAGGGACTGCGGGGCACGCCCGAAGAAATCTGCGAGGCCTGCGAAATGATGAAACTGCGGGCCAAGTACGACAATCACTACATCGATCACTGGTCGATCTGGATGGATTTCAGGATCCTTATCATGACCATCATCAGCGGCGCATTCATGTCCAGTGCCTATTGATGGAGTCAGTGGGGAACAGCGGCTTAATTCGAAGCTTTCGCGGCGCGGCTGCGGGCGTGCCGGGGTCGACCGACTGTCTGGCGCAACATCTGGTTTGCAGAAAATGACCGGACTGAGATATTCGCCCGATAGATGACGCTATCGGGAAAGCTTGCTAGTTTGGCTGGCACATTGTCTCTTAAATAGGCGATAGTCGCTTCATGCTGGCACCTACCTACGATCTCGCTCTGGTGTTCGCTTCCATCGCGGTCTCGATCATGGCCTCGTTCACGGGGCTCACGTTGACGCGTGGAATCAGTGCGCTGCCCGACTTCAGGCGGAAATTCATGATCGTCATGGCCGCGATGGCGCTGGGCGGCGGTATCTGGTCGATGCATTTTGTCGCCATGCTGGCCATGAACCTGCCGGTGCCGATCAGCTATGACGCGATCAACACGCTCGGCTCGGCGCTGATCGCCGTCCTGATGTGCGGGATCGCCTTCCTGATCATGCACTATGCCGGACGCGCCTGGATTCACACCGCGATTGCCGGCGCCATTCTGGGCAATGGCATCGTCGCCATGCACTATGTCGGCATGTCCGGCATCCGCGGTTGCCTGCCGAGCTTCGAGCCGCAGGGCGTGGTGCTCGCCATCTCCGGCGCGACGATCATGGGAATCCTGGCGCTGCGGATCTCCTATTCCAGGCGGACGACCGGCGGCATCTTCATCGGCGCCGTCATCTTCGGGCTGTCGGTGGTGCTCGTCCATTTCGTCGCCGTCGGCTGGACCGGGTTCCGGATTGGCGAAGCCACCGGCGACGTCGCGCCAATCATCGACAACGGCGTGCTGGCGCTGCTGGTGATGCTGTCGGCCTTCGTGATCTGCGGCACCTTCCTGCTGACGGCGACCAACTTCGTTCTGACCGGGGCGAAAGTGCCGGCCGCGACCATGACTGCGTCGCCCCCGGCCGTCCCCGCAACAGCGGTCGCTCCCAAATTCTTCAAGGCTGCGGCGGATGGTCATCTGCCGGAAAACAGCCGGCTGCCCTACGAGCGCGACAAGCGTATCCATTTCATCGAGCCGGCGAAGGTCGCCGCGATCCGGGCTGAGGGACATTACTCGATCATCTACACCGCCGACGAAAAGCTGTTCTGTCCGCTCTCCATATCGGCCGTCGAGAGGCGTCTCGATCCGCTGCATTTCGTCCGCACCCACCGCAGTTATCTCGTCAACATCGAGCAGGTCGCAGCCTTTGAGCGAGCCAAAGACAACGGCCGATGTCTTTTCGAGGGCGTCGCCGCCCTCAAGTCCGCTCCCGTCAGCCGTGCCTTCGTGCCACGCGTCCGGAACGCGCTGAGCATCTAGGTTCGCGACTGTTCTTGAGCGCCTTCGCGTTTCGTGCAGCTATTTCGCATTTCGTGCAGAACCGTTCGCGGCCAGGGCGATTGACGTTGCGGCAGGCCGAACGGGGTTCATCATTTCTTTTCAGAGGCGTGCCTGCCGGCGCGCTTCGTTTCTGGGAGGAAATCGATGATACCGGCACCCTTTGACTATCACCGCCCGGACACCGTGGAGGCGGCGGTGAAACTGATCGCCGATCTCGGCGACAGCGCCCGCGTAATCGCCGGCGGCCACAGCCTCATCCCCCTGATGAAGATGCGCATGACCGACATTGCGCATCTGGTGGACCTGCAGAAGATCGGCGCGCTGAAGGGCATCGCCATCGATGGTGGCACCGTGACGATCGGCGCGATGACCACGCAGCACGAACTGATCGGGAGCGCAGCACTCGGAAGCGCTGCGCCGATCATCCGCGAGGCGGCGCTGCAGATCGCCGATCCTCAGGTGCGCTACGTCGGCACGATCGGCGGCAATGTCGCAAACGGCGACCCCGGCAACGACATGCCTGGCGTCATGCAGTGTCTCGACGCCACCTACCACCTGCGGGGACCGGACGGCGAGCGCACGGTCAAGGCGCGGGATTTCTACGAGGCCGCCTATTTCACGGCCCGCGCGGACGACGAGATCCTGACAGCCGTGAGCTTCGAGGTGCCGGTAGGCGGCCAAGCCTATGTCAAACAGAAGCGCAAGACGGGCGACTACGCCACGGCCGCCGCCGCGGTCATCATCGCAAAATCGGGTGGCAACTGTTCCGCCGCATCGATCGCGATGACCAATCTTTCCGACACGCCCGTCTGGTGCGAGGCGGCTGGCGACGCCCTCGTCGGTTCCTCGCTCGGGGCGGCCGACATCGACAATGCGGTCGATGCGATGCAGGCGGTGATCAACCCTCAGGACGACAACAAGGGACCGGCGGCATTCAAGCGCCATGCAGCCGCCGTCATCCTGCGCCGCGCGATCGAACGCGCCACGTCGCGCGCCTGAAGGAGGTTTTCATGAGCAAGATGCACATCAAGCTGACGGTCAACGGAAAGCCCGTCGAGCTTCTGGCCGAGCCGCGCGAACTCCTGATCCACGTGCTGCGCGAAGAGCTTTCGATCACCGGACCACATATCGGCTGCGAGACCACCCATTGCGGTGCCTGCACCATCGACATGGACGGCAGGTCGATAAAATCCTGCACCGTCTTTGCCGCCCAGGCGAACGGCGCCAATGTCACCACGATCGAAGGCCTCGGCACCCCGGACGGGCTGCACGTGCTGCAGACGATGTTCAAGGAGCACCACGGCCTGCAATGCGGCTTCTGCACGCCGGGGATGATCACGCGCGCCTATCGCCTTCTGCAGGAGAACCCCGACCCGACCGAGGAGGAGGTCCGTTTCGGCATGTCCGGCAATCTCTGTCGCTGCACCGGATACCAAAACATCGTCAAGGCGATCCTCGCGGCGGCGGCCGAACTTAACGCGGTCAAGGAGGCGGCACAATGAACGAGATGACACCCCCGAAAACCGAGCGCACGGCGGCCCTGAAGGGTCTTGGAACCGCCCGCAAGCGCGTCGAGGATGCGCGTTTTACCCAGGGCAAGGGCAATTATGTCGACGACATCAAGCTGCCCGGCATGCTGTTCGGCGATTTCGTTCGCAGCCCCTATGCCCACGCCCGCATCAAGTCGATCGACGCTGAAAAGGCGAAGGCGCTTCCCGGCGTGATCGCGGTCTTGACCGCCGCCGATCTGGCGCCGCTGAAGCTGCACTGGATGCCGACGCTAGCCGGCGACGTGCAGATGGTGCTCGCCGACGGCAAGGTGCTGTTCCAGGGCCAGGAGGTTGCCTTCGTCGTGGCCGAGAACCGCTATATCGCGGCCGATGCGGTGGAACTGGTCGAGGTCGATTACGAGGAGCTTCCCGTCCTAGTCGATCCGTTCAAGGCGGAGGCGCCCGATGCGCCGGTGCTGCGCGAGGATCTGGCCGGCAAGTCGGAGGGTGCGCACGGGCCGCGCCGGCATCACAACCACATCTTCACCTGGGAACAGGGCGACAGGGACGCGACCGAGAAGGTGCTCGCCTCTGCCGACGTGGTGGCGGAAGAGATGGTCTACTACCATCGCACCCATCCCTGTCCGCTGGAGACCTGCGGCTGCGTCGCCTCGATGGACAAGGTGAACGGCAAGCTGACCGTCTGGGGCACGTTCCAGGCGCCGCATGCGGTGCGCACGGTTGCCTCGCTAATCTCGGGCATCGCCGAGCATAATATCCGTATCATCTCGCCCGACATCGGCGGCGGCTTCGGCAACAAGGTAGGCGTCTACCCCGGCTACATCTGCTCCATCGTCGCCTCCATCGTGACAGGCGTTCCGGTGAAGTGGGTCGAGGACCGCATGGAAAACCTGATGGCGACCGCCTTTGCCCGCGACTACTGGATGAAGGGCAGGATTTCAGCCACGAAGGATGGCAGGATCACCGGTCTCTGGTGCCATGTGACAGCAGATCACGGCGCCTTCGACGCCTGTGCCGACCCGACCAAGTTCCCGGCCGGCTTCTTCAATATCTGCACCGGCTCCTACGACATCCCGGTTGCCTATCTGGCCGTCGACGGCGTCTACACCAACAAGGCTCCGGGCGGGGTCGCCTATCGCTGCTCGTTCCGGGTGACGGAAGCGGCCTATTTCATCGAGCGGATGATCGAGGTGCTGGCGATCAAACTCGGCATGGACGCTGCCGAACTCAGGGCGAAGAACTTCATCCGCAAGGACCAGTTCCCCTATCACTCGGCGCTCGGCTGGGAATATGATTCCGGCGACTATCACACCGCCTGGGACAAGGCCCTGAAGGCCGTCGACTACGAAGGGCTTCGCAAGGAGCAGGCCCAAAGGCTCGAAGATTTCAAGGCGGGCAAGACCCGCAGGCTGATCGGTATCGGGCTCACGCACTTTACCGAAATCGTCGGCGCAGGCCCGGTCAAGAACTGCGACATCCTCGGGCTCGGCATGTTCGACAGTTGTGAGATCCGCATCCATCCGACGGGGTCGGCGATCGCAAGGCTCGGCACGATCAGCCAGGGCCAGGGCCATGCGACCACTTTTGCCCAGATACTCGCCTCCGAAATCGGGATTCCCGCCGACGATATCACGGTGGAGGAGGGTGACACGGATACGGCGCCCTACGGCCTCGGCACCTACGGCTCGCGCTCGACCCCTGTCGCAGGAGCTGCGACCGCCATGGCCGGCCGGAAGATTCGCGCCAAGGCGCAGATGATCGCCGCCTACCTGCTGGAGGTCCATGACGACGACGTCGAGTGGGACGTCGACCGCTTCGCGGTCAAGGGCGCGCCCGAGCGCTTCAAGACCATGAAGGAAATCGCGTTTGCCGCCTACAACCAGGCCATCCCGGGCATCGAGCCGGGCCTGGAGGCTGTGAGCTACTACGACCCGCCGAACATGACCTATCCCTTCGGCGCCTATATCTGCGTGATGGAGATCGACGTCGATACCGGCGAGCATGAGGTCCGGCAGTTCTACGCGCTGGACGACTGCGGCACCCGCATCAACCCGATGATCATCGAGGGCCAGGTGCACGGCGGCGCGACCGAGGGCTATGCCATCGCGATGGGCCAGGAGATGGCGTACGACGACATGGGCAATGTGAAGAACGCCACGCTGATGGACTTCTTCCTGCCGACCGCCTGGGAGACACCGCACTACACGACCGACTTCACCGTCACGCCTTCGCCGCATCACCCGATCGGCGCAAAGGGCGTGGGCGAGAGCCCGAATGTCGGATCGGTGCCGGCCTTCTCCAATGCGGTGCACGACGCGTTCCGGTCCTTCGGGCTGACGCAGACGCACATGCCCCATGATCACTGGCGGATCTGGAGGACGGCGCACGAACTCGGCCTGCACGGCTGAGGACGCGGGAGGGCGGGTCGGTACGAGGCCGGCCCGCCTTTTTGCCGGAAGGATACGATGAGCTGGAAGACGCTGAAGGACGATCTCGCAAATCATGGCTATGTCGCCTCCGACGACCTCGCCATGGCGTTGCACCTTGCCGTGACGATCGGCAAGCCGCTGCTGCTCGAAGGGGCGGCGGGCGTCGGCAAGACGCAACTTGCGAAGACGCTTGCCGAACTGTTCGACACGCGCCTCATCCGCCTGCAATGCTACGAGGGCCTGGACGCGGCCTCGGCGATCTATGAATGGAACTACCAGCGGCAGCTTCTCGCCATCCGGGCAGCGACCGAGAGTGGCGCTCCCGGCGAGAACATCGAGGACCGGATCTTCTCCGAGAAATACCTGCTCGCGCGGCCGCTGCTCGAAGCGATCCGGCAGGACAAGGCTCCGGTGCTCCTGCTCGACGAGGTGGACCGCGCGGACGAGGAGTTCGAGGCCTATCTGCTGGAGCTCCTGTCGGATTTCCAGGTGACGATCCCCGAACTTGGCACGATCACGGCACAGACCAGGCCGCATGTGATCCTCACGTCGAACGGCACGCGGGACCTCTCGGACGCGCTCCGCCGCCGCTGCCTCTATTCCTATGTCGACTATCCCGACCGCGCGACGGAACTGGCAATTCTCGCGAGCCACAAGCCGGGGCTCGAGGCGAGGCTCTGCGAACAGATCGTCGGCGTCGTGCAGGCGCTGCGCAGGGAGGATCTGGAAAAGAAGCCGGGCGTTGCCGAAATGCTGGATTGGGCCGCGGCGATTGCCGGCCTCGGCATCAACGATCTCGCCGCCGATCCTGTCGAGTTGCAGGCGACCCTCGTCTGCCTGCTGAAGACCCAGGCGGACCGCGCCGCCGTGCCGCTCGAGGTGCAGCAGCGTCTGGTCGGAAAGGCTGCCTGATGCGCGTGACCCGTTTTCCGGATCGCCAGACCATAACGGAGCGCATGGCCGGCTTCATGGCGCATCTGCGGCTGAACGGGCTGGACGCCGGCATGGCGCAGGGCGAGACCGCCCTTGCCGCGCTCGGTGCCATCGACGCGACGGATCGCGAGCAGGTCCGGCTGGCGCTGAAGTCGGTCTGCGCCCATGGGGCCGAAGGCTTTCGGGCCTTCGACGATCTCTTCGATTCATATTGGCTTTCCCATGGCCGGCGGCGCGAGAGGTCGGCCGGCATGCATGATGCCGAGCGCCGGCTACCCCGCGCGACCTCCAGCATCCGCGAAATGATGGAGAGCCGCACCGGCGGCGGCGTGCCGCACGTGCCAGACGCTGATGGCGAGGGCGAAAGCGAGGGGGACACCGGAAGACTGCTCGCCTCGCGCATCGAGGCTGTCCGCCGCTCCGATCTACGCGGTCTCACCACGCCGGAGGAACTGGCGGAGGCGGAAGCGGTTGCCCGGCAGATTGCCCGTTCGCTGCGGGACCGCCGGTCGCGGCGCCGCAAGGCCGCCCGCCGCGGCGCCCTGCTCGATCTGCGCCGCATTGCCCGCCGCTCTGTCGCCCATGGCGGCGATCCGGTGGAACTGCTGCGCCGGCGCCGGCCGGACCGGCCGGTCAACATCGTCGCCATCTGCGACGTCTCCGGCTCCATGACGGTCTATGCGCGCGTCTTTCTCGCCTTCCTGCAGGGGCTCGTCAGCGCCGACAGCCGCACCGATGCCTTCCTGCTGCACACGCGGCTGGTGCGGATTTCCGATGCCCTGCGCGACAGCGATACGCTTCGGGCAGTCGAGCGCCTGTCGCTGATGGCGACCGGCTTCGGCGGCGGCACGAAGATCGGCGCCAATCTCAAGGCGTTCAACGACCAGTACGCACGCGGCATGGTGACGGGCAGGACCGTGGTGCTGATCCTGTCCGACGGGTACGATACCGATCCGCCCGAACTGATCGGCGGCGAACTCGCCCGCCTAAAACGGCGGGGCTGCAAGGTCGTCTGGCTGAACCCGCTTAAGGGATGGAGCGGCTACGAGCCGGTGGCACGCGGCATGGCCGCGGCGTTGCCCCACCTCGATCTGTTCGCGGCAGCCAACACGCTGGATTCGCTCGCAGCACTCGAACCGCATCTCCAAAAGATGTGAGCGGAGGAGGCTCGCATGATGAGGAAACCGAACATCGACCAGATCGCGGACGAGCTGAAGCGTGCCGGCACGCCCTATGTCATGGCGACCGTGGTGCGCACCGTCGCGGCGACCGCCGCGAAGGCCGGCGCCAAGGCGGTGATCCTTGAGGACGGCACGATCGCCGAAGGCTGGATCGGCGGTGGCTGCGCCCGCGGCGCGGTGCTGCGGGCGGCGAAGGACGCGATCGCCGACGGCGAGCCGCGGCTCGTCTCCGTTCAGCCAGAGGATCTGCTCGCCGAACTTGGCGTCGCCCCGGGAGAGGTGCGCGACGGCATCCGCTTCGCCCGCAACATGTGCCCATCCAAGGGGAGCATGGACGTCTTCATCGAACCGGTGCTGCCGGTTCCGCGTCTCTACGTGATGGGTGCGAGCCCGGTGGGCGTGGCTCTTGCCGATCTCGCGCGGCGGTTCGGCTTTCACACGGTCGCCTGTGCGCCGGCGCCCGACCAGCAGGCCTTCCCCGAGGTCGACGACCGGATCGAAGGCTATCTCCTGCCGGCGGATGCGCCGGGCGAGCGCTATCTGGTGGTCGCGACGCAGGGGCGGGGCGACGAGGCGGCGCTGCGCGCAGCACTCGGCTCTCCCGCCGCCCATGTCGCCTTCGTCGGCAGCCGCGCGAAGGCGGCGGCGCTGAAGCAGGAACTCCGGTCGAGTGGCGTGAGCATGGAAGACCTCGATCGCGTGAAGGCGCCTGCGGGACTCGATATCGGTGCGGTGACGCCGGAGGAGATCGCGCTCTCCGTCGTCGCCGAACTCGTAGAGGTGCGACGCCGTGGCCATCAGCGGATGCTGAGGGCAGGGGCCGAGGCCAAGGGGGATGTCACCGGCAACGCGCCAGTCGAAGCCGGCGATGCCCCGGTGCCGGCTTCGCCCGCCCTCGCCGGCAGGCCCGGCCCATTGCGCCGGGTAGGGGCCTTTATTGGCGAGAGGATGCTTCGCGAGAAGGTGAAGCCGAGCGAAATCCCGGACGTTGCGAGCCAGCAGGACGAGGCCTTCTACCTCCGCCTGCTGCTGCAGCGTCGTTTTTGTTGCATGTGAGGGTGGGAACGAATGGAACTGAAGGACGAAATCCGCATCGAGGCGCCGAAGCACGAGGTCTATGCGGCGCTCAACGACCCGGAGGTGCTGAAGGCCGCAATTCCCGGCTGCCAGGAGCTCAACAAGGTCTCTGACACCGAGCTCGAAGCCAAGGTCGCGCTGAAGGTGGGCCCGGTGAAGGCGACGTTCGGCGGCAAGGTGACGCTCGATACCGCGGGCGCGCCGGACCGGTTTTTACTCACCGGGGAGGGAAGTGGTGGCGTTGCCGGCTTCGCCAAGGGCGGTGCTGAAGTCGAACTCGAAGAGGACGGCAACGCCACCATATTGCGCTACGCGGCCAGGGCCGATGTCGGCGGCAAGCTCGCCATGCTCGGCGGCCGTCTCATCGCCAGCACGGCGCAGAAGCTCGCAGGCCAGTTCTTCGAGAATTTCTCCGCGAAGGTCTCTGCAGGCCGGAGAATTTCCTGATGTAATCTCTTGACCGAGGAGGAGCGCGGGTGTGTTTGGCGACCGAACAGCAGCATGCTCCATTCCGTATTCGCAGAGGCAGATGGGAGTGTCCGGCGCGTTTGTTCAGCCCTTTGTATGTTGCAGGCTCGATCTCGGGCAGGCTCTGACGCGGCGTTGCGTTGCGTCGTAGAAATGGGCCCGTTTCGCCGGCACCCTGCCATTCAGATCCATCCTATCGAGCATCCACGACGGTTGTGACAGGTGGCCACCCCATGCGCTCCTCGGCTTTCCGCAAAGGCGGCACGTCCAAGGCGATCTCTCTTGCCAGATTCCGGACCTGATCTCGGCGGTGACCGACCAGGTTCTGGAGGCCGTTGGCGAGTGGCAAAACCGCCCGCTCGAGCTGTGCTATCCCCTCGTGTTCTTCGATACCATCCGGGTCAAGATCCGGGACGAAGGCTTCGTTCGCAACAAGGCCGTTTATGTCGCGCTCGCAGTTCTGGCGGACGGCACAAAGGAAATCCTCGGGCTCCGGATCGAGAAGACCGAAGGGGCAAAGTTCTGGTTGCGCGTGATGAATGAGCTGAAAAGCCGTGGCTGCCAGGACATCCTGATCGCCGTGGTCGACGGCCTGAAAGGCTTTCCTGAAGCCATCACCGCCATCTTCCCCCAGACGATCGTACAGACTTGCATCGTCCATCTGATCCGGCATTCGCTGGAGTTCGTTTCCTACAAGGACAGGAAGCCGGTCGTGCCGGCCCTGAGGCCATCTACCGTGCCCGAGATGCGGAGGCTGGAATGAAGGCGCTGGTGGCTTTCGAGGAAGGGTATTGGGGCCAGAAATACCCTGCCGTCTGCCGGCGACGCAATTGGGAACACGTCGTTTCCTTCTTCGCCTTCCCGGAGGGCGTCCGCCGCATCATCTACACGACGAACGCTATAGAAGCCTCGAACTCGAAACTTCGTCGGGCAGTGCGCTCGCGCGGCCATTTCCCTGGTGACGAAGCCGCGATGAAGCTGTTATATCTGGTTCTCAGCAATGCGGTCGAGCAGTGGAAGCGCGCGCCGCGGGAGTGGGGCGAAAAGACACAGTTCGCCGTCATCTTTGGCGAGCGGTTCTTCAACTGATGAAACCGGCCCCCGCACAGAATTCCTGACAGTCCCGGCTAGGTTTGCGTTGGACCACGGCCAGATAATGCCGCCAGTCGTAGATCGTCTGACCGGGTCGGTCGTGAGAGCGGTCGATGATCCGTCGATGTTCGCACACGATTGACCTTCCGCGGCGACGACGGCGCGATCGGGATAGGCCAGCAGGCTCACCGCAGAAACGTCGAAGTCGAAGCGGGTGCTATGGCGATCCAGTCGCTTGAGATAGACGATTGAATCGTGCACGTTGGCGGGTGTCACATGGGTATCGGTGATGATGGCATGGCGGCCGTTCACCGTGCGGTGGTCGAGGTAGAAGAGGCCCTTCGGCTTGCCGTCGCGGACCTTGCAGCCGCTGTCGGTGCAGTAAAGACCGGCAACCCGGTCATGGATGAAGGAATAGTCGATGACCGCATCGATCTTGCGCAGCAGGTGATCCTTCGGGACCAACTGCTCCAGCGTCACCATCTCAAGTGCGTCTGCTCAGGGGCCGGTTTCTTCAACATGGTCCAGTGAATCAGAAACCCCCAGCCGAGGCCAGGGGTTTGTCAGCAGTCTGACGCCAGGGCTATGCTGAAGCGCCTGTGTTCAACGTCGAGCGGAAGCGGATCTTCGAGCGCTCGACATGGCGAAAGAAGGCTTCCTGGGCGCGTTCGCGGTTGCCGGAGGCGAGGGCGTCGACCATCTCGCGGTGCTCGCGGTTGGAGACCGAGAGCCCGCCGGCCTGGACGAGCCCGCGTGCACGCGCCAGATGCAGCTTGTTGACGAAGCCCTTGTATTCCTTGACGAGCGTCGCGTTGCCGGTCGAGGTGACGAGGTAATCGTGGAAGGCGAGGTTGACGGGGTAATAGTCGTCGAAGTTCTTGCTCGCGGCGATCTCGTCCATCTGGTCGAGAAAGGCATTGAGCCGGGCCAGCATCTGGTCGGTGACGAGATCGGCGAGCAGGCGTCCTGCAAGGCCGAAGATCGCGGCGCGCACGTCGTAGATTTCAAGCGCTTCCGTTGGCGAGACCGAGCGTACGAAGACGCCTCGGTTGCGGATGCTCTCGACGAGGCCCTTGGCCTGCAGGCTGCGGGTCGCCTCGCGCAAGGGGCCACGGCTGGTGCCGAAGCGGGCCGAGAGCTGGATCTCGTTCAGCCGCTCGCCGGGTTTCAGTTCGCCGGTCAGGATGAGGTGCTCGAGCTCGCGCTCGATGACGCCGGTCAGCGACGACGTTCTCAACACCGTGAGATCGTTCTGCTGTACCTTCGGTTCCTCATGATACATGGCGCGTTCCATTGATTTCGATTGCTATTGTAGGCAATAAACAATGGGAATGTAAGCTGCAACTGCTATTGGGCGCCTCGTCTTGTCGCATCCAGGATGGCGTCGGTGACCGCCCGCGTATCGGCCTGTCCGCCGAGGTCCGGCGTATGCGGCCCCGACCGGCTGACCGTCTCTATCGCGGCCATGAGTTTTTCGGCCGCCGCCGTCTCGCCGAGCCGTTCCAGCATCATCGCCCCGGTCCAGAAGGCGCCGATCGGGTTGGCGATGCCCTTGCCCATGATGTCGAAGGCCGAGCCGTGGATCGGCTCGTACATGGACGGATGTTTTCCGGACGGATCGACATTGCCCGTAGCACCATTGCCGAGGCTTCCCGTCAGCGCCGAGGCGAGGTCGGAGAGAATGTCGGCGTGCAGGTTGCTGGCAAGGATCGTGTCGAAATTGCCTGGCTTCGTCACCATCAGCGCGGCCATGGCATCGACCAGCTTCCAGTCGACGTCAAGCTCCGGGAAGTCCTTCAGAACGTCGCGGCAGGCCTCGTCCCAGAGCACCATGCCGTGGCGCTGGGCGTTGGACTTGGTGACGACGGTAAGCCGCTTGCGCGGCCGCGCCATCGCCGTCTCGCAGGCAAAGCGGCAGATGCGCTCGACGCCGGCGCGGGTGAAGACCGCGACGTCCATGGCAAGCTCGATCGGCAGCCCCGCATGGGCCCGTCCGCCGACGCCGGAATATTCGCCCTCGGAGTTCTCGCGCACGATGACCCAGTCGATCTGCTCGCCGAGTTCGGGGCGTAGTGGCCCGCGCATGCCGCCGATCAGCTTCGTGGGCCGCACGTTGGCATACTGATCAAGCCCCTGGCAGATAGCGAGCCGGAGGTCCCAGAGCGTGATGTGGTCGGGAATGTCGGGGTCGCCGACGGCGCCGAAGTAGATGGCGTCGAAGTGCTTCAATTGCTCCACTCCGTCTACCGGCATCATGCGTCCGGTACGGCGGTAATAATCCGAGCCCCAGTCGAAGCGGGTGACGTCTAGCGTGAAACCTTCGCGACCGGCGAGGTCCGCCAGAACCGAAAGCCCGGCCTCGATCACTTCCGGCCCGACGCCGTCGCCGCCGATCGCGGCGATCTTATGCGTTCGCATGGGCTGCCTCCATGCCGCGCAGGATGCCGTCGACCATGTCGGCCTGCGTGCCCGTGCCGCGGATGTCGGGCGTGCGTGTCGCCGGGTCGGCAAGGGCCGCGTCGATGCCGGCCTTCATGATGCGCGACATCTCGAGCGCCGCATCGATCTTGTGGTGGTGTCCCATCCAGTCGAAGAGCATGCGGGTCGATTCGATCATCGCGAAGGGATTGGCGATGCCCTTGCCGGCAATGTCGGGGGCCGAGCCGTGCGTCGCCTGGGCCATCGCGATCGAGCCGCGGCCGATGCAGAGGCCCGGCGCCATGCCGAGGCCGCCGACGAGGCCGGCCGCCTCGTCGGTAAGGATGTCGCCGAACATGTTGGTGGTGACGACCGTGTCGAAGCTCTGCGGGTCGCGCACCAGCCGCATCGCCATCGTGTCGACGATCACCTCGTTCACCTCGACGTCGGGGAAGCCCTTGGCGACCTCGTAGCAGCTGTCGACGAACATGCCGCAGCCGAGCTTGTAGACGGTGTTCTTGTGCACCAGCGTCAGCTTCTTGCGCCGCGAGCGGGCGATCTCGAAGGCGGCGCGCGCCACCTTGGAAGACCCCTCGACGGTGATGACGCGCACCGAGATCGTCACGTCATGCGTCGGGCGGAACTCGCCGGAGCCCATGACGACGTTGCGGTCCGGCTGGAAGCCCTCGTTGTTCTCGCGCACGATCACCATGTCGATGTCGTCGTGCAGGCAGCCGATGCCCGGAAACGATCGGGTCGGGCGCACATTGGCGAAGAGGTCGAAGCGCTTGCGCAGGATCGGATGCGGATTGATCGCCTCCGGTACCTTCGGATACTCGCGATGGCCGATCGGGCCGAGGATGAAGCCGTCGAGTGTCCCGAGCGTCTCAAGCGTGCCTTCGGGCATGGTGTGGCCATGCGTGTCCAGCGCGCGCCGGCCGATCGGCACGTCGAGCCATTCGATGGCCATGCCGGTCGCAGCCGCCGCGGCCCTGGCGATCCGGACCGAGGCCGGAACGACCTCGTGGCCGATGTCGTCGCCTTCGAGGATGCCGATCCTGAGTGAGGTCTTCTTGGTCATCTGGTTCATTCCGCTGCTGCCGTCTTGGAGGTGGAGCCGGGAACGCTGGCGCGGGCCACCTCGGCCGCGTCCTTCAGCTCTTCGAGCTTCCACGACGTTTCGAGGAGCGCCTTCGTCACCGCGTCGCCGACGACGAGCGCCGACTGGACCGTGAACTTGTGGTCGATCTGTGCGTCGGTAAGCGGCACGTCCTTCGAGCCGATCGCCCGCTCGACGCGCTTGGAGACCGTCGTGCCGTCGTCGAAGGTCAGGAGAATGTCGACGGAGGCCTCGTGGCAATTCTTGTCGGCGGTGGCCTTCGTCCTGTCGCGAAGCGCGATGATCTCCGGGTCGTTAACCATCTCGTCTGTAAAGGCAGTCGGCGCGCCGTCGCCCTTGAGGAGTGCGGCAGCCGCTGCGTGATAGACCGAGAACTTGCCTTCGAGGCCGGTCTTCGGCGCCGTCTTGCCGGTCAACTCCAGCACTAGCGGATGGGCGGTCAGTTCGACCGAGCGGATGCGGCGCACCTTCTCCTCGCCGAGTTCGTCGCGAAGCTGGATGCAGCCGTCGATGGTCGGGTGGATGACGATACCGCAGGCGAACGGCTTGTAGCTGTTGAGCGCCGATTCCCAGCGCGTGCCGAGGTCGTCGAGGATTTCGGAATAGTCCTGCTTGTCGGACATGACGTTGGCGAAGCCGCGCGGCGCCTCGATCGCGCGCTCCGAGCTGTCGAAGTTCGCCTCCGCCAGAAGGGCTGCGAACATGCCGTTTTGCGCGGCGCGGCCGGGGTGAAAGCTCTTGGTCATCGTGCCGAACATTTCGCGCAGGCCCGAGGACTGGGTGGCGGCAAGCCCGAAGGCCCAGCGCATCTGCTGTTGATTGAGGCCGATCACCTTGCCGACGGCAGCCGCCGCACCGAAGACGCCGGCCGTACCGGTGATGTGCCAGCCGCGGTCGTAGTGGTGCGGATAGACGGAGTTGCCGATCCGGCACTCGACCTCGATGCCGACGATCAGCGCCGTCAGAAGATCGTAGCCGGAGATGGCGCGCATTTCGGCCAGCGCCAGCAGGGCGGAGGCGACAGGGCCGGCCGGGTGGATGATCGTCTTCAGGTGCGTGTCGTCATAGTCGAGCACATGCGAGGTGATGCCGTTCAGGAGCGCCGCATGCAGCGCGTCGAGCTTTTCGCTCCGTCCGAGAACGGTGGAGGTCGGCTTGCCGGAGAAGGGCGTGGCGGCCGCCAGCGCCCGGTCGACCGTCTCGTGGCTGGCGCCGCCGACGGCGCAGCCGACCCAGTTGACGAAGGTTCTGAGCCCCTCGCGGCGAATGTCGGGCGCGATGTCGCTGCCCTTGATGGTGACGACCCAGTCGGCGAGGATTTCCGTCACCTTGGGAATGCCGGGGGCGGTTGCCTGGTGCTGACTCATTTCATTCTCCTTGTAACTTACAGAAGACCGCGGGCTATGCCGCCGTCCACGTTGACTGTCTGGCCGGTGACGTAGCTGGCGAGGGGGCTTGCGAGCCACACCACCATCGTCGCCACCTCTTCGGGGCTCGCGAAGCGGCCGAGTGGAATGTCCTTCGAGAAATCGCCGAGGATGTCGTCGCGCGTCCGGCCCTGTTCGCCGGCCATCTTGTCGGCGCGCTTGGTCCAGAGCGGCGTCAGCGTGCGGCCGGGCGCGACGCAATTGACGCGGATCCTTCGGTCGGCGAGTTCGGCGGCGAGCGTCTTGGTGAGCCCCAGCAGGCCGGCCTTGTGCACGTTCGAGACGATCTGGTGCTGGTAGGGCATCTTGGAGGCCGCGGCGCCCAGCGTGACGATCGCCGGATCGTTACCCCTTTCGAGCGCCGGAAGCAGGGCGCGGATGGCGCGCACGGTCGACAGGATGTTGAAGGTGTAGTTGCCGAGCCAGTCCTCGTCCGTCAGGTCCTCGAAGGAGGAGCGAATGCTGCCGCCGACGGCGGTGACGAGCAGGTCCAGCGCGCCCCAGCATTCCATCGCTGCTGTTGCCAGCGTTTCGCCGGCGTTCGGCTGCGTGACGTCGCAGACAAGCGTCGCCGGCCGGGCAGCGCCTGATGCCGCAATGCCGTCTGCCGCCTCGTTGAGATTGTCCGCACTGCGCGAGGCGATCAGCACGTCGGCACCCTCGGCGCCCATGATGGCGGCCGAGGCCTTGCCGATGCCGTAGCTGCCGCCGACGATCAGCGCGCGGCGCCCCTTATACGCCAGGTCCAATGGAGCCTCCCCTCAGTCGAAGATAGAATTTGAAGACGATGAGCACCGTCGACGAGACGACGGCAATGCGCATCACATGGAAGGCCGTCACCACCTCCGCCTCCAGATGCATGACCTGCGCGGTCACGACCATTTCCGTGACGGCGGCCGGCGCCAGCGACAGGAAGCTCGTCGGATAGGGAAGGCCTGTCGCAAGCGTCAGCACCACGGCGCCCGCCGCCGCGCACCCGATCATGAAGAGCGAGATGACGAGCGCCGCGAAGGTGACGCGCGGCAGGGCGGCCAGAAGATCGCGCTTGAACTGGCAGCCAAGCCAGGTGCCGAGCATGATCTGCGCGATGTTGATTAGCAAAGGCGGAATCTTCACGGCGTAAAGGCCGAGCACGCCGATGATGATGCCCATGAAGATCGGCCCGACGAGCCAGGGATTGGGTAGGGGCGTCGGTTTCAAGAGCCGCGCCATCAGGTAGCCGAGCGCCAGCGACACGATGACGAGCAGCCAGTGCGAGCCGACGGCCGCCGAGTCCGGCGCATTGCCCGGTTCGCCGAAGAGAACGACGAGGAAAGGCACGAGCGCCACCACGCCGGAAACGCGCATGGCATGCACCACCGCGACCGATCCCGCCGCTCCGCCATAGTCCTTCGCGACCGTTGCCATATCGGCGACGCCGCCGGCGGCGGTCGCGAAGAAGGCGGTGACGTCGTCCACCTTCGCCAGCGGCTTGAAGAGAAATGCCGCCGCCATGGTGAAGATGACGACATAGATCGTGCCGAGCACCATGGCCGGCAAGAGGCCGGACATGGCGGCGAGCACCGACGGCGTGAAGCGCATGCCGACGGCGACCCCGATCGCGACCTGACCGAGCTCGCGGCCCATCGGCACAAGGACCGACCGGAAGCCGAAGATCGAGAGCGCCGCCATGACGAAGAACGGTCCGAGCATGAAGGGCAGCGGCATGTTGACGGCCTTCGCCGCAAAGCCGGCCACCGCCGCGATGACATAGGTCAGGGCAAGCGTCAGCCACCAGCGCGGCTGGCGATGGCGCCCCGCCGCGTCCGGATGCTTGGCCGTTTTTACGGGCGCTGCTGATCGAGGCTTGTCATCCATCGCGGTGATCCGGACCGTGGCCTCAGTTGCTGACCAGCGCCATCAGCTTGCGGATGTCAGCAAGCTGCTCGAACTCAGCCACCATGCCGACGACCTCGCGGGCCTTGCCCATGTCCCACCGCGCGAATTCGGCGCATTCGAGGAACTTCGTCGCGACATCGTCATAGCTCATCGGATTGGCCGGGCTGCCCTTGCCGAAATCCGCCATGCCGGAAATCGTGCGACCGTCCTTCAGCCGGATGTCGATATAGGTGGTCATCAGGTGATAGCCGGCCGCCTCGGCGCGCTCGTCGACGACGAAGTCCACCTTGGAGATCATCGCCTTCACGTCGTCGCGCAGCACCACCTCGTCCGTGAACTCATTGAGGCCGGCGCGGCCGTCGATCAGCAGGATCGCCATGCAGAACTGCATGGAGAATTTCGCCTGCAGCTCGTTTTGCGGCCGGTAATGGATCAGCGCGTTCGGCATGTTGTGGTTGGTGCCGACGCGCACATGCTCGACATCCGAAGCCTTGATGCCGTTCTCCTTGATGAGGCGCAGCATCTCGGTCATGCCGGGATGGGTGAGCGAGCCCGACGGATGCGGCTTGATGGAGATGCCGGGGCTGTCGAAGGTCCAGGGATTGCCGAGCTTGCCGCGGATGGCGTTCTCGTCGTAGCCGCCGCCGGCGGCCGAGAAGAAGCCGCGCGGGGCTTCCAGGATCGTCGGCGCGGCCGACCAGCCATAGGAGGCGAACTGCGCGGCAGCGACGCCGCTTTCCGAGGATCGGCCGGCATGGAAGGGCTTGGTCATCGTGCCGAAATTCTCGCGCAGGCCGGCGGACTGGCTGCCGGCGATGGAAAGGGCGCGCAGCAGTTGCTCGACATTCAGCCCCATCAGGCGGCCGGCGGCTGCGGCCGCGGCATAGGTGCCGCAGGTGGCGGTCGCGTGGAAGCCTGTCTGGTAATGGCGCGGATTGATCGCCTCGGCGATCTTGCATTCCACTTCGACGCCGATGTGGTAGGCGAGCATGACATCCGCGCCGCTGGCGCCCAGCGTTTCGCCCATGGCGAGCGCCGAGGGCAGGGCGGGCGCGGTCGGATGCGTCAGCAGGCCGTAGACGCGGTCCTTGGCGACGGCGAGCTGCGTGTCGTCATAATCGTCCGCATGGATGCCGACGCCGTTTGCGAAGGCGGCGAAGCGCGGCGGGACCTTGCGATCCGTGCCGATGACGGTGGCCGTGCCGTTGGCCGCACCGATATCGTCGAGGTGATGGCGGACATACTCGCCCGATTTCGCGACGGAGCCGGACAGGGCGAGGCCGAGGCCGTCGAGAATCGATTTCTTGCCGTTTTCCACGACGACCGCCGGGAGGTCGCCCAGCCGTGTGCCGTGAACGAATTCCGCCACTTCGCGGGTCAGGCCCGTGGCTTCGCTGGAGACGTTGGCGGCAGCGGTTGCGGTCATTGGTCTATTTCCTCCCGACATGTGGCTTTGTTTCTTCTGCTCGTGGCGTCGCGCGGCGTGACGCGCTGCCATCTCGCCAGCACAAAACGTCACTCGTTGTCGATTGTCAACAGATTTTGAAGATGGCAGGCGAAATGAAGTTCTGCGGCATAGCAAGCCTTCCTTCCAGTCAGAAATGCCGTATCAAGTGGTGCCAAATGCCGACCAATGGCCAGTTATTTCAGCATTTCTTGCGCTGTTTTGCATTATTGTTGACAGTTTACCAATTCGCTCTTAGCCTTCCGCTCGGCTCGAGGAGAAGGACATGGTCCGGGCCGAAACGGGAGAGAGCGACGAAAAGCTCGGGAGGAGAACGCATGAAAACGCAACTTTCACGCCGTAACATACTGAAGATCGCCGGAGGTGGCGCCGCCATCGCCGCGCTCGGCATGCCATCGATCCTGCGCGCGCAGGGCGCCTATCCGGACCGGCCGATCAATCTGGTGGTGCCGTTCGCCACGGGCGGCTACAACGACCGGCTCGCACGCGCCTTCGCGCCCTATCTGCAGGCGGAACTCGGCCAGCCCTGCGTCATCGTCAACCAGCCGGGGGCGGGTGCGCAGCTCGGCCATACCTATGCACTGCAGCAGCCGATGGACGGCTATACGATCCTCTGCACCTCGGCGGCGCCGTATATTCCGCTGAACATCCTGCTGCAGAATGCGACCTACAAGGCTGAAGACTTCCACATGATCAATCTGCCGTCGCGTGACTATACGCTCGCGGCAACAACTTCCGACAGCGAGATCACCGACATGAAGCAGGTGATAGACCGTCTGAAGGAAGACCCAACGAGCCTCTCGCTCGGCGTCCAGCCGGCATCCGCCGACTACGCCAACCTCATTCTGACGCTTCAGAAGGCAGGCGTGCCGACGGACGGCTTGCGGCTCGTCACCTATGACGGCGGCGGCCCGGCCCGCAACGCGACGGCCGGCGGCCAGGTCGATGTCGGCTTCGTCGGCGGCGAGGGTTTCCTGCCGCTCAAGGACAAGATCAAGCCGCTGGTCATGTATGCCGACGAGGCACCGGAATGGTGGAGCGACGCGCCGACGCTCTCCGATGCGGGCATCGAGACCGACTATGTCGAGGGCTCGCAGCGCGGCTGGGTCGTGCCCACGGCGCTCACGAAGGAGCAACCGGAGATTTACGCGAAGATCGAGGCCGCGGTGAAGGCCGCGTCGGAGAAGCCGGAAGCGATCGAAGCGCTCAAGCTTCAGGAACTGGCGACGCGCTGGTACGGGCCCGAGGCCTCCAACAAGGCCTACATGAACAACTTTACGAAGATGTCCACCTATGTCGATCTGCTGAAGTAGGCGCGATCCGGACTCTTCTCGGGGCGGCAGTCACAGGCGCCGCCCCTGTACTCATCCAATGGAGGCCAGCATGACCTTTCGAGGCCGTAACCTATCGGTCGACTGGGGGCACCTCATCATTCTGTTGCTGATCGGCGGGGCGACATCCTGGTATATCATGGACGCCCGCAGCGTCTCGACCGACACCAACAACCTACTGCTCATCCAACCTCTGGCGCTCGCCACGCTCATCCTCATCGCCGTCGTCGTGCCGCAGTGTTTCCACTACGTCGATCCTCTTGCCGACGATGCCGGCCCCGCAGACGACGGCCAGCCGAAGGAAGTCAAGCCGTCCGACCTGATGCAGGCCAAGCTGCCGACGGAACGGGCCGACGTCATCAAGATGCTCTCGATGGGCGGCCTTCTGGGTCTCTTCGTATTCTCGCTTCAGCCGCTCGGCTTCGACATCGCGATCCTGCTCTTCAGCGGTATCGGCATGGCCATCTGCGGAGAACGGCGTCCGCTGCCCCTGATCGTCTTTCCGGTCATCGTCACCCTTATCACGGTCTACGGATTCAAGGCGCTGATGCCCTATCCGATGATCACGACCCTTCTCTAGGAGGCCGGCATGATTGATACAGAAGCGTTCATGGGTGCGCTGACGCTGATGGCGACGTCGGCGGGCTCCTGGGGATGGATCGTCCCCGGGCTGATCGTCGGCCTGGTCTTCAGTGCCATTCCCGGCATTTCGATCACCATGGCGATGGCGATCGTGCTGCCCATGTCGCTGCACATGGATTTCTTCTCGGCCGTCGTCTTCCTGACCTCGGTCTACACCGGAGCCGGGTTCGGCGGTTCGGTACCCGCGATCCTGATGAACATTCCCGGTTCGCCGTCTTCCTTCGCCACGACTTTCGACGGCTATGCCATGTCGAAGAAGGGGGAGCACAACGAGGCGCTGGGCTACGCGCTGTTCGCCTCGACGCTGTGCGGCATCTTCGGCTACGTGCTCTTGCTCTTCGTGGTCGAGCCGCTTGCCGAGATCGTGCTGAAGATCGGGCCGCTCGAAATGTTCGCGGTCGCGCTCTGGGGCATGCTGCTGCTCGGTTCGCTCGGTTCCACCTATATCAGCCGCGGCCTGCTCGCCGCCGCCTTCGGCGTGCTGCTGGGAACGGTCGGAATGAACACCGCCGGATATATCCGAGGCACCATGGGCATCCCTTCGCTGCTCGACGGCATCCAGCCGGTGCCGGCGATGATCGGCTTGCTCGCTGCCGGTCAGCTCCTGTCGCTGGCGAGCCGGGACTACATCCTGGAGGCGGAGGGCGCGCGCAAGGTATCTGTCCGGCGCATCCTGCTCGGCTGCTGGTATACATTCAAGTATCCGGCCGTGTTGATCCGCGGCTCGATCATCGGCATCGTTATCGGCGCCGTTCCGGGCGTGGGCTCGTCCGTCGGCAACCTCATCGCCTATGCGGAGACGAAGCGCACGGACAAGGACAGCGCGAGCTTCGGCAAGGGCAACCCGAAAGGGGTGATTGCGGCGGAATCCGCCGTTGCCAGCGCCGAGGGCGGATCGATGGCGACGATGCTGGCGCTCGGCATTCCGGGCGGCGGCGCGACAGCGATCCTGCTGGCGGCCTTCATGATGCACAACATCGTGCCGGGGCCGACCTTCATCGAGACGCAGAAGGACATGGTCTATGCCATCATCCTGAACAATATCGTGCAGGCGGTCGTGCTGCTCGTCGTCGGTATCGGCTTCATCTACGTGGCGGCCAACGTGGTGCGCGTTCGCACCCGTTACGTGCTGCCGGCGATCCTCGTCATCGCAACGCTCGGAACCTATGCGGTGAACGGCTCGATCGCCGGTCCGATCACCTTCTTCGTCTTTGCCTGCATCGGCTTCGCGCTCGTGCGCTACGAGTATCCGGTGGCGGCGACGGTCGTCGGCCTGCTGCTCGGCCGCATGCTGGAGACGGAGTTCTTGCGGTCCTACCAGTTGACAGGTGGCAACATCGTCTACGTCACAGAGCACCCGGCCGCGATCGCGATCGTGGTTTTGATGGTCCTCTCGATGGCCATGACGGCATGGGGAAAGCGCAAGCAGTTGCAGCAGGAGGCTGCCGAAGCGGAAGCCATGGAACGCCTGCATCAGGAGGAACTGGCCGCAAAGGCGGCACACAACCATCGGTAATTTCTGCTGCGGCAATACCTAGGCACCGGCAATTCTAGGGTCCCGCGATGAAGAACGCCGCCCGTCTCGATCGAGGCGGGCGGCGTTTTCGGTCGGTCCGGCGCCTGTTCGGGGGATCCGCCGTCAGGGACGCTCCAGTCGGAACTCGCCTTGCTCGATGTCGTCCAGCTGATCGACCAGGCGGGTCTCCCAGGCCAGATAGCGTCGCGAGGATTCCAGATTGCCGTCATGGCGGTCGTGGACGAAAAACAGGTGGTCGATGGCGTCGCCATCCGCTGGCAGGTCAGGGCTTGCAGCGATCTGTGCGCCGGCATCGACGAGCGCCCGGTGGCCGCCATCCACGAGATGCACCGCATCGGTTCCCGCCTCGTGCAGCTCCTGTGCGGCCAGCGCGGCGGCGGTCCGGTCGTCGGCGACCAGCAGCGCCGCCCTGGCGCCGATCATTGTGGAAACCTCTTCCGCTTTCGGCCGTACCAGCCAGATCGCACCGGCGACATGGCCGTCGCGATAGGCAAACGATCCGCGCATGTCGACAAAGACCGCCATGTCCTCCGCGACGCTCCGTAAGGCTTCCCCTGGTGCGATCGGCGACAGTGCCGTCAGTTGGGCCGCCGTCGCGGCCGCGTCTCTTTGCACCCGCTGGCGCATGGCGTCGTCGATGATCGCTACATAGGGGCGGTAGCCCAGTTGCCGCAGCCAGAAGGCGGCGAGTGCTGCGCGCAGGCCAAGGTCGTCGAGGAGAACGAACCGGGCGTGGCGCACGGCGACCCACTGGTCGGTCGCCTGCACGAGCTGGCCCGACAGTGCGTGCACGGCACCGGGGACCGGATCGGCGGCGGCTTCGGCGGCGGAGCGCACGTCGAGCAGATAGGTGGTCGTGCCGTCGTCGGCGAGGAAATCCTCGATCCCGGCGGCATCGACAGTATCGATGCCGAAACGGCCGATCAGCGATTGCGCGGCGGTGCGGGTGCGTTCGGCGTCGGCGGGCGAGAGCGTCGGAAACGCTGCAGCCGTGTTGCCACGTTCCAGCGTTTCGCCGGCCAGCGCCCAGCCCTGCGTGCCGTTTTCGAGCGCCAGGACCGGACCCGTGTGACCGGCAAGCTTGACCCCGATGGCGCCGATGATGCCGCGGGTACGGCCGGCGCAGGTGATGACGACCGGCGTTTCGGGATCGGCTGCAACGGGCAGGCGATGCGCCAGTTCGCCGTTCGGCAGGCAGGCAGCACCCGGCACGCGCATCTTGGCATATTCGTCCGCCGGCCGCGCATCGAAGAAGCGGAAATCCCGCCCCTCGGCCTTCCAGGCCGCAAGCTGTTGCGGCGTGATCATCGACGGATGCCAGATATGCTCGGCCAGTTCGCCGAGCGTCTTCGACGGCACGTTGACGCCCTTGTAGACGGGAAATCCGGCCGCCGCCCAGGCCGGCAAGCCGCCGGAGATGACGCTGACATCCTTGTAGCCGAGGGCTTCGAGCCGCATCGTAGCGCGTTCCGCCACTCCGTCGCCGGCGTCGAGGAGCAGCACCGGCGCCGTCCGCCGCGGCACGAGACGGGGCGCGAGGATCTCCAGCCGGGAATAGGGGCAGGGCGTGGCAAAGAGCGGATGCGCCTCGCCGAACTGCCCGGCCTCCCGGACGTCGAGCAGCGCGATTTCGCTTCCGTCGTGCAGCCGTCGCCGCGCTTGCCCGACCGGGACGATGCGCGCCGTCATGGCGCTTCGGTCCAGTGCGGCTTGCGGCCGGTAAAGAAGTCCCAGAACAGCGGATAGACGATGTCCGGACGATGCTCCGCCGGATAGTGCCCGGTCGGAATACCGAAGCCGCTGACATCGTCGGCCCATTCGCTCCAGGCCTCGACCGGTTTGAAGTGGCGGCCGCAATGGCTGTTGGTGCCCCAGATCACCATGACCGGGCATTCGATTCGGCGCCGGCCGTAGTCGGCCGTGTCCATGGCGAGGTCGAGCGTCACCGTCGCGCGGTAGTCCTCGCAGACGGCATGGATCTGTTCCGGCGTGGTGCAGCGGACATATTCGGCCATGGCCTCCGGCGTGAAGATCTCCAGACCGACGCCCTTCTTGTTCAGCTTGTAGTGGATGTAATAGTCGAGGTCGGCTGTGATCAGCCGCTCGGGGAAGGGCGCCTTCTGCGCCATGAAGAACCAGTGGTAGCTCTCCAGCCCCCAGCCGAGCGTGACGTTTGTCAACACGTGATGGGTCGGCACGATGTCGAGCGCGGCCAACCGCTCCACGCGCTTCGGCCGGTCGAGCGCCATGCGGAAGCCGACGCGCGCGCCACGGTCATGGCCGGCGATCTGGAAGCGGTCGAAGCCGAAATGATCCATCACCTCGAAATTGTCCTCGCCCATGGCGCGGAACGTATAGGCCCCATGGTCGTCGCCGCCATCAGGCTTGGAACTGTCGCCGTAGCCGCGGAGGTCGGGAGCGATCACCGTGAAGGTCTTCGCAAGCGCCGGCGCGATCTTGTGCCAACTCACAAGCGTCAGTGGATTGCCGTGGATGAGCAGGAGCGGCGGGCCGCTGCCGGCGATTGCGACCTCGATCTCGGCGCCGGATGTCTTCACGGTCTCGCGTCGGAACCCTTCCATCAGCGAGGCGTTTTGGATGAGCGTCGGCATTTCGGCAGCAATCATTCTGAAATCCTCCCGTTTTGTAGATTGTCTACAATAATGAAGTGCGGTAGACAATGCCTTGATTGCTTCTACGCGCGGGGAGGGCGCTTTTCATGATCATCAAGGACATCAGGGCCAGCCTGCACGGTTTCTCGATTGAAATTCCGCTGCTCGAAGGGCGCGTTCAAGGCTATGGCCGTGAAGAGCAGACCCATTTCGTCTTCTGCCAAGTGGAAACGGACGAAGGCATCGTCGGCTACGGGCTGACGGGCCATTTCCTGTCGCGCGCCGTCGTCGTCGCGCTCGAAAAGCACGTGCTTCCCTGCGTCAGGGGCATGGATGTGCGCGACCTCGAGAAGATCCACCAGCGCGTCTGGCAGAAGCTAAACCCCCGCGCCATGAGCGGTACCATTTCCATGGCGCTCTCCTGCCTCGACATCGCGCTCTGGGACATCATCGGCAAGGCGGAAGGCCGCTCGATCGCCGCGATGCTCGGCGGCGCGCGCGACAAGGTGCCCTGCTATGTCACCTTCGGCTTCCCGCAATATGACATGGACCTCTTGGGCGAGGCCGCGAAACTCCATGTTTCCAATGGCTTCCGGGCGCTGAAGTCGGTCGTCGCGGTCGACAAGGGCGGCTGGCGTGAGGATGTGCGGCGGGTGAAGGCGATCCGAGACGCGGTCGGCGCCGACATCGACCTGATGATCGACGCCAACTATCTCTTCAACCCTGTCGAGGCGAAATATCTCTGCCGGGAGATCGAGGACTGCGGCATCACCTGGTTCGAGGAGCCGCTGACGCAGAACGATGCGCGGGCCTTGGCCGACCTCCGGCGCTCTACCAAAATACCTTTGGCCGCCGGCCAGATGGAGGGACACCGCTGGCGCATGCGGGAGTTCGTCGAGCACCAGTCGCTCGACATCCTTCAGCCGAACGTCACCTATTGCGGCGGCTATACCGAGGCCCGCAAGATCGCGCATCTCGCGCAGATCTACAACATGCCGATCGCCAATGGCGGCGGCTGGCCGCTTTTCAACATGCATCTCCTGGCCGGCATGATGAACGGCTGGATCGTCGAATGGCATCTCGGCATGGTCGCCGTCGGCGAAACGCTCTTCACCGATGCGCCAAAGCCGAAGGATGGCTTCATCGAGATCCCGAACCGACCGGGGCTCGGCCTGACGCTCGACCAAGACGCGTTCCGGGAGACGCGCGTGGCCCTCGACTGACGGGAAAACTGCCTCGTCCGATCTGGCGATAAAATTGTTGACACTTGACAATGTGGGGGCATAGGCTTGCCCCGACTGAACTGCCGGAAGCGCCGCAAGAGTCGAAAGGCATGATCAAACGACCGAACGGGAGGTTCGGCCACAATCTGGGAGGATTTCACCGATGAACAAACTGCATCTCGTCTCCGCCGTCGCCGCTGCCGTTTTGGCCGGCGGGTTGACGGCCGCTCAGGCCCAGGAATACCCTGTCGATACCGTGACGCTCGTCACCCATTCCAGCCCCGGCGGCGGCAGCGACGTCTTCTTGCGCGAACTGTCGCGCTATCTGTCGCCCTATCTCGGCGCCAACGTCATCGTGGAAAATGTCAGTGGCGGCTCGGGCGCCAAGGCGATGGCACAGCTTGCGCAGGCGCCGGCCGACGGCTCGATGTTCTATGCCACGACGCCGACCTTCATCTACACGTCGCTGCTCTCCGACCCGGAATACAAGTATACAGACCTCGAGCCGCTGGTGAACTTCTTCATCGACCCGGAGGTGATCTACACCTCCGCCAAGGGCCAGTTCAAGACGCTGGAGGACGTCATCCAGTACGCCCGCGACGGCCGCGGCCAGTGGGGTGCGGCCAACCCGGCATCGCTGGAGCGCCAGGCGCTGGAGCAGCTGAAGGCGGCAGCCGGCGTCAACGCGGCGGTGGTTACGCATGAAGGCGGCGGCGACATGATGATCAACGTGCTGAACGGCACGCTGCAGATCGGCGTCGGCGAGGTGCAGGAAATCCAGTCGCAGATCGAGGCCGGAGAACTCAGGCTGCTCGCCACCTTCAGCGACAAGCGCCTCGACGCCTTCCCCGACCTGCCGACTGTCAAGGAAGCCGGCTACGACGTGGTGGTACGCAAGTTCCGCGGCCTTGCCGGCCCGAAGGGCCTGCCGGAGGATGTGATCGCCGCCTGGGAAGCCGCCACGCAGAAGGTGCTCGCCGACCCGAAATACAAGGAAGCCTATGAGGGCGCCAATCTCCGCGCCGAATTCATGCCCCATGCCGACTACGTCAAGTTCATCGAGACCTTCGGCACGGAGACGGCTGACTTCCTGAAGAAGACCGGCGTCATCGAGTAGTCCCTTCTGCGCCCGGACGTGGCACGGCCCACCGAGCGTGCCGCGTCCGCTTTCGCCCCAAGTCCAGAGCCGCGTTTTCCCAACGCGCCGTCTTCCATGTGAGGCTGTCATGCTAACCCGGGATTTCGTCGGCGGTGTCGCGTCTATCGCAATCGGTACCGTCTATCTCTATTTCGCCTATCAACTGCGCATCAGCGCGCTGGACGACAGCATGGGGCCTGGCGGTCTGCCGCGCGTCTATGGCTGGCTTCTCGTCGGGCTCGGCGCGGTCCTGACGATCCAAGCGATCGTGTCGCGACGCATGGCCATGGCGAGCGATGCGACCGGCGGAAGGGACGAGTGGGACGGGCAGGGGCGCAAGATCCTCCACGCCGCTGGCCTGCTCGCAATCGGTACCGGCTATGTGCTTGTCATCGAGACGCTCGGCTACCTGCTCTCCGTCGCCGTCCTGCTTCTCGTGACGACGCTCTATCTCGGTGCCGGCAACAAGGGCCGCGCCCTTGCGGTGGCGGTGCTCGGCGCAGTCTTCCTCTGGGTGATGTTCGTCATCGTGCTGGGCGTGCGCATGCCGTCCGGCGTTCTCGCCAGCCTCGGCCTCTGACGGTCCCGGAGTTCTCATCCATGGAAACGCTCACCCACACCGCGGCCTTCCTGCTCGACTGGCACGTGATCCTCGCCGCCCTGATCGGCGTCACCTGGGGCATCATGGGCGGCGCACTGCCCGGCATCTCGCCGTCGATCACGATGGCGCTGCTGCTGCCCTTCACCTACACGCTTGATCCGACGAGCGCGATCGTCCTGCTCGCCTCCACCTATATCGGCGCCGAATATGGCGGGTCCGTTCCGGCGATCCTGATCCGCACGCCCGGCACCAATGCGGCGGCGGCGACCGTCATCGACGGCTACGAGATGAACCGGCAGGGCAAGGCCGGGCTGGCGCTCGGCATCTCGCTCTATTCCGGCGTGATCGGCAGCCTCTTCGGGCTCGCGATGCTGATGACGCTGTCCGGCCCGCTGGCGCAGGTGGCACTCGCCTTCACGCCGATGGCCTATTTCGCGCTTGGCATCCTCGGTCTCTCGGTCATCGCGACGCTGTCGGGCGAAAATCTCGTCAAGGGCATGATCGCGGCAATCCTGGGCCTGATCATCGCCACCATCGGCAGCGACCCGGTCACCGGCGGCACGCGCTTCACCTTCGGCTCGGCCGAGCTTCTCGGCGGCATCGAGCCCGTTATGATCATGGTCGGCCTCTTCGCCATGAGCGAGCTTCTGGTGCAGGCTTCCAAGCGCGGACAGGACGAGCGTGTGACCTCGCGGCCGCGCATCCAGTTTCCCGACTGGCCGCTCGCAAAAAGGCTCATCCCGGCGCAGATGATCGGCAACGGCATCGGCACCTTCGAGGGCGTCATGCCGGGTGCCGGTGGCACCATCGCCTCCTTCATGGCCTACAACGAGGCGCGCCGCTGGTCACGCTACCCGGAAGAGTTTGGCAAGGGCTCGCCGGAAGGCATCGCCGCCCCCGAGACCGCCAACAATACGGTCGCCGAAACCGCGCTCGTGCCGCTCTTGTCCTTCGGTATTCCGGGCTCGAACTCAACGGCGATCCTGCTCGGCGGCTTCCTCATCCACGGTATCGTGCCGGGTCCGATGCTGTTCCAGAAATCCGGCGAGGTGGTCTACGGCCTCTATGCCGGCCTCTTCACGGCGGCGATCGGCCAGCTTCTCATCGGCATGGCTATGCTTCCCGTCTGCATCTGGCTCGTCAACCGGCCGCGGCCCTATCTCAATGCCTTCATCTTCGCGCTGATCCTCTCCGGCATCTATTCGATCCACAACGAGGCCTTCGATCTCGGCATCATGATCGCGGCCGGCGTGCTCGGCTTCTTCATGCGCATGCTGCGCTTCCCCTTCCTGCCGACCGTTCTTGGCCTCGTGCTCGGCTATCTGGTGGAGAGCAATTTCCGCCGTTCGCTGGTGCTTTCCGGTGACGACTGGATGATCTTCGTCGACGACCGGATCTCGCTCGGCCTGCTGATCCTCTCCTTCCTGTTCATCGGCGGCTCGATCGCCAAGCGCGTCTACGACATGCTGCGCCACCGCCCGTCCGCGACCTTTTCCGAAAATGCCGAAAGCTGACCCAGAAAGCTGACTTATGACGAATGACAACACCAAACCCTCCGTGTCGCAGCGCCTGGCCGCCTGGGGCGCCACGCTCCGGCCGGACGACCTGCCGCCGGCGACCCTTTCCAAGAGCCGCGACATTCTGGTCGACATCATCGGCCTCTGCATCGCCTCACGTGGAACCGACTATGTCGCTGCCGCAAAGGCCGCCGCTGAGCCGGGCGACCATATCATCGTCGGCCACGCCGAACGCGTCTCGGCCTCGAGTGCGGCGCTTGTCAACGGCACGGCGGCGCATGGCGAGGATTTCGACGACACCTTCGAGGGCGGGCCGGTGCATTCCGGAGTCGTCGTCGTGCCGGCGCTGCTCGCCGCCGCGCAGAAATATCATCTGACCAACGACCGGGTCATGCTCGGCATCGCGGTCGGGACCGAGGTGCTCTGCCGGCTGGCGCTGACGCTGCCCAAGGCCGTGCACAAGGCGGGCTTTCATCCGACCGCTGTGCTCGGCACTTTCGCCGCCACTTTCGGCATCGCGGTGGCGCGGGGCGCGTCTGAAAAGGTCATCGTCGATGCGCTCGGTATTGCCGGCTCGATGGCGTCGGGCATCATCGAATATCTCGGCGACGGAAGCTGGACCAAGCGCATGCATCCCGGCTGGTCGGCGCAGTCGGCGCTGCGCGCCGTCGCCATGGCGGAGGCGGGCTTCTTCGGCCCGCGCCAGGTCTTCGAGGGCACGCACGGCGCCTTCAAGACCTTCGCCCCGTCGATCGAGCCGAAGACCGACCGGCTGTTCGACGGCCTCGGAAAGACCTTCGTGATGGATGGCATCACCTTCAAGCCCTATCCCTGCGGCACGATGGTGCAGCCCTATATCGACGTCGCCATGAAGCTGCGGGCGCGAAACGTTCCGCTCGACGGTATCAAGCGCATCGTCTGCAAGACGGCGGAAGGTATCGTGCATCGTCTCTGGGAGCCGATCGAGCTGAAGCGCCGGCCGCCCACGGCCTATGCCGCCAAGTTCTCGACCCCCTTCGGCGTGGCGCTCGGCCTCGTGCGCGGCCATGCCGATCTCGGCGACTTCACCGAAGAGGCGATCCGCGATCCGGAGCTGCTGCGCCTCTGCGAGGTCGTCGATTTCGAGATCGATCCCGACAATCCCTATCCGGCCGCCTTCACCGGCCATGTCCGCATCGAATACCAGGACGGCCGCATCGAGGAAGTGGAACAGGGCCATATGCGCGGCGGCGTCGAGGATCCGCTGACGCGGGCCGAGATCGACGTGAAGTTCCACGCGAACGTCGCCTTCGGCGGACATGGGAACGCGAGTGCATTGCTGGCGGCCTGCGATGCCATCGCGTCGATGAAGGGCGGACATGAGATGATTGCGGAGCTTGCAAAATGAACCCGAACGATCTTCAGGGCCGCGTTGCCCTCGTCACCGGTGCCTCGCGCAATATCGGCCGCGCCATCGCCGTTGCCCTTGCAGGGCGTGGAGCCGACATCGTCGTGCATGTGGCCAACGACACGGCCGCTGGCGGCGAGACCGTCGCGACCGTTGAGGCGCTCGGGAGACGGGCAGTTCTGGTCATCGGCGACCTGTCGGACCCCGACGTGGCGGCAAGGGTCGTGCGGGATGCGGCAGACGCCTTTGGCAGGCTCGACGTCGTCGTCAACAATGCGGCGATCCGTCCGGAAGGTGCCTTTGCGGAGATCACCTATGCCGAGTGGCGCAAGGTGATGGGCGTCGCGCTCGATGCGGTCTTCCTCGTCTCGCAGGCAGCCCTTCCGCATCTGGAACAGAGCGACCAGGCGGCGATCGTCAATCTCGGCGGCCTGACCGGCCATACGGGCGCGGCGCACCGGACGCATGTCATCACCGCCAAGGCCGGCGTGGTCGGGCTGACGAAGGCGATGGCGCACGAGCTTTCGCCGAAGGGCATCACCGTCAACTGCGTCGCGCCGGGCCTGATCGAAACCGTGCGCATCAGCAATGACGGGGCGGCGCCGAAGCATCACGGCAACCGCAAGAACCTCGTCGGCCGGCAAGGTCGACCGGAGGAGGTCGCCGAGGCGGTCGCCTATCTCGCCGGGTCGGGCGGACGCTACGTCACCGGCGAGACGCTGCATGTCAACGGCGGTGCCTACCTGTCATGAAACTTGCGACCAACCTCACGCTTGCCGGCGGCATCGCGACATCGGCGGTCGTGGGTTGGCTGCTGTCTCTGACGGGCGTTCCGCTCGCCTGGATCCTCGGCGCGATGGCCGGCAGCGCCGTCTATGCCAACACGATCGGGCTCGGCTGCAAGACGAAATATGCAAGGCGTCTCGGCCAGCTCCTGATCGGGGGCGCGACGGCTGCGATCCTGACGCCCGGCATTCTCGGCGAGCTCTGGTCCTTTCTTCCCGCGATGATCGCTGCCGCCTTCGTCGCCAATGCGCTGGGCGTGCTGCTGGCCCTTCCCCTCCAGAAGATCGCCGGCGTCGACCGCAAGACCGCGCTGCTCTCGACCCTGCCCGCCGGCATGTCGGAAATGGCCTCGCTCGCGCGCGAAACCGGGGCGCAGGCGGATGTGGTCATGGTCGTGCACACGCTGCGCGTGGTGATGATCGTCGTGCTGGTGCCCTTTCTCTTCGGCATCGACCGCAGTGCCGTCGCCGCTGCGATCGATCCGCAGGCAAGTTTGGTGGCGCTTGCCGCATGCGTGGCGGGCGGTCTGGTTCTTTCGGTGGTCACCGGGAAGCTCGGCGTGCTGAACCCCTGGGTCATCATGCCGATGGCGATCGGCATCGCGCTGGTGTCGATGAACGTCTCCATCGCGGCGATGCCCTCCTGGCTGATCGTTGGCGCACAGGTGCTGATCGGTTTCTCGCTCGGCGCACGGCTGAAGAAGGAGGCTTTCGCGCGCGTGCCGCGTGCCGCACTCGCCGCCTTCATCTGCAGCGGCGGGCTGATCCTCATCATGGTCTTCGGTTTCGTGCCGGTGCTCCGCCTCTTCGTCGATGTCGCGCCCGTCTCGCTGGCACTCGGTGTCGCCCCCGGCGGTCTCGGCGAAATGATCGCCTCGGCCAAGGCGCTGGGTGCCGCCGCCGCCATCGTCGCCGGCTTCCAGTTCACCCGTTCCTTCCTCACCAACATCATCGCGCCGCCGCTGCTTGTGCGTTTCGCGGCCAGTCCGAAAGGCAAAGACCCATGAAGATCGTCGACATTCGCGAGGCCGTGGTCTCGATCTCCTCGCCCATCCGCAACGCCTTCATCGATTTCTCGAAGATGACGGCAAGCGTCGTGGCGGTCGTGACCGACCAGGTGAAGGACGGCAAGCCGGTGATCGGCTACGGCTTCAACTCGAACGGGCGTTATGCGGCGAGCGGGCTGCTCAACGAACGTTTCCTGCCGCGCCTGCGCGAGGCGAAGCCGGAGAGCTTCGTCAACGATGCCGGCGACAATCTCGATCCGCACCGGATCTGGACCGCGATGATGGTCAACGAGAAGCCGGGCGGCCATGGCGAGCGCTCGGTCGCTGTCGGTGTCGTCGACATGGCGGTCTGGGACGCCGTCGCCAAGATCGCCGGCGTGCCGCTCTACAAGCACCTGGCCGACTCCTATGGCGACGGCAGCCATGACACCTCGGTCTTCGTCTATGCGGCCGGCGGCTACTACTATCCGGGCAAGGACGACAGCCAGCTTCAGGATGAGATGCGGCGCTATCGCGCCATGGGCTACGAGGTCGTCAAGATGAAGATCGGCGGCGCGCCGCTTGACGAGGACATCCGCCGCATCGAGGCGGTGCTGGAGGTGGTGGGCGAGGGCAAGTATCTCGCCGTCGACGCCAACGGCCGCTTCGACCTCGAGACCGCGCTTGCCTATGCGGAGGCGATGAAGCCCTACGATCTCTTCTGGTACGAGGAGGCCGGCGATCCGCTCGACTACCGTATCCAGGCGGAACTGGCGAAGGTCTATCCGGGGCCGATGGCGACCGGCGAGAATCTGTTTTCGCATCAGGACGCGCGCAACCTCGCGCGCTACGGTGGCATGCGGCCGGATCGCGACTGGCTGCAATTCGACTGCGCGCTTTCCTATGGGCTGGTTGAATACCTGCGCACCTTGAAAGCGATCGGGCAGGAGGGTTTTTCCAGCCGCAACTGCATTCCCCATGGCGGGCACCAGCTTTCGCTCAACATCGCCGCCGGCCTGAAGCTCGGCGGCAACGAATCCTATCCTGAAGTTTTCAAGCCCTTCTGCGGCTTTGCCGACGGCAACCGCATCGAGAACGGCCGCGTCGGCCTGCCGGATGCAACCGGCATCGGCTTCGAGCAGAACTCGGCGCTGATCAAGGCGATGCGCGAGGCGACGAACACCTGAGCGGCGGGGCGGAAGGAAACAGCGATGAACGAGGAGCAGCCCATGGTCGACGCCGACACGATCCGCGAAATCCGCCAGTCGGTGGCGGCATTGTGCGCCGGCTTTCCGGGCGAATACTGGCGCGCGCTCGATCGGGAAAAGGCCTATCCGGCCGCCTTCGTCAAGGCGATGACGGAGGGCGGCTTCCTCGGCGTGCTGGTGCCGGAAGACTATGGCGGCAGCGGGCAGGGCATCACGGTCGCGGCCAACATTCTGGAAGAAGTCCACGCGCAGGGCTGCAATGCGGCCGCTCTCCATGCGCAGATGTACACAATGGGCACGCTTTTGCGTCACGGCAGCGAGGCGCAGAAGACGCTGTGGTTGCCGAAGATCGCGAGCGGCGAGACCCGCCTCCAGGCCTTCGGCGTCACGGAGCCGACGGCCGGCACAGACACCACCTCCATCCGCACCTTCGCGGAGAAGCGGGGCGAGACCTATTTGATCAACGGCCAGAAGGTCTGGACTTCGCGCGCCGAGCATTCGGATCTGATGATCCTGCTGGCGCGCACGACGGCGAAGGACAAGGTGGAGCGCAAGCGCGACGGGCTCTCCGTCTTCCTCGTCGACATGAAGGCGGCACTCGGCAACGGGCTCTCGATCAAGCCGATCCGCGCCATGCTGAACCATGCGACGACGGAGGTCTTCTTCGACAATCTGGAGATCCCGGCCGACAGCCTGATCGGCGAAGAGGGCAAGGGTTTCGGCTACATCCTCGACGGCATGAATGCCGAGCGCATCCTGATCGCCGCCGAATGCATCGGCGATGCGGCCTGGTTCACCAAGACCGCGACCCGCTATGCCAACGAGCGCGTCGTCTTCGGCCGGCCGATCGGCCAGAACCAGGGCGTGCAGTTCCCGATCGCCCGGGCCTATGCGGCGGCGGAAGCGGCGAAGCTGATGGTCTACCGCGCGGCGGAACGCTTCGACCGGGGCGAGGCCTGCGGGCCGGAGGCCAACATGGCGAAGCTGCTCGCCTCCGAGGCCTCATGGCAGGCGGCTGACACCTGTCTGCAGACCCATGGCGGCTTCGGTTTCGCCGAGGAATACGACGTCGAGCGCAAGTTCCGCGAGACGCGGCTCTACCAGGTGGCACCGATCTCGACGAACCTCATCCTCGCCTATCTGTCCGAGCATGTGCTCGGCATGCCCCGTTCGTATTGAGGACCGGGAGGATGGCCCGACCGCTCGATGGATTGCTCGTCGTCTCGCTGGAACAGGCGGTGGCGGCCCCCTTCTGCACCTCGCGGCTGGCAGATGCCGGCGCGCGGGTCATCAAGGTCGAGCGGCCGGAGGGCGACTTCGCGCGCAACTATGACCGGCTGGCCAAGGGCCAATCCTCCTATTTCGTCTGGCTGAACCGCGGCAAGCAGTCGATCGCGCTTGACCTGAAGCAGGCAAGCGATCTGGCTGTGCTGAAGGCGATGCTGACAAAGGCCGACGTCTTCGTGGAAAATCTCGCGCCCGGCGCCGTTGCGCGCCTCGGACTCGGCATCGACATTCTGGAAGGGCTCAACCCGGCGCTGATCCAGTGCCACATTTCCGGCTACGGCGACCACGGTCCCCATCGCGACCGCAAGGCCTACGATCTGCTGATCCAGGCGGAAAGCGGGTTGGCCTCGGTCACCGGCACGCCGGAGGAGGCCGCGCGCGTCGGCATCTCGGTCTGCGACATCGGCACGGGCATGTATGCCCATGCGGCAATCCTCGAAGCGCTGATCGAGCGGCGCTCGACCGGCCGCGGCGCCGTCATCGACGTCGCGATGTTCGACGCCATGGCCGACTGGATGGCGGTACCGCTGCTCCAGGCCGAGGGTGCAGGCCAGAACCCGCCGCGCATGGGGCTTCGCCATCCGTCGATCGCGCCCTACGGCGTATTTTCCTGCGCCGATGGTCGCGGCGTACTGATCTCCATCCAGAACGAACGCGAATGGCATTCCTTCTGTGCCGCCGTCATGGGCGACGCCGCGCTCGCGACCGATCCGCGCTTCCGCGACCCCTTTTGCAGGATCGAGAACCGGTCCGAGATGGACGGGCTGATCGCGGCGGTCTTCGCCGCCGAGCCGCACGAAACGATGATCGAACGCCTGGACGAGGCGGCCATCGCCTATGCCATGGTCAACACGCCGCTCGATCTGGCCGGACATCCGCATCTGAGAAGGATCGAAATCGCGACCGAGTCCGGCGCGGTTGCCGTGCCTGCCCCGCCGGCACGCAGGCGGGGCAGGGCGCCCGCCTTCGGCGCGGTGCCGTCCGTCGATGCCGACGGCGCGGCGGTCCGCCGGGAATTCGGCTGAGCCGATGAGACATGCGCAGACCCTGCGCGATGGGAGGAAGACCGTGAACCAGCATCCGAAGACCACAGCCGCGAGCGGCGATCCGTACGCCCATCTCGCCGGCCTCACGAAGGCTGCCGCAAGCTTCGTTGCCGATCTAGACTATGCAGACCTAGACGGCGAGACGCTCCGGCTTGCGCGGCGCTGCGTGCTCGACGGTCTCGCGGTCGCGCTTGCCGGAACCGAGCAGCCGGGCATGAAACCGCTCGGCGCCTATGTCGACAGCCTCGGCGGCACGCCGCAGGCCCGGCTGATCGGCCGGGCGGCAAGCCGGGTGCCCGCCCATCTCGCGGCGCTGTGGGGCGGCACGGCCGGCCACGCGATGGACTGGGATGACACGCAGCTTGCGGAAGGTCCGGGCCGCCCCTACGGCCTGCTGATGCACCCGACCATTCCGCCGCTGATCGCGGCGCTGACCATGTCGGATCTCGTCGCCGCCGAGACGGGACGGGCGGTCGACGGCAGGCGGTTCCTGACGGCCTTCGCGGCGGGCTTCGAGGTGGGCTGCAAGGTCGCCGAGGCGATCAACCCGGACCACTACATGCGCGGCTTCCACACCTCCGGGACCATCGGCACCTTCGCGGCTGCGGCCGCCGCCGCCAAGATGCTCGGCCTCGATGCGGCGGGTGTCGCGCAGGCGCTCGGCCTTGCCTCCTCGATGGCGTCGGGCATCCGCGCCGGCTTCGGCACGATGACTAAGCCGATGCATGTCGGCCGGGCGGCGGAAAACGGCGTGACGGCGGCGCTGCTTGCCCGCCATGGCCTCTCCGCCAATCCGGAAGCGCTCGACGGGCGCTGGGGCTATCTGGCGATCGCCGGTCCCGGCGGCGAGCCGGCGCTGGTGCGCGACCGCTTCGGCAAGCCGCACACGATGGCAAGCCCCGGTGTCTCGATCAAACCCTATCCGTCGGGCGTGCTCACCCATCCGAGCATGGATGCGATGCTTTTCCTGATGCGCGAGAACAGGCTTGCGGCCGACGACATCGCGTCCATCACGCTGAAGGCCGGCAGCAACGTGCTCGGCCCCATCCGCTTCCGCATCGCGACGACGGAACTCGAGGGGAAATTCTCCTTCGCCTTCCTGCTGACGGCGATCATCCTCGCCGGCCGCGCCGGCAAGGCGGAGTTCACGGATGAATTCGTTTCCTCCAGGGCGTCGCAGGACATGCAGCGGCGGATCGAGACCGCCTTCGACCAGTCGATCGAGGACATGGGCTGGGACCGCATCCGGTCGAAGATCGAGGTGACGACGAAGGACGGCCGCCATTTCGAGCGCTGGGCCGACGAGAACTATCGCGGCAGCCCGCATAATCCGCTCTCCGACGCCGAACTCGAAGGCAAGTTCCGCGATTGCGCCGAGGGCCTGATCGACACCGACCGCATGCAGCAGGTCTTCGATTTCGTCTGGTCGCTGGATGAAGCCGGCGATGTCGGACAAATCTTCGACCTGCTGGACTGGCAAAGCGAGGCGTAGGCCTGCTGCTTCAGGTCGAGCGGTGGAAAGGAAGAACGATGTCTTCGGAAGTTAGCCCTGATGGAAGAGACGCCATCGGCCGGACGGACAGCCGGCGCGCGGTGATCGCGGCTGACCGCGTCGCGGCGCTGGCCGCAGCGCTCGACCTCGACGGCGTGCCGGGCGGCGGGGCGGTGCTGCCGCCGGCCTGGCACTGGATGTTTTTCAATCCCGTCGCGCGCCGCCGCGAACTGGGGCCGGACGGTCATCCCAGGCGCGGCACTTTCCTGCCGGACCTCGGTCTGCCGCGCCGCATGTGGGCCGGCGGGCGGCTGACCTATCATGCGCCGCTGCCGGTCGGGGCGGAGGCGAGGCGCGAAAGCGAAATCCTGGATGTCGTCTCCAAGACCGGCCGGTCGGGCCGGCTCGGCTTCGTCACCGTCCGCCACCGCATATCCTCCGGCGCAACGCTCTGCATCGAGGAGGAACAGGACCTCGTCTTCCGCGAAGGGGCTGTGCCCGGCGCGCCGGGTGCGGCTCCTGTCTCGGCACCCGGCGATGCCCGGTGGTCGGAGCCCTTCACGCCGGACCCGGTGCTGCTCTTCCGCTACTCGGCGCTGACGGAGAACGGCCATCGCATCCATTACGACCAGTCCTATGCCCGCGCGGTGGAGGGCTATCGCGATCTCGTCGTGCACGGTCCGCTGATCGCCACCCTGCTGCTTGGCCTCGCCGCCCGTTGCCGGCCCGGGGCCTTGCTTCGAAGTTTCAGCTTCCGGGCCACGGCGCCGCTTTTCGTTGACCGCCCGTTCCATCTCGAGGCGGCGCCATCGGAAGGGGTGCTGTCGCTCTGGGCGCGGGGACCGGAAAGTGAACTTGCGATGCAGGCGGAGGCGAGGTTCGATGACTGAGACAGGAAGCCCGGACCATCCCGACAGCCGGCAGCCGGCAAGCTATCTCTTCGTTCCGGGTAATCGCCCCGACCGCTTCGCCAAGGCCGTGGCGTCGGGTGCCGACACCATCATCATCGACCTGGAGGATGCCGTCGGGCCGGACGACAAGGATATCGCGCGGGCGGCTGCGGTGGATTGGTTCTTGCAAGGTGGGGCAGGGGTGCTGCGCATCAACGGTGCCGATACGCCGTGGTTCGGCGAGGACATCGCGGCGCTCGCCGCCTGTCCGGAAGCGGTGGCCATGGTCCCGAAGGCGAATGTCGCCGCGTTGAGCGAGGTCTCTCGCCATCTGCCGGGCCGCCCGCTGATCGCGCTTCTCGAAAGCGTCGAGGGGCTCGTGCAGATCCACGATCTCGCGGCGGCGCCCGGCGTCTGCCGCATCGCCTTCGGCAATCTCGATTTCGGGCTGGATGCGCGCATTCCCGGAACCGGGGCGAGCCTCGATCCGGTGCGGCTCCAGATCGCCATCGCGTCACGCCATGCCGGGCTGCCGCCACCGATCGACGGCGTTACGGTCGATCTCGAGGACGCGGCGATGCTCGCCGCAGACGTCGCCCGGGCTCGCGATCTCGGCTTCACGGCAAAGCTCTGCCTGCACCCGCGGCAGGTGGCGGCCGTGAACAGCGGCTTCGCGCCGACACCGGCCGAGATCGACCGGGCTCGCCGCGTCGTCATGGCTGCCCGGTCTGCGAAAGGCGGCGTCGTGCAACTCGACGGCAGGATGATAGACCGCCCGGTCGTCGAACGCGCGCGAGCGCTTCTGGATGGCGCCCGTTGCCAATGTGATTTTGGCTGATGGTTGAGCTTTGCGGGTCGGTACATTCACTTTTCAAGTGTAACATGTCAATGATTTCAATGCCTTAGTTTTAGAGATCTTGGTATGTCCCGACGCTATCAGCAACTGACCCTCGCCGATCGACGGCGTCTTCATCGCCTCGTCGCGCGTAGGGATCCGATCAACGAAAGGGGTCGACCGTTCAGAACGCACCAAGAGCAAAAATGAGTTTTAAATCATCAGTCTCGAGATTTGCCGACAATCCAGTAGCCGATCGCCGTGACACAATCCTTGGGAACGCCACGCCTCTCACAGAGATGACGACGAATTACGGTCGTTGCCTTCGCTTCGCCGGCAACCCAGATGTAACCACTTCCTGCGGGGAGTTGAATGGCCTCGACGATCTGCGGCAACCTCGTCGATCCCGTAACGCGCCCGAAACCCGTATACCAATTCACATCACAGAATGAGCCAACATCCTCCAAGGCATCCTCTGATTCCGGAACTTCGATGTGAGCGATAAACAGCCGATCGCACGTCTTTTCATGGAGAATGCGTGCAACTGCGGGCAGACCTGTTGCATCGGCAACAAGCAAAACCCATCTCGCGTCGCCCGGCGGCGCATATTTGCCCTGCGGAGCTGTGACGCCGATTTCGTCACCCGGGTTCGCGTTCATCGCCCAATCCGAGGCGAGGCCGCCCTGATGCACTACGAAATCGACTGTAATCGATGTCGCTTCCCGGTCCCATCGTCGGACTGTGTAAGGCCTGAGGGGGGAGCGCGGTAGGTGTGCTGGCATCTGCCACCGGCCATCCACAAGGTCGGGCATGGTGACCTTCCCGTTTTCCGACGGAAAGACGAGCCGTACCCATTCATCCGGAAACCCGCTCGATTGAAATCGCGCCATATCCTCGCCACCGAGTTCCACGCGTATCATCGATGGCGTGAGCCGATGCTTGGTCAGAACCTCTGCGCGATAGCAGTCTTTCATTGGTCTTGTTCTCCCGGCTTCGCCTGTGGGGTTCAGCGTCGTTGACGCATTGAGTATAGAAAAAGCGGACCGCCGATCAGCGCCGTCAGCAGCCCGGCGGGCATCTGCCAAGGGAAGATCAGGGTTCGGCCAATCCAGTCGGCAATGAGCATTAGGGCGCCTCCGGCAATTGCGGATGCAACAATTTGCGGCAGCGCGCGGCAGATGCCGAGTTGACGCACCATGTGGGGAGCCAGCAGTCCGACAAAGCTTGCCGGTCCGACAATGATGGTCGCGCCGGCCGTCGCAATTGCGCTGTAGAGAATGATCGCGCCTCGCGCGCGCCCGACCCGCAGCCCGAGCGCCCTGGCGCCGTCCTCTCCGAGCCCCAACAACTCGAGCGGACGATTGAAGAGTGGCACGACGAGCAGTCCCAGGATCGCGAGGGCCGCGACAAGCGTCGCCATATCCTGCGTCACGCGATAGGTCGAGCCAGAAAACCATGTCAGGAGAAGACTTCGTGCAGGACCGCCCATGGCAATAACGAAGGCGCCGATTGCGCCGACGACCGTCGATAGCGCAATACCGATCAGGACAATGCTGTCGGGTGCAAAATTTGCCCGCCTTCCGACGATTATGATCACGGAGGTGACAAGGAGCGAACCGACGGCGCACGCCGCGAGCAGATTTCCCGACGTGAACGAGGTTGAAAGAAATAGCAGCGCGATTGCCCCGAGAGTCGCGCCCGCCGAAATACCCATGACCTCTGGACTTGCCATCGGATTGGCCGTCACGCGCTGAACCATAACGCCGCTGATGCCAAGAAGGACGCCGGCGGAGATCGAGGCCGCGGCCCGCGGGGCGCGCCAGCGGATGATGAGGTCCATATCGGTGCTCCACTCCCAGCCTGAGGGACCTCGGCCGAGCGCGAGGCCGATGACGATCAACAGAACGACAGCCGCGAAAATACCCAACAGATGCGTCGCGCTGATCCGCATTCTGTGAGGCACCGTTCGCGCCGGCTGCGGCCGGACGGCGCCGGCCTTGGTTCGGGAGATGAGTGCGAGCAGCACCGGCGCGCCGAGAAGCGATGCGAACGTGCCCGTGGGAAGTTGCCCGTTCATCATGGCCGGCAGTTGTACGATCTGGTCGGCGAGAACAAGCAACAGACCGCCAAGCAATGGCGACCAAACGAGAAGTGAGCGCAGATCACGTGCCCCGAGTGCGCGCGCAAGTGCCGGCACGGCGAGGCCGACAAACCCGATGGTGCCGACCGTGGCGATCACCGAGCCGGCGACAACAGTCGCGACGGCGAGCGATATCCCGCGCAGCCATGCAGGCTTCATGCCGAGAGACGTAATGACGGCATCATCCATTTCCAGGAGGCGCAGGGAGCGGCAAAGGAATGCCGCGATTGCCCAACCGATGAACAGGCAGAGCGAAAGGCCGAGTGCTGGTGTCCAGCTCGTCTGCTCCAGCCTGCCCGCCTGCCATTGCGCAAGGTCCTCGCCTCGTTCCGGATAGAGGAGAATGATGATCGCGGAGATCGTTCCAAGGGTCAGATTGACGACAAGGCCCGCGAGGATGACGGTAATTGGCGATCGCCCGGCGCCGGCGCAGATGCCGAATACCGCCGCGGTCGCAACGGCGGCGCCCGTGATCGCTATCGGTCCCTGGCCTATGCCGAGCAAACCTGGTGCCCAGACCAGTGCCGCAAGCAGGGCAACTTGAGCGCCGGCCGATGTTCCAAGCGTCGTAGGTTCCGCCAGCGGATTGCGGAGGGTTTGCTGGAACAGCAGGCCTGACAAGGAGAGCGCTGCTCCACAGAGAAAGGCAACGGCAAGACGCGGCAGCGCTGCCCAGCTGAAGAGGAGCTCCGGGATTGATCCTTGCCGCGGTGAGGAGAGCGCGTTTGGCCACGCGGAGATCGGCAGGACCCGTTGCAGATTGTCGAGTGCCAGCAGCAAGCCCAAAAGGCCAACCAGCAGGACGAACAAGGCAAGCGGGTAACAGTTTCCAGGGCGCCGTTCGACTGACTTTGCCATGTCAGGCCGCCTTGTCGAAGGTGACGGCGAGCCATTCCGCAAAGGTCGTCGCGGACACCAGTCCTCCGAAAACCGAAACGGGTGGCGAGACATGAATCTTGCCGGCGCGAACGGCGGGAATCGCAGACCAGAATTTGCTGTCATTCAGCCTCGCCAGCATTTCGGCGGTCCGATCGTTCTGATTGAGGATGACGATCGATACATCCGACGCCTGGAGCAACTTCTCAGTGCCGATCGAAGCAAAACCAAAGCCATTGACCGGTCCTTGCCAGGCATTCTGCAAGCCGACATGCATCAGCGCACTGCCTGGCAGGCTGCCGCCGGCGTACACGTTCACGAACCGGTTGCTGCTGCGCAGGTTGAGAAGGAAGACGGGTTGCGGCTTTGCCTTTCCGGCAAGCTGGGCCAATCGCTCGTCCAGTTGCCGGATGGCGGCCTCCCCAGAGGGGCTCGGGAAATCCACCAGAAGGCTCTCGGCGAAGCGCAATGCCCGCTCGGTCGGGTCGCCGCCCGTGCCATGGATGTCGCAAAGGCGTACCGGTGCAATGTCGGAAAGCTGCGCGAGGGAGAGACTGCTCCACGCCGGCAGGTAGATCGCGTCGGGCTTCAAGCGATCCAGCAGTTCCAGATTGGGCTCCCAGGTCGAGCCCAAATCAACGGTGCCGTTCATCTCTGGAAGATGGCTGAAACTGGCCCTAAAGCCCCCGAGATCGGCGATCGCTGCCGGGGTGATGCCGATCGCGATCAAGGTTTCCGCCGCCGCCCAGTCGATGGCCGCCAAGCGGGGCTGAGCGGAGAACGCCGCCCCTGCCGGCAGACCACGCAAGGCGAATGCCGCCGCACCGAGAAGAACGGCGCGGCGGTGAAGGTTGCGTCCTGAAAGGCAGGCGGGCGTTACCACTGGTAGCTGAGCTTGCCGAATATGGTTCGCTGCGAACCGTAGTTGCAGGCATTCTCGGTGAAGCACCCCGCCACGTAATACTTGTCGAACAGGTTGCTGACATTGAGCGATGCGCTGAGCCCCTCGGCCTCCGGGAACTTCTTGCCGAAGTCGTAACGCACCGCGAGGTCTACGAGCGTGAAGCCCGGCACCTTGAACGTGTTGTCGTCGCTTCCCCAAGTTTCGCCGATATAGCGGACGCCTGCGCCGACGCTCAGGCCATCGACGGCTTCCTGCTGCAGTTCGTAGTTCACCCAAAGTGAGGCGGCGTGTCGCGGAACGCGATAGGGCGTGTTTCCGAGCTGGCTCGCCGTTTTCGTTTCGGTGATCTCCGCGTCCGTATACGAGTAGGCCGCCGTAAGGCTCAGGCCGTTGTCGAGATTGGCGACGCCTTCGAGCTCCAGGCCGCGGGCACGGATCTCGCCGGTCTGCAGTGTGTAGCGCGGATCAGATGGATCGTAGGTCTGCACGTTTTGCCGCGAGAGATCGAAGGCGCTCACGGTAAACAGGCCGTCGAAGCCTTCCGGCTGATACTTGACCCCGACCTCCCACTGTTGGGCGGTTTCGGGAACGAAGGGGTTGCCGAGGCTATCGGTACCGACCACGGGATTGAAAGACTCGGCATAGCCGACATAGGGGGCAATGCCGTTGTCGAAGAGATAGGTGAGGCCGGCCTTCTTCGAGAAGGCGTGGTCGTTCTGTGTAGTGGTCGTGCCGGCAAGCAGATTATCCGTATCCCGCCATGCCCAATCCTGGCGGATGCCCAATGTCAGGATGAAATTGTTGAGCTTGAGCTGGTCCTGGAGGTACAGCCCCGCCTGCGAGGCATCGATGTCTGAAAGCGCCCTGCTCGTGTAAACGCTGGTATCGACGGGGGAGCCGTAGACGGGATTGTAGATGTCGATCGATGTGGCCGCGCCCCGCTGCTCCAGCCAGCGCGATTTGCCCCAGAGATAGTCAAGACCGACCACTGCCTTGTGTTCGATCCGACCGGTGTCGAAGTCCAGGCGAAAGCGGCTGTCGATGGCAATGCCGTCGTTTTCAATGTCGCGCAGATTATAGGTTCGGTTCAGCGTCCTGTTGTCGACGAGGGCACCGCTTGCCTGAAGATATTGGCGATGATTGCTCAGATGCGTGTAACGGAAGTTCTGCTCGAACTGGACCGCTTCGTTGAAGCGATGCTCGAATTCGTATCCAACTGCCGTGCGCTCGGACGTTTCATACTCCCAGTCCGGTTCACCCAGGAACCGGCTGAAGGGAATGTGGCCGTTCGGGTTGGGAAACAGCACCGCTGCGGCGGGCACCTGCGCGTAGAAATCGCCTTCATTGCGCTGATAGGACCCGAGTAGGGTAAGCTTCGTGTCTTCGTCGGGCGCCCAGGTCACGCTCGGGGCAAAGTATCGCCGGTTGTTCTCTACATAGTCGACCTGTGTGTCGGCCTCGCGCACCATGCCGACCATACGGTACATGATGTTCTTGTCCTCGGTCGTGCCGCCGACATCGAAGCCGCCCTGGTAGTGGTCGAAGCTGCCGATGATCGTCTCGACCTCGTTGACCGGGTTGTCCGTCGGGCGCTTGGAGACGACATTGATTAGGCCGCCGGGTGCCTGCTGGCCGTAAAGGACGGAAGAGGGACCCTTGAGGACTTCCACGCGCTCCAGGCCATAGGGTTCCACGGCGAAGAAGCCGAAATAACCGGGCGTTACCGACCGCAGGCCATCCTGATACATTTCAAGGCTGCTCTGCTGAAAGCCGCGGAGATAAAGCGGGTTGTCCATCATCTGCGCGCCGCTCGATTCCGAACGGACGCCGGCGGTATAGCGCAGGGCCTCGTTGACGCTCTGCGCCGCCTGGTCCTCGATGCGGTGAGCAGTGACGACGGAAATGGATTGTGGCGTTTCCAGGATCGGGATATCGCCCTTCATGGCCGAGGAAGCGTTTGTCGCGACATAACCGTCGACCGGGCCAAAGGCACTTTCCCCGGTAACGAAGATCGGCGCCAGCAACGTGGAATCCCCTGCAGCATCCGTCGTGTCGGAGCCGGTCGACGAGATGACAATCGTCCTGGCATTGGTGAACCGATAGCTTAGGCCCGAGCCCGCGAGGATGCGGGCGATGGCCGCTTCGGCCGACAGTCGGCCGGTCACGCCGGCCGACTGTTTGGCCGCCGCATTGGACGGAACATAGCTGACCTGGATGCCTGATTGGCGGCCGAAGGAGGCCAATGCCTGGCTCAAGGGGCCCGGTGAGATCGCGTAGGTCGTCTCGGTGGTTTGCGCAATCGCCGGTCTGGCTATCGAGACTGCCGTGAGTGTTGCGACGGACGACAGCAGCAATGCAACCGCCGATACTGTTCGCTGACGCCGGCGATCGACGTTCATCTTGCCCCGAATTCCCATAGGTACCCCTTCACAATATGCGGTTCGAGGCGCGATGAAGCCTGTTCATCTGTCGCCCCGATTGTGAAAACGGAGGGAGGCCGTAAATTTTCACTTTTTTCTCAAGTTTTTTTCACAGGGCGGAGATGATCGTCAGATAGGGGGTCAGTTCCCTGACCTTTCCGCCATACGGCTGGACTACCGCCTCCAGCGCCAAGCGAGGTTCGCGAACGTCGTAGACCCCGCTGACCGGCTGTCGCCCGAGGCCCGGATCGGCGATCACCACCCGCCCACGCTTCCAGCGGGCGATGCGGGCTACCACGGCGGCGATGCGTTCCCTCTCGACGATGATCATGCCATCGCGCCAGCTGCCGATCTGGCCGATGTCGCGCGTGCCGGTGGACACCACGCCATCGCCGGTCGAAAGGCTCAACCAGTCGCCGGCATTGAGCGTCATCGCCGGACTGCCGATCGTTGGCGGCAGATCGGCGCGCACTGTTCCATGACCGACTGAAAGATTGAGGTGGCCAACGTCGTCGCTCACATCGAAGGCGGTTCCGAGCGCCGTCACCACCATGCCCTCAATGCGAACGGCAAAGGGGCGCGTGCTGTCTTTCGCCACCTCGAAGAAGGCCATGCCCTGAATCAGATCGATATCCCGCCGCGCGGGGCCGATGCGCGCAGCGATGGCGCTGTCCGGCCCGAGCGTTGCGACGCTGCCATCGGCCAGTTCCACCCGCCTTGTCTCGGCGGTCGACGTAACGACGTCCGCACGCGCCTTGAGCAGGAGACCTGGAATCGAATAGCCGGCGGTCATCAGGCCCCCCGTTCCCAGGAGTCCGCCGACGACAAGACTTCGCCGCGATACCGTGAAGGCCTGCTTGCGTTCGGCCCGGCGCTTGTCCGTGAGGATCTTTCCGGTCATGCCGTGGATCTCGAGCGCCTCCTCCCAGATGCAGCGATGCTGGTCACCGCGCGCCAGCCAGCGCGTTGCGATGTCGAGCGCGATCGGGTTGTCCGGATCGCTCTTGATGCGGATCAGAATGTCCACCGCCTCTTCGAACAGCCGATCCTCGTCGGTTGCATCATCATTCAACGACGTTTTCCTTCGGCCAACACTTCGCCACGATCGCTTTTACATGGAGGACAACGATTAGGAAGGCGTCATTTTCTCCCGCTTGGCGAAGATTTTCAGACATCCTTCAATCGCATGCGGACATGGCGATAGGCCTCGCGAATGAGCGTCCAAGTTCTTGTGGTCGAAAGCCCAATCTTCTCGGCTACTTCGGCGATGGTCATTTCCTCGAGCCGGTAAAGTTCGAACGCCATGCGTGTTCGCTCGGGTAGTTCCGCAAGCGCCGCGTTCGAAAGCGCCAGACGTTGCTTGTCGTAGATTGCGGTCTCGGCAGACGGCGTCGGATCGGCGACCGCCTGAGCCTTGGCCTCGGAGACTTGGCTAAATGGTGCGCTGCTCTCGCGCCTTCGGTGGTCAATCAGAAGATTGCGGGAGATCCGGAACAGATAGGCACGTGGATTATGCTCCCGCGCCGTCGAATTGGCCGTCATCAGCCGCACAAAACTGTCCTGCGTCAGGTCCGCCGCGGCGTCTTCCGCCAAACCGCGATTGCGCAGGAAATTTCTGATCTCCCTCGCGTGACGCCCGAACAGGTCTTGAATATCCCACGTCATCAAAGCCGTGCGATAGATATCGTTTGCGGGAGAAAATTTGGAAGCATAATGAAGCTCAAGGGCATAAGATAAATGGTCAATTTTCGGCCACAACTACAAAACTGGTGGATTGAAGTCAAGTTTTGTGCTGCGCGGCTGTGTCGCTTTGGTCCACATCGCTTTCCAGTACATTATTGGGACACAGATTACGGTAGGCTATCTTCGGCTCAGGATGGTGCCAGCCTGATCCGCAGGAAGCCTTCTTCGTCGACCTCAAGGGCGTCAGATCACACATAATCGCCGGTAACATTGATATGGTCCCAGCCCAACGGCAACAGTTTGGAAATCATCTTTTCATCGGATGGCCTGCCTTGCCGGCGCTTGACCTCGGTGATCCGTCCGAGATACCGGCAGTTGAAGAGAACGATAGCGGTCGTGACAAGATTGAGGGCTGCGGCCCGGCTCGCGTGATTTTCATGGCTCCGGTCCGGAAGCGCCCAGGCGATGGAAGGCGACGGGGCGGGCAGGGGTGTTTCGTGCTTCGCCCTTGTTGAGTTCAGCGGTGACGAGTTGCCGGAGAGCGGGATCCTCAAACCAAGCGTAAGGTGAAGAGAGTGCGTTCGATGCGCCCGATTTCGCGCAAGGCCGTCGCCAGACCGTTCCGCTGCCGGTAGGCGGACATCTTCTTCAGGATGAGCGGACGTGTGACCACCTTGTCGGCGAGTGCCCGGACTACCTTGCCGATTTCATCGGCGTGAGCGACAATCAGGCGAGCGTCGAGGCGATGGCCAAACAGAGGCGGCAGGCATCTGTAGCTCGAATTCGGCTCGAATGCATAGAGTTTGCGGTCCGACAGGCGTGGAATACGAGGCTCGAACGAGTGACCCAGCAGCGCTGCGATTGCAAAGACGGTGTCAGAGACGCCGCCGACATCGACATGAGGTGCGCTGATACTCACTGCTTTCATGGCCGAGAATGCCGTCCAACGCATGAATGGCTTCGCCGGCCGTGCCAGCGATGACCTTCTGATGAAGCGGCGCATAGCGATCGGTGATCGTGGTGTAGATTTTCACGATTGGATCACGGCCGTAGTGTCCATTGATTGCGCCGCCAGCTTCGCATGCGGTAGTTGAGATTTGACGCCCATGGAAACCCGAAGAACAGCTGCCGCGCATTTGTGCGATCGGAGAGTTCAACGCTAGCCGCGTGATACCCTTCTTGGCCGAATCTGACGCGTTGTATTGAAGACTACATTCCGACAGGCCGCCAAAATTCTGGGTGTCGAACACGACCGACTTGGTCACCGGATGGAAACCGAAACCTTGACTTCTGGTGTGGTTAGCTAGCGGCACCAACGGTCGTAGACCGGCTGCCCCATGCCGGTGTCCGTACACCGCGTCGCTAAGTTTCATAATGCATCCTCTGCGGATCCGAAGACTTCGATCCCAAGCAGGAAGCCGGGCTTTTCGAGCGGATTGTCAGTCAGGCGCTCGAGGGCGGGCTCATCGCCGATGCCGTGATCGCGACCTTGTCGCGCCAGCGTTCCGAACTCTGGAAGATCCGCGAAGATTCTGAAACCGAAATGCAGCTTTTCGAGGTGATGATCGACTTCGACGTCTCTCTTCCCGTTACGAGCATGGAGGACTTCTTCAACGACGTGCAGCCTCGTCTGGATGAAGAAGTGGCCGGCCATCTCGGGTTGCATGTTCTAGGTCCTCTCGGTGATGGCAACCTGCACCTCTCGACCGGCCTGCCCACGCGGGATAGCAAAGATCAGCTTCGGCCGCTCGCCTACGCGCTCATTGCCCGCTATGGCGGATCGATTTCCGCCGAACACGGCATCGGCGTCGCCATTCGCGATTATCTGCATTACTCGCGCTCCCCTGCCGAGCTCGCGACTATGCGCCTCCTGAAAGGCGCACTCGACCCGAAGGGTATCCTCAACCCGGGCAAGGTCATCTGACGCGATCCGTTTCGGATGCCCCCGTCAGCCTGATTGAAGCCATACGAGCTGGCTTGCCGTCAACCCTTGTAGGGGCCTTCCAGGCTTTCCGCGCGCAGCATCGTGGCAAGCAGGTTGCTGTCGAGCAGGAATTGTTCGCCGACCGTCGCAGCGCCCTCGTCAACCAGGCTGTTGAGCGCCAGCAAGAAGGCACGACCGGCGGTGCGAAGCGCTTCGACCCGCGCGGCGTCCGAGCGAAGCGTTTCCAGCCGGCTTTCACCAGTGCCGGTCGGCGAGTTCGTACCACCATCGCTGTATCCTGCAGGCAGGTCGCCTTTCAGGTTGCGCGTGACCCCCGTCTGAATAGCATCGAGGATCTGATCCACGGCCTGGATGGCGCCGGAAACGCGGGTCGGGTGATCGGTGTCGGCGGCGGCATGCGGCAGGAGCGACAGTTTTTCCGCGTGCGACGGCAGGAGCGACAGATAGGGGACCATCGGACCCGTCAGGGTGCCCTGCGTGGGTTCCTGGAAAAGGTCCGCGTCGATGGCGGCGTGGGCGACGCGGCCGGACGAAAGCGCCGCAGAAAGTGCCGGTACATCAATCAGCTCGCCGCGATCGTAGTTGATCACGACGGCGCCCGTGGCGAGCGCCGACAGCACCTCCTCGCCGACGAGACCGGCATTTGCGTAGCCGTTCTCACTTAGCGGGCCGAGGCCAATATGCACGGAAAGCACGTCGGCGCCGTTTGCCGCCTCACGCGGCGTGGCGGCATAGTGGAAGCCTTCGCTCTCGATCCACTTGCGATGGTGGGAGCGGGCATGGATGCGCACCGTCATGCCGAAGGCGCGCGCGAGTTTCGCCACTTCCCGCCCGATATTGCCGTAGCCGATCACCGCGAAGACCTGGCCTTCCAGCTTGGCCGTCGGAAATCGCACGAGATCGCGGCCGGTATCGAAGCGACCGGCCGCCACCAGGGCGTTCATCTCGTCGACCGGCAGGGCAGGGCGGACCCGCAGCAGCGCTTTCATGACCATCTGTGCGGTGGCGCGGGCGTTGATGCCCGGCGTGTTCATCAGGGGTGCGATGCCGCCCCGCCCGTCGACGCCTCCCCAGCTGGCGGAGCCCATGTTGCCAGTCCCCGAGCCGATCCGCACGCCGCCGAGATCGAAGCGCGTGTCCTTCGGTAGGAAGGTCGCCGCCGCGATCACCGCATCGTAGAGGCCGTCCCCGGCCTCGGCCAGAAGCTCGGCCTCGGTGGACAGCATGGGCAGGTAGTAGAAATGCGGGCGCCCGGCTTCCGGGGCGGGCAGTCCGCGGGCGGAGCCTTCATGGAAGGCGCCGCCGCGGGCCTCGACATGCGCCTTGACGGCGGAATGGTCGGGTCGGCCGTCCGGTCCGGGGGCGAGGCCCACCAGGTCGACGATCAGGATCTTCGGCGTTGTCTTGTCGGTCATCTTTGCTGGGCCTCGTCGCGATGTCAAAACAGTTCTGAAACGAACTTGGTGCGCTGGAACGCCTCCCGTCCCTCGATGCCGCTTTCGGAACCGAAACTGGACTCGTTGACGCCGCCGAACGGCGTCTCGGGGGTGGAGATCATAGTGTGGTTGACGCTGACAAGCCCGGCCTCCAGCGCCATTTCCGCCTCACGCGCTGTTGCGCCGACCTCGGTGAAGACGAGGGAGGCAATGCCGTAGGGCAGGGCGTTCGCCCGGGCGATAACCTCTTCGAAAGTCGAGAACGACACGATGGAGGCGACGGAGTCGAAGGGCTTCTCCGACATGGTTCGGGCATCTTCCGGGACGTCAGCGAGACCCGTCGGGGCGTAGAAGTTGCCCGCCCGGTTGATGCGATGGCCGCCGGCGAGCAGCTTGGCGCCCTTGGCGACGGCGTCGTCCACCAGCGACTGGCTGGCGTCGCAGGGTCGCGGCGCAATCATCGGTCCCATCTGCGTGTCGGCATCGAGCCCGTTACCCAGCTTCAGCGCGGCGGCCTTGGCGGCCATGCCGGCGGCGAAGGCGACGACCACGCCCACCGGTTCCTTGTAGACCATCTGGCGTTGCCCCGGTACGCGGCCGGGCACGATGCGTCCATAGGCGCGCTTGCCTTCCTCGGCGTACCAGCGCGCCGTCTCCGCCGAGAAGGGGACCTCGCCCTTCGCCTCGTCGAGCGGCTTGCCGTTCTCCATGGTCAGGACGCGGGCGATGGTGTCCAGTCGCTTGTCGATCAGGTCGGCGGCATTCATCATGATCTTGTAGCGGTTGATCGCCGGCAATCAACGCCACCTGCCTCACCGCGGATGGCGGACTGACGGTGCTGCACTATCCGGGCTGATTGGCGCGGCGAGAGCCGCCAGCGCCTAGGCGTAGACGCGATCGCTGGTGCCGGCCTTCACGACATAGCCGGGCGTGCCGTGACCCAGAAGCGCGGGAAGCTCTCCTGAAAGCCCGATCAGCGCTGAAAGATTGACGCCGGTGTCTATGCCGCAATTGTGGAACATGTGCACAAGATCCTCTGTGCAGACATTGCCCGTCGCGCCGGGAGCATAGGGGCAGCCGCCGATGCCGCCAAGTGCAGAATCGAAGCTTCGGATGCCGGCATCATAGGCGGCAAGTGCGTTGGCGAGCCCCAGGTCCCTCGTGTTGTGCAGGTGCAGCGTCAACGGCAGGTCGGGGTGATGCCGGAAGATCGTCGCCGTGAGTTCGCCGACCTGACGGGGATTGGCGACGCCGATCGTATCGGCGATGGTGATGCCCTCGATGCCCATTTCGCGATAGGTATCGATTGCCCACAGCACCCGTTCCACCGGCTGGCGACCCTCGAATGGGCAGCCGAATGTCGTGGCGATAGTGCCGTTCACGAAGATGCCGCTCCCCGCGATCACGGTCATGATCTCCCGGAACTGGGCCAGCGACTGGTCGCAGGTCATGCGCATATTCGCGAGATTGTGTTTTTCTCCAATGGACATGACGAGGTTCACCTCGTCCAAGACGCTTTCCAGGGCGCGCTCGGCGCCGCGTACATTCGGCACGAGCGCGGTGTAGCGCACGCCCGGCACGCGCTCGATGCCCCGCAAAACATCGGCCGCGTCGCGCAGGTTCGGGATCGCTTTCGGCGAGACGAAGGATGACACCTCGAGGCGCCGGATACCCGTGCGCGACAGGCCGTCCGCAAGGCGGATCTTGTCTTCGGTGGGAACGAAATCCGGCTCGTTCTGGAAGCCGTCGCGCAGGACCACTTCATTGATTTCCACCCGGTCTTTCTTCTCCGTCATCGTTGTTCCTCCGTTATCGCTCGTGATGCCGGTTATCATGGACGACGAAATGCATCAATAAAAATGAGAACTGATACATCAGATAAAATATTGTAGTTGAATTGCCCTTTTGATCATCGTATAGGTTTCGGTGATGCCTTACCTGATGCATCACAGCGTACAGCATGTGGCCGTGACCGCGGCCTGGAGGAACAATGTCTCAGTCCGCAGACCAAATCCACATCGCAGAACTCGTTGACCGGGCGCGCAGGGCGCAGGCCATCCTGAACGGCTACAGCCAGGAGCAGGTCGACCTGATCGCCGGCGCCATCGTCTACCATCTGTCACGCCCCGAACTGGCGGCGACGATTGCCGAAATGGCCTATGACGAGACGAAGATGGGCCTTGTCGAAAGCAAGCGCGCCAAGCTCACCCACAAGATGCCGGCGATCTTTCACGATATCCGCAAGGAAAAGACCGTCGGCGTGATCGACCGCGACGAGGAAAGCGGCATCATCACCATCGCCAAGCCCTATGGGGTTATCGCGGCGCTCGTGCCGAGCACCAATTGCGAAGCGACGCCGATCTTCAAGTCCGTTCTGGGCATTCGCGCCCGCAACGCCGTGATCTGCGCGCCGCATCCGGCGAGCAAGAAGACCACCATCTTCGTCGTGGATGTCATTCGTCAGGTGCTTCGCGCACTCGATGCCCCGGAAGATCTGGTCCAATGCATCGCTCAGCCGTCCAAGGCGCTCGCCGCCGAACTCATGGCTCAGTGCGACGTCACCATGGCGACGGGCTCTGGCGATATGGTGGCGGCGGCCTATTCTTCAGGCAAGCCGGCCTACGGCGTCGGCGTCGGCAATGCCGCCGTGATCATCGACGAGACGGTCGATCTCGCGGAAACCGCATCCAAGATCAGGATCGGCAAGACCGGCGACAACGCCTCCGGCTGCTCGGCCGAAAACTCCATCATTGTCCAGGCTTCGGTCTATGACGGCTTCCTGCGTGCGCTGGAAAAGGAGGGGGCCTATATCGCTACGGCCGAAGAGAAGGCGAAGCTTCAGGCCGTGCTCTGGGAAAACGGCCATGTCTCGCGCAAGGTCGTTGCCCGCCCTGTCGGAGAAATCGCGGCCCTTGCCGGTATCGCCGTGCCGGCGGACCGCAAGTTCATTGTGGTGGAAGAGCAGGGAGCCGGTGCCGACTATCCGTTCTCCGGCGAAAAGCTCAGCCTCGTCCTGACCTGCTACAAGTATGATGCCTTCGACGACGCCATCGCGCGGGTCAACGCCATCACCGGCTATTCCGGCTCGGGCCATTCCTGCGGCATCCATTCCAACGATCCCGAGCGCATCCTGAGGCTCGGCCTCGAAACGAAGACGTCGCGGGTCATCGTGCGCCAGCCGCATGGTGTCGCGAATTCGGGCAGCTGGTCCAATGGGCTGGCCAAGACCTTCTCGCTCGGCTGCGGCAGCTGGGGCGGCAACTCGGTATCCGAAAACGTCACTCAGAAGCACTATTACAACACGACGCGCATCGCCGAGCCGCTTGACCGTTCAGCGCCGGATGATCAGGCCATCTATGGTGCCCTGTTGGGGAAGATCGCCGCCGTGCGCATCGCTGCGGGAGCCTGAACGACGATGAAGTTCGCTGTTCGCCCACAGCTTCATGGCTATGACACCTTCGCGGCCTTCACCGAAGCCCATGCCGTCACGGAACGGGACCTGATCTTCACGCAACGCGTCCTGCACGAGGCCTTCATGCAGGATACGCCGGCGCAGATCCTGTTCTACGACGACTTCTGCGGCGGCGAGCCGACGGATGTCGCCGTTGACGACATGCTGCGCGCCGTTCGCAAGCTCGGTTTCGATCGTCTCATCGCGATCGGCGGCGGCTCCATCCTGGACTGCGCGAAGGTTCTGGCCTTGGATTCGGATAAGACCGTGGCAGGGCTTTTTGCGGCCGGCGTGCAGCCGGGCCGCAAGGCTGGCCTCGTGCTGATCCCGACGACATGCGGTACGGGTTGCGAAGTCACCTGTGTCTCGGTCTTCGACTTCCCGTCCATCGGCAGCAAGATCGGCAAGGGTTTCGATGCGGGTTTTGCGGACCATGCCGTCCTGATCGACGAACTCCTGTCGAAAATCCCTTATCACGTCTTCGCGACGTCTTCGGCCGATGCGCTCGTGCATGCGCTGGAGATCTACCTGGCGCCGCGCGCCAGCGCGTATACGGACATGTTCTGCATGGCGGCCATCCGGGCCATCCTGCAGGGCTACATGCGCATCGTGCAACATGGGCGCTCCGTGATCCAGCAGGATGCCAAGGCCTATCTGACCGCCAGCAACATGGCGGGCATCGCACTGGCAAACGTGCTCGCCGGCGGCGTTCACGCCATCGCGATGCATTTCGGCAGCGCGCATCACGTGCCGCACGGCGAGGCGACACGCCTGTTCCTGCCGCCGGTCTTCAAGATCTACTACGAGAAGGCTCCGGATGGAAAGATCGGCGACATCGCACGCCTGATCGAGGATGTCGTGGGCGTGAGCGACGGCGGCAATCCGTTCGATGCGCTCGATGCGCTCCTTGCCGCAGTGGTGCCGACAAGGCGGCTCGGCGAATACGGCATGACTGCGGGCGACGCCGGCCGATACGCCGACAAGGTGATCGAAACCCAGCAGCGATTGCTGGTGAACAACTATGTTCCGCTTTCGGCGCAGGATATAGCGAGGGTATATAGCGAACTCATGTGAAGAGGCCCTGCGGTGTCCAGAGGGAAGGCGATGACGCGAAACTATTCCGACAAGGCGTATGAAACGCTGCGGGACAGGATCATCAATGGTGGTCTGCGTCCGTCGGCTCCCCTCGACATTCACCGCATCGCCAGTGAATTCGAGATGAGCATCACGCCGGTGCGCGACGCCATCAAGCGGCTGGAGGCGGACGGGCTGGTGGAGGTCATTCCGCGCTCCGGGACCTTCGTGCGCCATTTCACAGTCCAGGACCTCATCAAGGGGTACGAACTGGTCGAGGCGCTCGACGGCATGGCGGGGTATCTGCTGGCCGAACGCGTTGCCGCCGGCGATGTCGACGGACAGGAACTGGAAGCGCTGCTGAAGCCGCTGGTCGACAGGATGGAGGAGAACCTGGACCGCGATCAGGCGCGGATTTGGGCGGAACTGGACGGGCAGTTTCACCAGATCATCTTCGACATGTCCGAGAATGCGCTGATCGCCAGCAGCTATTACTCGGTCCGCGACCAGATGAAATCGGTGCTGTCATTCGTCAGCCCGATCTATGTCGACCGGGCGAATTCCGTCCGGGAGCACCGGTTGATCATCGCGGCCATCGCCGCCGGTGACAGTGAGAAGGCGCGCAAGCTTTGCCAGGATCACCGCCATCTCGTGCGAGAGATCCTAAAGAAGCTGCTGCTTCAGATATAGAGACGGTAGGGGAGGTGTTCATGATTAAAACTCAGTGGCGGGTACGGAAACGAGGGGCCGCGCCGCAGATGGCAACCGCAATCTGAATGCAGCACAAGGATCGGTTCGTTCCCAGGAGGGGAGCGATCTGATCGGCGTTCCCTGAAACGGGAGCGTCTGTTCAACCAAGCCAGATTGGTATCACGCCAGCGACACCTGTCGATCAGGTGCGCCCGGGTCTGTGTTGCCTTTGCTTGGCCCAATGTTCGGGTGGGGAGCCCGAAACACTGTGCCGATCGTGACAACAAGTGGAGGATAGTCATGAAAGTTCGCAATATCGTCGCAGCTCTGGTCGTCTCGTTGTGCGCCAGTTCCGCTGCCGCGCAACAATTCCAGATTTCACACAGTGCGGCCGCCGGCAATCCCAAGGACACCGCGTCCCTGAAATTCGCCGAACTCGTCAAGGAGCGCACGGAGGGGCGTATCACCGTCGATGTCGGCACCAGCTCGCAGTTCGGTGACGATGCCGAAAGCGTGACGAACATTCGCCTCGGCACCATAGCCTTCTCGGCCAATGCACAGGGTGCAACGTCTGGAGCGGTGCCGGAGATCGGTCTTCTGGGCCTTCCGTTTCTGTTTCAAAGCCTCGAGCAGGCGGAGGCCGTGATGGATGGCCCGGTCGGCGACAAGATCGCCGCAGCGGCAGAAAAGCAAGGCATCTACATTCTCGCGTGGTGGAACAATGGCATCCGCGAGACGTCGAATTCCAGCAAGCCGATCCTCGCTCCGGGCGATCTCGCCGGTATGAAGATCCGCACGCCGCCGGACCCGATAACCATCGACATCTTCGAGGCGCTCGGCGCGTCGCCGACCCCCATGGCCTTCTCCGAGCTTTATATCGCGCTCCAGCAGAAGGTGGTCGACGGTCAGGAGAACCCGCTGATCAATATCTATTCCTCGAAGCTCTACGAGGTTCAGCCCTATATCAGCCGCACCAACCACAAGTTTGAATCCGTGCCGTTCCTGGCCTCGAAGATCGTTTTCGATTCGCTCTCGCCGGCGGATCAGGACATCATTCGCAAAGCCGCTGTCGAAGCGGGTCAGCTGAACCGTCAGATGGTTCGCCAGCAGAGCGAGGAACTCTATGGCAAGCTGCAGGAAGCCGGCGTGACTTTCAACGATGTGGATCCTGCACCGTTCGTTGAGGCGACGCAGCCCGTGTATGACAAGTGGCGGGCGCAGTATCCGGAGCTCGTCGACGAGCTGGTGTCGGCTGCCAAGCAGGCAGCGGCGAAGTAATGGGACGGGCCAGTTTCCCCCTCTATGACGTCAAGGCGGGTCCGCCCGCCTTGCGCGTCTCCAACATGGCCGGTCTCGTCATCGACTACGCCGCCATCGTGATCTCCGTCGGCTCCATCGTTGCCATCTTTCTGGCGTTGATGGCCGAGGTCGTCGTGCGCTACTTCACCTCGGCCGGCCTCGGCTGGCCCAACGAGGTGCCAAACCTGCTCTTCCCATGGCTCGTCATGGGCGGCATCGTCATCGGTGCACAGCGGGGAACCCATATCGCCGCCGAGGCCATCCGTAGCTTTCTAAGCACCGAGCAACTGCGCAAGCTTCTCATGCTGCTGCATGTACTCGTCGCCATCGCCTTCGCTTATCTCGCTTGGCTCTCGCTCCAGGTCATCGCCATCACCAAGGCCCAGGTTTTCCCGATGACGGGCCTGGGCCAGGCCTGGGCCTATTCGGCCCTGCTCTTCGGCTTCGGCGGTATCGCGCTCGCCTCGCTGGTCAACACCGTCCGGGTCGCCTTCGCGCAGGACCCGCAATCCCTGAACCAATCCGATCCGGAGCACGCACCATGACTGCGATCATGCTCGCCATCTTCGCGGTCCTTCTGGCGCTATCCATGCCGGTCGGATACGCCCTTATCATCGCCTCCGGCAGTGCCATCCTGTGGCATGGCGGAACGCCGACGGTGCTTGCCGTCGTCAAGCTGTTTCAGCCGACCCAGAGCTTCCCCCTGCTTGCCATCCCCTTCTTCATCCTCGCCGGCTCGCTGATGATGTCCGGCACGCTCGGTCAGAGGCTGGTCCAGCTTGCCGCGGCTCTCGTCGGCCGCTTCCATGGCGGCATGGGCCAGGTGACCGTCGTCGGCTCGACCATATTCGGTGGTGTCTCCGGCTCCGCCGTAGCGGAAGCCTCGGCGCTCGGTTCCATGCTGATCCCCTGGCAGAAGCGCGAGGGCTATCCGGCGGGTTTTGCCGCCGCCGTCACCGCGTCCTCGGCGACGATCGCCGGTCTCATTCCGCCATCGATCCCCCTCATTCTCTATTCAACCGTCGCCAACGTCTCCATCGCAGCACTGTTCACCGCCGGCATCCTGCCCGGCCTGATGCTCGCCGCCGGCATGATGGTGGTCTGCAACCTGTCGGGTCGTATCCGCAATTTCCCGCGGCTCACCGAACGCTCGCAGTTCCCGCCGTTCGGCAAGCTGCTCGTTTCGGCTCTTCCAGCGCTCGCCATGCCGCTGTTCATCGTTCTTTTGCTTCGCGCCGGCATCGCCACGCCGACCGAGGTCAGCGTCATTGCGGTGTTCTATGCGCTTGTCGTCAGCGCCGTTGTCTATCGCGACGTGACTTTCAAGAGCATCTATGCCGCGCTGGTCGGAACGGTTGTCACGACGGGCATCGTCATGCTTGTCATCACCGCGTCCAGCCTGGTCGGCCACGTGCTCATCACCGAGCGTGTTCCCACCATGGTGGCGCAATGGGCGCAACAGACGCTGGGCACGATGATTCTGATCATCCTCATGATGAATATCATCATGCTGGTGGTCGGCATGTTTCTCGACCTGCCGGCGGCGATCCTTTTGCTGGGACCGACCTTCGTGGCTATCGGGCAGGCGATCGGCATGGACCCAATCCAGCTCGGCGTGATGGTGTGCATAAACCTCTCGATCGGTCTGTTCACGCCGCCCATCGGCACCACGCTGTTCATCGGCGCGGCCATCGCCCGCGTGCCGATCGGCGCCGTCGTCAAAGAGCTCTGGCCTTTCTATCTTGTCGCTGCGACCGTACTCGGCTTGATTTCCTACGTCCCGGCTTTCACGATCTACTGACGTGCAAATGTTGCTTTTCGCGTTGTGAGCGCAGGAAAGAGAGCGGCCTCGTTATCGAAGGACCGGTTCGTCGTCGGTGGCGAACCGGATCCGGCAGCCCAGCTCTGTCAGCAAGGTGCGGGCCTGCCGGTCGAAAATGCGGCCCTGTTCGCGGATCCAGTCGGAGAAGATCCGAACGGTGCGCCGGTTGACGTGGCGAGGCGGGCAGGCGATCCAGTAGGCCGGAAATTCGACGACTTCGAAGGTGGTCGACAGCGGCACGAGCGTTCCTCGCTCAAGGTCCTCCTGGGCCAACGTCGCGGAATCGAGTACGACACCGGCGCCGTCGCGCGCCAGCTGGATCGCCATCGAGGATCGGTCGAAACGCAGCGGTGCCTGTTCCAGTGGCGGGTCTATTCCGTGAACCAGCAGCCACGCATCCCATTGGTAAAGCGTTTTCACCGAGTGGATCAGCCGCGCATTGGCGAGCAGGCCGGCCGGATCGCTGTTGAGCGCGGCGAGCGCATCGCGATAGCCCGGGCTGCACATTGGCAGGAAGAAGTCGTTGATGATGCATTCGGTGTGCAGGCCCTCCCACGCGCCAGCGCCGTAGCGCATGTCGAGATCGATCGCCTCCGTTTCGAAGTCGGAGAAATCCGGCGTTGCATCGACACGCACGCCCCAGTCGGGATTGGCATCCAGAAAATGTTTCAGTCGGGGCGTCAGCCATCGAACGGCGAAACTCGGGCTGGAGCGCACGGTCAGTTGCCAGCTGTTGCGCTGGCGCAGGACGACGGCGCGCGCGCCCCGGATCATGCGGAAGGCATTCGTGGTAGCCTGGAAGAGCATCTCGCCATCGAGCGTCAGCGTTAGGCGCCGGTCCTTGCGGCGAAAGAGACGCACACCCCATTGCTCCTCAAGCTGCTTGAGCTGCTGGCTGACGGCGGCGGCGGAGACGCCGAGTTCTGCGGCGGCCAGCGACACGCGCCCGGTGCGGGCGACGGCCTCGAAATAGGCAAGCGAGTTCAGATTGGGATTGATGGCCACGCCGGTCTCCGCACGATAGGGGGCCGTGCCGGGGACGATCCGGCACGCCGTTCGCCAATGGGCGGCGGCGTGCCGTCGATGTCAAGAGATGCCGTTGAGGCGCCGGTAGGCAGTGACGACCTGGCTGTCGTCGGCCAGACCGTTTCCGCTGCCGCTTTCTGCCAGGAACATCTGATGCGCGGCGGCTGCCAGCGGCAGTCCCATGCCCGCGGAACGCCCGGCGGAAAGGGCGATGCCGAGATCCTTGACGAAGATATCGACAGCGCTCGTTACCGGTGGAGTTTCCATCAGCATGCGCGGGCCCCGGTCCTTCAGCATCCAGCTCGAGGCCGCCGAGCCGGAGACGATCTCCAGAAGAGTGGCAACATCGACGCCGGCCTTTTCGCCCAGCGCCATGGCTTCACCCGCCGCGGCCAGGTGAACTCCGCAGAGAAGCTGGTTGATCGCCTTGACGACCGCGCCCTGTCCGACCTTTTGGCCGCAATGGTAGAGCTTGTCGCCCATGGCGCGAAGGATCGGCGCGACGGCGTCGAAGTCCTCCTTCGGCGCGCCGACCATGATGGTCAGGGTCGCGGCCTTCGCGCCAACGACACCGCCGGAGACGGGGCAGTCGACGAGGCGCTTGCCACCTGCCCGGACCTCGGTTTCCAGCGCCGTGACCTCGTCCGGCGGGCAGGTCGCCATGAGGCAGACATGCGCGCCTGCGGGAAGCGCGGCGATCGCTCCGGCCTCGATTAGCACGGTCCGCGCCTGGGCGGCGTTGACCACCATGAGGATTAGAACATCGGCATGCAGGCAGGCCGATGCGAGGCTTTCGGAGCGGACCCCGCCAGCTGCGGCAAGCGCGTCCATGGCTTGCGGCCGCGTGTCGAAGCCATGGACGGCGTATCCGGCCTTGGCCAGGTTGGTGGCCATGGGCAGGCCCATGGAGCCCAGCCCGACGAAGGCGATGGTCTTGGTCATGCTGTCCTCAATAGATTGTGAGTGCCGGAACGTATGACATCAGTATCAGCACGATGAAGGCGACGAGATAGAAGGGCCAGAGCTCCTTGACGACGGCGCCGATCGGCACGCGGGCTATGGCCGCGCCGATGAACAGCGTGGTGCCGATGGGCGGCGTGAAGAGGCCGATCGAGAGGTTTATGCACACCATCACGCCGAGCTGGATTGGGTCCATGCCGATTGCGTGGCCGATTGCAACGAAGGTCGGCCCCAGCAACAGGATCGCCGCCGGCAGGTCTAGGAACATGCCGACCACGAGCATGATGATGTTCATCATGAGGATGATCAGAATAGCATTGACCAGTGTGTCCTGCGCCCACTGCGCCACAATCGTTGGAACACGCTCGGTGATGAGAACGTGGCCGACCAGGCTGGAGGCGGTAATGACCAGCATGACGATGCCGGTGGTAATCACGGTGCCCACCAGGGCCTCATGGAGGCGCGCCCAGGTCAGGTCGCGGTAGACAATGAGGCTGACAACAAGCGCATAGAACACCGCGATGACGCTGACCTCGGTCGGCGTGGCTATGCCGGCGCGCAGCAGCACGACGATGAAGAACGGCATCAGCAGCGCGGGTAAGGCAGAAAGTATCGATTTGCCGACGGAGCGCAGATGCGTCTGGTCGGTGAGCCGCGGAAAATTACGGATGCGGCCGGACAGGTAGCAGACCAGCATCATACCGGCGGCGAGCATCAGGCCGGGCAGAACAGCGGCCGAGAACAATGCTGCGATGGAGGCATTGGAGACGGTGGAATAGAGGATGAGCGGAATCGACGGCGGAATGAGGCCCGCGATCGTCGAGGACGAGGCTGTGACGGCGGCGGCAAAACCGGCCGGATAGCCCTCGCGCTTCTGCCACGGGATCAGCATGGAACCGAGCGCTGATGCCTCCGCCACTGCGGACCCGGAGACGCCACCGAAGATGGTGGAGCCGACGACGGTGACCTGGCCCATACCGCCATGGAAGCGGCCGACGAGAGCGGCTGCGAACTGCACGAGCTTCTGGCCGAGCGTGCCCGACATCATCAGCGAGCCGGACAAAATGAAGAAGGGAATGGCCAGCAGCGGGAAGCTCTGAGTCGGCTGGAACAGCTTGACAACGGCGAGCACCGTGGGCGTTCCGCCATGGAATAGAATGGCCGTACCGGCGGCGATGATCAGCGCATAGCCGACAGGGACGGACAGGGCCAGAAGGACGGCGAAAATGCCGGTCATGACGGCTGTCATGTCATATGCTCCGTTTCCGTCTGGTGGACAAGGCGCGGATCCGCTGCGTAGGCCACCCGAATGAGATTGACGCCGGCCGCCAGCGCGATGCCGCCGAAGCCGAAGAGAAGAGAACTGTACGCCCAGGCTTGGCCAAGTCCGGTCATGGGAAAGACCTGGACCTTGGTGATCTGGATTACCTGCAGGGAAAGCCAGGCGAGATAGGCGAACGAAATGGCCACGAGCAGATTGATGCCCATCAGCAGAAGGCGCAGCTTCGCCGCGTCCAGCATGGAGCGTAGCGCTTCGGCCGCGATGTGGGCACCGCGCTGGGCGCCGACGACGATGCCGCCCATGATCAGCCACGGGAAGAGCAGGTTGGGCACTTCGTTCGGCCAGCCGAGTCCGGCAGAGGTGAAATAGCGAACGACGACTTCCGCCATCAGCGCCAGGAAGATGACGACGACGGCGGAGACGGCGATGACGATTGCAATCTGATCGAGCGTGCGCCCGGCCAGATTGGCGATGTGCAAGACGGGAGAACCCGCCTTGCCATCAGTTGCCCGAACAGGAGCCGCCGTCATCACTGGGCGGCTTCCTTGGCCGCTGCGATGAGTTCATCGACGAGTTCCGGATACTGGGCACGCCACTTTTCATAGACCGGCTGCGTGGCCGCAACGAAAGGTGCGGGATCGACCTCGTTGAACTTGATGCCGGCTGCCTCAAGCGTGGCGCGCAGCTCGTTCGACTGGTCGCGTACCATCTTTCGGTTCAGATCTCCGGCTTCCTTGGCGGCAGCGCGGACGATTTCCTGGTCTTCGGCGGAGAGGCCATCAAAGACAATCTTCGAAGCCAGGAAGGGGGTCGCCTCGTACTTGTGGTTGCTCATCGAGATGAAGGGCTGCACTTCATGCAGCTTCGACGAATAAATGTTGATCAGCGGATTTTCCTGACCATCGACCACGCCCTGCTGGAGCGCGATGTAAAGCTCGGAGAAAGCCATGGGAGTCGGCGAGGCGCCGAGCGCTTCGAAAATGTCGATTGTCATCGGATCCGGCGGCGTGCGGATTTTCATGCCCTTCAGGTCTTCCGGTGCCACGATCGGCTTCTTGGAATTGGACACTTCACGAATGCCGTTGTTCCACCATCCAAGGACGACCAGGCCCTGCGCTTCGGCGGCGGCGGCAATCTTGTCGCCGACCGGGCCGTCCATGACGGCTTCGGCCTGCTCGAGGTTCTGGAACAGGAAGGGCAGGCCCAAGAGTGCAATCTCAGGTACGACAGCAGAGGTGGTGCCCTGCGAGTTTGCCGAAAAGGCAATGGTGCCAAGGCGCATGTTGGTGATGGTCTCGGCGTCGTCGCCGAACTGCGCGGCACCGCCGACGTCAACCTGAAGGCGGCCGCCCGACTTTTCCTTGACGATCTCGGAGAACTTCAGCGAGGCAACATCCTTCGGATTGCCGGCGCCTGCATTGTGAGACAGCTGGAATGTCTGGGCACTTGCCGTGCTGGCGCAGAACGCAAAGGCAACGGCTGTCAATAGATGGCGAAATTTCATGTCACTCCTCCCTAAGGCGTGGGTTGTATACGCGAAAGGGAAGCCTCCGACACTGCGTGATCCTGCGACAGTCGATATGCCGCAAGAGTGGCGACGGCGACTGACCAGATCATGCAGCGGAACGTCCTCCTCGCCCGCTTCCATGAAGCTCGCTCATCTTGAGAGATGCGTCATCTAAGTTTTTCTAAACAACTTGTTCGAATAACTTAATTGAAGGTTGTTTTTTTCCGCGGCAGTACTGTCGCTCGTTGGCGCCGGGATGCGCCGGACGAGACGGGAGGAATCATGACCATTCAGGCCACGACGGCGACGCTGTCGAACATGAGCCTTGCGCGCCGCGCTTGGGAAATACGCCGCAAGGCCGTTCGAATGGGCGAGGTGCAGGGTCAGGGCTATGTCGGGCAGGCGCTCGGTATTGCCGATGTTCTTTCCGTTTCCTACTTCCACGCGCTTGCCTATCGGCCAGATGAACCGGAATGGGAAGGCCGCGACCGCTTTCTGCTTTCCATCGGCCATTACGCCATCGCGCTTTATTCAGCGTTGATAGAGGCCGGCATCCTGCCGGAGCAGGAGCTGGAAACCTACGGGACCGATGACAGCCGCCTGCCGATGTCCGGTATGGCAGCCTACACGCCCGGCATGGAAGTAACCGGCGGATCGCTTGGCCAGGGGCTGGGCATCGGCGTCGGCATGGCGCTCGGCCTCAAGGCCAAGAAGAACCCGGCCTTCGTCTACAATCTGATGTCGGATGGCGAACTCGGTGAGGGCTCTACCTGGGAAGCCGCGATGTCGGCAGCCCATCACAAGCTCGACAATCTCGTCTGCATAGTCGATTTCAACGACCAACAGGCGGACGGCAAGTCCACGGACATGCTTTGTTCCGAGCCGCTCGCGGACAAGTGGGCCTCCTTCGGCTGGCATGTCCAGCGCGTGGACGGCAACGATATCGCCGCGCTCGTCGCGGCCTTCGATGCGGCCCGCAACCTCAAGGACGCCAAGCCCCGCGTCATCATCTGCGACACGATCATGTGCAAGGGCGTACCCTTTCTCGAAGAGCGCGAGATCACGCATTTCGTGCGGGTCGAGGCGGACGAGTGGCAGAAAGCGCTCGCCGTTCTCGATGCGAACCGGCCGGAATGAGGGAGGATCACGCAATGAGTGCCACGCATAAATACGACCCGCACCGGAAGTGGGAAGCACGCACGCCGCCGAAGCCCGGCGAAGGCGGACGCACGTCCGCGATGATCGCCTCGCTGGCGGCCGAAGGCTATGAGACGGTTTCAGCACCCTTCGGCCACGCGCTGGTGGAGGAAGCGAAAAAGAACGACCGCGTCGTCGGCCTCACCGCCGATCTTTCGAAATATACCGACCTTCATATCTTTGCCCAGGCTTTTCCCGAACGGTTCTACCAGATGGGCATGGCCGAGCAGGTGATGATCTCGGCCGCCGCCGGCATGGCGCGCGAGGGCTTCATTCCCTTCGCCACCACCTATGCCGTCTTCGCCTCGCGCCGCGCCTATGATTTCATCGCCATGGCGATCGCGGAGGAATATCTGCCCGTCAAGATCGTCTGCGCCCTGCCGGGCCTGACGACCGGCTACGGGCCGAGCCACCAGGCGACAGAGGACCTCGCGATCTTCCGCGGCCTGCCCAACCTGACGATCGTCGATCCGTGCGACGCCATCGACGTGATGGAAGCCGTTCCCGCCATCACGGCGCATGAAGGGCCGGTCTATATGCGCCTGCCGCGTGGCAAGGTGCCCTCCGTCATCCGCGAGCATTGCCCGGATTACAAATTCGAGCTCGGCAAGGCCAAGCTTCTGCGGGACGGCAAGGACGTGCTCGTCATCGCCTCCGGCTTCATGACGATGCGGGCGCTTGATGCCGCCGTCGAACTGGAAGCGCAGGGCATTTCGGCCGCCGTGCTGCATTGCCCGACGATCAAGCCGCTGGACACGGAGACGATCCTTGCGGAAGCCGGCAAGGGTGGCCGTCTTGTCGTCACGGCGGAAAACCACACGAAGGTCGGCGGTCTCGGCGAGGCGGTTGCCTCCACGCTGCTAACGAATGGCGTAACGCCCACCTTCCGCATGATCGGTCTGCCGGACCAGTTCCTCGATGCGGGCGCGCTTCCGACACTGCACGATCGTTACGGCATCTCGACTGCCGCCATGATCACGCAGATCCGCGGCTGGCTCTGAACATTTTTCAACGAGTTTGCGCCGCGGCAGAAGGCCGGGCGCGGCTATCAAGGGAGAAACCTCATGGCTACTGCTCTGCTTCAGGGCAAATTCGCCGTCGTCACCGGCGCGGCATCCAAGCGCGGTCTCGGCAAGGCGACGGCAAAGCTTTTCGCCGAACACGGCGCGACCGTCGCGATCCTCGATCTCGATGAGGCCGCCGCGAGGGAGGCTGCCGCCGATCTCGGTCCGCAGCATGTCGGCATGGCGTGCGACGTCACCGATCTCGAAGGCGTGAAGAAGGTCTTCGACGCGCTGGCCGCCAGGTGGGGTCAGATCGATATCCTTGTCAACAATGCCGGCATCACCCAGCCGCTGAAGATCATGGACATCGCGCCGAAGAACTACGACGCGGTGCTCGATGTGAACCTGCGCGGCACGCTCTATTGCAGCCAGGCGGTCATTCCGCACATGCGCTCGCGCAAGGAAGGCAAGATCGTGAACCTGTCCTCGGTCTCCGCGCAACGCGGCGGCGGCATCTTCGGCGGCCCGCACTACTCCGCCGCCAAGGCCGGCGTGCTGGGCCTCACCAAGGCGATGGCGCGTGAACTGGCACCCGACAATGTCCGCGTCAACGCGATCTGCCCCGGCTTCATCGCCACTGACATCACCGGCGGCATGCTGACACCGGAAAAGCTGGAAGAGATCAAGCTTGGCATTCCGATGGGCCGCGCCGGCACGGCGGATGACGTCGCCGGCTGCGCGCTGTTCCTCGCCTCGGATCTCTCCGCGTATGTCACGGGTTCTGAAGTCGATGTGAACGGCGGCTCGCTCATTCACTGACCTTGCCGGCCGGCGCGTTTTGATGTGCCGGCCCCGCATCCGGGGAGGAATGCATGAAACTGGGATTGGGAAGCTACGCCTTTCGCTGGTCGATCGGCATCAAGGGTCTGCAGCCGGCACAACCGATGACGGCGATGGAGGTTCTGGAGATCGCACACCAGCACGGCCTGTCGCTTGTGCAATATGCCGATAACCTGCCGCTCGATCGGCTGACCGTTGAAGAACACCTTGCCCTCAGGGCGCGCGCCGACAGCTACGGCATGGCGCTGGAACTCGGCACGCAGTCCTTCGATGCGGAAGAACTCGCGCGCTATATTCCCATCGGTGAGCGCATCGGTTCGAAAATCCTGCGGGTGGCGCTCGATGCCGAGGATGCGCTGATTCCCGTGCCGGAACTCGCCGCGCAAATCCGCGAACTTCTTCCGGACGGCAAGCGCGCCGGCCTGCGTTTCGCCATCGAAAACCACTTCAACTATCCGTCTCCCCGCATGGTCGAGCTTCTCGATGCTGTGGCCGATGACGCGCTTGGCGTCTGCCTCGACGTTGCCAATTCCATCTGCGCCGGGGAATGGCCTATGACCACGGTGAAGATGCTGGCGCCCTATACGATCAACCTGCATCTCAAGGACTACGAGATCACGCCGGATCCCTATGGTGTCGGTTTCCGCATCCACGGCACGCCCTTGTCGGAAGGCAGGGCCGAGATCGAGGAAATCCTCGCAACGCTTGCCCATTGCCCTGACGACATGAGCGTCATACTCGAACATTGGTTGCCGCAGTCCGACGATATGGAAGCCACGCGGCAAATGGAACATGTTTGGCTTGGCCGCACCGTTGCTGCCGCCAAGCGGTTGGTGCCGGGCAAACATCAGGCCTGAGGGCCCTTTCGGACAAGAATTGAGGGGCGGCCATAAATTGCCGTCAGGGACGAAGTGCGTCCGGCAGGAGGAGAACGCCATGACGATAAAGACCAAGAAGCTCATCAATGCGCCCGACGATATCATCCCGGAATTCATTGAAGGGCTTGTTGGCGCTTGGCCGGACCTCCTGACGGTGGAGGGCCCGACGGGTCGGGCCGTGGTGGCGCGGAACGGACCGCGCGACGGCAAGGTTGGCATCGTCATCGGGGGCGGATCAGGCCACGAGCCGGCTTTTGCCGGCTATGTCGGTCGCGGCCTTGCCGATGCGGCGGCCGTCGGCAATGTCTTTGCCTCTCCCTCGCCGCAGCAGATCCTCGATGCCGGACGCGCGGCCGATGGCGGCGCTGGCGTCGTATTCCTCTACGGCAATTACACCGGCGACGTTCTGAACTTCACCATGGCGGCGGAGGAACTGGCCGGCGAGGGAACGCCGGTTCGCCATGTCGCCGTGACCGATGACATTGCATCCGCGCCCTTCGCGCGGCGGGAAGAGCGCCGCGGTGTCGCCGGCGATTTCTTCGTCTTTAAATGCGCGGGTGCCGCTGCCGACCTGGGAGAGCCGCTTGAGCAGGTCGAAGCGCTGGCACGACTTGCCAATGAGAAGTGCCGCTCCATGGGCGTTGCTCTAGGAGCGTGCTCATTGCCTCAGACGGGCACGCCGAACTTCGAGATCGGGCCGGAGGATATGGAGATCGGCATGGGGATCCATGGCGAGCCGGGTATGCGCCGCGTGCCGCTTGCCAGTGCGGATGCCGTCGTTGATATTCTGATGGAACCGATCCTCGCGGAACTGGAACTTCACAACGGCGACAGTGTCGCCGTGTTGGTTAACGGGCTCGGCGCAACGACGCAGCTCGAACTGTTCGTGCTGTTCCGCCGGGTGCACCATATTCTCGAAGAGAAGGGAATTCACATCCACGCCCGCTGGGTCGGTGAATACGCGACCTCGCTGGAAATGGCGGGCGCTTCCGTCACGATCCTCAAGCTTGACGATACGCTGACACGCCTTCTCGATCATCCGTGCCGCACGCCCGCGCTGACGGTCGCGACGGAGCCGGCCCCGCAGGCGAGTGCGAAACGCAGCGTGCGGCAGGTGCAAGCGAAAAAGACCGCCGTCAAGCAGGACCATACGCTGTTGCAGACGGCGGGAAGCATCACTCCGAAGCGGTTCCGCTCGATGATGGCCAATGTCGCGGCCGCCATCCGCGAGAAGCGTGACTGGCTTTCGGAGCTTGACGGCGTCATCGGCGACGGTGACCACGGCGTCACCATGGATATCGGCTGGACGGCCGTGAGCGCAGCTCTTTCCGAACTGGAAGCGAATGCGACGATCTCCGAGACCTGCGACGTGATCGCCCAGGCCTTCCTGACGGCGGTCGGCGCTTCGTCGGGACCGCTTTACGCCAGTGCGTTTCAAAGCGCCGGCGCGGCCGTTTCCGAACGGCTCAATCTCGACGGCCCGGCCATGGCCGCCTGGGTCAAGGGTATGGGCGACGGGATACTATCGCGCGGCGGTGCCAAGCCGGGTGACAAGACCATGCTCGACGCGTGGGTGCCGGCTGGTGAGGCTGCGGTCCTTGCCGCCGGCGAAGGCGCGGACGAAAACGCGGTCTTGCAGGCTGCGACGGACGCCGCACGCGCCGGCAGGAATGAGACCGCGACATTCGAGAGCCGCAGGGGCCGTTCGGCGAAACTGGGCGCGCGTTCGCTCGGGCATATCGACCCCGGCGCGGCATCTGCTGCGCTCATTCTCGCGGCGATGCTGGAAACCTGAAATGCGTGTGACATGGGGGCGTGAGGGCTTTTAGTCAGCTCCCGTGCTGGCGCGGCCTTGGTGACAATCATCGTCGCGGTGGCGGTCTCTACCGCCCTCCAGAAAGCATCGTAAACCTAACCGCAACGAGCGCAGACCATGACGCCGGCCGAGTTCGTCGGTCATGCTCGGTCGATTTTCACCCACAGGTTCATGCCCTCCGAACGCAATTCGCGATGATGGCTGAAGGAGATGTCGTGTCTGGGGATGTGGAACAGGTTGGCAATCGGATCATGGATGGAGACGAAGCGCTGCAAATGGCGCTGTGACTGGAAGTGCTTCATGATCCGTTCCCGTCGCCGGACTGGCTGATGGGAATTCTCCGCGCGATTGTTCAAGCCTTTATGCGAACGATGTCCGACACTTGGCATAATCTCGAGCTTCGAGCACGGCCTGTTCGCGCGTTGATTCGAAAGCCTCGCAGGCGAGCAGATAGCGAGTCGCCTGGTCCGTCACCGTCAGGGGGTAACAATAACGGCCGTTTCCCAGCTTGAATTCGCCCTTGAAGTCGGCACACCACAGGTCGTTGGCACCGGTCGCGTCCGACAGCGCCGTGCCCACGGCCTTGTTCGCCCGGTTCCTCTTGCGGGCCTCGTTCACAAGGCCGTGGCGATCTAGCACCGCATGCACCGTGCTCCTGGCCGGGATCCGCACATCGCCGGCAAGCTTGCGCACCAGAAGTCCCCGGATCTTGCGCGCACCCCAATGCGGCTTCTCCTTCTTCAATCGCACGATCATGGCTTCCACGGGATCGGGCAACTGGTTGGCATAGCGCACCGGCCGCCGCGACCGGTCCGTCAATACCTCCAGACCATCGTCCTTGTAGCGGTTGAATATCTTGTAGCCGGTCTTGCGTGAGATGCCGAAATCCCGGCAAACCTCGCTCATCCCTTCGCCCTCCAGAAGCCGGGCAACAAAGCGGAGACGTTCCTCCATCACCGAAGTCTCTCTCCACGGCATCAACACCTCCCGCAAAAAGCGAAAAGTGTTACCCATGTCTCCGGTACGAAGTGTCACCTATCTCTCAGATCGGGCACGGCGCTAGTCTAAGCGATCTCCAGGTTGAGCGGTAGGGATGATGCCGGGCCAGTAGAACGCGTCCGGTCCTACGCCGAAAATGGCCTGGCCGACCCGAATGACGTTGGCGCCCTCTTCGTTTGCGAGCTCGAAATCACCGCGTATGCCCATCGAAAGATGCTCGAGGCCAGGATTGATGAGGACGGCGCGGTCCCGCAGGGTGCGCAGCAGCCGGAAACAGGCGCGCCCACGCTCGGTATACGCGCTGAAGTTCGCCAGGTTACAAGGCCGCGCGGTCTAAACCGAGGATGGTCGGATAGACCTTAAACGAATGGCGACGCTTCCGTCAGCGCATGGGCCGACCTGTCGCAGGCATCGGCGCGAGCGAGGGGGCGACTTGCTTGTCCGTTGCGAAGCGTCCACTTGTCCAAGCCCGGGCAAACCTCGTCGTGAGACCACCTTTCTAAAAAACAGACTTGACTGTTTGTAATATTCGCTCCTTATAGAAAAAAACAAACGCGTCTGTTTTTTACCGAAAAGACAATCCCATATCGGTAGGTCAGGACCATCGCTTGGTAGAAAAGAAGAAAACCCGGACGCAAGGCGAACGTAGCGCGGAAACGCTTGCGCGCATCCGCAAGGCGACGATCGACGTCATGTACGAAAAGGGCCTGTCCCGCACGTCAACGGTTGAGATTGCCGCAGTCGCCGGCCTGTCTCGCGGCGCCATGACCCATCACTTCTCCAGTAAGGAAGAAATCCTCACCGATGCGATCGCCTCCATGCTGGAGGAGGTGAACCAGAAGCTGTTCGCCTTCGCCGAAGACTATGCGGAGCGCGGCGGCACCACCGACGAGATCGTCGACTACATCTGGCAGTTCATGTCGGACCGATTGTTTTACGTCACCATGGAATACCTGCCGGAAACCCGGCACAACGCCGATTTCAAGGATCGTCTGATACCCGTGGTGCGGCGCTTCCATGCTGGCCTCGACGCGATCTGGTCCGCGCTTGCCCGCAAGAGGGGCGTGCCCGAAGACCATGCCCGCATCGTCATGAATGCCACGATGTGCATCGTTCGCGGCATGATCGCCCAGACCATCCTGCGCGACGACCAGGAATACTACGCTCAAATGCTCGCCTTCTGGAAGGATGAGGTTCGTCGTCTGTTTCCCGCCGCCGAAAAGGCATCCCTCAATCCACCCGACTCGGAGGCCTAATCGTAGCCTGCGTCTTTCAGCACGGGACCAATTCCCCGCCCTCTTTGGCGTGCTTGCACAAAAAGCATCGGCCGGATGCCGGGGACGAAGCACCCGGATCCGCCGAGGTTGCTACCAAAGCATAAGCCATGCCTCCCGGACCAACCGCGGTTGAGACCGAATGAACATTTCTGGAGTTTGACAACGTGTCCACAGTTCTATTCACCAATGCCCGTATCGTCGATGGAACGTCGCCCGAGGCGACCGCGCCGGTCGATGTTCTGGTCGACGGAAATACGATCCGCGAAGTCGGGGAAAATATTAAGGTCAGCAGCGCCGAAGTAATCGACCTCAAGGGTAAGACCCTGATGCCGGGTCTTATCGATGCACACGTGCACGTGATTGCTTCCATGGCCGACCTCGGCAGGAACGCCCTACTACCGGATGCACTCGTCACGGTCCGCGCATTCAAGATCATGGGCGAAATGCTCAATCGCGGCTTCACCACCGTGCGCGATGTCGGCGGTGCGACCCATGCCCTCGTCGCGGCGGCCGAGGAGTGCCCGCTGCCGTCGCCCCGCCTCATCGTTTGCGGCAAGGCGCTCAGCCAGACGGGTGGGCACTGCGATTTCCGCGGCCCCTATATTGACCGTGCGGTCGAGCAGACGGGCCATTCGCTCGGCGCCCTCGGCCGCGTATGCGACGGTGTTCCAGAAGCGCGCAGAGCGGCCCGCGAAGAGATCAAGGGCGGCGCTACGTTCATCAAGATCATGGCAAACGGCGGCGTCGCTTCGCCGACTGATCCAATTCATTTCCTGGGCTTTTCGCGCGAAGAAATCATCGCCATCGTCGAGGAAGCGGCCAATGCCGGCACCTACGTCTCGGCCCATCTCTACACCGACGAGGCGATCCGCCGCGCGGTCGAGTGCGGGGTTCATTCGCTGGAACACTGCAACCTGATCCAGTCGGAAACCGCCGCTTTTGCGGCATCCATGGGCGCCATCGCCGTGCCGACCCTGGTTACCTACGACAAGCTGTCGAGCGAAGGCGTGTCGATGGGCTTCCCGGAAGGCTCCGTCGCGAAGATCGACAATGTCCGCCTGTCCGGGATGGAATCGCTGGAAATCATGCGCGCCGCCGGCCTTGCCATGGCCTATGGCAGCGACCTGCTGGGCGGCATGCACAAGCATCAGTCGGAAGAATTCGTCATCCGAGGCCGCGTCCTGCCGGCCCACGAAGTGATCGGCAGCGCGACGCATGTCGCCGCCCGGCTTCTGCGAATGGAGGGACAGATCGGTGCGGTTACCCCCGGCGCCTTCGCCGACCTCATCGTCGTCGATGGTGATCCGCTGGTCGATCTGTCGCTCCTGACCCGCCAGGGTCAGCACATGCCGCTGATTATGAAGGACGGTGCGTTCATCAAGCAGGAACGCCTGAACTGACGCTTTGGCGCCGGGCAGTGGCGTGCTGCCCGGCGTCTTATTCGAAGAACGGGAGCAAAGCTCCGGATAAGATCATGAGAGGAACTCGAACAATGAACCTGACCCGTCGCCAGACCCTGGCCAGCCTTGCCGCACTTGCCGGCTCGGGCCTTATGCCGTCCCTGACCTTCGCGCAGGACGCCGGCACCTTCCGCATCGGCGCGCTGAACCCGATTACCGGCGCAGGCGGCCCCTACGGCACCGGCATGCAGAAGATGATTGCCGCGGCTGCCGAGGTCGTGAATGCGGCTGGTGGTGCTGCCGGCCGCATGTTCGAGGTCTTCGCGGAAGACACCCAGACCCAGCCGCAGGCAGCCGTTCTGGCCGCCAAGAAGCTCATCGAGGTCAACAAGGTGCAGGCCGTTCTCGGCACCTGGTCGTCCGGCGTTTCGCTCGCCGTCCTTCCGCTGGCGAGCGAAGCCAATATTCCTCTCTTCCATTGCTCCGGTGCGCCGGCCCTATCGGTCGCCCCCGCCAACGAAAAGAAGCTCGGCTACCGCTTCCAGGCCACCAATGACCGCTTCGGCCGCGCCTTTGCCGAGATCGCCACGAAGGAAGGCTTCAAGCGCCCCGCCACCATGGCCTTCAACAATGCATCCGGCATCGGCAATACGGAAGGCTTCGAAAAGGCCTGGAAGGCCAAGGGCGGCGAGATCGTTGCCTCGGTGGTCTACGAGCCGGCGCAGCCGAGCTACCGCGCCGAACTTCAGAAAATTCTGGACGCCAAGCCGGATGTCATCGTCATGGGCTCCTATATCGCAGACACCACGATCATCCTGCGCGAATGGTACCAGACCGGCGAGGAAAACACGTTCATCATGCCAGCCTGGGCCGGCAATCCCGAACTGGTTAAGGCGCTCGGACCGGACGTCGTCGAAGGCATCATTTCGGTCGACAGCATTTCCAACGAAGGCTCGCCGGCTTTTGCGGCATTCGATGCAGCCTACCAGTCGGCGGTCGGCCACCCTGGCCTGACCAATGTCTACGCCGCCATGACCTGGGACATGGTTACAGTGCTCGCGCTGGCCATGGAAGCGGCCGGTCCCGGCGCCGACATGGCCGCGATTAACGCCAAAATCCGTGAAGTCGCCAACCCGGACGGCAAGCAGGTCTCTTCCTTCGCCGAAGGCAAGGAGGCCTTGAAGAGCGGTCCGATCAACTATGAGGGCGCTTCCTCGGTTCTCGATTTTGACGAATTCGGCGACGTGACGCCGGACTTCGCCGCCTCCTTCATCCGGAGCGGCGAGATCAAGCGCGAATACGTCGTCACGCTTTGATGCGTCGCCCCCGTGCCCAAGGCGTCGGGGTCAAGCATCCGGCGGGCGAAAGCCCGCCCGGACATGGCTGCTGGCGGGCAGCCATGTCCTCCTTTCAATCCTGAATGTAAGTAGAGCAAACCAACCATGACAGGCTTTGCCGAACTCCTCCTTTCCGGCGTCATGTCCGGGCTTATCATCGGGCTCGCCGGCCTGGCGGTAACGCTCGTCTTCGGCATCGCCCGGTTCTCGAACGCGGCCACTGGCGACACCATGACGCTGGGCGCCTATGGCGCTCTTTTGGGCACGACGCTGACGGGGTCTCTGATCTTCGGCGGTCTTGTCGGCCTGCTGGCCGGCGCGCTGGCTGCGGTCCTCTCCTACGTCCTGGTCTTCAGGCAGCTTGCCAATCGTTCGCCGATTTCCTCGCTGCTGGCCTCGATCGGTCTCGCCTTCTTCGTTCGCGCGGGCCTCGGCCTCGCTTTCGGGCACAACCAGAGCGTCTTCCAGCTCGACATTGTGCGGCCGATCCGTTTCCTTGACCTGCGCATCCAGCCCAACGACCTGAAGTTCGCAGCCATCGCACTCGTGACGCTGGTCATCGTCTTCATCATTTTGCACATGACCCCGATCGGCCGTCGTATGCGTGCAGTGGCCGACAATCCGCTTCTGGCGCGGGTGTCGGGAATTGCGCCGCGCCCCGTCATGTTCACGCTCTGGGCCATGGCGGGCGCGGTCTCCGCTATCGCCGGCATCATTCTCGGCATGAAGACGGTGGTCTCGCCGGAAATGGGCTGGGATATGCTGCTGCCTGCCTTCGCGGCTGCCGTTCTCGGCGGGATAGGTCATCCGGTCGGCGCGATCGTCGGCGGCCTCGTCATCGGCGTCGCACAGGAGCTTGCCACCCCGTTCGTGGGCTTCACGTACAAGATCGCCGTGTCCTTTATCGTGCTGCTTCTCGTGCTTCTCGTGCGGCCGCGCGGCATGTTCGGTCGGGTGGAAGGAGTACGCTGATATGGACGCCTATCTTATCGCCATTGCGATCGTCTCGGGTATCTACCTGTTGCTCGCCCTTGGCCTCAATCTCCAGTTCGGGTTGACCGGACTGATCAACTTCGGCCATGTCGGCTTCTTTTGCGTCGGCGCCTATACCTCGGCGATCCTGTCTACAAATGGCGTGCCGGTGGCGTGGTCGCTGCTGGCGGCGGCCCTGGTCGGAATGCTCGCGGCCTGGCCGCTGGGCGTGATCAGCATCCGTCTGCGCGAGGACTATTTCGCCATCGCCTCGCTCGGCTTTTCGGAGATCGTGCGTCTTGTCGCGACGTCCGAGGGCTGGCTGACGAACGGCGTTCAGGGCATTGCAGGCATTCCGCGTATCTTTTCCGGCGTCACCGGCCAGTCGCAGGCGATTGCCATGCTGGCAATCGTCACCGTGTTCTGCGTGCTGGCCATTCTCGCCATGCGCCGCATCGTCCGTTCACCCTTCGGCCGCATGATTGAAGCGATCCGTGACAACGAAGAGGCGGTAAAGTCGCTCGGCAAGGATCCGGCCGGTTTCAAGATGCAGGTGCTGCTTCTCGGCTCCATGCTGGCCGGTCTGTCGGGCGCGCTCTATGCCCACTACATCGGCTACATCTCGCCGGACCAGTTCATCCCCTTCATCACCTTCCAGATCTGGATGGCGATCATCATGGGCGGTGTGGGCCGTATATCCGGCACAGTGGCCGGCGTGATCATACTCATGGTGTTCCTGGAAGGCTCCCGTTTCCTGCGCGACATCGCGCCGTTCATCCCGGAGGTCGCCATGGCAAGCATCCGTCTGGGCGCGATCGGTCTCGCCCTGATGCTCTTCACAATCTATCGCCCGCAGGGCCTCATGGGGGACTATACAAAGCGATGACCCTCGAAATCAAAGAGATGAGCAAGGCCTATGGTGGCCTGACCGTGGTCGACCGGGTGTCGATTACAATGGAAGATGCCGACATCATCGGCGTCATCGGACCGAACGGCGCCGGCAAGTCGACACTGTTCTCGCTGGTCACCGGCTTTCTCGACGGCAATGGCGGCGACGTCGTGCTGGACGGCAAGCCGCTGGGCAATGCGTCCGCCGTGGAGCGGGCGCAGGCCGGCATGGTGCGTACCTTCCAGGTTCCGCGCGAATTCGCGCACATGACCGTTCGGGAAAACCTGATGGCCGCCGCACCGGGACAGGGTGGCGAGAATCTGATCACGACCTTCTTCCGGCCCGCCAGCGTTGCCCGGCAGGAGAAGGAGATTGCCGGGAAGGTTGAGGAAACCATCCGTTTCCTCAAGCTCGGCGTCGTCGCGGACACGCCGGCCGGTCGCCTTTCCGGCGGTCAGAAGAAACTGCTGGAGCTTGGCCGCGCGCTGATGACCGGGGCAAAGCTGATCATGCTGGACGAGCCCTTCGCCGGCGTGAATCCTGTACTGATCGAGGAGCTTTCGCAGAAGATCCGCGAACTCAATGCGCGCGGCATCGGTTTCCTCATCATCGAGCATGATCTCGGCGCGCTGTCGAAACTCGTCAGCAAGCTCTACGTCATGGACCGCGGCAAGCTGATCGCCTCGGGCGAGCCGGCGGCCGTGCTCTCCGATGCCGCCGTACGTGAAGCCTATATCGGAGGGGGAGCAAACTGATGCTGACCATCGAAAACCTGACCGGCGGATATGGCGAGACCGACATTCTGACCGGAATCAATCTCACCCTCGAAGCGGGAGAGATCCTGACCGTCGCGGGCACCAACGGCGCGGGAAAGTCCACCCTGGCCAAGGCGGTGGTCGGCCTTCTCCCGCGCGTCAACGGCCGTGTCACCCTGTCGGGCAGCGACATCACCCGCATTCCGGCGGAGCAGCGCGCTCGCGCCGGTATCGGCTACGTGCCGCAGACCGCCAACGTTTTCGCCGCGCTGACCATTGTCGAAAATCTCGAAGTGGTGGAGGGCGTGAAGGACCGCAAGCAACGCATTGTCGAAATGTTCGACCTGTTTCCGGCTCTCAACGAGCGGCGGCGCGCACGCGCCGGCAGCCTGTCGGGCGGCGAGCGACAGCAACTCGCGTTTGCGCGAGCCCTGATGACGCGTCCTGATGTCATCGTGCTCGACGAGCCGACGGCCGCGCTGTCCCCGATCATGGCGGACGAGAGCTTCCGCCGCATCCGCGAACTGGCGAGGACGGGGACGGCCGTGCTGCTGATCGAGCAGCGCGCGCGCCAGGCGCTGGCGATCTCCCATCGCGGGGCGATCATGGATTCCGGCAAGGTCGCACTTGAAGGACAGGCCGACGGCCTGCTCGCCGACCAGCGTGCGGCCGAGCTTTATCTCGGCGTCGGCCACTGACGCCCCGGGGGCCTTGTCTTGTCGACGGGGCTTGCCTCCCGCACGCGGAGGTCATCCAACCGATTGTCCAAAGGCATGCAGTTGCTCACCTTGGGGCGTTGGTGCACGGATCGCGCCCATTGCGGAGTATGATCTTTGATGCGGTCGTCTACGCAGTTGCCTTCTTGCGGAGGACGGATTTCGGGAGTGCGCATGCCAACATGCGATTGAGGGTGGCACAGGCGATGGCCACTTCCGTCTGCTGAACCCGGAACGACCCTGCCCGAAGGCGGCGGCCGATGGCTGGCGCTCTGTGTGTCACGTCCCATTTCGAAAGCGAGAACAGATTATGCAGAGATTTCGGTCTCCCGGGAGGCTTGCAACGCTTCATCTCGGTCTTCTCAGCAGCCCGAATCTTTTCGTCGCCCCAAACCAGAAGCACTCAGCCCTGGCCACCCACATCCATCGGATCCGCGTAATGGCGCATTGGAAAGCCGTGACCGGCGCAGCTACCTGAGGTCACAGACAAATGCACTGTCCGGGCTTGTCTTGCATGGGTGGACATTGGGACTACCTCGTTCTGAGCGCTTTGATGATGGGGGGTCGCATGGCGTTGACGGCCGGCAGCGCGCCCCTCGCGAGGCCGATGCCGCCGCCCACGGCGCAGACGAAGAGGGTTTCGCCGAGGATGAGCGCCATGATGCGCAGGCGGGAGAAACCGAGCGTCTTCAGCACGCCGATCTCGAAAGTGGGTTCGCGTACGGCAAAGACCACGATGTTGACGACGACAATCAAGAGGGTGACGAAGGCAGCGCCGACGACGAGGCTCACGATGAGCCCGACATCGGCATACTGGCGCAGAAACGCTTCGAGGAACTGCTTTTCCGATTGCATGCGCGTTGGCGTTACCGAGTTGGCGAAGAGCGTATCGATCCCGGCGGCGAGTTCCCCCCGGCGAGACGCCTGCGCGACGGCGGACGACGAAGGCCTCGAGGTGTCCTTGGGCTTTCGCCCTCGAGGATGCCGGATATCTTGAAACGCCAGTCTCGCCCGCCGTCCTCTCTCGGCATATCGAAGGCCGTGACCGTCACGCGCTGGCGACGGTCCAGCCCTGTGCCTCAGCGAGGGCACGGCGGACCAGCACCTTGTCACGGGCCTGCCTGATAGCGCCTTCCAAGGCGGGCGCCAGGCCGAGTTCCTTGCCATTGACGGTCATCAGCAGGTCAGGATCGGCGGCGCTGATGGCGACGACATTCCTCTCCACTTCGACGAAACCGCGCAGCCGCTCCCTGTGCGCGGTTGAGGAAGCTTGCGGTCAGGCCGTAGATCAGGAAGGCGACCGCGATCGAGACAATGAGGAGCACGGTGCGCAGCGGTTTTCGCCAAGCATTCTTTCGGGCGAGATCGAGCAAGGTCATCAGGCGGCCCCCTTCTCTTCGACGAAATCGCCCTCATCGAGATGCAACGTGCGGCGCGCGTACAGGGCGGTCTGCGGGTCATGTGTCACCATGACGATGGTCTTTTCCAGCTCGCGATTGAGGAAGCGCAGCATGTCCAGAACCTCGTGGGCGGGTTTTCGGTCGAGGTCGCCGGTCGGTCGTCGCAGAGCAGCAGGCCGGGATTGGAGACGATGGCGCACGCAATGCCGATGCGTTGCTGATGGCCGCCGGACATCATGGCGGGATATTGTTTTCGCGCCCGGAAAGCCCGACGAGGTCGAGGACTTTTTCGACGCGCAGGCGCCGCTCCTTGCGCGACAGCGGTTTCAACAGCAGCGGCAGCTCGACGTTCTCCGCGGCGTTGAGCATGGGCAGCAGATTATAGAACTGGAAGACGATGCCCATGTTGTGGGCCCGCCAGGCGGAGCGCGCGGCCTCGCCCATCTGGTCCAAACGGCTGGTGCGCCGATGCTCAAGGTGCCGGCATCCGGCTGGTCGATACCGGCGAGCATGTTGAGCAGCGTCGATTTGCCCGATCCGGACGGGCCCATGACGGCGACGAAATCGCCGCGGGGGATGATGAGATCGAGCCCTCAGAAGATGGGGATCATCTCGCCGCCGATGCGGTATGCCTTCCGGACGCCGCTGAGCGCAATATAGGGGGTTATGCCACTGTGTGTTGTCTCCTGTTTCATCAAGGTTGATACGGATCCGGGCGGCCATGTTGGAACCCCGCCTCGAACATGATCTCGGTCACGGCCTTGTCCGTTTCGACGAGCAGCGCGCAGGCCTCGACAATCCGGTGCTCGTTGACATGTTGCGAGACGTTCTTGCCGTGGAAATCCGCCGCGCCGGTATACCGAGCTTGCGCGCCAGCCAGTAGAGGTTGAGATCGACATCGCGAATAGGCGCGTTTCGTCGCCATCAACGTTTCGACCGCGGAAAGCGTTTCCTTGTCACTACCCGTTTCGGACCGCATGGCCGCTTCCCCGGTCGCGCTGATTGAGCGGTTCAAGGAGGCGGGGGCGCGGCAGGTCGTAGTCACGCGCGGCAAACACGGGTCCTTCTATGACAACGGCAGCGAAATGTTTTTCGCAGGCTCGGTGCCGGTGACGGTGGTCGATACCTGCGGGGCGGGGGACAGCTTCATCGCGACCTTCCTCGTGTCGCGCTTCTTCGAGGACTATTCGGAGCAGGCTGTCCTTGATCATTCCGCGGCCAATGCCGCGGAAACCTGCACGCATCTGGGCGGCTTTCCCCAGCCGATCCAGGCGGTTCCCCAATGGTTGCTGGACAAGTACGACAGCGTCATCCGCACGACACAGAGGGCCTGAGCATGAACACCATCAAGATGAGGCCGCCTGTGGCTGCAGCAAAGGGGGACCGCTCCTTCTGGCTGCAGAGCATCGATGCGGACGCCGTCACCGTTCCGTTACAGGGCAGCGAGGACTGCGACGTGGCGATCGTCGGCGGCGGATATGCCGGTCTCTGGACGGCTCTCCGCATAAAGGAGCAAGCCCCGCAGACACGCGTGACCGTTCTCGAAGCGGACTTCTGCGGGGCGGGTGCTTCGGGCCGCAATGGCGGCCAGGTTCACAGCTGGTTTGCGGAAATCGACATGCTGCGCGCGCTTGTGGGTGAAGATGACGCGCTCATGCTGTGCCGGGCGACGACCGATGCCATCGAGGAACTGAGCAGCTTGCAGGCCGCAGGCACCATCGACATGGATCTGCGACTCGACGGCTGGCTGTGGACGGCAAGCTCGACCGCGCAGGAAGGCGCCTGGGCGCAGGCTTGCATCGTGTGCCGCACGATTGGCGAAGCGCGCTTCCGGCCGCTTCAGCGCGCTGAAATCCTGCTCCGCACGGGCTCCGCCGCCTCCTATGTTGGCATCGTCGAGGAGAGGGCAGGGACCGTCCAGCCCGCA
>NZ_JABXYK010000005.1 GCF_013378445.1 Mycoplana rhizolycopersici
GTATGCGCAAATCCAGAGATAGAGGTCTCGCCATCACTGCCGGCCTCCTCACCAGCAATGACAGTGAATCACACATCAAAGGCAAACGGAATCCCCACCGATTCCGCTTAGCGCTGACAGACTCTAGACAGTGAGGACTTCGCCGCGTTTTCCCGTTGGTTCGAGCAATTGCAGGCGAAGCGATGGGACGAGGCGTTCGACCGTGACGCCCGCGCGAGCAGGAAGCTGTCTGAGCTTGCCGACGAAGCTTTGGCCGAACATCGCGCCGGCAGTACCAGACAGCTTTGACGCACCACGCCAGCGACAGGTTCTGGCGTTCCTACGACACCTTGCCCGCGCACGTGCAAATAGCAGACGGCGATGATCTCGTGAGGTTCTGGATCGGCAGTCACGCCGATTACTACAAACTTTTGAAGTAGCCTCAAGCAATCCGCACGCATGCCATGTCAAGCGGCGCCAGTTCGATCGCACCCTCCGCCAGCCTGCCGCCGAAGCCGGGCACGGCGACGCTCTCGCCGAGCTTCATCGAGGAGGGCGGCGAGAATTCCGCCTTTTCCCGCGTCAGGTTGAACACGAACAGCAGCATCTCCGCCCCCTTCTCGCGCGTAAAAGCCAGGATATCCTGGTTGGACTTCACGAAGGCCATCTCGCCGTCGAAGAGGGCGGCGTGCGCCTTCCTGAACGCCAGCGTGTCGCGATAGTGGTTCAGCACCGAGCCGGCGACCTTCTCCTGTGCGTCGGCGGCAAGCCGCGCGTGCTCCTCCGGTACCGGCAGCCACGGCCGCCCGGAGCTGAAGCCGGCATGCGGCTCCCCGGCGTTCCAGGGCATCGGCGTGCGGCAACCGTCGCGGCCCTTGAAGGCCGGCCAGAAGCGGATGCCGTAGGGATCGCGCAGGTCTTCGAAGGCGAGCTCTGCCTCGGGCAGGCCCAGTTCCTCGCCCTGGTAGAGGCAGATCGTGCCGCGTAGCGTGGAAAGCAGCGTGATCGCCAGCCGCGCCACGCGCTCGCGCTCCTCGGGCGCTTCGACGAAGCGGCTGACATGGCGGACGACGTCGTGATTGGAAAACGCCCAGCACACCCAGCCGTCCGTCACCGCCTTCTGGAAGCCTTCCACACATTTCCTGATGTAGCCGGCGGAAAAATCCGGACCCAGCAGATCGAAGGTGTAGCACATGTGCAGCTTGTCGCCGCCACTCGTATATTCCGCCACCGTCTTCAGCGACCGCGCGCCGTCGCCGACCTCGCCCACCGTCGTGCGCCCCTCGTAGGTGTCGAGAAGTGCGCGTACCTTCTGAAGAAAGCCGACGTTTTCAGGCTGCGTCTTGTCGTAACGATGCGCCTGCATGCCGTAGGGATTGACGTCGGGCGCATCGAGGCCGGCCTCGTCCGAATCCGGCTCGTGCGGCGGGTTATCCCTCAGTTTCGCGTCGTGGAAATAATAGTTCACCGTATCGAGGCGGAAGCCGTCGACGCCACGGTCCAGCCAGAAGCGCATGGTTTTCAACACCGCCTCCTGGACCTTCGGGTTGTGGAAGTTCAGGTCGGGCTGCGAGGCGAGGAAATTGTGCATGTAGTACTGGCGGCGCACGCCGTCCCATTCCCAGGCCGGGCCGCCGAACACCGAAAGCCAGTTGTTCGGCGCCGTGCCGTCCTTCTTGGGTTCGGCCCAGACGTACCAGTCCGCCCTGTCGTTGTCGCGGCTCGACCGGCTCTCCCTGAACCAGGGGTGCTGATCGGAGGTGTGCGAGATCACCTGGTCGATGATGACCTTCATCCCCAGCCGATGCGCCTCGGCCAGCATCTCGTCGAAATCGGCGAGCGAGCCGAACATCGGATCGACGTCGCAATAGTCGGAAACGTCGTAGCCCATGTCCGCCATCGGCGACCTGAAATACGGCGACAGCCAGATCGCGTCCATCCCGAGCCCTGCGATGTGCCCAAGCCGCCGCTTCACCCCCTGGAGATCGCCGATGCCGTCGCCTGTCGTGTCCTGGTAGGAACGGGGGTAAACCTGATAGATCACCGCACCTCGCCACCAGTCGGCGGCCGTCGTCTTCGAAGCGGTCATGCAGGGCTCCCCGGCAATGTTGATCGCCCAATGTGTAGCGAGCGGCTTCCGGCACGTAAACAGGCAAACCGTGCTCGAAGCTGCCGAGCAGCACGGCTTGCCGCGGACGTTGACGGCCACGTTGCGGTTGACGCCCACCGCTCACGCAAGGATGATGCAACCCGATCGAAGCCGGAGCCTCGTAAGGACGGAGCCGCCATTGCACCGCCCGTATCCGGCCAGGCTTGAGCCGACCGGCATCCCGAAGGCCACCCGCGGCCGATCGGATTTCCCGTCGAAATGCAGCAAGACCAGTTGCGGTCAGCCGGAAAGGGCGAGACATTGACTGAACCCACCATCACGCTCACCCTGCAGGAGGTATCGGCGCTCGCAGCGACGGCACTTCTGCGGGCAGGCGCCGGCGAGCCGCTGGCGCGGTCCCTGGCGCGCGCGGTCACATCTGCCGAAGCGACCGGCAAGAGAGCTCTCGGCCTTGCCCATCTCATCGATTATCTCGACGCCCTCGTCCGTGGCCGCATCGACGGTCATGCCGAACCGCTGATCACCTCGCCCGTCCCGGCACTGGTGCGCTGCGACTGCCGTGGCGGCATCGCCCAGCTCGGTTTCGACAGCGCCTTCGAGGAACTGGTCACGAAGACGCAGACCTTCGGCCTGACGCTCTATACGTCGAAGAACAGCTTCACCACCGGCGAACTCGGCTGGTATGCCGCACGGCTTGCCGATGTCGGTCTCGTGGCACTTGCCGCCACCAACGGCCCCGCCCTACTCGCCGGCGCCGGCAGCACGAAGCCCGTCTACTGCACCAATCCGCTCGCCTTCGCCGCTCCGCGCGCCGATGGCCCCCCGCTGGTGATCGATCAGGCATCGAGCGCCACCGCCTTTGTCAAGATCCGCCAGGCGGCAGAACGCGGCGAACCGATCCCGGAAGGCTGGGCGCTGGACGACGCAGGCCAGCCCACGACGGATGCGAATGCAGCGCTGCGGGGCGCACTGCTCGCCTTCGGCGGCGAGCGCGGCGCCAACATCGCGCTGATGGTGGAGGTCCTTTCGGCCGGGTTGTCCGGCGCCAACTGGTCGCTAGACGCCCCGGACTTCCAGTCAGGCGATCAATCGCCGGGGGCGGGCCTGTTCGTTCTCGCCATCGCGCCCCAGTTCCTTGCGCACGATTTCGAAACGCGGCTCGCCCGGCAGCTGGAGCGCCTCGCCAGCGAATTCGGCGTGCATGTTCCAGGCGAAGCGCGTGCACGCGCACGCTGGCATTCCGGCACCGCCGGTATCACCTTGCCGCAGCCCCTCTTTGACAGTATCTCCTCGTTCCGACGCAGCTAGAGCAGATCCGGTGAGATCCGGTTCACCAAATTTGCGCCAGGGTATTGATATGACCGCAGTATCCGACGCCGAAGCGATGCTGCTTCGGCCTCGGATAATGCCATAGGGAGGCGGGAACGATGGCAGGGAAACTGCTCGCAATCGGCGAGTGCATGGTCGAGCTGATGCAGGCGGATGGCGGCCTGATGCGAAAGAGCTTCGCCGGCGACACCTTCAACGCCGCCTACTACGCCCGCCTCTTCCTGCCGGCTGACTGGAGCGTCGACTACTTCACCGCCGTCGGCCGCGACATGATCTCCGACGAAATGCTGGCCTTCATGGAAGGACACGGCGTCGGCACCGGCCAGATCGCGCGCATCGAGGGCCGCGCTCCCGGGCTCTACATGATCCACCTCAACGACGGCGAGCGCAGTTTCTCCTACTGGCGTTCCGTCTCCGCCGCAAAACTGCTGGCGCGCGATGCCAATCGCCTGCGCAAGGCGATCGAAGCCTCCGACGTCATCGTCTTTTCCGGCATTACCCTGGCGATCCTTCCGCCCGAGGACGTGGACACGCTTCTCGCCGAGCTTCGGCGCGCCAAGGCGGCCGGCAAGCTGGTCGCCTTCGATCCCAACATCCGCCCGCGGCTATGGGATGATGCCGGACGCATGCGCGATACGATCACCGACGGCGCCCGGGCAGCAACCCTCGTCATGCCGAGCTTCGACGACGAAGCCACCCATTTCGGCGACGCTTCCATCAAGGCCACGATCGATCGCTACCGCGCGCTCAGCGTCGGCGACCTCGTGGTCAAGGATGGCGCCGAGGGTGCCACGCTCGCTTTCGGAGAAGACATCACGCACGTGCCCTCCGCCCGTGTCGAGCGCATCGTCGATACCACGAGCGCCGGCGACAGTTTCAACGGCGGCTTCCTCGCCCGCTACGTCGCAACCGGCGATGCACCCGCCTCCGCGCGCTTCGCCGCCGACCTCGCCGCCGCCGTCATCCAGCACCATGGCGCGCTGGTCGCTGGCGACAAGCTGCCGAAAGCCGAGTGAGGCATCACGAGAGGTGCTCATCGCACAAGCCCTCTCCAAAGCGATGATGCTTGTCACCAAGGACAGGAAGGTCTCCGCCTTCCTGCCGTAACCGGCGCTCTGGTGGATGCGTCAGCGCTTCTTCTTCGCCTTGTTGGCGTAGGGGTTTTCCGACGCCTTGAAATGGATGCGGATCGGCACGCCCGGCAGGTCGAAATCGTTGCGCAGACCGTTCGTGAGGTAGCGCACGTAGGATTCCGGCAGCGCCTCGGGACGCGTGCAGGAGATCATGAAGCCCGGCGGACGGGCCTTCACCTGCGTCATGTACTTCAGCTTCAACCGGCGGCCGGAGACGGCCGGTGGCGGATGCTGGACCTGCTGCGCATCCAGCCAACGGTTCAACCGGGCGGTCGATATGCGGCGGTTCCAGACACGATCGGTGTCGATGATAGACTGCATCAGCTTGTCGAGCCCGCGGCCGGTCTGGCCGGAGATCGGCACGGCGCGGATGCCGCGCGCCTGCGGCAGGAGCCGGTCGGTCTTCTCGCGCAGGTCGGCGAGAACGGCCTGCGGGTCCTCGATCAGGTCCCATTTGTTGAAGGCGAGCACGGCCGCCCTGCCCTCGCGCAGCACCAGATCGACGATCTGCAGGTCCTGCTTCTCGAACGGGATGGTCGCGTCGAAGACGATGACGACCGTCTCGGCGAAACGGATCGCACGCAGGCCGTCGGCGACCGAGAGCTTCTCCAGCTTCTCCTGCACCCTGGCCTTGCGGCGCATGCCGGCGGTGTCGAACATCTTGATGGTGCGGCCGCGCCATTCCCACTCGACCGAGATGCTGTCGCGGGTAATGCCGGCTTCAGGCCCGGTCAGGAGCCTGTCCTCGCCGAGGAAGCGATTGATCAGCGTCGATTTTCCCGCATTCGGGCGACCGACGATCGCCACGCGCAGCGGCTTGGTCTCGTCATATTCCGGTTCGTAGTCGTCGTCCTTTTCCAGGCCCTCGGCAGCAGCTTCCGCACGCAGGTCGACATCGGTGACGGCCTCGTCTTCCTCGGGGAAGGCGCGCTCCTCGCCGATCGCAGCGACGATGGCGTCGCGCAGGTCGAGCATACCCTGGCCGTGCTCGGCCGAGATCGGCGTCGGTTCGCCGAGACCGAGCGTGAAGGCATCATAGAAACCGCCATCGGAGCCGCGGGCTTCCGACTTGTTGGCGACGAGCACGACCGGCTTGCCCTTGCGGCGCAGCATGTCGGCAAGTGCCGTATCGACAGGGGTCAGGCCCATCTTGGCATCGACGACGAACAGCGACAGGTCTGCCTCCTCGATCGCCGCTTCCGTCTGGGCGCGCATGCGGCCCTGCAGCGTCTCGGGTGCCGCCTCTTCGAGACCGGCCGTATCGATGATTTGGAATTTCAGGTCGATCAGACGGGCCTCGCCGGGCCGGCGGTCGCGGGTCACGCCAGGGGTGTCGTCCACCAGCGCAAGCTTCTTGCCCACCAGCCGGTTGAACAGGGTGGACTTTCCGACATTGGGGCGCCCGACGATGGCGACGGTGAAGCTCATGGGGACGTTCCGTTCAGGTTGAGCCGCGTTGGATCGCGCGGCGTCAGGAGGTCTTGCCGCTGGCGGTGATCAGGTCCAGCATCATCTGGGCGCGGTTGGCGACGTTGCGCGGGCTTTCGCCATCGTTGACGACCTGCTCGAACCATTCCTTCGCGCGGGTGAAATCGCCGTGCTTGTAGGCCGAAAGGCCGAGCACTTCGCGCGCCGAATGGCGCATCGGGCTGGTCGCATTGGTCAGTTGCTCGGCTTCCGCTGCAACTTCTTCATAGGAGCCGGTATCGACGAGCAGATAGGCGGCACGCAGGCGGGCCGCATCGCGCAGCGCCTGCGGCACCGAACCATCCTTGGCGATCGCCGTGAAGGCCGCGATCGCGCCCGGCACGTCGCCGCCTTCCGCCAGAAGCGAGGCCGAGCGGATGCGCGCCAAAACCGGATAGGAACCAAAGCCTTCCTTTTCCACCGCAGCGAGTTCCTTCTGGCCCGCCTCGCGGTCGCCCTCGCGGATCTGCGTCAGCGCCGACAGGAACTTGTCGCCGGCCGTGGACGATTCTCTCTCCCGCCAGAATTCATAGCCGACCTTGCCGATCGTACCGAGGACGACGAGGACCGCAGCGCCGATCAGCACGCGACCGAACCGGCGCCAGATGGAACGCATGCGTTCGGAACGCAGTTCCTCGTTGACTTCGCGAATAAAGCTGTCGTCCTGGTTTACCATTCGTGGTCCGGCTTTCACTCAGATGATAGGTTTTCCGCGCTTCTACCCGATTTTTGCCCCGTTGTAAGGGGGCAGCGCGAAATCCCGCCCTATGCGCGGCTCACGATCAGGGGAGCACGCGAATGCCGATCACCCATTCATGCAGTTTCCACACGATCACGGCATAGAGCAGAGCGCCGACGATCACCGAAATGACGTCGTATCTGGCGGAGACGAACACCGGCAACGTCGCCTCTCCAGACGCGATCCGCTTCTTCAGCGAAATGCGCAGGATCACCGCCCAGGCAAGTATCGTCGCGAACAGCAGTACGGAATAGCTCTCGCCATTGGCAAGCAGGTGCGAGAATGCCCACAGCTTGATCGCGCCGAGCGCCGGGAACTTCAGTTTCGCTCGGATATATCCGGCCGGCATGAAGGCCGACACGAGACAGATCGAGGCGATCAGCATCAGCGTCAGCGCGATGTGAGCCATGAAGACCGGCGGGTAGTAGAGCATTTCACCACCGCTATCGCGCGCCAGCACGAAGCCATAGGCCATCATGAACAGGCTGATCAGCGAGACGATGCCGTGAAGCGCCATGAAGGCCGGCTTGCCGAACCGCGCGATCAGGCCTGCGCGAAGCCCGGGCGCGAAGGGGCGAACCAGGTGGGTGGCAATGAAGAGGATTATCCCGGCAACCAGCAAAGCCATTGAATTGCGCCTTTCGTGAATGAAATCCGGTGTGCGACCGTCGTCATGGGATAGCGCTACCCACTGCCAATTTCCAGCGCGATCACGGCTTTGCCGCATTCTCGAACGATGAAGCCCCCTTGCAAATTGTCGCGGTAGCCATGTTTCGATCAAGTCTTTCGACCCTTTTTGCCTTTACCCTTGCCGGTTGTCCGCTTTCGGCCCACGCCCAGGATCAGGCTCCGGAGAAGCCGAAGCAGCTCGTCATCGTCTCTTTCGACGGCGCGCACGACAACCGGCTCTGGGAAAAAAGCCGCGACATGGCGAAGCGCACCGGCGCCCATTTCACCTACTTTCTCTCCTGCACGTTCCTGATGACGAAGGAAGACCGGAAGAGCTACCAGGCGCCCCATGAAAAGCGCGGCAAGTCCAATGTCGGTTTCGCACCCGACGACGCCGACGTGATCAAGCGGCTGGACGAGATCTGGCTCGCCCGCAGTGAAGGCCATGACATCGGCAGCCATGCCTGCGGCCATTTCGATGGCGCGAAATGGAACGTGGACGACTGGAAGCAGGAGTTCGATTTCTTTCGCAACACGCTCCGCGAGGCCTGGGTCAATGCCGGCGTGCCCGAGCGCGAGCCAGTGGAATGGCGTGACTTCGTCGACAAGGACATCATCGGCTTCCGCGCCCCCTATCTCTCCACCAGCCCCTCTCTGGTCAAGGCGCTGCGCGAATTTGGCTTTCGCTACGATGCAAGCCAGGTCTCGAAGGGTCCGGCCCTGCCCCGCGCCGCCGACTACGGCCTCGTGCACTTCGCCCTGCCGCTGATCCCCGAGGGACCGTCGGCAAAGCCGGTGATCGGGATGGACTACAACCTCTTCGTCCGCCATTCGCTCGGCATCGAGGACAAGAAGCACAGCGCCACATACGAGGAACGCACGCTCGCCGCCTACCGCGCTGCCTTCGAAAGGCAATATGAAGGCGACCGCATCCCGCTGCAGCTCGGCTTTCATTTCGTGGAGATGAACGGCGGCGCCTATTGGCGCGCGCTCGACCGCTTCCTCACCGAGGTCTGCGCCAAGCCGGACGTCGCCTGCGTCAGCCATCGCGAGGCGATGGATATCGTGGCCAGGGAGAAGAAGGCGGCCGGGGCCGCCCTCTGACTGCGTTCAGACCGGTCAGACGATTACAGCCTGTTGGGCGCCAATTCCCCACCGTCTTCCTTCCGTTCCAGATACCGCTGATCGATTTCCGGAAGGGGCTCGTCCTGGATGACCGCCTCGAAAGCCTTCAGGCGCTTGTAGATCGAAAGCAGCTCGACGATAGTGGTCCACGAATTGACCAGATACTGGAAGGATTCGCGCACCTGCCCGAACACGTTCTGAATTTGGCTCATCACGCCGAGGGTCAACTTGCCGGCGACGATCGAGGGCACCAGCACGAAAGTGCCGAACAGGTTGTCGGCCTGCAGATAGAAGATGCGGGCGACGTTGAAATACAGGTAGTGGAAATAGAGGCGGAAATAGTTCTTCCTCACATTGGCGAAAAGCTGCTGCACGGTCGGAGGCTGAGCCCGGTCGGCGTGATCTTCGCCATAGACCAGTTCCTTACGATAGGCCGCCTCGACGCGCTGGTTGCGGAATTCCAGGCCGGGCAGCTTGATGCCAACCACGGCCAGAAACACCGTCCCGAACAGTGACCAGCAGATTGCCGCCCAGACCAGGGCGTGCGGAACCTCACCGACAAAGGGCAGGACGGTCACCGTGGTCGAAAATTTGAACAGAACCGGGAGGAAGGCTACGAGCGTCATGATCGAGCTGACCAGGCTGACGCCGAGGCCTTCCACGGTCCGCGAGAAGCGCATCGTGTCGTCCTGCACGCGCTGCGAGGCGCCTTCGATGTGACGCAGCTTGTCCCAGTGGGACATGTAGAAATCGTTCATCGCCGTCCGCCAGCGGAAAACATAGTGGCTGACGAAGAACAGGTTCAATGTACCGATGGTGATCGCGACGAAAGCGATGCCGGCAAAACCGATCATTCCGACAAAGAGATCGCTTTCCGTCGGGATGGGGTCCGTCCGGGCGAGACCCCGCTGGATCATGTCGTAGAACGGCCCGTACCACGCATTGATCGCCACGCTCACCTGAACGGAAAAATAGGTGTTAAAGATGATGAGTGCCGATCCCAGTACGGACCACAGCTGCCATGGATGCGGACTGAAGACAAACCAGAAGGCGGCGAATATCCCTACCATCAGGGTGTAGTAGAGATAGAACCATATGAACGGCGGCGACCAGAAGACGGAGACCCCGATCACCGCTTCCTCGCCGGGCTGCAGCGGCGGCAGACCGAAGAACGCTCCCAGTTGCTCTCCGCCGGCGTACCAGATGATCATCGCAAGGGCTGACCACGCGATGACGGACGGAAAGAAGAGCTTGGGATGGGGGAAAAAGGAGACAAACAACTGCAGCGCTTTCTTTTCACGGAGACGCGGTTTGCGGCACGAGCCGAAGATGGCGGAAACTAAAGCAGTTTCCGCACAGCAACAATCGCCGATGCCTTGCATTACCGAGATTTAATCAAGCCTGCCGGTCACGTGCGGCAAGCGTCGCCAAAGCCGCGATCGATAGAACGGCCGCCGCAGCCACGCTCGGCAGGCCGTAGCCGCCGCTGATCGAGGCCAGCCAGCCCGCCGCCAGAGGGCCGACGATCTGCCCCACGCCGAATGCCGCCGTCATCATCGCAAGCGAGCGGCGCGGGCTCTGCGGCGCCATCGCCCGGCCGAGCTGCAAACCGTAGGCGGTAACCACCATGAAGGTCGCTCCGAGCAGGACGCCGCCGACCAGCACGGAGGACGGCGCCGGCAGGATGGCGGTCGCAGCAACGCCCACCGCCTCCAGTGCGAGGGCTGCCCGATAGACGCCGAGAACGCCGAGCCGACGGTCCAGCCCCTTCCAGACGAAGAGCGACAAGGCGGCACTCAGTCCGGTGAGAAACCACGTCATGCCCTCCAGCAGATGTCCGCCGCCGCCCTCGCGCGCCATTGCGACGATAAAGGTGGCCGTGACGACATAGCCGATGCCGAACAGGCCGTAGCTCAGCGTCAGCGCCACGAGGGGACGCGGCCAGGCGAGCGGAGGCTCGGGCCTTGCCACAGCATTGGCCTTGCCGCGGGGCAGAAGCGCGCCGACGACAAGAAGGGCGACAGCAGCACCGATTGCGGCGACCAGCCAGTCCAGGCGCCAGCTCGCCATGCCGGCAGGATGAAACGGCGACAGGCCGAGCACCAGCACGGAAGAAAGCGCAATGCCGGCCCCTACCCCCGAAAAGTAGATCATCGGAACGCGGCGGTCTCCCGCCGAAGCACCGAACGAGAGCACGACAGCCGACGTGAAGACCATGCCCAGCGCGCTGGAAAGCCCGGCGAGAAAACGGATCACGACGAATGCGGGTATCGCGCCCGCACCCGCCATCGCCGCCAGCAGCACGACGTTGGCAAACAGCGCCCATAGCGCCAGGCTGCGCTCGCGCCCGGCCGCCCATCCGTGGCCCGCCAGCACGGCACCCAGCAGGTAGCCTGCGAAATTGGCCGCGGCGATCAGGCCGCTCTGGGTGGGGTCGAGCCCGAGGTCGGCCATCATCGCGGGCAGGACGGGCGTATAGAAGAAGCGCCCGAACCCCATCAGGCAAGCAAGCGCTATGGCGCCCGCAACGGCCACCGTGATCGGTGAAGGGCCAGGCGGTTTGGAAACATGCAGCATGGCGCCACCCTATTGCGGCGCAACATGGACCCGCAAACGACTATTTCTGATGGAACGTCCATTTTTCCTGATGCGGATGCCGGTCCTGATGCCCCGCCGGCCGCGACACGGGCCCGCCAAATGCGGCTCAGCCCGGCAGGGTCAGGATCATCGGCCCGTTCCGGGTCGCCACCACCGTGTGCTCGAACTGCACCGTCGGCGCCTGCGGGTCGCTGTAGAGCGTCCAGTCGTCATCGCCGTTTTCCGCCCATTGCGCGCCGAGCGACAGGAAGGGCTCGACGGTGAAGACCAGCCCCTCGGTCATCACCCGCTTCTCGCGCGGGTCCGGCCATGTGGCGATCTCCGAGGGCTCCTCGTGCAGCGAGCGGCCGACGCCGTGGCTGGCGAGGTTGGCGATCAGGGTGTAGCGGTTCTTGCGGGCGAAGGTTCCGATCGCGTTGCCGATCGCCGAAAGCGGACGGCCGGACTTGACCTCCTTCAAGCCGACCCACATGGCGCGCTTGCCGTCGCGGCAGAGGCGCTCGACGTTGGGGGCGGCGCGGCCGACAGTGAACGACGCGCCGGTATCGGCGAAATAGCCGTCAAGCTCCGCAGAGACGTCGATGTTGACCAGGTCGCCTTCCGTGATCACCCGGTCTCCGGGGATGCCGTGGGCCACTTCCTCGTTGACGCTGATGCAGGTCGCGCCGGGAAACTCGTAGCAGGTTTCGGGCGCCGAACGCGCACCGGCCTCTTCCAGCATGCGCCGCCCGATCAGATCCAGTTCGGCCGTCGTCATGCCGGGCCGGATGGAGGCGCTCATATGCTGCAGGACATTGCCGCAGAGGCGGCCGATTGCCTGCATGCCGCGCAGGTCTTCGTCGTTGTTCAGGGTCATCTCGTCTCGCTTTCAGCGGGGCTCCTTAGCATGGCGCGGCCGGCCTTTCCAATGCCTCAGCCAAGAGCCGGTTGCCCGGCCAGCAATTCGCGCACCAGTGGCGCGACCTTCGTGCCGTAGAGCTCGATGCCGCGCATGATCTGCGCATGCGGCATCAGGCCGATCGCCATCTGTAGCACGAAGCGGTCGTTGCGGAAGATCCGGTGATGGGCGGCGATCTTCCTTGCCACCGTTTCCGGGTCGCCGAGGAAAAGGTGCCCCTCCGGTCCGGTGGAGAGATCGAACTGCGCCCGGCTGGTCGGTCCCCAGCCACGCTCCGCGCCGATCCGGTTCATCACCGCCGACTGCGGGCCGTAGAACTGGTCCGCCGCAGCTTCGAACGTGTCAGCGATGAAGCCGTGCACGTTGATACTCGTCTTCAGCTTCGAGACGTCCTGGCCGGCGCGGCTGGCGGCTTCGCGGTAGAGATCGAAAAGCGGAGCATACCGAGATGGCGTGCCGCCGATGATCGCAAGCGCCAGCGGCAGACCATACGCCCCGGCGCGCGCCACCGATTGCGGCGTGCCGCCGACGGCGATCCAGATCGGCAGCCGGCCATGCAGCGGCCGCGGATAGACCCCGAGCCCACGGATCGGCGCGCGCGTCTCGCCGCTCCACGAGACCTTCTCGGCGGCGTTGATCGCCAGCAGCAGGTCCAGCTTTTCTTCGAACAGCTTGTCGTAGTCATTGAGATCGTAGCCGAACAGCGGAAAGGATTCGATGAACGAACCGCGGCCCGCCATGATCTCCGCCCTGCCACCGGATATGAGATCGAGCGTCGAGAACTGCTGGAATACCCGCACCGGATCGTCCGACGACAGCACCGTCACCGAGCTGGAAAGGCGGATGTTTTTCGTCCGCGCGGCGGCCGCTGCGAGGATAACGGCCGGCGCAGAGGCAGCATAATCTGGCCGGTGATGCTCGCCGATCCCGAAGACGTCGAGACCGACCTGGTCGGCAAGCTCGATTTCCTCGATGAGTTCGCGAACCCGCCGCTCGCCCTCCCGCCCCTTGTCGGCGGCAGCGGGATCGACATCGGCGAAGGTGTGAAGGCCAAGTTCCATGGGTGTCTTCCGGATGGATGTTCAAGCTCTCGCACAGATATGGGGCCGCGCCGCGCGTGCAAAGGGCGAATTCGGAAACAATGCGTTCAACGGTTGCTACGGATCGCCGCTGCTGACGTGGCGGGGCATTCCGAAGTCGGCGCTTCCTTGACCCTGCCGCAACCGCCATGGCAAAGAGTTCTCACAACTTGCGACGGCCCCGGGTGGGCGCATATTGCGAATTCGGAGTTCTTTTTTGCGCATCATTTCGCTGTCAACCATACCCCCTCGCTTCGCCACCTTGGCGCCGACACTGAAAAGCCTGGTGAACCAGAAGGGCGCGATCGACGAAATCCGCCTCTACGTTCCCGAGCGCTACCGCCGCTTCCCGGACTACGCCGGGACCTTGCCGCCGGTGCCGGAGGGCGTGAAGATCGTGCGGCCGGACAGCGACCTCGGTCCGGCCTCGAAGGTGCTGTTCGCCGCCCGCGAACTACGCGGCAGGCAGGAGGCGCAGATCCTCTTTTGCGACGACGACAAGATTTTCGGCCCCACCTGGGCAGCCGACCTTTTCGCCGCACAGGCCGCAAGGCCGGGCGAGTGCGTCGCGCTGAACGGCAAGGGCATTCCGCCACACCGCGGCAAGCCGGGCCCGTTCCAGCCGAAGGCCAAGCGCGCAGGCAAGCTGGACCTGCCGCTGCGCGCCCGGCGGCTGAGCCACAGGCTCGCCTCGATGCTATTGCGCACAGGCACGCCGCGGCCGATTCGCCGTCCGATCGCCAAGGCCGGCTATGTCGATATCCTGCAGGGCCTCGGCGGAGTGGTGGTGCGGCCGGACTTCTTCGACGACACCGCCTACGACATTCCCGATGCGGTCTGGACGGTGGACGATGTCTGGCTTTCCGGCCTGCTCGCCTGGAAGGGCATCCCGATCTGGCTTCCGGCCGGCATCGAGGAACCGCTGACGACGGACGCGCATGACATCGATTCCCTCTACCGCTCGACCATCGAGGGGATCACCCGCAAGGACGCCAATCGCGCTTCGGTCGCCTACATGCAGGAGCGCTTCGGCATCTGGAAGTAGGCGCCCATGCGGGATTGAAGCACCGCATGAGCCGAAACTCGCTCAAAGTCTGGAGGCGACCGCCTCGAGCTGGGTCGCGACCTGTCCCCAGCCGCCATGGAAGCCCATCGTCTCGTGCGTCCTGGCGTCTTCCACGTTCCAGTGGCGGGCGATCGCGGTATAGCGGCTGCGCCCGTCGCCAAGGTCGTCGAAGAGGATTTCGGCCGTGAAGAACGCCTTTTCGGTCGGCTTCCAGTCCGGGCCGAAGGCATCGGTGAAGATGATCCGGCGGTCCTTCTCCACCTTCAGCAGGACGCCGGTCGAATCCATGTGGAAATTGTCCGGCCCAGTCATCACGGTGCGGAACTTGCCGCCGTCGCGCGGCTCGATCTCAACGACCGGCGTCTCGTAGGGCTTCGGCGCGAACCACTGCGTCATCAGCTCCGGGGTGGTCCAGGCCTTGAAGAGCTGGGCAGGCGTCGCAATCAGCACCCGCGTGAGAACGAGTTCGCGCTCATTGGCCGGCTTGATCTCGACGGTCGTGTCCATGGTCTTTCTCCTCGTTGATTTTCCAATCGCTTCCCGCCTAGGACGCACAGGATCGGCACGATCCGACATCGGCTGCCGATTTTTTCCGAATTATTTCGCCAAAATGGCGATATCGCGGGCAAGAGCGTCGAGATGCTGGCGGATATGCCCGGCCTCCGCCGGGGTAGTAGCAAGCGCGATCGCGCGCTCGAAGGCGTCATGGGCCTCGCGGGCGCGGCCGAGCTGCTGCAGCAGACCGCCCCTCAGCCCGTGGAAATAGAAGTATCCGGACAGCCGCTCCGCCAGCGGCTCGATCAGGTCCAGCGCCGCCTGCGGCCCGTGCCGCTTCGACACGGCTACGGCGCGGTTGAGGGTGACGACCGGCGATGGCTGGATGCGCTCCAGCGACTGGTACAGCAGGTCGATCTGCTCCCAGTCCGTCTGTTCCGCCACCTCCGCGCGCGCATGCAGCGCGGCGATCGCCGCCTGGATCTGGTATGATCCAGGCGCGCGGTGGCGCAGCGCCTTGTCGATCAGCGCGAGAGCCTCGCGGATCGCGCGTTTGTCCCAGAGGCTGCGGTCCTGATCCTCCAGAAGCACGATCTGCCCGTCGGCACCGAAGCGCGCACTGCGCCGCGAGTGCTGGAGAAGCAGCAGGGCCGTCAGCCCCATGATCTCCGGCTCGGCCGGAAAGAGCCGCAGCAACAACCGCGAAAGCCGTATCGCTTCCTCGCAGAAGGGCGCATCGGCGCGCTGCTTTTCGCCCGCGGAATATCCTTCGTTGAAGACCAGATAGATCATGGCAGCCACCACGCCGAGGCGCTCGGTCCGTGAGACTGCGTCCGGTGCCTCGAACGGCAGGCCGGCTGCGGCGATCCTGCCCTTGGCGCGGGTGATGCGCTGTTCCATAGCCGCTTCAGACACCAGGAAAGCGCGAGCGATCTGGCGCACGGACAGCCCGGAGACGATGCGCAGCGCCAGCGCGATCTGCTGCGTCGCCGGCAATTCGGGATGGCAGCAGACGAAGAGAAGCCGCAGAATGTCGTCGCGGTAGTGCGAGCCGTCCAGTCGCTCCGCCAGATCCCCTTCCACGTCATCGAGATCCGACAGCAGCTCCTCAGGCGGCAGCGGTTCCTGCCGCGCCCGCTTGCGCAGGTGATCGATGCCGCTGTTGCGGCCGACAAAGATAAGCCAGGCGACCGGATCGCGCGGCGGGCCCTTCTCCGGCCAGGTCCGCACGGCCCTGAGGCACGCCTCCTGAAAGGCCTCTTCCGCAAGGTCGAGATCGCGGAAATAGCGCAGAAGCGCACCCATCGCCTGCGGGCGGGCGGAGGAAAGCGCAAGATCTATCCAGGACAGTTCGCTCACAGCGCCTCCAGCGATCCGCCCGGCTTGAAGACGCGCAGCGGCCTGATCTCGTAGGCGCCGACGCCCGGATTGGCGACGGCCAGTTCCCTGGCGAAGGCGATCGCCTCGTCGAGCGTTTCCATGTCGACGAGGAAGAAGCCGAGAAACTGCTCCTTCGTCTCTGCAAAGGGCCCATCGACGACGAAGCTCTCGCCGGGAGACTTGCGCAACGTCGTTGCAGCCGTCGTCGGCATCAGCCGGGCGACCGGCCCCAGCTTGCCCGCCGCAGCATATTTCCTTTCGACCGCGGCGAGATCGGACATCACCTTGTCCTCCTCCTCCCGGCTCCACGCGGCGACGGCATCCTCGGAATTGTAGCAAAGCACGGCATAAAGCATCGGACACTCCTTCCTCGATATGACGTAGAAGTAGCGCCGATCCCGACAGGAGACATGAAAATTTTCAACGGATGTCATCGAGCGAACTCAGGAAGCGATCGCGCCACGCCGATCAGATCTTGAAGACGTCGTCCTGCCGGAACACGATGACGTAGCCGCCGGTCGGCTCACTATCCGCGGCCCAGGCCCGCAACTGCGTGTGGTAAGGCTCGCTGCGCCAGATCTCCGGATGGTCGGGATCGACCAGCAGTGTGAGCTGCGGCCCCTGCCTGTAGATCATCATGTGCGAGCGCGACGGGTCCCACTCCTCGCCCAGCTTCTCGTCGGTAATCCAGAGGCACAGGAAGTCCCGGCAGACAGAAGGCCTATGCTAGTAGATCGAGCACCCCTTCTCCTCGACGCAATGCCTGCACCAGACATTAGCCGGTTTCTCGAACAGATCGATGTCAGGCAGACGGCAACAGAGTGTGCAGGTGCCGCATGATCGACCTGCGACAATGTTCGAGATGGTGTTCGAAGAGTGGTGCATGGTCTCGATCTTCGTCGTGGTTCAAGGGACTACCCGCTCCCGTCTTCCCGGCCTCGAGCCGGGAACCAGCGCGATCCTGTCTTTGATCGCACGAGAATCTTTTCGTCTTACGGACGTAAGGCGCCTGGATTCCGGCTCGGGGCCGGAATGAGGGAAGCGGGAGAGATCATACTCATGCAATCCTTTTGTCGTGTACTGTGATCCGTCGGTCCCGCGCCGCCCTAGCCCGCGCTCAACGTCCGGCGCACCGCGTCCTTCCATCCGGCAACCTTGGTCTGGCGGACCGCCTCGTCCATATGCGGTTCGAAGCGGCGATCACGCGCCCAGGAGCGGGCGATGCCCTCCCGGTCCGGCCAGACGCCGGCACGCTGGCCGGCAAGCCAGGCAGCACCCAGCGCCGTCGTCTCCAGAATGGTGGGACGATCGACGGGCGCGTCCAGGATGTCGGCGAGCCGCTGCATCGTCCAGTCCGAGGCCACCATGCCGCCGTCGACGCGCAGGACCGTGCCGCCTGCGCCATTGGCCCAGTCGCCCCGCATCGCCTCCAGCAGGTCGCGGGTCTGGAAGCAGACGGCCTCCAGCGCCGCGCGCGCGAATTCGGCAGGCCCGGTGCCGCGCGTCATCCCATAAATCGCCGCGCGCGCCTCGGCGTCCCAGTGCGGCGCACCGAGCCCGGTGAAGGCCGGCACGAGATAGACCGCCTGCATCGGATCCGCCTTGGCGGCAAGCTCGCTCGCCTCGGACGCGGTCCCGATGATCTTTAATCCGTCGCGCAGCCACTGCACCGCGGCCCCCGCGATGAAGATCGAGCCCTCGAGTGCATAGGTCGTCTCGCCGTCCAGCCGGTAAGCGATGGTCGTCAACAGCCGGTTCTTCGAAGGTACCCTGTCCTTGCCGGTGTTCAGCAGGGCGAAGCAGCCGGTGCCGTAGGTGGATTTCATCATGCCAGGCTCGAAACAGGCCTGGCCGATCGTCGCCGCCTGCTGGTCGCCGGCAACACCGAGAATCGCCACTTCCGCCCCCAGATGCGATCGCTCGGTGACGCCGAAGTCGGCCGCGCAGTCGCGCACCTCCGGCAGCAGCGCCCTGGGCACGTTGAGAATTCCGAGCAGTTCGTCGTCCCAAGCGTTGGCCGCGATGTCGTACATCAGCGTGCGGCTGGCATTGGTCGCATCGGTGAGGAAGGAGCGGCCGCCGGTGAGCCGCCAGATGAGGAAGGTATCGACGGTGCCGAAGCAGAGTTCACCGCGCGCGGCACGCTCACGTGCGCCGTCCACGTGATCGAGGATCCAGGCAAGCTTGGTGCCGGAGAAATAGGGGTCGAGCAGCAGCCCGGTCTTGCGGGTGAAAAGCTCTTCGAGCCCCTGCCGTTTCAGTTCGTCGCAGCGTTCGGCGGTCCGTCGGTCCTGCCAGACGATGGCGTTGTGTACCGGCCGGCCGGTATCGCGATCCCACACCACGACGGTCTCGCGCTGGTTGGTGATGCCGATGGCCGCAAGGTCCGATGCACCGATGCCCGCCTGCTCGAGCGCCACGCGCGCCGACCAGATGACGCTTTCCCAGATGTCCTCGGGATTGTGCTCCACCCAGCCGGAGCGGGGGAAGATCTGCGGAAACTCGCGCTGACCGACGCCCGCCACCTTCTGGCTTTCGTCGAACACGATCGCCCGGCTCGAGGTCGTGCCCTGGTCGATCGCGAGAATGTAGCCACCCATGAAAATCCTCCCCGATAGCTGCGGCCGCTCCCCAGGGCGTTTACCCTCGGCCTTCGGAATCATCATTACGACATGAAAACGAATGTCAAAAGAAAATAAAACGCAAATCACACCGCACACCCAGGTCCCAAAAGCCGATTGCGCCGCCCCGTTCTTTGCGCGTAGGCTGGCATTGATGCGGTGCGCCGGGAGTGTCGCGCATTGCAACGACAGGGAGAAGGCCAGAGATGAAGACAGCCGTCGTTACCGGCTCCACCAGCGGCATCGGGCTTGCGATCGCGACCGCTTTCGCCGAGGGCGGTGCCAACGTCGTCCTCAACGGACTGGGCGATCCCGCCGAGATCGAGACGATCCGAAAGCGGCTCGCCGAAAGCGGCGGCGGCAAGGTGAGCTATCACCCGGCCGACATGACGAAGCCTGCGGAAATTGCCGACATGATCGAGACCGCAGCCGGCGAATTCGGTGGCGTCGACATCCTTGTCAACAATGCCGGCATCCAGCACGTCGAGAAGATCGAGGATTTCCCCGTCGAGAAGTGGGACCAGATCATCGCCATCAACCTGTCGAGCTCGTTCCACACCATCCGGGCGGCAATCCCCGGCATGAAGGCCAGGGGCTGGGGGCGAGTGATCAACATCGCCTCGGCCCACGGGCTGGTCGCCTCACCGTTCAAGTCGGCCTACGTGGCCGCAAAGCATGGTATCATGGGGCTGACAAAGGCTGTGGCACTCGAAGTCGCCGACCAGGGCATCACCGTCAACGCCATTTGCCCGGGCTACGTTCTGACGCCGCTGGTCGAGAAGCAGATCCCCGACACCGCGCGCGCGCGCGGCATCACCGAGGCGCAGGTGAAGTCGGACGTCATGCTGAAGTTCCAGCCGACCAAGGAATTCGTTTCCGTCGACGAGGTCGCCGCGGCCGCCGTCTATCTTGCGAGCGATGCCGCCCGCTCCGTCACCGGAACGCACATTTCCATCGACGGCGGCTGGACCGCCCAATAAGCAGCGAAGATCGAGGCAAAGGAAGACGCATGCAGCAGACGGGTCGTATCCGCCTCATCCTCAACGATGAAGATATCGTCCTCGACGATGTGCCCGCGACCGGCACGCTCCTGGACTGGCTGCGCCTGCGCCGGCGGCTGACCGGCACGAAGGAAGGCTGCGCTGAAGGCGACTGCGGCGCCTGCACCGTGCTCGTCGGGCGCCTCCTGGACGGCGACCTCGTCTACGAGAGCGTGAACGCCTGCATCCGGCTGCTCGGCTCGTTGAACGCCACCCATGTCGTCACCGTCGAGCATCTCGCCGCCCCCGACGGCGCCCTGCATCCCGTGCAGCAGGCGCTGGTCGACCATCACGGCTCGCAATGCGGCTTCTGCACGCCGGGTTTCGTCATGTCGCTCTACGGCCTGTGGCTCGCCAGCGACCGGCCCGGCCGGCCGGAGATCGAGAAGGCACTGCAGGGCAATCTCTGTCGCTGCACCGGCTACGAGCCGATCGTGGCCGCCGCCGAGGCCGTCGCGGCCACCCGTCCGAGCGCCGTCTTCGACCCGATCGAGCGCACCCGCGCGGATGTGAAGGAAAAGCTTGCAGCGCTCGCACCGCGCCAGACGATCCGGATGGGCGAGGTCGGCAACCGCGTCGTCATACCCGCCGACGTCGGCGCGCTTGCCGAGGTGCTTGCGGCAGAACCGAAGGCGACGCTGGTCGCCGGCTGCACCGATGTCGGGCTCTGGGTGACCAAGCAGATGCGCGCGCTGGATCCCGTCGTCTTCATCAATCACCTGCAGGAACTGCAGGCGATCGAACGCAGCGACGGTGGGCTGACGATCGGCGCAGGCGTCACCTATACGCAGGCCTTTGCCGCGCTCTGCGAGATGGTTCCGGCGCTGCGGCCGCTGATCGACCGCATTGGCGGCGCGCAGGTGCGCAACATGGGCACGATCGGCGGCAACATCGCCAACGGCTCGCCGATCGGCGACACCCCGCCTCCGCTCATAGCCCTTGGCGCCACCCTCGCCTTGCGCGCCACCGCCGGGCGCCGCGAACTGCCGCTGGAGGACTATTTCATCGAATACGGCCGGCAGGACCGCCGACCCGGCGAGTTCGTCGAAAGCCTGTTCGTCCCGGCGCCGGCTGCCGACGACCGCTTCGCCGTCTACAAGCTTTCCAAACGCCGCGACGAGGACATTTCGGCGCTCTGCGGCGCCTTCCGCATCGCACTCGACCACGCCGGCACCGTTACCTATGCCCGCCTCTGTTTCGGTGGCATGGCCGGCACGCCGAAGCGGGCGACGCATGTCGAGGCGGCCCTCAGGGGCAAGCCGTGGACGGAAGCGACCATTGTTGCTGCCGCCATGGCCTTCGAGCAGGATTACACGCCCCTGAGCGACTGGCGCGCCACCGCCGCCTACCGCATGCTGGCGGCAAGAAACCTCCTGATGCGGTTCTATCTGGAAACGACGGGAGAGACGGCGCAGCTGCACCGCTTCGAGGAGGTGGCGTGATGGCCGGACGCACCGCGGATAGACCCTTCGTATCACCGTATGGCCGTGAACCGGCTCAGCCGGCGCTCCTTCGCAAGCGCCGAGAATTGCCCCTCACCTTAACCCTCTCCGCGCAAGCGGTGATAGCTGAACGGAGACGTTGCGCACCCCGCCCTTCTCCCCGCCTGCGGGGAAAAGGTGGCGGTAGGCGGATGAGGGGCGGCCCGCATGAAAGCCGGTGGACAGCGTTGAAGACATGCTCCTCATGGCATCGCCGATGGGATGAAAAAGCCGGAGGTGCATGCTGATGGACAAGTCCGCCTTCGAGGAACGCAAGACGATCTCAGCCCCGATGCACGCGTCGCTGCGGCACGACAGTGCCCACAAGCATGTCGCCGGCAGCGCCGATTATATCGACGACATGCCCGAGCCTGAGGGTACGCTGCATGCCGCCCTTGGCATGAGCGACCGGGCGCATGCTGAAATCGTCTCGATGGACCTCTCCGCCGTCCGCACAGCCCCCGGCGTCGTCTGGGTGATGACCGGGGCGGACGTGCCGGGCCACAACGACATCAGCCCGACCGGCCGCCATGACGAGCCGGTGCTGGCGGAAGGCCGGGTCGAGTTCCACGGCCAGCCGGTCTTCGCGGTGATCGCCGAAAGCCGCGAGGCCGCGCGAAAGGCAGCGCGACTGGCTAAGATCGAATACCGCGACCTGCCGCACTGGACGGAAGTGACGGATACGCTGGAGAATGGCGCGACGCTTGTCACCGATCCGCTGACGCTGTCGCGCGGCGATGCCGATGCGGCCCTTGCCGCCTCCCCCCGCACCATCTCGGGCGAAATGCGCATCGGCGGCCAGGACCATTTCTATCTCGAGGGCCATATCGCGCTCGCAATCCCCGGCGAGGACGACGATGTCACCGTCTGGTCCTCCACCCAGCATCCGAGCGAGGTGCAGCACATGGTCGGCCATGCGCTGGGCGTTCCCTCCAATGCGGTGACGGTGCAGGTGCGCCGCATGGGCGGCGGCTTCGGCGGCAAGGAAACGCAGTCGAACCAGTTCGCGGCGATCGCCGCGATTGCTGCCAAGAAGCTGAAGCGCGCGGTGAAATTCCGCCCCGACCGCGACGAGGACATGACGACCACCGGCAAGCGCCACGACTTCCTCGTCGCCTACGAGACCGGCTTCGACGAAGAGGGACGCATCCAGGCGGTCAAGGCGAACTACGCCGCCCGCTGCGGTTTCTCCTCCGACCTGTCCGGCCCCGTGACCGACCGCGCGCTGTTCCACGCCGACAACGCCTATTTCTATCCGAATGTCCGGCTGACCTCCCAGCCGCTGAAGACGAACACCGTCTCCAACACCGCCTTCCGCGGCTTCGGCGGCCCGCAGGGCATGGTCGGCGGCGAGCGCATCATCGAGGAGATCGCCTACGCGCTGGGCAAGGACCCGCTGGAAATCCGCAAGGCCAATTTCTACGGCGAGCCAGGCTCAGACCGCGTACTCACCCCCTATCACCAGCCGGTGGAGGACAACATCGTCGCCCGGATTGTCGACGAACTGGATCACTCATCGGACTATAAGGCGCGTCGCAGGGCCATCATCGACTTCAACGCCAAAAGCCGTGTCATCCGCAAGGGCATCGCGCTGACGCCGGTGAAGTTCGGCATATCCTTCACCGCCACCTGGTACAATCAGGCCGGCGCGCTCGTGCATGTCTACCAGGACGGCTCGATCCACCTGAACCACGGCGGCACCGAGATGGGCCAGGGCCTGTTCACCAAGGTGGCGCAGGTGCTGGCCGACGCCTTCCAGGTGGACATCGCAACGGTGAAGATCACCGCGACGACGACGGCCAAGGTGCCGAATACGTCGGCCACCGCCGCCTCTTCAGGCTCCGACCTGAACGGCATGGCCGCCTTTGATGCCGCCCGGCAGATCAAGGAGCGGCTGGTGGCCTTTGCGGCCGAAAAGTGGGGCGTCTCGCCCGACGACGTCGCCTTCGTGCCGCATCATGTGCGCATCGGCGAGACACTCGTGCCGTTCGCCGATTTCATCAAGCAGGCCTACATGGCGCGCGTACAACTGTCGGCCGCGGGCTTCTACAAGACGCCGAAGATCCACTGGGACCGCGCGAAGGGCATGGGCTCGCCCTTCTACTATTTCGCCTATGGCGCCGCCGTCTCCGAGGTCTCGATCGACACGTTGACCGGCGAGTACCAGGTCGATCGCGTCGACATCCTCCACGACGTCGGCCGGTCGCTGAACCCGGCGATCGACAAGGGCCAGGTCGAAGGCGCCTTCGTGCAGGGCATGGGCTGGCTGACGACGGAGGAACTCTGGTGGGACGACAAGGGCCGGCTGCGCACGCACGCGCCCTCCACCTACAAGATCCCGCTCGCCTCCGATCGCCCGAAGATCTTCAACGTGCGTCTTGCCGAATGGTCGGAAAACGCGGAGCCGACGATCGGCCGCTCCAAGGCCGTCGGCGAACCGCCCTTCATGCTGGCGATCTCGGTGCTGGAAGCACTGTCGATGGCCGTGGCAAGCGTGGCGGATTACCGGCACTGCCCGCGGCTGGACGCGCCTGCGACGCCGGAGCGGGTGCTGATGGCGGTGGAGCGGCTGCGCGGCATGTGACGCCGCGGCGCTCGCACTCGCCAAAGGTAGGCTGCAGGTTCAGCTAGGTGACGGAGGAAGGTTCCGCGCGAAAAAGTGCCCGGCGCTGTGGCCGGGCTCTGCGCATTCTGTCCGGGCATTCAGTTGAGTGGCGATGCTCCGGCTCAGTGGTGATGCTCGGGCATCTCCTTGAGCTGGTCCTTCGTCCAGCTGGTGACGGCGTGGACTTCGCCGTCCTCGTCGCGCATGAATTCGAGATCGCTGAGCGGAACCGCCACCGGCTTCGCTCCGATTCCAAGGAAACCGCCGACATCGATGATCGCGGTACCGGAAGCGCCCGTGCCATGGACATGGTCCAGCTTGCCGACCTTGTGGTCGTCGGCTCCGTAGATCGTCGCGCCTTCGAGGACTTCGGGCGTGAGTTCCGCAACGCCAAGTCGAACGTGTTGGGTGTGATCCATTTTTCTGATCCTCCATGTTGGATGCACGACCCTAACCACGCGCGAGGCCGATTGTTCCAACGCCGGAAGACGAAGTGGCTGGCGTCGGAAGAGCAGCCCCACCACTGCCAGGCTCAATAGCTTTCGCCGCGATACCGATCACGCCCGTCGAGCAGTCCGATGTCGCGTTTCAGGTGATCCGGCATCGTCTCCGGATCGAGCCTTGGAACGCGGGTACCGAGCGAGGGCATCAGCGCGTCGACGATCGCGCGCACCCACCAGTCGAACGGTGCGGGGAGCGGGTCTCGGGTGGAGGCAGATTCGCGGGCGAGATCGGGGCAGGTCATAACGACACCTCATGGGTGGTTGTTGAGCATGCTTGCAGTCTGCGCTCCGAAATGCTCGAATTCCAATCGAACCTTCGTCTGCATGCATCAAGAGAGCTTATCCATGAAGATGGCCCGTCAGTTCCCGTTGAATGCGATGCGCGTCTTCGACGCCACCGCCCGGCACGCAAGCTTTACCCGCGCCGGCGAGGAGCTCGGCATGACGCAGACGGCCGTCAGCTACCAGATCAAGCTCCTGGAGGACCTGGTCGGCGAGCCTTTGTTCCTGCGCCGGCCACGTCAGGTCGTGCTGACGGAGATCGGCCAGCGGCTGGCCCCGAAGGTTGCCGAGGCCTTCGCCATCCTTGGCGACGCCTTCGCCTCGGTGCTCGAGGATGCCGAGGGGACGCTTGTCATTTCCTCCACCTATACCATCGCGTCCAAATGGCTGGCGCCACATCTCGGCTCCTTCCATCTGCAAAACCCGGCGGTCGCCGTGCGCCTCCTGACGGACCAGCGTCTGGTCGATTTCTCCCGCGAGGCCGTGGACGTCGCGATCCGCTATGGTGACGGAAACTGGCCGGGGCTTGCCTGCCACCGCATGATGGAACTGACCTTCACACCGATGCTGAGCCCGAAGCTGGCAGACAGCGTCGGCGGCATCGAAAGACCGGAAGACCTGCTGAAGCTGCCGATCTTCGACCCAACGGACCCCTGGTGGGCGCTGTGGTTTGCCGAAGCGGGCGTCCCCGGCGTCGATCTCGGCGACCGGCCGCACACCTATCTCGGTACGCAGACGCTGGAAGCTGACACCGTCATGGGCGGCCACGGCATCGCCATGCTCAATCCGGAATTTTATGTGCACGAGGTCGCGCTCGGGCGGCTCTACCAGCCGTTCGACATCGCCTGCACCGACGGCAAGGCCCACTGGCTGGTCTATCCCGAGAGCCGGCGCAACGTCCCCAAGATCAAGCTGTTTCGCAACTGGCTGCGCTCGGAGCTGCCGACCTTCGTCGATTGAAGCCATGGCGGTGCGAACCGCAACCGATCCCCTTCCCTCGCCACGATTTTTTTCGCAATGTGCACGTGCGAACAATCAAGAGGGGCATCGCATGTACGAATACGCCATCGCCTGGGAATGGATCGGCTTTGCCGTGCGCTGGCTGCATGTGATCACAGCAATCGCCTGGATCGGATCGTCCTTCTACTTTATCGCCCTAGACCTCGGCCTGGTGAAGCGGCCGCACCTGCCGCCCGGCGCCTATGGCGAAGAGTGGCAGGTTCATGGCGGCGGCTTCTACCACATCCAGAAGTATCTGGTGGCGCCCGCCACCATGCCGGAGCATCTCACCTGGTTCAAATGGGAGAGCTACGCCACCTGGCTTTCCGGCTTCGCCATGCTCTGTCTGGTCTACTACGGCGGCGCCGAGCTCTTCCTGATTGACCGACAGGTGCTCGACGTCTCCGCCACGACGGCGATCCTGATCTCGCTGGCCTCGCTGGCGGCAGGCTGGATCCTCTACGACCTGCTCTGCAAGTCGCCGCTCGGCAAAAATACCTGGGGGCTGATGATCCTGCTCTATATCCTGCTCGTCGCCATGGCGTGGGGCTACACGCAGGTCTTCACCGGTCGCGCGGCCTTCCTGCATCTCGGGGCGTTCACCGCCACCATCATGTCGGCCAACGTCTTCTTCATCATCATACCCAACCAGAAGATTGTCGTTGCCGACCTGATCGCCGGGCGCACCCCGGATCCGAAATATGGCGTCATCGCCAAGCAGCGCTCGCTGCACAACAACTACCTGACGCTGCCCGTCATCTTCTTCATGCTGTCGAACCACTATCCGCTGGCCTTTGCGACGGCCTTCAACTGGATCATTGCAGCGCTGGTCTTCCTGATGGGCGTCACCATCCGCCACTGGTTCAACACCACCCATGCCAGAAAGGGCCGGCCGACCTGGACATGGCTTGCCACCGCGATCCTGTTCATCCTGATCATCTGGCTTTCCACCGTGCCCAAGGTTCTGAGCGGCGAGACGGCAAACGCCACCCCGGCTCCGGTCTTCCAGAAATTTGCGGCAGACGCGCACTTCCCCGCCGCCCGCGACATCATCACCAGCCGGTGCAGCATGTGCCACACATCCGAACCGGTATGGGAAGGCCTGCGCGCCGCCCCGAAGGACGTGGTGCTGGACAGTGATGCGGCGATCGCAAGCCACGCACGCGAAATCTATTTGCAGGCGGCCCGCAGCCATGCGATGCCACCGGGCAACCTCACCGGTATCACGCCGGAAGAACGGCAACTGCTGACCGCCTGGTACGAGAGCGCGGTCTCGGAAGGAAACACGCGATGACGGCAACGCTGCTCCGCGGCCGCCTGCTGGGCTTTGTCCGCAGGCCGGAGAACATGGACGACAGGGACAGTTACGCTTACGAGGACGACGGAGGCCTGCTGATCGAGGACGGGCGCATCGCTGCTGCAGGCCCCTATGCCGACGTGCTGGCGGCAGCCCCCGCCGATGTGGACGAGATCGACCATCGGCCCTTCCTGATCATGCCGGGCTTCATCGACACCCACGTGCATTTTCCGCAGATGCAGGTGATCGGCGCATACGCCGCCAACCTGCTGGAATGGCTCAACACCTATACGTTTCCCGAGGAATGCCGCTTCGTCGAGCCGGAACATGCGGCACGGATCGCCCGCCACTTCTATGATGAGATGCTGCGGCACGGCACCACCACCGCCGCCGCCTATTGCTCCGTGCACAAGGCATCCGCCGACGCGTATTTCACCGAGGCGCTGAAGCGCGGCATGTGCATGATCGGCGGCAAGGTGATGATGGACCGCAACGCGCCACAGGGCCTGCTCGACACGCCGCAGATGGGATATGACGAGACCCGCGCGGTGATCGCGGAATGGCACGGCAAGGGTCGAAACCACGTCGCGATCACCCCCCGCTTCGCCATCACCTCCACCCCGGCGCAGATGGAGATGACGGCAACGCTCGCCCGCGAATTCCCCGACCTGCACATCCAGACGCACCTGTCGGAGAATGACGAGGAAATCCGCTTCACAGCCGAACTTTATCCCGAAGCAGTCGACTATACCGACGTCTACGCGCGCTATGGACTGCTTGGCCCGAAAAGCCTGTTCGGCCATTGCATCCATCTTTCGGAGCGCGAAGCGGATGCGATGAGCGAGGCGGATGCTGTCGCCATTCACTGCCCGACGTCAAACCTCTTCCTGGGCTCCGGCCTGTTCCCGCTGAAGGCTCTGTCTCGCCGCGAGAAGCCGGTCCGGGTCGGCCTCGCCACCGACGTCGGCGGCGGCACCAGCTATTCGATGCTCAAGACACTGGACGAGACCTACAAAATCCAGCAGTTGCTGGGCGAGCGGCTGAACCCGTTCGAGAGCTTCTACCACATGACGCTCGGGAACGCGGAGGCCGTGTCGCTGTCCGACCGGATCGGCACGCTGGAGCCCGGCACCGACGCTGACCTCGTCGTCCTCGACGCCGCCGCCACCCCGGCGATGGCGCTCAGGATGGAAGTCGTCCGCTCGCTCGCCGACGAACTCTTCCTGCTGCAGACGCTCGGCGACGACCGGGCGGTGCGCGAAACCTATGTGGCAGGCAAGGCGATGAAGGCCGCGCTCTAGAAGCGTCTCAGCTGCCCCGGTAGGTAGAGTAGCCATAGGGCGAGAGCAAAAGCGGCACGTGATAGTGCGCCGAGGCGTCGGCGACGCCGAAGCGCAGGGGGATGACGTCGAGGAAAGCCGGATCGGGCAGTTCGGCCGCACTCCGGCGCAGGTAATCGCCGGCATGGAACACGAGTTCATACGTCCCGGCCATGAATCCCACGCCCTCCAGGAGCGGCTGGTCGACGCGTCCGTCGGCGTTGGTCTTGACCGTGCTGATCCATTGCCGCTGACCGTTCTCCAGCCAGAAGAGTTCGATGGTCAGTCCCTCGGCCGGCTTGCCGAGCGCAGTATCCAGCACATGCGTGGTCAATCTTCCGGGCTTGGTCATGCGCTGGTCTCCAGCTTTTCGATGATGAAGGGCTGATCGTAGAAAAATTCCTCGAGATTGTTCCCCTCCCCGCTGCGGTCGACGACGAGAAAGTCGCTCGTCTCCCCCACCGTCATCAGCGGATGGTGCCAGACGTTGCGGCGATAGTTCACCCCCTGGCGACCGCTTGCGAGGAACACCCACGGCACGCCGGGCCGCCCTCCTTCGTCCTCTGCGACCACCACCAGCCATGGCCGATCGTCGATCGGCGAGAAGCTCTGGCTGCCGAAGGGATGACGCTCCATCATGGTGACGGTGTAGGGAAAGGCGCGCGGGCTGCCGCGGAAGATATTGACAATGACGCGGGCATCGTCGCCCGCAGCCTCGGCTTCGGCAAGCGCATGATAGCGCTCGGTATTGCCGCCATTGATCAGCCGCATGGTCGAGGGATCGGGTTCGATCACGGTTCCGAAGGGCGAAAAGGCCTCCCTGGTCAGCGGACGGACGGTGAGCACGGCAGCCGCATTCATGGACTTTTCCACCTCAGCCATTCTCGTCTCCCGGCAACAGCGCCGCCAGTCGCAGAAGCGCGATCCGCTCGACCTGCGCCTTCGCGGTCTTGAACTCCTCTTCGCGGCTGTTGGCGATGCGGCGCTCGAAGGCGGTGACGATGTCGTCCTTTGTCAGGCCTTTCACGGCGATGATGAAGGGAAAGCCGAATTTTTGGACATAGTCCGCGTTCAGCGCCGTGAAGCGGGCATGCTCCTGAGGGCTCAGCCGGTCGAGCCCCGCGCCCGCCTGCTCCCTGCGGCTGTCCTCGGTCAGTTCGCCCGCAATGGCGAGCTTCCCGGCAAGGTCGGGATGGGCGCGCAACACGCCCAGTTGCTCTTCGGGAGAAGCTGCACGAAACTGCGCGGCCATGGCCGCGTGCACGTCGCGGGCCTTCAAAGGCTCTTGGATCGACCCGTTGTCAAAGGCGCGCTCGGCGACAAAGGGCGAGTGCTCGAACACCCCGCCGAACCGGTCGATGATTTCCTGCCGCGTCATGATTCGCCCGCCTTCGGCTTGTGGTGCTCGTGCCAGTGGCGGGCGATGTCGATGCGACGCGGCACCCACACCTTCTCGTGCGACAGGACATAGTCGACGAAACGGGCAAGTGCGGCTGCGCGCCCGGGCCTGCCGACGAGGCGGCAATGCAGGCCGACGTTGAGCATCTTCGGACTCCCCTCGCAGCCCTCCGCGTAGAGCACGTCGAAGGCGTCCTTCAGGTAGGTGAAGAACTGGTCGCCGGTGTTGAAGCCCTGCGGCGTGGCAAAGCGCATGTCGTTCGTCTCGAGCGTGTAGGGAATGATCAGGAACGGCTCGTCCTTCAGCCCCTTCACCCAGTACGGCAGGTCGTCGGCATAGCTGTCGGAGGAATAGACGAAGCCACCTTCCTCCATCACCAGCCGCAGGGTGTTCGCCGACGGCTTGCCCTGGTACATGCCGAGCGGATGCGATCCGGTCAGTTCGGTGTGAAGCCGCACCGCATCGCGGATATGCTGGCGCTCGACCTCTTCGGAAAAATCCTTGTATTCCAGCCAGCGGTATCCATGGCTGGCGATCTCCCAACCCGCCTCCTTCATCGCCGCCACGGCTTCCGGGTTGCGGGCCATAGCCAGCGTGACACCGTAGACTGTGACCGGCACATTGCGGCTGGTGAACAGCCGCCACAGCCGCCAGAACCCTGCACGCGAACCGTATTCGTAGATCGATTCCATGTTGAGGTTTCGCTGTCCCGGCCACGCCTGCGCGCCGACGATCTCCGAAAGCAGGCATTCCGAGGCCGGATCGCCGTCGAGAATGCAGCTTTCCCCGCCCTCTTCATAATTCACCACGAACTGCACGGCGATGCGGGCGTCGCCCGGCCAGTGTGGGTGCGGAGGCGTTCGGCCGTAGCCGACAAGATCGCGCGGATAGGTCGTGGTGGTCATGCCATTGATCCTCGGATGTTTGCCGGACGGTAGCATCCGACGCTGGAATGTCGAGCAGGAATCCGGAACAAGATGAAGCGCGGCGCGTTCTCATTTCCGAACAACCAAGGGAGTAGATAGATGATTCCGCAGGACGCAAACATCAGGGAAACCGAAGCCCTCATCGCCAGCGACAAGGTCGAGGGAACGTCGGTCTACGGGGCCGATGGCAAGCACATAGGCTCGATCGAACGGCTCATCCTCGACAAGCGCAGCGGCCATGTTTCCTATGCTGTGCTGAGCTTCGGCGGATTCCTCGGCATCGGCAGCGACCATTATCCCCTGCCGTGGCGCAAGCTGAGCTACGATGAAAGCCTTGGCGGCTACCGCGTCGATGTGACGAAGGACCAGGTGGAGGCAGCACCGCACTACGACAGCGGCGCCGACTACGAGTGGAACCGCCGCAACGGCAAGCTCATCCATGATTACTACGGCGTGCCGCCTTACTGGATGTAACCGTCCGGATCAGCGTCGCCGCGCAGCCTCCAGATGCGCTGCGACCTTGAATGACGGCGGTAGCCCAAGGCTGCCGCCGTTGATCTGCGTGACGACTGCACGCGCCAGTTCGTGCGCCACCCCGAAGCTTATCTTGAAGCCGCCGGTCAGCAGGCTCACCGCGCCGAAGTCCGGATGCGCCCCGGCCATCGGGTCCCGCCCGATCGCCTTCGGCCGCAAACCCGCCCAGCGCTCGATCAGCGTGGCGCGGCGAAGAACCGGCGCCAGGGTAAACGCCTTCTCGACAACCCCGTCCAGCAAGGCGTCGGTAGCGGCTGCGTCGTCGAAGCTCTCCTCGCTGGTGCTGCCGACCGCGCAATATCCCTCCTCGTGTGGCACGACATAGGTTCCGCTGTCGAAGAGGATCGGCAGCGACGGGTCGATATCCGCCTTGAACAGCGCCGCCTGTCCCTTGACGGCGACGCCGACCGGTTTGCCTTCCACAGGGACGAGGTCGTGAAGGAATTTGAAGCTACCCACGCCTGCCGAAATGATGACATGGCCGAAGGCGATTTCGTCGCCGTCCCCGATATGCGCCACACGCGCTAAAGGGTCAATCGTGAGGACGTCCGCTCCGGTCAAGACGCGCACCCGCGGCGCGTCGTCGAGCGCCTTGCCGAGCAGCGCCAAAAGTTTGCGCGGTGAGACACGGCCGGCAAGGTGATCGAAGGCAACGCCAGTTTCGGCAATCGCCGCATCCGGCCACCCCGACAAGGGCGGCGTGTCCAGGACATCGAAGGAGAAGCTCCTGCCCTCGCAGGTCCACGCGGTCGCCGCATCGGCAGAATGCCGCAGCGCCCTGTCGCGATGATGGGCGGCCGCAAGCGGGATCAGCCGGCCGCTGCGACGGTAGCCGGCGGAAAGCCCGGTCTGTGCCTCCAGCGCCGCGATCTCGTCCTCCAGAGAAACGAGTGCCTGAAGCTGGAACTGCTTCTTGTCGTTCCAGCGATCCGGCAGATGCGGCATGAGCGCTCCGAGCAGGCCGCCGCTGGCGCCTGCGCCGATGTGGTCGCGGTCGGCCACGACCACGGAAAGGCCCGCGCGCGCCGCCATGAACGCCGCCCACAAGCCCATGATTCCGGCTCCGACCACCAGCACGTCGGGTCGCGATTGACCGAAAAGGCTTGCGCGACTATCCACTGACGGCATGGCTGACAATGCTCCTGAAATCGCCGCGGCGGCGACCGGTTCGACCGCCAATATGGCCCCCGACCTCGCGCTGGATTGGCATGAGGGCGATATGCCCTATTCACAGGCCTATGGCGACCACTTTTATTGCCGCACCGACGGCAGGCTCGAATGCGCGCACGTGTTCCACGAGGGCAACGGCCTGCCGGAACGCTGGACGGATATGGGCGAGTTCACGATCGGCGAACTCGGCTTCGGCACCGGCCTCAATTTCTGCGAGACCTGGCGGCGGTGGCGGGCGGAAGGTACATCCGGGGAACTGCGCTTCGTCTCCTTCGAGCGCTTTCCCCTGCCGCGTGCGGCGATCGACCGCGCGCTTGCCCATTGGCCCGAGATCGACGCCGAGCGGCACGCCCTGTGCAGCCTCTGGCCCGATGCGACGGACGGTATAGGCAACATAGACCTCGCCCTTGACGATGCGACGCGACTGACCGTCGTCTGCGGCCCCGCGCTCGAACGGCTTTCCGAGTGCACCCTGTCCTTCGATGCCTGGTATCTCGACGGCTTCGCCCCATCCAGGAACCCCGACATGTGGTCGGCCGAACTCATGGCTCAGGTCTTCACGCATACGAAGCAGGGCGGCACCTTCGCCACTTATGCGGCGGCGGGCTTCGTCCGCCGAAACCTCGCCGGCGCCGGATTTTCGGTGGAACGGCGGCCGGGCTTTGCCGGAAAGCGCGAGATGCTGTGCGGCAAGCGCGCCTGACAAGACAAGAGGCGCAAGAGGACGCGGCGCAAGCGTAAAAATTGCAGGCGCCGGCAACCGCGCGGGCTGGCTCCGACGCACGCGTCCTCAGTGCAGCGTCGAACGCTTCGCGACGGCAGCCTTGTCGCTCGCCAGCCAGCGATGCAGCATTTCCTGCAGTCGGTCGACGCTGATCGGCTTCGTCAGATAGTCATCCATGCCGGCGGCGAGGCAGTTTTCCCGGTCGCCGTCGAGCACATGCGCTGTGACCGCCACGATCGGCACGCGCGCATCGCCGCCTTCCTCGAGCGCCCTGATTGCCTTCGCTGCCTGATAGCCGTTCATCACCGGCATCGACACGTCCATCAGGATCAGGCGCGGCTTGCGCCGGCGGTAGGCGTCGACGGCCATTGAGCCGTTCGCGACGATCTCGAACATAACTCCCGCCCCTTCGAGCAGATGGCGGAACAGGAGCTGGTTGACGTCGTTGTCTTCCGCCACGAGCACGTCCAGCGTAACCTGCGCAGGGGCGGAACCCTGTGCGGGGGATGGTGCCTGAAGGCTGACCACCGTTCCGCTCCCCGGATGCCGTTCCCTGGTCTTCTGCTGACGGCGCGACCGGACGACCTCGCAGACGGTGTCACGCAGGATCCCGGCGCGCAGGGGCTTCATCAGATGAGCATCGGCCTCCAGCGCATCGATCCCTCCGTGTGAGGCCGGTGCGCCGAGCGCTGAAAGCGCGACCAGCGCCGTTTCCGGAAACTCGCGGCGGATTGTCTCGATCAGGCTTGTGCCGGCCTCGTCGCGAATGTTCTTGTCGACGATGACCGCCTCCACCCTCACGCCGATGGCAGCGGTGGCGGAGAGCAGCGCGAGCGCCTCTTCGGCGTTGCCGACCGCCGTAACGTCGAAACCCCAGCCGCTGAGAAGTCGGCGCGCAACCGAGCGTGTCGCCTCGCTTCGGTCCGCGACCAGCACCCGCGCGCCGCGGATGTTGAAGGGAACGGCAAGGCTGGACATGGCCGCCTGCTCGACGGCGAATGGCAGGGACACGGTGAACACCGATCCCTTGCCAAAGATGCTTTCAGCCGAAAGCGTTCCGCCGAAGAGCGAGACGAGACCGTTGGTAATCGCAAGCCCGAGCCCGGTTCCCTCGTAGCGGCGGGTTGAAGACGAATCGACCTGCGAGAACTTTTCGAACACGGAGGCGAGCTTGTCCTCCGGAATGCCGACACCGGTATCCTCGACCCGCAAGGTGATTACGACGTCACCACCGGTCGCTTCCTCCACGTCGAGATCGATACGCACATGACCGTGGTCGGTGAACTTGACGGCATTACCGACCAGATTGGTCACGATCTGGCGGAAGCGCCCGGCATCGCCGAGGACGGCCGAGGGCACCTCGGTTGCACCGTGCACGACGAGTTCGATATCTTTTTCCGCCGCCTTGGCCGCAAGCAGGGTCGCGACGTCCTCCACCGCTTCCACCGGATTGAACGGCGCCTTGCGTAGTCCCATCTGGCCTGCGTCGATCTTGGAGAAGTCGAGGATGTCGTTGATGATGGTCAGGAGCGAATTCCCGGACTTCACCATGATGTCGATGAAGGCCTTCTGGCGCGTGTCGAGGTCTGACTTCGCAAGCAACTCGGCCATGCCGAGAACGCCGTTCATCGGCGTACGGATCTCGTGGCTCATGTTCGCCAGGAACTCCGACTTCGCCCTGTCCGCAGTTTCCGCCCGGACGACGAGACGACGCAGTTCGTCCTCGCGCTCCTTCAGTTCGGTAATGTCAGAAAACACGATCACGACCCGGCCATGTTCGGTCGGGCGCGCCTCGAGCTGGAGCCACTTGCCGCTGTCGTTTTTCAGCGTGATGGAGGTTTGTTGTTCCCCCAGCAGGACATCTGGAAATTCGGCCGCTTCCACCCGTTTATCGCCGGCAAAGCCGTATATTCCGCGCCGCGTGCAATCGGCCACCAGCGCCTCGACCGAGGCTCCGGGCTGCATGAGCTCTCTCGGAATTCGTACCATTGAAAACAGCGCCTCGTTGGCGAGTTCCACGCTTCCGTTGTCGATGATGAGCAGCCCCTGGCTCATGGCCGACATCGCATCCCGGACGAGGCGCCCGACCTCTTCCAGGGCGCTGCGTGTCTCCAGCACCTCGCGTTCGCGCTCGCGCCGCTCCGTTATGTCGATATAGGTCAGCAGGCAGCGTCCGCCGGATATCGGCTGGCCGGATTCGATCAGCGTCCGGCCATTGACGTAGCTGACCTCCCGCGTCGGAAAGCTGCCGTCCCTGACCCGCGCAAGCCAGGTGTCATGGTCGGCATCGCAGTAAAGTTCCTGCGCCTCGACGATCTCGCCCTGGCCGCGCTTGAACTGCAGCAACTCGCCGAGCGGGCGGCCGCGAAGCGGTGGCGGCCTGTTGTCCCAGAGCGCTTCGAAAGCGCCGTTCACCAGCTCGATCGTGGAATCTTCGTCGACGACGACGATCCCCACATGCAGGGCCGCCACGACGCTCTCCAGATCCGATCTGATCGCTTCGGCCTGCTGGCGCGCCTCGATCAACTGCTTCTCGCGCCGCTTGAGCACGGATGTATCGGTGAGCGAGCCGATGAGGTATCTGCGGTTGTCCGCCGAGATCACGCGGTAGCTGCGCGTAATCGTCGGAATGACCTCACCGCCGGCGTGGACGTATTCCGTTTCCGCTTCCGTTAGCTCGCCGCTGTCGAGCACGCGCTGGTTTCGCGCGAAGAACGCCTCTCCTTGCGTGGGAAAGCTCTCGCGCGGCGTCTTGCCAACGACGTCTGCCGACGTCGTGCCGGTCAGTTCCAGAAACGCCTTGTTGGCGAAAAGCAACCGCTGGTTTTCATCGCGTACGTAGGTCGCGACGGGCAGTTCCTCCAGCAGCGCCCGGTAAAGGCCGATTTCCTGCGCCTGTTGGCGCAGCCGTCCCTCGTTCTCCTTGGCGACGGTGACGTCGGATCGCAGAGCAACGAGCGTGCCGTCCGGCCGCCGCTGCGTCACGAGCCGCATCCAGCCGCCGGCGACCGTCCGGCTGACCCGCTCGAACAGTGGCAGTTCGTGTTCCGCGAGCCGTTCGTTGATCCAGGCCTGCTTGGTGTCCGGATCCGCGTCCGGCGTCTCAACGTCATGGATGGCTTCGAGCACGCCCTCGATGGTGATGTCCGAGTTCGGCACATCGCCCAGCAACGCCAGATAGAATGCCTGCATGACCTGGTTTGCATGCTTCAGCCGTCCGGAGCGCGCATAGACAGCGACCCCCGTCCCGATGGCGTCCAGAAGGTGCTCTGCCGAAGCGGGATCATTGCTGGCGCCGTGGCTCGCCGAACCGGATGGCAGTCGCAGCGCCTCACCTATCTCCGCCGCTCCTCCTGCAAACGCGATGCCCGCGCCCCGCGCCAGCACGTCGATGCTGTCGGCGAGCGAGGCCATCGCCGGCACGAAGGCGCCGACAAGAATGGAAAGCTCCGGCGAAAGCTTCTGCCGCCGCATCGATATCAGGAACGACGACCCGCTCGGCGCATGGTCGTATCGCGCCGTCTCGTCGCTGCCGAACACCAGACAGCGCCGTTCGTGCTCGTTCCTGTCCTCGTGTCCGTCCACTTCGCCGAGCTCGTCGCCCCGCCGGCCGATGAAAGCGTCCTCCGGCATGCCGAAAAGCTCGCAGAAGGCCGCGTTGACGGCGAGGTAACGCATCTCGCTGCCTTTGATGTAGGCAGGCGACTTCTGCGCCCGGATCAGGTCGCATGCAGCAAAGAGCAGATCGTCACGGACTTCAGGCACGCCGGCGTTTCCCGCATGTGGACGGATGAGAAAATCCCAACTCCGCGATTAGCACGCAGGTTTTGAACAGATGGTTAAGAAAATGTTGTCCTACGCCGTTTGGTTGCATCGCTACAGCCAGCAATTGTCGTCCTCGGGGACAAACCGGTACAACATGCCGCGTGTCGCAATTGGCCCGTCATCCCTCCTTGAGTTGTGGCAGGATCACGGGACGTTAAAGGCAATCGGGACGGATCATGGGTAACGTCATAGACTTCGACCTGCACGCGGCCAACCAGGCCGGAGAAGGCCCCGTCGAGCGCAGAAGGCGCTCCGGCGGACGTGCTGCCGAAAGGCAGAGGACGGCACCGAGGGGATCCAAGTACCTCAACCTCGTCAATCCGATGGCAAGGTCGGCGGTCCTTTCGGACGATGCGCTGGAGGCCGTCCATCAGGCGTCCCTGACGATCCTTGAAGAAATCGGCATGGACATCATCCTCCCGGAGGCGCGCGAGCGGATGAAAGCGGCCGGCGCCGACGTGACGCCGGGGACCGATCGCGTTCGCTTCGACCGCGGCCTGATCATGGAGATGATGGCGTCGGCACCGTCGGGCTTCACGATGCACGCGCGCAATCCGGCGCGCAACGTCGACATCGGCGGCAACAACCTCGTCTTCGCCCAGGTCGCCTCTGCGCCCTTCGTCGCCGACCGCGAGGGCGGGCGGCGCGCCGGCAACCAGGAGGACTTCCGCAAGCTCGTCAAGCTGGCCCAGTCCTATGACGTCATCCACACCACGGGCGGCTATCCGGTCGAGCCGGTCGACCTGCACGCCTCCGTCCGCCATCTCGACTGCCTGTCGGACATGGTGAAGCTCACCGACAAGGTGTTCCATGTCTACTCCCTCGGCAAGCAGCGCAACATCGACGGCATCGAGATCGCGCGAATCGGCCGCGGGATCTCGATGGAGCAGATGGAGCGTGAGCCGTCGCTCTTCACCATCATCAACACCTCCTCGCCGCTGAGGCTCGACGGGCCGATGCTGCAGGGGATCATCGAGATGTCGCAGCGCAACCAGGTCGTGGTGGTCACGCCCTTCACGCTGGCCGGCGCAATGGCACCGGTGACGATCGCCGGCGCCGTCGTCCAGCAGAACGCGGAAGCGCTCTGCGGCATCGCCTTCACCCAGATGGTGCGCAAGGGCGCGCCCGTCATGTATGGCGGCTTCACCTCCAACGTCGACATGAAGACCGGCGCACCCGCATTCGGCACGCCGGAATACATGAAAGCGGTGATCGCCGGGGGGCAGCTCGCACGCAGGTACAACATTCCCTACCGCACCTCCAACACCAACGCCTCCAACACGCTGGACGCGCAGGCCGCCTATGAATCGGCCTTCTCACTCTGGGCGCTGACGCAAGCGGGCGGCAACTTCGTCATGCATGCCGCCGGCTGGAGCGAAGGCGGCCTGACAGCGTCCTTCGAAAAATTCATCCTCGACGTGGACATGTTGCAGATGGTGGCGGAGTTCCTGACACCGCTCGATGCGAGCGCCGACGCGCTCGGCCTCGACGCGGTGCGCGACGTCGGCCCTGGCGGCCACTTCTTCGGCACGCCGCACACGCTCGCACGCTACGAGACGGCTTTCTATTCGCCGATCCTTTCCGATTGGAGGAACTTCGAGACCTGGTCCGAAGCCGGCCGCCCGACCACCTACGACCATGCCAATCGCGTCTTCAAGGAGAAGCTGAACGCCTACGAGCGCCCACCCATCGATCCGGCGATCGAGGACGAACTCGACGCCTTCGTCGCAAGGCGCAAGCAGGAAGGCGGCGTTCCGACCGACTTCTGACGGCCGCGCTCACTTCGCCGCCGGAGCTGCCCCTTCCGGAAAGATGATCGTCATCACCGGAAATGCCGGCTTCTCGCCGGGACCGAGCGGCCCGGGCACCTTGTTTTCGACAGCCGGCAGCGACTTCAGGAACTTCGCGATTGCCCCGACGTCCTCCGCTGTCAATTTGGCGAAGGCGTGCCAGGGCATGATCGGCGCCAGAATCCGCCCGTCGGGCCGTTCGCCCGTTTGCAGCGCCTTGACGATCTGCTCTTCCGACCAGTCTCCGAGACCGGTCTTGTCCGGCGTGAGGTTAGGACCGACGAAGATGCCCTGCGGCATCTGGAAGCCCACGTCGGACCCGGAAAGATAGGTCTCCGGCGTCGTCTTTCCAAAGAAGTATCCCGGAGAATGGCAGTCGTTGCAGCCGCCGAACTGGACGAGATAACGCCCGCGTTCGACCGGCGTCTCCGCCCGCGCGGGAGCGCTCGGCCAGAAGGCGGGACAGAGGACAAGCACTGACAGGGCAACGGCTCGATGCGCTTGCATGGTGACGCTCCTTTGACGGTGGCGCACTATACCAATCGAGCAAACAGGCCGGCAATTCGGGCAAAGGGGGTAGTGCGGAGTCGAACCGACGCTGTTCCCCGCGTCGGGGAATGGGAGCAGCCTCTGCGACCGCTCCCAGACAGCCTGTCCTATTCGAACATGATGGAGCGAACCGAGGAGACCAGTTTTTCGGTCGGCAGGTTGGTGAAATCCTTGTCGATCTCGGCCGTCGTGCGCTCGCGCGACTTCGAGCCGAGCATCGAGCGCAGATCGCCAAGCGTCTGCGGAGCCGCACACACGATCAGCCGGTCGAAAGCGCCGGCTCCGGCATAGTCTTCCAGCTTCTCCGCCACCTCGGCGGTGAAACGCTGCTGCTCGTCGCGCACGGGATCGCTGGTATATTCCATCGCGGAGCGGCCGGGACCGTGGGAGGAATAGCTGCGACCCGGCCGGTCGCTCATGATCTCCTGTGCCTTCTTCGGCTCGCTGCGGAAAATCTCCTGTTCGGGGCTTTTCTGGTCGTCCTTGAGGAAGTTGACCCCCTTCAACAGGCGGGCCTGATTACCGTCGGCGGCGAGAATCCATGTGGTCGTCATTCGTGCTCACTCCTTTCGCGGTGACCGGCTGCAGCATCCGTTGCCACAGCCTTTTCCAAAGACAGAAATGGTACATCCCAAAGGTGCAACGCGAGGCAGGGTGTCGGGTTCCCGGCCTATTGCAGTGCGAGGGTCGTGCCGCACCCGCGAAAACTCGTGCTTGACTTTCCAGCCCAAAAGCACGACATGGGGCCTGCGTCTCCTTTCGGCCGCCGCGTGAGCGAGCCCTGCGAACATTTTGATTGGATCGCGGAAGAAGGACGAGCGCAAGCGAAATCGTTGCCGCCATTGGGCGGAAGACTGCGCCAGACGCCTCCATCAACCCACAAGTTCCCAATTCACGCGGGGTTCTTGACGCCAGACGTATCCGGACCGGCATGGTGCCTGTCCGGCTGACGCGTTTGGCGCCCCGAAAGGCTATTGACTTGACGACTTTTAACGACCTCGGGCTGTCCAAGAATGTTCTATCAGCCCTTGAAGTGCTCGGCTTTGACAAGCCCACTCCGATCCAGGAGAAGGCGATCCCGATGGTTCTCGCGGGCAACGACCTGATCGGTCTTGCCCAGACCGGTACCGGCAAGACGGCCGCATTCGGCCTGCCGATGATCGAGCGGCTGCTCGCCGAAGATCGTCGTCCCGACCCGCGCAACATCCGCGCGCTCGTCCTTGCCCCGACCCGCGAACTGGTGAACCAGATCGCCGACAACCTGCGCGACTTCGTCAAGAAGACGCACCTGCGCGTCGTCACCGTCGTCGGCGGCGCATCGATCCACAAGCAGCAGCAGATGCTGGAACGTGGCACCGACATCCTCGTCGCCACGCCCGGCCGCCTGCTCGACCTCGTCGCCCGCAAGGCCGTGACGCTGACGCAGGGCCGCTATCTCGTGCTCGACGAAGCCGACCAGATGCTCGACCTCGGCTTCATCCATGACCTGCGCAAGATCTCCAAGCTGGTGCCGAAGAACCGCCAGACGCTGCTCTTCTCCGCGACCATGCCGAAGCTGATCGCAGAACTTGCCGGCGAATACCTGACCAATCCGCTGAAGGTCGAGGTCACCCCGCCCGGCAAGGCCGCCGACAAGGTCGAACAGTACGTGCACTTCGTTCCCGGCAAGGACCAGAAGACGCAGATCCTGAGGCAGTCGCTGAGCGACAACCCGGACGGCCTGTCGCTGATCTTCTCGCGCACCAAGCATGGCGCCGAGAAGCTGATGAAGCACCTTGACCACATCGGCTTCAAGGCCGCCTCGATCCACGGCAACAAGAGCCAGGGCCAGCGCGAGCGGGCACTGAAGGCGTTCCGCGAAGGCGAGATCCGCGTGCTGGTCGCGACCGACGTCGCCGCCCGCGGCATCGACATCCCCGGCGTGACCCACGTCTACAACTACGACCTTCCGGAAGTGCCCGACGCCTATGTCCACCGCATCGGCCGCACGGCCCGCAACGGCCGCGATGGTGTCGCGATCGCATTCTGCGCGCCCGACGACATCCGTCTCCTGCGCGACATCGAGAAGCTGATGGGCATTTCGATCTCGGTTGCCAGCGGTGAAGCCCCGGCTGATCTCGCCGGTGCGGGCGGCAAGTCGAAAAAGGGCCGTGGCGGCAGGGGTCAGCGCGGTGCCCAGCAGCGCCCTGCCCGTCCGCAGGGCCAGGGTGCCCGCGGCACGCAGCAGGACAGGTCCGAGGGCCAGATCGTCGATCGCGGCTTTTCCGATCGTCCGCAGAAGCGCCAGGAACGGCGTGCGGATGTTTCGGGCCAGGACGGCACGGCCGCAAACCGCCACGCACCGGGCCGCCCCGATCAGAAGCAGGGCGAAGGCCGCAACCGCAATCATGCCGGCGGTCGCCCCGCCCGCAACAACGGCGGTCGCAACGGCCAGCAGCGTCGCCAGGGCAATCAGCGTCGCGAGCAGGCCTGAGGCCAATCGCCCGTTTTGAACGAGTAGCTTGAGAAATGGCGGGCGCATGTCCGCCATTTCCTGTTTCAGGAAGAGCCTATTCGGCCGGGGCGGCGCGCGGGAGCTTGCGGTTTGCCAGATAAACCCCTGCAACGACGATGACGGTGCCGGCGATCATCGGCAGCGTCAGTTCTTCGCCAAAGGCGATCGCCGCCTCGATCGCCGCCAGCGGCGGCACGAGATAGATCAGCGAGGCGGCGCGTGACACCTGGCCGCGTCGGATCAGGTAAAGCAGCAACAGAACGGCGCCCATAGAAATCCCCAGCACCGACCACGCGAGAAGCGCCACGAAACCCCAGGAAAACTGGAATTCCAGCGGCTCCAGCAAATAGGCCAGCGGCAGCGTGACCATCAGCGCGCCCAGATATTGCAGGGTGGCGATGGCGCGGATATCGCCGCTGTGCAGATGCTGCTTCTGGTAGATCGTGCCGTAGGTGACCGAGGCCATGCCGAGCACGTTCACCAGGATCGCAAACGCCGGTATTCCCGCATGCCCCACATCCGCGAACTTCGGCAGGACGGCGATGGCAACGCCGGCAAAGCCGAGCAGCAGCCCGATCTTCTGTAGCCGCGACAGCTTCTCGCCGACGAAATAGGGCGCCGCAAGTGCTGTCATCAGCGGCTGCAGGGCGGCGATAATCCCGGAAAGCGCGGCGGGAACACCCTGCCCCACGGCCCACCAGACCGCCGCCAGGTAGAAGCCGTGCAGAAACACGCCCGAGATCACGGCGTGCGCAACAGTGGCTGCGTCCTTCGGCCAGCGAACGCCGGACATCCGGCACAGGAAGGCGAACAGCACCGCCGCAGTGGCGTAGCGAATGCTCAGGAACGTCAAAGGATCGGAATAGATGCCGCCATACTTCGCCGCGACCCATCCGGTCGACCAGAGCAGCACGAAGAGGGCCGGAGCCAGGCGATCGAGCAACATTTACACTCCGACGGACGTATTGTGTGCGAGCGTTAGGACCGCGCTCTTCGATCGTCAAAACAATAATGCTGATCGTTAGGATCAATGCCGCAGAACGATGCGACCTGCCGCTGACTTGCGCATATGCCGATTAAAAGGGCAGACGCGCTCGGCAGGCATGCGATCCGGCTGCCGCTTCCACACGACGTAACGCAAGGCCGCCCCTTTCTGCCCGTTATTAGCGCTTTCTGGAAATTTGCTTTCCGATTGAGCACGGTTCTTGCATTGCCTCATGCGTTGTACTCAAATGGCAAAAAATGGGGAACACGCCTTTGGCATTTGATGAAATGATGAATGCGGGCTCATCCCCGCGCCAGCCGTACCAAGACTATCATGAATGGTATGCTAGCCAGGATCGGACCCGCCTGATCGCAAAATCTAGGGACGCCGAGAATATCTTCCGCAAGACCGGCATCACCTTCGCCGTATACGGCCACGCGGACTCCTCCGAAAAACTCATTCCCTTCGACATCATCCCCCGCATCATCTCCGGACGCGAGTGGCGCAAGCTGGCCCAGGGCATCGAGCAGCGAGTGATCGCGCTGAACGCCTTCCTCGACGACATCTACCACAAGCAGGAGATCATTCGCGCCGGCCGCATCCCACGCGAACTGATCGAGAAGAACGAGACCTTCCTGCCACAGATGATCGGCTTCAAGCCGCCGGGCGGTGTCTATACCCACATCGTCGGCACCGACATCGTGCGCACCGGCGAAGACCAGTTCTACGTGCTGGAGGACAATGCCCGCACGCCGTCCGGCGTGAGTTACATGCTGGAAAACCGCGAAACAATGATGCAGATGTTTCCGGAGCTGTTCCAGCAGAACAAGGTGCGCCCGGTCCAGAACTATCCGAACCTGCTGCGCCAGAGTCTGGCCTCGCTCGCCCCGCCCGGATGCACCGGCAAGCCGCGCGTCGCGGTGCTGACGCCGGGCATCTACAACTCGGCCTTCTACGAGCATGCGTTCCTCGCAGACCAGATGGGCGTCGAACTGGTGGAAGGATCCGACCTGCGCGTCATCGACGGCAAGGTAAAGATGCGCACGACCCGCGGCTACGAGGCGATCGACGTGCTCTACCGGCGTGTCGACGACGATTTCCTCGACCCCCTCACCTTCCGCCCCGATTCCGCGCTCGGGGTGCCGGGCATCATGGACGTCTACCGCGCCGGCAACATCACCATCGCCAACGCGCCCGGGACAGGCATATCCGACGACAAGGCGATCTACTCCTACATGCCTGAAATCGTGGAATTCTACACCGGCCGCAAGCCGATACTGGAAAACGTGCCCACCTGGCGCTGTTCGGAGCCGGACAGCCTTAAATACGTGCTGGAGCATCTCGAAGAGCTAGTTGTGAAGGAAGTCCACGGCTCCGGCGGCTACGGCATGCTGGTCGGCCCGACGGCGACGAAGAGGGAACGCGCCCTCTTCGCCGACAAGCTGAAGAGCAAGCCGGGCAGCTACATCGCCCAACCGACGCTGTCGCTCTCGACCGTGCCGATCCTCGTCAACAAGGGCGTGGCGCCGCGCCACGTCGACCTCCGCCCCTATGTGCTCGTGTCCGACAAGGTGCAGATCATTCCCGGCGGGCTGACGCGCGTGGCGCTGAAGGCCGGATCGCTGGTGGTGAATTCCAGCCAGGGCGGCGGCACCAAGGACACCTGGGTTCTGGAGGACTGAGCGCCATGCTGGGCAGAACCGCAAACGGACTTTACTGGATGTTCCGCTATATCGAGCGGGCAGAAAACACCGCCCGCCTCATCGATGCCGGCTTGCGCATGTCGCTGACCCGCAGCGATTCCAGCGACGACGACTGGGACGGCGTGCTGCAGAGTGCTGGCGTGCGCGAGGACTACGACAAGGTGCATCCGAGCCTTTCGGGCCTCGACGCCGTGGACTACCTGCTGCGCGACAAGGCCAATCCCTCGAGCGTGATGTCGTGCGTAGAGGCGGCGCGCAACAACGCCCGCATGGTGCGTACCGCACTGACCCGCGAGACCTGGGAAGCGGTCAACGAATGCTGGATCGAGCTGAAGCAGGTGCTGGCCCGCAAGGCGCGCTCCACCGACCTGCCCGAGATCATCGACACGATCAAGCGCCGGGCAGGCCTGATCCGCGGCGCCTTCCACGGAACGATGCTGCGCGACGACATCTACAACTTCGCCCGCATCGGCACCTTCATCGAGCGCGCCGACAACACGGCCCGCATCCTCGACGTGAAATACTACGTGCTGTTGCCCGCGATATCGCAGGTCGGCTCTTCACTCGACAACATGCAGTGGGAATCGATCCTGCGCTCGGTTTCCGCCCATCGCTCCTACGGCTGGGTGTATGATGGGGAGTACCGGCCGGCCAACATCGCCGACTTCCTCATCCTGAATCCGCGCATGCCGCGTTCGCTGGCCTTCAGCTACGACAAGATCGTCAGCAACCTCGGCTTTCTGGCGCAGCAGTATGGCGAGACGCACGCGGCCCACGAGACCGCCTCGGCGACGCTGACGCTTCTGCAGAACCGCTCGATGGATGACATCATGGACCAGGGACTGCATGAATTCATCGAGGAATTCATTGTCCAGAACAACCGGCTGGGACAGGAGATCTCGGACGGCTACCGCTTCTACCAGTAGCCTTGCCGGCAGGGGAAATCGATGCGCCTGAAGATCAACCACACCTCCGTCTACACCTATGACGAACCGGTCCAGTACTCCTTGCAGCGCCTGCGGCTGACGCCGAAGACGCAGCCCGGCCAGACCGTGCTCGACTGGCGCACCACCGTCCACGGCGCCCATGTCGAAGTGGGCTATGCCGACCATTTCGGCAACCATGTCGATCTCGTCAGCATGAACGCGGACCAGACGACCATCCGCATCGTTGCGGAGGGCGAGGTCGAGACGGAAGACCGCTCGGGCGTCTTCGGCCCGCATCAGGGATTCGTGCCGCTCTGGCTCTACCTGCGCGACACGCCCCTGACCAAGCCGGGCCGGCTTGTGCGCGAACTGGCGCGCACGGCAGAGGGCGAGACGGAACTCGCCCGCATGCACGCCCTGATGGCGACGCTTCACCAGGCGGTCGACTACAAGGCCGGCGAGACGGCGACCGACACGACCGCCGAACGCGCCCTGGAAAAGGGCAGCGGCGTCTGCCAGGACCACGCCCATATCATGATCTCCGCCGCCCGCGCGCTGGGACTGCCGGCACGCTACGTCTCAGGCTACCTGCTGATGGACGGCCACGTCGACCAGGCGGCGAGCCATGCCTGGGCGGACGTCCACATCTCCGGGCTCGGCTGGGTTGGCTTCGATGCGGCAAACGACATCTGCCCCGACGACAGATACGTTCGCCTGGCGACCGGCCTGTGCTACCGCGACGCCGCCCCCGTCTCCGGCCTCGTCCTCGGACGCTCGGCCGAAACGATGAGCGTAGCGATCAGGGTGGAAGCGGCAGGGCAAAGCCAGTCGCAGAGGCAGAGCTGAGGGAGGAAGGGGGGATCCGTCTGGCCCATGACACCCGGCATCATTACATCCACAGCGCAATCGCCAGCGTCGGTAATGGTACACGAGCGCCCAGGCTCATCCGGGGTGCAGTTTGCTTTCGAAGCCAACAGGCACCCCTGTCAGAAGGTTTGAACGTCAACCTTCAGGCCTGACGGGCTTTCCGGTTGGCGTAGCGCCGGTCGCGCTCGGCCTTGCGGGCTGCTTCGTCCTCAAGGACGCGCGCAATGCGATTCTTGTCAGCCATCTCGCGTGCTTCGATTTCAGCTCTTGCAGCTGCTGCGAGGGCGGCATCACGCTCCGCTGTCTCTGCTTCGATGCGATTTTGTTCTTCGAGCTTTAGCTGCTCGCGTTCGGCGCGGCGCGCTTCCCGGGCTTCGGCGATTGCAAGGCGTTCCGCCTGTCTGGCCTCACGGGTCGGCTCAGCAGCCTCCTTGGCGGCGCGATAGGCTCGCAGGAGTGCCGCCTTTGCGTCAGCAGCAGTGCCGCGACGGTCGGTAAGTTCGCTATTTCTGATGTTTCTCAAATCTCTACTCCAGTTGAAATGTCATTCCGACCGAGGTCAGGATTTTCTGACACGTTTCGAAATGGTGCTGGCTGCCGGTTTAATGCTGTCCTGCAATTCCTTGGCAAGACGGGCCTCGCGCAGCCTCAGGGTCTTTTCGTCGCGGGCAACGACGATCGCGTCGAGTTCTTCAAAGGCGCGCTCGCGAGCGAAGAATTGCGACTGTATCTTGCCGAAGGCAACCTCTGCCTGTTGACGCGGCTTACTGTAGTTCTCCGTCATTGCTCGCCCTCTTTGCGGTGCTCGCCACGCGAGCGGAAATAAAAAAGGCCAGGCAAAACATTGCCTGACCTCACCTGGTCTCATGCTTTCGACAGTGCCAGTACATCCGTGGTCAAGGGAAAGCAGATACCAAATCAAGCAGCCTGGAGATTGCAGGCCGACATCTTGCCCGACTTGTTGTCGCGCTCAAGGTCGTAGCCAATCTTCTGGCCTTCGACGATTTCGCGCATTCCGGCGCGCTCGACGGCAGAGATGTGAACGAAGGCGTCAGGGCCGCCGTTGTCAGGCTGAATGAAGCCAAAGCCTTTTGTGGAATTGAACCATTTAACTGTGCCAGTGGTCATGATGAACCCTTTCATAGCAATATAGACGACCGCCACGCCAAAGCGTTGCGGATGATGATAACGATTATTGTACGGGGGAGGGTTCGTTCAGGGCGCGATGCCAATCGCGCAATAACCAAAGCTCAGCAGCAAAATATCGATTAATTAGAGATAGAGATTTCCAGCTCGGTTGTCAACTTTTAGTTTTCTGCACATTAATATCAGGCTTGCGACACAATACATCGCGCGACATAAAACAACGTTGCATCACCGTCCTGGCAGTCCCATCTTGTGACCATGACGACAAAAGCGACACCCACGTTCCGCCACCCCCTAACGATCTCTCCAACCGATATCGACGATATGGGTCACGTCAACAATGCCGTGTACCTTCAATGGGTGCAGGAGGCCGTTGTGCGCTACTGGCAGCAGGCATCTCCTATCGATGCGCAAGGCCGGCTTCTTTGGGTCGCTCTCAAGCATGAAATCAGCTACCGCATGCCCCTCTTTCTCAATGACGAGGTTGAGGCACTGGTCACTGCCACTGGCACGCGCGGGTCACGAGCGTCCTTCGCGACGATTTTCAGACGCGGTGATGATCTCGTGGCTGAAGTGCGCAGTTGCTGGTGCTGCGTGGACGCTACCACCCGACGACCGCGCCGAATCGCTGACGATATCGCGCGCGTATTTCTGCCAGGGTAAAGAGCGCGGAAAATGCCGCCGCTCCCCAAGCCTGCAATCATGGGTGGTCGTTGCGACTACTGGGATCAGCGACGCTCCGCCAACGGCGACATGGGGCGGCGATCGGAATGCAGGTGTCCACGGGCAAGCCGTTGCGAACGAAAAAGGCGGGACCTTGCCCCGCCTTCTTTATCAATTTGCACTTTCGCACCCTGCGCGCCTTGCGCGCCGCGGCCTAGTGGCTGTCCTTGCCCACCGCGTTGCCGCGACATCCCTTGAGGAAGTCGAGATCCGCGCCGGTATCGGCGCCCTGGACGTGCTGCTGGTGCAGCCAGGCATAGCCGGACGTCGGCAGGTCATGGTTCGGCTGCCATTCGGCCAGCCGGCGCGCCAGTTCCTCTTCGGAAATGTCGAGGTGCAAGCGGCGGTTCGGCACGTCGAGCTCGATGAAGTCGCCGTTCTTGACGACCGCGAGCGGACCGCCGACAGCGGCTTCCGGCGAGGTGTGCAGGACGACGGTGCCGTAGGCGGTGCCGGACATGCGCGCGTCGGAAATGCGCACCATGTCGGTGATGCCCTTCTTCAGCACTTTCGGGGGAAGCCCCATGTTGCCGACTTCAGCCATGCCCGGATAGCCCTTCGGCCCGCAGTTCTTCATGACCATGACGCAGGTCTCGTCGATGTCGAGATTGTCGTCGTTGATCTTGGCCTTGTAGTCGTCGATATCCTCGAAGACGACCGCCCTGCCCCGGTGCACCATCAGATGCGGCGAGGCGGCCGACGGCTTCAGCACCGCGCCCTTCGGCGCGAGGTTGCCGCGCACGACGACGATACCGCCCGACTGCGTCAGCGCCTTTTCCGCCGGCAGGATGACGTCCTCGTTCCAGTTGACGACGTCCTTGACCTCGTCCCAGACGGTCTCGCCCGAAACCGTGATCGCATCCTTGTGCAGCAGACCGGCTTCGCCGAGGCGCTTCAGCACGACGGGGAGGCCGCCGGCGTAGAAGAACTCTTCCATCAGATACTTGCCGGACGGCATCAGGTTGACGATCGTCGGGACGTCGCGACCGCAGCGGTCCCAGTCGTCCAGCGTCAGGTCGACGCCGACGCGGCCGGCCATGGCGAGCAGGTGGATCACGGCGTTGGTCGATCCGCCGATCGCCGCATTGGTGCGGATGGCGTTCTCGAAGGCCTGCTTCGTCATGATGTCAGAGGGCTTCAGGTCGTCCTTGACCATCTGCACGATGCGGCGGCCGGTCAACTGCGCCATGACCTTGCGGCGGGAATCGACGCCCGGAATCGCAGCGTTGCCGGACAGAGCCATGCCGAGCGCTTCCGCCATCGACGCCATGGTGGAAGCGGTGCCCATGGTGTTGCAGGTGCCGGACGAACGGCTCATCGAGGCCTCGGCCTCGAGGAATTCGGCCTGCGTCATCTCGCCGGCCTTCACCATCTCGGAGAACTTCCACAGATGCGTGCCGGAACCGACGCGTTCGCCACGGAAATAGCCGTTCAGCATCGGTCCGCCGGTGACGACGATCGAGGGCAGGTCGCAGGATGCGGCACCCATGATCAGCGACGGCGTGGTCTTGTCGCAGCCGACCAGCAGCACACAGCCGTCCATCGGCTGGCCGCGGATCGCTTCCTCGACCGCGAGTGCCGCAAGGTTGCGGTACATCATCGCGGTCGGGCGGAAGGTGTTTTCGGAGGCAGAGAACACCGGGACCTCGAGCGGGAAGCCGCCGGCCTCCCACACGCCCGCCTTCACCTTCTCGGCGAGCTCGCGCAGATGACCGTTGCACGGGGTCATGTCCGACCAGGTGTTGAGGATGCCGATCACCGGCCGTCCGTCGAAAAGGTCGTGCGGATAGCCCTGGTTCTTCAACCAGCCACGATGGTAGATCACGTCGCGGCTCGTGCCGCCGTACCATTCCTGCGACCTAAGCCTGCGCGGCCATTCTGCTTTCTTCGTCATTTTCCAAACGTCCTTGAAAGGGGCGCCCCGGCGTAAGTGCCGGAACGCTATGGTCATGCCCGCATGCTGGCGGCCCTGACCGTTGTTCAGACCTCGTTGGCGCACCTGTCCCGTTCGCGCGACCCGGCGCAGAACGGCGCGAAACCCCGCGCATTCTCCGCCGCCTCACGCCGCCAACGCGGCACACCGATCCGTCGCTCTCAGAGCTGCCGGATCTCGATCTCTTCTTCCGCGGCGATCGCCAGCGGATTGCGCAGCGCAAGGCCGAAGCCATCTGCACCGATCTCGAAAACATCGCCCTCCTGCGTGCGGATGCCATCGCCGAACGACAGCGTCGCCGTGCCGAACATGTGCACATGCACCTCGCCGGGCTGGCGGAAGAGCGGATACTTGAAATGGTGATATTCGAGGTTGGCGAAGGTGTGCGACATGTTCGCCTCGCCGGAAACGAACGGCTTTTCCCACAGCACCTTGCCGTCGCGGACGATGCGCGAGAAGCCGCGAATGTCGTTCGGCGCCTCTCCGACGCGGATTTCCGGCCCAAAGCTCGCCTGACGCAGCTTCGAATGGGCGAGATAGAGGTAGTTGACCCGTTCGGTGACGTGGTCGGAGAACTCGTTGGCGACGGCAAAGCCGATGCGGAACGGAACGCCCTTGCCGGAGATGACGTAGATGCCGGCCATTTCCGGCTCCTCGCCGCCGTCCTCGGCGAATGAAGGCGAGGTCAGGGCCGCGCCGGGCGCAACCGCCTGCGAGCCGTTGCCCTTGTAGAACCACTCGGGCTGGACGCCCTTTTCACCGGGCTTCGGCTTGCCGCCCTCGAGGCCCATCCTGAACATCTTCATCGAGTCGGTCAGCGTTTCCTCGGCCGCCTCGTTCGCCTTCTTGTGCATGGCGTCACGGGTCGCAGCCGAACCCAGATGGGTCAGGCCGGTGCCGGTCAGATGCAGATGAGCAGGATCGGGATGGGTGATCGGCGCGATCAGCCGCCCCTCCGCATAGGCCTTTTCCAGATCGACGGCGTCGCCGAGGCCGTGCGCCTCGACCACCGCCTTCAGGCTCTTGCCACCGTCGGCGGCTTCCATTGCCAGCGCATAGAGGCTTTGGGCATTGTTGACGGCGCGACCGCCCTGCCCCTCTTCGCGCACGACGACGGTGATGGAACCGTCAGCATTCTTGACCTGAGAAACCAGCATCATTCATTCCCTTGCAATCTGGCTACGATCGACCGCGGGCCCACCGCGGGTCCGGCGTCCGTCACAGGCCGCCGGCGCATGCAGGCAGCCCGTGGGGTCGAGCCGGTCAGCCCTTGTTCTTGTTGTAGACGTCGAAGAAGACGGCCGCGAGCAGCACCAGACCCTTGATGAGCTGCTGGTAGTCGATGCCGATGCCCATGATCGACATGCCGTTGTTCATCACGCCCATGATGAAGGCGCCGATCACCGCACCGGTGATCTTGCCGACGCCGCCGGACGCCGACGCGCCGCCGATGAAGCAGGCCGCGATCACGTCCAGCTCGAAGCCGACGCCGGCCTTGGGGGTGGCCGAGTTCAGGCGGGCGGTGATGATCATGCCGGCAAGCGCCGCAAGCACGCCCATGTTGGCGAAGGTATAGAAGGTCAGCCGCTCGGTGTTGATGCCCGAGAGCTTCGCCGCCTTCTCGTTGCCGCCCATGGCATAGATCCGCCGGCCGACGGTGGAGCGCGTGGTGACGAAGGAATAGAGTGCGATCAGAACACCCATCACGACCAGCACGTTCGGCAGGCCGCGGTAGGTCGACAGCTGGAAGCCGATGAAGAGTGCGACGACGGTAATGACGGCCATCTGGAGGGCGAAGAACACGAACGGCTCGTTCTCCGAACCGTGCATTTCGTTGATGCGGCGATTGCGGAAGCCGGACCAGATGGCGAGTGCGACGAGAATCACCACCGCGACCAGCGCCACCATGTTCTTGATCGTCTCGGGCGCCGGATTGAGGAAAGAGAGGAAATCCGGAACGAAGCCGGTCGACAGGATCTGGAACTCCTTCGGGAACGGACCGATCGGGCGACCACCGAGCACGACATAGGTCATGCCGCGGAAGACGAGCATGCCCGCCAGCGTCACGATGAACGCCGGGATTTTCTGGTAGGCCACCCAGTAGCCCTGCGCAGCCCCCATGATGCCGCCGACGATGAGACAGGCGGGTACCACCACGATGGCCGGCAGCCCCCACTTCACCAGCATGATCGCCGATATGGCGCCGATGAAGGCGACGATCGATCCGACCGACAGGTCGATATGCCCGGCGACGATGATCAGCAACATGCCCAGCGCCATGATGACGATGAACGAGTTCTGCAGCACGAGGTTCGTGATGTTGACGGGTCGGAACAGAACGCCGTTGGTGACGATCTGGAAGAACACCATGATGACGACGAGCGCGACGAGAAGTCCGTACTCGCGGATGTTGTTCTTGAGGTAGTCCGCGATGGACGGTTTGGCGGCAGGAGCGCTTGTATCGGCGACCATTAGTGTTTCTCCCCGGAGCGCATGATGGCGCGCATGATGGATTCTTGGCTTGCCTCCTCCTTGGAGAGCTCCGCGACGATACGTCCTTCGTTCATGACATAGATGCGATCGCAGGTTCCAAGCAGCTCCGGCATCTCCGAAGAGATCATCAGTATGCCTTTGCCCTCGGCTGCAAGCTGGTTGATGATGGTATAGATCTCGAACTTGGCTCCGACGTCGATACCGCGCGTCGGCTCGTCGAGGATGAGGACCTCAGGATTGGTGAACAGCCATTTCGACAGCACCACCTTCTGCTGGTTACCGCCCGAAAGGTTAACGGTTTCCTGATAGATCGAATGCGAGCGGATGTGCAGTTTCGACCGGTAGTCGGTCGCTACCTTCGCCTCCTTGCGGTCATCGATGATGCCGTTGCTGGACACCGCACCCAGATTGGAAAGGGTCGTGTTTTCCTTGATGTTGTTCATCAGGACGAGGCCCAGATGCTTGCGGTCCTCGGTCACGTAGGCGAGGCCCGCGTCGATCGCCTTGGGGATCGTGCTGACGTCGACCGGCTTGCCGCGCATGTACACGTCGCCGGTGATCTTGTGGCCCCAGGACTTGCCGAAGAGGCTCATCGCCGTCTCGGTGCGCCCCGCGCCCATCAGGCCCGCGATACCGACCACCTCGCCGGCACGGACCGTGAAATTGACGTCGTGCAGGAACTGGCGGTCGCGGTGATGCTGGTGGAAGACGTTCCAGTTCTTCACTTCCAGCAACGTCTCGCCGATCTTCGGTTCGCGCGGCGGATAGCGGTCGTCCATGTCGCGACCGACCATACCCTTGATGATCCGGTCTTCGCTGATGTCTTCCTTGTGACAGTCCAGCGTCTCCACCGTGCCGCCGTCGCGCAGGATGGTGATCTTGTCGGCGACCTTTTTGATCTCGTTCAGCTTGTGCGAGATGATGATCGAGGTCATGCCCTGCTTGCGGAACTCCATCAAGAGCTTCAGCAGCGCGTCGGAATCCGTCTCGTTCAGCGAGGCGGTCGGCTCGTCGAGGATCAAAAGCCGCACCTTCTTCGAAAGTGCCTTGGCGATCTCGACCAGCTGCTGCTTGCCCACGCCGATATCGGTGATGAGCGTCGACGGCGATTCGCTGAGCCCGACCTTTTTCAGCAGTTCCTGCGTCCGGGCAAAGGTCTGCGGCCAGTGGATCACGCCGTTCTGGGCGATCTCGTTGCCGAGGAAGATGTTCTCGGCGATCGACAGCAGCGGCACGAGCGCCAGCTCCTGGTGAATGATGATGATGCCGAGCTCTTCGCTGTCGGAAATGGTCGAGAAGCGGCGAACCTCGCCGTCGTAGTGAATCTCGCCTTCGTAGGTTCCCGCGGGGTAGACGCCGCTGAGCACCTTCATGAGCGTCGACTTGCCGGCGCCGTTTTCGCCGACGAGCGCGTGGATTTCGCCTTCGCTCACCTTGAAGCTGACGTTGTCGAGCGCACGGACGCCGGGAAACGTCTTGGTGATGCTCCGCATTTCGAGGATGATGTTGTCCATAGTCCTGGCATTCCGGCAGAAATCTGCAAGCGACGGGGTGTAGGGCCCGAAATCCCGGGCCCGCCCGCCAAGGTAAAGGGTCCGCTATCGCGCGGACCCCGTTTCATGGCGATCAGTTGTTGATCTGATCTTCGGTGTAGTAGCCAGCGCCCACCAGGATGTCCTTGGCGTTGGACTTGTCGACCGAAACCGGCTTCAGCAGGTAGGACGGGATGACCTTGACGCCGTTGTCGTAGGTCTTGGTGTCGTTGACTTCCGGCTCCTTGCCGCCGAGGATCGCGTCCGTCATGTTGACGGCGACCTTGGCGAGTTCGCGGGTGTCCTTGAACACCGTCGAATACTGCTCGTCGGCGAGGATCGACTTGACCGACGGCAGTTCGGCGTCCTGACCGGTGACGACCGCCATCTTCTGGTCGCCCGAGCCGTAGCCGACGCCCTTCAGGGCCGACAGGATGCCGATGGAGAGGCCGTCATAGGGCGACAGCACGCCATGGACCTGCGCATCGGTATAGGTCGAGGACAGGAGGTTTTCCATGCGGGCCTGGGCAACTGCACCGTCCCAGCGCAGCGTGCCGACCTGGTCCATGCCCTGCTGGCCGGACTTGATGACGATATCGCCGCTGTCGATCAGCGGCTGCAGGACCGACATGGCGCCGTCGTAGAAGAAGAAGGCGTTGTTGTCGTCCGGCGAACCGCCGAACAGCTCGACGTTCCACGGCTTGACGTCGCCGAACTGGGCCTTCAGGCCGTCGACGAGGCTGGTCGCCTGCAAGACGCCGACCTGGAAGTTGTCGAACGTGGCGTAGTAGTCGACATTGCCCGAATCGCGGATGAGGCGGTCGTAGGCGATGACCTTGACCCCGGCTTCGTGCGCCTTGGCGAGAATGTCGGAAAGCGTGGTGCCGTCGATCGCGCCGATCACGAGAACCTTGGCACCCTTGGTGACCATGTTTTCGATCTGCGCAAGCTGGTTCGGGATGTCGTCATCGGCGAACTGCAGGTCCGGCGTGTAGCCAGCTTCCTTGAACAGCTTCTCCATCGTCTCGCCGTCGGAAATCCAGCGGGTCGAAGTCTTGGTCGGCATGGAAATGCCGACGGCGCCCTTGTCCTGGGCGAAGGCAGGCATAGCGAAGGACGCCACGCTGACGGCAGCGGCGGCGAGAAGCGAGGTGATCAATTTCATTAGCAGGTCTCTCCCTTGTATTTGCGGCTCGACCCCCAGGTCCGAACCGTACGCGATGCTTCGTTGCCCGCTGTCGCAGACGACGGTCTCCAACGGAGGAAAAGGATAAATACCCCTCCCGGCCTCAACTCCCTTGGGCACGAGCGCACCTGGCGGCAACCTCTACCGAATTGCCATAACTGTCAAATACAATAAGCTTCTATTCCCATATCAAAAGCGGTATATTGACCGCTAATGATATGATTTTTCGACAGGGCCTCATGCACTCCATGCACGCCAATGAATTCATCGACGACCTTCCGCCCGACGGGCCGCGGGACGAGCAACTCGGCCTCGGCCTCCTGCGCTCTGGCCTGAAACTCAATCACCTGCGCATGATCGTGGCGATCGACCATCACAAGCAGATCAGCGCCGCCGCCGCCGCACTCAACATCTCCCAGCCGGCGGCCTCACGCATGCTGACGGAAATGGAGAGTATAATAAAGGCGCAGCTCTGTGAACGGGTCTCGCGCGGGGTGGAACTGACCCAGTTCGGCCGCGCCTTCGCCCGTCGCGCCCGCACCATCCTGCTCGAACTGGACGAAGTGGACCGGGAGATCGCCGCACTGAAGTCGGGCGCGGGCGGCACCGTATTTCTCGGCACCGTGACGGCCCCGGCGATCAGTCTTGCGGTACCGGCGATCCAGCAGGTCAGCGCCGCCTATCCGGGCATCGAGGTCAATGTCCGCATCGAGACGAGCAACGTGCTCGCCCGCGAACTCTTGTCCTCCAAGCACGATTTCATCCTCGCCCGGGTGCCTGACGATCTCGATCCGCGGCAGTTCAACGTGCAGGAAATCGGCATCGAGAAGGCCTGCCTGATCGTCCGCAAGGGCCACCCTCTGGCCGACAAGCCGGTTGTTTCGCTCTCGGACCTCCCCTCATACGACTGGGTGTTCCAGCCGCCGGGGACGCTTCTGCGCCGCCGCGTGGAGGAGCTTTTCATCGCCGGCGACGTCCCCCTGCCGACGACGGTGGTCAACACCGCTTCCCTGCTCCTCACGGTCGCGCTCGTCTGCTCGTCGAACGCCGTCGCGCCGATCGCCCGTGACATGGCCGAATTCGTCACCGAGAAAGGCGGCGGCCCCAGCGAGGTGCGCATCCTCAACACCGACTTCGACATCGACATCAAACCCTATAGCCTGATCTCGGTCAAAGGACGCGCCCTCCCCCCGAGCGCGAAGCTGTTCTATGATCTCATCCTGCAGCGCAGCAGGATGCTTTTCCCCGAACGCGCGGAAGACTGAGGAAGAACCCGTGTTCGGAAAAAGCGTTTTTGAGAGCGTACTGGAACGCCTTCGTGCGGAAGATGAATCCGCATTCGAAGACGGCGGCGACGCACCGCACGAGCCGCCGCGCGGCCCTCTCCCCGCCTTCGCGGTCTTCGGCAGGGAGCAGATGGCGGCGTCCGGCCATGCGGCGGCATCCGCCTATCGCGAGTTTGCCGAAGATGGCCCGATGCAGGGCGAAGGTGGGCAACGAGAGGAACCGGCGATCGACGAAGCCCCGGCATCACCGCCCTACCTGATGCGGACAGCACCCGACGAAGTCGCCGCGGACCTCGGGCTCAGCGGGTCGGAAACCGGTACGGAGCTGGCCGCGATACGCCGCGCTTTTGCGCGCGAGAACCATCCCGATGCAGCCCCGGAGGCTTTGCGGGCGAACGCGACGCGCCGGATGATGATTGCAAACATGCTGATCGACGAAACGCTGCGGCGCATGCAGGCGGAAGCAGCGCTCGGCTTGCGCAGGTGAACGGCGGCTATTGCTCCCTGTTGTCCCCGGCCGGCTTGTCCTCGACCGGCTTTTCCTCAGCCAGCTTTTCCTCGGCAGGCTTTTCGGCCTGCTCTTCCGGCGGCTTGTAGAAAAGGAGCAGTTGCGCAAACGCGTAGGAGCTGATGACCAGAAAGATCAGTCCCCAGGTCTGCTGGCCGTTATAGTATTCCACGGCGGTCCAGGCGACGCAGCCCCCGACCAGCACCAACCGAACCCAGAGCGGGCGGTAGACCGGGTGGGTGGGATCGATGAATTTCATGCGGCGCCTCCGACTATTGTTTGCAGCCCTCTTAAGAGGTTTTGCGGCGGAAGGAAACCGCCGCCGGACGCGCCACGAACCGCTTGACGACGGCTGCACGAAATGGAATGAATATTCTAAAATTATCGAATGGCGGCTCACGTATTCCATTTAAAATGGAGCGAGGGGCGCACCATCCTCGTCGAAAGAGAGGCGCAATCGGGGAAAGCGCATGCCCCCGCCCACCGCCGGCAGCAATCTCCGGCAGCACAACGAGTTGAAAACATGACGGTCAGATTTGGTCTTCTCGGCGCCGGGCGCATCGGCAAGGTTCACGCCAGGGCAGTCACAGGCAACCCCGGTGCGGTTCTCGTAGCCGTCGCCGATGCCTTTCCCGCAGCAGCGGAAGCCATTGCCGCGCAATATGGTTGCGCCGTGCGCACGATCGAAGGTATCGAGGCGGCCGACGACATCGACGCCGTCGTCATCTGCACGCCCACGGACACGCATGCCGACCTGATCGAACGCTTCTCTCGCGCAGGCAAGGCGATCTTCTGCGAAAAACCGATCGATCTCGACGTCTCCCGCGTCCGCGCCTGCTTGCGCGTCGTCGAGGAGACCGGCGGCAAGCTGATGGTCGGCTTCAACCGGCGCTTCGATCCGCATTTCATGGCCGTGCACCAGGCAATCGAGGCCGGCCGGATCGGCGACGTCGAGATGGTGACGATCACCTCCCGCGATCCGGGTGCGCCGCCCGTGGACTACATCAAGCGCTCGGGCGGCATCTTCCGCGACATGACCATCCACGACTTCGACATGGCGCGCTTCCTTCTCGGCGAGGAGCCGGTTTCGGTGACGGCGACGGCGGCCGTGCTGGTGGACAAGGCGATCGGCGAGGCCGGCGACTACGACAGCGTCTCGGTGATCATGCAGACAGCGTCCGGAAAGCAGGCGATCATTTCGAATTCGCGCCGGGCCACCTATGGCTACGACCAGCGCATCGAGGTGCACGGCTCCAAGGGTATGGTCGCGGCGGAAAACCAGCGCCCGGTCTCGATCGAGATCGCGACGGGCGACGGCTACACCCGTCCACCGCTGCACGATTTCTTCATGACCCGCTACACCGAAGCCTATGCAAACGAGATTGCAAGCTTCATCGCTTCGCTGGAGCAGGGCACGCCGCTTTCGCCTTCCGGCGCCGATGGCCTGGCCGCCCTCGCCCTTGCGGACGCCGCCGTCAAGTCGGTTCAGGAAAAGCGCCTGATAGACGTCGGCTGAAGTCGAAAAGCCCGCCAGGCCGGGCAACGATCCTCCCAGCAACTGGCCGGGCCGTCACGCCCGGCCTTTTTTGTGGCCCGAGCCGCCCTTTCATGCCGTCTCGCCTTCCGCAACCGGTCGTTCGGAGGCTAGCAGCCGGTCGATCCGCGTCAGCGCGCGATCGACATGCCCCTCGAAGACCAGCGTCGCCTCCTCCGGCACGATCGAGATTTCCGGCATGCCGTGCAGGCGCACCTGCTGCGATTGGCGCAACCCCTCGTCCAGCCCGCGCGACAGCAGATCGAGGAAGCGCGTTCCCGGCCCGGTGATCGTCACCGGCATGCTGCCGTAAAGGCTCAGGACGCGCGACAGTCCCTGCCCGAGCGCAAGCCCCGCCTGGCGGAAGGCGTATTCGGACATGCGGTGTCCCTGCCGCGCCCGCTGCGCGATCTTCTCCATCTCGGCAAGCGGCACGAACTTTGCGGGAATCGTATCGGGCGGCACTTCGAATGCCGTCCGCAGGATGCCGTAGAAGCCGGCCGACGCCTCGATGCACCCCTGCGCCCCGCAACGACAGACCTTGCCGTCGGCCGCATGCAGCATGTGCCCGAAATTGGGCGCGGACACCTCGATCTCGCCAGTCGCATGCAGATTGGCAATCCCGAGCCCGACGCTGTGGCCGAGCGACAGCGCGGCAAGCTGGCGGGTGGTCCCCGATGTCGGTTCCGCGCGCAGGCCGAGGGCATGGGCAACGAGAAGCGTCTCGTTGCTGAGCGTGACGGAACGCCACTCGCCCAGCACGCCTGCGAAATCGATCTCGTCCAGCCCGAAGACCGGCGACCAGACAAGCGTGGCACTTGCCGGATCCACGATGCCCTTGCTGCTGATGGAGACCGCAAGCACGCACGAGCGATCCAGGCGCGAACGCTGCAGCGTCTTTGCAAGACCGCCGCGTAGCGCGTCGATGAAGTGCGCCGTCGAGGGATCCGAATGCTGTCGCGGCTCCTCGAAGCGGTCGATCAGCATGCCGGCATAGTCGGCCAGCGAATACTGCACCGCGTCGGAGGAAATGCGCACGGTGATGATGTGGCCGTAGTCGCGCTTCTGGCGGAACAGCACGCGCGGGCGTCCGCGCCCGCCCGCGCTGGCCTGCTCCTGACGCTCCAGCACGCCGCCCCGCTCCAGTTCGGCGGTGATCGCCGAAACGGTCGCCGAGGCAAGGCCGGTGCGCGCAGACAGCTCCGTATGCGACAGGGCCCCCTGCCGCCGCACCGCCGCGAGCACAAGCGCACTGTTTTGCTGACGCACCAGATCGGTGCTCGATCGCGTCAGCATAGCCAGGCTCCGGTTTGAAAAGACGATTCCAACGAATGCTCCTCCCAAAGCATCTGTTGCGGGCGCCGACAAGTCCTCCACCCCCTTGTTGACAGCCCCCGGAACTTCTGACATCTATTTTCTCGACTGTCGAGAAAAATTCCGGGAGAGCTTGAGGGCGTGGAATTGCGGCAGTGTCAGAGAGCTGGTTGTCGACGGTGACGGGAGGTTCGTCCGGACGGCCGGCATTCACTTGGGAGGATAATATGAAATCAGTTTTGAAGCTGATGGCAGGCGTAGCCGTCATCGTATCGCTGCATTCCGTGGCGCAGGCCAAGGATCTCGTGGTAGGCGTTTCCTGGTCGAACTTCCAGGAAGAGCGCTGGAAAACCGACGAAGCCGCCATCAAGGCGGCCCTTGAGGCGTCCGGCGACAAGTACATCTCCGCCGATGCCCAGTCCTCGGCAGCCAAGCAGCTGACCGACATCGAATCGCTGATCGCCCAGGGCGCCAACGCCCTGATCGTGCTCGCGCAGGATAGCGACGCCATCGGCCCGGCCATCGAAAAGGCCGCAGCCGAAGGCATCCCGGTCGTCGGTTACGACCGCCTGATCGAGAACCCGGCCGCCTTCTACATCACCTTCGACAACAAGGAAGTCGGCCGCATGCAGGCCCGCGAAGTGTTCAAGGTCAAGCCGGAAGGCAACTACGTCTTCATCAAGGGCAACTCCGCCGATCCGAACGCCGACTTCCTGTTCTCCGGCCAGTTGGAAGTGCTGAAGGAAGCGATCGACGCCGGCAAGATCAAGAACGTCGGCGAAGCCTATACCGACGGGTGGAAGCCTGAAATCGCGCAGAAGAACATGGAACAGTTCCTGACGGCGAACGACAACAAGGTCGACGCGGTCGTCGCCTCGAACGACGGCACCGCCGGCGGCGCGGTCGCAGCCCTCGACGCCCAGGGTCTCGCCGGCTCCGTTCCGGTCTCGGGCCAGGACGCAGACAAGGCAGCACTGAACCGCGTGGCGCTCGGCACGCAGACGGTCTCGGTCTGGAAGGACAGCCGCGAGCTTGGCAAGCGCGCCGCCGAGATCGCAGCCGAGCTGGCCGGCGGCAAGAAGATGGAAGAGATCGCCGGCGTGACCAGCTTCAACGGCGGACCGAAGGGCGTCGCCATGCAGTCGGTCTTCCTGGCTCCGCTTCCGATCACCCAGGACAACCTGAACGTCGTCATCGACGCGGGCTGGATCTCCAAGGAAGAAGCCTGCCAGGGCGTCAAGGGCGACCTCGCCGCCTGCAAGTAACACGATCGGACGGGCCTGTCCCGCACACCTTCCAAGCGCCGCAACGCATTGCGTTGCGGCGCTTGCGCAAGGTGGAAGTGCGGTGGACAATGCCTGGGCCATCCTCAGCCGACACCGTCGGCAAAGGATGCGGACCGGGAAGTACGCGGGCCTAAAGCCGCGCGGGCAAAAGTCCCGCAGTCACGTCCGTCATCGCCAGACTTTGCCACGACATTCCTGCCCGACCGGGCCGGCAACGCGGCGACAACAACAATTTCAGTGGGGGGAAGGCACGTCCATGGCCGACATCACACAAGCTACCCAGACAAATCGGGCCCGAAACGCGGACGAAAATCCCGTCAAGCGGTTCTTCCGCGCAACCGAGATCGACACCCGCCTGCTCGGCATGGTCGGGGCGCTGGTCATCATCTGGGTCGGCTTCCAGCTTCTCACCGGCGGCCTGTTTCTGACGCCACGCAATCTGTGGAACCTGACGGTGCAGACCTCCTCGGTCGCCGTCATGGCGACGGGCATGGTGCTGATCATCGTCACCCGCAATATCGACCTCTCGGTCGGCTCGGTGCTCGGCTTCTGCGGCATGATCATGGGGGTCATGCAGGCAAAGATTCTTCCGCAATATCTGGGCCTCGAGCACCCGGCGATCTGGATCATCACGCTCGGCTGCGGCATCCTCGTCGGGGCTGCGATCGGCGCCCTGCACGGCTCCATCATCGCCTTTCTCAACGTGCCCGCCTTCATCGTCACGCTCGGCGGCCTGCTGGTCTGGCGCGGCGCCACCTGGTTCGTCACCAGCGGCCAGACGGTCGCCCCGATGAACTCCACCTTCCGCCTGATGGGCGGTGGCACCGAGGGCTCGATCGGCGCCACGGCGAGCTGGATCGTCGGCATCGTCGCCTGCCTCGCCATCGTCGGCGCGATCCTGAACTCGCGCAAGCAGCGAAAGCGCTTCGGCTTTCCGCTTCGCCCGGTCTGGGCCGAATACTTCCTCTCGGTGCTCGGCTGCGTGCTGGTGCTCGGCGCAGTCGCCGTCGCCAACCACTATTACTGGCCGACCAACATCGCCCGCCGCTACGCCGACGCCAACGGCATCGCCTGGCCGGAGGGCGGCCTGCAGATCCCGCACGGGATCGCCATTCCCGTCCTGATGGCGATCGCCGTCGGCATCGTGATGACCTTCATCGCCACCCGCCTGCGCTTCGGCCGCTACGTGTTCGCGCTTGGCGGCAACCCGGAAGCAGCCGAGCTCGCGGGCATCAAGACGCGTTGGGTCACGGTCAAGATCTTCATGCTGATGGGCATCCTGTGCGCCATCGCGGCTGCGATCTCGACTGCCCGCCTCAACGCCGCCACCAACGCGCAGGGCGAGCTCGACGAACTCTACACCATCGCCGCCGCCGTGATCGGCGGCACCTCGCTCGCCGGTGGCGTCGGCACCATCGCCGGCGCCATGATCGGCGCCCTCGTCATGCAATCGCTTCAGTCGGGCATGGTGCTTCTCGGCATCGACAGCCCGTTCCAGCGCATCGTCGTCGGTGTGGTTCTCGTTGTCGCCGTCTGGCTCGACACCGTCTATCGCGCCCGCGCCAAGTAAGGAGTACGCCTCATGACAGATCAACGCACTCCGCTCGTGGAAATGAAGAACGTTTCCATCTCGTTCGGCGGCATCCATGCGGTCGACAACGCCTCGGTGGACCTCTACCCCGGCGAAGTCGTCGCCCTTCTCGGCCACAACGGCGCCGGCAAGTCGACGCTCATCAAGATCCTGTCGGGCGCCTACAAGCGCGATGCCGGCGAGATCCTGATCAACGGCGAGCCGGCCGACATCAACAACCCGCGCGACGCCAAGAAATACGGCATCGAAACGATCTACCAGACGCTCGCCGTCGCCGACAACGTCGACGCGGCCGCCAACCTCTATCTCGGCCGCGAGCTGCGCACCCCCTGGGGCACGCTCGACGACGTGGCGATGGAGGCGAAGGCGCGCGAGGTGATGGGCCGGCTCAACCCCAACTTCCAGCGCTTCAAGGAGCCGGTGAAGGCGCTCTCGGGCGGCCAGCGGCAGTCCGTCGCCATCGCGCGCGCCATCCTGTTCGATGCTCGCATCCTGATCATGGACGAGCCGACGGCAGCCCTCGGACCGCAGGAGACCGCGCAGGTGGGCGAACTGATCAAGCAGTTGAAGAAGGAAGGCATCGGCATCTTCCTGATCAGCCACGACATCCACGACGTCTTCGACCTCGCCGACCGCGTCTCGGTGATGAAGAACGGCCAGGTCGTCGGCCACGCCCGCACGCAGGACGTGACCAAGGACGAGGTTCTGGGCATGATCATCCTCGGCAAATGCCCACCCAAGGCCATCCCCGGCCCCGGCGCGATGCAGGTCGCCTGAGCGCGACGCTCCATTCGAGACAGAAGCCGCGGTCCCCGGGGGCGCGGTTTTCTTTTTGTCGTCGATTACCAGACGACCGCCTCTCCATCGTGCGCGTAGAACCCGCCGGAGGCCTGCGCCGGAAGGCGATCGACCAGCGCCAGCAGGCGCGCCGCCGACACGCCTGGCGTGACGGTGGCGTGCCCGCCGCGAAAGGCCGCACTGAGCCTGGTCTCCACCGTGCCGGGATGCAGTGCGAGCACCAGCGATTGCGGATGCGTGCGCGAAAGCTCGATCGCGGCGGTGCGGACGATCTGGTTCAATGCCGCCTTGGAGGCCCGGTAGGAAATCCATCCCCCAAGCCGGTTGTCGCCGATCGAGCCGACACGGGCAGACAGTGTCGCGAAGATCGCCCGCCGGTCGCGCGGCATCAGCGGCGCAAAATGCTTCAGAAGCAATGCCGGCCCGATGGCATTGACCGCGAACTGTCGGGCCATGACGGAGGGATCGATTGCCCTCAGCGCCTTCTCCGGGCCGATACCGTCGATGGTCAGCGCCCCTGTGGCATCAAAGACAAAATCAAACGGGCCTTCGCCGGAAAGCACACGGGCGGCATCGGCTACAGACGGCTCGTTCGTGATATCGAAGCCCGGATAAGTCCTGCGCGACAGACCGACGAGGCGCCCGGCATTCGGATCCGCCGAGAGCGCCGCATGAACCGCACCGCCGATCCCGCCGCTCTCGCCGACGACCAGCGCCGAATAGCCTTTCCCGATCGACTCCATCACATTCCCTTCCGCCTTGGCATTTCCTTCCGCCTTCCCGCTGAAGACCGCAGGCTTGCCGGGGCACACCGCTCATGCGCCCGCGCCCAAAACGTTGCCGCGATGCCATCCGATCACCCCTGCCCGAAATTTCCTGTGCGGCTTCGGGCGCTTGACCATTGAACCGGCGACAAAGCTGGGGTATGAACCGCGAACCAGTCGACGCCGGGCTCCGCCCGCGACACGGATGCACCCGTAGCTCAGCTGGATAGAGTGTTGGATTCCGATTCCAAAGGTCACAGGTTCGAATCCTGTCGGGTGCGCCAAATTTCATATACTTAGCCTGGATTTTCGATAGCAGTCAGCAATCGTGGCGACGTGCGCCGATCCTTGTCGCCTTTGGATGAGGTTTCACCGGCAGGTCACGTTGGATCGGTCATGACGGCTTCGGCCTTCCTTGCAAGTTGGTGTTCCCGCCAAACGGTGAAGAGGCCTGCGCCGACCACGATGAGTGCGCCGGCGACCATGTTCACCGTTACGCTCTCTCCGAAGAAAAGCACGGCGATGCAGACGTTGAGGACGAGCTGCAGGTAGGTCACGGGCTGAAGCTCCGCTGCCGGAAGGATCGCATAGGCGCGGATCAGGAAATAGTGGCTCAACGTGCCGCAGACGCAGAGAGCGCCCAGGACATACCAGTCCGAAGGTTTGACGTCGGTCCAGTAGAACGGCCCGATCAGCGAGATCGCAAGCGCTCCCACCACGCCCGCATAGAAGACGCTGGTGGTCGAGGAATCCTGATGGCTGACGGCGCGCGTGGCAATGCTGTACAAGGCGAACATGGCCGCCGCCGTCAGCGGCAAAAGCAGCGACGCGTCGAAATGCACATCGACAGGGTTGATGATGATCAGCACGCCGACAAGACCGACGACGACGGCGCAAGCGCGCTTCCAGCCCACTTTCTCACCGAGTAGCGGCACCGAAAGCAGGGTGATGAACAACGGCGTGACCTGAAAGATCGATTGGCTCATGGCGAGCCCGGCCGTCTTGTAGGCAAACACGATGACCACGATTTCCGCGACCAGAAGGATCCCGCGGGAGATCTGCAGCCACGGCCGGCGCGTGGCGATCGCGCCGCGGATGCCGCCGGAAGACGTTGCCGCAAGACAGGACACGAACAGCGCGAACGCCCAGAAGCGTATCATGGTCACGAGGATGGGCGGATATCGGTCACCCAGGTACTTCGTGATGCCGTCCTGGGCCGCAAAGATGGTCACCGCCAGAAGCGCGAAGAGGTAACCACGGGACTTGATGTTCATGCCACTGCTTCAAATGAGAATGAGGTCGGCCCTGCTCCTAGCATGAGTCTTGCCGTTTTTGGGAAGACGCGCGGATGCCATCCGAAAATAGAAATGATCGTCGTTACTGGCGCCGGTCGCACCGACCCCGTGCTCGCAACCGTACAGGGCTATCCGCGCTCGGTCTGCATCAGAGGCGTGACCGGGGACATGACAATGCAGGACGTCAGCGTGTTCGCACTGCTGCAGCGCATCCTTTGTCACGTCGGAAGTCTCCGTGCCCGCACTACGCGTGGCGCACGGTCCGCCGAAACCGCACTTGAAGACGCTGTTAGTGCGGCCTGCCGATGCGGGCGATCTGGGCGTCCTTCATCAGCGCCAGGAAGTTCGGCCCGGTGACATGCACCAGGTTCCGGTGGTCGCCGGCCTCGAAATAGACGTCACTGATGTGGCCGAAGCTTTCGTCGAGCACGACCGGGACGTCATAGGCCATCCCGAGCGGCGGCGCCGCGCCTTCCTCGCAATCGGAGAAGAGCTGGCAGACCTCGTCTTCGGATGCGAGACCGAGCCTCCGGTCCATGGCATCCTGCAGGCTGGTGAGCTCCACCCGGTGCGTGCTGGGCACGACGGCCAGAAGATAGCCCGCCTCGTGGTGGACGACCACGGCTTTTGCCAGCCTGCTGCCGGGGATATGGGCCGCCTGCGCAGATTGGCTCGTCGTTGCCGTGCGATGATGGGGGACGATGTCATAGGCGACACCTTCCCGTTCGATATAGTGCTGGAGCTTGCCGGCGATGCTCATGGAAGCGCCCTTCTTCGGAAAACTGGCGACGCGAAAGGGTCATTGTCCTCCCATCCCGGTTGAAGTCAACAAAGCGGCGGCTGCAAAACTCCCTTGCCATGAACGGCAACGCTGCGAGAAAATCGAGGCGGTCGGACGGAGGAGCGGACATGACTGCGTTTCATTCGGGCGCGTGCTTTTGCGGCGCGGTGGAGATCAGGGCGGAGGGCACACCGCTGGAGATGGGCTATTGCCACTGCGCGTCCTGCCGCACCTATTCCGGCGGCCCGATGAGCGGCTACGTGCTGTGGCCGCAGGACAAGGTCGTGGTCTCGCGCGGCGCAGAGCGCCTCGGCCGCTTCAACAAGTCCGGCATGAGCGAGCGCCGGCACTGCCTTCAATGCGGCGGACACGTGCTGACCGAACATCCCGGGCTCGGGCTAACCGACGTCCGCCCCGGCATCCTGCGGGACTTCGCCTTTGCGCCGTCCGTCCACATCAACTATGCCGAAGCGGTGCTGCCGGTCCGCGATGGCCTGCCGAAGCTGCGGGACTTTCCACCGGAAGCCGGCGGATCGGGCGAACTTATGCCCGAATGAAGGGCTGTCGGCTCGCGTGGCAGGCCGCGACGACGCGAACAGGCGCAAGGGAGGAGACGTGCCGGTGAACATCCGACTGAAACGTGTCTATGAGCCGGCCTCCGAGGCGGACGGCACGCGCATCCTTGTCGATCGGCTCTGGCCGCGCCGGATCGCCAAGGCAAAGGCGGGCATCGACCTCTGGCTGAAGGACCTTTCCCCGAGCGACGACCTGCGCAAGCGCTTTCATGCCCGGCCAGAACAGTGGCAGGCGTTCTGCGACGCCTATGCGGCAGAACTCGCGGGCAACGGACCGCAGGCGACGCTTTCGACCTTGCGCGACAATGTGCAAAAAGGCCCCGTGACGCTGCTCTATGCGGCAAAGGACGAGCAGCACAACAATGCCGCCGCCCTGAAGGCCTGGCTGGCGCAGCACGGCGGGTGAGCCGAACGCAGCCCTTGGTAGAGGAGAGCGTCCTGTGCCTGCCGCCATCAATCCGCCACCGGATCGGCTGGCCGGCGCGCGCCAACAAGCTCAGACGCTGAGTTCGCGTCGCTCCTTCTCCGCCGCGATCGCCAGATCCAGGACCTTTTGCAGGTTTGCCGCATGGCGGAACCCCGGCTCGACGGCATGATGCCGTTCACGCACCGCCGTGACGAAGCGCTCGTAGTTGGTCGGAACGATGCCGGCGTCGATGTCGCGCCAGACGGCATTTTCCACATCCTCGCCGAGGCAACCCCGCAGGCTTGAACCCGCAGGCGTGTGGATCACCTCCAGCCCGCCCCGGTCGCCATGCATGCGCAGCCGCAGTTCGTTCAGATGCCCGGTCGCCCAACGGCTGGCATGGATGACGCCGAGCGCGCCATTGGCGAACTCCGCCGCCATCGTGAAGCTGTCATTGGCGTCGAGTTCGTATTCGCCGATACGGTTGCCTGGCGCCTTGTCGAAGGCCTTGGTCCGGGCAAAAAGCGTCTCGACGTCGCTGCCGCTGCCGTAGCTGGCGAAATCGAGGATATGAATGCCAACGTCGCCGAGCACGCCGTTCGAACCGTGCCGCGTCGACAGGCGCCAAAGCCATTGGCTCTGGCTCGTCCAGTCGCCCCAGGCCCGCGACACGAGCCAACTCTGGAGATACGACGCCTCGACGTGGCGCACCCGGCCGAGCGCACCGGCAAGCACCAGTTCGCGCGCCTTCTGCAGGGGCGCGACGTTGCGATAGGTGAGGTTTACCATCGCTACCTGCCCGGAAGCCTCCGCAGCGCTCGCCATTTCCTCGGCCTTTGTGAAATTCTCGGCTAACGGTTTTTCGCACAGGACATGCTTGCCGGCGGCAAGCAGCGCCAGCGTGGTCGGGTGGTGTACGCGGTCCGGCGTCACGTTGGTCGCCGCATCGAAAGCGCCCCAGGCGATCGCCGCATCGAGATCGGTGAAAACCTTCGCTATGCCGTGCCGTTCGGCAAAGGCGGTCGCCATGGCCAGATCGACGTCGACGGCGCCGACGAGTTCGACGCCGGGGATGGAGGAAAAATGCTCGGCATGAGTATTGGCCATACCGCCGGTTCCAAGGATGAGAAGCCTCATGACGCCGCTCACCGATATCCGGCTTCGCCGGCCTGATGCAGCCGCGGCCCACGCTCGACGATGGGCTCCAAAGCGCTTTCAACCGGCACGTTCGGGGCATCATGGATCGCCGCGTACCGTGCTTGCGGGTTGTATGCCCAGGCCACACCGTTGCGCAGCACCGCCTGCACCGTGGCGTCGTGGTAGGTCGGATAGGTCTCGTGGCCGGGGCGGAAATAGAAGATGTTGCCGGCCCCACGGCGCCAGGTCATGCCCGAGCGGAACACCTCGCCGCCCGCAAACCACGAGATGAACACCGTCTCGAGCGGCTCGGGCACGGAGAAGGGTTCGCCATACATCTCCTCGTTCTCCAGCACGAAATGCTCCGGCAGGCCGGCGGCGATCGGGTGGCGCGGATTGACGACCCAGACACGCTCCCGCTCACCCGCCTCGCGCCATTTCAGGGCGCAGGGCGTTCCCATCAAGCGTTTGAAAATTTTGGAGAAATGACCGGAGTGCAGGACGATGAGCCCCATCCCCTCCCAGACACGGGCGGCGATCCGTTCCACGACCGCGTCGGACACCGCGCCGTGGTCCTTGTGCCCCCACCACACCAGCACGTCGGTCTGGTCGAGCCGGCCTTCAGGCAGGCCGTGCTCCTCCTCCTGCAGCGTCGCGGTGGTCGCCTCGATCTGCGGGTGTTCGTTCAGCGCCTTGGCGATGACGGCGTGCATCCCGTCCGGATAGATCGAGCGCACGACGTCGTTCGTCTGCTCGTGGATGTTTTCTCCCCACACGATTGTCCTGATCGTCATACGCTCCTCCAGAATGCCAAAAATTGATCCAAAGCGTTTTGGATGGCATTTTTAGAGGCTTTCGCTCGCTTGGCAAGCGCAAATCGAGCTCATCAGTGAAAGGAGGACTTGGAGAACAGGTTCAGCACCATCACGCCGGCAACGATCAGCCCCAGCCCGATGATCGCCGGCACGTCCAGCTTCTGCCCGAAGACGAAGAGCCCGACCAGCGAAATGAGCACGATGCCAAGCCCGCTCCAGATTGCATAGGCGACCCCGACGGAGACATAACGCAGGCTCCAGGACAGGAAATAGAAGGCGACGGCGTAGCAGACGATCATGACCACGGTCGGCCCGAGCCGCGTGAAATGCTGCGCCGCCTGCATCGCCGACGTTCCAAGCACTTCGAACACGATCGCAAGCACAAGCACGGAATAGACGACGGGAAGGTTCATGGAAATCTCCGACAAATGAGGTGTTCGCTGTATCAGGATCGCGTGAGGTGGAGCAGGCGCTGCATCAACTCCTGCTCGCGCACCGGCTCAAGCGTATGGCTTTCCAGCAACGAGGCGAGCCACAGCCCGTCGGCCGCAAAGCGCACAAGTTCGCAATCCGGCGAGGAATCTGTATCAGCGTGCCGTTCGGCCTGCTGCGTGATCCAGGCCTGCCAGCGCCGGCGAAGCTGCGGCTCCGCCAAAAGCGCGCCGGTCATCGCCTTCCAACGCGCGCCCTCCTCCATGCCGCCGGGTGCAAAGCAGACTTTCAGATAGGCGCGCGTGAAACGTCCGTGCGGCTCCTCATCCGTCCGCATCTCCCCTTCGATAGCCGCCTCAAGCCGTGCGATGAGGTCGTCCAGCATGCCGACAAGCAGATCGGCCTTGCTCGGGAAATGATGCAGCAATCCCCCCTTGCTGACTCCGGCTTCCGAGGCGACCGCGTCGAGCCGCAGGCTGGCCGCCCCCTTCTCGAGGCACAGCGCTGCCGCGACCTCGAGCAGGAGTTCGCGGACGGCCTCTGGATCTTTCTTGCGCTTGTGGGCATTGCTCATGAGCTAAACATACCGTCTGGACGGTTTTATTGCAAGTCGTGCAGCCGCGCCCGGTTGTCACAGCTTGCGCTATGTCATTGCTCCCTAAATGCGGGCGGACTATCAGTCGACCATAGACGAACTGCGGATGAGACCGGTGCAGGAAGACAGCCAGAGAGAGACGATCACGCTCTATGAAGCCGTTGGAGGCGATGCGGCCGTGCGCGCCCTCACCCGCCGCTTCTACGCACTGATGGACACGCTGCCGGAAGCCGCCGCCTGCCGCGCCATCCATCCTGAAGATCTCTCCGGCAGCGAGGAAAAGCTCTACGAGTATCTCAGCGGCTGGCTGGGCGGTCCGCCCCTCTACACGGAGAAGCGCGGCCACCCCATGCTGCGGCGGCGCCATTTCGTCGCCCCGATCGGCGCGGCCGAGCACGATGGCTGGATGCTCTGCTTCACGAGGGCGCTGGAGGAAACGATCCCAGGGCCGCAGCTGCGCGCCGTCATTCTCGAGCCGGTGACGCGACTGGCGCAACATATGGTCAACCAGGAATAGGACAGACGATCTCATGGCTGCAGCGCGAAGGGCGACGCTTTTCTTTGCCGGAATCCTCGGCCTTGGCGGCGTCGTCAGCGCCGCCATGGCCTCGCACGCCAGCGGCGACCCGCGCCTGATGGGCGGCGCGTCTGCCATGTGCCTGGCCCATGCGCCGGCGCTTGTCGCCCTTTATGCAGGCTGGCCGGCCCTGCGCACCGCTGCGATCGCCGCCGCGCTCCTGATCGCCGGGACGCTTTTGTTTGCCGGCGACCTCGCCGTGCGCCATGCGCTTGGCCACGGATTGTTTCCAATGTCCGCGCCGACCGGCGGCGTCCTCATGATGGCGGGTTGGCTTGCGGTCGCGGCAGGCGCCCTCCTGAAGCCGAAGCACGACTGACCCGGAGAGACCGCTCCGAAGGAGACGCCAAGGGCGCCAGCAGACGGATCCCGCAAATCAGGCGGTGCCGCTGCGGCGTCCCGGCGCCTTGGCCCGGGCGGGAAAGGCGATGAGATTGTCGGGCGCTTCGGCCGGTGTCGTATCCTCACCCGCGAAGGGGACCTCACGGGCCGGCGAGCGGGCCTCCCAGACAGGAAACACCGTCACGTTGGGATTTTCCGCCTGCATGCGCGCTTCCCGCGTCAGAAGCGCATAAAGCTCCGGAATGAGCCCGTCGCCGTTCTGCGCGGCGAGCTTGTGCAGGCCTATCATCATGAAACCGTCAGGCTTGTCGCCGTTCATTGGACCGGTGTTCCTTCGCTGAGGCTCTGCAGCGCGCGCTCGAAGCTGGACTTGCTGCCGTTGCGCAGGGGCACGAAGGCCTTTTCCCACTTCTTGCAGCCGGTCTTCACCCGCAAGCAGGCATCGTGGCTGATACAGTCGATGGGGCAGAAAACACAGTCGACAGACGGCAGCACGTTGTCGATCCGCGAAACCGCCTCGCGCAGGCCGCCATCGTGATGGATCAGATTGGCGCCGAAAGAGCTTGCGATCTGGCGCAGATGCGCCACCTGGCAGTCACGACCGCCGACATAGAGGAAGTTGCGTCCTTCCAGGCTGGCCTTGGCAGCGGCCTCGGACTGGCTTTCGGCCGAATCGGCCTGTTGACGCTGGCGCGCAGCCCGCCTGTCGATCTCGATGCTGCGCCGCTTCACGCGGGTGATCTCGACCGGCCGCTGCACGCGCGCTTCCGGCGAAGCCCCCCGCGCAGCCTGCGGCTTGCCGTCGCCCGCGGCCGCCGAACCGGCCGCCAGGCGCGCCTTCAGCGAAGACACTTCCTTCTCCAGCGCCGCGATGCGCGCGTCGCGCGACGTGATCATGGCCCTGAGCGCTGCCTCGCGCTGGCCGTCCCTGCCTGAATGCATGCGTCACTCCTCGTGCCGTAACCGGCTTCCTTTTGGATCGACGCGACCCTACAAAACATGAGTTTAATAGTAAAGTATAAACATGAAGATTCTTGTCACCTTTCGGTGTGCCTGACACCTTGCGAAAGAAGCAATCCGCACACAAAGCGACGCACCGGCGTCTTCACCGTCACGAACACAGGAATGACTGCGCCTCAGCGCTTGAAGGAAATCGGCACGCTGAACGGCCACGATGCGCGTCCGGCGCCGTCAGGAATTTCCGGGAACGGAGCCGCGCGGCGTACGGCCTCCAGGGCGGCCTCGTCGAGTGCCGGTTGGCCGGAGCTTCTGATGATGCGGATGCTGGTGGCCTGCCCGGAAGCTGACACCACGAAGCTGACGGTCGCGATGCCGCCGCCGTTGCCGCTGAAGCGGCGCTTGGCGCGGTTGATCTTGTTGCGGACCTTGCCAGGATAGTTGCTGACGGCGGCATTGCCCGCCGACGTCGCATTGCCCTTCTTCTGCCCGCCCGATGCAGAGGTCTTCGCATCCTGAGAGCCATCGATCTGGCCTTTGCTCAGCGCCCGGGCACTGTCGCCTTTGTCGCCGGCCTTTTTCTTCCGCTTCTCGACCTTCTTCTTCTCGACCGGCTTTTCGGTCTTCTGCTCCAACGGCTTCACCATCTCAGGCGGCTTCTCGACGATTTCCGGCTTGATCTCGGGAATCGGGATCGCCGCGATCTCCACCTCCGCGCCCTGGATTTCGATAGCCTCGCTCATCTCCGGCACGATTTCGGTGGCGTCCGGCGTGGGCGCGACTTCCGTCGGCGTCATCTCCTGCGGCACGATCTCCTGCGGTTCGACCGCGGCCACCTCCTGCGTCACCGGCTCGAAAGTCTCCTGTTCGACCGTTTCGGTCGGCTGGATCTCCTCCGGGGTGCCGGCCTCCACCGCCTCGAACGCGCTGTTGCCAAGCATCGCCACCTCGGCGACGACACCGCCCGCGATCTGCGAGACATCCGGATCGGGCTCGGGCGAATATGTCAGGATCGCTGCCGCTCCGGCATGCGTCATCAGCGAAAGGACGATGGCCGTGCTCCAGATTGCCTTGTTGCCGGACATGATCATTCCCTTACTTAGTTCTACGACGGCGGCGTTTGCGCCAGCCTCAGCCCTCGAAACCAATCGGCGTGCTGCTGCGCGTCACCAGCCCCGACATGCAGGCTCCGGCCGCGAGCCCCTCGCCCTCGCAAGTGACGGCGTCGTTGACGAGAACGCGCTTGATGCTGTCGCAGTTCGTTCCGGGTAGATCGAACTGGCGCACCTTGGTCTTGCCTTGCGGCAACTCACGGAAGTCCAGCTTCACCATGCGCTCGACAGTGCCGCTCGCATTGAAGAGGACAAACTCGAACGCCGCCTTGGAAACATCCTGCGTCAATTCGTTCCCGACCACGAAGGTGAAGATGCACCCCTTCTGCGAAGGCGCCAGCGTGTTCAGCTCAATCTGCAGCCCTTTTGCCGTAGCCGCGTCCTGCGCGCAGGCCGCGCCGACTTGCAAGACCAGCGCCGTGGCGGTCAGGGCGGCATTTCGAATCGTCATGGTCCTTAGCTCCTCGACACAGCTGCACTTGTACGACAGCCCGGCGCATGGCTTCAATCGCGAATTGCATCGAACCTGTGAGCGCCGGGCCGATCCGGTATTGCGTCCATAAATAAATATGACTATGGAAGTCAAGAAAGTTCGACGATTTTGGTCCCCGCAATCCCCCACTTCGGCGCGGGGACTGCAGAAGCGTGAAACAGAACCGGATCGGCAACGAACCCTGGAAATCAGGCGGGTTCGCGACGTCGTTCACTGTGATTTGATGATTTTTTAGAGACAGGCAGAGGCCATGACGGAAAAAACCCGCCCCACCCCTTCCGCAATTCGCGCATATCGCGCCGATAACCCCAAGTTGCGCGAGCGCGACATTGCAGCCCAGCTCGGCATTTCCGAAGCGGCGCTGGTGGCGGCGGAAGTCGGCATCTCGGCCATACGCATCGACGGCGGCGCCAACCGGTTGCTGGAAAAGGCCGAGCAGCTCGGCGAAGTCATGGTCCTGACCCGCAACGAAAGCGCCGTCCACGAGAAGATCGGCGTCTACGAAAAGATTACCGCGGGCAAGCATGCCTCTATCGTTCTCGGCGAAAACGTGGACCTTCGCATCTTCCCGTCGGCCTGGGCGCACGGCTTTGCCGTGACCAAGAACGCCGAGGACGGCGAAGTCCGCCGCAGCCTTCAGTATTTCGACGCCGCCGGCAATGCGGTGCAGAAGATCCATCTTCGTGCCAATTCCAACCTTGCCGCCTATGAGGCCATCGTCAGCGAATTCCGCCTCGAAGATCAGTCGCAGGACTTCGTCGAGGTCGCCGCCGACACCCCGGATGCCGACGAGACAGGCCCGGTCGATGTCCAGGCCCTTCGCCAGAACTGGAGCGAGATGACCGATACGCACCAGTTCTTCGGAATGCTGAAGAAGCTGAAGATCGGCCGCCAGGATGCCGTTCGCAGCGTCGGCGAGGACTTCGCCTGGCAGGTCTCCAGCAATTCCTGCGAGCTGATGATGCGCGCCGCGGCCGAAAGTGGCACCGACATCATGTGCTTCGTCGGCAACAACGGCACGATCCAGATCCACACCGGACCCGTCGCCAACGTCCAGCCGATGGGCCCGTGGATCAACGTGATGGATCCGACGTTCCATCTGCACCTGCGCCAGGACCACATCGCGGAGTGCTGGGTCGTGCGCAAGCCGACCAAGGACGGCCATGTCACGTCTCTGGAAGCCTACGATGCCAAGGGCGAGATGGTCATCCAGTACTTCGGCAAGCGGAAGGAAGGCGTGGTGGAACTCGCCGAATGGCGCGCGATCCTCGACAGCCTGCCGCGCCACAATGCAAGCGTCGCCGCGTAAGGAACAAGGATATGACGAGCCGATTTTCCGTCCACCGTCCGCGTTTTCGGCAATTTGCACTGGCGGCCTTCGCGCTTACGGCGCCCTTTGTCCTGCCGTTCGCCGCAGCGCTGCCGGGTGTGCCTGCAACCGCCGCAGCCGAAGAGGTGCAGAAGGTCGACACCTCGCGACTCGTCACCATTGGCGGGGCGATTACCGAGATCGTCTACGCGCTTGGGGAAGGCGATCGCCTGATCGCCCGCGACCAGACCAGCACCTATCCCGAAGAGGCCCTGAAGCTGCCTGACGTCGGCTACATGCGTGCGCTCTCGCCCGAAGGCGTGCTGGCGGTCAATCCGAGCGCGATCCTGTCCATCGAAGGCAGCGGCCCGCCGGACGCGCTCGCCGTGCTCAAGAACGCCGGCATTCCGTTCGAGACGGTTCCCGAAGGCTATGACCGTGCCGCGATCCTCAACAAGATCACGACGGTCGGCGATTTCCTCGGTGTTCCCGACAAGGCCAAGGCACTTGCTGACGAGATTGCCGGCGATCTGGACGCCGCGATCGCCGATGCCGCAAAACGCCCCGAGGCGGAGCGCAAGCGCGTGCTGTTCGTCCTCAGCTTCCAGGACGGCAAGATCATGGCTGCGGGCGCCCATACCGGCGCAGACGGCATCCTCAAGCTTGCCGGCGCGGTGAACGCGACGGACGGCGCCTTCCCCGGCTACAAGGCCATGTCGGACGAGGCCATCGCGGACGCCAAGCCGGACGCTATCATGGTCATGTCGCGCGGCGGCGGCCACGACGGCAGCGACGAGCAGCTTCTCGCCCATCCCGCTATAGCGCTGACACCCGCGGCCGCCTCGAAGACCGTCATCCGCATGAACAGCCTCCATCTTCTCGGGTTCGGGCCCCGGACGGCGTCCGCGATCCGCGACCTCAACGAACGGCTGTATGGCAAGGCAGATGTCTCTCAGTGATGCCGGCAAGCCGGGCGCGCGCGGCATGATGCTGTCGAGCCTGCGTGCAGCCGCTGCGGGCGACCGCGCCGGCCTCGCCCGCCTGGTGGTTGCCGCTCTCGTCGTTCTCACGCTGCTGGCGCTCCTGCTGTCGACCGCCACCGGCGCCTCCAACGCCTCGGCCATCGACGTGGTCGTATCGCTGTTGACGGGAGAGCAATCGTCCGTGCTGAGCCAGCGCGACAGGATCATCGTCTTCGACATCCGCCTCCCCCGTGCCCTGCTCGGTCTCCTCATCGGGGCTGCGCTGGCGGTCTCCGGTGCCGTGATGCAGGGCCTGTTCCGCAATCCGCTCGCCGATCCCGGCCTGATCGGCATCTCTTCCGGGGCAGCGCTCGGCGCCGTGCTGATGATCGTGCTCGGCGGTACGCTGCCGATGGGCCTGCTCGGCTTCTTCGGTGGCTTCGCCCTGCCGATCGCCGCCTTTGCCGGCGGACTGATCACGACGCTGCTTTTGTATCGCGTCGCCACGCGGCACGGCCAGACCTCGGTTGCCACCATGCTTCTGGCCGGCATCGCGGTCGCGGCGCTCACCGGTGCGATCACCGGCGTCCTGATCTATATGGCCGACGACCGTCAGCTGCGCGACGTCACCTTCTGGAACCTCGGCTCTCTTGCCGGCTCCACCTGGGCGAAGGTGCTGACCGCAGGGCCGATCATCCTGATCTCGTTGACCGTCCTGCCCTTCCTGTCGCGGGGCCTGAACGCGATCACGCTCGGTGAAGCGACCGCCTTCCATATGGGTGTCAAGGTGCAGAAGCTGAAGAACATCGCCGTGGTCAGCGTTGCTGCCGCGGTGGGCGCCTCGGTTGCCGTCAGCGGCGGCATCGCCTTCGTCGGCATCGTCGTACCGCATATCCTGCGCATGGTGATCGGCCCGGACCATCGCTACCTGCTGCCGGCGTCTGCCCTCTTGGGCGGCATCCTGCTGCTCGCAGCCGACATGGTCGCGCGCACCATCGTCGCCCCCGCGGAATTGCCGATCGGCATCATCACCGCACTCGCCGGCGCCCCGTTCTTTCTCTGGGTGCTGCTGCGCGGACGAACGTCCGCCGGCTTGTGACCGACCGGCCCAACACGCGTGAGACTGCCATGATCCGTGCCAGCAACCTTTCCGTCCGCCTTGCCGGAAAACTCATCGTCGAAAAGCTTTCGCTGCAGGCACAGCCCGGCCAGGTGACGGCGATCGTCGGCCCGAACGGCTGCGGCAAGACGACGACGATGAAGGCGGTGGCGGGAGAAATCCCAAGCACCGGCGAGCTTACGGTGAACGGTAGGGACGTGCGCAGCCTCGACCCGCTGCAACTGGCCACCCGCCGCGCCGTGCTGCCGCAATCGACCACCATCGCCTTTCCCTTCACCGTCAGGGAAATCGTCCGCATGGGCCTGTCGACCGGCCTGAACCGCAGTGCCGGGCGATCCGAGGCGATCGCGGCAGAAGCGCTGGCAGCCGTCGACCTGCAGGGTTTCGCGGGGCGCTTCTACCAGGAGCTTTCCGGTGGCGAACAGCAGCGCGTGCAGCTTGCCCGCGTGCTGACGCAGATCTGGGAGCCCGTGCTCGACGGGGAGCCGTGTTATCTGATGCTGGACGAGCCGGTGTCCAGCCTGGACATCCGCCACCAGTTGACGATCATGCAACTGGCCCGCGACTACTGCGCGCGCGGCGGCGGCGTCATCGCCGTCATGCACGATCTGAACCTGACGGCGATGTTCGCCGACCACATGATCATGATGAAGAAGGGCAAGGTCGTGGTCGCCGGCGCCCCCGCCGACGTCCTGACCGACGAGGCGATGGAGGAGGTCTTCGGCTGCCGGATGCGCGTCAGCGGCTTGCCTGCCGCGGGAACTCCGTTCATTCTTCCTCAGACGGCAATCCTCTGAGCCAGCCTGCGCGCGCAGGTGGAACTTTCTTGCGCCGTCGACGTTGTGCACCACAACATAGTCTTGCGTATGAACAGGCAAAGGAGGGTGAAATGGCATCCGGAATGTTCTCCCGCGGCAAGGACCGCACCGTTTCCGAAGCAGCCGAAACGATGGAAGACCAGATCGCCGACCTGCGCGATCAGATCGCGACATTGGCAAAGCTCGTGGCGCAGGAAGCTTCCGACGGCGCCGACGAGGCGCGCAGCCGCTTCTCCCTGTTCCGCAAGAACGCACGCAAGGCGCGTGATGACGCCGCCGAAAACCTGGACGATCTGATCGCGAACGGCGAGGATATCCTTGCGGAGCTGACCGCGCGCTATCGCGACACCGGCCGCGAGGTTCGCCGCACGGTGCGCGAGCACCCCGTCGCCACCCTCGGCGCGGCAGCACTGGCAGGTTTCGTCATCGCCGCGATCCTCCGCCGCTAAGGCGGGGACGTGCCGGGAACCCCGGTCGTTGACGGGCGGATTCGGCAGGCGATCACAGGTATCGCAACACGCCCGCACATCCGCCCTTGCAATTTGCCCGCGAGCCTGTTCGGGTGCGCGGGCATGATCGGTTTGGCGATCTTCGCAGCCGTGCCGCGAAAGAGCAGAAATTTCGGGAGCAGCAATAAATGGTTTCGATCGTAGCGGCCCTTGCGCAGAGCCTGTTGTTCAGGGTCGAGGACAGGATCGAGGAAACGGTGCAGCGCTCCAAGCGCAATGCGATCTTCGCATTGCTGGCCGGCCATCTGCTCCTGACCGCCTACACGCTTGCCGTCGCCGGCCTGACGGTCGCACTCGCAGAGCGTCACGGTGCAATCGCCGCCCTCCTCGGCCTCGCCGGCGCCGCCACGTTACTCGCCGTGATCCTCGTCTGCATCCTCGTCTATCTGAACAAGCGCGACGCGAAGATACGTCGCAGACGCCGCCAGGAACTGCGTGCCCGCGGCCAGCTTGCAGCACTCGCGGCAGGCTCGGCAGCAAGCAACCCGCTCGCTACCGCCGCACTCGGCGTGGCGCTGGCACTGTTTCTCAAGCCGTCCTCACGGCGCCGTCGCCGCAGCGACGACTGACAATCCCAATTTCCTGAAAAAATCTTCGCGCCTCAGATCTGATCGAGCGGAAGTCTGACGAGTGCCGTCAGCCCGCCCGACAGGAATTCCAGGTGCACGTTGCTGCCCAGCACCTTGTCGAGGCTGCGTTCGATGAGAACGAGGCCGAACCCGTGGCGCTCCGGCGGCTTGACCTTCGGCCCGCCCATCTCGTGCCATGTCATGTTCAACACCGGATGCCCGTCTTCCTGTACCACGCGTGCGGTAATAACCAGCTTCCCGCCGGCGACCGACAGCGCGCCGTATTTGCGCGCATTGGTCGCAAGTTCATGCAGCACGAGGCCCAGTCCGATGGCCTGGTCCGGGCCGAGCTTCACCTCGTCCTTGTGGATCTCGACCTGTGTTGTGAAATCGTCGACATAAGGCTTGATCTGGGCCTGCAGCAGCGTGTTCAGGCGGATCGTTCCCCACTCGTGGTCGCTGAGCAGCCCATGGGCTTCGGAGATCGACTGCAGCCGCCCCGCGAAGGCTTCCATGAAGGCGGCCGGATCCTTGGTCTGACGCAAGGTCTGCCGCGCCAGCGATTGCAGCATGGCAAGCGTGTTCTTCACCCGGTGGTTCAGTTCGCGGAGCAAGAGCCGCATCCGTTCGGAGGCGATCTGCCCTTCGGTAACGTCGAGCGTGATGCCCAGGAATATGGAGGGCTTGCCCTCCGAGTCCCATTCCTGCACGCGTCCGCGGCCCAGAAGCCAGCGGCCGGTGGCGCCTGCCCTGAACATACCGTCATACTCGCCGCCGCTCGAGAGCGCCTCGCGAAGCTTGCCGATGGTCGCCTTCCGCTCGGTCGGGTGGATGGAGGTAAAGATGCGGCGTGCCGTGAGCTTCGCCCCCGGCTTCAGGTCGAGCATGCGCATCAGCGGCGCGTTTCCTGTTACGGATCCCGTCTTGATGTTCCAGAGCCAGCTGCCGACATTGGCGACATCGAGCGCCGATGCCTGGCGCTGCTCCTCGCGGGTGATCGACGCATTCGCCACCGCCCGGCGCCGCGCCTCCTCCTTGAACAGGAGCAGCGATCCCGCAAGCTTGGCAAGCTGCTGCAGATGCAGCAGCGCTTCATCGCTGACATCGCTGACGCGCTTTTCGGTGTCGAAAACGCATACGCTGCCGATCGCCTGGCCCGCATGGCAGATCGGCGCGCCCGCATAGAAGCGGACATGCGGTTCGCCGGCGACGCTCGGCAGCCTGGAAAACCGTAGATCCGCAGCCGCATCGAAGACGGTAACGGGGGCGCCATCCTCGACCAGCAGCCGGGCGCAGAAGGAATCCGCAGCACTGGCGCTCACCTCCGAAATGCCCTTGCGCGCCAGAAACCATTGCGTGGAATTGCCGATCACGCTGACAATCGCGATCGGCGCTGCAAACAGGCCCGCAGCAAGTTCCGCGATTTCGGTAAAATCCGCATCAGGCCCGACATGCGCCGGCACGCTCGCCGCAACGGCTTCAAGCCGCTCCGGAGATGCGAGAGCCGCCGCAAGCGCGGCCGGCGCGGATACGCCTGCCCGGTTCATTTGATGTCCATCCCGGACAAGCATATCTTGATTTGGTACCTCAGTCCCGTTGCGGAAGCCTGCATCTCTATTCTCCGACCACTCCCCCTCCACCCGCCCTCGAAGCAGGTGGCGCCGCCCATTACGATACGAAGGCCCGGGAAGTCAGCGGCGCGGAAATCGCATCAGGTCCAAATTCACCCTCGTTCGAAATCTGCAGGATTTCCTGCAGCTTCTGCCTTGCCCGGTTCACGCGGCTCTTGATGGTGCCGAGCGCACAACCGCTAATATCGGCCGCCTCTTCATAGGAAAAACCGGAGGCGCCTACAAGGATGATCGCTTCCCTTTGTTCGTCCGGAAGTTGCGCAAGCGCCCTTTGGAAGTCTTGCATGTCCAGCGTGCCGTATTGCGCGGGATGCTGGGCGAGGTTGGCCGTCAGCAGGCCGTCGCTGTCCTGAACCTCGCGTCCGCGCTTTCTCAGTTTGCTGTAGAGCTCGTTGCGAAGGATGGTGAAGAGCCATGCCTTCATGTTGGTACCCATCTCGAACTGCTCCTGCTTGGCCCAGGCTTTCATGATGGTGTCCTGGACCAGGTCGTCGGCCTCGTGATGCCGCCCGACGAGCGAGATGGCAAATGCCCTGAGGCTCGGCAGGATCGAAAGCAGCTCCCGCTTGAACGTGTTGTTCGGCTCCATCTTGCTCACCGATCTTCGCTCCCCACCTGAATGCTTCTCTGCTCGGCCAGATCGAGCTTCTCCAGGAGATCGAGGAACTTCTGCGGAATGGGCTCCTCCTGCACGGAGGTATAGAAGGAGCGCAGCCGCTGAGCAATCTGCGCTTCGGCCCCTGCGGAAGCCAGTGGTTGTTGCGGTCGGTGTTGTTGTTTCACAATATCGAACTCTCAATTTGTCTGCGTTGTCGCCACAAAGGGATTTCGAGACAGGTAATGCGCGCCCGCAAGAAAGGTTCCTGACGGGAGGAACCAAAATTGCGGCACGGCGTTCTTTGGTCAACCGGCAGTTCAGCCGAACGCATCAAAGGGGAGCCCCGATGCCGATTTCCGACCGCATAACACCGCATTTGCCGCACCTTCGCCGCTACGCGCGCGCCCTCACGGGCACGCAGGCTTCCGGTGACGCCTATGTCGCAGCCACGCTCGAGGCGATCCTGATGGATCCATCGGCATTCGCAAACAACGAGGACGACCGGCTCTGCCTGTTCCGGCTGCTGTCGCGCATGATCTCGTCGCTTCCGGTCTCCATCAGCGATTCCCTCTCCATCACCCCCGGAGCCCCCGCAGGCGTGGATCTGAGCGCGGTGCCGCCGCGCGTCCGCCAGGCCCTGCTGCTGGTGACGATGGAAAGCTTCCCCACGACCCACGCTGCAGAAATACTGGAAATGGATGAGAGCGACGTCTGCGCCCTGCTCGACAAGGGCTTCCGCGAGATCGCCGCACAGGCCGAAACCGGCATCATGATCATCGAAGACGAACCACTGATCGCGCTCGACCTCGCCGATATGGTCAACGACATGGGCCACCATGTCACCGGCATCGCCAGGACCCAGAGCGAAGCCGAGAAGCTGTGGGGCGATACGAGGCCCGGACTTATCCTGGCCGACGTGAAGCTCGCCGACGGCAGCTCCGGCATCGATGCCGTAAGCTCCATCCTTTCGCGTGCGCAATTGCCGGTGATCTTCATCACGGCCTATCCGGAGAAGCTCCTGACCGGCGAGCGCCCCGAACCGGCCTATCTCGTCAGCAAACCCTTCCATCCGGAGACGGTGAAGGTGCTGATCAACCAGGCGCTGCTGACAAACCACAGCCAACCGGCCGCCGCGTAGAGCGCGCGGCACCTCTTTCCCGAGGCTCCTGCCTGAAGCACATCTGAGGACGCGGCGTTGGCCCCGTCCTCTTTTTTTGATCGTCGCTTGAGAAGTAGCCTGGCAAAAATAAAAGCAGCCAGCGCGGGGGGCGCTGGCTGCCTAAAATTCCGCAGGCCGGAGGGGACACGGCGTGCGGCATCTGCACCGGCTCGAGGGCCTCGCACTGGGGGAATGCGCTTGCCGGTGACGAGGGAGAAACTCGGCGCATCAAAAAAGGTTCCGGCCGCTTCGATTTTTTCAGACGATTTTTTCAAGCTCGTCGCGATGGCGGTAAAGGGCCAGAAATCGCCTGTAGTCGCGCTCGTAGGCCGCAGCGTGCGCAGGCTGGGGCGACTGCTCAATGCCGCCGGGATACATCGCGGCCCCCGCAGAGGCGAGATCGGGATGAAGTCCGCCTGCAACCGCTGCGGCGGTCGCCGTGCCAAGCAGCACCGCGTCGCTGGTCTTCGGCACCACCAGCCGTCGGCCGGTCACGTCGCGGTAAAGCTCCATCAGCAGCGGATTGTGCAGATGGCCGCCTGTCACATGCAGCGCGTCAACGGCATAGCCGCACTCTCCGAGCTTGTCGATGACATGGCGGATGCCGAGCACGATTGCCACGCAGGTCTTCCAGTAGAGCCGGCAGAGACTGTCGAACGTTGCGTCAAGCGACAGGCCACTGATGACGCCGAGCCCGCGCGGATCGGCAAGTGGCGAGCGATTGCCGTGAAAATCCGGCAGCACGTGCAGCCGTGCTGCGAACTTGTCGCCCTCGAGCGCGCGAAGTTCGCGAACGCGACTGGCGATGCGCTGGTGCGTGGCCGGCGTCGGCTCCCCGCCGGCGCTGTGCAGGCGCACAATATGGTCGAGAAGCGCGCCGGTCGCCGACTGCCCCCCTTCTACTAGCCAGTGCTCCGGCAGCACGGCCTCGTAGTAGGGCCCCCACATGCCGAAGCCGAATTTCTTCTCCTTCGAGAAGGCGACGACGCAGCTCGACGTGCCGCCGATCAGGCCAAGCTGGCGTTCCAGCCGGTGCGGCTCTCCGGCGAGGTGGCCGAGAAGGCCGAGTGCGCCGGCATAGGCATCGATCATTCCCGCGCCGACGATGCAGCCCGTATCCAGCCCGAGTTCCTCCGCCGCCCGCCTGCTCAGGCGCCCCACCGCACTGCCGACCGGCAGCGTCTCGCCTGGCAGCGCGCCGCGTTCCCGCAGGTCCTCAAGCCCGATCGCGTCGAGAAAATCCGCCTGCCATCCGCCGCCGTCATGGGCGAGATAGTTCCATTTCGCGGTGATCGTGCAGCGCGAGCGCGCGAGCGATCCGGTCGCCTTCCATGTCATGAAGTCCGCAAGGTCGAAGAAATGCCCGGCCCTTGCCCATTGCTCCGGCCGATGCCGCTTCAGCCACATCAACTTCGGCATCTGCATCTCCGGCGACATTACCTTGCCGGAGTGGTCGAGCACGGGATGCTGCGTGGCGGTGCAGAAATCGGCCTCTTCGAGCGCGCGGTGATCGAGCCATACGATCGTGTCCCAGCGCGGATCCTCCTCGCCCGAAACCGAAAGCTGCGCCGCCTCCACGTCGCGGACCACGAGCGAACAGGTCGCGTCGAAACCGAGTGCCGCAACCCGCTCTGCGCCGACGCCAGCCGTTTCGCAGGCTGCGCGCACGGCCGAGCACGCCGCCTTCCAGATGTCTTCGGAATCGTGCTCCGCAAAATTCTCACGCGGCCGGTTCATCGCGATCGCGTGCTCGGCGCGCGCAAGCATGGCCCCGGCCCGATCGAAAACACCGGCACGGGCGCTTCCGGTCCCGATGTCGACCGCAACGATCAGATCGCGCATGAAGTCATGTTCCCGTGGGATTCTCCTCGCCCACAAACTGGAGTAAATCCCGCATGTCGTCAAACAGGACATCCGGTTCCAGGCTTGAAAGGGCTGCGCGATGGCGCGCATTTCTCGCATGCGAACCGCCGGCAAAGGCAAGGACACGCATCCCCGCCGCCTTGGCCGCCATCACCCCTGCCGGACTGTCTTCCACGACGACGCAGGCCTCCGGCGAGATGCCCATGGCGCTGCTCGCATGCAAAAACAGATCCGGCGCGGGCTTGCCGTTGCGGACCATCGTGGCGCTGAAGATGTTCGGCTCGAAGCGGTCGATCAATCCGGTCACCGATAGCGAAAGCCGGATGCGCTCGGGCTGGCTGGACGAAGCCACGCAGAACGGCACCGGCAGCGCATCGACCACCTGGCGGATGCCGTCGATCGGCTGCAGCTCTTCGCGAAAGCGCGAATAGAGCGTCTTGCGCATCGCTTCGAGAAAGCGGTCATCCACCGCAAGGCCGTAGTCGTCGTGCAGGATTTCCGACATGGACTTGAGGCTCTTGCCCAAGAACCGTTCGGTGGCTTCCGTGGCGTCCATGCTGACGCCGGCGACGCCGAGTGCATCGACGAGGACGGCGAGAGAGATCGGCTCGCTGTCGACGAGCACGCCGTCGCAATCGAAGATCACCAGCTCGTTCGGGCCTGCAGCCATCGTTGCCAATCCGTATTACGGCCGGGGACGGTCCCTTCCGACAAGAACCAATCACCTTGACCTGCTTCAATCCGCAGGCGGGTTCAATCCGCCAGCTTGTCGTCGAGATAGAGCCGCAGCGTCGCACGCGTGCCCCTGTCCCAAAGGGTCTGGAGGGCATGGGCGAATCGCCGACGGAACAGCTCGGAAGCCGCAACCTCGCCGAAGATGTCGGAAAGCGCAAGGAAGGCGGTCGGATCGTCCTTGGCCTTCAGCGCGGCGGCCTGAAGGCGCTCGGCGCTTGCGTCGTTGAAAACGATCGCCTTGCCGCTGTCCGACGTACCTGCGAAATAGCGGCACCACAGCGCTGAGACGAGCGACAGACCGATGACGTCCTCGCCGCGGCGCAGCCGGTCGGCGGTCGACGGCAGGATGAACTTCGGCTGCCGGTTGGAGCCGTCCTGTGCAAGACGCGGGATGGTGTCGCCGATCTTGGGGTTGGAGAAGCGCTTCTCGATCAGCGTGAAATAGTCGGCAAGGTCGGTATCGGGCACCGGCGGGATTACCGGGATGATCTCGTCGCGCTCCAGCTTGGCGAGGAAGGCGCGGATATCGGCATCCTCCATCGCCTCGTGGACGAAATGGATGTCGAGGAGGGCCGCCGGATAAGCGATCGCCGCATGCCCGCCGTTGAGGATGCGGATCTTCATGTGTTCGTAGGGCGCGACGTCCGGCACGAACTGCACGCCGACCGTCTCCAGCGCCGGGCGTCCCTGCGGGAACTTGTCCTCCAGCACCCACTGCTTGAATTCCTCGCAGAAGACCGGCCACTGGTCCTCGATGCCGTATTCGTCTGCGACGATCTCGATCTCGCGCGGCCCGGTTGCCGGCGTGATCCGGTCCACCATCCCGTTCGGGAAGGCAACGCTCGCGTCGATCCAGTCTGCGAAATCCGGATCGGAAAGCCGCGCGAGACCGGAAACGGCGGCATGGGTCACCTCGCCATTGCCGGGGATGTTGTCGCAGGACATGATCGTAAACGCCGCAATTCCCTTTGCCCTGCGCGCCTTCAGCCCGGCAAGGATGAGGCCGAACACGGTCTTCGGATCGTCCGGGTTCTCGCCGTCGGCTGCGATCGCGGGATGGGCGGGATTGAATACGCCCGACGCCGGATCGATGAAGTAGCCGCCCTCGGTGATCGTCAGCGATACGATGCGGATGGCGGGATCGGCGAGCCGTGCCACCGTCGACGCCACGTCGCCTGGCTTGAGATAGTCAATCATCGCGCCGGTGACATGCGCGCCGGTGCGGTTGTTGTCCTGCTCGACCACCGTCGTCAGATAGTCCTGGCTTGCAAGCTTCGCCCGCATCGCCTCGTCAGAGGGCAGCACGCCCGCACCGACGATCGCCCAGTCGAGGTCCCGCCCGGCATTGAAGAGCGCGTCGAGATAGACCGCCTGGTGCGCCCGGTGGAAGTTGCCCACGCCGAAATGGACGATGCCGGCCTTCAGTGCGGATCTGGCGTAGGCGGGCACGCCGGCGGTCTTCCTCACCGTTTCGAGGTTTGCCAGCGACAGTTTGGTGGTCATGGTCTTTTCCTTCCGGTCGTGCGCGGTTCTGCAGCTTCCGGTCATTGCAGAACGCAAAGCCTGTCCGTGCCGGCGCCCGCATCGCGGGCCGCCAGCCTTCGTTTCGTCATTCCGAAATCCCGCAAAAGCCGCGGGCGATCCTTCGTCAGCTCATCCAGTTGCCGCCGTCGACGTTGTAGGTCTGGGCGACGACGTAATCGCTCTCCGCCGAGGCGAGGAAGATCGCCATGCCGGTCAGGTCCGCCGCCGTGCCCATCCGGCCGAACGGCACTTCCTGGCCAACGAGTCGCTTCTTTTCGCCGAGCGGCCGGTTTTCATATTTGGCAAACAGCGCATCGACGCCGTCCCAGTGCTCGCCGTCGACGACACCGGGCGCGATCGCATTGACGTTGATCCCGTGCTTGATGAGATCGAGCCCCGCCGACTGGGTCAGGCTGATGACGGCTGCCTTGGTGGCGCAGTAGACGGCGACCAGCGCTTCGCCGCGACGCCCCGCCTGGCTTGCCATGTTGATGATCTTGCCGCCGCGGCCCTGCGCGATCATCTGCTTCGCCACCGCCTGCATCGTGAAGAGCGTGCCGCTCACATTGATGGAAAACAGCCGGTCGTAGCTTTCGCGGGTGATCTCCACGATCGGCGCCAGATCGAACAGCGCCGCATTGTTGATGAGGATGTCCAGTCCGCCGGCCGTAGCCACGCATGCCCCCACCGCATCGTCGATCGACTGCTGGCTGGTGACGTCCATCTGCACCGCATAGGCGGCCGGGCCGATTTCGCCTGCCGTCCGGCGTGCCCGCTCGACATCGATGTCGGCGATCGCCACACGCGCGCCTTCCCGCACATAGGCCTCCGCGAAGGCGCGGCCGATTCCGCGCGCCGAACCGGTGATGAGTGCACTCTTGCCGTCGAGTCTCTTCATCGGATCGCAAGCCCCGTCTCGTCGAAGCGATGTACCCGGCCCTCCTGCGGGCTGAGATAGACCTGGTCGCCGTGACGGACCGGGAAGTCGCCGCCGACGCGGGCCGTCATTGTTCCCACCTTGTCCACCGCGACATGCAGGAACGTGTCGGAGCCGAGATGCTCGGCAACGCCCACCGTGCCGCGCCAGGCGCCGGCGGAGGTGGAAAGGTCGAGATGCTCCGGCCTCACCCCGATCGTGTGCGCGCCATAGCCCTTCGCGATATCGCCGGTGATGATGTTCATCTTCGGCGAGCCGATGAAACCGGCGACGAACAGGTTGTCGGGATGGTGGTAGAGATCGAGCGGTGAGCCCACCTGCTCGACATTGCCCCTGTTGAGCACAACGATCTTGTCGGCCATGGTCATCGCTTCGACCTGGTCGTGGGTGACGTAGACCATCGTCGTCTTCAGCTGCTGGTGAAGCTGGCTGATCTCGAGGCGCATGTTGACGCGCAGTGCTGCGTCGAGGTTGGACAACGGCTCATCGAACAGGAACGCTACCGGCTGGCGAACGATCGCGCGACCGATGGCGACGCGCTGGCGCTGGCCGCCCGAAAGCTGGCGCGGCTTGCGGTCGAGATAGTCGGTGAGGTTGAGCACGCGGGCTGCGTCCGCCACCTTCTTGTCGATCACGCTGGCGTCCTCTCCCGCCATTTTCAGGGGGAAGGCGATGTTGGAGCGCACGCTCATATGCGGATAGAGCGCGTAGGACTGGAACACCATCGACAGGCGGCGCTTGGCCGGCGCCAGCTCGGTAGCGTCCTTGCCGTCGATGACGATCTTGCCGCCGGAGACGTCTTCCAGGCCTGCGATCAGGCGCAGGAGCGTGGACTTGCCGCAGCCCGACGGCCCGACGAAGACGACGAACTCGCCCTCCTCGATGTTTAAGTCGATGGAAGGAATGACGGTGTGGGCGCCGAAGACCTTCGAGACATTGTTGAGGGTGATGCTTCCCATTTCTGTTGTCCTTATTTCACTGCGCCGAAGGTGAGGCCGCGGACCAGCTGCTTCTGCGAGAACCAGCCGAGGATGAGGATCGGTGCGATCGCCATGGTCGAAGCGGCCGACAGCTTGGCGTAGAACAGGCCCTCGGGACTGGAATAGGAGGCGATGAATGCCGTCAGCGGTGCCGCTTTCGAGGCCGTGAGGTTCAGCGTCCAGAAGGCCTCGTTCCAGGCGAGGATGATGTTGAGCAGCACCGTCGAGGCGATTCCCGGAATGGCCATCGGCGTCAGCACATAGATGATCTCCTTGGCGAGCGAGGCGCCGTCCATCCGCGCTGCCTCGAGGATCTCGCCGGGGATTTCCTTGAAGTAGGTGTAGAGCATCCAGATGATGATCGGCAGGTTGATCAGCGTCAGTATGATGACGAGGCCGAGACGCGTGTCGAGCAGGCCGGTGTTGCGGAAGATCAGGTACATCGGCACCAGAACGCCCACCGGCGGCATCATCTTGGTGGAGAGCATCCACATCAGCACGTCCTTGGTCTTCGGCGTCGGCGAAAACGCCATGGCCCAGGCCGAGGGGATCGCGATGATGAGCCCCAGCAGCGTCGAGCCGATCGAGATCACCACCGAATTCATGAAGTGCTTGAAGTAGTCCGAGCGCTCCTGGACCTCGTGGTAGTTTTCCAAGGTCCAGTCGAAGCCCAGGAACAACGGCGGCGAGGCGATCGCCTGCGCCTCCGTCTTGAAGCTCGTCAGGAAGGTCCACAGGATCGGGAAGAAGATCAGGATGCCGATCGCCCAGGCGGCGACGGTGACGACGATCTTTCGCTGGGTCGAAACGTTGCGGGCCATGGTCTCACGCCTCCAGGGTCTTGCCGATCATCCGCATCAGGAAGAATGCGACGATGTTGGCGAGGATGACGGCGATGATGCCGCCGGCGGATGCGCCGCCCACGTCGAACTGCAGCAAAGCCTGCGCATAGACGAGGAAGGTCAGGTTGGTGCTCTGCGTGCCGGGGCCGCCATTGGTGGTGACGAGGATTTCGGCAAAGACGGAAAGCAGGAAGATCGTCTGGATCAGGATGACGACGGTGATCGCCCGCGAAAGATGCGGCAGCGTCAGGTAGATGAAGCGCGACCATGCGCCGGCCCCGTCCATCTGTGCCGCCTCCTTCTGCTCCTCGTCGAGCGACTGCAGCGCGGTCAGAAGGATCAGCGTCGCGAACGGCAGCCACTGCCAGGCGACGATCACGATGATCGACATCAGCGGCGCGTTGTTGAGAAAGTCGTAGGGTTGCAGGCCGACGGCCTTGGCGAGATGGGCGAAAAGCCCGTTCACCGGGTTCATGAACATGTTCTTCCAGACGAGCGCCGCAACCGTCGGCATGATCAGGAAGGGCGCGATCACCAGGATGCGCACGATGCCCTGCCCGAACATCGGCTGGTCCAGCAGGATCGCCAGCGCGATACCACCGATCACCGTGATCAGCAGCACCCCGACCACGATCGCGAGTGTGTTGAACAGGGCCTGGAAGAAGGCCGGATCCGTCAGGAAGTACCTGTAGTTCGAAAAGCCTGCCCATTCCTCCATACCCGGCATCAGGAGATTGTAGCGCAGGAAGGAGAAATAGATCGTCATCGCCAGCGGCACGATCATCCAGGCGAGCAGAAGCAGCACCGAGGGTGCCATCATCGCGCGGGCGGCGGATCGGGTGTGAAGGGTGGCCATGGCAGTTCCCGGTCAGGTTGCCCGCCCGCCTTCCGAAACTGGCCGGCGGAAATCCGGCCGTCGGAAGAAAGGCGCGTGAAGTTTTTTTCGAAAAGGCCGGCGCCGCATTTCGGGACGCATCCCGCTTGGGCCCGGAAAACGGCCCGACGGCGCCAGCAAGGAGGCTCCCTCCTCCGGAGAATAGAGGATGGAACCTCAACCCCGGTGCAGCAGGTATTGCGACTGCACCGGGCCTTGGGAGCCTACTTGATGTAGCCGGCCTTCGTCATTTCGCGCTCGGCCAGTTGCTGCGCGCTCTGCAAAGCCTGGTCGACGCTGACCTGCCCGGCAAGTGCGGCCGAGAACTGCTGGCCGACCGCCGTTCCAAGGCCCTGGAACTCGGGGATCGCGACAAACTGGACGCCGACATAAGGCACCGGCTTGACCGCCGGGTTCTTCGGGTCAGCCGCATTGATGCTGTCCAGCGTCATCTTCGCAAAGGGTGCTGCCTTCTGGTACTCGGGGTTCTCGTAGAGCGAGGTGCGGGTGCCCGGAGGCACGTTCGCCCAACCTTCCTTCTCGGCGACGAGGTTCAGGTATTCCTTGCCAGTCGCCCAGGCGACGAATTTCTCGGCCGCCGCCTGCTTCTGCGTACCGGCGGGGATGGCGAGGTTCCAGGCCCACAGCCAGTTGCCGCGCTTGCCAAGGCCCGTGTCGGGAGCGAGTGCGAAACCGACCTTGTCGGCGACCGTCGATTCCTTCGGATTGGTCACGAAGGAAGCCGCTACGGTCGCGTCGATCCACATGCCGCACTTGCCGGTCTGGAACAACGCCAGGTTCTCGTTGAAGCCGTTCGAGGATGCGCCCGGAGGACCGGCGTCGTTCATCAGCTTCACGTAGAAGTCGAGCGCGTTCTTCCACTCCGGCTGGTCGAACTGCGGCTTCCAGTTTTCGTCGAACCAGCGCGCGCCGAAAGCGTTCGCCGTCGCCGTCAGGAAGGCCATGTTTTCGCCCCAGCCCGCCTTGCCGCGCAGGCAGATGCCGTAGATCTCGCTGTTCTTGTCGGTGATCTTGCGCGCAGCGTCCGCGATGAATTCCCAGGTCGGGGCGTCAGGCATGGTCAGCCCGGCCTTCTCGAACAGGTCCTTGCGGTACATCACCATCGAGCTTTCGCCATAGAACGGCGCGGCATAGAGCTTGCCGTCATCGCCCGTCAGGCCGGAGCGGATCGCCGGCAGCAGGTCGTCGACGTCGTAGTCGGCGCCGAGATTGTCGAGCGGCAGCAGCCAGCCCTGCTTGGCCCAGATCGGCACTTCGTAGGTGCCGATCGTCAGCACGTCGTACTGGCCGCCCTTGGTGGCGATATCCGTCGTCACGCGCTGACGCAGCACGTTCTCCTCGAGCGTGACCCACTCGAGCTGAATGTCCGGATTTTTGGAGGTGAAGTCGTCCGTCAGTTTCTGCATGCGGATCATGTCGCCATTGTTGACGGTGGCGATCGTCAGGGTTTCCGCATTGGCAAATCCGCACAGGACAACGGCCGAGCACGCGCCCAGCAGCAGCGTCTTCAATTTCATGTCTTCCTCCCAGAAGGGTTATGAGCATTTGCTTCGCTCATGGGCAATTACTCACATTATCTCAGAAAAAGTCAACGGCCATTTTATGCTGCAATGCCGAAGAACACACGCAGACGATTGATATCGTTTCAGTCTTTGTAGATGCGAGGGGAGCCGCGAGAGACCTATTGCGATCCCCTGACGTTCCGCGCGCAGCGGAATTCTTCCGGCAGAACTGTCGGCACCGGCCGCCTCGCTACGTCCTTGGCTCAGGCCCGCGCTCAGATCAGCCCGGGCAAGCGCGATGAAAGGAGCATGCGATGAAGGTCACGCAGCATCTCTGGTTCGAAAAGGACATGGAGCGGGCCGTCCGTTTCTATGCCGCGCAGATTCCCGGCTCGACGGTCGAATGGATAACGACCCTTCCCGCCGAAACGCCGAGCGGACCGCCCGGCAGCGTCAAGATTGCCGCCTTTACGCTCGGCGACCAGCGCTACATGGCAATCGAGGCCGGACCGCTCGACGCGTTCAACCACAGCTTCTCGATCATCGTCGAGTGCGAGACGCAGGCTGAGATCGACCGTCTCTGGCAGGCGCTGGGCGAAGGCGGTACGACCGAACAGTGCGGCTGGCTGCGCGATCGCTGGGGCCTTTGCTGGCAGATCACGCCGCGCCGGCTCGCCGAACTGATGAGGGATCCCGACCCTGCAAAGGCGAAGCGCGTCACCGAAGCCATGCTCAAAATGGTCAAGTTCGACATCGCGGGACTGGAGGAGGCCGCCCGCGGTTGAGGGGTGTGGGAAGGTGCAGCGGCGCGTTTGGGCATTGCCCGGCGCGTCACGCCGAAAGCAGGTACTTCGCCGTCGCCTCGTCGGTGATCAGCCCGTTGATCATCCGCCCTTTCAGCGCCGACAGGATCGCCAGGTATTTGCGCTGCCCCTTGGCGAGGCCGATCACGGCCGCCTTGTCGCGCGACGGCAGCGGGACCGAGGCGACGCGCTCGTTGATGCTGCCGGAAAGAAGCTGACCGTTTCGGTCGAACATCCAGCCGCAGATCTCTCCTGCCGCCCCGTTCTCCATCAGTTCGGCCATTTCCTCCCGATCCAGGAAGCCGTCCACGCAAAGCGGCGCCTCCGGACCAAGTTCGCCGATGCCGACGAAGGCGACCGCGGCCTCCTGGGCGAGCTTCAGCGTCGATTGCACGAGACTCTGTTCGTGCAGCAGGTCGCGCTCCTTGGCCGAGGATACCAGAACCGGCAGAGGCATCGGGAAATGCCGAGCCTTCACCGCATCGGCCATGCTGAAGATGACGTTGTAGTAGGCCGCCGACCCGTCAGGGCCGATATTGCCCGTCAGCGACATGATGCGGTGCTGCGGACATTCCATGGAGGGCAACTGGTCGATCGCTGCCTTCAGGGTACGCCCCGTGCCGACGGCCAGGACGATCGGATCGGGACGCTTCAGCCAGCGCTCGATTTCCGCCGCCCCCGCCTCGGCTATCCCGACGGTGGTCGATGTCGAATCCGGATCGGACGGAACCACGTCCACATGGAGAAGATCGAAGCGTTCCTTGAGCTTTTGCGCCAGTTCCAGGCATTCCGCGATCGGGTGGTCCAGCCGCACCTTGATCAGCCGCTCGGCAACGGCAAGAGAAACGAGCCGCTGCGCCGATTGTCGGGAAATGCCCATGGCGGAAGCGATCTCGTCCTGCGTGCGACCGGCGACATAATAGAGCCAGCCCGCCCTCGCCGCGTCGTCCAGCCTGCCGCCCGTTTCGGATCGCCTCGCCATCTGCGTAACCCCTGACTGCCTCGCGATTTGCTGCCATCTTTTGCGCCGTGCTGTCAAACATCTCGTCGTAGCTGCGACACTCCTGCAACCCGTCGCAGAGCGTTTCAAGGAATCGAAATATAACCCTTTTTCTCATGTTTTCAGTCTCCGGAACGCCCGGATTTCCGGCATTTCATCCCAAAATTTTACCGTTTGATAAAAAAATAAAGCGTGCTACCGTTTCACCATCAAAGCCCAATCAAAATGGGAGACAACAATGGGAACGAACGTATCTGGGATCCATGGCGGCAGGCTCGCGCCCGCCGACTACGAGAAGAATTTTTCCGACCTGCATCCGCCGCTCGATCATCATGAAGCGCTGGTGGCGGCCGATCGCTGTTACTTCTGCTACGACGCGCCGTGCATGACGGCCTGTCCGACCTCCATCGACATTCCGATGTTCATCCGCCAGATCTCGACCGGCAATCCGATCGGCTCGGCCAAGACCATCTTCGACCAGAACATCCTGGGCGGCGTGTGCGCCCGTGTCTGTCCCACCGAAACGCTCTGCGAACAGGTCTGCGTGCGCAATACCGCCGAGGAACGCCCGGTGGAAATCGGCAGGCTGCAGCGCTACGCCACCGACACAGCCATGGAACAGAACATCCAGTTCTACCAGCGCGCCGAAAGAACCGGCAGCCGCATCGCCGTCGTCGGCGCGGGGCCGGCCGGCCTTGCCTGCGCGCACCGCCTCGCAATGAACGGGCATGACGTCATCATCTTCGATGCCCGCGTGAAGCCCGGCGGCCTGAACGAGTACGGCATCGCCACCTACAAATCGACCGACGATTTCGCCCAGCGCGAGGTGGACTATCTGCTTTCGATCGGCGGGATCGAGATCCGCAACGGCCAGAAGCTTGGCCGCGACTTCACGCTCGGCGAGCTGACGGAGAACTTCGATGCCGTCTTCCTCGGCATGGGGCTTGCGGGCGTCAACGCGCTGAAGACCGAGGGTGAGCAGCTTTCCGGCGTCGAGGATGCGGTCGATTTCATCGCCGCCCTGCGTCAGGTCGAGAACAAGGCCGACATCGCCATCGGCCGCCGCGTCGTCGTCATCGGCGGCGGCATGACGGCGATCGATGCGGCTGTCCAGTCCAAGCTTCTCGGCGCCGAGGAGGTGACGATCTGCTATCGCCGCGGCAAGGAGCACATGAACGCCTCGGAATACGAGCAGGACCTCGCCACCTCCAAGGGCGTGATGATCCGCCACTGGCTGCAGCCGAAGCGGGTCATCGGCAAGGACGGCAAGGTGGCCGGCATCGAGGTCGAATATACCGCAATGCAGGACGGCAGGCTCGTTGGTACCGGCGAGACCGGCATCCTTGCCGCCGACCAGATCTTCAAGGCGATCGGCCAGACGTTCGATCCAACAGGCGTCGGCAATCTCCGCCTGGAGGCCGGCCGGATCGCCATCGATGCGGAAGGCCGTACGTCGATGGCCCGGGTCTGGGCCGGAGGCGACTGCGTCAAGGCCGGCGAGGACCTCACGGTCACCTCCGTCGCGCAGGGCCGCGACGCGGCCGATTCGATCAACCGGGCACTTGCCGCTGCGGCAAATCCCGCCGTTGCCGTCGCTTGAAGGGAGAATGAGACATGGCTGATCTCCGCAACAATTTCGTCGGCATCAAGTCCCCGAACCCCTTCTGGCTTGCATCCGCGCCACCGACCGACAAGGCCTACAACGTGGAACGCGCCTTCAAGGCGGGCTGGGGCGGCGTCGTCTGGAAGACGCTCGGCGAGGAAGGCCCGCCGGTCGTCAATGTCAACGGCCCGCGTTACGGCGCGATCTGGGGCGCCGACCGCCGGCTTCTCGGCCTCAACAACATCGAGCTGATCACCGACCGCCCCCTGCAGGTGAACCTGCAGGAGATGAAGCAGGTGAAGATGAACTGGCCGGATCGCGCCCTCATCGCCTCGATCATGGTTCCCTGCGAGGAAGCGAGCTGGAAGGCGATCCTGCCGCTGGTCGAGGAAACCGGCGCCGATGGCATCGAACTCAACTTCGGCTGTCCGCACGGCATGTCCGAGCGCGGCATGGGTTCCGCCGTCGGTCAGGTGCCGGAATATATTGAAATGGTCGTGCGCTGGTGCAAGCAGTACACGCGGATGCCGGTCATCACCAAGCTGACGCCGAACATCACCGACGTCCGCAAGCCCGCCCGCGCCGCCAAGGCCGGCGGCACCGACGCCGTGTCGCTGATCAACACCATCAACTCGATCGTCTCCGTCGATCTCGACAGCTTCGCCCCGCAGCCGACCGTCGGCGGCAAGGGCTCGCATGGCGGCTATTGCGGTCCGGCCGTCAAGCCGATCGCCTTGAACATGGTGGCCGAGATCGCCCGCGATCCGGAGACCTACGGCCTGCCGATCTCCGGCATCGGCGGCGTGACGACCTGGCGGGACGCCGCCGAGTTCATGACGCTCGGTGCCGGCAACGTGCAGGTCTGCACCGCTGCGATGACCTACGGCTTCAAGATCGTCGAGGAGATGATTACCGGCCTGTCGGACTGGATGGACGCGAAGGGACACAGGACGCTGGAAGACATCACCGGCCGCGCCGTGCCGAATGTCACCGACTGGCAGTATCTGAACCTCAACTACATCGCCAAGGCGCATATCGACCAGGATGCCTGCATCAAGTGCGGCCGCTGCCATATCGCCTGCGAGGACACCTCGCACCAGGCGATCACGTCCATGGTCGACGGTGTCCGCCATTTCGAGGTGATGGAAGACGAGTGCGTCGGCTGCAATCTGTGCGTCAACGTGTGTCCGGTCGACAACTGCATCACGATGGTAGGGTTGGAAGCCGGCGTCGTCGACCAGCGTACCGGCAAGCCTGTCGATCCGAACTACGCCAACTGGACGACCCACCCCAACAACCCGATGGCCCGCCAGGCCGCGGAGTGAGGCTGACTGACGACCTCGGCTGCCGGCCCGCCCGGCAGCCGGCCATGGCCGGACGCACGCAAACTCCGGCATCGCCAGCACAACGCCGCAAAGCGCTCGCCGAACTCCGCTGAAACGGATGATGGTGCGGCCTGCGCACGTTCTTCCCGCGCAGCCCCACTACAGATCGAGCATTTCACCCCCGAAATCCCCGCATCCGAGAATTTCAAGGACGATGAACACGTCCTGCGAAATAGGGCTTTCGTTGTCCTGCTGCGACGAACGGATGAATATTTCGAAAGATCCTGATATTTTCGAGTGATTGCGACACCCGAACTACATTCAGCGGCCGTTCAGGACGTATGAGGCAATGGAGCGCGGGCATCGGAGTATAATCCGGCGCCGCGCAGAGGGGATGGGGTGACGGATGCTTGATGAGGGCCGGCGCGATGTGGCGTCAACGGTGTGGCGAAGCTTGCCGCGCGATCTGTTGCTTGTCGGCCTCGCCGTCTTCTGTGCAGCCCTGTTCGGGATCATGACCCGCCCTATGGGCGCATTCGCCGCGTTCTGGCCGGCCAATGCGCTCCTTCTCGGTCTGATGCTACGGGCACCGCACCTCTCCACCCTCGGCGGCTGGTTCGGCGCATTCGCCGGATTCGTGGCTGCGGACCTCGTCACCGGCGGAGAGCCCGGAATGACGATATGGCTGACGGCGGCCAACCTGACGGAGGCGATCACCGGCTACGTGCTGTTCAAGGCGCTCCCGGAAGGCCATGTCCGGCTGCAACGGCCGCAGTCGGTGATGGTGGTGTTTGCCGTCTGCTGTTGCGCTGCCGCGGCAAGCGCATTCCTTGGCGCGGCAGCCTACAGCATCCTGATCGGCGGCAATTTCACCGACGAGCTGGAGCTCTGGTTCAGCACGGAACTCGTCAGCACCGTCACCGTGCTTCCCGTCGTCCTTGCCGCTCCCAAATGGCGGGACATCAGGTGGTCAAGCGCCGCCGCTGCCATCGCGGGCGGCATGCGCGACGCCGCGCCGATGCTAGCGCTCCTCGCGTCGGTCGTGCTCGGCAGCCTCCTCGACGGCCCCGGATCGTTTGCCTTCCCCGTACCCGCGCTGCTCTGGTGTGCGTTGAGCTATTCGTTCTTTGCGACGGCCGTCCTGACACTGGTGTTCGCGATCTGGGGCATGGTCGCCATTACCGGCAATCTTGCCGAGCTGCCGCCGGAAATCGACCCTGTCGAATGGGGCAAGTCGATCAGGTTGGGTCTGGCGCTGATCGCGCTGGCACCGCTCGCGGTCGGCAGCGTCAGTGCGGCGCGCAACGAGCTTGTCAGGCGCCTGAAGGATATGCTCGAGCACGACGACCTGACCCGGACGCTGACCCGGAAGACCTTCATCGAACGCAGCGAGCATCTTCTGGAAAGGCTGAACGATAATAACACGGGCGCTGCGGCCGTGCTGATGCTCGACGTCGATCGCTTCAAGTCGGTCAACGACCGGCATGGCCATGCCGCCGGCGACGCGGCTCTCGTTGCCTTCGCGCTTTCCGTCTCGAACGCGCTCGAAGGCAACGGACTGTTCGGCAGGCTCGGCGGCGAGGAGTTCGCCGTCTTCCTGCCGGGGACCACGCGCGCCGAGGCGGAAGCGGTTGCGGAGCGGATACGCAACGCGGTGGAAAGGTGCACCGTCGATCTCGGTTCCGGCGTCGTCCTGCCGATCACGGTCAGCGGCGGCCTTGCCCTGCACGCCGGAAGCGGCCGGGCCACTCTGGATGCCATGCTTGCCCGGGCGGACGCAGCGCTCTATCGCGCCAAGGAGCAGGGGCGCAATTGCATCGTCACCGCGGGCTGAGCCGTCAGTTCGCCGGGTCGTGGATTTCGAGGCCGGTGATGAAGAGCTGCTCCAGGAAGCGTGCCGCATCCTCGAAGCGGCCGTCGCCGGCATTTTCCTGACCCAGCACCGCCCGCACCTGCACGTCGAAGTCGGCATAGTGCTGGGTCGTCGACCAGATCGAGAAGATCAGGTGATAGGGATCGCACTTGGCGATCTTCCCGGCCTTGGCCCAACTGCGGATCACCGCTGCCTTCTCGTCCACGAGTGCCTTCAGCGGCCCCTTCAGCTCGTCCTCGATGTTGGGCGCGCCCTGCAGGATCTCGTTTGCGAAAAGCCGGCTCTCGCGCGGAAAATCGCGCGCCATTTCCAGCTTCCTGCGGATATAGCTGCGGATTTCGGCGACCGGATTGCCGAGTGCATCGAATTCGCGCAGCGGGTCGAGCCAGGTGTCGAGCACCCGGGTGATCAGCGCACGGTGCATCGCCTCCTTGGTGCGGAAGTAATAGAGGAGGTTCGGCTTGGACATGCCCGCGACCTCGGCGATCTGGTCCACCGTGGCGCCGCGGTAGCCGTGAAGCGAGAAGACTTCCAGCGCCGCCTCCAGGATGCGCTCTTCCTTCTCCTCCTGGATACGCGTGCGCCGCTGGGTCCTGGCTGCCCTCGGTAGAACCATTTGCTCCCCTAGCCCTCGCATGGGCGGAAAAGTGCCGTCAAAATCACCAGTTTAGCCCCTGCCATTTTTGTGGGCGAAGCCCGCCGCATTTGTCTTTTTCGACTTGAGTGCCGCAATGGAAGCTGTAATGTTTACCAACCGGTCAAATTATCGGCGAGTTGCGGAACAAACGCAACGGCTGTTCGGAGGCGCACAAAAACAAATCGCGCCCTTTGCCCGGAGGGAACGCATAGGCGGACGAATTGGATAGTCCGCCCGAAATTTGGGAGCTAGTGACATGGCCGCACCCGGCGAGAACATGCGCGTCAATGCCGACCGCCTGTGGGACAGTCTCATGGAGATGGCGAAGATCGGTCCCGGCGTTGCCGGCGGCAACAACCGCCAGACCCTGACTGATGCCGATGCCGAGGGGCGCACGCTCTTCAAGCGCTGGTGCGAGGCTGCCGGCATGACGCTTGCCGTCGACAAGATGGGCACCATGTTCGCAACCCGGCCCGGAACCGATCCCGACGCGCTACCGGTCTATATCGGTTCGCATCTCGACACCCAGCCGACCGGCGGCAAGTATGACGGCGTGCTGGGCGTACTGTCCGGCCTGGAAGTCATCCGCTCGATGAACGATCTCGGCATCAGGACGAAGCACCCGGTCGTCGTCACCAACTGGACCAATGAAGAAGGCGCGCGCTTCGCGCCCGCCATGCTGGCCTCCGGCGTCTTCGCCGGCGCCATCGACCTGGACTACGCCTATTCCCGCAAGGATCCGGACGGAAAGACCTTCGGCGACGAGCTGAAGCGCATCGGCTGGGTCGGCGAGGAAGAGGTGGGCGCGCGCAAGATGCACGCCTATTTCGAGTACCACATCGAGCAGGGACCGATCCTCGAAGCCGAAAACAGGCAGATCGGCGTCGTCACCCACTGTCAGGGTCTGTGGTGGCTCGAATTCACGCTGACCGGCCGCGAGGCCCATACAGGCTCGACGCCGATGAACATGCGCGTCAACGCCGGGCTCGCCATGGCGCGCATCGTCGAGATGGTGCAGACGGTCGCGATGGAGAACCAGCCGGGCTGCGTCGGCGGGGTGGGCCAGATGTTCTTCTCGCCCAATTCGCGCAACGTGCTGCCCGGCAAGGTCGTCTTCACCGTCGACATCCGCTCGCCCGACCAGGCGAAACTGGACGGCATGCGGGCGACGATCGAGGCGCGGGCCGCCGAGATCTGCGCCGCGCTCGGCGTCGGCTGTTCGGTCGAGGCGGTCGGCCATTTCGATCCCGTCACCTTCGATCCCGACCTCGTCGCCTCCGTCCGCAAGGCGGCGGAAGATCTCGGCTACAGGCACATGAACATCATTTCCGGTGCCGGCCACGATGCCTGCTGGGCCGCGAAGGTCGCCCCTGCCACGATGATCATGTGTCCCTGCGTCGGCGGCCTCTCGCACAACGAGGCCGAGGACATTTCCAAGGAATGGGCCAGCGGCGGCGCCGACGTGTTGCTACGTGCGGTCGTCGAGACGGCGGGCATTGCTGAATGAATGGGCGGGCGGTGCGAAAGTGCCGCCCATTTTCGTGGCCGGGGCAACCCGCCGGAAATCAATCGCGAGGCTAGATAAGCAATGAGCACAGTCATCAAGGGCGGCACGGTCGTCACCGCGGACCTGACCTACAAGGCGGACGTGAAGATCGAGGGCGGGAAGATCGTCGAGATCGGTCCGAACCTTTCCGGCGACGAGATGCTGGACGCGGCCGGCTGCTACGTCATGCCCGGCGGCATCGATCCGCATACGCACCTGGAAATGCCCTTCATGGGCACCTATTCCTCCGACGACTTCGAAAGCGGCACGCGCGCAGCCCTTGCTGGCGGCACCACCATGGTCGTCGACTTCGCTCTGCCCTCACCCGGCCAGTCGCTGCTGGAAGCGCTGACGATGTGGGACAACAAGTCCACCCGCGCCAACTGCGACTATTCCTTCCACATGGCGATCACCTGGTGGAGCGAGCAGGTCTTCAACGAGATGAAGACGATCGTTCAGGACAAGGGCATCAACACCTTCAAGCACTTCATGGCCTACAAGGGTGCGCTGATGGTGAACGATGACGAGATGTTCGCCTCGTTCCAGCGTTGCGCCGAACTGGGTGCGCTGCCGCTCGTCCATGCCGAAAACGGCGACGTCGTGGCCTCCATGTGCGCCAAGCTGCTCGCCGAGGGCAACAACGGACCGGAAGCCCACGCCTATTCGCGGCCGGCGGAAGTCGAGGGCGAGGCAACCAACCGCGCCATCATGATCGCCGACATGGCGGGCTGTCCCGTCTATATCGTCCACACCTCCTGCGAGCAGGCGCACGAGGCCATCCGCCGGGCGCGGCAGAAGGGCATCCGCGCCTATGGCGAGCCGCTGATCCAGCACCTTACGCTCGACGAGAGCGAGTATTTCGACAAGGACTGGGACCACGCCGCCCGCCGCGTCATGTCGCCGCCCTTCCGCAACAAGCAGCATCAGGACAGTCTCTGGGCCGGCCTCGCCTCCGGCTCGCTGCAGGTGGTGGCGACCGACCATTGCGCCTTCACCACCGAGCAGAAGCGCTTCGGCGTCGGGGACTTTACCAAGATCCCGAACGGAACGGGCGGACTGGAGGACCGGATGCCAATGCTGTGGACGCACGGTGTCAACACCGGCCGGATCACGATGAACGAATTCGTCGCCGTCACCTCCGCCAACATCGCCAAGATCCTCAACATCTATCCCAAGAAGGGCGCGATCCTCGTCGGCGCCGACGCCGACATCGTCGTCTGGGATCCGAAGCGGTCGAAGACCGTCGCCGCCAAGACCCAGCAGTCGGCGATCGACTACAACGTCTTCGAGGGCAAGGAAGTGAGCGGCCTGCCGCGCTTCACGCTGACCCGCGGCGTCGTGGCGATCGAGGAAGCGACCATCAAGACCCGAGAGGGCCACGGCGAGTTCGTCAGGCGCGAACCGGTGACGGCCGTCAGCAAGGCGCTCTCCACCTGGAAGGAGATCACCGCCCCGCGCAAGGTCGAACGCAGCGGCATTCCGGCAACCGGGGTGTGAGCGGCATGGCGCCATCCACCGCGCTCAGGTCCACCATTCTCTGTCCCGCCGGGCGTCGCGCCATGCAAGGGAACCAGTTGCTGCAGGGCCCCGGAGTCATGCTTCCGGAAGCCTGTGTTGCAAGTGATCTAGGCCACCAGCCCGTCCAGTTCCGGCAGCAGCACGACACTTTCCTGCTCGTGCGGATCTGTCCGGGCGATGACGGCCGAACAGGGCGCGTCCGAAAGGTTGGCCGGCAGGTGCGGCACGCCGGCGGGGATGTAGAACATCTCCCCCGCCCGCACGATCACATGGTTTTCCAGCCGCGCGCCGTACCAGGTATGCGCCTCGCCGGACAGGACGTATATCGCCGTCTCGTGGCTTTCGTGCAGATGCGCCTTGGCGCGCGCGCCGGGCGGGATCGTCAACAGGTGCATGCAGATGCCCGTCGATCCCACCGTCTCGCGCGCAATGCCCTCGAAATAGGACAGCCCCTGCTTGCCGTCATAGCGGCCGCCCGGCCGAATGACGCGGCAAGTGGGTGTGTCTTCGGCTTCCATCACGTTTCCTCCAACAAATCGGTGTGAACAGTCCCGTGCCTGATCTGACCATGACGACAAAGCCGATTGCAATGCATCCGACGGACATGCAGTCTCTTTCCGAACGCAGCATCGAGAGCACGGAAATGAAAAGCCCCGCCGCATCGTCCGTCGTCTGCGCCACGAACCTCGGATTGACCTTCGAAACGACCGACGGGCCGGTGACGGCCCTGTCCGACGTCAACCTGACCGTCGAGAAAGGCGACTTCGTCTCCTTCATCGGCCCCTCCGGCTGCGGCAAGACCACGTTCCTGCGCGTCATCGCGGACCTGGAGAAGCCGACATCGGGGACGATCACCGTCAACGGCATGACGCCGGAACAGGCGCGCCACAAGCGCGCCTACGGCTACGTCTTCCAGGCCGCCGCCCTCTATCCCTGGCGCACCATCGAGAAGAACATCGCCCTGCCGCTCGAAATCATGGGCTATTCGGCCGCCGAGCAGAAGGAACGGGTCGCGCGCACGCTCGATCTCGTCAGCCTTACAGGTTTCGGCAAGAAGTATCCCTGGCAGCTCTCCGGCGGCATGCAGCAGCGCGCCTCGATCGCCCGTGCGCTCGCCTTCGACGCCGACCTGCTGTTGATGGACGAGCCCTTCGGGGCGCTGGACGAGATCGTGCGCGACCATCTGAACGAGGCGCTGCTGAAGTTGTGGGCACAGACCAACAAGACGATCTGTTTCGTCACCCATTCGATCCCCGAGGCCGTATACCTTTCGACGAAGATCGTGGTGATGAGCCCCCGCCCCGGCCGCGTCACCGACGTGATCGAATCCACGCTGCCCAGGGAGCGGCCGCTCGACATCCGCGAGACCCCCGAATTCCTGGAAATCGCCCATCGCGTCCGTGAGGGCCTGCGCGCGGGGCATAGCTATGATGTTTGAGCCAGTGCTGCAAAACACAGCTTTGCCCCTCACCCCGACCCTCTCCCCGCAGGCGGGGAGAGGGGGAGAGCAACGTTTGCGACTGGTCCCTTCCCCCCGCTTGCGGGGAGAAGGTGCCGGCAGGCGGATGAGGGGTAAAGCTGGGGAGTCCACCCCATGAACCCGCAGTTCCTCATCTGGCTGGCCGGCTCCATGGCCGTGTTTCTTTCCGCCGCGACCGCCTCGCGCGCCTATGTTGCAAGCAACAACCTCCTTCTGCTGGTGCTGTCGCTGTTCCTCTATTGCGTCGGCAACCTGATGATGGTGCGCCTGATGCGAGAGGGCGGGCTGGGGCTGGCTATCTCCGCATCGGCGATCGCCCAGTTGCTTCTCATCAACGTCATCGCCTTTGCGGTCTTCGGCGAGCGGCTGACCAACACCCAGCTTGCCGGCGTCGGTCTCGGAGTCGTCGCGATGGGACTGATGCTGCTTCCGGCAGCGGAGCGGAGCTGACATGGAAAGGGAAAGCTTCCTCAGGGACCGGCTCATCCCGATCGGCACGGTGATCGTGGCCATCGTCGCCATCTGGTACGTCGCCGTTATCTTCCTCAACGCCCCGTTCGAACGCGACACCGCTGCGAGAAACGGCGAGACGATCACGTTTGCCGAAATCGTGCCAAAAACCATGGCGCAGGAACGCCCGGTCCTGCCGGCGCCGCACCAGGTCGCAGCCGAGCTTTGGGACACCACCGTCAACAAGGCGGTCACCTCCAAGCGCAGCCTCGTCTATCATGCCTGGGTGACGCTGTCGGCCACCCTCCTCGGCTTCGCCATGGGGACCGTGCTCGGCATCCTGCTGGCGATCGGCATCGTCCACAACCGGGCGATGGACCGCTCGCTGATGCCCTGGGTGATCGCAAGCCAGACGATCCCGATCCTGGCGATCGCGCCGATGATCATCGTCGTCCTCAACGCCATCGGCCTTTCCGGCCTTTTGCCGAAGGCGCTGATCTCCACCTATCTCAGCTTCTTCCCCGTCGTCGTCGGCATGGTGAAGGGACTGCGCAGCCCCGAGCAGATCCAGCTCGACCTGATGCACACCTATAACGCCTCGTCCGCGCAGACCTTCTGGAAACTGCGCTGGCCCTCCTCCATGCCCTATCTCTTCACCTCGCTGAAAGTGGCCGTGGCGATCTCGCTCGTCGGCGCCATCGTCGGCGAGCTGCCGACCGGCGCGGTCGCGGGCCTGGGCGCGCGGCTGCTCGCCGGATCCTACTACGGCCAGACGGTGCAGATCTGGGCGGCGCTGTTCATGGCGGCCGGGGTGGCGGCACTGCTCGTCGTCATCGTCGGCCTCGCCCATTCGGCCGTGCTCAGGCGAATGGGGGCGCGCGCATGAACACCATCTCCCTTCTCTCCGCGGTGGCGTTCTGGCTTGCCGCCTGGGCCTTCAACGAGTGGCTCGTCCGGCAAAGGTTCGACAACCCCATTGCCCGCCACGCCGCCGGCATCGCCGTGCCGCTGCTCTTCGGCATCACCATCCTCGTGCTGTGGGAAGGGATCGTGCGCGGCTTCGCCGTCCCCTCCGTGCTGCTGCCGGCGCCGAGCGCGATCTGGCAGCGGCTGATCACCTCGCTGCCGACGCTATGGGCGGATTTCCGGCAGACATTCCTCAAATCGGTGATCACCGGCTATGTGCTCGGCTGCGGTTCGGGCTTTATCGTGGCCCTGCTGATCGACCGTTCGCCCTTCCTGCAGAAGGGGCTGCTACCGCTCGGCAACTTCGTCTCGGCCCTGCCGGTGATCGGCGTCGCGCCGATCATGGTGATGTGGTTCGGCTTCGACTGGCAGTCGAAGGTGGCCGTCGTCGTCATCATGACCTTCTTCCCGATGCTGGTGAACACGGTGGCCGGTCTCGCTGCGGCGAGCCACATGGAGCGCGACCTGATGCGCACCTATGCGGCAAGCTGGTGGCAGACGCTCGTCAAGCTGCGCCTTCCGGCCGCCTGGCCTTTCATCTTCAACGCTCTCAAGATCAACTCCACGCTGGCGCTGATCGGCGCCATCGTCGCCGAGTTCTTCGGAACGCCCATTGTCGGCATGGGCTTCCGGATCTCCACCGAAGTGGGGCGCATGAACGTCGACATGGTCTGGGCCGAGATCGCGGTCGCCGCGCTCGCCGGCTCCGTCTTCTACGGGGTAGTTGCGCTTGTGGAGCGCACCGTCACCTTCTGGCATCCGTCTGTCCGCGGTGGGCAGGCGTAACAAAGCAAACGATAATGAGGGAACCGCTATGAAAAGAACGATCGCATCGCTTTTGATGGCAAGCGCCTTTTCGCTCGCCGCCTTCCAGGCCGGCGCAGCCGACAAGGTCGCCTTGCAGTTGAAGTGGGTGACCCAGTCCCAGTTCGCCGGCTACTACGTGGCCAAGGACAAGGGCTTCTACGAGGAGGAAGGTCTTGACGTCGAGATAAAGCCGGGCGGCCCCGATATCGCCCCCGCCCAGGTGATCGCCGGCGGCGGCGCCGACGTGATCGTCGACTGGATGCCCTCCGCACTCGCCACCCGCGAAAAGGGCGTTCCCCTGGTCAACATCGCCCAGCCCTTCAAGAAATCCGGCATGATGCTGACCTGCCTGAAGGAATCCGGCGTCAAGGGACCGGAGGACTTCAAGGGCAAGACGCTCGGCGTCTGGTTCTTCGGAAACGAATATCCGTTCCTTTCGTGGATGAGCCACCTGAAGATCCCGACCGATGGCGGACCTGATGGCGTGACCGTGCTCAAGCAGGGCTTCAACGTCGACCCGCTGATCCAGAAGCAGGCTGCCTGCATTTCCACCATGACCTACAACGAGTACTGGCAGGTGATCGACGCCGGCATCAAGCCGGACGACCTCGTGACCTTCAAGTATGAAGACCAGGGTGTCGCGACCCTCGAGGACGGCCTGTACGTGCTGGAGGACAAGCTGAAGGATCCGGCCTTCAAGGAGAAGATGGTCAAGTTCGTCCGCGCTTCGATGAAGGGCTGGAAATGGGCCGAGGAGAACCCGGACGCGGCAGCGGACATCGTTCTGGAAAATGATGCCACCGGCGCGCAGACCGAAGCGCACCAGAAGCGCATGATGGGCGAGGTCGCCAAGCTGACGGCCGGCTCCAACGGCGCGCTCGACGAGGCGGACTACAAGCGCACCGTCGCCTCGCTGCTTGCCGGCGGCTCCGACCCGGTCATCTCCAAGGAGCCCGAGGGCGCCTGGACGCACGCGGTCACCGACGAGGCTCTGAAGTAGTCCGGAGCCTGAAAATGACCGAAGCGGATGCGCGGCAAACCCTGTCGCGCATTCGCATTTGAGGGGCGGATGCGCGTCAAGATAGCACACCGCGATCTGTTGCGCGCCGACCACGCCTCGTGTAAATATTGAGGCACCATTTTGTTTCAGGCTTGTATGCCGAACGGCACCCCATTACATGAGCCTTGCTTGGTAGAGGTTCGGCGACAGCGCTCGGAACGAGTGTACGCAACCGTTCCGTCTCCAGCCTGGGAAGGAATGCGCGCCCGGCAGAATTGATGGCGGCAGCGGCGCGGCTCGTGAATCATTTTTTACATGAAGGTCGACCCATGGCGCGTGGATTGAAGTACGTACTCTGCCTCTCTGCCGCCATGGCTGCGGCAACCGCCGTCTCGCACGGCGCGTTGGCCGCCGATGCCGACCCCGTGGTGGATCAGGTGGAAAACCTTCCCGCGATCGTGGTCACGGCCGTAGAAGAGCGCACCGTCGTCGACCGCGTGATCGCCACCGGCACCATCCAGCCGGTCGAAGAGATCTATGTCGCACCGCTCGTCGATGGCCTGTCGATCCGCGCGCTCGGAGCCGACGTCGCCGACGTGGTGAAGGAAGGCGATACGCTCGCAACGCTTAACGACGATGCGCTGGTGCTGGAGAAGAGCCAGCTGGAGGCCATGCGTGCCAAGGCCGACGCTTCCGTGGCACAGATGGAGGCACAACTGATCGAGGCGAAGGCGAACGCCGAGGAGGCCGGCAAGGCGCGCGAGCGCGCCGACAGGCTCGTGACCTCCGGCGCTACCTCGCAGGCCGTGTTCGACCAGGCAACGGCCGGCGCCAAGGCCGCAATTTCCCGCGTCACGTCGGCCGAGCAGGCCATTTCCGTCTCGCAGGCGGAGATCAAGGTCATGGACGCCCAGATTGCCGATATCGACCTGAAGCTGGCCCGCACCGCCGTCAAGGCCCCGGTATCCGGCGTCGTTGCCTCTCGTACGGCCAAGATCGGTTCGATCGCCATGGGCGCTAGCCAGCCGCTCTTCTCGATCATCCGTGACGGCGAGATCGAGCTGAAGGCCGACGTATCGGAAAGCTCCATCCTCAAGCTCGCCGTCGGGCAGAAGGCCATCGTGGCGCTGGCCGGTGGCAGCGCCAGGGCGGCTGGTAGCATTCGCCTGGTCGAGCCGACGCTCAACAATGACACGCGGCTTGGGCGCGTCTACATCAAGCTCGACGAACCTGAAAAGGCGCGCGTCGGCATGTTCGCAAGTGCCGAGATCACCGTCGAGGAGAGAAAAGGTCTTGTGCTGCCCCTATCCGCAGTCACCACCTCGCGCGAGGGCACGGTTGCGCGTAAAGTGGAAGGCGGCGTCGTCAGGCTCGTGAAGATAGAGACCGGGATCCAGGACGGCCAGGTCATCGAGATCACAGGCGGCCTGCAGGCCGGCGACGAGGTCGTGGCCAAGGCCGGCGCCTATGTTCGCGACGGCGACAGGATCCGGCCCGTGAAAGCGGACGTTTCCGGGGCTGTGAAATAGCGCACCTGCCGGCAACGAAACGTTGTGCGGGAACTTGACGTGGCCATCGCCACGGCGTTTGGGAAAATTCCTGACCTGCGGGATTTTGCAGCAGGAAATGCGGCGGTCGGAACCGGGACGGTCCATGAGGCGCATGGGATGAGGACATCTGGGACATGAATTTTTCTGCTTGGTCCATTCGCAATCCGATCGCACCGCTGCTCGCGTTTTTCCTGCTGATGGTCGTCGGCCTGCAGTCGTTCTATACGCTGCCGATCACGCGCTTCCCCAATATCGACGTGCCGGTCATCGCGGTGAACGTGACGCAGAGCGGCGCGGCACCGGCCGAGCTGGAACTGCAGGTCACCAAGGAGATCGAGGACGCGGTCGCCGGCATTTCCGGCGTCAAGGACATCATGTCGACGGTGACCGACGGCAGTTCCGTCACCTCTATCCTGTTCGAGCTTGAGGTCCCGACCAACCAGGCGCTGCAGGACGTCAAGGACGCAATCGACCGCATCCGCACCGACCTGCCGGCCTCGATCGAAGAGCCTGTCGTCACCAAGATCGACGTCGAGGGCCAGGCGATTCAGACCTTTGCCGTTTCCTCGCCGAACATGACGCTGGAAGAACTGTCCTGGTTCGTGGACGATACCGTAAAGCGCGCCGTGCAGGGCCAGCCGGGCGTTGGCAAGATCGACCGCTTCGGCGGCGCGGACCGCGAAGTCCGCATCGAGCTCAATGCCGACAAGCTGGAGTCCTTCGGCATCACTGCCGCCGACGTGAACCAGCAGATGCGCAGCATGAATGCCGATGTCGGTTCCGGGCGCGGCCAGATCGCCGGCGCCGAACAGGCGATCCGCGTGCTCGGCGACGCGCGCTCGGTGGAAAAGCTCGCCTCCACGACGATCGCGCTTCCCAACGGCCGTTTCGTGCGCCTTTCCGAGCTCGGCCGGATTAACGATACCTATGAGGAGCCGCGCTCCTTCTCGCGCTTCAACGGCAATCCCGTCGTCACCTTCGCCGTCTTCCGCTCCAAGGGCGCAAGCGAAGTGACGGTCGCCGAATCCGTGGAGAGGGCTCTGGTAACGGTTCGCGAAAAGAACCCCGACGTGTCGATCAGCCTTGTCGATGATGCCGTCTACTTCACCTACGGCAACTACGAGGCGGCCCTTCACACGCTGATGGAAGGCGCGATCCTCGCCGTCATCGTCGTGCTGCTGTTCCTGCGCAACTGGCGGGCGACGCTGATTTCCGCCGTTGCGCTGCCGCTCTCGGCCATTCCCACCTTCTATGTGATGGACCTGTTGGGCTTCTCGCTCAACCTCGTCAGTTTCCTCGCAATGACGCTGGCGACCGGCATTCTCGTCGACGACGCGATCGTGGAGGTCGAAAACATCGCCCGCCACATCAAGATGGGCAAGACGCCCTACCGCGCTGCGATCGAGGCCGCAGACGAGATCGGCCTGGCGGTGATCGCGACCACCTTCACCATCATCGCGGTCTTCGTGCCGGTCTCCTTCATGCCGGGCATTGCCGGCCAGTACTTCATCCAGTTCGGGCTGACAGTCGCCGTCGCCGTCTTCTTCTCGCTGATGGTGGCGCGTCTGATCACGCCGGTCATGGCCGCCTACCTGATGCGCTCCAGCGATGCCGATGGCCATGACGAGGACAAGGAAGGCGCATTCATGCGCGGTTACACCTGGCTGGTGACCGTCACCACCCGCCACTGGTACAGCCGCTATGCCACCTTGCTGGCCGCGATCGCCTTCCTCGCAGGCTCCCTGTTGCTGCTCGCCCAGGTGCCCGGCAGCTTCATGCCGCCGGAAGACGCCTCGCGCATCGTGCTTTCCGTCGAGCTGCCGCCGGACGCCATGCTGGAGGATACCGACAGCACAACCGCGGAGATCTACGACCGCGTCAGGAACATCCCCGGCGTCGACAGCGTCTTCGTGCTCGGCGGCTCCTCGCCCAAGGGCGACCTCGAACTGCGCCGGGCTTCGATCACGGTTATACTCGACAAGCGTGATCAATCGCTGGTGAACAAGATCGTCAACGACGTGCTCGGCGGTATCCCCGTCATCGGCCAGTACCTGCCGAAACTGCCGCCTACCGGTCGCACGACGCCGCAATGGGATATCGAGAAGGAAGTCTTTGCGAGCATTCGTGACATCCCCGACGTCCGCATCATCAAGTTGAACGACCGCGGCGAACGCGACCTGTCGTTCAACCTCCTCTCCAACAGCGAGGCCGATCTCGACCGTACCGTCGCCGTGCTGGAAGCCGAGCTGCGCGCCGATCCCGTCCTGTCGAACGTCAGCTCGGAAGGCTCGCTGCCGCGGCCCGAACTGCAGATCCGGCCGCGTGACGACCGCATGGCCCGCCTCGGCATCACCACCGCGCAGATTGCCGAGGTCGTCCGCGTGGCGACGATCGGCGACATCGATTCGCAGCTCAGCAAGATGTCGCTGGACGACCGGCTGATCCCGATCCGGGTCCAGCTCGATCGCGACTTCCGCGGCGATCTGGGCGCGATCCGCAACCTGAAGATCAGGACGTCGAAGGGCCAGTTCGTGCCGCTGTCGTCCGTGGCCGACATCGACTATTCGGAAGGCCCGAGCTCGATCAAGCGCCATGACCGCAACCGCGTCGTCTCGATCGGCTCCGACCTCAAGCCCGGCGTCGCGCTCGACACCGCAACCGCCCGCTTCAGGGAGATCGCCCGCAGCATCGACATGCCCGATACGGTGCAGTTCCTCGAGAGCGGCGACGCAGAGGTTCAGGCGGAGATGCAGCAGAGTTTTGGCAACGCCATGCTGCTGGGGCTGCTGCTGGTGCTGATGGTGCTCATCCTGCTGTTCAAGGACGTCATCCAGCCGTTCACCATCCTGTTCTCGCTACCGCTTGCGATCGGCGGCGTGGCGGCGGGCCTGATCCTGACACAGAACGCTTTGTCCATGCCCGTGCTGATCGGCATCCTGATGCTGATGGGCATCGTCACCAAGAATGCGATCCTGCTCGTGGATTTCGCAATCGAGATGATGCATCGCGGCATGGAGCGCACCCAGGCGATGATCGAGGCCGGCCGCAAGCGCGCCCGCCCGATCATCATGACCTCGATCGCCATGTCCGCCGGCATGCTGCCATCCGCGCTCGGGGTCGGCGAAGGGGGTACCTTCCGCGCGCCCATGGCGATTGCGGTGATCGGCGGCATCATCGTGTCGACCGTTTTGTCGCTCGTCGTCGTGCCGTCGTTCTTCCTGATCATGGACGATCTCTCGCGCTTGCTGGCGTGGATCTTCGGCCGCTTCGTCGGCAGGAAGGACGAGGAAACCGCACCGCTCGACAACGAGGCACTGACCGAGGCTACGGCAAAGACGACCGAGGATCTGGAAGCCATTGAAGGAAGGGTTTCGGCACTGGAGAAGCAGGGCGACCGCGGAAAGAAGCCGCTGAGCGTGGTCCATCATTCGGCGCTTGCCGCAGAATAGCAAAAAGCGAAGCAGGGCATCTTCGAGCCGGGCGTCGCAAGCGCCCGGCTTTTGCTTATGAAGCATTGCGAATATGGGCTGCGACCATTTGACCGAAATCAACGTGGACCGCACCATTTCTCCTTAACCTTTACCCATGCACCGGGCAGCCGCCTCTCTTGAAGAGGCACGGCCCCGCAAGGACAATGGGAAGGGCGTGAAGCAATGAACAGGATGACGAGACCGAACGCCTGGGAGCGCGAGACCCTGGGATGCCTGCCGCTGCTGACAGCGCTGGATTTGGACACCGTGGCGGCGATGCTAGAATTCGCCATCATTCGCTCGGTCGGTCCGCGGCAGATGCTGTTCCGCGAGGGAGATCCGGCCGAGACACTCGTCTGCGTGCTGAGCGGCTACGTCCGCACCTTCCATCTCTCCCCGCAGGGACGGGAAGTGGATCTCCTGATCCACGAGCCCGGCGACGTGATCGGCAGCAGCGTCTGCCTGGACCGCCAGACCTACTGCGTCAATGCGCAGGCGACCGATAGCGTCAAGGTCGCGCAGTTCGACCTGCAGCGCATTCGCGAGCTGGCTGCAAGAAAGCCGGACCTGGCCCTCGCCCTGGCATCTGCGCTCTCCGGTCAGTTCGCCAGCAGCCTCTCCATGCTCGCAGATGACCGCCTGCACACCGCCCCGCAGCGTGTGGCGCATTATCTCAAGAAGCAGTGCCCGCAGGGTGCCCGCAATGTCAGCTTCCGCCTCCCCTACCAGAAGAACCTGCTGGCCGGGCAACTGGGTTTGGCGCCGGAAGCCCTTTCGCGCGCCTTCTCCTATCTGCGGCGCCATGGCGTCAGCGTGCGCGGGCGTCTGGTACAGGTCAACGATCCCGAGGTCCTGCAGTCGATCTGAGACAGCGAAACAGGCCTGAAGCGTCGGGAACGAATCTGCGAGAATGCGGCCTGCCTCGCGTCAGGAGACCGGCTTTGCGTGCTTGTCGAAGGCGTAGACGACGCTGTCGCTGGCGGCGTTGCGCGCGTGCTCTATCGCCCGGCGTGCACTCTCCAGGCTGTCCGAAGCCTGGACGTTGGGCGAAATCCGCGCCATTCCGGCAAGCATCGTCACCCGCAGTTCCCCGCTATCGGTCGTAATCGACCGGCCTGATACGGAGCGACGGACCTCTTCGACCAGAAGGATGCAGTCGTCGGCGTTCGCTCCGTCGACCGTCACGACGAATTCGCCGGCCGCCAGGCGTCCAATCTGATGTGGTGCATGGAACATGCGCGAAAGCTCCTCCGTCGCCACGCGCAGGATGGCGTTCGCGGCATCCGCCCCATGGCGGACGGAAAGAAACGGGAAATGCGCGACCTGGAACAGCACGACGAAACCGGGGCTGGCAGCGGCCTCGATCGCGGCCACAACCGTCTCCGGCTGCATGACGTCGGAGATGGTATCCTCGAGGCTGTCGCGCCGAAGCCGGGCGCGCGCATGCTTCAACGCGCCAAGGCCGATCCCTGCCATGGCCGCCAGCAGCCCGGCGACGCTGGCCGCAATGATGATCGACGGCGTGATGCCGAGTGCTGCCGGGCCCGGTTCAAGCATCGGCAACAGTCGGAACGGCGCGTGCAGTGCACTCAGCACAAGATGGACGCCGATCGCGATCGCCGCAGCCACAAGGAAACTGTAGGGCAGGATCGTCGCAAGATCCGCCCTGGCCGGCGCGTGCCGGTGCGTGCGCAATCCCTCCTCCGACAGCGATACGTCCCGAAACATTACAGTCTCCGCACTTTCATGCAGAGAACATAATTGGGTGGAATTCATGCCGCCCTAATCGCAATGTTAAAAATCGACCGATCCGCCCGTATTGTGCCAAGACAGCACCATAGATTGCAAGCTGTCAGATTTCGAGACGCGAAAAGCCGCCCCCGAAACGCTCTATGGCGACCGGTATCGAGCCATTGCATGCCGGGTGCTGTTTTTGGCTGAGGTCGAATACCGTCAATAGGCCCGTGGCGGCACGAACAGGCAGATGGTCCGCCCATGCTCTCCGCCGGCGACCGAACACCAGTGAAATTCGCCGTCCGGAGATGGACGCACGCGCGCGTCCCGGTAAGGCACGACCTCGCCGGTGCCGTTGATGACGAAGCCTTCCGGGCGCTCGCTTATCGCCTTGGTCGCGACGGGCCGGCAGTCCTGCATCGAGCAGCAGGAATAGGGATAGCTCCAGCCACTCGGCGCATCATGCGCGCGGGCCGGAATGGCGGTCGCCTGGATCGCGCATGAAACGCTGACAACCAGTAAAAACGGCCGCAGCAATGCGGCAGCAGCAGCAACAGATCGCGGATTTCCTTCACTTGCAGCTGGATGAGGCATAAAAATCTCCATTCGGGATCATGGCCTTCGCCTTTCCCGCCCTGGAGCGCTCTTCCCTATACGGCACGCGATCAAATGAGCCCCGAACGCGGAGCGGCGCCGGGTAAATACCCGGATCCGGTTCATATCCCGGTGCGTCCTGCCCCTGACCCGCCGACGCGCCAGCCTGCCTTGAACCCGGATGGTGGCCCGATTCCCGCCGGCGCGCAAGCGATAGCCCTCGCAGCATCCGCGAGGGAAAACGCATATTTTCCGGAACTGCGGCATTTGCGCCATGCGCGCCAAAGCCGCAACCGCCGGGGTTCCGTGCGTCAGGCCACCCGGTCCGGCGGTTCCCGCCCGTCGAAGAAGGCGGTCACGTTGTCGACCACCTTCATGCCCATGGCGATGCGTGTCTCGGCAGTCGCGCTGCCGAGATGCGGCAGCAGCACGACATTGTCCATGCCCCGGAGCGCATCGGGCACATGCGGCTCGGCCGCATAGACATCCAGGCCCGCACCGGCGATGCGGCGCTCCGAAAGTGCTGCGGCAAGAGCGGCCTCGCCGACCACGTCGCCGCGGGCGGTGTTGATCAGAAAGGCGGACTGCTTCATGGCTTGCAGCCGCGCGGCATTGATGAGGTTGCTGTTTTCCCCGCCACCGGGGCAGTGCAGCGACACAAAGTCCGCCACCGAAAGAACCTCCTCGACGCTCTCCATCTGGCGGGCGCCATAGCGCGCCGCCTCGGCAGGATCGACAGGGGAGCGGTTGTAGAACACCACGTCCATGTCGAACCCGAAGTGGCAGCGCTTCGCCATCGCCTTGCCGATCCGCCCGAAACCGATGATGCCGAGCGTCTTGCCGGTGACCTTCGTGCCGATCATGTGCGTCGGGCGCCAGCCGGACCACGCACCTGCCCGCACCTCCCGCTCGCCCTCGCCCGCACGGCGCGCGACCGAGAGAAGCAGCGTCATGGCGATATCCGCGGTGCAATCGGTCAGCACGCCCGGCGTATTGGTGACGACGATGCCCTTGCCCGCAGCCGCGGCGACATCGATGTGATTGTAGCCCACCCCGTAGTTGCCGATGATTCCTGCCCGCAACGTGCCCTGATCGAACAACGCCGCCGGCAGCCTGTCCGATACCGTCGGAAGCACGGCGTCGTACGTCGCCAGCGCTGCTGCGAGCGCGACCTGATCCATCGGCCGGTCATCGGCGTTCAACGTCGTGTCGAACCGCTCCGCAAGGGCCGCTTCCACGGCGGCCGGCCATCTTCTCGTCAGCAAGATACGTGGTTTGGTCATCCGTTCCTCCAACTCTGCCCAACACCAGACACGAAAAGAGCCCGGACGCAAGCGCCGGGCTCAATATTGAACCGGTTCGGGCGGCCCGAAGGCCGCCCTTTCCGCCGGAACGACTACTCGTTCTGGAAGTAGCTGAACTTGCCGTCGTCACCCTTCTTCCAGGTGTACATGACGTAGTCCGGACGGGTGATGTCGCCCTTTTCGTCGAAGCCGAGTTCGCCGATGGCGGTCTTGAACGGACCCTTGGCCTTGATGGCTTCGGCGACAGCCTGCGGATCGGTGCCGCCCGCAGCCTTGGCACCGTCAGCGATGACCTGGACGGCAGCATAGGCATAGAGCGTGTAGGCTTCCGGCTCGAAGCCCGACGCGCGGAACTTCTCGACCAGCTCGACTGCGGCCGGGTTTTTGCGCGGGTCCGGAGCGAACGTCATCAGCGTACCGTCGACGGCGTCGCCGGCGATCGAGGCCAGTTCGTTCGAAACGATGCCATCGCCCGACATCACCGTTGCGTTCAGGCCCTGGTCCTTCATCTGGCGCATGATCAGGCCGGCTTCGGTGTGCAGGCCGCCGTAGTAGACGATTGAGACGCCGGCTTCCTTCATCTTGGCGATGAGGGCCGAGAAGTCCTTGTCGCCCGCGTTGATGCCTTCATAGATGGCTTCGGTGACGCCGGCTTCGTTCATTCCCTTCTTGGTTTCGTCGGCAAGGCCCTGGCCATACGGGGTCTTGTCGTGGATGACGGCAACCTTGGCGTCCTTGAAGTTCGCGGCGATGAAGGCGCCGGCCACGGCACCCTGCTGGTCGTCACGGCCGCAGGTACGGAAGGTGTTCCACAGACCACGCTCGGTGTAGGTCGGGTTGGTCGAGGCCGGTGAAATCTGCAGGATGCCGTTTTCGGCATAGATTTCCGAGGTCGGGATCGAAACGCCCGAGTTGAAGTGACCGACGACAAACTTCACCCCGTCAGCGACGAACTTGTTGGCGACCGAAACGCCCTGCTTCGGGTCGGAAACGTCGTCGCCGAGCACGATCTTGATCTGCTCGCCATTGACGCCGCCGGCTGCATTGATGTCGGCAGCGGCCTGTTCGGCACCCTTCTGCAACTGCGCGCCGAATGCGGCGTTCGGGCCGGTCAGCGGACCGCCGACGCCGATCAGGATGTCGGCCCATGCATTGCCGCTGAACGCGACCATTGCAGCCAAAGCAACAGCCGACAAGAGAGACTTCTTCATTTCGTAACTCCCAAGATTTTAAGGCAGGTAGGCTTTTTTAACCGATCGCAATACCCACCGTCATTGCGCCGGTGTCTTCTTTCCAGCACGGCGCCAGCACGCCGGGCGTGGGGTTCCCTCTTATTTGGCTTTCCAGGAGAAGGGCGAAACCTTCTCGTAGAGCCAGTAGTAGTTATTGGTCATCTGCCTGGTGCGGTAGAAGCGATAACCGGCCGTAGCAAACAACAAAAGCACCGCGGTGTCCACGAAATAGTACTGCAAAGTCAGCATGCTACCGTTGAACAGCGCGTGGTGGATGAAGCGGATGGCCGCCCCCAGCAACAACACGTAGAGGACGAGCGTCCTGTAGTTCTGCCAGTTTTCCGCAACGCTCTTTCCCGTCCGCCAAGCGGTCCATCCGCCCATGATGACGGTGACGAAAAGAAACTGGAGGAAAGACGGCTCCTCGTAGAGAATTCCCTGCATCTCACATACTCCTCTACAGCGCCGCGCGTCTTTGGAGACGCGCAAAGGTCGCTGTAACGCATCGGTTCTGCCCATGGTCCCGAGGGACCGTGCGCCCCGTCCTCAATGCCGCCCGCCTTCGAGATAGGCGGCGCGCACTTCCGGATTGGCCAACAGCTCCTTGCCCGAACCGCTCATCGTGACCCGGCCGTTGACCATGACGTAGCCGCGGTCCGACAGCTTGAGCGCCGCAAAAGCGTTTTGCTCGACGAGGAATACGGTCAGCCCCTGCTCCTTGTTCAAGACCTTGATGGCGTCGAAGATCTGCTTGACGATCAGCGGCGCCAGGCCGAGCGAAGGCTCGTCCAGCAGCAGAAGCTTCGGCCGGGCCATCAGCGCGCGGCCGATCGACAGCATCTGCTGCTCGCCGCCCGAAAGCGTGCCGCCGCGCTGCGCCTGACGCTCCTTCAAACGCGGGAACAGCGTGAAGATCTTCTCCACGTCCTCGTCGAAGTACTTCAGCTTGTCGAGGCTGGCCCCCATCTGGAGGTTTTCATAGACCGTCATGCGTGGGAAGATGCGGCGGCCTTCCGGCGACTGGGCGATACGCAGCCGGGCGATCTCGTGCGTCGGCAGCCGGGTGATGTCCTGCCCGTCGAAGGTGACAGTACCGGTGCGCGCCTGCGGGCTGCCGCAGATCGTCATCATCAGGGTCGACTTGCCCGCGCCGTTCGCGCCGATCAGGCTGACAATCTCGCCGCGGTTCACTTCCACGTCGACGCCTGCCAGCGCACGGATGTTGCCGTAGTAGGTCTCCACGGCATGGACCTTGAGAAGGGTCTCGCTCATCAGTGCTTACCCCCCTGCCCGCCTTCGGTCTCCTGGATCTCCTCGATCTCTTCGATCACCTCTTCGACCTCTTCGTCCTCGACGCCCAGATAGGCCGCGATGACCCTCGGATCGTTCTTCACTTCCTCCGGCGTGCCGTCGGAAATCTTCTGTCCGTATTCCAGAACGATGACGTGGTCGGAGATTTCCATGACCACGGACATGTCGTGCTCGATCAGCAGGATCGAAGTGCCGGTGTCCTGGCGGATCGATCGCAGAAGTTCGTTCAGAGCCAGCGATTCACGCGGGTTCAGACCGGCGGCCGGTTCGTCCAGGCAAAGGAATTCCGGCCCCGTGCACATGGCGCGCGCGATCTCCAGCCGGCGCTGCGCGCCATAGGGAAGATCGCCGGCGGGATCGTCAGCGCGGCTCAAAAGATCCGCCTTCTCCAGCCAGTACTTTGCGATCTCGATCGACTGCTCCGTGGCGCGCCGGTAGCCGGCAAAGCCGAGCAGGCCGAGGATGGTGAAGCCGGATGCCCGCATCAGCATGTTGTGCTGTGCGACCAGCAGGTTCTCCAGCACCGTCAGGCCCGAGAACATGCGGATGTTCTGGAACGTACGCGCGACCTTGGCGTCGCGCGTGATCTCGAAGTCGGGCATGCGTTCGAGCAGGAACTTCTTGCCCGAGCGCTGCGTCATCGTGACCATGCCCATGGTCGGCTTGTAGAAGCCGGTTACGCAGTTGAAGACGGTTGTCTTGCCTGCGCCGTTCGGGCCGATGAGCGCGGTGATGTCGCCACGCCGGGCCTCGAAGGACAGGTCGTTGATCGCCATCAGCCCGCCGAAGCGCATCGACAGATGCTCGACTTTCAGGATTGGTTCGTTGGTCATCGTATTCGTCTCGAGGGCGGACATCAGCCGTGGCCCTCCTTGGTGAAGCTACCCGATACGGCCTTGCGCTCATGCAGGAAGGCGGTCGGTTCCCGGCTGCCGACGAACCCGCGCGGCTTCCAAACCATCACCACGACCATTGCGAGGCCGAAAATCAGCATGCGGTAGAGTTCCGGCGTGAAGTCCGGGCCGAAGATCGCCTTGAGGAAGGTCATCTCGCGCAGGAGCTCGGTTCCACCGACCATGACCGTTGCGGCCACGGCGATGCCGACGAGCGACCCCATGCCGCCGAGTACGACGATCGCCAGGATGATCGCGGACTCCAGGAACACGAAGGATTCCGGCGAGACGAAGCCCTGGCGGACGGCGAAGAACGAGCCGGCGAAGCCGCCGAACATCGCCCCCGTCGCAAAGGCCGTGAGCTTGGTCGTGACCGTGTTGATGCCGAGCGAACGGCAGGCGATCTCGTCCTCGCGAAGCGCTTCCCATGCACGACCGATCGGCATGCGACGCAGCCGGATGGTGACATAGGCCGTCAGCAGCGCCAGAGCCAGGATCACATAGAACAGGAAGATCTTGTAGTAGGCCGACGACATCGGCAGTTCGAACACCTTGGCAAAGTTGTTCGCCGCACCCACGTCGAACGACCAGATGCCGAAGACGCTGGCCTTGGGAATGCCGGAAATGCCGAACGTACCCTTTGTGACTTCCGTCCAGTTGATGAGGACGAGGCGGATGATCTCACCGAAGGCGAGCGTCACGATCGCCAGATAGTCCCCCTTCAGCCGAAGCACGGGGAAGCCCAGGATCATGCCCCAGAAGGCGGCAAGGATGCCGGCCAGCGGCAGCAGGATCCAGAACGAGAAGCCGAAATGCTGGGAGAGCAGTGCATAGGAATAGGCGCCGACCGCGTAGAAGGCGACATAGCCAAGATCGAGCAGGCCTGCGAGGCCGACGACGATGTTCAGACCCCAGGCCAGCATCACGTAGATAAGGATCTGGATACCGAAGTTGTCGACCCATTTCAGCGAGCCCTGGACGCCGAAGAGCGCCACCGCGACCGGCGGCATCAGCACCAGCGCAAGGATTGCAAGCTTGCTGAAATTGCGTGCAAGGAATGTCTCCGGGACATCCTTGTCCGCGACCGCGGCCTTCGCGGTCTTGCGCGCTGCGAGCCAAGGCTGGACATAGAGCACGCCGAGGAACCGGCCGGCGGCGGCGACCGCCACGAAGATGGCGAGAAGACCCCAGCGCTGGTTCAGCACCAGTTCGTTGCGGATGTTCTGCGTCGTCTCGAGGCCGACGAAGAGGAAGAACAGGCCGAAGGCGACGAGACCGGCAAAAAAGCCCTCGCGCAGAGCCCGCGCCGTCAGGGACCCGCCGGCGCTCTCCTTGGAGTAGGTTGTCGTTGCCATTGAATTATACCTTCTCGACTTCCGGTCGTCCGAGGATGCCGGACGGCTTGAAGATCAGGACGATGGCCAGGATCGAGAACGTGGCGACGTCCTTGTAGTCGATCGTGAAGTAGGCCGACCACAAGGATTCGATCAGCCCGATCAGAAGCCCGCCGAGAACCGCGCCCGGCAACGATCCGATGCCGCCGAGAACCGCAGCCGTAAAGGCCTTGACGCCCGGGACGAAGCCGTCGGTGAACACGATCACGCCATAGTACATCAGATACATGGTACCGGCGACGGCCGCGAGTGCCGCGCCCATGATGAAGGTGATGGAGATGGTGCGGTCGACGTCGATACCGAGCAGAGCCGCCATCTTGCGGTCCTGTTCGGTGGCACGCTGGGCGCGGCCGAGCGAGGTCTTGTTCACGATGTACCAGAATACGGCCAGAAGCGACACGGTCAGGATCATGATCATGATCTGCTTCAGCGAGACCGAGAGGCCGAAGACTTCGTAGACCGACGACACAAGCGGCGGGATCGGCTTGTTGCGCGGGCCCTGGGTCACCTGAACGAAGTTCGACAGGGTGATCGACATGCCGATCGCGGTGATCAGCGGCGCCAGGCGGAACGAACCGCGCAAGGGGCGGTAGGCGACCTTTTCGATCGTCCAGTTCCACAACGCCGCCGTCAGCATAGCGGCGGCCATCATCACCAGCAGCAGGATGACGACCGGGAGCCCGACAAAGACGCTTGTAAGGATCAGAAAGATGATGAGGGCGGCAAAGCCGCCGAGCATGAAAATATCGCCGTGAGCGAAGTTGATCATGCCGATGATGCCATAAACCATCGTATATCCGATGGCGATCAGCCCATAGATCGAGCCTAGAGTCAGCCCGTTTATGAGCTGCTGGACAAAGTATTCCATTGTCTATCCCCTGGATGCGATCCATGTGGCCGCATCTCTTGTTATTTGAGCTTTTGGAAGAGCCCTTGAACAGTGGGATTCCATACTGCTTTCCGGTCAAAAGGGAAGCGCAAAATGCCGAGACCATCAACTTCTTCGGTATTTTGGTGGATTTGACAATTAATTCGGCAGGAACGACAAAAAAACTGCGCTTTGCTCGCAAATAAGCCTGTCGATACGGTGGAATTCACCGTTTCGCCGTGAGCGGCGCCAGAGCAACAGGGGCAACGGAATGCCGTATCCGCACCAACAATCTTGGTGGAGGCCCATTGCAGCCATCGTGCAAACCCGAGTAAACGGAGCGTGAAATAGGAAGAAGCCGATCTGCAGATCGCCCCATTGCCGAACCCGCGCGCCTTAAGGAAAGACCTGGGAACGCTGCGCGGAAGGAAACGGAACCAGATAATGTCGCTTGCACATCTTCAACGTCTCGAAGCAGAGGCAATCCATATCTTTCGGGAAGTCGCCGCCACCGCCTCGAAGCCCGTTATGCTCTATTCGATCGGCAAGGACTCGTCCGTCCTGCTGCACCTCGCCCGCAAGGCGTTTTTCCCGGCCAAGCTGCCCTTCCCGCTCCTCCACGTGGACACCACCTGGAAGTTTCGCGAGATGATCGACTTCCGCGACCGGACGGCGAAAGAGCTGGAGCTGGACCTGATCGTCCATATCAATCCCGACGGCGTGGAGCAGAACATCGGCCCCATCAGCCACGGCTCCAGCTTTCACACCCATATGATGAAGACCGTGGCGCTCCGCCAGGCGCTGGACAAGTACGGCTTCGATGCCGCATTCGGAGGCGCCCGCCGCGACGAGGAGAAATCCCGCGCCAAGGAGCGCATCTTCTCCTTCCGCAATGCCCAGCATTCCTGGGATCCGAAGAACCAGCGCCCAGAGATGTGGAAGACCTACAACACCCGCGTCGCACCGGGCGAATCGATGCGCGTCTTTCCGCTGTCCAACTGGACCGAACTGGACATCTGGCAGTACATCCTGAAAGAAGAGATACCGATCGTGCCGCTGTACTTCGCAGCAACCCGCCCGGTAATCCAGCGCGACGGGATGCTCATCATGCGCGACGACGAGCGCATGCCGGTCGCAGACGGTGAAGCGGTGGAAGAACGGCTGGTGCGGTTCCGCACGCTCGGGTGCTATCCTCTGACCGGCGCCATCGAATCGGACGCCGCCACCGTTCCGGACATCGTGCGCGAGATGCTGACTGCGCGCACCTCCGAGCGCCAGGGCCGGCTGATCGACAAGGACGAGGCCGGGTCGATGGAAAAGAAAAAACGCGAGGGATATTTCTGATGAACGCGCTTGCATTTGCCGCAACGAGCGACGCGCTCAAGGAATACCTCGCCGAGCAGGAGCAGAAGCCGCTCCTGCGCTTCATCACCTGCGGCTCGGTGGACGATGGCAAATCGACGCTGATCGGCCGGTTGCTGTACGATACCAAGCTGATCTTCGACGACCAGCTCGAAGCGCTCGAGCGCGACAGCGTGCGGCACGGAAACGCCGGCGACGCCATCGACTTCTCGCTCCTGCTCGACGGCCTCGAGGCCGAGCGCGAGCAGGGCATCACCATTGACGTTGCCTATCGCTACTTCGCGACCTCGGAGCGCCGCTTCATCGTCGCCGACACGCCCGGCCACGAGGAATATACCCGCAACATGGCGACCGGCGCATCGACGGCCGACCTGGCGATCCTGCTCGTCGACAGCCGCCAGGGCATTCTCCAGCAGACACGCCGCCACGCCTACATCGCTTCGCTCCTCGGCATCCGCCATATCGTGCTGGCCGTGAACAAGATCGATCTCGTCGACTATGACGAGACCGTCTTCGAAACGATCGCGAACGACTTTCGCTTCTTCACCCTGGACTTCGGCTTCCAGACGATCACGCCGATCCCGATTTCCGCCCGCTACGGCGACAACGTGACGATCGCCTCGCAGAACATGCCCTGGTATCAGGGACCCAGCCTGCTCGGCCATCTGGAAACCGTTCCGATCGCCGATGCGGACCTGAACCGGCCGTTCCGCCTTCCCGTTCAGCTCGTCATCCGTCCGCATCTGGATTTCCGCGGCTTTGCCGGCCAGATCGCCGCCGGGCGCGTCTCGGTCGGCGACCGGATCGCGGTCACCAAGTCCGGCCACACCTCGACGGTGAGAAGCATCGTGACGGCGGACGGCAACCTCAAAAGCGCAGTCCAGGGGCAGGCCGTGACCCTCGTCCTTGACGACGAGGTCGACGTTTCGCGGGGCGACCTGCTTGCCGCCGCCGAAGATCGCCCGCAGCTGGCAGACCAGTTCATGGCCCACCTCGTCTGGTTTTCATCCGAGCCGATGATGCCCGGCCGCAGCTACGTTCTGCGCACGGAAGTCGACAGCGTCCCAGCGACGATCACGGCACTGAAATACCAGGTCGACATCAACAACTTCTCGCACGAGGCCAGCAAGTCTCTGCATATGAACGAGATCGGCGTCTGCAATATTTCAACGCAATCGCCGATCGCCTTCGACAGCTACAAGGACAACCGGACCACCGGAAACTTCGTGCTGATCGACCGCTTCACCAATGCCACCGTCGGCGCAGGCATGATCGACCACCCGCTCCGTCGCGCGACGAACATCCAGTGGCAGGCCCTCGACATCAACAAGGAAGCGCGCGCGGCGCTGAAGCACCAGAGGCCGGCCGTCCTGTGGCTGACCGGCTATTCCGGTGCCGGCAAATCCACCATCGCCAACACGCTGGAAAAGCTGCTGCACGCCCAGGGCAAGCACACCTATGTGCTGGATGGCGACAACGTCCGTCACGGCCTGAACCGCGACCTCGGCTTCACGGCCGAAGACCGCGTCGAAAACATCCGCCGCATGGCGGAAGTGGCCAAGCTCATGACCCAGGCAGGCCTGATCGTGATCGTCTCCGCCATCTCGCCGTTCCGCTCCGAGCGGCTGATGGCGCGCGACCTTTTCGAGGAGGGCGATTTCATCGAGATCTTCGTCGACACGCCCTTGTCGGAATGCACCAAGCGCGATCCGAAGGGCCTCTACAAGAAGGCGATGGCAGGCGAACTGCAGAACTTCACCGGCATCAGTTCGCCGTATGAGGAGCCTGAAAACGCAGAAATCCACCTGCGGACCGTCGACCACAGCCCCGATGAACTGGCGCTCCGAATCGCCCAGTACCTTGCCGAAAGATAACGACCGGCAAGCCGCCGCCCCATGCCGCGCCGGCAAATCCCGGCCGGCATGGCAGGCCGCATTCGCATGACGCATGATCAGGAAACATCGATGACCCTGCCCACCGATCTCATGGCGATACTCGAAAAGGCGGCGCTGGACGCCGGACGCGCCATTCTCGAAGTCTATCGCGCCGGGCCATCCGTTGTGCTCAAGAAGGATGCGACGCCGGTGACGGAGGCGGACGAACGCGCCGAAGCGATCATCCTTGCGCAACTCGGAGAGCATTTTCCCGATATTCCGGTCGTGGCGGAGGAGGCGGTGGCCGGCGGCAACGTGCCGGACGTTCGCGGGCGCTCCTTCTTCCTCGTCGACCCGCTTGACGGCACGCGTGAATTCATCGCGAGACGCGACGAGTTCACCGTCAATATCGCGCTGATCGAGAACGGCGTTCCGGTCGCCGGTATCGTCTATGCCCCTGCCCTCGGGACCGCTTACCGCGGTGCGAACGGGCAGGCCGAGAAGTTCGACGTGGACGAGAACTTCAACGTGCTGAACCGCCGGCCGATCGGCTGTCGCGCCCGAAATGCAAGCCTCAAGGCGGTCATCAGCCGCTCCCACGGCGATCCGCAGACCGAAGAATTCCTTCGTACGGAGGGAATTTGCGACCACACCACGATCGGTTCGTCGCTCAAGTTCTGTCTTCTCGCGGAAGGGCTCGCCGACGTCTATCCGCGCTTCGGGCGCACGATGGAGTGGGACACCGCAGCCGGAGACGCGGTGCTGCGGGCGGCCGGCGGCCGCGTCACCTGCCCGGATGGAAGCCCGTTCCGGTATGGCAAGACCGACCAATCCACCGACGTCGATTTTGCAAATTCGGCCTTCATCGGCCGGGGTCACGCTTCCTGAACAACTTTTCCTTGCCGGCACCGTCACAATATTAACGAATTGACACGTGAACAGGGGGTATGTTGGAAGCGCTGCCTCCATACGGACAGAAACTTCGCCCATGGTTGAGGATCAGCACATGGGCCGTCATCTTGTAACTGGATGACGTATCGAATAAACTGCCGACTGATCAGGCATTTAGCAAATATTACCTAGTCAACCACGAGAGCATTGCCGTGAAGAAAGACACTGCGCCCGCAGCACCCGAGCTGGAACCAGAAAGCCGAGAGCAGCCGCAGGCCAGCAACCTTCTGGATATGGCCAAGGCGCGAATCGTTCGTCGTGCCGAGCGCCAGAAGCGTCGCCTCATCCGCGAGGCGTCGGCTGCGGCCGATTCGAGGCCGGGACGCGATCCGTTCGATGACGACGACGATCTCCTGCCCGCCAAGAAGGAACCGGGCAAGAAATTTTCGACCGCGTCGATCTTCGAAATGCCTGTCCTTCCCAAAAGGACGAGCAAGATCGCCTGGACGCCGGTCTCGTTCCTGCTCGCCGTGATCGTGCCGACGCTTGTCGTCGGCTTCTATTTCGCATTCATGGCAAGCCCCCAGTACGAGGTCGAGACCCAGTTCGCGGTCCGTGGCGCCAACCAGAGTTCTCTCGGAGCCCTCGGACTGGGCAGCCTGATGGGTACCACGGCCGAATCCGGCGACTCCTATATCGTAACCGACTATGTCCAGTCCCAGCAGGTCCTGCAGGACATGCGCGATCAGGTCGGCCTTGATGTCCGTACGCTGTATGCACACGACGGCATCGACTTCTTCTACAAGACCGCAGCCGACGTTCCGTTGGACAAGTTCGTGTCCTACTGGCGCGACATGATCAATGTCAGCTTCAATTCGACGACCGGCAACGTGACGCTGCAGGTGTACGCCTTTACGCCCGAGGACGCCAAGAGGATTACGGATGCGGTCCTGCTCGTTTCCGAAAACCTCGTGAACAAGCTGTCCGAAGAATCCCGCAACCAGTATACCGACGTCGTCAACAAGCAGGTCGAGCGCGCCGAGAACCGACTGGCCAGCGTCCGCGAGCAGCTGTCGCAGTTGCGCCAGACCGAACAGGCGGTCGATCCGAGCACGCTTGCGTCGATGGAATCGTCGATCATCGGTGACATCGAGAAAGAACTGGCCCAGATCAGAAGTCGCTACAAGGCGCTGACCACTGCCGCCAGCAGAGAAGCCCCGTCCGCCAAGGTGATGGAACGACGCATCATCGCCCTTGAGGCACAGCTTGCCGAACAGAAGGCCCGCGTCGGCTCGGGAACCGTGCAGAAGACAGGCCGCAATGCCGGTACCGGGAACGGCAACCTGACCGAGGTCATCGATCGCTTCTCGCAACTCTCGATCGAACAGGAATTTGCCGTGAAGGCCTATTCGACTTCACTCGCCGGCCTGGAGACCGCGATGGTGGAGGCCCAGAAGCAGGAGCGCTTCTTTGCAACCTATGTCGCGCCGCGTGTTCCCGAAATTGCCATCTATCCGAAGCGTTTTCTGAATACGCTGCTCGGTTTCTTGGCATTCTTCGCAGCCTGGCTCGTCGGCTTCTTCGTCTACAAGTCGATCAAGGACCACGCCATTTGATGGCGGTTCGTCGCCGCCGAGGTGGAACTCTGGAAACGCCACGATGTACCTGACGGAGAAAAGCTTTCGCTATGCCTTGAGGGAGAATGCGCGCGTCATCGCAGCGTTGGTGGTCCGAAGCGGCGTGACCCGCTTCGGCGAAAGCCGCATCGGCTATCTGTGGACGCTCTTGGAACCTGCGATCTACGTAGGGATGTTCCTTTTGATGCATGGCTTCGTTCGCAGCAAGCTGCCCTTCGGCGACAGCGCGATGCTGTTCTTCCTCACCGGCGTGATCGGGTTTCGCATGACGAACCTGATTGCCAGAAAGGCAGCTAACGGACTGTCGCACAATCAGCCGATGCTGGCCTATCCGCTGGTCAAGCCGCTGGACACGATCGTTGCCGCCTTCATTCTGGAAGCGATCATCTGGCTGATCATCTGCGCGCTGTTCCTTTTCTTCATGTACGCGTTTCTCGGCCGCAAGATCATCGTCTATCCGCTGGAATTCGGCGCAAGCGTGCTCGCGATCAGCTATTTCGCCTTCTCCTTCGCGGTCTTTACCGCGACATTCGGAACCCTGGTTCCGCTCTGGGCGAAGGTGCTCAAATTCAGCAACATGCCACTGATGCTTTCGTCGGGCGTCGTGTTCGTGCCTGCGACGCTGCCGCCACAGATACTGGCGATCATCTGGTGGAACCCCTTCCTTCACTGCGTGGAATGGTTCCGTTCGGCCACCTACCTCGACTACGTTTCCGTGCTGGACAAAACCTACCTGCTGTCCGTATCGACCGGCCTCCTGGTGATCGGGCTGGCACTCGATCGGTTCTACAGAAACAGGATCATCAGCGAATGATCGTGTTCGACAACGTCAGCAAGGTCTTCAAGAATCCGCGTGGCGGCAAAAAGGTCGTGCTGGAGAATTTCACCGCGACCTTCAGGCCGGGACTGAACATCGGCATCCTCGGCCGCAACGGTGCCGGCAAGTCCACGTTGATGAACCTCATTTCCGGCATCGATACGCCGACCACCGGCAACATCTACCGCACCGGCAAGATCTCCTGGCCGCTCGGCTTCAAGGGAGGCGTTCACGCACGCCTCACCGGAGCGCAGAACACTCGCTTCATTGCCGACATCTATGGCAAGGACCGCGAAGAAGTCCTCGAGTTCGTGAAGGATTTTTCGGAGCTGGGCTCCTATCTCGACATGCCGGTGCGCACCTATTCGGCCGGCATGCGCGCCCGCCTCGCCTTCGGTATCTGCATGGCGATCGAGTTCGAATACTATCTCATCGACGAAGTCATCGCCGTCGGCGACAGTTCCTTCAAGAAAAAGAGCAAGAAGGTGTTCGATGAACGGCGGGAGAACGCGACGCTGCTTCTCGTGTCCCACTCCTCTTCGCTGCTGCGCGCCTTCTGTCACATCGGCGGAATCATCAAGGACGGCAAAGTCACCTTTTACGACGACATCGATGAGGCAATCGCCGTTCATGAAGACAACCTCGCACATGGAAAATAGTCGGCATTGCGGGGACGAAAATTCTCCGCATTGAATGCCGAGGCACATGGCAAAGACCCGCTCTCCAGTCTGAGCGGCATGTTCAGGTAGTCTTACGCCTACTAAAATTCACGCTCCACATCAAAGACTTGACCTGCACGAACCCTGCAGTGTCGATGGGATCGGCAGTTCACTTCGGCTGCTGCCGATTGGCCTTCCCGTAACCATCGCCGATCGTCACCGTCCTCGCCACGTCCCGCAGATCTATCCTTTGCACTAACAGGGCTGCGTTTGCGCCAGCCCGATTTGGCAATGGCCGCGGAGACAATGATGCAGGAACAGACGACGAGACTTGGCCTCCCCTACATTCTGCCCTCGCAGGCGCAAAAGCACGTGCCGCACAACGAGGCCCTGGAAACCCTCGATGCGCTCGTGCAACTGGTTCTGGCCACCATCGGCAACTTCGCTCCGGCAACGCCGGAGGATGGGGCCTGCTTCGGCATCGGCGTTTCACCTTCCGGTCCCTGGAGCGCGCGCGCCGGCATGATAGCCCGCTGGTCCGGTGGTGTCTGGCAGTTCGTTCAGCCACAAAGGGGTTGGCTCGCATGGTGCTCCGACGAGAACCGGCTGTATGTCCATGACGGCGGCACCTGGACGCGCTTCACCCATATCGGCCCCCTTCAGACGCTCGGAGTCAACGCGACGCCTGACGAAACGAACCGGCTGGCGCTGTCCTCCGATGCCTGCCTGCTGACCCATGATGGAGGCGACCACAGGCTCAAGATCAACAAGGCGGGTCCAGGCGATACGGCAAGCGTCGTGTTTCAATCGGATTGGGCGGGCCAGGCGGAACTGGGGCTCGCCGGCAACAACGATCTCTCGATCAAGGTCGCAGACGGTTCGGGCGGCTGGCTGACTGCCCTTGCCATTGGCGATACCGGACACGTCGCCACCCCACTCAGGCCCGCCGCGCACGCCTGGGCCAACGTTGCTCCTATTGCAATGGCCGCAGGCAGCCTGAGCGGCTTCACGGACACGGAGTTTGCAACGGGCGGCTTTGCGCTGGGTCTCCCCCTGCCCTCGGGAATCGGTAACACGCTCGTGGTTCCGACATCCGCATACTATCTCATCTGCCTCGGCGCCACGCCGGCCAGCACCAGCCCCATCACCGTCGATGTCATCGTCAATGGTACGAAGATCGTCGTTGGCACAGGCAATCACAGCGGCGCACCCGCATCCCGCAAGATCTGCGCTTCCGGGATCGTTCCGCTGGCAGAAGGCGATTGGCTCGCCCTGCATCACCAGGGGAATGCAGTGATCGATTTCGGCTTCAACAAGACGGACCTGTCGATCATTGCACTGACTTGAGGGAACTCCGCCCGGTGCGACCCGGCATGCAGGCGAAAAAAGTCAGCCGTGGAAAATCCGGAGGAAATGCCTATCCCTGGGAAACGTCGGGCAGCGGATTGTCAAAAGCCCCGCTGATGACATCGGCCTGCCGCCCCTTGTGCTCGACACGGCGGCCGGTCGCGACGGCCTCCGTCAGCTTGTCGCGCAGCGCCTGGATCGCAACCTCCATGCCCTCATAGGCGTAAAAGTCGCCGGGCTGGAGACATTGCTCATGGAGCCAGGAAAGGTACCGTGTCCGCACCTCGCCCGGTGAGACCTTGCTCCAGGTCCAGAAGGCATCGAGATCGATGCCCTTGTTGACGCAGAACGCCAGATCCGGGTGTCGGTAAATCGCCTGTCCCATGACGGCCAGCGGAATGCCGTGATGAATGGCGAACAGGCCGGAGGTGCTGTTGATCGTGACCATGCCCGCGGCATGGCGCGTCAAGAGACCGAGCGAGCCACCATCGATAATGTGGACGCGATCTGCCACGTCGTTCAGCTGGCTGACCTGCTGAATGAACTGCCGATCGCGGCTATGGCCCCGTTCCATCGGGTGGATCTTGAACACAAGCTGGTGCGTCGCCGGCGCATTTCGGGCAAACGAGACGATGGACTTCAAGATCAGCTTCTGGCTGTTCCAGCTGCCGGCAGCCCGACCGAGCTGGCTGTCGTCATGCACCTGGAGCGGAATGAGGTAGTATTTGTGATCGAAATGCTCGAGCAGGCGCTCGACGCAGCGGTAGTTGGCATTCAGGTTGCGGAACTTCCGATAGTAGTTCTTGATCCAGTAGAACGCCTCCGAGGCGAGCATGCGCTTCTGCTTGTGGAAGAGCTTGCGCTCGCTGGCGGTGGAAAGGAGATTGCGGAGTGAGAAATACAGGAATGCGTAGGACGCCATGGCGCCGAACGAAGATGCGTAGGATACGCCCTTGCGGCGTTCGGAATAGCGTCCCGAATAGTCTTCCGGGGGCAGCTTTCCGGCAATCGGCGACCGCCAGTTGTTGCCACCGAATTCAAGGGTGATGTTACCCGGCCGCAGATAGCCTTCTTCCAGGCAGATGACCGGAATGCCGAGCTTCTCGCAACAGGCGATTGCGACCCTGTGGACCTCGCGCTCGCAGCCGAAAAGCACGACATAATCGAAGCCATGCGCCTTCAGCATCTCTGACAGCCAGACGTTCCAGGTATCGGAGGTGCCTGAAAAATTCAGCGTCTTGTCGCGATGGGCGAAGAGGCGATCGCCGACATTGAAGCACACGCGCCACGCATCGAAACCGCTCTCGTTCAGAAGCGTCTGCGCCTTGCGAAAGAAGGGGCCGACCGGACCCTGCAGAAGAAGAACCCGGGGAACGCTCTTCGAGGGGAAAGGAGTGGACTGCTTGCGACGCAGGTTCAGATAGATCAGGCGCGAAGATCCACGACCAGCGGCCTGCTCTCCATCACGCACGCCGCTCTTTGTCGTCCGATCTGTCGAAGCGCGATCGCTTGGCATGATGCTCCGGTTGTACGTGGGGAATATGAAAAGGTTGCTTGGTCATTGCACAGGCATCGATTTTTATCAACGCGTTCATACTCAATTATTCTTACCAATCTGTCATTTTTCGAAATCTTCGTGCGTTCGTGCAACGTGACATATCCCGGCTGCAGCCGGGACCAGAACAGCCTTAGCCGAGCCTGCGGTCCCGGAGCCGCACGGCAATCCTGTTGGCAACCTGCGCAACGCCGCCCAGCAGGCGGTCGGCCGTCGACACGGGCTGCGGACGTCCCTCCGAAATCTCTCGCACAAGATCTTCCGGACGGCACGGCATACCGCTCAGAGGGTGGATGTAGAATGGATAGAGGATGAGCGTTGCCGCGACCAGCATGTCGATGTTGATCCGCCGCTTCCGGCGTTGCAGAGGGTTGCGGTCGTCGGTCAACCCCCACCCCGCATAGAACGGCATGCCGTGCACACCGACGGCCTTGTCGCGGATCAGGGCCTCGAATCCGGTCAGGGACGTCATCGTCTCGATACGATCGGCCCAGGATATCCAGCGCATGATGTCGCCGTCACGCACGATCAGGTCTGCGGCATCCGGCACTTTGCCGCCGGAACGCATTCCGGACACGACGTCCGGATGCTCCTTGTAGACGACGAAGGCGTCGGGATAGAGCGCACGTACGGCGGCGACCAGCGCTGCGTTGGACTTCACCACCGGCGAACCGAAGCGGATCGATGCGTCCTTCTCGACCTGCCCCGGCACGAGAATCTTCAACCGCCCGGCCGGAGGCTGCGGCAGATTCACAGCCGTGCCGACATTGTATTTGGAAATGCCCCGCGCGATCAGCATCTGCCGCAACGCCCGCGCCCGCTGCGACAAGCTGGCGTCGAACTCCGCCGTGCCGATAAGCTCTTCCAGTCCGCTGGCGCTGCGGGCATCGTAATAGACCGTGCGTCCGTCCAGGGCGACCGACGACGGCATCACCAGCGACACGCCAAGTCCTTTCGACCTGACGAAGCCGTCCTCGATCCGGATCGCCTCGATCCCGTCCGGCAATTTCCTGTCAGAGCCCCAGACGGCGACAAGACCGCCGATTTCGCCTGCCCGGCGCGACGCGTCCTCTATTCGGCGCGCATGAAGGGGCGCCCCGGCCTGCCCTTTCAGGAACGGCGACAGCGCTCTTCGCTTCCATGGCGACATGCCCGCCGTCACCACGCGCCTCGGCAGGCGCGATCGCTGGTCGCGCACGGTTTGCGCCTGCTCGATGGCGCGTTCCAGCGTGCATTCGGACCGGTCGTGCAGATCCAGGTAACGGGCGTAGCGGAGATAGGCCGCATCGAAGATCTGCTCCAGGCTCGCCGCATGGCGGGGTGTCGGGGCAGCAACATGGTCGACCGTAGCGCCACGGCCGGAGAAAAACGAGACACCGAAGCAATGGACCGTCTTGCCGGCCATCAGCGCCTCGAACCCCAACTGGCTGGACACGTTATAGACCGCATCCGCATCTTCCAGCAGCGGCCAGGGGTTCATCGGTGCCGGCACGACGATCTCGACGCCGAGTTTCTGCGCCGCCTGCCGCAGCAGGCTGCGGTCGCCGGCGGCCGGATGGGTCCGCACGGCCAGGACCTTGCCGGAATGGTGCGCGGCCGCGTGCTCCATCATCCGCATGAAGGCGCCTTCATCGGCAAGCGCGCCTGAAATCGAGGCGTCGCCCGCGACCTGATCGACGAGCAGGACGTAGGCGCGCCCGAGCGGCATCCCCGCCTCGCGCAGTCCGATGAGCCGGCCGTTGTTGTACTTGGAAAGCCGGGCCTGCCGGATCGCCTCGATCAGGCCGCGCGAGCGCTCCAGCGCACTGCCGTCAGGCGGAGTGTCGAGGAGCCTCTGCAGGCGCGAAGGCCCGGCAGCATCGAAATAGATCCCTTCGTCATCAACGACAAATGACTGCGAGGGTTCGCCGGCGCCAGGCGCATATCCCTTGATGAAGCCGTCCTCGACGATGATACAGGGCTTGCCCGTCCTGGCCGCGAGCGTTTTGGCGCGGAGACCCGACGGTCGCCAGCCCCAGCCGACGAAGCCGTCGAGCCGGCGCATGCCGGCAAGCGGCCAGAGAACGATCTCGGCATCAAGCAGGCGCGCGATATCCGCCCGGATCCGCCATAGCCCGGCGGATGTGACGGCATAGGTCTTTCGTTCTCGCTCACCCACGATGCGCTTGATCCGCTTCTTTCAGGTCAACAGCTTCATGGCACGCCATCGGGCGGCCAGATACGCCGAGGGGGCATCGGCCCGGCCGACGCCCCCTCGGGTTCCAAATCTATACCCTCGCCGACCGATCAGAAAGTGCGGTTGACGTTGTTGACCGCCGAAAACGTGCCGGTCATCATGGACACGAAGCGGCCGAAATCGGTTGCCGGATGGCGCGACAGATAGATCACGTCGCGATTACGGACCGGGAACGACTGCGCCACGATGTAGCTCTGCGGCTTGCCCAGGTCGAGACGGTAGATGATCGGATAGCGGCCCTTGCCGTCCGACGTCATGCCCTTGGCGAGCAGGTCGCGGAACCGGTCATCGCCGACGACATGGCGGTAGACGCTTTCGTTCTCGTAGCGGAAGATGAAGTAGCCCTTCGGGTCAGCCGTCGTCATGTTGCCGCCGCCGGCAAGTGCGGCCGCCTCGATGAGGCTCAGGCTGCTGGCATTGAACGGCACCTTGCCGGACTTCTCGGTCTGGCCGAGCGCGGAGAAGGTCTGCGGATCGTAGGTTACGTAGATCCGGTCCTCGGGCCGGACGATGATGTCCTCCTTCGGATTGTCCACGATCGTCTGAAGCAGCACGGTGCCGGTGCGGCCGCCGCGCTTCAGCGTCACATATGTATCGTAAGGCGCCTTGGAGGCGCCGCCCGCCCGGGCGAGCACGCCGCTCAGATGCTCGGCGTTAAGGCCGAGCGGGATCATCGCTGCCTCGCGAACATCGCCCTGCACCGACACGGCGCGCGATTCGTTGCCGGCGATGGAGACGAGCACATCAGGCTCGACCGCCTTGGCCTTCAGCGCATCGACGATCGTCGATCGCGCCGTCTCGAGCGTCATTCCGGCGAAGCGCACGGCGCCGACATAAGGAATCTGGCCACGGCCATCCGGCTGGACGACGACGGGAATGGTGGTCGACTTGCGCTCCGTCGTAGAGAAAAGGCCGTCTGGGCCGGCTTCGAAGATCGTCACTTCGAGCTTGTCGCCGACGCCGATGACCGGCACGCCCCCGGCACCGCCGAAACCGAACGTTCGTGCAAGGCTCGGAGTGCCGAGCATCGTCACACTGTTGGCCACGCGCTGGTCGATCTCGACCACGTCGAAGACGGTCTTCGTCTGCGGAATCTTGTAGTTACCGCCTTCCGCCGCACCCGACTCGACCACTTCGCGGGTCAGAGGACCATCGCTCGGCACAAGGCAGCCGGAAAGCGTCAAGAGCGCAGCCCCGGTCACGAGGCGCATAAAAGACCGTGCAACCCTTTTGCCGGGGGTGCCGTTGCCTTCGATTTTATACATCACACTGCAATTCCCTTTGGCCGCGCCCATACAAGGCACGACGCAGAAACCGGACCAAGGTCCGCTCCATCAAACCAACAGGGGTAGAAAGTCAATGTCCCACCACAATCTGTCCCAGAGACCGAGCCAAGGTCTCCCGCGTCACCATGGAGCAAATCCCTTGCACATTCGTTACGCCAAGAAAAGTCGATTTCGCGGTCACCTGCTAAAACCCGGCTTTTCCACGGGATTTTCAAAGGGGGTGCGATAAAAAGAGCGCATTTTAATTATCCGTAAACACGTTCCTGCCGCACCTGCGCCGTCAATTTTCCTGGAATCAGTGTCGTCTGCCCCGCCCCTCGCATACGCCCATCACATCCGCACACGCACCCCGCGCGGGTCATAGAGCGGCGACAGAAATGGTGTGCAGGCAACACGGATTCCCGCCACGTCGAGCTCATACTGCCCGGAAAGCACATAGTGGGCATCGACGCCGTCGCCGTTTCTGACATAGCCGAGGCCGATCGGCCTGCCGATCGTATGGCCGTAGCCGCCGCTCGTCAGCCAGCCCGCCCGCTCTGTGTTGCGGTAGATCGTCTCGCGGCCGAGAAGAACGATGTCGGAACGCTCCGGCGTAAAGCAGACGAGCAGCTTGCGGACACCTTCGGCGCGCTGGCGTTCGACCGCCGTGCGGCCGCGAAAATCCGCCCCGCCCTTCCTTACCGCCCAGCCAATCCCGGCCTCGACCGGGGTGTGGTCCGGCCCGATGTCCGATCCCCAGGCCCGATATCCCTTTTCCAGCCTGCACGTCTCGATCGCCCGGTAGCCCGCATTGGCAAGGTCGTCGCTTCGCCCCGCCTGCATCAAGGCGTCATAGACCACCTTCGCATGTGCGGCGGGCACATGCAGCTCCCATCCCAGTTCTCCGACATAGGTGATGCGCAAGGCGCGAACCGAATGGCCGGCGACACGGATGTCGCGCACCGTGGCAAAGGGGAACGCCTCGTTCGAGACATCGTCGGACGTCACCTTTTGCAGGACGGCACGCGCGCGCGGCCCCATCAGCGCGAGGACGGACCAGGCATCGGTCACATCCTCCAGCCGCGCGTCGAGGCCGGCGGGAATATTGCGCGCGATCCAGTCGAAGTCGTGCGTCGCAAAGCCGGTCCCGGTGACGATGTAGTATTCGTCCTCCGCCAGCCGTGCGGCGGTAAGATCGCATTCGATGCCGCCACGATCGTTCAGCATCTGGGTATAGACGACGGAGCCCGGTTTTCGCGCCACGTCGTTTGCGGCGATCCAGGACAATGCCCGCTCGGCGTCGCGACCTCTCAGCGAGAATTTTGCAAACGACGTCTGGTCGAAAATGACGGCCCTCTCGCGAACGGCACGGTGCTCGCGGGCCACGGCCCCGAACCAGTTCGGGCGGTCGTAGGTATAGAGGTCCCCGGGCCTTTCACCGGCGGCCAGATCGGCAAACCAGTTCGGGCGCTCCCAGCCGAGCTTCTCGCCGAAACACGCGCCCTGCCCCTTGAGGCGGCCGTAGAGCGGCGAGGTGCGGAAGGGCCGAGCGCTTGCGTGCTCCTCGGACGGCCAGGCCATGGTGTAGTGCTTTCCATAGGCCTCCACCGTGCGCCGCCGGATCCAGTCCGCATCGAAATGCGGGCGGCCGAAGCGGCGGATATCGACCGGCCAGAGGTCGAACGGCGCCTCTCCCCTGACAACCCATTCGGCAAGCGCCATGCCTGCGCCGCCTCCCGCCGCGATGCCGAACGCATTGAAGCCGGCGCCGACGAAAAAGTTGCGCAAGGTCGGCGCTTCGCCGAGGATGAAATTGCCATCGGGGGTAAAGCTCTCGGGGCCATTGAGCAATTGTTTCACCCCTGCCGTCTGCAGGGCCGGGACGCGTCCAAGCGCCAGCTCCATGATCTGCTCGAACCGCCCGATATCCGGATCAAGCAGCCCGAAATGGAAGCCTTCCGGAATGCCTTCCACAGCCCAGGGCGCCGGGTTCGGCTCATATCCTCCCATCACCAGGCCGCCGACTTCCTCCTTGTAGTAAGTCAGCCGATCCGGATCGCGCAGCGTCGGCAGATCCGTCGGCACGCCGAAGGCCTCGGTGATCAGATACTGGTGCTCCATCGGCACCAGAGGCACGTTTACGCCGAATCGGGCCGCAAACGTGCGTGTCCACTGCCCCGCGCAAACGACCACCCGTTCGCACTCGATCCGGCCACGCTCCGTCACCACCGCGCGAATGCGGCCGTCGTCGATCACGAGATCGGTGACTTCCGTATCCTCGAATATCGAGGCGCCGGCCATCGTCGCGCCGCGCGCCAACGCCTGGGTGATGTCGGAAGGATTGGCCTGCCCGTCGGTCGGCAGGAAGGCGGCGCCGACGAGATCGTCGATCGCCATCAGCGGCCAGAGTTCCTGCGCCTCGTTCGGCGTCAGCAATGCCATATCGAGACCAAAGGAACGCGCCGTCGTGGCCTGACGCTTCACCTCCGTCCAGCGCTGTTCGTTGCAGGCAAGCCGCAGTCCGCCGTTCATCTTCCATCCCGTGCCCAGCCCCGTCTCCGCCTCGAGCCGCTGGTAGAGATCCACCGAATAGCCGAGCAGCTGGGTGATGTTCGCGCTCGTGCGCAACTGCCCCACAAGCCCCGCGGCATGGAACGTCGTGCCCGAGGTCAGCTTCTTGCGTTCCAGCAGAACGGTGTCCGTCCAGCCGAGCTTGGCAAGGTGATAGGCGGTCGAGCAGCCGACGATGCCGCCACCGATGACGACCGCCTTTGCGCTGGAAGGAAGCTCTTTCATGCTGAACGTTCTTTACTCTTCTGAATGGCGAAATTGCGCATGGGCGCGCTGGAACCGGTCCAGATTGTCGGCGGTATAGCCGGCATAGTCGAAGTCGATGGTCGAATGCAGCTCCGAGACCATGCTCCACAGCGTCTCGCGCAGCAGCGAGGCGCATTTCATCGCCTGGTATCGCCGCCACAATCCGGCATCGAGCGGGCGTTCGAAGTAAAATTCCAGCAGCCAGCGCTCCTGCGCCTCGTCGAGTTCGTTGTTGGAGGCAAGCCCGCCGAGATCGAACAGCGGCGTATTGTAGCCGGCATAGTCCCAGTCGATCAGCCAGAGCCGGCTTCCGTCGTCGATAAAGTTCGCCGCCAGCAGGTCATTGTGTCCGAAAACAATGTCGTATGGCCCTGCCTGCGCCTCGAGGCAGCGGGAGATCCGCAGCAGGTCCTGAAGTTTCGACGCATGCCGACTTCCCGCCGCCGCAAGCGTCGCCGCATAATCCTCGATGACGTGGAACGCCCAGAAGATCATCGCGCTGCCGCGATAATGCCGCCCGGTCTCGCGATGGGAACAGCGCACCAGCGCAACGGCACGCTCCAGATAGGCCGGCGAGCGGATGTCTTCGGGCGAAAGCGTCTTGCCGTCGACATAGTCCAGCACGAGCACGCCGGGCTGATGATGGACTATGGCAGGCGAAATGCCGGCCGCATGCGCCGCGCGGCTTGCGGCGACTTCGTTCTGCCGGCTGATCTGGTGGACGGGAATGTCGTCGCCCAGGCGCACCACACAGGTCCGCCCGCTATCGGAAACCCTGTAGTTGCGATTGGTAATGCCCCCCTTGAGGACGGCGACCTCCGGCCTACCCTCCCACAGAGGCAGCGAACGGATCATTTCCAGCGCCGCCACGTCCATCTGACATCGTTCCCTGGCGCCTTGCGCGACGCGCCTCATTTTGCCTCGAAATTCCCGCACTCCCGGAAAACTGTCAAGAAATTTCCACAAAAAATAACAAAGACATGGCTTTTTGTTGCATGTACAATCTAGCATGGCCTGCACGGCGTGGAATAATTAGGCTTTCTGCCCGAAATCCCTTGTAACCGCAAAGCCTTGAAATATGATAGATTATCGGATCCGCAGGCGGCACGCCGTCCGGCCGGATCTCCGGACGGGAAACGGCATGGACACGACGACGACCACCCCCACTCTTTCGAACCATCGCGAGCGCGAAATCCTTGACGAATTGCGCCTTGCGGGCGGATCCAGCCGCATCCAGTTCCTGGCCGAGCGGCTGAACGTCTCCGAGGAAACAATCCGCCGCAACATCCGCACGCTCGAGGCGAGCGGCCTCGTCACCAAGGTTCACGGCGGCGTCCACATCACAGACAGCGTGACCGAACAGCCGCTGCATTTCCGCATGAACGTGAGCCCCGAACCGAAGCGTCTGATCGCCGCCAAGGTGGCGACGATCGTGAAGAACGGCGACAGCCTCTTCCTCGACATCGGCTCGACGACGGCGTTCATCGCGGTGGCCCTGCAGAAGCACCACGATCTCTTCATCGTCACCAATTCGCTTTCCGTCGCGCACACGCTGGCCACCCGCAACAACAATCGCGTCTACTTTGCCGGTGGGGAGTTGCGGGCGCATGATGCCGGCACTTTCGGCGTCGAGGCGCTGAGCTACATCGAACGCTTCAACCTGCAGCACGCGATCCTTTCGGTGACCGCCATCAATGCCCGCTCCGGCTTCATGCTGCAGGACATGCAGGAGGCCGACATCTCGCGCGCGGCGGCCCGCCAGGCGCAGAACCGGATCATCGTGGCGGATGCGCAGAAATTCGGCCGCTCGGCACCGATTACCATCGCCCCGCCGGACACATATGACATGCTGGTGACCGACGACGAGCCGCCCGCCGACATCCGGCGCATGCTCGACCAGAACAACATTCAACTTGTATTGGCGCAAAACGCGCGCGCCGAATAAGGACGCCGCCGACGCAATTCACTCGCCGCAGCGCGCACATACAAAAATACCGCCGTCAGGACCGGAGCACGTTTTCGGCTCTCTTGTGCTGACGACGGCATTTCCGGAGCGCCTTCGCGGACGCTTCTCTTGGACGGCCCCCTCTGGACCTGCCCTTAAGGAAAGCAGGAAGCATGCCAGACGCCTATTGTGCCGGAACTGCACAGTTTTTCCATCGCTGCCGCACGAACGGTTTGCCGCATCGCCCAAAATCGCAGCAACCAGGACAAACGGATTCTTGCAATGCACAAAAACCGCTCATTCCGTAACGGCAGTTGTGACCGATGAGAGCAGGCGTCGCAGGCTCGAATATGTCCCGCCTGCCGGGCATCGTTCACGGAAGATGGACAGTTCGTTCGCCATCTGCCGGCTTCAAGTGAACGCGTGTTGGCGCGATACTGCACCCAACCCGGCGCTCCCGGCAGCGCCCTCGTCACTTGGAGGCAGGAGAATAGACATGAACATGCAACTCACCGGCATTCACCACCTGACCGCGATCACGGCCAACGCGCCTGAGAACCTGCGCTTCTATACGCAGACACTCGGGCTTCGGCTCGTCAAGAAGACCGTCAACCAGGACGACACCAGTGCCTACCACCTCTTCTATGCCGACGGCCTGGCCTCGCCCGGCACCGACCTCACCTTCTTCGACTGGCCGGCGGGACGCGAGCGCCGCGGCACACACAGCATCACCCGCACCGGCCTCCGGGTCGGAAGCGTCGCCACCCTCGAATGGTGGAAGACACGCTTCGAGGAACTGAAGGTCATGGCCGACTCGATCAGGGAGATCGCCGGGCGCCAGACGCTCGACTTCGAGGATCAGGAAGGCCAGCGCTTCCGCCTGACCGTCGATGACAGCGGCAATCCTTCTCACCCCTGGGAGAAGAGCCCGGTGCCGGCCGAACACCAGATCAAGGGCCTGGGTCCGATCACGATCAGCGTGCCAGACATCCGCAACACGCAGAAAGTGCTCGTGGAGGTGATGAACATGAGGAAGACGTCGACATATCCCTCGCCGGACGGCAAGGGCGACGTCCACGTCTTCTCTATGGGCGCAGGCGGACCGGCGGCCGAGTTGCACGTGGCCGTCGAACCGGACCTGCCGGCCGCTCACCAGGGTGCCGGCGCCGTCCATCACGTCGCCTTCCGCGTGCCGGACGTAACCGCCCTGCACGCCTGGACCGAGCGCGTGCACGGCTTCCGCGTGCCCTCCAGCGGCGAGGTCGAACGCTATTACTTCCGCTCGCTCTATTTCCGGGAGCCGAACGGCGTGCTCTTCGAACTGGCGACCGACGGCCCCGGCTTTGCCGTGGACGAGCCGCTGGAGACACTCGGCGAGAGCCTGTCCCTGCCGCCCTTCCTGGAACCGCGGCGGCAACAGATCGAAGCGCGGCTGAAGCCGCTGGTGACCGCCTGAACCACCAATATCAAGTCTCGATGATAGGGATGGCTTCCGTCGCATCGGCCAAGCGTCGCAACGACGGCGGAGACCAGCCATAAGCCACCTGCGGCCGGCTTCTCGGGCTTTCGGGCGTCGCCGAGCAGTCATTGCCGGGACAAATCTTTACCGGCAGGCATCACAAGCACGCCTGCCGGTGCCGAAGCGGAACTACCCCGGCAGGAACATTGCCTTCCTGCCGGGGTTTTCGTTTGATATTTGCAAAGGAACGGGCGCCCGGTGCGGCCGGTCGATTCTCAAGGAGAGACAAGATGACGAAGCTGGTCGCGATTTCGGGAAGCCTGCGCAAGGCTTCCTACAATACGGCGCTGATGCGTGCCGCAATCGCGATGGCGCCCGCGGGCGTCGAGATCGTCGAAGGAACCATCCGTGGCATTCCGCTCTATGATGGCGACGAGGAAGCCGAACACGGCGTGCCCGAGGCGGCCGCAAAACTGAAGGACCTCGTCGCCGGCTGCGACGGCGTCATGCTGTTCACGCCGGAATACAACAACGCCATTCCCGGCGTGTTCAAGAACGCGATCGACTGGATGACGAGGCCGCCTGCCGACATCGCCCGCGTCTTTTCCGGAAAGCCCTTCGCCATCACCGGCGCCTCGCCCGGAAACTTCGGCACCCTGCTGTCTCAGGAGGCATGGCTGCCGGTCATGCGCACGCTCGGCACGCGGCCGTGGTTCGGTTCGAAGCTGATGGTATCGAAGGCCGCCTCCGTCTTCGATGCGGACGGAAAGCTGATCGATGAGGCAACCGAAAAGCGGCTGCGCACCTTTGTCGAAGGCTTCGCCGCCTTCGTGCAGGATGGCGGCTGAGGCAGGTGTCGACCCCACACTTGCCCAGGCTGCCGTCGCGGCCCGGGCGGATCGTGCCGACACCCCGTCACCCAGCCCGAAAATGGCGAACGGCGGCCACATGGGCCGCCGCCAGTCTCATCGCACGACCTTTTCCATGAACTGCCGCGCCAGTTCGACGTCCGCAAGGCCGATGTCGTGGCCGCCGGGAAGTAACCGGTTCTCGACGCTCGCGCCGGCGCCGGCAAGGCGCTTCTCGATCTCGGTGGCATAAGGTCCATAAGGATCGGACTCGCCGGTCGCCATCAAGACGTTTGTTCCCGTCAGGTCGACCTTCGGCGCAGCCTCCAGTACGTTCATCGCCCGCAGCAGCACCGCATTGCGGATGACACCCGGATGCAGCTGGAGTGCGGCCCCCAGCATGTTGGCTCCGTTCGAATAGCCAAGGAAGACGGTCCTGGCCGGGTCGAGGCCGTAGGCCGCGTTGGCTTCCTCGATGAAGGCGGCCAGCGCTTCGGCTTCGGTCACGATTTCATTCTGGTCGAACGACGTCATCGTCAGGCGACGGAAGAAGCGCGGATAGCCCTCGTCGGTGCTGCGTCCCCTGAGGCTGACGAGCATCGCGTTCGGTGCGATGCGGGCACCGAAGGGCAGCAGGCTTGTTTCATTGCCGCCGGTGCCGTGAAGCAAGACCAGCGCCGTGCCGTCGGCATCCTCCGGCCGGTGCACGCGGTGGATGAAGGGGAGATCTCGTTCGGTCATTCTTTCTTCTCCTGGAAGCGAAAATTGCGGCAGCCGCAGCCGGATTTCCTCCGGGTCGGCGCGAAAATGAGCAGGCACGAACAACTTCGAACCCAGCGTTTCCTGTGGTTCGTCCACGGTCATGCCCGGCGCGTCGGTCGCATATTCGATCAGCGCTCCTCCCGGTTCGCGCACATAGAGCGAGTAGAAATAGGTACGGTCGTGCATGTTGACGTCGCCCGCCGCCTCGGCTGCAAGCAGAGACGCGGTTCGCTCGACCGCGTTCTGGTCGGCGGCCCGCAAGGCGACGTGGTCAATCGTCCCGGTTCCCGGCGCAGCGGTCCAGAAGCCGCCGGCGTCGCGAATGTCGAGGACGTCTGCAACGTCGCTGGCGAGCCTGCGGATACCGCCGGCCTCCGCTACAGGGCGAAAGCCGAAGTGGCGGGTGATGAAATCGGCGGTCTCCGCAGGCTTTTCGCTGAAGATCGTCGCACCGCGAATGCGCTGGATGGCGTCGCCGGCCGGGATGTCCCGCGCCGGCCAGGGATCCTGTACCTTGAGCTCCGCCTCGCCGACGAGCTTGACGATGATGCCGTCCGGATCCTTCAGCCGCAGGACGGGTTCGCCGAACTCCTGCGCCGGTCCGCTCATCTGGATATTGTGCGACAGCGCCCGCGTCAGCCAGAAGCCGATTGCCTCGGGCCGGATGGAAAGAGCGATTTCGGCGGCCTGTCCGAGACCGACGCGGCCCTGCGAGCCGTCCTCCCAGGCGAGAAAGGTAATCAGCGTTCCGGGCGCGCCGCTGGCGTCACCGTAGACGAGATGCAACTGGTCGGCGTCCTCGAAGCCGGCCGTCCGCTTGACGAGCCGCAAGCCGAGAAAGCCGACATAGAAGTCGACGTTAGCCTGGATCTTGCGCGTGATTGCCGTGATATGATGGATACCGCTGGTCATGGATGTTCTCCGTTCAAGCGATACCCAATCAGGAATTTGCCCGGCCGAACAGCCCGCGTCCGGTGAATGCACTGTGCACCGTTTTGCGAACGGCGGCCTCAGTCCCCGTCGACGGTGGCCTTGTCGGCAAAGGCCTTGAAGGCGGCGCCATATTGCGGATGCCAGCGCGACAGCGGCGGACGGTTCTCCACGATATCGCCGGCCGCCCACAGGATGCGCTTCTCATCCGTCCTGCGCGTCACCTCGTTATCCGGGCAGAGAATGTAGAAGTCGCCCCTGGCGAGGCTCTCCATCGTGAAATCGACGGTCTGCTCCGGTGTCCACGCGCCCTCCGGCTTTTCCGTGCGCCCGTTCGCCGTCAACGCCGTGAAGACGAAACCGGGGATGAGCAGATGCGCGCTGATCAGGCAGCCTTCCCGGTTGCGAAGATCATGCTGCAAGGCCTCGGTGAAGACCTTCACCCCCGCCTTGGAGACGTTATAGGCAGGATCGCCCGGCGGCGTCGTGATCCCCTGCTTGGATCCGGTATTGATGATCAGGCCGGCCTCGCCATGGTCAAGCATGCCGGGTACGAAGGTCTGGGTGCAGTTCACCACGCCCCAGAGGTTGACCATAAGGACCTTCTCCCAGTTTTCCCGTGGTCCAAGGACCGCGCTGCCGGGCTGGATGCCGGCATTGTTCATCAGCACATGCACGCCCTCGAAGCGCGAAACGACCGCCTCCCGCAGGCGCGTCACAGAACCGAGGTCGGAAACGTCGGTCGCTACAGCGAGCACGTCGTCACGGCCGGCCTGTGAAAGAGCGCAAACGGCAGCGAAGGCCTCATCCAGCCGCGGCCCGTCGAGATCGGCCAGAACGACGCGCATGCCGAGCGTGGCAAAGTGCTTGGCGGCGGCCAGCCCGATGCCCGAGGCCGCTCCCGTGACGACGGCGACGTTGCGCGGCGAGAATGCAGTTTGGTTTGTCATGGCGAGTTCCATCCGATCAAGGCATGCCACCGAGGGCGAATAGGCGTCGGAAGCATGCGAAAACAGTGAGCAAAGCAAGAACACGCAACGTGAACCCCTGCAGTCCGGCGACGATAGTCGTAGCAACGCGCTTCACCGCAGGCAAATGCCCGCGGTGAAGCTGCTTTCTGATGGATGTAGGGTGACGGCTCTGAAAGTCCACGCAAACGGCGCCATTCGGCGAACCTATGCGTTAGGCCGCGGTCAGACTTTGCACGCTGGCGCGCGGTCCTGCCGCAGACGGATCGTTCATGAGCTTGCGGATCGCCGCGCGCACCTCGTCGGCGGAATCGAAGCGCTTCGAATCCAGATCCCAGACGTGATACTTCACGGCAACGAACTTCAGCCGATCGTGATCAGGAACAACAACTCCGACGGCTTCGCCGCCGATCTCGATAACTTGCTTTTCCATAGTAACTCCTGCCATGCACGGGCATAGCGAATGTCTTTTTGTGCTTTATTCGAAGTCGAGAAGTTAGTTTCGGCAGCCGGCCGAAAGCATCATCTCGAATTTCGTTCCGCGACAGGAGAACACATCACCAGCGGAAGCGATGTTGGCATTATGATGCAATGTTCACACTCCCTTGGTTGAACTACACGCCAAGGTGGCGGCAGACGGACTTGGACAGCGAAAGATACGTGGGCCTTCACGTATGCCCCGAGAGATAGGCGCTTCACTCCAGCCTGTCAACTCGCACGCAGGATTTTTGGGAAATTTTTGCGCGCGGATAAGTGTGACAAATCATGCGCGAAAAATGGTTCGCACATGCAGCATTATGACGAAATGAGCTTGCAAATATCAAAAAATGAGCAATCGCTCCAAGGTCGGGCGAAATCGCCGTTTTCTCGTCGCCTATTTTTCACGCAAAAGACGTAATCGACGCCTCGACGGTTCCCGCCAAAGGCTTAGGAAAGCGCATTATACCGGGACCAAAACGCAACAGATGATGTGAATTGCTTGCCGATTTGCCTGTTCTTCGCATGAAAACCCATTGGCAACGTCTTTAGTCTAGATATGGTGTGCGGGATGATTCTGGGCCAGTCCGTCCGGACAGGACCTTGTTGAGGGTGCGTTAACCATAACACATGGAGAATGCACGAATCGCTTTTTGGACTCGAGATTGTGGGCCGTTTGTATCGCGGCTCGGGGAAGACCATGAAGATTGCACGATCCCTATTGCCGTTGACAATGCTGTTGCTGTCGGGCTGCGTCGTCGGCCCGGATTACAAGGCACCGGAAACCGCGCTGCCCGGAAAATTCTCCGAGGCTGCAGGCAAGACTGCCGGCAACACGACGCTCGACCCCTGGTGGGAAAATTTCCGCGACAAGCGCATGAACGAGCTTGTCGCGCGCGGCATGAACGAGAACCTCTCGGTCCTGCAGGCAATGGAGCGCATCACCGAAGCGCAGGCCAATGTCGTGGCCGCCGGCGCCGGCGCCTGGCCGCAGATCAACGGCGGCGGCAGCGCCACCGCTTCCGGCTCTGATGGCTCTCTGCTGAGGAGGCAGTCGACCACGGTACTGGCTGACGGCACCGTAATCCCCGGCTCCAGCCATACCCAGTCAAGGGTCGCATCCGGCAACGTTGGCGCCTCCTGGCTGCTCGACCTGTTCGGCCAGTATGCGCGCTCGAGGGAATCGGCCAACGCCTCGCTCGATGCCGCCTACGACAACGTCAACGTAGCCCGGCTTGCCTACCTGAGCGAACTGACGACCACCTACATCAGCGCACGCTTCTTCCAGGAAGCGCTGGCGCTGAACCGCCAGAACCTGGAATCGCGCCGCGAAACGCTGAAGCTGACGCAGGACATCCGCGCCGCCGGTGCCGCCTCCAGCCTCGACGTTGTGCAGGCCGAGGGCCTCGTCAACCAGACACTCGCCGAGCTTCCGACGCTGGAAACCGGCTTCTACCAGTCGGCCAACCGGGCGGCGACGTTGCTGGGCGTACCCGCCGCGACGCTGACGCCGGAGCTGATTCGCCCCGGCAGCCAGCCCTTCCCGCGCCACTCGACCAAGGTCGGTGTTCCCGCCGATCTCATCCGCAACCGTCCGGACATCCGCGCGGCGGAACGCACGCTCGCGGCTGCGACCGCCCAGATCGGCGTTGCGGAATCGCAGCTTTACCCGGCCCTGACGCTCGACGGCACCATCGGCGCCGCACGCACGCTCAGCGCCGTCTCGGGCAACCTGACGTCCTGGGCCTTCGGTCCGACGCTGACCGTACCGATCTTTAACGGCGGCGCACTGCGCGCCCAGGTGGACATCGCAGACTCCGTCGCCAAGCAGCAGTACTTTGCCTGGAAGCAGACGGTGCTGAACGCGGTCGAGGAAGTCGAAAACGCGCAGACCGCCCTCATTCGCGACTATCAGACGGTAGCAGCGCTGCGGCGCCTGGTCGCCTCGAACGAGGAGGCCCTGTCACTGGCGCGCGAAAGCTATCGCGGCGGCGCCAGCACGATCCTCGACGTCCTCGACGCCGAACGCAACGTTGCAAACAGCCGCCTGACGCTGGCATCGGCCATCCGCTCGCTTGCCAGCGACTATGTCGCCCTCAACGTCGCGATCGGCGGCGGCTCCGCGATCGAGACGCCGATACCGACCCCGTCGCCGAACCGCAAGGTGGCGTCCGCGGCTGCAGCCACGCAGTAGGGCTAGGTCGCCCCTTGACACAAATGTGCCCCGAAGAGCCCTGCGCTTTTCGGGGCATTGTCTTTAGGTCTCCCGACGCGACCTTGCGGAACTAACGCTGCCGGCCTCGGCTCTGCCGCCGCGTCCTGCGCGTCAGTTCCCCTGCCCGTCAAAGAATGCCTCCAGCGTTTCCGCCGTCTTTTCATAGTGCGCATGCAGCGCTGCGACTGCCGCCGCCCCGTCGCGCGCAAGCGCCTTCTCCATGATCAGACGATGCTCAGCCTCGGCATCGCGGTGCGACATCAAAAGGCTGACGGAGACGCGCCGGTAGCGATCCGCATGGGCAAACAGCCGACCGCAGGTGTCGAGAAGGATTGGGGAGCCGCAGGCCGCGATCAGCGCCCGATGAAACGCGGCATGCCGCGCGTCCCAGTCATCGCGAATGGCGGACGGCATGTCCTCCCGTCCCTGCGGCACACGCACCAGCAGATGATGCGCCGCGATCACCGCCGCCTCCCATTGCGCGTCGCCCCGTTCAATCGACAACCGCAGCGCCTCCCCCTCGCAGAGCTTCCGGTTTGCGGTGATGTCGCGCAGTTCGGAAAGGGACAACTGCGCGACGCTGTAGCCACGGTGATCGTCGAGCGAGGTGAAGCCCTCTGCCGTCAGCCGCGCCAGCGCCTCGCGAACCGGCGTCACGCTCATGGCGCATAGCGCCTGCAACTCCGCGAACCGCAGCCGGTCGCCCGGGCGGAAACGCCCCGTCTGGATCTCGGCGCGAATCCGCTCATAGGCATCGCTTGCCAGCGTCCGGGCGGCAGGCTTCGGCAAAATGCTCATCTGGCCCTCATTTTGTCTAATCCTCAGGATTTTCGAAAATCATTGACTCTTTGTAGGACTCATGGAAGGGAAACCGCAACAGGATTTCATCACGGCCGCCTGATCCGGCGCCGAAAACTTTGGGAGGTATCGCATGAAGCTCGTTCGTTACGGAAAGCAGGGGGCGGAAAAGCCGGGCCTGATCGATGCCGATGGCAAGGTGCGCGACCTTTCGGCCGTCGTTTCGGATATCGCGGGCGAGGCACTCGGCAAGGAAAGCCTGAAGCGGCTGAAGGCGATCGATCCCGCAAGCCTTCCGCTCGCACCCGAAGGCGAACGCTTCGGCGCCTGCGTCGGACGCGTCGGCAATTTCATCGCCGTCGGCCTCAACTATGCCGACCACGCGGCCGAAAGCGGCATGGCCGTGCCTCCCGAGCCGGTGCTCTTCAACAAGGCGCCCTCCTGCGTGGTCGGCCCGGATGACACCGTCCTCATTCCACGCGGATCGGAAAAGACCGACTGGGAGGTGGAACTCGCGGTCGTCATCGGCGAACGCGCTTCCTACGTTTCCGAGGCGGATGCCCTGGACTATGTCGCAGGCTACTGCATCTGCAACGACGTCTCCGAGCGAGCCTTCCAGACCGAGCGCAGCGGCCAGTGGATGAAGGGCAAGGGCTGCCCGACGTTCGGTCCGCTCGGCCCCTGGCTGGTCACCACCGACGAGATCGATACCGCCGATCTCGCCATGAAGCTGAGCGTGAACGGCGAGTTCGTCCAGGACGGCTCGTCCTCCACCATGGTCTTCAAGGTGCCCTTCCTCGTGCACTACATTTCCCAGTTCATGATCCTGGAGCCGGGCGACGTCATCACCACCGGCACTCCTCCGGGCGTCGGCATGGGCATGAAGCCGCCGCGCTACCTGAAGGCGGGCGACCGCATGGAAGTCTCGATCACCGGCCTCGGCGTTCAGCGCCAGACGGTGGCGCAGGGCTGAGCAACGCCCAGGCATGTCGCGCACAATGCGTAGGGGTTGGCAGCAACGACATGCGCGGGATCAAAAGCCTGAAGCGACAGGAGCGTATCTGAAAGATCGCGACCCGCTGCGGCTCTCGGAATCTCTTTCAAGCGATGCGACCGCCGGCAAACTGCCGGCGGCCGATCTTGCGGTGCCTCCGCAAAGGCACACTGATCCTCCGCACCTCCCGCCCGCATTTCCACTTCCTTGCGCCAGCTGCGGAACAAAACGCGTCATTTCGCATTCAACCCGTCATACACGCACGGAGAACGCAACGATGCATGACGGCTTCGTCGAACTCTCGGCCCTCGCCTGCCTCATCCTCACCTGCCTCCTGATGATTCCGGCCTGAGGGAAAGGCATGATCTGCAGGTGGGCGGCGCTTGCCGTATACCGAAAACGGCAGCGTCCCGCAGCCGGGCGAGACTGACGTGTGACATTTGACCCGGATGCCGCCGCGATACGAGGATGCAGCGGGATCGCTGCGGAGCTGCCGGCGGCCCGAAAACGAAGTTTGCCGCCATCGTCTGCATACGACAGGCGATAAAGTGTCGATGGCTCAGCTACGGCAAATAAGGCGACACACCGCTTCCGTGAGCAATCCGCGTTGCACTGCTCATCCGGTCACGGGACCCGCCCAAGACGATCTTCCCGCAGCGCGGGAGGGACATTGCAAAGGATTTCGCAGGCGCCTGTCCCACGACGGACGTCTATCGGCTGGTCCCCGGGGACGCAGGTGGAGTTCGCCGCTGGCGAGCCGAAGGTACTCACCCTCCCCCGGTGCATTGCGAGAGGACGACCTCGCCAGCTACCGGGAGCGGCGCAAGGACCACGGGGCAGCTCCTACGAAACACCGCAAACGCCCATCGAGGCAAGCGAAGTCGAAGACTATTTTGCCTCGATGCAGCGGCGCAACAAACCGCTGCTGCGCGAGTTTCACAAACATATAGGCATATCCTCCGGCGGGAAGACCTGGGGCGTTCAGCTCGGCAAGCTGGCCGAAGACTTTGTGATCGAGGGTGAGGAGCCGTACGATCCCGAATATGTGCTGACCATGTCGCCGAGGATACTGCGCGCGATCCTCTCTGGCGAAACCGGCTGGGAGGAAGCGCTCCTGTCCATGCGTATCGATCTGCATCGCAAGCCCGACGTGTTCGACCTGACGTTCATGAGCCTGTTGCGCGACGGAAACGAGCCGGCGCAGACCCAGCAGATCATGCGGGAGCGGCGCAACACCGAAACGATCGAACGCGACAGATTAAAGATTCAGAGGTTGCAGGCGAAGAACTGGCCCACGTCACCATCGCCGACGGCATCGAGGAATGTCCGCGGCATCACTGGAAGTGGGACGTCAACACCAGGAGATGCATCGGAGGCGGGACTTGCCGTTGAATATCGAGTGCATCGAAAAATGCGGGAAGGAAGCCGACCCACCTCCGGAGTATTCCTCCGCCTGACAAGACAATGCCGTCCGCGCCCTGCGGCGCCTCGTCGAAGGCGCAACGGGATTTGCTTTCGCCAGCGGTGGACCATCATCGATGGTGCGTGCCGACGTCTACCTTCCTGCACCATTCACGCAGGCTCGACGTCGTCAGCCGGCCAGTGCCCAGAAGATTGTCCCAAATACGAATATGAAGGCTGCCAAGGCGGCGAGCAGACGGCCGAGCCCCTCGTTGGTGTTCGTATTGTTGCCCACGATCAAATAATAGATTGAGTCCATGTGACACTCCTTCCCCATTTATTCCTTGCCTTGATCGGCCGCCCGTCGACTCATCGCCTGTCTCCGAGGAAAGAAAAGCGCGTTTCTCCAAACGGAGCGAATCAAAGGTCACGCAAGCCGCGAGACGATGGTGAAACTACTGAGATCGCGCTTGCGCTCCAGCTCCTCGATTTCGGAAGCCGAAGGCGCGCGGCATGCGGGTCTTTATCACAAGGCTTTGCACCAGTGCCTTGCCGTCTATGGTCAGGCAAGACATTGTTTCCTGTGCGCCTGCCGTTTTTCAGGACTGGCATGGGACAACCTTGGGAGGATGGCGTGGTGGTTTCAACAGTGGAGCTTCGAAACATCGCCGGAACCGAGGCGGCTTTGGGTTGGGCTGGAAGCCATACCGTCGTCGTCGATCGGCCTGAGGGCAAAGCGGGCGGCAAAGGTATCGGCTTCAACGGGGCGCAACTGCTCGGGCTAGCGATTGGCGGCTGCTACTGCAACGACCTTCGCTATACTTCCCATGAACTTGGCCGCGGTATTGGCGACATCGCAGTCACCGTCACCGTGGATCTCGCTGGGTCGCCCTTGATCGCCACGAAAGCCGAAGTGTCGGTTGACGTTCAGATGCTGGACGGCAGTGATCCGAAGCAGGTCATCGAAGAAGCCTGGCGAATATGCACTGTCGCGAACTCTCTGAAAAAGGGCTTTCCGGCTCTACTGGTTCGGATGTAACACTCGCGAAGGACCATGTTCCCTTGCGGGTCGGTGTCGGGAAACAGAGGTTGGGCGACGGGCTGTGTTGTCTGCCAGGTTTGAGCTTTAGTGGCACTCAACCGTGTTTATGTGTCATACATGCCTGCTTCTCACTGTAAGGACTCGCATTCAAACCATGAACGACAAAGTCATCGACACTCTGACCGGCAGATACTTCACGCTCGACGATCCTGACGGCAGCTATGGATGCGGCCAGGTCATTCGCCTCGCCACCGAGGGCGTGTATTTCGTTCGCTTCGAAGGCAACGAGGTGACGCTCCCTTTGGAACTCGTATCCATCGCAGAGATGCTGGAGACCACCGATGAGGAGTACAGGCGTTGGCGGTTCTTCGACACTCTCGAGGAACGAGATAAGTGGATCGAATGGCTGGATGCACCATCCAAGCTGAGGGTCATCTCACTCGTTAAGCCGCCCAAGTAGCCCTTCGCCCGCGCTCGCCGACGACTTCGCGTTTCAGGATACGGATTTTCTGCGATGTCTCAATCTCTGCTCTCATCTGAGGACACAGATCGGGACATAGGGGAACCGGACCGTGAGGCCCGGCTCTCCATTTCAGGCAGTGCTTCGCCTGCTGCTGGCCTGCTCTGTCATCATCAATGCGAACGGCAGCGGCCAGTTTTTGTTGTCTCCTTGTCGCCGTCGTCATAGGCGATCCCGATCTTTTCGCCAGCCAGCGAGGCGATCGTGCCCGGATACCAGTCTCCCGCGCCCTTGTAGTTGCATTCAACTTTCATTCCGATCATCCAATCGTATGGGCGAACAGCGCCAACAGCTACGGTCTCGCGGTCTCCGTCGTCGTAGCGGATGGTGACTTTATCCGCGCCGATCTTCTCCACTACGCCAGGGAACCAATAGCCAGCGCCCTGATAGTTGCCGAGCACCCAGTCGCCAACGGTCTGCGCCCGTGCATCGACGCTGCAAACAGCAATGAGGGAGAAAACCCCACGTGCCAGCCCAAAATCGAGCAATGGAGAATTGAATTTTAGCGGGTGAATATATTCTGAACAAAGCCGATCCCGAAACGCGTTCGCAAGATGCGACCCAAAATGGGTCCGCGCCCGCTCGGGCAGGTACCGGGGGAGCTTAATTGCCGGGCTACCTCCCGGCTTGGCCGCTGGCGATCGCGCATGCCGTTGGAGCTAAGCCGTCGCTCTAGCCTTCGGAAATCGATGGCAGAAGCGTGATCACTTCCCGCTGGTGACTTTCATCCAGAGGTTCGATGTTTTCTTTCCAGAAGGCTTCAGCCTCGGGAGTTTCATCCTCCCATAGCCGTGTGGTGACGTGGTTGTCGTCGATCTTTGATCGCCGATGGCCACCTAGACGGACATACTCCGTTGCCAACTCCGCTGCGTGTGTCTGTGGCATGTCAATCACCTTTCATAGTCGCTAGACCAGAAAGGTGTGAGTATAGGCGTTTGTTCCTGGTCGCTTCAATCCCGTTGAGAACGGCCCGGGAGAAAGCGATCCCCGAACCTGTGCCGCTGCGCGTTTCTGGGCGGCCTGCTCCTGATCTCGTGAACCTTGTCGGGATGCCCTTGCTATGCCGTCCTCCGATAGGAGGGTTTTTTCCATCAGGGGTCACCCACGAACGCAAATCCGTGAAAGAGGTTGGCGCTGTGATGACAGTCCTGGTTGACAGAGAAAGGAAGATGCTGACGCTGAGAGCTATTTTTTTAGGAAGAACTGCGCAGTTGCGTCCATCTCGTCCCGGAGAAAGCGAGCCGCATCTCCTTGAATGTTCTCACGCTGCGACTCACAGAACCGGACGATGAAGTCCTTGTCCTTAGGAAAATCTCGTAACCGATAGACCGCAGCAATTTTGGTGGCTATCGGTCGATCTCGGCTGTCGATGAAAGCCATCAGTTCGAAGAATTGGTCGCGCCTACGGGCGGCGGCATCTTGGTACAGCTTGACAACATAGCCCACTGCCGATCCGGCCAATGCGATTAGCGGGGCAGCAAATCCCAGTATAGTAACCCAGAGAGGGACGGCTTGGTGCAAAGGAGGCCTCGAATTCTAAGAAAGTAATTTATTCGGGCACATATCGGTACTTGCAAAAGGCACCGCAGTTCAAAACCGCCACCATGTTGAATAATTTAATGAACAAAATCAATAACTAGGCGGTAAAATGGTAGCGGAGGAGGGATTCGAACCCCCGACACAAGGATTATGATTCCTCTGCTCTAACCTACTGAGCTACTCCGCCGCCCGGTCGAAACGGCAACGCTGCGTTCGTTTTCCGTTCGGGACGGGCGGCTTATAGGGTGCCCTTGCCTCAAGTGTCAAGCGCCGTTTCCCGCAAAAATGCATAGCCGCGCAAAGGCTTGTGAATTGTCCCGCTTCAGGCAGCCGTCGGCATGGAAAGAACGCGCTTCAGGGCCGCTTCTGCGGAGGATTCGCGCTCGGAGCGGGCGATGAAGCCGCCGCCAAAAATGCGCGCGTCCTCGCCTTCGCCCGAGTAGAGCGCGCAGGCCTGGCCCGGCGCCACCCCGGCCTCGCCTTCCTCAAGCTCGACATAGAGGCCGCCCTCGTCGGCGTTGAGCCTTGCCGGCCGCGGCGGGCGGGTCGAGCGCACCTTGGCAAAGCAGGAGAAGCCGGCAGCGGCGACCGTGTCGAGATCGCCGTCGCCCAGCCAGTTGACGTCGCGCAGATAGAGGCGGCGCGTGTCCAGCGCCTCCTTCGGCCCGACGATCACCCGGCGCGAGCGCGCGTCGAGATAGACGACGTAGAGCGGCTCGCCGGTGGCAATGCCGATGCCGCGCCGCTGGCCGATCGTGTAATGCAGGATGCCCTCGTGCTGCCCGAGCACGCGCCCGTCGATATGCACGATATCGCCCGCCAGCGCCGCGTTCGGCTTCAGCTTGGAAACGATGTCGGAATATTTGCCCTGCGGCACGAAGCAGATGTCCTGGCTGTCCGCCTTCTTGGCGACGACAAGGCCCATCTCCTCGGCAAGCCCCCGCACCTCCGCCTTGCTGAGATGGCCGAGGGGAAAGCGCAGGTAGTCGATCTGTTCCTGCGTGGTGGCGAACAGGAAATAGCTCTGGTCGCGCTCGGCATCCACCGGGCGAAAGAGCGCGCGCCGGCCGGGATCGCCCGGGACGGGATTGGGTCTTGAGCGGATGTAGTGGCCGGTCGCAAGCGCGTCGGCCCCCAGTTCCTTCGCCGTGGCAAGCAGGTCGGCAAACTTGACCGTCTGGTTGCAGGCGACGCAGGGGATCGGCGTTTCGCCGGCGATGTAGCTTTCGGCAAAAGGATTGATGACCGTCTCGCGGAAACGCTTTTCGTAATCGAGAACGTAATGCGGAATGCCGAGCGTCTCGCAGACGCGGCGCGCGTCCTCGATGTCCTGGCCCGCACAGCACGAACCGGCGCGATGCACCGCCGCGCCGTGATCGTAGAGCTGCAGCGTGATGCCGAGCACATCGTAGCCTTCGCGCTTGAGAATGCCGGCGACGACGGACGAATCCACGCCGCCCGACATGGCGACGACGACGCGTGTATCTTCCGGCTTCCTGTCAAAATCGAGACTGTTCACGACATCCATCCGATGGTTCTTGCGCGGGGCATTTGCGATCGCGACGGCGGCAGCGACACAAGCCCCGTCCGGCGCCGCCCGGGCGCCCGTCGCCGACATATAGAAACTTGCGCCCTTCTGGGCAAGGCGGGCGCGAACAAGGGCTGTCCGCTCCGCCGGCAAATGCACGGCCTGCCGCTGATTTCGAGCCCAGAGCGCTGCGCAGCGCGGTTGCGGGCGGCCCGCAAATGCCTTGCGAAACTGCGGGGCGGCTTTGCGACAGCGAAGCGCGCTTAGAGCATTTCCAGCCGAGGCGGCATCGCTTCGGCGTAACCGGATTTCACCGGGATTGCTCTAGATGATCTTCAAACGCAGGGCCGATGCAATGGCCTGCATCCGATTGACCGCGTCCAGCTTCTTGGTCGCCGACTTGAAGTAGCTGCTCACGGTATAGGCGGATATCCCTAATATAATGGCGATCTCGTCGCCGCTCTTGCCGGCTGCGGCCCAGCGCAGACACTCGATCTCTCGGCCCGACAGGCGCTCGCGCGCGGCGGGGCGCGGTGCAAAGGTCTGCTCCAGGCATTCGAACACCTGCACCGAGGTAAAATAGAGCGCCGGGAGCTTTTCCGGGTCCGGCTCGGCCGATTTCCCGGAGTAGACGACGATAAAGGGCTCGGCCGCGGTCGTGTGGAGGAGAAACGCGACCGACGTGGTGAACCCGAAGCGTTCCGCAAGCCCCGATGCGATGTCCGCGGCTTGCCGCGGCGCCAACAGCTCCGCACCGCCTGTGACCGGCCGCTTCGTCTGCGCCACGTCGGTGACGAGACGGCTTTCATGGAAGACGCCAAGGCCGTCATAGCTGCGCACCATTTCGGTCGGCCAGTTGCTGATCACCAGCCGCTCGGCGAACCCGAGCCGTTCGCTCTCCGGAAACCGGGCAACGAGGAAGTGGCTGAAATCGAAATGTTCGGCACAACGGCGAAAGAGGCGCAGCACCTCATATTCCGTGCGTACCCCTTCCAGCGCGCCGCCACTCAGGAAATCGGCCTGCCGCTGCTGGTTCATCAATAGATTGTCTGCGTATGTCATCGATGGACCTCAAGCCCCGGCTCGGCTGAAGCTGCTCTGCACCGTTGCTCATGCTGAAAAGAAGGCATCTCCGGAAACCCCGGAAGGACAAGAGACATGACGCTTGCGCGGCGACGATACGCGGCTACGACCGGCGCGGCACGGCCCCTGATCCATAGCCATGTAGCAGAGGCAACATCTTGCTGGATATAGCGAATTCTCGTGGTGCATACTTGTACGGCACGCCACGGCCCGCAAGTTTCGGAATAGACCCCGGCATCAGCATCCGCACGCACTGCGACAGTCTTGTTCAACCGGATCGTTTCAATTGTTAGCGAATTGTTACGGTTAGCTTAGGCAAATTTTAAATGTGGCAAACTACAGTCCGATCATATGGTCTTGTGTGTAGTAGAGAGTCCTATGACCGAAATGATACGACCCCGCGTTAAGTATGTCATCGGCCCCGATGGCAGTCCCTTGACGATCGCCGATCTGCCGCCCGCCAATACGCGGCGCTGGGTCATCCGCAGGAAGGCTGAAGTCGTGGCCGCCGTACGCGGTGGCCTGCTGAGCCTCGAGGAAGCCTGCGAGCGTTACACGCTGACGGTCGAGGAATTCCTTTCCTGGCAGTCCTCCATCAATGATCACGGTCTGGCGGGTCTGCGCACCACGCGCATCCAGCAGTACCGGCACTAGTCCAGGCACTGACCGCCTGCATCCTCCCCTTCTTCACTGCGGCCGCACTCGTTGCGGCCGCAGTTGCATTTGCAGCAGACCCGTCATGATCGCCGAGGCGGTATAGAACCACAGCCCCGGCTGCGTGAAGGCTTCCGCGACCCCGCTCGTCTTTGCCGCGAAGATGACGAGTGCGACCAGCATGACATCCACCATCGACCACCGCGCCAACAAAGGCAGCAGCTTGGCAAACAGCCGCTCGTGCGGTCCCCCTTCCGCTTCCCCTTCCACCGGCGCGGTCACCTCGAAGGCGATCGCGATCAGCTTGATCACCGGAAAGACGATCGACAGCAACCCGACGACCGCGGCCAGGGTCCGGTTCTCCTCCACCCAGAGATAAGCGACGATGCCGAACAGCGACGGCGTCTCGCTGAAGAAGTAGAGCTTCTCGAACAACACCAGCGGCAGAACCATCCCGAACGCCAGGGACAGTGTCGAGAGAATGAGCAGGACGGGAACGATCAGCGTCATCGATGGCCTCGCGTGAATTTTCCGCCATGCATAACACCGCGCCACGGCCGATGCAGCATCCGCGCGACCATCCCGCGGTTGTCCGGAACCCAGGGGGGCCACTTTTCTCGAATGCGGGACTATGCAGAGGCGACCTCGGTCCCTACCTCATTCTGAGCTATGGCGAGAAATAGGCAGGGAGAATGCACGCGATGGAGATAAGCAGCACGGAAGACGGTTCGCACGGGCGATACGCGGTCACCGTAGACGGTCATGAGGCGGAAATGACCTATTCCCGCACCTCGCCACGACTCGTCATCATAGACCACACCGGCGTTCCCGACGCGCTACGCGGGCGCGGCGTCGGCCAAGCCCTCGCCCTGCACGCCGTCGAACAGGCGCGGGCCGGCGGCTGGAAGATCATGCCGCTCTGCCCGTTCTTCCGGGCCCAGGCGATGCGGCATCCCAAATGGAGCGATGTGGTAAATCTCTGATCCGGGGGCCTCTTCGACAAACGAGAAGAACCCTCAGGACCGCGAACTCGTTCGGTCATGAGGGTTCTTCCTGAAGGCCGCGCGCAACGACAATGCCGCAATGCGCGTCATCGGCATGACCCGGCCTGGTAGCCGGAGCAGACAGGGCAGATCGGCGTCAGGCGCGGATGCGCACCGCGTTGTCGCGCTCCTCCAGCGCCGATGCCTTGGCAAAATCCGCCTCCGCCTCTTCGAGCGCCAGTTCGGCGGCGTCCTGCTGCACTTTCAGTTCCCGGATGGAAACCAGAAGGTTGTCGGCGCGCTGGCGTGCGGCCTTGGCAAAGGTCGGATAGGCGAAATGACTCGGGTCCGAAATGCCGGACCTTTTTTCTTCGATGGCGATCTGGCTTTCCAGTTCCTTCGACATCCGCTCGAATTCGGACATCATCATCTGTAACTGGTTCAGCTGCCGCCTTTTTTCCTTCACCTGAAATTCCTTCAGGCGAACTAGGCTCTCACGTGACTTCATACGCAATACTCCCGTGGATAGCGAGACCCCGGCACTTCGGCGAACGGCCGGCGCAGGCGCGCAAATCGTCCAACCAACAAGCTTAAGGCATGCTTCGCCTGGTAACAGAGCGAAGCAGACCGACATTTTCACCCGACCAACGAACCGGTTGGACCGGCACCGGCAAAAAAATCTGCCGATATTAACGAAACCCTACCGTTGGTAACCTTTCGTTTACGGGCATCGTTAATCATAGGTCGCATGATTTAAGGGTCGGTAAATGCAAAACCCAAAATGCCGCATGCCTTGTAATCACGAGTCGAAAGAGTCGGTTAGCGCAATTTCCTCACAATGTGGGTGAGGAGTGCACTTTCAAATTTCTACATAAATTCAGGGAGCTGCTAAAATTATTTAACAATTTCGATACATCTTGCCAGAGTGAATCAGAATTTGTTAACCATTCGGTGGCAGCCTCAAATCAGGCAACGACTGGATCCGTATCGTGTAGAGGGGCCAGGACACCTTGAGCGGCGGAAAAGGGGACATAGATGCGGGTACTACTCATTGAGGACGATAGCGCGACAGCGCAGAGCATCGAGTTGATGCTCAAATCCGAAAGTTTCAATGTCTACACGACTGATCTGGGCGAAGAGGGCGTCGATCTCGGCAAGCTCTACGACTACGACATCATCCTGCTGGACCTGAACCTCCCGGACATGTCCGGTTACGAGGTGCTGCGCACGCTGCGCCTGGCCAAGGTCAAGACGCCGATCCTGATCCTCTCCGGCATGGCCGGCATCGAGGACAAGGTGCGCGGCCTCGGCTTCGGCGCCGACGACTACATGACCAAGCCCTTCCACAAGGACGAACTGGTGGCCCGTATCCACGCCATCGTCCGCCGCTCCAAGGGCCATGCACAATCGGTCATCTCCACGGGCGAACTCATCGTCAACCTCGACGCGAAGACAGTTGAAGTCGGCGGCCAGCGGGTTCACCTGACCGGCAAGGAATACCAGATGCTCGAGCTGCTCTCGCTGCGCAAGGGCACCACGCTGACCAAGGAAATGTTCCTCAACCACCTCTATGGCGGCATGGACGAGCCGGAACTGAAGATCATTGACGTCTTCATCTGCAAGCTGCGCAAGAAGCTTGCGAACGCCGCCGGCGGCGCCAACTACATCGAGACCGTATGGGGCCGCGGCTACGTGCTGCGCGAGCCCGACGGCGATTATCTCGAAAGCGCCTGATCGCGCCTGCAACCACTCGGCAAACATCAAAACCCGCCCTTCGAAGGCGGGTTTTTTGTTGCCGGGAAAATGGTCCGGCATCATACATCGGATCGGATCGTCTCGAACACGCAAGGTTGCCAAATGCAAATCGCGGCAGCGAGGCCCGCTACCGCGTTCAAGACTTCCCAAATCCTCGCGAAGGGGTCAGGCTGCGATGGAGAGGTTGGCGAAGACGCTCGTGAGGATCTTGCGGTCGAACGGCTTCAGCAGGAAATCGTCGGCCCCTGCCCGCTTGCCCATCATCATCTTCCTCAGGTCGGCCTCTACGACGCAGTAGAAGATGCGCACCGTCTCGCCCTTGGGCAGCATGCGGATATTGCCGATCAGTTCCAGTGCGCCGTCCATGGTAGAATCGACAATGACAACGTTCGGCAGTTCAGCTTCGCAGCGCACCAGCGCCTCGAGCGAATTCGACGCTTCGAGAACCAGGTAATCCAGGCCTGAAAGGATTCGTTTCCCGACCTTGCGGACGACGTCCGAGCCGTCCGCAATCATGATGCGCCGCATCGCCTGCTCCAGTTCCCCGCTCGCGGGAGCGGTCAATCATGAAGCAAGTGTAGCGGTATCTGGCAAACAAAAGGTTACCGCCCGGCGCAGCACAGCCGCCGGGCCGCACGCTCAGCCGGCGACGATCTTCGCCACGAAGGTGATTTCCTCCGGCGAGGAGACGATGTCGAGCTGCATCCCGGCTTCGTTCGCCAGAAGCACCGTGTAGTAGGGCTGGATACTGTGGGCGTCGACGGCCTCTTCCAGCTGGCCGGAAAGCATCTCGTTGAACTTCGGCGGCACGCGCAGCATGCGCCCCTTGGCCGTCAGGCGGAATTCGGCGTCGAGTTCCGGGCGCTCGAGCGTCACGTCGATCGAACCGCCGCGCGGGATCGCGCCATAGGCGACGAGGAACAGATTGAGAAGAAGCTTCACGCGGTTCTTGGCAATGATGGCGCGCGGCCCGCTCCAGGTGATTTCCGTCTTCTTCTCGGCTGCGGCGAAGTCGCGGGCAGCCTTCTCGGCCTCACCGGTATCGATTGACGCGCCGACCGAACCAGAGGCGCCGAATGCGAGGCGCGCGAACTTCAGCCGCACCGAAGCGTTCTGCGCGCTCGTGCGGATCAACTCCATCGCATCTTCGTCCGCCCCGCCCTCGTCGAGCAGTTCCAGACCGTTGTTGATCGCACCGACGGGCGAAATGACGTCGTGGCACACGCGGCTGCACAGCAGCGCCGCCAGGTCTGGACCGCTCAGAGTGAGGTTCGGATTCTTTGCCATGAAGGTCTCCAAAATGCCGGCAGCCGCCAAGGCTCCGTTTGCAACCGGCGGGCTTCGCACAGTCCCAATCGACACTTAACACGCGAAAATAACGCGAAGCAGTTTCAATTAGAAGTCAGCCATAAAGACACCACATTTGGTAAACCGATTGTTAACATGATGCGGTCAAATTGACAGTCATGAAGATGTCCCGAACCACGACGAGGGAATAAACATGCGTGTTTCGAATTTGACCAGGCGCACGATGCTGCTTTCCGCGATGGGCGCGTTGACGTCCATCGCAATTCCGACCGCCACCCATGCCCAGAGCACGGGTGGCTCGACCTATAGCGTGCAGGAGATCGTCGATGCCGGCCACAGCTTCTTCGGCTCCACCACCGGGGGCCTTGCAAAGATCGTGGAGCGCGCCTTCGAATCCTACGGCCTTCCGAACGGCTACATTCTCGGCCAGGAAGGCTCGGGCGCCTTCGTTGCCGGCCTGACCTATGGCGAAGGTGAGATGAACACCAAGAATGCCGGCAGCCACCCGGTGTTCTGGCAGGGCCCGTCCCTCGGCCTCGACTGGGGCGGACAGGGCAGCCGCACGATGATGCTCGTCTATAACCTCCCCGACGTCAACGCGCTCTACACGCGGTTCGCCGGCGTCTCGGGCGCTGCCTATGTGGTCGCCGGCGTCGGGATGACGGTGCTGACCGAGCAGAACATGGTCATCGTCCCGATCCGCACCGGCCTCGGTGCACGGCTCGGCGTCAATGCCGGCTATCTGAAGCTGACCCGCAACCCCACCTGGAACCCGTTCTGAGTGCAGTTTACCACCGTAACCGAAATTGCTCGCGCAGCCTCTGTGCAACGGGGCTGCGTCGGCTATATTGGCCCAGGGGTCACGGGGGATGACCGAAGAACGGGACCTGCAGCGTTGTGATTGAATATGCCCTGCTTTTCGCCCTCGGCTTCCTGGCAGCCACGCTGGTCGGGTTGCTTGTCGCGCCTGCGATCCAGCGCCGCATCGTCGCCTACACCGAGAACCGGATGAAGGCGACAACGCCGCTGAGCCCGCAGGAAGTGCGCGCGCAGACGGACATGGCCCGCGCCGTCTTTGCGGCAGAAAACGCCCGGGTGTCGCAGAGCTTGGTTCGCGAACGGGAAAAGGGCACGCGGCTTGCCGTGCAGAACGAGGCGCTGAAGCGCGACGTCAGCCGGCTTGCCGCCGACAATGCCGACCTGCAGGCGCATATCGAGGACATGAACGTCGATGCCGGCGATCTGCGCTCCTCGCTCCGCCACGACGAACAGAAATTCGCCCAGTTGAAGGCCCAGCTTGAGGCATCCGACCAGGAAATCCTGCACAAGAAGCGTGAAATAGAGATCCTCAACGCCAATCGCGACCTCGTCCAGAGCGACCTGAACGACCATATGATCGCCCTTGCCGCGAAGGAAACCGAGATCGAGAACCTCGGAAGCAGGCTGCTGGCCCTGCGCCACGAGCGCGACAAGCTGGTCGAAGGCCTGCGCGTTGCGCAAGCCAATCTCAAGGAAACCAGCCTCAAGCTCTCGCGCGAGGTGAGCAGGGCCCGGCAACTCGAAAGTGAGCTTTCCCGCGAGCAGAACCAGAGCGCCGGCAATGATGCCGCGCCGGAACGCCGCGTTGCCGAGGTGGACAGGCTGCGCGACAAGCTGAAAAACCACACTCCCGACACCAGGCCCCAGGCCGCCATTACACACACATCGGAAATGAAGCCTCTCCTCGCCGCCCCTGCCGAAATCCCGCTTATCGAACACGACCGTGAGTCCGCGTCAGGAAACGGTGCGAGCGTTCTGGACCTCCTCTCGCTGGAGGCTGACGTGCGCGACCGTAGCGCCGCGATCACCCAGCGGCTTTCCGAAGCGCCGACCGAGGCAACCGATGCGGCACTGCGCGAGGAGATGGCGGACGTTGCGGCCAAGATGATCGTCCTGACCGATGCGCACGAGGGCGACGCCTCGCCGATCCGCAGCCTGCTGGACCAGGCGCCGCCGGCAAACGGATCGGGCCGGCTCAGCCTCGCCAGCCGCGCCAAGAACATGCTTCCGCCGCAGGAATAATCCGGCCCCGCCCGGCCCTCTCAGCCGATCCGTCCCTTCGACAAGGCCATCTGATAGAGCGCGATGCCGCAGGCCGTTGCGACATTGAGGCTATCCAGGCCGGGGGCCTGCGGCACCCGCGCCGTATGGAACTGCGACAGGATCGTACCGGGCAACCCCTCGCCTTCCGTTCCCGCGACCAGCGCCAGCCGCGCGGACGGCGCGATCTGCCCGATGGCCGTCTCGCCTCGCGGCGAAAGCGCCCAGATCGCAAATCCGGCATCGGTGAGGCCCTGCAGCAGATCCCGCGCGCCCTCGCCTCTCGCATAGGGCAGGTTCAGCACCGAGCCGACCGAGACGCGGATCGCCTTCCTGTAGAGCGGATCGCAGCAGGTTTCGTCGAGCAGGATGGCGTCGACACCGAAGGCTGCGGCGTTGCGGAACAGGGCACCCATGTTGTCATGGTTGGAAATGCCGCAGGCGGCAAGCACGAGACTGTCGGCCGGCAGCGATGCGATCAGCGCCTCGATAGAGGGCGGTTCGTCACGCCGACCGATCGCAAGGACGCCGCGATGCATGTCGAAACCCGCGATCCCGTTGAAGATCGACTTCTCCGCGACATAGACCGGAACGTCGGCAGGAATATCCGCCAGGATGGCGGCGAGCCCTGCGAGCCTGTTCTCCAGGATCAGGATCGCTTCCGCGCGAAATCCCCTTTCCCGGACATGGGCCTGCGCCAGCATCCGCAGCACCACGGTTCCCTCGGCGACGAAGCGGCCCTCCCGTCCGACGAGATCGCGCTCGCGGATCGAGCGGAACGCCGCGATGCGCGGATCTTCGCTCTCGGTGATGCGGATCACCTCGCCCGCCACGGCCCGTTACCGGCCGCCGACGTCGATATCGGCGATGACGCGCCCGGCGGCGATGTCGAACAGAATCGCCTTGCGGGCACCATCGGAGAGTGTGCCGTAGAACAGGATCTGCCCGTCCGACTGGGACACCGACGACACGGTGAAGCCGTCCGGAAGCGTCACTGAACCGCTGACGGGCGCATCGCTCGGAACGCTGAGGCCTGCGGAAAGACGGCTTTCGGGCTTGCCATCCGTCCGCGTCACCTTATAGACAATGGCCGCAAGCACCGCCATGAACATGACGAGCATGATGCCACCGGAGACGAGCTGCAGGCGAACCATCTTGCGCCGGACATTCTCCATGGCCGGATCGAGCGGCTTTTCTTCCTGTTCATCTGCATCGAGATTCGACATAGGCGCTAGCGTCTCCGACAGTCAGGACAATCTTTGAATGAGCGCCCCCTTTAAACAAGCCGACGACACAAGGAAAGTCCTGACAGCGGACGAGGATGCCGCAGGCCGCATCGACGCGTGGCTTGCAGCGACCCTGGGCGGCGAATATTCGCGCAGCCGCATCAAGGCGCTGATCGAGCAGGGTGCGGTGCTCGTCAACGGCACCGCCGTCAGCGAACCGAAGCGCAAGATCCATCCGGGCGATACGATCGCGATCGAACTGCCCGAGCCGGAAGATCCGGAACCGCAGGGCGAGGATATCCCCCTGGAGGTTCTCTATGAGGATGACGACCTGATCGTGCTCGTCAAGCCGGCCGGCCTGGTCGTGCATCCCGGCGCCGGCAACTGGACCGGCACTCTGGTCAATGCGCTGATCCATCACTGCGGCACCAGCCTTTCCGGCATCGGCGGCGTGCGCCGGCCCGGCATTGTCCATCGTCTCGACAAGGAAACGAGCGGCGTCATGGTTGCGGCGAAGAATGACGCGGCACACAGGCACCTGTCCGCCCAGTTCGCCGACCACGGCCGCAACGGGCCGCTGGAGCGCGCCTACCAGGCCGTCGTCTGGGGCCGGCCGCGCCAGCTGCGCGGCACCATCGACGCCCCCCTCGGCCGAGCCGGCGACCGCACGAAGCGCGCCGTCAAGCGCGAGGAGAGCGAAGACGCCCGCGAAGCGATTACCCACTACGAGGTCATCGAGCGCTACGGCGAGAAGCCGGACTCCACGTGCCTCGCCTCGCTGGTGGAATGCCAGCTGGAAACCGGGCGCACCCACCAGATCCGCGTCCACATGGCCCATATCGGCCACCCCCTGCTCGGCGACCCGGAATATGGTGCCGCCTTCCGCACCAAGGCCAACCTCCTGCCCGATCAGGCGCGCGCCGTGGTCAACGGCTTCCACCGGCAGGCGCTGCACGCCTACATGCTGCAGTTCGAACATCCGACGACCGGCGAGGTCATGCGCTTCGAGGCGCCCGCCCCGGCCGATCTGGACGCGCTCCTGGATGCGCTTCGGGCGATCGGCTGACCGCCGCAAAGCCTGGTTCCCCTTGAAAACGCGGGCTTTCGGCACGACATATTGCCTTGTCGCACAAGGCTGCACTCCTCCCTCCGGTTTTCACGGTCCCGTGAAAGCACCGGCGCTTGAACCATTGTTTCGCCATACCTATCTATCATCGTGGCGGGGTCGACATGTCCCGCCCCGGAGCATGATCCGCAAACGGAGAACCATTGCGGGCTAGGGCTCCGATCAAGGCTTGCCTGACAAGGAAGCCGCTTCAAGGAAGGGGTGCTCGATGGCCCGAAATACATTGCCGTCCATCGCGGCCGGCGAAGGCGGTCTCAACCGCTATCTCGACGAAATCCGCAAATTTCCGATGCTTGAGCCGCAGCAGGAATACATGCTGGCCAAGCGTTACCAGGAACATGATGACCGCAACGCTGCCCATCAGCTTGTGACGAGCCATCTGCGCCTCGTCGCCAAGATCGCCATGGGCTATCGCGGCTACGGCCTGCCGATCGGCGAAGTCATTTCCGAGGGCAACGTCGGCCTGATGCAGGCCGTCAAGAAATTCGATCCCGAGCGCGGCTTCCGCCTCGCCACCTACGCCATGTGGTGGATCAAGGCGGCGATCCAGGAATACATCCTGCGCTCCTGGTCGCTCGTGAAGATGGGCACCACCGCTAACCAGAAGCGGCTGTTCTTCAACCTGCGTCGCATGAAGGGCAAGATCCAGGCGATCGACGACGGCGATCTGCGCCCCGATCAGGTCACCGAGATTGCCACCAAGCTGCAGGTGTCCGAGGAAGAAGTCGTCTCGATGAACCGCCGCCTGTCGGGCGACGCGTCGCTGAATGCACCGATCAAGGCCAGCGAAGGCGATTCCGGCCAGTGGCAGGATTGGCTCGTCGACGACCGCGACAGCCAGGAAGAGACGTTGATCGAACAGGACGAACTGGAAACCCGGCGCGCCATGCTGGCGCGTGCGATGAGCGTCCTGAACGACCGCGAACGGCGCATCTTCGAGGCCCGCCGCCTTTCCGAGGATCCGGTGACGCTGGAAGAGCTTTCGACCGAGTTCGACATCAGCCGCGAACGCGTGCGCCAGATCGAGGTCCGCGCCTTCGAGAAGGTTCAGGAAGCGGTACAGAAGTTTGCTGCCGAACAGGCAAGTGCCGTCCGCGTCATAGAGCAGGCTTAAGCCTCCGACGGTCTCAAAGCGACCGCCCAGATAAAAAGAACCCCGCAAGGCCTGCGCCATGCGGGGTTTTTCTTTGTCGGTCCGGACGAGCTTTACTGGCTGTCCGCCGGTCCGAGCGCGTTCCAGGCGTTCATGACGGTGTTGAACACCTCCGCTCCCGATGCGCCCTTCTCCAGCGTAATTAGCGCGCGGCGGCCGTTGCGGTAGGTGACCGGAATGTCGATCCAGTCGCGGCTCTTCAGAAGCTCGTTGTTGCGGCTGATCGCATCCGGAAAATCGTTCAGCGCGATCATGTGGAAGTCTTCCGTGATCTTGGCCGGAACCGCGATCAGCGGGTCGCCGCGATCCTGCTCGGTGCGCTTCATCGCCACGCGCTGGACGCTGTCGATGCTGCCGCCCTCGAAGTTCGGCGGCAGCGCGAAGACGATCTCCACCAGATGGCTTGCCGGCAACGACTTGTCCGCATTGCGGCGGATCGTCACCTGCGCGGTCAGGCCGTTGGAAGGCGCATTGATCTGCGCACGGATCACCGGTTCGGGCTTGGCGTCACCGCCGGGCGATTCTTCCGCCTGCGACCATACCACCGTTCCGTCGATCGCCGTCGGAGCGGACTGGCCGAGCCTTTCCTCGTAGAGGAACATCTTCTGCGTCACGCCGAGCGGCGCCTGTTCGGCGGCCGACGGGTTCGCGGTCGGCGCGCCGGGCGAAGCCGGAGCGGTCTGTGCCGCGTCCTGCGAGGGCGTCGGTGTCGGCTCCGTTCCTGCGGCGGCAGGTACGGACGCACCGTCGGCGGCATTGGTACCGTCGGTCGCCGGGGTTGCGGCACCGGGCTCGGCGGAGGCCACTTCGGTCGACTGCTCGGCCACGGACTTGCCCTCCTCCGAGGAGGCCTCGCCAACGACGGGCGCGGGGCCCTCGTCGGATTCCGTTCCGTCCGGCAGCAGCCGCTGCGTAAACTTGCTGCTGGTCGGCTCCGCAGATGCAACTTCGGTGTCGCCCGGCCGACCTGCGCCGTTCGTGCCTGCCGTCGGCGTTGCGGAACCGTCCGTCGCGCCATTTGCCGGCGCTTCGTCAGTGGCGGCAGGTGCGGTGAGATCGGCAACCATCTGGTCCACCGCGTCGCGGTTCAGCCAGTAGGCAGCGCCAGCACCGCCGACGACCGCGAGCACCGCGGCCAGCGCACCGATCTTGGCAAGGCTGACGCCGCGTTTGCGGGGTTCTGCCCGGTAGGGTCGCTGGCCGTTGCGCACGGCGGCCTCGGTAACGCCGGAAGCGTCAAACGAGTCCTCGACGGCAGCAGCCTTCTCCGGCTCTGCCGCGCCCGCCTTCGGCTGATACCCGATGAGGTCCTCGAGATCGCCCCAGGCATTCTCGGCAGGCTTCTTCGCCTGATCCGGGGTCTTCGTCTCTTCGGGCCAGTTCCAGTCGTTGGCGAACTCGCCGCTGGCCTCGCCTGCGGTAGGGGCAGGGGCCGGCTCGTTGCGCGGGCTCTCGTCCCAAGCATTTTCGGAAGGCGGCGTCGATGCAGGAAACTCGTGGAGCGTAAAGCCCGAATCGGATCGCTCCGCCGTCCAGTTCGCCGGTGCCGCAGCAGCAGGCATTTCGAAGGACGCCTCGACTGCCGGCGGTTCCGCCCGGTTGGCCGGCTCGATGGCGTGCTCTTCCTGGTATGCAGGTTCTTCGTAGGCGGGTTCTTCGTAGGCGGGTGCGCCTGCCTGCTCGACGAAAGCGGTGTGATCGTAGGCCGGATCCTGAACGGGTTCGAGACCGATATAGGCGGGCACCTCGGACGGCGCCTCCGCGGCATCGGGATGGGCCGATGTCTCGACGTAAGTCTGATGCGGCTCTTCGACGGGTTCGGCCGGCTCGGCATGAGGTACCTCATGCATCGGCTCATAGGCCGTCTCCGCCTGCCAGCGCTCCTGCTCGGGTTCGGGCTCGACGGTCGCCGATGTCGGCCGAACATCTTCCACCGGCTCGTCATATTCGACGGCGGCAGGCGGCGCTTCGCGAGCGAACTCGGGCTCCGCTGCTGGATGAACGACATGCACCTCTTCTGCAGGGCCAGGTTCGGCAGGCCCGGTCTCGGCTGGCCAACTCTCGGCAAGTCCAGTTTCGGCTGGCGCAGGTGCTGGCGGCTCCGCCGGAGCGGCTTCGACGGGTTCGTCATGCGTGGCAGCAGGGGCAGGCTCCGCCCAGGAAGCCGCAGCAACCGGCGGCGCCTCTGGTTCGGGCGGCGAATAAGCTTCGGGCTCCTGGAACGCCGTCGCATCGTCTTCGACCGTCAGATCCTCCGCCGGCAGGGCGACCGCGTGCTCGCTCTCGACCTCCGAGATCGCGGCTTCGAGCTTGTCCAGCTGACGCTGCACAAGCTCGTCCGACGGACGGGGATTCATGGCTTCCAGCTGCCTGCGCACCGCGCCGCGGGCCTTGTCGTAGACCTTGACCCGCATGTCCGGAGAATTGTCCGTGAGGCCATCAACGGCCCTACGAATGACTGCTACAAAATCCGCCATAAGAACTTTCTCGTGATCTCCGGCCTTATATGGTCGCGAATCCGGTCCGGAAGAAGTGTCAAATCAAATCTTAGTCCTCGAAGGGATCGGTCACAAGTATGGTATCGTCGCGCTCGGGGCTCGTCGACAAAAGCGCGACCGGCGCGCCGATCAGCTCTTCGACCTGGCGGACATACTTGATGGCCTGCGCCGGCAGGTCGGCCCACTTGCGGGCGCCCACCGTCGATTCCTTCCAGCCTTCCAGCGTGATGTACTTCGGCACGACGCGGGCCTGCTGGCCCTGGCTTGCCGGAAGGTGGTCGATCTCCTCGCCGTCCAGCGTGTAGCCGACGCAGATCTTCAGTTCGTCGAGCCCGTCGAGAACGTCGAGCTTGGTCAGAGCGATGCCGGTGATGCCATTGGTTGCGACCGACTGGCGCACGAGTGCCGCGTCGAACCAGCCGCAACGGCGCTTGCGCCCCGTGACCGTGCCGAACTCATGGCCGCGCTCACCGAGGAACTGGCCGATCTCGTCGGTCAGTTCGGTCGGGAACGGCCCCTCGCCGACGCGGGTCGTATAGGCCTTGGTGATGCCGAGGATGTAGCCGAGCGAGCCCGGCCCCATGCCAGAGCCCGCAGCCGCCTGTCCGGCGACCGTATTGGAGGAGGTGACATAGGGATAGGTGCCGTGGTCGATGTCGAGCAGCGAGCCCTGCGCACCCTCGAACAGGATGCGCGCGCCGCGCCGGCGCTCACGGTCGAGCATCAGCCAGACGGTGTCGCGGAAGGGCAGCACGCGGTCGGCGACGGACGTCAGTTCCTGCATGATCGTGTCGTGGCTGATTTCCGGTTCGCCCAGGCCGCGCCGCAGCGCGTTGTGGTGCGTCAGAAGGCGCTCGACCTTGGCCGAGAGCGTGTCGATATCGGCGAGGTCCATCACGCGGATGGCGCGCCGGCCGACCTTGTCCTCATAGGCCGGGCCGATGCCGCGGCGCGTGGTGCCGATCTTGACGCCGCCATTGGACTTCCCCGCCGCATCCTCGCGGATCCCGTCCAGCTCGCGATGGAGCGACAGGATGAGGGTGGCGTTGTCGGCGATGCGCAGGTTGTCAGGGGTGATCGTCACCCCCTGCCCTGCCAGCTTGTCGATCTCGGCGCAGAGGGCATGCGGATCGACGACGACGCCGTTGCCGATGACCGCCATCTTGCCGGGGCGAACCACGCCGGAGGGAAGAAGCGACAGCTTGTAGCTGGTGCCGTCGATCACCAGGGTATGGCCGGCATTGTGACCGCCCTGGAAACGGACGACGATGTCGGCGCGCTCCGAAAGCCAGTCGACAATCTTGCCCTTGCCTTCATCACCCCACTGGGAACCGATCACCACGACATTGGTCATTTCGTCTTTCCTGCTTCTTGCGCACGGCATGGCGCGCACTGTGAAAACCCGCGCATCTATACTGTGTAGTTTCGGCGAAAGCGACCCTGTTGTACCGCCGCAACCTGCTTTTTGCATGGCGTTTGCGGCAATTTCGGCCTATGCCTGCGCTTGCCTCACGCTTCGCCCGTCCTTAACGCTTCCCGCAAGATGCATCTGAACCGAAAAGCTTACGCCTATCTCAGCATCACGTCGCTCTTCTGGGGCGCGAATTCCGTTGCCGGCAAGATCGCCGTCGGCCACGTCAGCCCGATGATGCTGACGACGCTACGCTGGGTAGTCGCCCTTTGCGTCATTCTTGCGTTCATGAGCCCGCAAATCCGGCGCGACTGGCCGAAGATCAAGCAGCACTGGCTCCAGCTCTTTCTTTACGGCGCGTTCGGCTTCACGCTCTTCAACGCCCTGCTTTATTCGGCGTTGAACTATACCAGCGCCATCAACGTCGTCATTGTCCAGGCCGGCATTCCGATGCTCATCTTCGTGATGAACTTCATGCTCTTCCGCATCCCGGCGTCGCCGGCACAGATCATCGGATTTTCGGTCACTCTCATCGGCGTGCTGGTCACTGCCGCACATGGCAGCTTTGCGACCCTGATGCAGCTGGAATTCAATTTCGGCGACTTGCTCATGCTTCTCGCCTGTCTCGTCTATGCCGGCTATACGGTGTCGCTGCGCTGGAAGCCGACGCTGCATTGGCAAAGCTTCATCGCGGCCCCCGCCTTCGGCGCCCTGATCAGCTCTCTGCCGCTCCTCTGGTGGGAGATCGGCTCGGGCAACGCCATCGCGCCGGACGGGCTCGGCTGGATCATCGTGCTCTATGCCGGGATCTTCCCCTCGCTGATGTCGCAGGTGCTCTATGTTCGCGGCGTGGAGATGATCGGGCCGAACCGCGCCGGGCTCTTCATCAATGCGATCCCCGTCTTCGGCACGATTCTCTCCATCGTCCTCATCGGCGAACCCTTCCACCTTTTCCATTTCGTTGCACTTCTGCTGGTCCTTGGCGGCATCGCCATTGCCGAGATCGGCCGGCCCAAGCAGGGGTGAGGGCCAAGGCTGACAAGGCGGGAAAAGGGGCAAGCCCACACCCGCCCCCACCAGACATTTGTTCCAGCCCGGCAAAGGTCATTGTGCATTCTGCATCGTGCCGCTTTGCAGACCCGCACGTTATTCTGGCGACGAGAGAACAGGAGACTGCCATGACCAGTTACAGAGAAACCATCACGCTTAGCCACAAGGGTGCCGTGGACATGCTTGCCGCAGCCGTGGCGCATGCCGAACAGATCGGCGTGCCGCAGTGCGTCTTCATCGTCGATGCGAGCGGCGAAACGATCGCCAGCATCCGCATGGACGGCGCCAAGTATCTCAGCATGCACACCGCTCGCTCGAAGGCCCGCACCGCCGCGTCGATCAACAACGCCACGGGCGGCATGCCGGCGGAATTCGGCGTCGCTGCGGGCATCGCCTCGCAGGGCGGCGTCACCCACCTTCCCGGCGGCCTGCCGATCCGCTTCGGCGGCAAGCTCGCCGGCGCCATCGGCGTCGGCTCCGGCACCGGCGACCAGGATTTCGAAGTCGCGCGTGCGGCGCTGAAAGCGGTCGGCGCGGAAGCCGTCTGACAGCGACAACATCTGTCGATTACTGGCGAATGCCCCTTCTCCGGTTCCGCCATTCGCCAGATTATGTGACCGCATCTCGACCGGCCCTGCCCCAATCGCCCCATCCCCCTCATGCAGAAAGCCCGCCCCGGATCGCTCCGGCGCGGGCTTCTGTGTTCGTCTTGGGAGGAGACGAAATCAGTCGACGTTGAACACCAGCGGCTTGGCCTGGCGGATCGCCGGATTGGCGCGCAGCTTGTCGAGCACCTCCTCGGATACGGGACCGTCGACATAGAGCAGCGCAATCGCGTCGCCGCCTTCCTTTTCACGGCCGAGCTGGAAGTTGGCGATGTTGACGTTCGCCGCACCCAGCGTCGTTCCAATGAAGCCGATCATGCCGGGAACGTCGGTGTTGGTCAGGTAGACCATGTGGCTGCCGACGTCCGCGTCGAGGTTGATGCCCTTGATCTGGATGAAGCGCGGCTTGCCATCCGAGAAGACCGTGCCGGCGATCGAACGCGTCTGGTTCCCGGTCTTGACCGTCAACTTGATGTAGCCGTCGAACACGCCCGACTTGTCGCGCTTGACCTCGGAAAGGATGATGCCCTTTTCCTTGATCATGATCGGCGCCGAGACCATGTTGACGTCGGCCACCTGCGGGCGGATCAGACCGGCGAGCACCGCGCTCGTCAGCGCCTTGGTGTTCATCGACGCGGTCTGGCCATCGTAGAGGATCTCGATTTCCTTGATCGCGCTTTCGGTAACCTGGCCGACGAAGGCGCCGAGGACGTCGGCCAGCCGGATGAACGGCTTCAGGATCGGCGCTTCCTCGGCGGTGATCGAGGGCATGTTGATGGCGTTGGAAACGGCACCCTTGACGAGGTAGTCCGACATCTGCTCGGCCACCTGCAGGGCGACGTTCTCCTGAGCTTCCGTCGTGGACGCGCCGAGGTGCGGCGTGCAGACGACGTTCGGCAGGCCGAACAGCGGGCTTTCGGTGGCGGGCTCGACCTCGAACACGTCGAAGCCGGCACCGGCGACATGACCCGACTTCAGGGCATCGGCCAGCGCCTTTTCGTCGACAAGGCCGCCGCGGGCGCAGTTGATGATCCGCACGCCCTTCTTGGTCTTGGCGATCGCCTCGGCATTGAGGATACCGCGCGTCTTGTCGGTCATCGGCACGTGCAGGGTGATGAAGTCGGCCTGGGCCAAAAGCTCGTCGAGCTCGACCTTGGTCACGCCCATCTCCTCGGCGCGCTCCTTCGACAGGAACGGATCGTAGGCGAGAACATGCATGCCCAGCCCGATCGCCTTCTTGCAGACGATGCCGCCGATGTTGCCGGCGCCGATGACGCCGAGCGTCTTGCCGGTGATTTCGACGCCCATGAACTTCGACTTTTCCCACTTGCCGGCCTGGGTTGAGGCGTCGGCGGCGGGCAGCTGGCGGGCGACGGCGAACATCAGGGCGATCGCGTGTTCGGCAGTCGTGATCGAGTTTCCGAACGGCGTGTTCATGACGATGATGCCGCGGCGCGAGGCAGCCGGGATGTCGACATTGTCGACACCGATGCCGGCGCGGCCGATGACCTTCAGGTTGGTTGCGGCCGCGATCAGCTTTTCCGTCGCCTTGGTGGCGGAGCGGATCGCAAGGCCGTCGTAATTGCCAATGATCTCAGCAAGCTTTTCCTTGTCCTTGCCGAGTTGCGGCTGGAAATCGACTTCGACGCCGCGGTCGCGGAAGATCTGGACGGCGGTTTCCGACAGTTCGTCGGATACGAGTACGCGAGGTGCCATGGAAGGCCTCCTTGAAAGATCGAATCTGGAACGGGAATGCGGATTGGGGCCTCGCCCCTCCAGGGAGGCGAGGCAAGTCACGCAGAGATCAGGCCGCAGCCTTCGCTAGCGTCGCCTTCTGGGTCTGATAGGCCCAGGTCAGCCAGGGCATCAGCGCCTGCATGTCGGCGGTGTCAATCGTGGCACCTGCCCAGATGCGAAGGCCGGACGGCGCATCGCGGTAGGCGCCGATGTCATAGGCGACGCCTTCCTTCTCGAGAAGCGCCACCATACCCTTGGCAAAGGCAGCCTGCGCGTCGGCGTCGAGTGCCAGAACGTCCTTGTCGGCGATCGTCAGGCAGACCGAGGTGTTGGAGCGGTTCGCCTTGTCCTTCGCGAGGTTGGCGATCCAGTCATTCTTCTCGACGAAATCGAAGATCACTTCGGCATTGGCGTCGGCGCGCGCCATCAGGCCCTTCAGGCCACCGACGGACTTCGCCCACTGCAGCGCGTCGATATAGTCCTCGACGCAGAGCATCGAAGGCGTATTGATCGTCTCGCCGGTGAAGATGCCCTCGATCAGCTTGCCGCCCTTGGTCATGCGGAAGATCTTCGGCAGCGGCCAGGCCGGCACGTAGCTTTCCAGACGGGCGACGGCGCGCGGGGACAGGATCAGGACACCGTGGCCGCCTTCGCCGCCCAGCACCTTTTGCCAGGAGAAGGTGACAACGTCGAGCTTGGCAAAGTCGAGGTTCTGCGCGAATGCGGCAGACGTCGCATCGCAGATCGTCAGGCCCTTGCGGTCGGCCGGGATGAAGTCGGCATTGGGAACGCGCACGCCGGAGGTGGTGCCATTCCAGGTGAAGACCACGTCGCGGTCGAAATCGACGGCGGAAAGGTCGGGGAGCTCGCCATAGGCCGCTTCGAACTTGCGGGCGTCGAGCTTGAGCTGCTTGACCACGTCGGTGACCCAGCCGGCGCCGAAGCTTTCCCAGGCCAGCATGTCGACGCCGCGCTCGCCGAGCAGCGACCACAGCGCCATTTCGACGGCGCCGGTATCGGAGGCGGGCACGATGCCGATGCGGTAGTCCGCCGGCACGTGCAGAATTTCGCGGGTGAGATCGATGGCCTGCTTGAGCTTGGCCTTGCCGACCTTGGCGCGGTGCGAACGACCGAGCGGGGCATCAGCAAGGGCTTCGAGCGACCAACCGGGACGCTTCGAGCACGGGCCAGAAGAGAAATGGGTGTTGTTCGGACGCACGTCCGGCGCGGTGACGGTCTTCGTCATGTTGGCTATCCTTCCAGATAGAAAGCCCTTCGTTGGGGAAGGGTGTCCCGCCGCCGGAAATATGCGAGGTCGGAATCGAAGTCAAGCCGGATATGTCGCGCTGGGGAAAATATTGGGCGCAGCGTGGATGGTCGTGTGCGCTTGTCCGTTTGGACAACAGGTGCCCTGGGCAAGCGTTCGGAACGGTCGTCTTCGGAAGCCACCAGCATTTTCCTCCGTCACCCCGGCCTTGAGCCGGGGTCCAGCGGCGTCGCGTCTGCGACGCGGAAAGTGCCTTATCGCGCAAAGACTTGCGCGGCGGGATGCCGGATCAAGTCCGGCATGACGGGGGCATTGTGGATGCGCCGGAGAAGCTGTCGAGGCTGCGGCATCGCCGAGACGTTACCGCATAGCTCCCGCAACCGTACCAAGGCATGAAAAAGATGTCGCGCGCGAGCCCTCAAACAGCCTTCACCGATCCCGGTCCTACCACGTCGTGACGCGAATGCCTGCGCGGATTTCGTGGCGCTGGAAGCCGTCGTCGCGCGCCTTGGTGCCGGAGGCGCCCAGTGCCTTCTCGGCGCTGCTGTAACCGAACATCTTGCCGCCATCGACGTCGGAATAGCGGTAGCCGATGTCCAGCTTGACGCGGTTGGTCAGGTCGTAGGAGGCACCAGCCATCAAGGCGTAGGTGAAGCGCCAGCTTTCTTCGCCCGGATTACGGACGGTGCCGCCCTGTTCGGTACTGCCGCAGACGCTGCTGCCGTCGACGCAGGTCGCCCGCGTCTTCAGGTCGTCCCACTGCACGTTGGTCGCACCCACACCGCCGCCGATATAGGGCGTGAAACCGGCATAGGTGCCGAGGTCGATGTAGCCGTTGGCCATGACGCTGATGGCGTTGAAGCCGCTGTCCTGGGTGAAGTCGCAGCCCGTACCGGCGTTCTCGCCGGGGCAGGCACGCCCGATCGACGAATCAGCGTCGAAGCTCGAATTGAAGAAGTCGGTCGTGAGATCCGTTCGCACGAAGTTGTTGAACTGGTAGCCCATGCCGAAACCGTAGGAGAACGGCTTGGAGAAGCGGCCGTCGTCGAAACGCTCGCGGCTCTCGTCCGCCCCGCCCTCACCGATGTAGTTGTAGCTGCCGTCGCCGCCCTTGATCGAGGCAGCGTATCCGAGGTCGCCGCGGATGTACCAGCCCTGCGCAACGGCGACGGTCGACATGTCGACCTCCGGCGCCTCGATGACGGGATAGAGTTCGCCACCGGCAAATGCCGTGCCGGCCGACAGGCTGGCCAGGAATGCGGCACCGAGAATTGTCTTTCGCACGATCATATCTCGCCCCCACGACGGCCGGGATTGCGGCCGGTTAACTGAAGCGAGTATCGCAAGGGGAAGTTAAGACGCGGTTAAGCATGTTTGTTAACCACGATTTCGCCGCGGGCGGTGCGATACCAACGCAGAAAGCCGCCCGGCGGAGCACCAGGCGGCTTTTGAAGAAAATTCTGACGAAGAGCTTACTTGTAGATCGCCGGCTCGACCGGTGGCGGGACGTAGGGCACTTCGCAGGTGTTGAAGGTGTAGCGCAAACCGACGCGAGCCTCGTGGACGTAGAAGCCATCGTCCTCGCCCGGACCGCCGTTCATCGCATAGCCGAACATGTCGCCGCCGCTGATCTGGCGGAAGCGGTAGCCGGCATCGACCTTCCAGTTGCAGGTCAGATCGACGGAGGCGCCGGCCATCAGCGCGTAGGTGAAGCGCCAGCTGTCCTGGCCGTTGTGGCTGACGCTGTCGTCGCAGTCGTTCGGATTGTCGACCGAGCAGGAGGTGTTGCGCAGATTGCCCCAGTTGACGCGGGTCGCACCGATACCGGCGCCGACATAGGGCGTCACGCCGTAGTAGGTGCCGAGGTCGACATAGGCGTTGGCGAGCAGGCTGAGCGCAGACCACGAGGCGCGGTCGGTGGAAACGCAGTCTTCAGCAACGCCGCAGCTGCCGCTGGTGGAACCGTTGAAATCGCCGTCGAACAGATAGTCGAGCGTCACGTCCGTACGGAAGTAGTCGTTCCACTGGTAGCCGACACCGCCGCCGAGAATGACGCCGCCGTCGAGATCGGTGTCGTCGAAGTCCGCCTTGTAGCCGCCGGGGCCGCCCTGATAGTAGCTGGCGCCGCGCATGTGCGTCCAGCCATAGCCGACGTCACCGCGCAGGTACCAGCCGCTCGTGGAAACGGGCGCGACCTCCACCGGCGGCTGTACCGGTTCCGGTTGATAGACGTCAGCCGCATACGCCGATGAGCTCGCAATCAGAGCTGCAACGGCACCACTCAAAAACTTCCGCATGCCCCACTCCATAGTCATGTTGACCGGCACTGCATCAGCCCGCAGCGCCAAAATCCTCGATTGACATGGATAATGAACGGCAAAGGTTAAGTTGCAATTAACTACGACTATTTACTCTGGTTGTTAATGTTGCGGTAAGACTTACGGCCTGCGCCTGCTTCGGCAGATCGACGCGACTGGCGATTCGCATGAAAACGCGCAGCCTCGAAAGCAAAGGGGCCTCGCACGGGATGCGAAGCCCTTCAAAACCTGTTCGGTCTTGCGCTCGGTCAGGCGGCGCTGCGCACCGATCCGATGACGGCGACGAGTTCGTCGACGATGCGCTCCACCATGGCCCGGTCGTCGCCTTCCGCCATCACGCGGATCAGCGGCTCGGTGCCCGAGGGACGGATCAGGAGGCGGCCGGTCTTGGCAAGGGCATTTTCCGCTTCAGCAATCGCGGCCCCGACAGCCTGATCCTCCAGCGGCTTCCCGCCGGAGTAGCGGACGTTCTTCAAGACCTGCGGCACCGGCTCGAAGCGGTTACAGACCTCGCTGACGGTGCGGCCGCTGCGCTTGACGCAGGCGAGAACCTGCAGCGCCGCAACGAGGCCATCGCCGGTCGTGCCGAAATCGGAGAGCACGATATGGCCCGACTGCTCGCCGCCGACGTTGAAGTCGCCCTGGCGCATGTGCTCCACGACGTAGCGATCGCCGACCTGCGTCCGCTCCAGCCCGAGCTTCTTGCTCTTGAGAAAACGCTCGAGCCCGAGATTGGACATGACGGTCGCGACCAGTCCGCCACCCTTGAGCGTGCCGTCGGCAGCCCAGGTCTCGGCAATGACGGCCATCAGCTGGTCGCCATCGATCAGCTTGCCGTTCTCGTCGACGATCTGCACCCGGTCGGCATCGCCGTCCAGCGCGATGCCGATGTCGGCCCGCACCTCGTCCACCTTGCGGCGCAGCGCATCCGGGTGGGTCGAGCCGCATTCCAGATTGATGTTCGTGCCGTTGGGATCCGCGCCGATCGTCACCACGTCGGCGCCGAGCTCCCAGAGTGCTGCCGGTGCGACGCGATAGGCAGCCCCGTTGGCGCAGTCGACCACCACCCTCAGCCCGTGCAGCGTCACGTCGCGCGGCAGGGTGCGCTTGGCGTGTTCGATATAGCGGTCGTGCACGCCGTCGATGCGCTTAGCCCGGCCGATGTCGTGCGCCTTTGCCAGCTGCGGCACGATGTCGTCGTCGAGCATCGCCTCGATCTGCGCCTCGAGCTCGTCGGAAAGCTTGTAGCCGTCGGGACCGAAGAGCTTGATGCCGTTGTCCTGGAAGGGATTGTGCGAGGCGGAGATCATCACGCCAATGTCGGCGCGCAGCGAACGCGTCAGCATGGCGACGGCAGGCGTCGGGATCGGGCCGAGGACGAAGGCATCGACGCCAGCCGCAGTGAAGCCGGCGACCATGGCGTTTTCAAGCATGTAGCCCGAGAGCCGGGTGTCCTTGCCGATCACGACCCGGTTGCGATGCGTGCCGCGGCGGAAGATCGTACCGACGGCGATGCCGACCCGCATGGCGAGATCCGGCGTCATGGGGAAAACGTTCGACTGGCCCCTGATGCCGTCGGTGCCGAAATAGCGACGCTTCATATACGCTCCTGATATGTCTGGTTCGGACTGCGCGCGGGGCAAGGTAAAAACTGCCTGCGCAACAGCATGTCCCGTTCCGTGCCTGTTTGCCACAGATTGCGCCGAAGGGCATCTGAAATTCGGTTCTTGCCCGTTACAGCCCGTTACCATTTCGAACGAAGAGGGCCGGCCGCATGAACGGCCGGCCCTCTTCGTTTGTCGTAAAGGCTTGTTATTGCGGCTGCGGTTCCAGGCCGCCTTCCGCCTCGCCGCCCTTCTTCTGGCCGGCCTTGGGCACGGCCGAGCCACGGTGCGGCGGGCTGTCGTCGCCGAGGTCGCGCGCGGGCTTTTCGCCGCGGATGAGCGCCTTGATCTCGTCGCCGGTCAACGTCTCGTATTCCAGCAGCCCTTCGGCGAGCGCCACGAACTCGTGGTGCTTCTCGGTAATGATGCGCTTGGCCTCTGCATAGGCCTCGTCGATCAGGCGGCGGATCTCGTTGTCGATCTTCTGCGCAGTCGATTCGGAAACGTTCTTCGACTGGGCGACCGAATGGCCGAGGAAGACTTCCTGCTGGTTCTCGCCGTAAGCGACCTGCCCGAGCTGGTCGGAGAAGCCCCACTGGGTGACCATCGCACGCGCAAGCTTGGTGGCCTGCTCGATGTCGGAGGAAGCGCCCGACGTGATGTTCTCCTTGCCGAAGGTGATCTCCTCGGCGACACGGCCGCCCATCATGATGGCAAGGCGCGAGACCATCCACTTGTAGCTCATGGAGTAGCGGTCGCCCTCGGGAAGCTGCATCACCATGCCGAGCGCGCGGCCGCGCGGGATGATCGTCGCCTTGTGCAACGGATCGGCCGCCGGCACGTTCAGCGCCACGATCGCGTGGCCGGACTCGTGATAGGCGGTCAGCTTCTTCTCCGCCTCGGTCATTGCAGACGAGCGGCGCTCCGCGCCCATCATGATCTTGTCCTTGGCGTCCTCGAATTCCTGCATGGTGACGAGACGCTTGTTGCGGCGCGCCGCCATCAAGGCAGACTCGTTGACGAGGTTCATCAGGTCGGCGCCGGAGAAGCCGGGCGTACCGCGGGCCAGCACCTTGAGGTCAACGTTCGGCGCCAGCGGCACGTTGCGCACGTGCACTTTCAGGATACGCTCGCGACCGACGATATCCGGGTTCGGCACGACGACCTGGCGGTCGAAACGGCCGGGACGCAAGAGCGCCGGGTCGAGAACGTCGGGACGGTTGGTGGCGGCGATCAGGATGATGCCCTCGTTCGCCTCGAAGCCGTCCATCTCGACCAGCAGCTGGTTCAGCGTCTGTTCGCGCTCGTCGTTACCACCACCGAGGCCGGCGCCGCGATGACGGCCGACGGCGTCGATTTCGTCGATGAAGATGATGCAGGGCGCATTCTTCTTGGCCTGCTCGAACATGTCGCGGACGCGGCTTGCGCCGACGCCGACGAACATTTCGACAAAGTCCGAACCCGAGATGGTGAAGAACGGCACATTGGCTTCGCCGGCAACAGAGCGGGCGAGCAGCGTCTTACCGGTGCCCGGAGGGCCGACAAGCAGCACGCCGCGCGGAATGCGCCCGCCGAGACGCTGGAACTTCTGCGGGTCGCGCAGGAACTCGACGATCTCCTCGAGATCCTGCTTGGCTTCGTCCACGCCCGCGACGTCGGCGAAGGTGACGCGGCCGTGCGCCTCGGTCAAAAGCTTCGCCTTGGACTTGCCGAAGCCCATCGCCCCGCGCGATCCACCCTGCATCTGGCGCATGAAGAACAGCCAGACGCCAAGGATCAGCAGCATGGGCAGCAGCGTACCGATGTAGCTCAGGAAGCTGTTGGAACCGTCGGTCTCCGGACGCGCGTTGATGACGACGTTCTTGGCCTCCAGCCGCCCCGTCAGCGCATCGTCGATCGAGGGCGCGTAGGTCTGGAAGGTCGTTCCGGTTTCCACATAGCTGCCGACGATCTTGTTGCCCGTGATCACGACTTCCTTCACCCGGCTGCCGTCGACCTCTTTGAGGAACTGCGAGTAGGGAATGTCACGCGAGCCGGTCTGGGCCGGGCTCGTCTGGAACATGCTGAAGAGAGCGATCAGCAGGAGCGCTATGATGGCCCACAGGGCGACATTGCGGAAGTTTGGGTTCATCGGGCTTTCCGGGCACTTTCTCGGCTGCAGGGTTGCGCCGTTTCATTCGCACCTAACATAGGGTCGGAGTGACGCCTTGCCAAGGCAAACCGAACGCCGCGTGGGCATTTATCGGGATCATCGTTTACGCTTATGGCGGTTTTGCGGATCGCCAGGAACGCGCCTCGTAAATCACGCTTTTAGTTCAAGAGCAGACGCTCTCCGCCATGGCGGCCGGAGGCTTAGAAAACGGAGGAAGCGCGAACAATCGGGCGATGGCATCTGCCAGCGGCAGATCGAACAGCGGCAGGTAGCGATCGAAGGGGGACAGCACCGGGACGGCCGAGAACCCCGAGGGTGCCGGCTCGCCGCTGCCGGCACGTAGCCGCGGCCGCGCCCGGGCCGCGCGGGCAACGACGCCGGCGGGCACGCCGTCCCAGCAATAGGTCGCAGCCCCCCTGCCCGCGTCGACGAAGAGCGCCGTCCTGCCATGATTGCCGATGCGCCAGCGGCCGTCCCATACAGCCTCGCTGTCTGCGGCGATCTCGAGCGCTTCGGTCCCGCGCATCTCCCGATACAGGAACAGACCATCACGGCGGCGATCGAACGCCACGCGGCCGGCCGTGATCCGTGTCAGCTCGCCCCCGTGCACGAATGCGGCGAGACGATCTGCCGCATCCTTTTCCAGCCGATGCTCGCGTCCGCCGAGCACGGCGACGACGCTCAAAAACGCCAGCCAGGCGGCCTGCCCCTCCAGTGCAGCGAGCGATGCGGACGGAAGGCAGGCGACAGATGCGTCGAACACCTGCATGTGGCGGGAAAGGTAGGCGGCCCCTTCACGTGCGTGCCGCATGCGCGCTGCCGCGGCGGACTGCGCCTTCTCGTCCAGAAGGCGCCCCACCCCCTCTTTCCGGATACGGACGCGTTCGAAGGCGCGGTTCTCGTTGCTGGGATCCTCCAGCCAGGGCTGGTCGATGCCGTGCAGGTATCCCCGGATCTCCTCGCGCGAAACGCCGAGAAGGGGACGCAGCACCCAGACGGAGCCAAAAAGCAGCGTTGCAGGCGCAATGCCCGCAAGCCCCGCCCCTTCGGTACTGCGGGCCATCCGCATCGCAACGGTCTCGCGCCGGTCGTCGCGGTTGTGCGCGGTCACGATCGCATCGGCGCCGACAGCACGTGCGGCTTCGAAAAGCAGCGTGTGGCGCGCCGACCGCGCCGCCGCCTGAATGCCGCGCGCAGGCTTCTCGCCGCTCCAGCAGCGCGTGACATGGACGATCCCGCGGCGTGCGCAGAGCTCGGCTACCCAGCGCGCTTCTGCCACCGAGGCGTCGCGCAGCGCATGGTCGACGGTGCAGGCCGTGACCGTGAAGCCCGGATAGCGACCGGACTGCAACGCCGCATCCAGCGCCACCAGCAGGCCGACGGAGTCGCCGCCGCCGGACACGGCAACCAGAAGTCTCGCAGGCTTGGAAAAGCTGTTCAGAAAGCGGGCGATCGCATCGTCGATGCCCTGGTCATGTGGGCGCATCGCGAAATCGCTCCGTGTGCGGTTCAGCAGGCCAGGCGGCTCTGTTCGCTGGAAACCTTGGCCTTCACGGCCTTGGACGCGTTGGGATAGCGCTTGCCGACTTCGCGCAGCGTCGCGCATGCAGTGTCGCGGTTGTCGAGCGCGGCGAGCGACATGCCGAGCTTGAGCAGCATTTCCGGCGCCTTCTTAGACTTGCCATAGGTCTGGTGGGCGTTCAGGAACGTCTTCGCGGCATCGTTGAAATTGCCCTGCGAGTATTGCGCTTCGCCAAGCCAGAAGCTGGCATCGGCGGCCTTGTCGCCTTCGGGAAAGATGTCGAGATAGTCGCGAAAGCCGTTCTCGGCCTCCTGATAGTCGCCCTGCAGCACGTGTCCGTAGGCGGCGTTGTAGATGTCGTCCGGCCTGTCGAGCCCGCTTGCGGCCGTGCCGCTTGCCGACGGCAGGCTGGCGTCGAGGTCGGGGGCGGCACCGCTTCCGATCGAGGCGCTCTCGTTCATGTCAGCGCCGATCTGGTTGCCCTTCTCGTCGAAGCGGATCGAGCCGAGCGTCGTCTCCTGCTTGCCCACGTTGTCCGCAGCCGCAGTGTCGGAGGTGCCCGCGGCGGATGTATCCGCCGGGAGCTGGTTTGCCGCCGTCTGGCTGTTCTGTCCGTCCTGGCCGAGCGGCTTCTGCAGCGCGCCGCTCTTGCCCGTGCCCTTGCCGCTTTCGAGATCCTGGAAGCGGTATTCGTTGTCTTCCTGGGTCTTGCGAAGCTGCTCCTGCATCTGCAGCAGTTGGAAGCTCATTTCCTCGATCCGGCCGTTCAGCGAGCGGATCTGCTCCTCGAGCTGGCCGATGCGCATGAGCGAGTCATCGGACTGCGCCAGTACGATGTTCTTGTCCCCCTTGCCGCCGCCAGGCGAAAAATGGTTTGCCAGCGCCGAGAGTGGAGACGCGTGCAGCGCGCTCACCGGCCCTGCGAGGGCTGCCAAGCCGATAAGGCTTGCCGCGAAGATTTTCTTCATCCTTGCTTGTCCTGTTGGTCCAATTTCGCGCATTGGTGCGCTGCCGCAGGTTTTTCCATATGCTTTCAAAAAGCAACGGAGTTCGGCCAAAGTGTGATAAAAAACCGCGCCCGCAAGGGCAATGTCTCATTTCCCGCAGACCGGCCGGAAAAACGCAAAAGGCCCGCCATCTCCGGCGGGCCCTGCGGATCGACAGCGAGGCTGCCGGCCTGATTACATGCCCGCACCACCGAGGACGGTGACAGCACGGCGGTTCTGCGACCAGCACGAAATGTCGTCGCAGACGGCAACCGGCTTTTCCTTGCCGTAGGAAATCGTCTTCATGCGGCTGGCCGGGATGCCACGGCTCGAAAGGTACTGCTTGGTCGAAGCGGCACGGCGCGCGCCGAGCGCGAGGTTGTATTCGCGCGTGCCGCGCTCGTCGGCATGGCCTTCGATCGTGATCGCATAGTTCGGATACTTCTGCAGCCACTGCGCCTGCTTGTCGAGGGTCGCGGCCGCATCGGCGCGGATCGACGTCGAGTCGGTGTCGAAGAAGATGCGGTCGCCGACGTTGACGGTGAAGTCCTGCGTCGAGCCCGGGGTCGCATTGTTCAGGCCAAGTTCGCCTGCGCTGTTGGGCATGTTCTTCTTGTTGGCACAACCTGCGAGCGCCAGGCCCATGAACAGGGCGATGATCGCGGGGTTGCGGGCGAGGGTCTGCATGCGGCCAGCGGCCGGGACTTCAGTGCGGCTCATGAGCCGGTCTCCTTAGCATCAGTTCAACAGGGCTTGGGTTTCAATCAGGGTTGCCAGACTGTAACCGCACGCGGTTAATCGGCATTCAACGATCATGGTTAACAAACGATTACGCAAATACCCCCTGTCGTCCGCCTCAGAATGACGAACGCCGCCGAATCCCTCGCCTTACGGCCCTGATTTAACGGACTTTGAGGCGAGAAAGCGGCGGCGACGTCACAATTGGTTGCAGCTGGTTACAATGCAGACCCGATTACTCGAGCAGCGGCGACCATGCGGGGTCGGACGCATAACCGGCGGTCTGGATCTGCTGCTCGTTGTAGCCGGTGAGGTCGATCGAGAAGAGCTGCGGGCCGCCGGCGCCTGCCGGCTGGCGGAAGAACATCAGCACGCGGCCGTTCGGCGCCCAGGTCGGGCCCTCGTTGTGGAAACCCGTCGTCAGGATGCGCTCGCCCGAACCGTCCGGCTTCATCACGCCGATGGAGAACTTGCCGCCCGACTGTTTGGTAAACGCGATCAGGTCGCCGCGCGGCGACCAGACCGGCGTCGAATAGGAACCGTCGCCAAACGAGATGCGGTTCTGCCCCGAACCGTCGGCGCCCATGACGTAAAGCTGCTGCCGGCCGCCGCGATCGCTTTCGAACACGATCCGCGCGCCATCCGGCGAATAGGACGGGCCAGTGTCGATCGCCGCCGTCGAAGTCAGGCGGGTGGTCGTGCGCGAGCGCAGGTCCATCGTGTAGATGTTGGCGTTGCCGTCCTGCTGCAGGCTCATGATGACCCGCTGGCCGTCCGGCGAGAAGCGCGGCGCAAACGTCATGCCGGGGAAATTGCCGACGACCTCGCGCTGGCCCGTCTCAAGCTGAAGCAGGTAGACGCGCGGCTGCTGTCCCTCGAAGGACATGTAGGTGATTTCCTGCCGGCTCGGCGAAAACCGCGGCGTCAGCACGATCTCGTTGGAGTTGGTCAGCGCCCGCGCATTGGCGCCGTCCTGGTCCATGATGGCGAGCTGGCGCTTGCGGGCGTTCTTCGGGCCGCTTTCGGCGACATAGACGACGCGGGTGTCGAAATAGCCCTTCTCGCCGGTGATGCGCTCATAGATCGCATCGGCGATGATGTGGGCGACACGACGCCAGTTTTCCGGCTGGGTGTAGAACTGCTGGCCGGTCATCTGCTGGCCGGCAAAGGTATCCCACAGGCGGAACTCGGCACGAAGACGGCCGTCGCCTTCCTGCGAGACGCGGCCGGTGACAAGCGCCTGCGCATTGATGACCTTCCAGTCCTCGAAGCGCGGCGGCTGGTCGGGGTTGCTGATCTTCTCGATGAAGGCCTGCTTGTTGACGGGCGCGAACAGCCCGGAGCGCTTGAGGTCGGCCGCGATCACGTCGGTGATGCGCTGGCCGAGGTCCCCGCCGGCGACGAAATCGGTCACGGCGATCGGCAGCGGCTCGACGTTGCCCTTGTTGATGTTGATCTCGACGAGCGCCATGGCCGGCGACACGGTCGCCGCCAGGCCCGTCAGGCCGGCTGCGGAATGAAGAAAAGTGCGTCTCAGCATGCGTTCTAGGCCTTCCTAGTTTATGCCACCTGGCATCACATCATCTCGCTCGGATCGAAGTTCACCACGACTTCGCTCCAAGCGTCGTATTTGTCCTTGGGCAGCTTGTCGAACGGCGCGGACTTCAGGATCGCCCGGCGTGCACCGCCGGCAAGCGCACGACGTGCCGCCTCGGAACCGCCTGTGGCAACCACGTCCGGCTCGCCGACGATATTGCCATCCTGATCGAGCTGCATCGAAACCCTGATACGGACCTCGGTCGCATCCGCCATGCCGGGGATGATCGACCAGTTGTTCTGGATCAGGCCGCGCAGCGCATCCATCTCGCTCATCGAGAGCTTGGAACCGCCCGTCGTCTTCTTGCCGCCGAGCGCGGCTGTCTCGGTCGAGCGCTTGGCGCCGCCGCCCTTGCTTTCCGTCTTGTTCAGAAGCGCAGCCACCTCATCGGCGTTGAAGTCGCTTTCCTTGGCGGAAGCCGACTTCTTCTGCTCCTTCTTCTTTTCCTCGTTCTTGCGGTCCTCGGTCTTGGCCGTCTGCGCCTGGGCGGGCTTCGGCTTGACCTCGGGAACCGGTCCCGTCTCCGGCAGGGCTTCGGCCTCGGCCACCTCGGCGGGCGCTTCCTCGGTCGGCTTTTCCTCCGGCTTGGCGTCCGGCTTCACGTCCTGCTTCGGCTCGGCTTCGGCTGCGACCTCGGTCGCCGGCGTTGTCGCGGGCTCGGTCTTCTGGACCTCTTCCACCGGCTCCTCGGCCGGCTCGGGCGTCGGCACCGGCTTGTCGGCCTTCGGCGGCGCTGCGGCCGTCTCCGTGCTTTGCGGCTTCTTGTCCGGCGTCGGCGGCGTCTTCAGGTCGATGTCGTTGTCACCTGCGTTTTCAGCGTTCTCGACCACGTCCTGGCGCTTGGTCGGCACCGGCGCGGACTTTTCGGCCATCGGGGCCTTCTTGTCGCCCTGCTGGATCTGCGTCAGTTCCTCGATCGGCACGATGTCGACCGGCATCGCCTCGACGTCGGCTACGTCGAAGCTTTCCGGGCTGCCGATCGAGACCAGTGCCCAGGTGAGCACCAGTACGTGCAAGGCGGCGGATGTGGCGAGGCTGCCCTTCATCGCGGTCTTCAGTTGTCCGGTTTCTGCTCTGTGACGAGGCCGATATTGGTGAAGCCCGCCGACTGGATGCGCGACATGACGTCGGCGATCACGCCATAGGGTGCTGCGCCATCACCTCGAACGAAGATCCGCTCGGTATAGCCGGTCGTGGCGACCGCCTCGAGCTTGGCCGCGATCTCTTCGGCCGGGATCGCCGTTTCCTGCAGGAACACCGCGCCGTCCGCCTTCACCGAAATGGTGATCGGCTGCGTCTCGGCGTTCAGCGCCTTGGCCGAGGTCTTCGGCAGGTCGAGCGGCACGCCGACCGTCATCATCGGCGCGGCCACCATGAAAATGATGAGGAGCACGAGCATGACGTCGACGAACGGCGTGACGTTGATCTCGCTCATCACCGCCTTGCGACGACCGCGGCTGCGGCGTCCGCCGCCGCCCTTTGCTCCACCGACTGACATGCCCATGGATAGATCTCCTGCTAAAGGCCGGGGCCGGTTACTGCGCCGCCTGACGCGGCTGCAGCTTCTCGTCGATCTGGCGCGAAAGGATGGCGGAGAACTCGTCGGCAAAGCCTTCCATGCGTGCGGTCAGCTTGCCGGCATCGGCCGTGAACTTGTTATAGGCGATAACGGCGGGGATAGCCGCCAGAAGGCCGATCGCCGTCGCCAGCAGCGCCTCGGCGATACCCGGCGCCACGACGGCGAGATTCGTCGACTTCGAACCGGCAATCGCCTGGAACGAGGTCATGATACCGACGACGGTACCGAAAAGGCCGATGAAGGGACCGGCCGAGCCGATCGTCGCGAGCGAACCGAGGCGGGCTTCGAGTGCTTCGGATTCGCGCGCCAGCGTCACGTCCATGGCCCGGTCGATACGCATCTGCAGGCCGATCGGCGAACGCGCGCCGCGCTCGAAACTCTTCTTCCACTCGCGCATCGCAGCAACGAACATGGCGCTCATGCCGGTGGTCTGCCGGTCTGACAGGGTGCGGTAGAGTTCCTCGAGCGACTGCCCGGACCAGAACACCTGCTCGAAGCTGTCGAGCTGCCGGCGGGCCTTGCCGAAGGCGAGCGTCTTGTCGACGACGATCGCCCAGGTCCAGACCGATGCCGCGATCAACCCGATCATGACCAGCTTCACGACGAAGCCGGCCTGCATGAACAGCGACCAGAGGCTCACGTCCGTCGATGCTGCTGCCAAACCTACCTGTTCCATAGACTTCCGTCCCCGAATCCAAACACCCGGCACGGGCTTCTGGCCATCGCACCGGGTCTTCATCCCTTTGCCGGACCGGCATCAGAACCCTTACGGGTCTGCCGGGGCCGACGTTTCGCAAAGCCTGGGTACCTGCGCCCGTTTTCGTCCGCAGCGGTTTCCCGAGCTCTTCAAGAATGTCCGGTTGATGTTGCCGGCTGCCACGCCGATCCAACGCTTTCAACTGCCTTCTTGCCGTCAATTTTGGTTAAAGGATGACGTGCAGCGCACAAAATCCAGTGCGTTCAGTAAGACATCATTATGGTTAAGGGAGTATTACCGGCTGAACATCTTTGGCGCCCGGCAGCTTCTTTGAACGCCCGTCGCAGAAGCCAAACGAAGGCGCCCGGTTCAGCTTGCCGGCTCCGCCGCCCGTTGCAGGAACTGCTGCGCCAGCCCGTCCGGCAACCGGCGCGGACGGCCTTTGGCGTTGACGACGGCAATGACCACCTTGGCGGCTATGAGGATCTGCTCGCCGCGCCGCACTTCCTGCTGCAGCACCATCTTGGCACCGCCCGCCTTTTCCGTCCGCGTCAGGATGGTGACGATGTCGTCCATCTTCGCCGGTGCCTTGAAGTCGATTTCCATGCGATGGACGACGAACATCAGGCCTTCCGTATCGCCCTCGATCGCAAGCGATCCCTGCTCGACACCGAGGCAGCGCAGATAGTCGGTGCGGGCCCGCTCCATGAATTGCAGATAGCGTGCGTGATAGACGAAACCGGAAAAGTCGGTGTCCTCGTAGTAGACGCGCTGTATCAGCCTGTGGCCGTCCGCGGTCAGTTCGCCCGAAAGCGCATGGTCCAAGGTCGTCATTCAACTATCCGATGTCTGCGGTCCGATGCCGGCCGATTTTCGTTCTCTGTGAAGGAACCGGACGACAAAATCAAGAATTGTACTCCTGTCACATTCGGTCACTATGAGGGGACCGGTCTCAACGCAGAGGGGAAATTCCATGGCATCAGCGATGAAGATTGCGGTACTGGGCGGAGATGGTTTTGTCGGCTGGCCAACGGCGCTTCATCTGTCAAATGCAGGCCATGAGATCCACATCCTCGACAATCTCTCGCGCCGCTGGATCGATACGGAACTCGGCGTCCAATCGTTAACGCCGATGGATTCGATCCAGGAACGCACCCGCGTCTGGCACGCCCTCACCGGCCGCCGCATCCACTTCCACCTGATCGATCTGGCCCGCGACTACGAGCTTCTGAAAAGCTGGCTGCGCGAAGAGCGGCCCGACGCCGTCATCCACTTCGCCGAACAGCGCGCCGCCCCCTACTCGATGAAGAGCGACCGCCACAAGAACTACACCGTCAACAACAACGTCAACGCGACGCATAACCTTTTGAACGCGCTCGTGGAAACCGGCATCGACGCGCATCTGGTCCACCTGGGAACCATGGGCGTATACGGCTATTCCACCGTCGGCGCGGCCATCCCCGAAGGCTATCTGCCGGTCGGCGTGGAGACGATGGCCGGAGAAACGGTCAGCCAGGAAATTCTCTATCCCGCCAATCCCGGCTCCATCTATCACATGACGAAGTGCCTCGATCAGTTGCTGTTCCAGTTCTACGCCAAAAACGATGGCATGCGGATCACCGATCTGCACCAGGGCATCGTCTGGGGCACGCATACGCGCGAGACGCGCCTGCATCCGCAGCTCGTCAACCGCTTCGACTATGACGGCGACTACGGCACGGTCCTGAACCGCTTCCTCATTCAGGCGGCGATCGGCCATCCGCTGACCGTTCACGGAACCGGCGGCCAGACCCGCGCCTTCATCCACATCCAGGATTCGGTGCGCTGCATCGAGATAGCGCTTTCCAATCCTCCCGCCCGCGGCGCGCGCGTCGAAATCTTCAACCAGATGACCGAGACTCATCGCGTACGCGACCTCGCCCAACTCGTGGCCGGGCTGACGGGCAGCGAAATCGCCTGGCTGCCGAACCCGCGCAAGGAAGCGGCGGAGAACGACCTCGTCGTGGAAAATGCGAAGTTCCGCGAGCTCGGCCTCGAGCCGATCCGGCTCGCCGATGGGCTGCTGGGCGAAATCGTGGATGTGGCGAAGAAATTCGCCTACCGTGTAGATCGTTCGCGCGTGCCGGCGGTTTCCGCCTGGACCCGGGACATCGCGGCCACCGTGAACCACGACCCCGAAGGCCGGAGACTGAAATCGGTATCATGACGGAAGACAAGAGCGCGCAGCATGGCATCCAACGGCATGACACCGCAGGAAGCACGCGCGCCTATGTGACGCTTGTCACCAATGAAGACTACGGCAAGGGTGCCGTCGCCCTGATCCGCTCGCTGCGCATCACCAAAACGACGGCGGACATCGTCGTCCTGCATACGCCGGCGCTGGGCGGCGCGAGCCGCGAGATGCTAACAACGCTGGGCGCGCGCCTCATCGAGGCTGACCTGCTGCCGCTTTCGGACGCGTTCAACGCGCGCCATGCCCGGCGCGCGCTGCACGGCACGGCACCGTTCACCAAGGGCCGCAAGCCCGACTTTCACACCCCGCTCGACAACTTCGTCAAGCTTCGGCTCTGGCAACTCGTCGAATACGAGAGCTGCATCTTCATCGACGCCGATGCGATCGTGCTGCGCAATATCGACAGGCTGTTCGCCTACCCCGAATTCTCCGCAGCACCCAATGTCTACGAAAGCCTGCGCGATTTCCACCGCCTGAATTCCGGCGTGTTCGTCGCCCGCCCTTCTGTGGCGACGTTTTCCGCCATGCTCCAGCACCTCGACCGGCCCGACGCCTTCTGGCCGCGCACGGACCAGACGTTCCTGCAGGCCTTCTTCCCGGAATGGCACGGCCTGCCGGTGTTCATGAACATGCTCCAGTATGTCTGGTTCACCATGCCGGAACTTTGGAACTGGCAGAGCATCCATGTCCTGCACTACCAATATGAAAAGCCGTGGGAAGCGAATCATCCGAAGACGGAGGCGCTGATGCCGTTGATCAAGCTGTGGCATGCCTTCCATGATGGAGACGCACTCCCCGACCTCGACAGCCTGCCCGATCCAACCGCCCCTTCCCACCTGCACCAACCGGCCGGGCAGGTCGGCGGATGACACGGGTCCTCGTCTCGGGCGGCGCCGGCTATGTCGGCCGCTTCATCGTCGAGCACCTGCTTGCCAGCGGATACAAGGTCACAGTCGGCGGACGCACGCCGCCACCGGCCGGCTTCTTCAGCCGCGACGTTGCCTTCGTCCCCCTCCATCTCGATCCCGATAGCGACCAGATCGACGCTTTCGAAAACATCTACTACTTCGTCCACGCCGCCTTCGCGCACGTGCCCGGAAAATATCGCGGCGGCGAAGGCGATGACCCGCATGGCTTTCGCCGCGCCAACCTGGACGGCTCGGTGCGTCTCTTCGAAGCGGCAAAGGACGCGGGCGTTCGCCGCTGCGTGTTCCTCTCCAGCCGCGCCGTCTATGGCCCCCAGGCACCGGGCCTTCCGCTCGCCGAGGACATGCAGGCAAGACCGGATACGCTTTACGGCCGGATGAAGCTCGACGGCGAACGCAGCCTGCAGGCGCTCTGTTCGCACAACTTCATCACCGCCAGCCTGCGAGTGACGGGTGTTTATGGGCCGGCAGGCCCGGGCCGGCCGCACAAATGGCAGGCCCTTTTCAACGACTATCTGGCCGGCATGCCCGTTCCCGACCGCGTCGGTACGGAAGTTCATGGCGACGACGTTGCGTCTGCAGTCCGGCTGATGCTGGAGGCCGACCCGATGCGCGTCAACGGCGAGGTCTTCAACGTTTCGGACGTTCTCGTCGATACCCGCGACATCCTGTCACCGGCGCAGGCGGCGCTGAACTGTCCGCATCCGCTGCCGGCACCCGCAGATCGCGCAGCCTTCAGTTCGATGGCAACGGACAGGATCCGTATGCTCGGCTGGCGTCCGGGCGGAATGGAGAGGCTTGCGGCGACGGTCGCGACGTTGGCGCTCAAGGCTTAGAGCCTGTCGCGAGAACGCTGCCAACCACTTCAGACCACGATCATGCCCTCGGACAGTCCATCGCCGATACACATCCGCACCGAGGCCGTCGCCAGTAGCCTTCAAGAAAATAGTCTTCCGGCGTGCCGGCAACCGGAACCGGAGGTCACATTCTGGAACTACGTATCAGTCTGGAACTACGTATCAGTCGTCTTCGGAAAACAGCCGGAACTGCGACGCCTCCAGGTCCTTGGGCGGCTGCAAGCCCAGATGCTTCCACGCATTGGCCGTCAGCACCCGGCCGCGCGGCGTGCGCTGGATAAACCCCTGCTGGATCATGTAGGGCTCGATGATGTCCTCGATCGCGTCGCGCGGCTCCGACAGACCGGCTGCGATCGTCTCGATGCCGACCGGCCCGCCGCCGAAATTATGCGCGATCATAGAAAGATAGCGCCGGTCGAGCTGGTCGAGCCCCATCTTGTCGACCAGAAGTCGCGTCAGAGCCTCGTCGGCGATCTCCCGGGTCACCGCTTCGGCGCGTGCGACCTCGGCAAAGTCGCGCACGCGCCGCAGGAGCCGGCCGGCGATGCGCGGCGTCCCGCGCGCCCGGCGCGCGATCTCGCGGGCGCCCTCGTCGGTCATGCCGAGGCCCATCAGCCGCGCGCCGCGGCGCACGATCGATTCCAGCTCCTCGACGGTATAGAAATTGAGCCGCACCGGAATGCCGAACCGGTCCCGCAGCGGCGTCGTCAAAAGCCCGAGACGCGTGGTGGCCGCGACCAGCGTGAACTTCGATAGGTCGATCTTGACCGAGCGCGCCGCCGGCCCCTCGCCGATGATCAGGTCGAGCTGGAAATCCTCCATCGCCGGATAGAGAATTTCTTCGACGGCCGGGTTGAGCCGGTGGATCTCGTCGATGAAGAGCACGTCGCGCTCTTCCAGATTGGTCAGAAGGGCTGCGAGATCGCCGGCCTTGGCGATGACTGGGCCGGAGGTCGAGCGGAAGTTGACCCCCAGTTCCTTCGCCATGATCTGCGCCAGCGTCGTCTTGCCGAGACCGGGCGGACCGACGAACAGGACATGGTCCAGCGCCTCGCCACGGTTCTTGGCCGCCTCGATGAAGATCTTCAGGTTGGCGCGCGCTTCCGCCTGGCCGGTGAAGTCATCCAGCGTCTGCGGCCGCAACGCGGCATCCACGTCCTCGCCGCGCTTCTCCGGGTTAATCAGTCGGGCGGCATCGGTCATGAGAGAAGTTCCATTCCGGGGATCGCCTTCGCTGCCTTGCGATCAAAAGTTACAACCTTGCGGCAACCAACCTTCAGGGCCGCCCAGGCGGCGAGGTAATCAGCGAGATCGGAAATGGCCGCACCTTCCATCAGAAGCGTGGTCTCCAATTCCTCACCGTACTCGACGACCACTTCGGCCGACTCCAGAAGATGGCAGAGCATCTCCGTTATTTGCGGCTGCGGGTAACCCAGCCTCCGTCTCAGCACCCAGACCGTCTCCGCAAGAACCGAAGCACTCAGATAAACCGGATCCTCCTCGGTACGCTCCGACAAAAACCGCCGTGCAACGTCATTCTGTTCCGCGTCGTCATCGACAAGAAAACGCAGCAACACATTCGTGTCCACACCAATCATTTTGAACCGTCGCGCCATTCGCGGACGATCCGTTCATCGTCTTCCGCAACCGCGTCCATGATCGCGTCGTCGATCTCCTCGGTGCTTACGCCCTCAGCGTTTGGCGGCCGCCCGAGGAAACCGGCAAGGTCTGCCAGGCGCCCGTTCTTCACCCGCAGATAGACCCGGTCGCCGCTCATGACGTAGCGGATCTTGTCGCCCGGCTTGAGGTTCAGCGCCTCGCGGATTTCGGCCGGAATTGTCGTCTGGCCCTTCGAGGTCAGTGTACTGTCGTAAACGCCCATAGCCCTCTCCTTACTTTCTCAATCTTAGTAAGGAATCCTGTAGGAAACAAGGAATCACCGTGCCAGCTCCTTCAGGCCCAGCCGGATCAGCTTGGCGCTGTCGGCACCCTCCCCGCCGTTCTTGAGCGCCGCGGCGACGGCGTTCGCCGCCTGGTCACGTGAATAGCCGAGATTGGTGAGCGCAGAGACGGCATCGGCCACCGGTGCCGAGGCCACGCCCTCGCCGATCTCCTGTTTCAGCCCGATCGCGCCCGCAGCCTCGCCGGCAAAGGCCGGCGCCTTGTTCTTCAGTTCCGTGACGATCCGAACCGCGACCTTCGGGCCGACACCCGGGGCGCGCGAGACGGACGTCTTGTCCTGCAGCGCGATCGCGTTGGCGAGTTCGCCCGGCGTCAGCGTTGACAGCACCGCCAGCGCCACCTTCGAGCCCACCCCCTGCACGCTCTGCAGCAGGCGGAACCACTCGCGCTCCAGTGCCGAAAGGAAGCCAAACAGCTTCAACTGGTCTTCGCGCACGTAAGTTTCGATGAAGAGCACGGCCGCCTCGCCTGCCGAGCCCAGCTTCGACAGCGTCCGCGCCGAGCAGAAGGCGACATAGCCGACCCCGTGCACGTCGAGGACCACGTGATCCTCGCCGATCTCGTCGATGGTGCCCTTCAGCTTACCGATCATGGGGTCTTCCTGGTCATGGATGGGTCTCCGGGCAAATCAGCTCGACGGTAGGAAAGTATGCGCGGTAACCGGCGGGATCGCGGGTCAGGATGGTGTGTCCGCGCACCACTGCGTGTGCGCCGATCAGGAAATCCGGCAGGACCTTATCCCTTCGGCCGCCGTTGGCGCGATAGACACGGAACGCCTGCGCTGCAGCAAAGGCAGCCGACCATGGGAGCCCTTCGCGCATGAACTCCGGCTCGGGAAGAAGCGCCTCCACCTCTTCGGGCTTGTCGTAGCGAAAGGAGAACTCCGAATAGATGATCTGGTTTATGACGACGCTGCCGCGCCGACCGGCAGCAAGCAATTGCCCCAGCGACCAGTCGCGCCAGTCGGGATCACGGACGGCGAGATCCACCAGCACGTTGGTATCGACCAGCGTCGCCATCAGTCGCGATCCCTCGTGATGCGGGCGAGCGCCTCGGCATCGAGTGCCTGATCGCCGGTCCCCTCCAGACGCCGAAGTGCGCTCAAGAATCGATCAAGCCGCGCACGCTCTTCCGCCTCTCGCTTTCCATCCTTCGGGACGATCGTCAGCTTGCCTCCTTCGATAGCAAACACAACCTCGCTGTTCGGCTTGATGCCGACGAGTTCGCGCATGTCGCGCGGTATCGTTACCTGCCCCTTGGACGTGACGCGCATGGCACCTTGCTCCTTACAATGTAAGGAATATTCCAACCATCAGAACAAGTCAAGAACAAACCTATCCCGCAAGTGCCGCGATCCGTCCTTTCAGGCTCTGGCGGTTATGCGCATGGCAGATGGCGATCGCCAGCGCATCGGCGGCGTCGTTGCCCTTGAATTCCGCCTTCGGCATCAGGACCTTCAGCATCAGATGGATCTGCTGCTTCTCGCCGTGGCCGACGCCGATCACCGCCTTCTTGACCGCGTTCGGCGCATATTCGGCCACCTTGAGCCCGGCCCGCGCCGGCACCAGCATGGCGATCCCGCGGGCCTGGCCGAGCTTCAACGTCGCCGTCGCATCCTTGTTGACGAAGGTCTGCTCCACCGCTGCTTCGTCGGGCTGATAGGAGTGGACGACGTCGGCGAGCCCGTCATGTAACTGGCAGAGCCGCGAGGCGAGGTCCATCTCGCCGTCCGAGGTGACCGTACCCGAAGCCACGAAGCGCAGCGAGTTTCCGAGCGTCTCGATGACGCCCCAGCCCGTGCGGCGAAGCCCCGGATCGATGCCGATGATGCGAATCGTGCCTTGCATTGCGAAATCCTATTGCCGACGACGCGAACCTGCCAGTGAAATGTGAACAAAAGCAAAACATCCACAATCACCCGGCTTCCGTATCGATCGGTTCTTGGATTTCAAGAAATTGAACCTACATGGAACGACATTCAGATTCGCTCATACTGAGGTCCGTCATGGCGCCCTTTTCCATCCTCGATCTTTCCCCCGTCATCGAAGGCGGCACCGTCGCCCAGTCGCTGGCCAATTCGCGACAGTTGGCGCAGGAGGCGGAAAAGGAAGGCTACCAGCGCTTCTGGCTCGCCGAGCACCACGGCATGCGCGGCATCGCGAGCGCGGCCACCGCTCTGGTGATCCAGCATGTTGCCGCGGGCACGGAGACGATCCGCGTCGGTTCCGGCGGCATCATGCTGCCCAACCACTCGCCCCTCGTCATCGCCGAGCAGTTCGGCACGCTCGAGGCACTCTTTCCCGGGCGCATCGATCTCGGGCTCGGCCGCGCGCCGGGCACCGACATGAATACCGCGCGGGCCCTGCGCCGCAATCTCGAGACCTCCGCCAACAACTTTCCCCAGGACGTGGTCGACCTGATGGCGCTGATGGGCCCGGTCCAGCCCGGCCAGCAGATCGTCGCCGTGCCGGGCGCGGACAGCAACGTTCCCGTATGGCTGCTGGGCTCCAGCCACTACTCCGCCCATCTCGCTGGCATGCTCGGCCTGCCGTTTGCCTTCGCATCCCATTTCGCGCCCGACATGCTGCTGTCGGCACTCGAGATCTACCGCGAACGCTTCACCCCGTCCCAATATCTCGACAAGCCGCATGTCATGGTCGGCGTCATGGGCGTTGCCGCCGATACGGATGCCGAGGCACAACATCTCTTCACGTCCATGCAGCAGTCCTTCGTGACACTGCGGCGCGGCGCACCGACGGTGTTCCCGCCACCCGTCGAAAGCATGGACGGTCTCTGGAGCGAGACGGAGAAGATCATGGTCGATCACACGCTTCAATACGCCGTGGTCGGGGGGCCGGACACCATTCGCGACCAGATCGCCGGTTTCCTCGAAACCACCAAGGCCGACGAGCTCATCATCTCCATGCCCGTCTACCACATGGAGGCGCGGCTGAAATCTGTCCGGCTTTTTGCAGAAGCCCAAAGGACACTTGCAGGGGCCGCATCAGCCGGAAGCGGCGCCTCGGGTCATGCCGTTCCGTAGACGATAGCCACGGCCGCAAGCAGCATCAGGGCGAGGCCTTCCAGAAACGTCACGAGGACGGTGACGAAGGCCCGCCCGGTCGGCATCCCGAGATCCGCCTTGAACCAGCGGGTCTCGACCGCGAGATACCAGACAACGACCGCCGCGATGAGTGCCGGTCCTGCCATCGCAGTCGCGGCCGTATCGATCCTTCCGATCTGTCCTGCAACGCTGACGCCAAGCGCAAAGGGCGCGGCGACGTAGCACTGACTGTAGAACGGTGCTCGCAGCGTCTCGCGGTCGATGGCGATCTTGCGGCGACGCAGCAACCGGACCGACATCAGGAGCGGAAAGAGGCTGAACAGAATTGCCCGGAAGATGAGCAGGTTGGAATCACTCGCCAACATCGTTGGCCTGATCCATGTCGCCTCCCATCTTGCAAGCATCATCTCACTGCCATGGGCTATGAAGAGGCTGAGGAGCAAGAAGAGCGGCGGACTCAGCGTCTCCGTATATTGCTCCGGCGGGTCGTCGATGAGTTCGCTGTCCGCATATCGCATCATCGCCTTGGGATGGCGGATCGATCGCCACATCGTCACCGGATAGAACACCAGCCACGAGACAATCTCGTAAAGCAGTTCGTCCAGCGATTTCAGAAACTTCATAAGATCCACGCAGCACCCCCGTGCGCGATCACCGAACAGCGACCATAATTCGCATTCGCGGCGGCGACAAGTCGCCCGTTCCGGCAGACAAAGAAGGGGCCGCCGTGGCAGCCCCGTCAAAAATGCATTAGCCGTCGGCGGGCAATCAAAGCCCGCCGAAAGACGCCGGTCATCAGGCCGAAAGCTTCGCCATGACTTCGTCGGAGACTTCGAAGTTCGAATAGACGTTCTGCACGTCGTCGTCGTCTTCCAGGGTGTCGATGAGCTTCATCAGCGACTGCGCCTTCTCCTCGTCGACCGGCACGGTGTTCTGGGCCTTCCAGATCGCCTTGACGGTCTCGGCTTCGCCGAGCGTCGCCTCCAGGGCCTTGGAGACCTCGCCGATGCTCTCGAAGGCGCAATAGATCGTGTGGACCTCGTCGTCGGTCTCGACATCATCGGCGCCTGCTTCGATCGCCGCTTCCATCACGGTATCGGCGTCGCCGGCCGACAGCTTGTAGGTGATCTCACCGACGCGGTCGAACGAGAAGGAAACCGAGCCGGTTTCGCCAAGCGCGCCGCCCGCCTTGGTGAAGGTCGATCGGACGGAAGATGCCGTACGGTTGCGGTTGTCGGTCAGCGCCTCGACGATGACGGCCACGCCTGCCGGGCCGTAGCCCTCGTAGCGGACTTCCTCGTAGTTCTCCGCGTCGCCGCCGGAAGCCTTCTTGATCGCCCGCTCGATGTTGTCCTTCGGCATCGACTGCGCCTTGGCGTTCTGGATCGCCAGACGCAGGCGCGGATTCATCGTCGGATCCGGCATGCCGGCCTTCGCGGCGACGGTGATCTCGCGTGCGAGCTTGGAGAACATTTTCGAGCGCACTGCATCCTGGCGCCCCTTGCGATGCATGATGTTCTTGAACTGTGAATGGCCTGCCATGGCACCCCTGCACTTGTTTGATGCGCCAGCGACTGCATCCTTGAGCAAGGCCGCGCGCAGTTTTCTGTTCGGGAGCGAACCTATCCGCGTCCAGTCCGGCCGGTAGCTCCGATGTAGGAAATGGCCGCCTTATAGTTTTTATGAAGCGCGCCGTCCAGCAGGGACGACGAAATCCTCTGACGATGGGCCTCACACGCCGCGCAGCACGACGATCGTCGGCCGTTTCGGCAGCGTACGGATCGAGACGTCGATTTTTGCATCGTCGGCAAAGGAAACGTCGAACCCCTCGCCGAACATCGACAGGAAACGGTCGATCGGCGGGCCGCGCCTGTGCATCGGCAGGATCAGGGCCGACCGCAGTCGCTCCACCACGACGCTCATGCTCTCCGCGCCCATCGTAAGCCCGCCGTCCACCGGCACCATCAGCACATCGAGACGGCCGATCTCCGCATACTGCTTTTCCGTCAGTTCGTGGTGCAGGTGGCCGAGGTGGCCGATGCACAGGCCGGCCACTTCGAAAATGAAGATCGAATTGCCGTTCGCCTCCATAGCGCCTGTGAAGCTGCGAATGTCAGTCGGAACGTTCCGGATATAGGCATCGCCGGCCACGACATCATGGTCGGCCGGCTCGCCGTCGTCCCGCCATCCGTGCAGCACGTGCGCGATGTCGGGATCGGGTGTCAGCGTGTAGTGGCTGGAATGCGCCTTGTTCATCGTCACGACGGTGGGAAGCGAAGGCGGCTTGTACCAGCCATTGTAGTCGGTCGCGATCCTGATGCCGCCCGGCGTCTCCAGGAAGAAGGTCGAATGGCCGAGATAGGTGATCCTCACCGTCCCTTCGGCCGGCACCTCGGCCATCTTGACGTCCGACCCGGAGAAGCTGGCGAACGTGACCTGCGGCAGGGCCTGCGCGATCATCTGGCACTGGCTGACGGGCAACTCCGCTTCCTGGGCAGCGGATATTCGCGGTGCCAGCACGGCGAAACCAGATAGCGAAAGGACAAACAGAACGACCCGGGCATGCATCTTTGCGGCTCCGACCATCGACCGGGCGAACTATGCCCGTCGTTTTCCCTCTGGTCGACCCTCGCCACGCGCGCGTCGTTCACAATGCCGTCACCGCCCAGGCAGCGTCGGCCGGAACAATGGGACAAGGGGGACGTTGTCTTCGCACGAACCGTAACGGCAAAAGGAGAGCAATGCGATGCCAAGCCTCGCAGAAGCCCGTGTCAACCCGAAAAAGCAGCTGTTCGACGAAATCGACCGGATCCATGCCGGCATGCTGGGGCTGGAGAACGACCGCATGCACATGCAGCCCATGGCCCCTCATCTGGACCGGGAGGCGGCCACCATCTGGTTCTACACGAAGACCGACACCGATCTGGTGGAAGCGATCGGCGTGGGCGCCAGGGCGCATTTCTGCGTCGTCGGCAAGGACCACGACTACCACGCCTGCCTCGTCGGCCGGGCGACGGTGGAAAGGAACCCGGTGAAGATAGACGAATACTGGAACTCCGTCGTCGAAGCCTGGTTCGACCACGGCAAGCAGGACCCGATGCTAACTATGCTGGCGCTCCGGCTGGATGATGCCGCCATCTGGGCCTCAACGGGAAGCACGCTCAAGTTTGGCTGGGAGATCGCCAAGGCGAACTTCAATCCGGACGAAGAGCCGGACGTGGGCGTACGCGCCCACGTGGTTTTCGGCGACACGCCAGGAGAGATCCGGCGCCAGTGGCTGAGCTAACAACATGAAGGAGGTGGCGGGAACCATTCCGCCACCCTCATGCTTGTTCAGTTCCAGAAGGACGGAATTGTCTCCGCAAGCCGGGGCCCAAGCCTGAGCGGCGCAACCTTCTCGGCAAGACCGGTGCGGTCGGAGATTTCCACTCCGACGCCGCAGATGGTCGCCGGGCCGTTCGCCGCTTCGAACCGGCCCTTCGGCATCTTCGAGATGAAGCGGTTCAGCGGTTCTTCCTTGTCCATGCCGAGCGAACTGTCATAGTCGCCGCACATCCCCGCATCCGACATGTAGGCGGTGCCGCTGTTGAGGATCTGGCAGTCGGCGGTCGGCACATGCGTGTGCGTGCCGACGACGAGGCTGGCGCGGCCATCGACGAAGTGGCCGAAGCACTGCTTCTCGCTCGTCGCCTCGGCATGAAAATCGAAAACGATCGCATCGGCCTGCTCGCCGAGCGGGCAGGACGCAAGGATCGCCTCGCCGGCCTTGAAGGGGTCGTCCAGTTCGGGGTGCATGAACACGCGGCCCATGATGTTGGCCACCAGAACGCGTGCACCGTTGCGGGCGAAGAACAGGTTGGCCCCCTTGCCGGGCGTGCCCGCCGGATAGTTCGCCGGACGCAGGAACTGGTCGTGGCGGCCGGCAAACGTGACGGCCTCCTTCTGGTCCCACACGTGGTTGCCGGTGGTGACCACGTCGGCACCGGCATTGATCGTTTCCTGAAAGATGTCCTCGGTGATGCCGAAGCCGCCGGCCGCATTTTCTCCGTTGACGATCACGAAGTCGAGCTTGAGGTCCGAGATCAGGCCGGGCAGCCGTTCCCAGACGGCGGTCCGCCCGCTCTTGCCCACCATGTCGCCCAGAAAGAGAAGCCGCATCAGCCCTGTCCACCTTGTTCGTTGAATATGCGAAAGCCGTCTTCCGTCAGAACCGCGTCGAGCGCCACGTCATGCGGCTCGAAGGGCACCTCCGCCACCTCCTGGCAGGCAAAGGCGACACCGATCAGTCGCGGCGTCAGCCCCTTTGCGCGCAACCGGTCGATGGCACGGTCGTAATGTCCGGCGCCATAGCCGATCCGGTGGCCGTTCCCGTCGAAGGCCGAAAGCGGAACGAGCAGGATATCGGGATCGAGCAATTCGGCTTCCGGACCCGGCCCGGTCGTGCCGAATCCCGTCTTCACCATCGGCGCCCCGCGCACGAGCTCGCGAAAGACGATCGTTTCCCGATCCAGCACCACCGGCAGGCTGAGGCGGGCGCCGCGCTCGGCAAGCCTCGCCATCAGCGGACGAATGTCGGCCTCGGAACGAATCGGCCAGAAGCCGGAAATGACGGCGCCCGGCTCGAAGGCGATCACTTCGCCGGCATGATCGGCCATGGCGAGGCTTCCTTCGATACGGGCCTGCGTCGTCATGGCGTCTCGCAGCGCAAGCTTCTCGTTGCGCAGCTGCGCCTTCTTCTCTTTGGGCGTCACGTTGAGCGTCACGCGGTTCTCCGTGCCTGTTTCCCCTCCCATAGCGCCAAGAACATGCCGCCCGCAACCATGCCTGAAAAGTGCAGTCGCCGCCGCCAACGGCCGTCGACCCCGGCGAAACGCACGTCGCCCCAATTTGGAACACGCTTCGCGCAAGCGATAAGGAGGCGCCGGAGGTGCTGGAAATCCAGCCGCATCGGTCGGCGGCAGGCTTCGGCCACCTACCATTTCACTAAGGTTTAATAAAGTATTTCAGCACGTTCGGGTGGTCGAAAGCGCGCGACCACTTTATCACCGCCGCCCATGTCCACCGCCGACCCCCGATTCGCACGCCATCGCACGCTGGCGCCGCCCGACCTATCGCCCATCGAGCTACGCTGCCTTTCGCTTGCCGCTGAAGGAAAGACGGCAGACCAGATCGTGATCGAAACCGACCTGCCGCTTGTGCGTGTGAGCTGTGCGCTGATGCAGGCGATCGAGAAACTCGGCACCCGCAACATCACCGCCGCCATTTCGCGCGCGGCCCTTTTGAGGCTCATCTAGGGTCGCGCAAAAGTGTGCAGCGGCTTTGCGTCAACGACATGCGCAAGAACAAAGACCTCAGGCCGCCTGCGCCTCCACAAGCTGCAGCATCGCCGCTGCAGCGCCCTCGTCGGTGATCAGCGTATTGCAGCCGACCCGTCGGATGGTGGCGCGGATCGCCGGCGCCCGGTGTGCCCCACCGGAGACGAGCACGATGTGATTGGCCTTCTTCACCGTGTCGAGATCGATCGACATCACCTGGTCGCGAATGGGATGATCAATCGTGCGCCCTTCGGCATCGAGGAAGTTACACATCGTGTCGCAGACGCAGCCGGCCGCCACCAGCTCCTTCAGGACTGTCGGCGACAGGAACCCGCGCGACAGCGAGGTCGATTGAGGCCCGATATCGCCGCAGCTGACGACCGCGATGTCCATGTTCTCGGCGAGGTCGTAGAGCGGCTTCAGCCCGCATTTGTCGATCAGGTTGCGCTTGGTCTCACGGCTGTCGACGATCAGGGGCGCCAGGAAGAGATAGCATTCGGCGCCAAGCTGGCTTGCGATGCGCCAGCTGTATTCGATCGGATTGATGTGGTGCGCCTGGACGATGCCGCCCAAAAGCGAGACGACCTTGACCCGCTCGCGCCGGACGGGGCGAAAGCTTGCAAGGGAGGCCGTCAGCGTCCGGCCCCAGCCAACCCCGATCGTGCAGTCGTCGGGGATCACTTCCGTCAGGAACTGGCCGAGCGCCAGCCCCACGCCTTTCGCCGTCCCTTCCGCCGTTTCGGCCGAGGGGACCACGATCGCCTCGTCGAGCCCGTAGGCCTTCTCCAGTCGCGTCGCCAGTTCGACGCAATCGCCGACGCTTTCGTCGATCCAGATCTGTACCTCGCCGCGCTTGAGGGCTTCGTCCAGCATGCGGATCACCGTGGTGCGGCCGACGCCGAGCTTTTCGGCGACATCCTTCTGCGTCATGCGCTGGTTGTAGTAGAGCCAAGCCGCGCGAAGGCGCAGGGACGCGCTTTCGGAATAGGCCTTGTGCGTGTCACGCCTCAATTTCACCAAGTGCCCTGCCCCCTTGTCATGCTGCAACGTTCAGCCCCGTCTCTCTTAGCACGGAACACAATCAATGCGACATATGTTTATCTAGACAAGCAAAAGTGCTTGACAGCAGCGGCGTCGCACGATGATAGTCGCGCAGCATCCACGGAGCGGCGACGCTCCGGCGGCTGTTGCATGCACGGACACGGCGAAACGGTAAAGGAAGCCCGCGACGCCGTGCCGGCATGCAATTCAACAACAGCCTCTAAGACGCATGGCGCGAAACTGAACGCCACGGAACGGGATATCGAACATGACTTCAAAGCTTGAACAATTGCGTGCGATGACGACCGTCGTGGCCGACACGGGCGACATCGAGGCCGTGCGCCGCCTGAAGCCTGTCGACTGCACGACGAACCCCACGATCGTGCTGAAGGCACTCGGCACGCCGATGTTCGCCGACGCCGTAGCCGAGGCCGTGCGCTGGGGCCAGTCGCAGGGCGGAAACCGCGAGGCGGTGATCGCAGCCGTTGCCGATCGCCTGGCGATCTCCGTCGGCGCAGCCCTTTCCGAACTCGTTCCCGGCCGCGTTTCCACGGAAGTCGATGCGGATCTGTCCTTCGACACCGCAGCCTCCATCGAGAAGGCCCACGGCATCATCAAGGCCTATGAGGCGCGCGGCATCGGCCGCGAGCGCATCCTCATCAAGCTCGCCTCCACGTGGGAAGGCATCCGCGCCGCCGAAGTGCTGCAGAAGGAAGGCATCGACTGCAACCTGACGCTGCTCTTCAACAAGGCCCAGGCGATCGCCTGCGCCGATGCCGGCGCCTTCCTGATCTCGCCCTTCGTCGGCCGCATCCTCGACTGGCACGTCAAGGCCAGCGGCAAGACCTTCACGGCCGAAGAGGATCCGGGCGTGCTTTCCGTCCGCGCCATCTACGACTACTACAAGTCGAACGGCATCAATACGATCGTCATGGGCGCCTCCTTCCGCAACACCGGCGAGATCGAGGCCCTGGCCGGTTGCGACCGCCTGACCATCAGCCCGCAGCTCCTGGAAGAGCTCGACGCGGCCGAAGGCAAGCTGGAGCGCAAGCTGTCGCCGGAAACCGCCGGCCATGTCGCGCCGGTCAAGGTCGATGAAAAGACCTTCCGCTGGATGCTGAATGAAGACGCGATGGCGACCGAAAAGCTCTCCGAAGGCATCCGCGCCTTCGCCAAGGACCTCGGCGCCCTGCGCGCCATGATCGACAAGGAACTGAAGGCCGCCGCCTGATCTTCCCCTGCCCCGAACAAGACAACGGCCGCCCTCGTGGCGGCCGTTTGCATTTTGCAGATACAGCTCGTGTCAGCGGAACAGCTGCACGATGTTTTCAGCGGTGCCATTGGCAATCGAGAGCGACTGCACGGCCAGCTGTTCCTGTGTCTGCAGCGCTTTCAGCCGCGTCGACGCCTCGTTCATGTCGGCATCGACGAGACGGCCCACCCCCGTGGAGATGGCATCGCGCAGCGCAAGTGCGAATTCCGACTGGAGCTCGACCCGTTTCTGTGCGGCACCCAGCGTGCTTCCGGCATTCGTGAGCTTCTTCAACATGCCTTCGATGCCGTAGAGATATCGATCGACATCAGCGCCGGGCGCACTGATATCGAGGTCCATCAGGTCGAAATCCGGCAAGCTGCCGACATTGTCGACGATTTTCGAAATCGAGAAATGCGATCGCGTCCCGGAGTCCGGATAAATGCTCGGGTCGACGTCGAAATAGACGGTGGAGCCTGCGGCGGAAACATCGAGACCCAATCCGCTCAGGGCGAGGTCAAGCACGGACGCCATATCTCCCGCAGAGTTGATGAAACCGTCACTGGTGCCCAGCGCGCTGTCGACCAGCGAACGGTCGACAGTCACCTCGATCGGCAACTCGGTATTAATCTGGAATGTGAAAGTGAATTCCACACCGTTGTGTACCCGGAACGGACCCGTGAAATTGAAACTGCCCTGCGCGTAACGGTTGGCCGATTCAGCCGCCGGCGCGTTTTCCAGGCCAAAGGCGGCATCTCCCGCGAACGTCGAATTGGTGACGACCACGTCAACGCTGGAACCGGTGTTGGCGGTGCCGTCATACGTAGAGATGCTGAACAGCTGTTGAATTGGTGGCCCGCTCCAGTTGAACGAGGCGACCCCGGCAGGCACGAAGTTCGATGTGAAAATGTGGGAGAGCACCAAAGCGAGGTCGCTGTTGTCACTGACCACGCCGGTCGAGATGCCGAGGGCCGCGTCAACGGTGGCCTTGTCGATGGTGAGATTATAGCTCGTCCCGGGCGAGTAGGCATCGGCGTCGAGAACGACGGTGAAGTCTATGGAATCGGTGGCTCCGAAGGTCATTGGGCCAGTGAAGTATCGCGATTCAAAGCCGTTGGAGGAACCGACGCTTTGGGACGCGTATCGAAAGCCTCCGATCGTCCCGAGACTACGGATATCCGTCTGCAGCGCTCCACCGCCGCCGGTGTTCAACAGACTGATCCCGACGAGATCGACATCCACGGTCTTAAGCGCCACGGAGCTGTCGGCGGAGCGCACAAAGCCTCCAACGATGCTGGAATTGTAGTAGGAGAGGTTCGCGAGATCGTCGTTGATATCGGTATTCAACCAGTTCACGCCGTTGAACGACGCCGAAACGGCTGTGCTGAGCGCCTGCTTTTTCAAGGCATCGATCTCGTTCTGGATTTTGGCCTTGTCGACCCCCTCCTCCTTCGCTGCGACCAGTCTTGCCTTGATTGCGTCCAGATTCTCAATGACGGATGCGACGCCAGCATAAGCGGTATCCGCTATCGCAGCACCGAGCCCCAACGCGTCGGACACCGCCGAGATCGCCTTGTTGTCGGATCGCATCGTGGTCGAGATCGACCAGTAGGCCGCATTGTCGGAGGCTGCGGATATGCGCAGGCCGCTGCTCACCTGGTTCTGGGTCGTCTGTAGCGCGCTGCCGAGCGTGCGCAAAGCCTGGAGCGCAGCCATCGCCCCGACATTCGTATGAATGCTGGTCATATGAAACCTGAAGATGAATGGAATGGTGCTCGTCATGAGCTTATGGATGACACCCATGTAAATGCCATCATGGTTAACAGACAGTAAATTTTCCGGCGAGGGCGCGCCCGACGTTAAAAAAGAACGATAAAAATCAATAGATTAGAATCTATAAATATTCGATATTTGGAATATGGCCGACGTGTATCCGGATACTTACCGACGATCAGAACCGTGACATGACGAAAATGCGGCTCGACCGATGGTTGATCCCGGGCATCACCGTAGGTTCTGCGGTCAGACGCCCATGTCCGCTTCGACGCGGGCGGCAACCTCGTCCCACGACAGGATCCCGTCGCGCCATGCCGGTTCGTGCGGCGCGCGTGCAGCGCGTGCGACCTTGCCCGCCCAGTCCGCCTCGCCCTGTTGTAAATAGCAGACCAGATTACCGCGCCCGCCTTCCAGAAGGTCGGGGACGAGCACGGGCAGCAGGCAGTAGCCGTACTGCTGCAGCTTGAGGCTGGATTCGGCCAGATAGAGTTCGCGCGCAGTCAGGCGATAGGGCGCGATGCCGAAGTCGGCGAACTTGATGTAGGGCACGATCTCGCCGAACGGACGTTCGCCGTAAAGGCGGACATTGGCCGGGTACTCCCCGGGGACGCCGGCACCAAAGAGATGGAAGGATATCTCCGGGCGCGCCAGCGCCATCTGTCTGACCGCCTCGGCGTCGAACAGCATGTTTCCGACCGACACGCCGTTCTGTGTTCCTGCCGTATAGGGCGAGGAGAGCGCTGCATCGAACATGTCCTTGTCTATGCCCTGCGGCACGCAGGAAAGCCTTGCTGCCCGCGGCATCTGTTCGGCCATGCGCGGGGACGGCACGATCACGCTGTCGAACTGCGGCCAGATCCGGCGTTCGAGACCCTGCAGATATTCGGAGGCGCCGACCGAATCGAGCCGGTCGCGCTTGAAATAGAGAAGCCGCGCGGAAGGATTGATGCGCCGCACCGCATCGAAGAAGGCAATCGCTGTTCCCGACTCGATCGCCACCACATCGGCGGCTTCGATCGCTTCCTTCAGGAAAGAGGGAAGCAGATTGCCGTAGAGCGGAAAGAACAGGCCGTTGACGGCGTTCAGCGCGCTGTTGCGCGAACTGAACGGATGCAGCGGCGGCAGATAGCAGGCCGCACGCCGGCGAAGCCCGGTTTCGACGAAACGGTTTTTCTGCGGGCCGGCAAGCTGCGCATAAAGGTCCGGCTTCTTGAACTTCGTGAGCGAGCTGAAGCCCACGCTCACCGTATCGACCTCGTGGCCGCGTGCGGCAAGCGCGTCAGTGACGAAATGCACGCTCGCCTTCCGCGTCGTCGGCAAGAACGCATGCGTCGATAGAAAGAGGACTCTCATCTCGTTTCAGCCCGTTGCCCGCAACCGTCGGGCCCTTCGCACCCTCAGCGCGTGTCGCGCGCCAGCTCCTGCTTCCACATCCTGCCCAGCGCCTCGTCGAACTGGTCGGGCACGCAGCCCTGGAAGCCGCCGCCCGGATAGAGCGTCAGCTCGCCGACATAGATCTGCCCGTCGACCACGTATAGATCGACCCGCATGAAATCGCTGTCACCCGCCATCTTCCGCACGACCTCAAGCATCTCTTCGAACCTGTCGGGCCTCGGCAGAACGCCCGGATATGGCTCGTAGTAGAAGCCCTGATACTCCAGGGGCTGCCATTGCTGAGAAAACCAGCTTTCGTAGCCGACGCCGTCGCGCCTCAGACGCAGTTCGATGTGCGATACCTCGCCGGAAAAGACAAAGAAGCGATAGTCGTCCGGCGCATCGTCGCCTTCCACCAGCATCTTCTCGATGATGATCAAAGGCTCGAATTCGCCATAGGCCCATTCGCGGTTGATGCGATGATGCTTCAGGGCCAGCCATTCGGGTCCGGGATTGCGCGCCAGAAGCGCGTCGATATCGCCGCGCTCGCGCAGGAAGACACCGCAACCCGAGGCATGCGTCGGCTTGACCACCGCCGGAAGCGGAATGGTCGACCAGTCGACGTCGTTCAGGTCACGCCCGACCCAGTAGGTGGGAACGACATATTGCGGCCCGGCGCGATCGGCGATCAGCGCCTTGGCGGCATGCTTGTCCACCATGCGCGCATAGATCGGCTTGCGGTCGTAGAGCTTGCGCGCCTGCACCTTTTCCGAAAACAGCTTCGGATCGTCGAGATCGGGAAACCGTCCGGCCATGGAGTAATATTTCCAGCGCAGATAGGGGCGGTCTGGAAGGAATGCGATGAGACGCCAGAAGAGGTGCTGCAGCTTCAGCTTCAGGCCGCTGTCGTGACGCGCGGAAAGGGTGATATCCGGCATTGGCTACACCTGATGATGGAATAATCGGTTCAGTTCGGCCTAAACCAGTTTTCTTAAGTCCGGGTTAGCAGACCCAGGAATGCCGCGATCTGCGGCTGGATACCGAATGTTAAGCCGGGTGATCTAGGGCTCTAGGGGCTCTTGCGCTTCGGTGACCTCCCGTTGCCGCCGCAGGACGAAGACGGTCGCCACATGAAATCCATGCTCGGGTCATCGCTGCTCAATGCCGCCGCCGGCCTTCTGTCGCTCTTTGCCGGCTTCGGCAGCAGCGTCGTCGTCGCGCGCGCGCTCGGCGTCGAAGGCGCGGGGATCGTGGCCTACGCTCTGTGGATCATGACGGTCGCGACCCTTGTCTCCGACTTCGGCATGCCGCAGGCGATCCTGCGCTTCGTCGGCCAGAGTGATGGTGCGGAAGAGGGCGGGCGGCCCGGGCTCGTGCGCACCCTGACACGCCGTTTCGTCGCGAGCACCGGCACCCTTGCCGCGACTATGCTCGCCTATGCGGGCTGGCTCGCACTATCCGGACAGTCCAGCGTCTCCCTGATATGGGCTGCCACCACCGGCCTCTTCCTCGTCTACGCCTATTCGACCCTGTCGCTGGGTGCCGCCCAGGGGCTTGGCCGCTTCCGCGAAAGCAGCCTGAACACCGCGATCGGCTGCCTGTTGCAGCCGTTTCTGGTCCTGCTCGGCGCGCTGGTGCTGGGACCGGCCGGTGCGATCTTCGGCCACATGGTCCGCCACCTTCCGCAGGCGCTATCGCTGCGGAAATATCTCTCGCCCGCAAGGGCGGGCGTGCAGCCGGTGACGCCGGCCATGACCACCTACGCGCGAAACAGCTGGCTGTCCGGCGGCATGACGGCCCTTCTCGGCTCGCGGGTCGAACTTGCGGTGATCGGGCTCTTCTTCAACCTCACCGCCGTCGGGCACTACGCCATCGCCTCGACGATGACCGGCATGGTGATCCAGCTTTCCTATTTCCTGGTGGCACCGCTGGTGCCGCTCTTCTCCTACCACAGCGACCGCGGCGATCATGCCGGCCTGACGCAGTCCTACCAGAGGAGCCTGCTGGGCCTGTCGCTGGTGCTGGCCCCGATCTGCTTCGGCGGCGCCGCCATCTCGCCGGTGCTCATCCCGGCGCTGTTTGGCGAAGACTTCCGCCCGGCGGTGGAACTGTCGGTGGTGCTGCTTGCCTTCGGCTTCGCTGCCGCCATGGTGACGGTCCCCTATCGCATGATGCTGGCGCGGGAGCGAAGCGGGGCCGTCCTGCGCCTGTCGATATGGGAAGGACTGGCCTGCATCGGTCTGCTGCTCGTCGTCGTGCCGCGGTTCGGCACGATGGGAGCGGCCTGGGTCAAGGGACTGACGGGAACGGCGAGCTTCCTTTTCTGCCTGTGGTATTGCCACCGCCGCCTCGGCGTCGCCTGCAACCCGCTGGCACTCCTCAAGGTCCTTCTTGCGGCACTCTGCTGTGCTGCGGCCGCAAGCGCCTGCCTGTGGTGGATGCCGAACCTGCCCGGCATGCTGCTCGGCATCGTCGCAGGCGCAATCGCCTATCCTCTGGCACTGGCGATCCTTTCCGCCGTGCCGTTGGAGGAACGCCGCATGATCGCCCGGTGGGCGGAAGGCAAGCTGCCCGCGCCGCTCGCGGGGTTGCTCGCGCGGGCGATGCTCGCCACACGCAGCTGAGACGCTGCGAGGCCCAGCGCTATCGGCTGCAACTTTCGTCGCCTCCGAAGAGGGCTCGCCACAACCGGCCTATTGACCCTGCGCCGAAAAATCGCAAAACAGGATCATTCCAATCAGCTTTCCGGATCGTATCCATGCCCGCAATTGCCGCAGCACGCCCGCACGAAGAAGACGGATCGCCGATCCTTTCCCTGCGCAATGTCGGCTATTCCATCGGCGACAAGGTCCTGCTGCATCCGCTGACCCTCGACCTTCCGGCAGGGAAGTCGATTGCGCTGGTCGGCCATAACGGCTCGGGCAAATCCACCCTGCTGAAACTTATCGGCCGGCAATTGCAGCCGACGGCCGGCGAGATCCGCTTCGAGGGTCAGGCGCTGGCGGATTGGGGCGCCCGCACCTTCGCCCGCAGGCTTGCCTATCTCCCCCAGCACACGCCGATAGCGCCCGGAATGCTCGTTCGCGAGCTGGTAGCACTCGGCCGCTATCCCTGGCATGGCGCTCTGGGGCGTTTCGGCACGGCGGACCGGGCCAAGGTCGAGGAGGCCATCGAGCGCACCGAGATCGGGCCTTTCGCAGACCGGCTGGTGGATACGCTGTCGGGCGGCGAACGCCAGCGCGTCTGGCTCGCCATGCTGATCGCGCAGGACGCCGATTGCCTGCTTCTGGACGAGCCGATCTCCGCGCTCGACATCGGCCACCAGCTCGACGTCCTGACCCTGACGCGCGACCTCAGCCGGCAAAACGGCATCACGGTGATTACCGTCCTGCACGACATCAACATGGCCGCGCGCTTCTGCGATGCGATCGTGGCGCTGCGCGGCGGCCGGCTCATCGCGCAAGGCGTTCCGGAAGAAATCATGACGCCGGAGACCCTGGAACTGATCTACGACGTGCGCATGGACGTGATCCGCCAACCGGACAGCGACAGGCCGGTGGCCCTGGCGAAATAGCGGGTTTTACGGAAACGGATCGACTGCGGGCGGCCGCGTATACGCGACGGCGCAGCCGGGCCAGAAGCGAGATCACTCGCCCAGCACCGCAGGAAATATCTATTGCGGCCAAATCCAGAATGTTTTTGAGTTCTGTATGACTCTCCGAGCGCCGCACAGATAAAGACCGCGAATACATCTTGCTGCGCCCCACAACATAGTGAGCCAGACCAGACTGTTGAGAAAAGCAAATATTATCTGGACATGCTGCTGCGGTGCTTGGGGTGGCATCCAAATAAACATTGCCACTGCAATCAAGACTGCAACAACAAGACTGAGCAATGCAATCGACGTCGTCCGATATTGAAACACATATTGGCTTTGCTCAAAACCGGTGAGCTTGCGCCTTTTTCGCGCTATGAAATGCGCGACTATTACAAGCGGAAAGACGATGCCGCCCACGAGAATGAAAGCATAGTTTCTTGCAACAGCTGAGCCATTTGCACCTGTGTCAATCAACGATTCTGCAGTATTCATAAGGCGTCCTTCTATCGGTTGCAGGAATGCAACCACAAGAAGTTAGAAAAATCTTTAGCATCGCTCGTCGGCACCCAATTTTATGAAGATCTCCTCACGGTGTGCTCGGCTGCCAATCTTGGTTACCCATAGTACACCAGTGCGACTCTTGGTGTCACGTCGGCCAAAACATTGAATTTTAAGAGAGAAAGCGCGATCCACGGCGACCGATGGATTTTTACGATCCCGGGTGCCTACAAAGTAGGTGGGTGCCATATGTCCGAACCCACGGGTCCGAACAGGGACAGCTCCCTTGAGATCGTGTATGGCCCCGGGGAATGTTGATACCTGTCGGGAAGCGCAGACCGCGATTTAGATATAGGACGGAACCGGCGACTAATCCAGTGGCTATCGGTTGCTGCGTGAAGAGAAAGCGGTCGTCGCGGATGAACGGGCAGACGGTCAGCGGCTATCGCTTGCTGTTGCGGAAGCTGCTGTCGCGAAAGGTCCGGCACGCCCTGCCCCTCATGAAGCCCGGGGATCAGTTCGCGGCCGGCTTTCCGACGAGCTTTGCGGTCATGCCCTGGATCTGGTCCGTCAGTTCTCCCAATGCGGCGGCAATGGCGGCCTCGTCCCGGGAGGCTTCAGCCATGACGCTCTCGCGGCCGTTGCGCAGTTGTTCCACCTCGGCCTGCAGCGCCTTCAGCCGCCGGCCCGTCTCGCTCAACTCGTCCATGACCATGATCCCGGCCATGACGGTCAGGCGCAGGTCGCCGATCTCGCCGAACTGCGACTTCAGGTGGCTAACATAGCGGTCGAAGCTGCCTGCGAGTTCGCTGAGGTGCTCTTCCTGCCCCTCCTCGCAGGCCATCCGGTAGGCCTTGCCGTCGATCAGAACCGTTACTTGCGCCATGGAATCTTCCGTGTCCCCCGAAGCAGGCCGCCGCACGCTTGCGTCAGCGGTCGAGTACTGCCCTGATCGTTTCCATTGCCGTCACCAGCCGGCGGGAAACCTCGCGGTTGACCTCCTCGAGACGGTTGGCCCGGAACTCGGACTGGTCGAGCTCCTGGGCAAGGCGAGAGCGATCCGTGTTGACGCGGCGCACCTCGTTTTCGATCTCGCTGTGGTCTCGCTCGCGGTCGAAGCGCATGTCGAGTGCGTTGTCGAGGCCGGTCAAAGCCTTGCGCAACTCCTCGATCGCTACCCTGACTGTTTCTCCTGCCGCCATCACGCCTTCACCGGCATTTACGGTCGCGGACGAATCGCCGCGGTTCTCGCCGTCTTCAAGTCATTGACAATATTCAACAGCAATCGCCAGCGTCAACCACGCGACCCGGCATCGCCGCGCTGGTCTGTGGATGAGATTGCTGCGCCGCGGCAAGGGGGACGAACCCGGCGTCGAAAAGAGCTGCCCGTTCGCGCGCCAAAGCGCCGCAAAACACGGCAAAAACGGCGCAATTCGTTGACTCCCGCAATGCACCTGCTATGTGTCAGCCGCTTCCTAACCGGTGACCCCGACAGGCATCGGCCCTGACACCCCGATTATTTGGAACAGTCATGATCTCTCGCGAAAAACACGACCGGATGGCGAATGCTATTCGCTTTCTTTCCATGGATGCCGTGGAGAAAGCCAACTCCGGCCATCCCGGCCTTCCCATGGGCGCCGCGGACATCGCAACGGTCCTTTTCACCCGCTTCATGACCTTCGACCCGAAGGCTCCGTCCTGGCCGAACCGCGACCGCTTCGTGCTGTCCGCCGGCCACGGCTCGATGCTGCTTTACTCGCTCCTCTACCTGACCGGCTATGAGGACATCACGATCGACGAGATCAAGAACTTCCGCCAGCTCGGCGCCAAGACCGCCGGCCACCCGGAATACGGCCATGCCGCCGGCATCGAGACGACCACCGGTCCGCTCGGCCAGGGCATCGCCAACGCCGTCGGCATGGCGATCGCCGAGCGCAAGCTGCGCGACGAGTTCGGCTCCGACCTGATGGAGCACTACACCTACGTGCTCGCCGGCGACGGCTGCCTGATGGAAGGCATCAGCCAGGAAGCGATCGCGCTGGCCGGCCACCTGAAGCTGAACAAGCTGATCGTCTTCTGGGACGACAACAACATCTCGATCGACGGCCCGATCTCGATTGCCGACTCAACCGACCAGCACGCCCGTTTCCGTGCCTCGCAGTGGAACACGATCGCCGTCGACGGCCACGATCCCGAAGCGATCGCGGCTGCCGTCGAGCAGGCCCAGAAGTCCGACAAGCCGACCATGATCGCCTGCAAGACGGTCATCGGCTGGGGCGCTCCGAACAAGGCCGGCACCCACAAGGTCCACGGCTCGCCGCTCGGCGCAGACGAAATCGCCGCGACCCGCAAGGCGCTGAACTGGGACGCCGAAGCGTTCTCCGTGCCTTCCGACGTGCTTGACGCCTGGCGTCTGGCCGGCCTGCGCTCGACCAAGGCGCACAAGGAATGGCAGGAGCGCCTGGAAAAGGCCGATCCGGAGAAGAAGGCCCAGTTCGTCCGCCGCTTTGCCGGCGACCTGGAAAGCGGTCTCGATTCCGCGATCTCCGCCTACAAGAGGAAGCTGGCCGAGACAAAGCCGAACCCGGCGACCCGCAAGGCCTCCGAGGACGCGCTCGAGGTCATCAACGGCGTCCTGCAGGAAACGATCGGCGGCTCTGCCGACCTGACCGGCTCCAACAACACCAAGACCAGCCAGACCAAGTCGATCACCCCGGATGACTTCTCCGGCCGCTATATCCACTACGGCGTGCGCGAGCACGGCATGGCGGCTGCGATGAACGGCATGGCGCTGCACGGCGGCCTGATCCCCTACTCCGGCGGCTTCCTGATCTTCTCGGACTATTGCCGTCCGTCGATCCGCCTCGCCGCCCTGATGGGCATCCGCGTCATCCACGTCCTGACCCACGATTCGATCGGCCTCGGCGAAGACGGCCCGACGCACCAGCCGGTCGAGCAGATGGCCGCACTCCGCGCCATCCCGAACCTGATGATGTTCCGCCCGGCCGACGCCACTGAAACTGCCGAGTGCTGGCAGCTGGCGCTGGAACACAAGGACCGCCCCTCGGGCATCGCGCTCACCCGCCAGAACCTGATGGCCGTGCGCACCGAGTTCGAGGAGCAGAACCTCTGCGCCAAGGGCGCCTATGACCTGATCTCTTCCGCCGATGCCAAGGTGACGATCTTCGCCACCGGTTCGGAAGTCGAGATCGCGGTGAAGGCCCACGAGGCGTTGACGGCCAAGGGCATTTCCACCCGCGTCGTATCGGTTCCCTGCTTCGAGCTCTTCTACGAGCAGCCGGAAGCCTACCAGAAGGCGATCATCGGTAACTCGCCGGTCAAGATCGCCGTCGAGGCCGGCATCCGCCAGGGCTGGGATCACATCATCGGCTCGGACGGCACCTTCATCGGCATGTCTTCGTTCGGCGCGTCCGGCCCCTACAAGGAGCTCTACAAGCACTTCGGCATCACGCCGGAGGCGGTCGTCGCAGCCGCCGAAGCCAAGCTCGGCTGATCCGGGACGGCGCGCGGGCGACCGCGCGCCACCCGCACGTTTTGTTCTGATAGGGAGACACCCGAAATGACCGTAAAAGTTGCCATCAACGGATTTGGCCGCATCGGCCGCAACGTCCTTCGCGCGATCGTCGAATCCGGCCGCACCGACATCGAGGTCGTGGCGATCAACGACCTTGGTCCGGTCGAGACCAATGCCCACCTGCTGCGCTACGATTCGATCCACGGCAAGTTCCCGGCCGAGGTGAAGGTCGAGGGCGACACGATCACCGTCGGCGGCGGCAAGCCGATCAAGGTCACCGCCATCAAGGACCCGGCGACGCTGCCGCACAAGGAACTCGGCGTCGACATCGCCATGGAGTGCACCGGCATCTTCACCGCCCGCGAGAAGGCGGCCCTGCACCTGCAGGCCGGCGCCAAGCGCGTCATCGTCTCGGCTCCGGCCGACGGCGCCGACCTGACCGTCGTCTTCGGCGTCAACGACGACAAGCTGACCAAGGAACACCTGGTCATCTCCAACGCGTCGTGCACCACCAACTGCCTCGTGCCGGTGGTCAAGGTCCTCGACGATGTGGTCGGCATCGACCATGGCTTCATGACCACGATCCACTCCTACACCGGCGACCAGCCGACGCTGGACACGATGCATAAGGATCTCTACCGCGCCCGCGCGGCAGCGCTCTCGATGATCCCGACCTCGACGGGCGCCGCCAAGGCCGTCGGCCTCGTCCTGCCGCACCTCAAGGGCAAGCTCGACGGCACCTCGATCCGCGTGCCGACCCCGAACGTCTCGGTCGTCGACTTCAAGTTCGTTGCCAAGCGCGACACCACCGTCGAAGAAATCAACGAAGCCATCAAGGCCGCCTCCAACGGCGCCCTGAAGGGCATCCTCGGCTACACCGAGGAGCCGCTGGTCTCGCGCGACTTCAACCATGACAGCCATTCGTCGATCTTCGCGATCGACCAGACCAAGGTTCTGGAAGGCAAGTTCGTCCGTATCCTCTCCTGGTACGACAACGAATGGGGCTTCTCCAACCGCATGGCCGACACGGCCGTCGCGTTTGCGAAGCTGATCTGATCGCAATCAAAGACACCCGGGCAGCAATGTCCGGGTGTCCACGTTTGAGGCCCTCGTGACGGGGCACACCTTGTTCTTCCGTCACCCCGGACTGATCCGGGGTCCAGCAGCGCCGCCTCGGCGGCGAAATCGTGTCTGTTGCGTTCAAGGAGTTGAGCGCGCTGGATGCCGGATCGAGTCCGGCATGACGGCGAATGGGAGCTTTTCCGTCCGAGGACCTGAACTCTTCCGCCTTCCAGATAGAAGGCCGGAAGTGCAAATTTCACATCGCCAGCGCAAAGGCGCGCCAGCCCTGTTCGGCGCGCGGCGCTTCAAGGCGGAATATCAGGAGCGGTGCCCATGACCTTCAAGACCCTAGACGACCTCACCGACATCGCCGGCAAGCGCGTGCTCGTCCGCGTCGACCTCAACGTCCCCGTCAAGGACGGCAAGGTCACCGACGCAACCCGCATCGAGCGCGTCGCCCCCACCATCCTCGAACTTTCCAAGAAGGGCGCCAAGGTCATCCTGCTCGCCCATTTCGGCCGGCCGAAGGGCGAGCCGGTCGCCGACCAGTCACTCGGCCTGATCGTGCCGGCGGTCAAGGACGTGCTCGGCCAGCCGGTCGCCTTCGCCGAGGACTGCATCGGCGACAAGGCCAAGGCCGCCGTCGACGCGCTGAAGGACGGCGACATCCTGCTCCTGGAAAACACCCGCTTCCACAAGGGCGAGGAGAAGAACGACGCGGACTTCACCAAGGCGCTCGCCGCAAACGGCGACATCTACGTCAACGATGCCTTCTCCGCCGCCCACCGGGCCCATGCCTCGACCGAGGGCCTCGCACACCTGCTTCCGGCCTATGCCGGCCGCACCATGCAGGCCGAACTTGAGGCGCTTGAGAAGGGCCTCGGCAATCCGAAGCGCCCGGTGGTCGCCATCGTCGGCGGCGCCAAGGTCTCCACCAAGATCGACCTCCTGTCGAACCTCGTGAAGAAAGTCGATGCGCTGGTGATCGGCGGCGGCATGGCCAACACCTTCCTCGCCGCCCGCGGTACAAATGTTGGAAAGTCGCTCTGCGAGCACGACCTCGCCGACACCGCCAAACAGATCATGATCGACGCCGCCGCGGCCGGCTGCGCCATCATCCTGCCCGAGGACGGCGTCGTTGCCCGCGAGTTCAAGGCCGGTGCCGACAACGAGGTGGTCGCGATCGACAAGATCCCCGCCGACGCCATGGTCCTCGACGTCGGCCCGAAGTCGGTCGAGGCGGTCAATGCCTGGATCTCGCGTGCCGAGACGCTCGTCTGGAACGGCCCGCTCGGCGCCTTCGAGATCGCGCCCTTCGATGCCGCGACCGTTGCTGCGGCCAAGCATGCGGCCGACCGGACCAGGGAAGGCGCGCTGATCTCGGTCGCCGGCGGCGGCGACACGGTCGCAGCCTTGAACCATGCCGGCGTCGCAGACGACTTCACCTACGTCTCCACGGCCGGCGGCGCCTTCCTCGAATGGATGGAAGGCAAGCCGCTGCCGGGCGTCGACGTCCTTCAGCAGAAGTAGGCCGATACCCTTACCGGAACCAACTGATGGCCCTCTCCATTCGATGGAGGGGGCCATTTTCGTTGACGCGACGGATCGCGGGATCGAAAATATCTCCAAGACGGCCACAGGGATCGTCGGTCAGAACATGCAGACGGGACAAAGGAAACACGGACTGGTCCAAGGAGGAACGCATGAGCGAACGACTGGAAGACATCGCCGCCCGCATCGTCACCGCAGGCAAGGGCCTGCTCGCCGCCGACGAATCCACCGCCACCATCAAGAAGCGCCTCGACGGCATCGGCGTCGAATCCACCGACGCCTCCCGCCGCGACTACCGCCAGATGCTCTTTTCCGCCGACGAGGCGATGCACAACTACATTTCCGGCGTCATCCTCTATGAAGAAACGCTCTTCCAGAAGACCGAGGACGACCGACCGCTCGCCGATATCATCACGGCAGCCGGCGCCATTCCCGGCATCAAGGTCGACACCGGCGCCAAGCCGATGGCGCTTTTCAAAGGCGAGACGATCACCGAAGGCCTCGACGGACTGCGCGACAGGCTCGCCAGATACCATGCAGCGGGCGCACGCTTTGCCAAATGGCGGGCCGTGATCGCGATCTCCGACACGCTTCCGAGCTTTGGCGCGATCAAGGCGAATGCCCAGGCGCTCGCCCGCTATGCCGCGCTTTGCCAGGAAGCCGGCATCGTCCCGATCGTCGAACCGGAGGTCCTGATGGATGGCGAGCCCGGCACCCAGTCGATCGAGCGTTCACAGGAGGTGACGGAAGAGACCCTTCGCATCACCTTCGAGGAACTGGCCGACCAACGCGTCTCTCTGGAGGGCATGATCCTCAAGCCTTCCATGGTCATCGACGGCAAGAAGGCGCGCAAGGCCTCGGTGCAGGAGGTTGCCGAACGGACGATCCGCGTCCTGAAGCGGACCGTGCCAGCGGCCGTTCCCGGCATCGCCTTCCTCTCCGGCGGCCAGTCGACGGAAGAGGCGACCGCGCATCTTTCCGCCATGAACGCCATGGGTCCGCTGCCCTGGAGGCTGACCTTCTCCTATGGCCGCGCGCTGCAGGCGGAAGCGCTGGACGCCTGGGCCGGCAAAGCCGAAAACGTCGCCGCCGGCCAGCGCGCCTTCACCCACCGCGCCAAGATGTGCAGCCTGGCTGCGCGTGGGGAATGGAAGAAGGAGATGGAGAAGACGGTGTAACGCCGCCTTCCGCGCGCGTGAAGCGGAAGAGCGATCAGGCCGCTGCAGTGGCCGGGTAGATGATCTCCGGCTGCAAGGAAACGGCCTCGTCGACGAGACGATCGACGACCGCCAGCAGATGCTCGTTCGCCATCAGCGGATCGGTCTCGAAGATCTTCTCGACCATCTCCCCGCGCTCTGCCTTCTTGTCGTCGCGATCGAGCGCGTTCTGCAGTTGCGCCTCGAGGTTCGCGGGCGTGAACAAGGTGCGGAAGGGAACATCGGGCACGAGCGAATAGTCGGGCTCGAAGTTCTGGTGCGTCCCAGGGGGAATATCCAGCGACAGGACAGGCTTACCGGTGAGTAGAAAGTCGAACATGATCGACGAATAGTCCGTCAGGAGCGCGTCGAACTTCTTCATGTGCGGATAGATGTCGGTGCCGGCGCCAATCGCATAGAAGTTGTTGCCGGCCACCGCCATGGTCTTGGACGGATCGTGGTATAAGGGGTGCATCTTGTAGAAGAAGTTGACTTTGTAGCGGGCTGCCGCCTTGTGTAGCCTTTCGAAGAACCCTGGCTGCATGAGAAATGTCGGATTGCCGCGCTGCCAGGTTGGAACCACCAGGACATTCCGCCGGCCGGAGGAAAACGCCTTTGTCGCCTCGGGGGGTAGCTCGCTGCCGATCCGCTCGTGGGCTGTTGCCTCCCTGCATATGACCTCGTTGCGGGGGAAACCTGCGCGAACCAGCTGCGGCGCACCATAGGTCTCGTACCAGAAATCGTCGAACGCCGAAGATGTGCTCAGGACGAGGTCGGCCTGCGAGGCCATGAAGAACGGACGACGATAGCGGATATCGCTGATACCGAGATGCGGGATCAGCTTTAGCAGCAGTTGCTTGACGGAGACGCCATGCCATAGCTGCAGCTTCCGGGCGCCGGCAAGGCATGCATACATGCTGTAGAGACCGCGCAGGCTCTCACTGGGATTGACGCAGAACACCGCCACCGCCGCGTGCATGAGAAGGTCGATTGTGCGGTTGATGTCGTCCATGAGGTTGAAACAGGGCAGTCCGGCGTCCTTCAGCGCCGTTTCCAGCGATTTGTCGAAGGTGCACCAGAGAACCTCGTGACCGGCACTGCGCGCGAGGTCGGCGAGATAAAGGTACTTCGTATTGTCCGAAAACGTGCTGCGACCGAAATACAGCACGACGCGCCGCTTTCGAACCCGTCGCGAGATCGCCGAGAATTCGTCGAAAACGGTTGGATGTTCGAGCGTTGGCACAGCCGCTTCGAAACTGCCCGGCTGATTGTCTTTCGGAGGTTCGACCTTCGCATTCATTGAATCTCGTGCCCCTTTTTCTTGTTGCGTTTCAGGCGTAGCGCCTGATTTCCTCAAGTGTCGATGTCGTCGAAATACCTTCCGTCCGAGGCAGGTAGACGACTTCGCAGAGAGTATTGTAGTGGTCAAAACGACCGGCCCAGTCGTCGCCCATGACCAGGACGTCCGCCTGGTATTGTTTGATGTACTCGCCCTTCAGATCGAGCGAGTGCTCCAGGAAAACCTCGTCCACGCCGATGATCGACCGGATGATCTCCATGCGGTCGCGCTCGCTATAGATCGGGGTTTTCTGCTTCTTCGAGAAATTGAGGGCGTCGGTGGAGATGCCGACGGTCAGATGGTCTCCCAATGCCCGCGCCCGCTGCAATATGCGGATATGCCCGATATGCAGCACATCGAACGTGCCGAACGTGATGATTTTCTTCATTCCTGTCCCCTTGAGAAATTCGGTTGGGCATTGCGCAACTCAGTGGCGACCGCCCTAGTGCCGGTCTTCCAGGACGCCCGCCGCAATAGCCTCAAGAATGCTTGCAGCGGCCTCCCCGCGGTTCGGCAGCAGCGTATTCAGCAGCGTCTTGCGCGCCGTCTCGAATTCCCACGTCTTGCCGTCCTTGTATTCCAGCGTCGCCTTCTTCAACTGGTCGAACGAGCGTACGCGCCGGGTGGCCGCCTCGGCCATCTTGCCGAGTGCGTTGAACGCGACGTGGTGACCGGAATCGAAGAAGATCAGCGGCTTGTCGAAGAGCTGGTATTCCGCGAGAAAAGAAAGACCGTCGGAGATCATCAGATCGGAGGCGGCAAAAAGCTCGCCGTATTGCTGCTCCGCGATCGCGCAATTGGGCATCGACGTCCACGTCTTCCGGACATGGGCCAGTCCGTCGCCCCTCAGGACCTGGCCAAACAGCGCCGGGTGCGGCTTGAGCACGAATTCGATGTCCCGGCTTTCGCGCGCCCAGGCGACCATGTTGTCCCAGATCTTGTCGAAGACCCCGAAGCCCAGGCCATTCGTGCCGAGCGAATAGTGCGGAGCCCAGATGACCCGGAACGGCTTGCCGCCCCGCGACCGAATCGGCCATTCCGGCGTTTCCGCGGACTTCAGAAGCCGGTCGAACTTTGGGTAGCCGCTAAGAACAATCTTGTCGGGGTCGGAATGCTTGAAGGAGCGATAGTAGGACTGCGTGGTCGCCGTCTCGCAAAATATCCGCCATGCGGCGCGATGATAGGCCTGGTCGTAGCCGAAGGCCGATACTTCCGTCGTCACAGGGTCGCCGAGCGAGGTGGCGAGGTTCAGGGCGTACGGAACGAGGCAGAGCCGCGCGAATGTCAACTCCGGTGTATGGAAGGCAGGCGGGAGGCAGGCGTCCCATTGTTGCTGGCGGAAGATGACGGCCGGGCGGAGTGCCTTCAATATGTCCAGCGCCGCATAGGAGTCTTCCATGTTAAAGCGGAGATGATGTACGCCGAGCTTGTCGAGGGCACGGCTGACATCGGGTTCGCCTTCAAAGGCACCGCGTCCAAGCGGCGTCGAATTGATCGATATGACGACCGGGTCGAAGCGCTCATCCTGAAGCATCGCGGCGTGCACGTCGGAGAGGGCGTCCCACATCGGTATCGAATGCACAATGAAGGCACAGCGCACGGGCAGCTTTCCTGCCGTCGCTTGGCGCGCGGATACATTCGACGTCTGCTTCAGACTCTGTAGATCGAGCGTGCGTTGTCGCCCCTCCTGCGCGATAAGCGCATTCAGCGAGGCGACATCCTCCTTCGAGACCCCTTCCTCGATGGTGTTCGCCTGAATTTCTGCGACGTGGTTCAGTCGCTCCAGGCTTGCGACCTGCTGCCCCTGGATGTGCTGCAGAAGCTTGACCACTTCCAGCTGGATCTCGCCATGCAGCGACTGGTTCTCCGCCAGCGCATCCAGTCTCTCTTCCAGGGCATCGAACTTGGCCGTCAAGCTGGCTAGTCGGTCGGCGAGCGTCGAGGAAACGCTGATGTCCATGAGGCCACTCTCGTAATAGGGTTGCCCGTGCAGGCCCGAAGGTCGCAGTTTCGACGGCGCACGGGTGGATGGTCATATTGCTGTTACAGACCCTGGCTTTTCTGAAACTTGCGCGCATGGCGATGCGGAACATCTTGCGGCGCGACCAAATCGACGCCACCGCCTTGCAGATCGCGTTCGAACTCCTAGATTAAGTCCATCGTCAACATACAGAAAGGAAGGTGATCCAATGTCTAATGAGATTTCGGACCTCGTGACGGCAACGGGAAATGCGATGGTGGGAGCGAGGCAGCCCTCGTTCTGAGCCACACCTTCCTTGGGCCCATAGGCCTAAAGGCTTGTCACAGAGCCAAACCTCATGGAGGGCCGCCTGGTGCGGCCCTTTTGTTTATCCAGAAGAATAACGTGCAAGACGGTGTCAGCGGCAGCGCTTAAGCCGCCGTGCCGCAGCAACATCGATGACCGCAGGCCGCCTTACGGCCGGATCAGCACCGTCACCATCATTACCGCGATCGCGCCGACGGCGATCTTCCAGAAGTCCCGGCGACGGCGCAGTCCCGGCACGCCGAGCGGCCGGATGACATGCAGCACCATGGCGACGAGCAACAGGAGCGGAAGGACTTTCGACATCGGCGTTTCCTTTTTCGCGTTCCTGTCACAACGGCGACATTTTTCCAAGTCGAGGGTTTCCGCGTAAGGCATGATTCACCGGTCGGCTGTATTCCAGCTATGGAAATCATGCTCTTGTCGGCATAGTTCAGTTCGGTTGCAGAGTGGCAGGATACCCGATGCGAAAAAACCTTGTTTCCGTCTTCGCACTTCTCCTCGGCACCCTTTTTCTTTTCCTCGGCAACGGCCTGCATGGCCTGCTCCTGCCGGTTCGCGGCGCCCATGAGGGCTATCCGACCACGCTGCTGGGCCTGATCGGCACGTCCTGGGCCAGCGGCTTCGTGCTCGGCTGCCTGCTGGCGCCGAAGGTGGTCAAGCGGATAGGCCACGTACGCGCGTTCTCGAGCTTCGCCTCGCTGATCGCCATCATCGCGCTTCTGACCGGCATCCTGGTGGATCCCTTCTGGTGGGTGGCCCTGCGCGCCGTCACCGGCTTCTCCATCGCCGGCACCTCGATGATCATCGAAAGCTGGCTGAACGAGCGGGCGACGAACGAGAGCCGCGGCGTCATCTTCTCGCTCTACATCGCCATTACCCTGTTCGGCGTCGTCGGCGGCCAGATGATGGTCACGCTCGGCGACACCGGAACGCCAATCCTGTTCATGGTCGCCGGCATCCTCTATTGCCTCGCCATGCTGCCGACGACGCTGTCGACCGCTGCCTCCCCGCAGCCGCTGAAGCAGGTCAGCCTTGATATCCCCACCCTGTTTCGCACCTCGCCCGTCGCCTGCGTCGGCATCGTTCTCATCGGCATCGCCAACGGCGCGTTCGGCACGCTGGGTGCCGTCTTCGGCGCCGAGGCGGGGCTCGCGTCCAGCACGATCGCGATGATGATGAGCGTGACGATTTTTGCCGGAGCCGTGATGCAACTGCCGGCGGGCCGCGTCTCCGACCGCGTCGACCGCCGCTACGTGCTCGCAGCGCTGGCAGGCGTGGCGGCACTCGCCGGCCTGGCGATGTTCCTCCTGCAGCCGAATTCCGTCATAGCACTCCTGATCGTCATTGCCGTCTACGGCGCGGCGGCAAACGCGCTCTATCCGATCGCCGTTTCCCATGCCAACGACTTCGCCAACCCGGAAGATTTCGTGAAGGTGTCCGGCGGCCTGCTGCTTCTCTACGGTATCGGAACCATCATCGGCCCGACGCTGGGCGGCCCGGTGATGACGTCGGTCGGTCCCTACGCCCTGTTCCTCGTCACCTTCGGGGCGCATCTGCTGATTACGGCCTATTCGATCTTCCGCAGCCGTCGCCGCGCCGCCCTTCCCGCCAGCGCCCGCGAGAACTATACCACTCTCAATCCCGGCACGCTGACGACGCCGGAGAGCCTGCGCATGTCGCCGCGCGCCAGCCAGCAGGGAACGGCAGACGTACCCCCTCAGACGATGACGGAGGATGCACGATGAGCATGTCGGACGACGACAGGCCGGTACGCAAGGTGGCCCACGAGATCGGCTGCGACCTCTCGCTGCTTTCGGCCGACGAGCTTTCCAGCCGGATTGCGCTGTTGAAAGAAGAAATCGCGCGGCTGGAAGAAGAAGTCACCCGCAAGGGTGCGAGCCGCTCGGCCGCCGAAAAGCTGTTCCGCTGAATTGCCGGCTAGCTGCAGGCGGGCATGTGCGGTTTCGCGACCAAGGTATGTTTGAGTTAACCGTCCGTTAAGCATCATCGGCTACTAATCGCATGCCCGGACCAGTCCGGACTCAGACATTTTCGCCGCTTGGGGAATGGGTCTGATTTTCTCCCTGTTTTACCTTGAGAGCCGCTTTCCCGCGGCTCTTTTTTTTGGGCCTTTCCACATATTGTCCAAATTTGTAAAGAATTGTGGAGATTAACCCTTTGTTAAGATCACGCTTGCGCCAAATCAGCTAAGGCATCATTCTGCTCGCATGAAAACGACCGGCGGAACACGCGTGCCGGTTCGCGAGTTACCTGAATTGTGATGCGTAAAACAGGATTGGGGCCATGTCTGAAAGAGGATTGAATACCGTCAGCTTCGCCGGCCACGCCGCCACCTCGTCGCAGTTCAAGAATCTCTACGCCGAAGGCATGGGCCTCGTCGAGGAGACGGCAACCTATCTCGATGGTCCGGGCCGGCAGGCCGCAAAGGTGCTGCCGCGCATGGCGTCGGTGCTCTACGCAGCGGAATCGATGCGGCTGACCACGCGCCTGATGCAGATGGCGTCGTGGCTGTTGCTGCAGCGGGCGGTCAACAACGGCGAAATGACGCGCGACCAGGTCATCTCCGAGAAGAGCAAGGTTCGCCTCGATGGCTTCAACGTCGACCGGGCCGCTCCGGGCTGGACCGAACTGCCGGAAGCCTTTCGCGACCTGATCGAGCGCTCGCTGCGGCTACAGAACCGCGTTGCCCTGCTCGACCGGGAAGTCTATCGCCCGCAGGAGACGCAGAACTTCGTCAACGACAACCAGAACAGCGTCCAGGCCCAGCTCAGCCTGCTCCACACTGCCTTCGGCAACACCTGACCTGTACGCAGCGATCGCTATCGACATCCGACCCGGCCCCAGGCCGGGTTTTTTGTTGTTCCCCTCCTCCGGCGTCCCTTGTCGATGGCGACACCTGAATAAAACCGGGCAACAAAAAAGCCCGGGTAAACCCGGGCTTCAAAATCGCGTCTAGCAGGAGGCTTAGAGGCCGAGGCCTTCGAAGCGCTTCTTGAACTTGGAAACGCGGCCGCCGCGGTCCAGCATCTGCTGATTGCCGCCCGTCCAGGCCGGGTGGGACTTCGGGTCGATTTCGAGGTTCATCACTGCACCTTCGGTACCCCAGGTCGAACGGGTTTCGTACTCGGTGCCGTCGGTCATGACGACCTTGATGGTGTGGTAGTCGGGATGGATATCAGCCTTCATGACAATCTTCCTGCGTTCCGGGGACCTTTTGTCGCAAGCAGTTGCGGCAGCCGGGTCAAAGACGTAAATGAAGCCGCGACCGACCAGGCCAGCGGCTTCCCAATTCGATGGCGAGCCTATACATGAAGGCCGGCCGGATAACAAGAGCCCAAAAAGCAATCGCGCTGCAGCGGCCCGCTCGAAGAGGTGAACGTGAGCAAGGAAATGCAAGCAGGCGTCGAACGCAAGAGCGAACGCAAGTCTCTCCGCCCGCTCGCCGCATTGCTGCCCTATCTCGGCCGCTATCGCGGCCTCGTCGCCGGCGCCCTCGCAGCCCTGGTGACCGCGGCGGTGACCACGCTCGCTTTGCCCATGGCCGTGCGCCGCATGATCGACCACGGCTTCTCCGAATCCGACGCGGGCTTCATCGACACGTATTTCATGATGCTGTTCGCGCTGGCGATCCTGCTCGCGCTCGCCAGCGCCTTTCGCTACTTCTTCGTCATTACGCTCGGTGAGCGCGTCGTGTCCGACCTGCGCCGCGCGGTGTTCGCACGCGTCACGGAACTGGCGCCCGATTTCTTCGATCGCAACCAGTCCGGCGAGATCGTCTCGCGACTGACGGCCGACACGACCCAGATCAAATCGGCAGTGGGTGCCACCGCTTCGGTTGCCCTGCGCAATCTGATCCTCTGTCTCGGCGCGATCGCGATGATGATCTATACGAGCCCGAAGCTTTCCAGCCTTGTGCTTGCCGCCATTCCCCTCATCGTCTTCCCGCTCGTCGCCTTCGGCAGGTCCGTCCGCCGTCGCTCCCGCCAGGCGCAGGATACGCTTGCGAATGCTTCCGCCTATGCAGGCGAGGTGATTTCGGCGGCCCGTACGGTGCAGGCGTTCAACGCAGAACCGGCGGCGCGCGAACGCTTCGGCGCAGCGGTCGAGGCGGCCTTCGGCGCAGCCCGCTCGGCCATCCTCGCCCGCTCGCTGTTGACCGCGTTTGCGATCGCCATGGTGTTCGGCAGCGTCGTCGGCGTCCTCTGGTTCGGGGCGCAGGACGTGCTCTCGGGCAATCTCTCGGCCGGCACGCTCGGCCAGTTCCTGCTCTACTCGGTCTTCGCCGCCGGCAGCCTGGGCTCGCTGTCCGAGGTCTGGGGCGAGTTGTCGCAGGCCTCTGGTGCAGCCGAGAGGCTGACGGAGCTATTGGACGAAAAGCCCTCGATCACCGCGCCGCCGTCTCCCGTCGCTCTGCCCGTTCCCGCCCGCGGCGCGGTGGAATTTTCCGACGTCCACTTCGCCTATCCCTCCCGCCCCGGCTACCGCAGCCTCAACGGGCTGTCCTTCGCGATCCGGCCGGGCGAGACGATCGCCGTCGTCGGCCCCTCCGGCGCCGGCAAGAGCACCATCCTGTCGCTGCTTTTGCGCTTCTACGATCCGGTCAGCGGCAGCGTGAAGCTGGACGGCATCGACATGCGCACCGCCGATCCGCACGAGGTCCGCGCCCGCATCGCCGTCGTCCCGCAGGACGTGACGATCTTCGCCGCGACGATTGCCGACAACATCGCTTTCGGCATGCCCGGCGTCTCGCGCGAACAGATCGTGGCAGCCGCCCGCGCCGCCCAGGCCGAGGAATTCATCAGCCGCCTCGACAATGGTTTCGACACCACGGTCGGCGAGCGCGGCGTGACCCTTTCCGGCGGCCAGCGCCAGCGGCTTGCCATCGCCCGCGCCATCCTCAAGGACGCGCCACTGCTTCTGCTCGACGAGGCGACCTCGGCGCTGGATGCGCAAAGCGAGAAGCTCGTGCAGAAGGCGCTGGACGGGCTGATGGGGCAACGCACTACGATCGTCATCGCCCACCGGCTGGCCACCGTCCTCAAGGCGGACCGTATCCTCGTCATCGAGCACGGCCGCATCGTCGAGGAAGGCACGCATCAGTCGCTGGTCCGCAGCGGTGGCCTCTACGCCAAGCTGGCCCGCCTGCAGTTCAACGATGGTCAGGTCGAAGCCGGTGCCGAGGAGCAGGCGACCGCGGCGCAATAACCGAAGGTGCCGCGGCTTTCGTAATTACCGGCCGCGGCCTACCCGCCGCAACTGAGGCAACGCAATAAGCCCCATCGACCGCAGGCCGCTCGGCACGACCGCACCCTTCACGCGCAGACGTTCCGGCCGGCAATCCGCCCGGAAAAAAGACAGCCGCCGAGGAACGTTCCTTCCAGCGCATTGTAGCCGTGCACCCCTCCTCCGCCGAAGCCGGCAACCTCGCCGGCGGCGTAGAGCCCAGGCACCGGCTTGCCCGAATATTCGAGCACGCGGCCGTTCAGGTCTGTCTGCAGCCCGCCCAGCGTCTTGCGCGTGAGAAGGTTCAGCCGCACCGCAATCAGCGGCCCCGCCTTGGGATCCAGCATTCTGTGCGGCCGCGCCGTGCGCATCAGGCGGTCGCCGAGATAGCTGCGCGCGCCCCGGATCGCGACCGTCTGCGCATCCTTGGAAAACGCGTTGTCGATCTCCCGGTCGCGCGCCTCGACCTGTGCGCTGACATGCGCCGCATCGAGCCTGGCCTCGCCCGTCAGCGCGTTCATCGCGGCGACGAGGTCCTCCAGCCGGTCGCGGACGACAAAATCCTCGCCCTTGTCCATGAAGGCCTGCACCGGCCCCGGCGGATTCCTGCCGAGCCGCTTCAGGAGCAGGCGGATATCCTTGCCGGTCAGGTCCGGATTCTGCTCCGACCCGGAAAGGGCAAACTCCTTCTTGATGATCGCTTTGGTGAGGATGAACCAGCTGTAGTCATGCCCCGACGCGGTGATCGCCTTCAGCGTTCCGAGCGTATCGAAGCCGGGCATGGCAGGGGCAGCGAAACGGTTTCCGTCGGCATCGAGCCAGAGCGACGACGGCCCCGGCAGGATGCGGATGCCGTGGTTGGGCCAGATCGGATCCCAGTTTCGCAAGCCCTCCGTATAGTGCCACATCCGGTCGCCGTTGATGACGCTGCCGCCGGCTTCCTGGGTGATCGCCAGCATCCGTCCGTCGACGTGGTGCGGCACGCCGCTGACCATGCGGGCCGGCGCCGGCCCGAGCCGATCGACCGGCCAGTTGCGCCGCACCAGCTCATGATTGCCGCCGATGCCGCCCGAGGCGACGACGACCGCATCCGCCGACAGCGAAAACGCCGCGACGACGTCGCGCGAACTCCGCACGCCCCGCGCCACTGGATCCGCGGCCAGGACCGCCCCTTCGGCGCCGACGACGGCGCCGTTGTCGACGAGCAGGCGATCGACGCGATGGCGGAAGCGGAAGGACAGCCGCCCCTTCGCCTCCGCCTCCCGCACGCGGCGAAGGAACGGCGCCAGCACGCCAGGCCCGGTTCCCCAGGTGACGTGAAAGCGCGGCACGGAATTGCCGTGTCCGGTGGCAAGTCCGCCGCCGCGCTCGGCCCAGCCGACGATCGGAAACCAGCGCATGCCCTGCGCGTGCAGCCAGGCGCGCTTCTCGCCTCCGGCGAAATCGAGGTAGGCCTCCGCCCACAGGCGGGGCCAGTGGTCCTCCGGCCGGTCGAACTGCGCCGAACCGAACCAGTCCTGCCGGGCGAGCGCGCGGCTGTCGCGTATGCGCATGCGCCTCTGTTCGGGACTGTCGACGAAAAAGAGGCCGCCCAGCGACCAGAAGGCCTGGCCGCCCAGGTTCTGCTCCCCCTCCTGGTCCAGCACGGTCACCCGCAAGCCACGATCCACCGCCTCGCTCGCCGCCACGAGGCCCGCCAGCCCCGCGCCGATCACCAGCACATCGCAATCCATCCACGCCCTCCCAAGCACATCCCCGCGCGGAAGTTACGCGCACGTCAGGGTAAGGGCAATGCGGAAACGGTGCCTACTTCTCGGTGAGCTTGAGCTCGATGCGCCGGTTCGTCGCCCGCGCCTGGTCGCTTTCGCCGGGAGCCAGCGGCTGGAATTCGCCAAAGCCGGCCGCCACCAGACGGTCTGCCGGAACGCCGTTGGCGATCAGGAACTTCACCACCGACGTCGCACGCGCCGAGGAGAGTTCCCAGTTGTCGGCATAGCGCCCCGTGCCGGACAGCGGTACGTTGTCGGTGTGCCCATCGACGCGCAGCACCCAGTTGATTTCCGGCGGGATTTCCTTGGCGAGATCGAGGAGTGCCGCGGCGAGCTTGCGCATCTCGGCCTGCCCCTCGGGATTCAGTTCGCTGCCGCCGGAAGGAAACAGCACCTCCGACTGGAAGACGAAGCGGTCGCCGACAATGCGGATGTTCTCGCGATCGGAGAGGATCTCACGCAGGCGGCCGAAGAAGTCCGAGCGGTAGCGGTTCAGTTCCTGTACCCGCTGGGCCAGCGCCACGTTGAGACGGCGGCCGAGATCGGCGATCTTCGCCTGCGCGGTCACGTCCTTTGCCTCCGACGCCTGAAGCGCGCCCTCGACGGCGGAGATCTGGCTGCGCAGGGCGGCGATCTGCTGGTTCAGCAGTTCGATCTGGCTCATCGCACGCGCGCTGACCTGCTTTTCGGCATCGAGCGTTTCGTTGAGCGTGGAAATGCGGGCATCGGCGGCGTCCGAGGCGCCGGCGCCCTGGTTCAGCATCTGCTGCAGCCGGGAGCGCTCGCCTTCCGATTCGGCAAGCGAGGCCTGCAGGTTGGCCAGCGAATCCTCCAGATCCTGCTTGCCGCTCTTTTCCAGCGCCAAAAGCTGCGTCAGCTCGTTCACCTGGCTGGTCAACCGGTCGAGCACCTCGTCCTTGCCGGTGATTTCGCGGCTGAGGAAGAACTGCGCGAGCACGAAGACACAGAGCAGGAACATGATCGCCAGCAGCAGCGTCGACAGCGCATCGACGAAGCCGGGCCAGTAATCGACGGTTCTGCTTGAGCGGCGGTTGCGGGCAAGCGCCATGGCTTACTCGTTCCCCGCCGGATCCCGCAGGCGCTCGGCGGCGCGTTCGCCGTTGAGCTCGCTGGCGCGCGCCGCCAGCCGGTCGAGCGTGCGGCGCAGCGCCTTCGCCTCGTCCTGCTGCGCCTCGATCCAGTCGCGCAGCATCTGCTGCTCGTTGCGCATGTTCTTCACCAGCCCCTGAATGCCTTCGGCAAGGCTTGCCATCGCCGCGGTGGAGCGGCTGTGGCCGCCTTCGTGCGACAGTTTCAGGATCTGCTCGGCAAGCGCCTTGATGTCCGCCTGATCGCCGCCCGCAGAAATCGCGGCAGGAGACAGTTCGGAGGAAACGTCGGTCACCGACGACAGCCAGTTCTCAAGCTCCATATAGAAGCGGTTCTGCGCGCGGCCCGCCTGCAGGTCGAGGAAGCCGAGGATCAGCGAGCCGGAAAGACCGAAGAGCGAGGTGGAAAACGCAGTCCCCATGCCCGAGAGCGGCGCGGACAGCCCTTCCTTCAAGGCGCTCAGCACGTCGTTCGCCGTGCCTGCGCCTGCGTCCAGCGACTGGATGACCGTGTTGATGGAGCCGATGGTCCCGAGCAGCCCCCAGAAGGTGCCGAGCAGGCCGAGAAAGACGAGGAGGCCGATCAGGTAGCGCGAGGTGTCGCGCGATTCGTCCAGTCGCGTCGCGATCGAATCGAGGATGGAACGCAGGGCGCTGGCCGACAGCGCGATCGAATGATGCCGTCCGATCAGGGCGCGCATCGGCGCGAGCAGAACGGGATCACGCCCGACCTTCTCCGCACTGCCCGCCGCACGAAAGGAATTGAACCAGCGCACCTCCGGCCGCAGCGACAGCACATGGCTGAACACCAAAAGGATGCCGATGAGCAGGACGCCGAGAATCAGCCCGTTGAGGCCCGGATTACTGACGAAGGCCGCATGCGCCTGGCGAAACAGGATCGCGCCGACGAAGCCGACGATGATCAGGAAGATGACCATCGTCCAGAAAAACGGCATGGGGCTAGACAGCTTGTGGGGATAGTCTTCCCCGGTCTCGGCCGGCCCCTCCCAACCCGACAGCGCCAGCTTTGCCATGGGACTCGCTTCTCCTGCTCTCACTTTGCGTGGAGCCTAGAGGAAGATTGCGCCGAATTGAAGGGCCGAATTTCGGTGCGCGTCCATTGACTTGCGCCAGAAGGACGACGCATCGCGCCGTAGAAATGCGGGTAGATCCCGCAGCGGACGGCTGCGGGAGAGATCCGTCCCCTAGCGGGTCGGCACAGGCCGATGAACGACTTCGGCCAGCGCCTTGTGGATATATTCGTTGCCCGCGACCAGCGTACCGGTCTCCAGCATCGCGTTGCCGCCTTCGAGATCGCTGACGAAGCCGCCGGCCTCGCGGATGAGCAGGATGCCCGCCGCGATGTCCCATTCGGCAAGGCCGCGCTCCCACATGCCGTCGAAGCGACCTGCTGCGACATAGGCGAGATCGAGCGAGGCCGCACCCATCCGGCGGATGCCTGCGACTTCGCCCATCACGTGGCGAAGCTCGATCAGAAACTTGCCGTGGTTGCCGCGGCCGAGATGCGGGACACCGCAGCTGATAACGCTGTCGGACAGTTCCTTGCGGGCGGCGACGCGCAGGCGGCGATCGTTGAGGAAGGCCCCACCGCCCTTCTCAGCCGTGTAGAGTTCGTCCGTCGCCGGATTGAGAACCACGGCCGCGACGATCTCGCCGTTGCGCTCCAGCGCGATGGAGGAGGCGAAGCACGGAATGCCGTGCAGGAAATTGGTCGTGCCGTCCAGCGGATCGACAATCCAGCGATGGGCGCCGTCGGTGCCCTTGATCTCCTCGCCCTCCTCGCCGAGAAAGCCATAGGTCGGCCGCGCCTTCATCAATTCCTCGCGGATCAGCTTCTCCGCCTTGCGGTCGGCCTGCGAGACGTAATCGCCCGGCCCCTTGAGGGAAACCTGCAGGTTTTGCACTTCGCCGAAATCGCGCGAGAGCGATTTGCCGGCCTTGAAGGCGGCCTGGACCATCACGTTGAGTAGAGCTGAGCGAGCCATCGGGGCTTGTCCTTGTCAGTTTGTCGGCGGGCAAACGCGGTCGGTGCCACGGCCGGCGGAATTTTTCGTGTCAGTCGGCGCGGCGAAGATAGGTGATTTCGTTGGTATCGACGAGAATGCGCTCACCCGCCTCGATGAAGGGCGGCACAAGCACGCGCACCCCGTTCTCCAGGATCGCCGGCTTGTAGGAAGAGGCCGCCGTCTGCCCCTTGATCACCGGGTCGGCTTCCGCGACCGAAAGCACCACCTGATCGGGCAGCGAAACGCCGATCGGCTTTTCGTCATAGAGCTGGACCGTCACCATCATGCCATCCTGCAGGAATGCGGCGCGATCGCCAACGAATTCCTTCTGCAGTTCGAGCTGGTCGTAGGAGTCGACATCCATGAACACCAGTCCATCGCCCTGCTCGAACAGGAACTGGAAGTCCTTCTTCTCCAGTTCGACGCGCTCGACCGTCTCCGAAGAGCGGAAACGCTCATTGAGCTTGGTGCCGTCCATCAGGTTCTTCAATTCGACCTGGTTGAACGCCCCGCCCTTGCCTGGCTTGACCGTGTTGCACTTCACCGCCGCCCACAGGCCGCCATTGTGCTCGATAAGATTGCCCGGCTTGATTTCACTGCCGCTGATTTTCATGAGAATTCCGTAGAGGTTTTAGCGGTTCCGCGCGGCCTGACCGGCCGGGAACCAAGTTTGCGGCCTCAAGACCACAATTCCCTTCAAAGTTCAAGTCTCCGCCGCAGGAACGCAGCCATTCACCTGACGCAGGGCTACACCGCAAGGCGCCGCCGTCAGCGCACGCGGAACTTGTTGGCAGCCGAGATCGCGGCCTTCTGCTGCTCGTCGGTCAGGCCGAGATAGAAATCCTCCAGCCCGGCATCGTTGAGGCCGGCGCGGCGCGAGAGCACGAACCACTTGGCCGCCTCGACCGGATCGGGCCGGGTTCCCAGCGCATTGATGTAGAGGTAGGCGAGGCGGTTCTGGGCGACGACGTTGCCGCCCTCGGCCGCACGTTTCAGCCACCGGAAGCCCGCGTCGTAGTCCCTGTCCCCGGCAACGCCGTTGACGAGCCAGATGCCGAGGTCGAGCTGAGCAGTGTCGTAGCCGGCGCGGGCGGCCCGCAGCAGCCACTCGCGCGCCCGGCCCGTCTTCTCCGGCGGCAGGCCCTGGAGGTTGCTGTAGAGCTGCGAAAGCGCGTATTGCGCATCCGCGATCCCCTGTTCGGCCGACTTCTCATAATAGGCCATGGCCGCGCGCAGCCCCTTTTCGCCGGGCGTGTCGGCGACGAGCATCTGGCCGTAGTTGAACTGGGCAGAAGGGTTTCCGGCATCCGCCGCCTTCTTCATGTACTCGTCGGCCTTCTTGCGGTCGCGTTCGACCTGGCGGCCATCCATCAAAAGCAGGGCGTATTTGAACATGCCGGCGGGATCCCCGCCCTCGGCCGACTGCTTGTACCAGAAGGCGGCCTGCTTGCGGTCGCGTTTCACGCCGAGCCCCTGCTCGAAGAGTTCGGCGACGAGCGTCTGCGCGGCCGCATCCCCGCTTTGCGCGCGTGGAAGCGCCAGCTCCATTGCCGTCAGGTAGAAGCCGCGCTGGAACGCGCCATAGGCATCGTCCACCTTTCCGGTGAAGGCCTTTTCAGCCGGCAGATCGGGAAGCGGCGCACCCATGCGGTCGAGCACGCCGAGACCCGACGACGGCGTCAGCAGTTCCTTCTGCTGGCCGCCTGCAGCAGCCGCGCCTGAAGGCGCGATCTTGCCGAGCGCATCTCCGGCTTCGGCAGGATCGAGCAGTCGCGAGGTGCGCCCGGGCTCAGCCGGCCCGTCTAGTCCGGCATTGTGGTCTTCGGCTTCGACCGGCTTCTGCGCCTGGCTGCCTTCTCCGGAGGAGGGATTGGGCTGTCCGGCGACGCCGGGCAATGCGGGTGCTCCGCCCGTCGCCCCCTGGCCGGTGCCCTTTGTTTCGGGGACGGTCGCGTCAGGGACGGTGGCATTCGGCTGGGCGGCGGTGGGCTTCTGCGTGTCCTGGGCGCGCGCAAGCGGCATCGCTGCACCAAGCGCGCAAAGCAATGCTGTAGTCAGTCGCAGCGACCTGTGATCGAAAGCCCTTGTCATGCGAACGCCTTTAATCTTCGAACCGTGGCGCTTTTTCGTCAAGCAACGCGTTGACGGATGCGACCACCTGCGCGGCATTGGCCGGTTCGTCGAAGACTGCCCGGCACAGCGCTGCGAATTCCGCGCCGGTTTCGGCAACGGCAAGTGCGGACTGCGGATCCGTACCGCCCATGACGATGCAGGGCACCTCGATCATCGAGGCCCACCATTCGGCGAGCGCAAGGTTCTTCGGATGCGCTTCCGGCTTGATGTCGCCGTCGAACTTGCCGAAGAAGATGTAATCGGGGGCGAGATCGCCGATTTCGAGTGCCGCATGCCGCTCCTTGGCGCCGCCTGCGCCGACGATCAGCTTCGGCGAGAATTTCTCGATCGCTTCGCCGATCGCCTCAAGCCCGCCGGCGATATGGATGCCGTCGGCCTTGGCACGGCCCGCGACGCGCGTATCGCCCGCGATCAAAGCTGCAGCACCCGCCTGCTGGATGACAGGCACAATTGCCTCGGCATGCTTCTGGAACAGGCCGTCCTCCAGGCCGTACTGCGGCAGGATCACGGACGCGACGTCGCCGCCGCGCAGCGCATCCTCCACCATGGCCTTGCGAGCTTCGATGTCCTCGCCCTCGGGGACGATCAGCACGAGGCGGCAGCGGTTGTCGGTTCCAGTCATCGCAGTTCCATTTCTTCCCGTTCCGTCGCGATCGGCGGACTGCCCCTCGCAATATTCAAACAAAGCCGATAGACGGGTTGCATCACAGGATCAATCACCCTCCATGCCCATCGACCCCAGCATCTACCTCGCCGCGATCCCTGCCGTCATGCTGGTCGGACTGACTAAGGGTGGAATGGGCGAGGCGCTGGCGCTGATGGGCGTACCCATCCTTGCCATGGTGGTCCCGCCCGTGCAAGCGGCGGCCATCCTGCTGCCGATCCTCGTCGTCAGCGACATCGTATCGCTGTGGATCTGGCGCCATCACAACGACCGCAAAACGCTGCTCTATCTTCTGCCGGGAGGCCTCTTCGGCGTGGCGCTGGGCTGGGCCACCTCGGCCTATGTCCCGCGCGATGCGCTCCGCCTGATCATCGGCGCCATCACCGTTTTCTTTGCGCTTCGCTTCTTCTACAACCAGTGGCGCATCCGTCGCGGCCTCGTCATTCCGGCAAAGCCGCAGCGGGTCGGGCCCGCCGCCTTCTTCGGCACGCTCTCCGGCTATGGCAGCTTCGTCGCGCACGCCGGTGGGGCGCCCTACCAGGTATATGCGCTGCCGTTGAAGCTGTCGCCGCGCGACTATACCGGCGCCGCCGTGCGCTACTTCGCCACGCTGAATGCGGTAAAGCTCGTGCCCTATTTCGCCCTCGGCCAACTCGATACGAGGAACCTGACGGTTTCGGCCACGCTCATGCCGCTCGCCATGGCGATGACAGCGCTCGGCGGCTTCATCGTCAAGCGCATGAAGCCCGACGTCTTCTATCCGTTCATGTACGGAATGGCGTTCGTGGCCGGGCTCAAGCTCGTCCACGACGGCATCGCCGCGTTTCTCTAGCAGCACAAAATCCGTCGGATCGTCATGCGTTTTCCCGCCGCGCGCAAGCCGGAGGACATGGCTCGACAGAGGCCTGCGGCAGCGCACAAAACACTTGCCGATTTTGTTGCGATGCCATAGCTTTTTCGCATGGTGACGCCGGATCCCTTTGCCGCAATTGCCGACCCGAACCGCCGGTTTCTGCTGGAGGAACTCCGACGCGCGCCGAAGACGGTCAACGAACTGTCCCAGGGACTTCCGATCAGCCGGCCGGCCGTATCGCAGCACCTCAAGGCCCTGCTGGAATGCAATCTGGTGAGCGTCACGGCCAAGGGTACGCACCGCATCTATGCCATCAATTCTGCGGGCTTCAACAGGCTGAACTTCTGGCTCGACCAGTTCTGGAACTGATCCGGCGCAAATTTCCCGGCAGACCGGCCGAAGCCAAAAAAAAGCCCCGGCCAATCGAATAGCCGGGACATAAGTCTGTTATTTCAAATATTTCGACTCGCATCGCCACTTGAGTGGCGGGGAGCAAACTCCCAAAGTCAAATCCTCGTGGAAATACCTGTCCGATCAATTCACGGACGATCGAATCCTCTCGATCTCATCCTTGATGCGCAGCTTCCGCCGCTTGATGTCCGCAATGGTCTCGTCCTCGTAAGACGGCCGGGTCATTGCTTCGTGAAGCTCTTCCTCGAGGGCGAAGTGCTTCTTTTCAAGCGTGGCAAGATGAGCCTCAATCGACATGCGACAGTTCCTTCCCTTTTGTTGACCCCCGAACGCTGCCGCGTGCGGCGGCCAAGGTTGCAACATTCAAAGTCTGCCACGCTATTTTTCATTTGTCGAAGGCGAAATCGTGGCCAAGGATAACTTCCCGAGCGCTGGCCTTTTATGATAGGAGCAGCCTTGCTGAACACGAATGGACGGCATGGACCGCCATCGGTAGGGGACGGGGAATTGAAGAGAATGGCAGACCAGGAACAGGCGGAATTGCGATTGGCGATCGCCAGGCTTCGGCAGGAACACGAAGACTATGATGCCGCCATCAATGCCATGATCCAGGTCGGCTGCGATGCCTTGCGGGTGCAGCGGATGAAAAAGAAGAAGCTCGTGATCAAGGACAAGATCTCCAAGATCGAGGACCAGATCATTCCCGATATCATCGCCTGAAACGGAAAGCGAAGTTGAAGACACCTCAGACGCCACCCGTCGCCATCGTCATGGGCAGTCAGTCCGACTGGGAGACGATGAAGAACGCTGCCGACACTCTCGACGCGCTTGAGGTCGACTATGAGGCACGCATCGTTTCGGCCCATCGTACGCCCGACCGGCTTTACGAATTCGCCAAGACAGCCCGCGCCGAAGGCTTCGAGATCATCATCGCCGGAGCCGGTGGCGCAGCACACCTGCCGGGCATGATCGCAGCACTGACCTCGCTTCCGGTCTTCGGCGTGCCGGTCCAGTCGAAGGCGCTTTCAGGACAGGACAGCCTGCTTTCAATCGTCCAGATGCCCGCCGGCATTCCCGTCGGCACGCTGGCGATCGGCAAGGCCGGCGCAGTGAACGCGGCACTGCTCGCCGCCGCCGTGCTTGCATTGTCCGATCCGGAACTGGCATTGCGGCTTGACGAATGGCGCGAGAACCAGAGCGCATCGGTCGCCGACTATCCGGTGGATGGCCCGCTATGAGCGTTTCCACGATCGGCATCGTCGGCGGCGGCCAGCTCGGCCGAATGCTCGCAATGGCAGCCGCACGCCTCGGCATCCGCACCGTCATTCTCGAACCGCAGGCCGACTGCCCGGCCGCCCAGGTCGCCAACAGCCAGATCGTCGCGGCTTACGACGATCCCGCAGCTCTCGCCGCACTCGCTGAGCGCTGTGACGTCGTCACCTACGAATTCGAGAACGTGCCCGTCGCCGCAGCGGCACAGCTTGCGCAATCGGTTGCCGTGTTCCCGCCGCCCAAGGCGCTGGAGGTCTCTCAGGACCGCCTTGTCGAAAAGCGCTTCATCAACGAGTGCGGCATCGCCACAGCTCCTTTCGAAGCCATCGACAGCCAGGAAGATCTCGATGCCGCCCTCGAGGCGTTCGGCGGGATCGGCGTGCTGAAGACGCGACGCCTGGGCTATGACGGCAAGGGCCAGCGGGTGTTCCGCTCCCCCGCCGAAAGTCGCGCCGGCGCCTTCGAGGCACTGGGCTCGGTTCCGCAGATCCTGGAAGGACTGATCGCGTTCGAGCGCGAGATCTCCATCATCGCAGCCCGGGCGGCCGACGGCACGATCGTCTGCTACGACCCCGCCGAAAACGTCCACCGCAACGGCATTCTCCACACCTCGACCGTTCCGGCGGCGATCAACGAGGCGACGGCCGACCAGGCGCGGCGTGCGGCGCGCGCCATCCTCGACAAGCTGGGCTATGTCGGCGTCATCGGCGTCGAGTTCTTCGCCCTCGCCGATGGCCAGCTGCTTGCCAACGAGATGGCGCCGCGCGTTCACAATTCCGGTCACTGGACGGAAGCGGCCTGCGTGATATCGCAGTTCGAGCAGCACATCCGCGCCGTCGCAGGCCTGTCGCTGGGTGATCCGCGCCGCCATTCCGATTGCCGGATGCAGAACCTGATCGGCGACGATATCGCCGACGTGCCCGCATGGCTCAACACGCCCGACGTGCTCGTCCACCTCTATGGCAAGACCGAAGCACGGCCGGGCCGCAAGATGGGCCACGTGACGGAATTGCTCTGACCGGCGCGTGCGCAAAAGGTGGAAATCACGCTTCGCGCACCGCAAAACACCGCCGAACGGTTGACAGCAACCGGATGAACGGATACACGAACGCCAACCTGAAAGCGCGCCCGAAACGGCGCGTTTTTAATTGACAAGATTTTAGGGCGGATTCATTTCCTCCCCAGCATCGCGGATCAGAAACATGAAGATCAAGAATTCGCTCAAGTCTCTCAAGACCCGCCACCGCGAAAACCGTCTGGTTCGCCGCAAGGGCCGCGTCTACATCATCAACAAGCAGAACCCGCGCTTCAAGGCCCGCCAGGGCTGAGCGCATCACTTTCGCACGGCGAAAGTTATCGGTTTGCATTCGAGCGCATGCGGAGTAGCATATCCGCATGCGCTCGAATTTTGTTTATGCCGCCCTCATTGCCATGGCCGCCCTGCCCGGCCCCGCCTTTGCGCAAGGCGCCAATTCAGCGGCCGTAACGGAGAATGCAGCCGGCAACCAGTCCCAGGATGCCAGCCCATCGCAGCGCCTGAACACGCTTTTCAGTCAACTGAAGCACGAAGGCAATGCCGAGAAGGCAAAGGCGATCTCGGAGACGATTCGCCTGCAATGGCGCGATTCGGGCAGCCCCACCGTCAATCTCCTCATGTTGCAGGCCGACAAGGCCGTGGCCGACAACAAGGACATGGTCGCCTTCGACTATCTCGACGAGGTCATCCAGCTCGATCCGCATTATGTCGAGGGGTGGAACCAGCGAGCGACGCTGAACTTCAAGCTCGGCAATTTCAAGAAGTCGATGTCGGATATCAATCGCGTGCTGGCGCTTGAGCCGCGGCACTTCGGCGCCATCGCCGGCATGGCGACGATTCTCACCAACTACGGGCGTGACGAACTCGCCATGGAAGCGTGGCAGCGCTTCCTCGACATCTATCCGGCAGAGCGGCGTGCCCAGAAGGCGCTCGGCGACATCGCCGACAAGCTGGCCGGCAGCCGCACCTGATCCTTCTGCACGGCCGCATCTCGGCGCCATCGCCGTTCATCGCAGGCATTTCGCAGCGGGGCCCCGACGACCCCTCCCAAAACGCAACAAGGCGAACCGAAGCCCGCCTTGCCGAAATGTTGCAACCGTCGCTTATGCGCCGGCTCAGATGCCGCTGGCGCCATCAGAACCGATATAGGCGATGCGCAGCATGTTGGTCGCACCGGGCGTCCCAAGCGGCACGCCGGCCGAAATAATGACCCGGTCGCCCGGCTTGCCGAAGCCTTCGCTGACGGTGATGCGGCAGGCGCGGTTGACCATGTCGTCGAGATCTTCCGCATCACCGGTGACGACGCAGTGCAGGCCCCAGACGACCGACAGGCGGCGAGCCGTTTCGATGATCGGCGACAGCGCCAGGACGGGCACGGACGGCCGCTCGCGCGCAGCGCGCAGGCCTGTGGTGCCGGAGGAGGTGTAGCAGACGATCGCCGACAGGTTCAGCGTTTCGGCGATCTGCCGCGCCGCCAGCGAGATCGCATCGGCGCCGGTCGCTTCCGGCGGCGTGCGCTGCGCATTGATGATGCCCGGATAGTTTGGGTCGCGCTCGACCTGGCTTGCGACCTTCCCCATGGTGGCAACGGCCTCGACCGGATAGTCGCCGGACGCCGATTCGGCCGAGAGCATGATCGCATCGGCGCCTTCGAAGACGGCGGTCGCGACGTCGGACACTTCGGCGCGCGTCGGAACCGGTGCGGTGATCATCGATTCCAGCATCTGCGTCGCAACGACCACCGGCTTGCCGGCGCGACGGCAGGCACGGATTAACTGCTTCTGCAGGCCGGGCACCGTCTCGAGCGGCATCTCGACGCCCAGATCGCCGCGGGCGACCATCAGCGCGTCGGAAAGCTCGATGATCTCGTCGATGCGCTCGATCGCCTGCGGCTTCTCGATCTTCGACATCAGGCCGACGCGGCCGCGGGCGACCTTGCGGACTTCGGCCAGATCCTCGGGACGCTGGATGAAGGATAGCGCGACCCAGTCGACGCTGCCGGTAGCCAGCACGGCGTCGAGGTCGGCACGGTCCTTCCCGGTCAGCGCGCCGACGCCCAGAAGCGTATCGGGCAAGCTGACGCCCTTGCGGTCGGAAATCTTCGTACCGGCGACGACCTTGCAGACGATCTTCTTGCCGTCGGACTTTTCAGCGAGCAGATGCAGCTTGCCGTCGTCGATCAGCAGGCGGTGACCCGGCTTGACGGCTTCGAGGATTTCGGGATGCGGCAGGAACACGCGCGTGGCGTCGCCCGGCTCGTCATTGCTGTCGAGGGTGAAAGTCTGGCCCGGGGAAAGGTCGGCCTTGCCGTCCTTGAATTTTCCGACGCGGAGCTTCGGTCCCTGCAGGTCGGCAAGAATGCCGATCGGCCGGCCACAGCGCGCCTCTACCGAACGGATCCTGCTAATCAGCGTGCGCATCACGTCATGGCTGGCATGGCTCATGTTGATACGGAAGAGGTCGGCCCCCGCTTCGTGCAACTTCTGGATCATCTCTTCCTCGGCGGAAGCCGGGCCGAGGGTTGCAAGGATCTTTACTCTTCTGTTCCGCTTCATCAGTTCTGGCTTTCCTGCGTACCGGGAGTGTCGGACAGCTGGACCATCCAGCTGCCCTGACGGCCGGTGTCATATTCCTTGAAACCCATGCGCTGGAACCCGCGGGCGAAGCAGTCCTGCACACCTTCGATCTTGAACTCGTTTTCGGCCACGCACATGTTGACGTCGCCGGTCCACCGACCGCCGCGTGCGGCGTCTTCCGCGTACAGGTAGTAGTAGCGCGACTGCAGCTCGCCTTCGATCAGCGTGGCGCAGGTGGTTGCCGGGATCTGCCACCAGCCTTCCGTCATCCACCCCTCGGTGGCGCGGTAGCCGATGGCAACGCCGACCAGGTTCTGTGTGCCGTTGCAGACACGGAAGTCGGCGCGCGCAGAGCCTGGGGACGTCAGGGTGAAAAAGGCCGCGGCAGCGCACAATCCAAGGAAGGAAAGGCCGGACGCCGGACGGAACGGGCGGGAGCGTGAAGGAATTGACACGGTTTCCAATGGAACTCCGTTGATTTGGTCACGCGCTTTCTTGCGACGGCGGGCGTCGAATGTCAACGCAACTCTAATCGATTACAGGACGAACTGCGGCGCGGATACACCGAGAAAGCGAAGACATGATGGCGGCTTGCGGTCGGCGTCGTGCCGTGCGATCTAGCGGCAGATCGAGCAGCAAGAGTTGGCATGGAAACGGACGTCACCGACGACAGCCCCTTCGAGATCATCGACGGCGATGCGAGCATCGGGCTCGTGCTGCTGGCCGATCACGCCACCAACCGCGTCCCCGCCCGATACCATCGCCTCGGCCTGCCCGAGAGCGCCTTCGAACGACATATCGCCTACGACATCGGCATCGAGGGATTGACGCGGGCGCTGGCGGCACGTCTCGGCGTACCCGCCGTCATGAGCCGCTTCTCCCGCCTGCTGATCGACCCCAACCGGGGCGAGGACGACCCGACGCTGGTCATGCGCATTTCCGACGGAGCGATCGTGCCCGGCAATCACCCGATCACCCCCGAGGAATGGCAGCATCGGCTGCTCACCTATCATCGGCCCTATCACCACGCGGTCTCCGAAACGATCGGCAGGATCGCCGAGACAGGCGGCCGCGCACCGCTGGTCATTTCGCTTCATTCCTTCACGCCATACTGGAAGGGCGTGCCGCGGCCCTGGCACATCACCGTGCTCTGGGACAGCGACCACCGCGCCGTCCATCCGCTGCTTTCGGCCCTGGGCGCCCTGCCCGGCGTCACTACCGCCAGCAACGAGCCCTATGACGGGGCGCTGCGCGGCGACACGATGTTCCGCCACTGCATGACGGCGGGTATCCCGCACGCACTCATCGAGGTGCGGCAGGACGAGATCGGCAACGCCAGCGGCATCGAGCACTGGACGAACAGGCTTGCCCCGATCCTTGAAGACTTGAACGCCATCGATAGCCTTCACACCTATCAGACATTCGCCTCGCGCACCGGGCCTTACTGAGCGACGGCACGGACAATCGGGCAGTCGGGATACCCCCCGGCCTCGCCCCCGCCCTCGACGGAGAAACGAAGATGGACCACCTGACCGACGAACAGCGCACCGCGTTTGAGGCCGCAGCCTTCCGGCGGCTGGTCTCGCACCTGCGCGAACGCAGCGACGTGCAGAACATCGACCTGATGAACCTTGCCGGCTTTTGCCGAAACTGCCTGTCGAACTGGTATCGGGAAGCTGCCAACGAAGCGGGCGTCGCTCTCGACAAGGAGCAGTCGCGCGAGATCGTCTACGGCATGCCATATGAGACATGGCGCGATCTGCACCAGAAGGAGGCGTCGGCCGAGCAGAAGGCCGCCTTCGAGACCAACCGCCCGCACGAGTGACGCGCCCCGATACGGCGTCTCGGCCGCCCTGCGGGATCGTCGCGAATGGTCAACCGGCCATTCGCCGGCAGCGGGCGCAATGGGCACAGGAAGGCGAAAAACACAGCCTCACGCCGGATAGGTCTTGATCTCGTCCAAACTTCACGGCAGACCACGGCATCACATTTCCTACATTTCCCCAAACGAGGAGAAGACCATGTCCGATGCTCACGGCGTCGCCCGCGACCAGCTTCGTGCTTTCATTGAGCGGATCGAGCGCCTGGAAGAAGAAAAGAAGACCATCGCCGACGACATCAAGGACGTCTATGGCGAGGCCAAGGGCGTCGGCTTCGACACCAAGATCCTGCGCAAGGTCATCCAGATCCGAAAGCAGGACAAGGACGAACGCATGGAGCAGGAAGCGATCCTCGACACCTATCTCCAGGCGCTCGGCATGATCGAACTGCCGCCGGATGCCGAATAAGCACCGCCCACCTGAAAGGCTCCCGTTTCTCCTTGCCACCAGTGCGGTAGCTTGGAGATCGGCATCCTGAAGCATGTCGAAAAAATGCGCTGCTGTTTTCCGACAACAACATGCGCAAAACAAAGATCTAAGCGCATCCGAACGGCCTGAAATAGCAGTTCGGACGCGCCTTTCGGCCAGGCCGGCCGGCATCCCGCGCACCCGGCCTCAGGATCCCCCGGACAACGCCCGATAGAATGGCAGAATATGGTCTGCGGTCAGCGAGGCCATTGCCACCGGCCCGGGGTCGAACGGCGAGATCCATCTCACCTCCTCGATTTCACCCGATGGCCGGAAGTCCGTGCGCTGCGTCCTGACAAGGAAGACATGTGCAAGAACGAGGCGGCCGGGCTCGTTCAACGCTTCGGCGGTGAACTCCCCGAGCGCCTCGCAGCTTCCATGTTCGGGATCAAAGCCGATCTCTTCCTGCAATTCGCGCATCAAGGCAGCCTGTGGCGTTTCGCCAGGTTCGATCTTCCCGCCCGGCTGCATGAAAGCCTGAACGCCCCGCTTGCGTACCAGAAGCGTCCGCCCGTCCGGCCGAACCAGAAGCGCGGCGGCTATGCGAATAGTTCCGAACATTTCCAAACCAATCTCATGACAAAGCATCAACCAAAGGCGCAACGATAGAGGCAAGCGCCCCGTGGGCCAAATCGTATCGACCGTCTCTCAGCGAGGAGCGGATATGCGCCCACGCCTCGTGCTGGCTCCACACGAACGATAAGGACCCGCGACAGATGGATCATGCAGAACGACAAAGCCCGCGGAACGCGTCCCGCGGGCTTTGTCGGATCGGTGTGTCGAATGTCAGTTGGTGTCGGAGAACTTCCGCACTTCCATGAAATTCACGGCAGTGCCGCTGAACCGGCCGGGATCGACACCGGCCGTCTCCGGCTGGAACCCGACCTTGTAGACCGTGGTCGGCGCCTCGCGCATCGAACGGCTGACGAAGCGGGGAGCCTTGACCGGCTTGTTCAGCGTTTCGACCCGAGCCTGCGTCAGGGCCCACTGCGAAATGATCTTCTGGTTCAGCTTCGGCTCGGTGCGGATCGCGCCGCGTGCGGCCGCATCCGCATCCTGCTTCTTCGGCCGGCTGCCCTTCAGCGGGATCTCGCTCGGAGCGACGTCGAAGGCGGTCAAAGCCTCACGCGAAGCGCTGGTCGGGCGCGGCACGAGCGCTGCCAGTTGCACCGGCTCGTCGCTCCCAAAGTCGTCGCTCGGCGCGGCAAGCGCCACGCGGGTCGCAGCTTCGGCCGACAGTCCGTCTTCACGCTCGGCTTCGGCGACCGCGGCGACCTTCGCCTTGCCGTTCTGGTCGGGGATGCCGACATCGGCTTCGGCAACGGCCAGAAGGGCGGCGTCATCGCCCGGACGCGAGCCGGGAATCGGAACGAGTCCGAGGTTCTCGTCGACGGAGGCCGTCATCAGGCCCTCCTGCGCCTCGCCGGGTAGCGGACGCTTGCCGAGCAGTTCGGGCACAGGAACCTTGTAGCCGGCGAGATCGGCGAAGTCACCCTGCGGCACTGCCGGAACCGGTGCCGCCTGCGAGGCCGCATCCGGCAAGGCCGCATTGAGAGCGGCTGCGGCATTGTTCGTCGAAGGCGACACGAGTGCCAGTTCGGAGGCCGCCGGCGCGTTGTTCGTCTCGCGGAAGGCCGGGCGCACCAGCGGCACCGGCGCATTCAGCTCGGCCACTTCGGTCTCCGTCACGACCGGCTTCGCATCAGGTGTGGCGGTTTGTGTCTGCGGAGCACCGACACCCGGAAGCGCCTCACGCTCGGCGGGAACTGCGGACGCGGCTGCCGGCCTCGTCTGTTCCAACGGCTCGGCGCTGGCGATTGCAGTGGGTTCTTCGTCTTCATCCCCGCCGGCGCCGAAGAGGGCTGCGAAGAAGTTCTTGCGCTTTTCGCCGCCAGCCTTCTGATCTGCCGAACCGCCGCCGGCGACCTGTACGGCATTGGCACCCACGCGACGCTTGTAGTCGGCCACGGCCTGCTCGAAGCCGGGCAGCGGCTTGCCGTCGGACGGCAGGTGCATGGTCTTTCCGTTGGGGAAGAGCGAGACCAGTTCCTGGCGGCTCATGCGCGGCCAGGCACGAACGCTGCCGACGTCCATATGCACGAACGGAGAGCCGGAACTCGGATAATAGCCGACGCCGCCCACTTCGAATTTCATCCCGATCTCGCGAAGCTTCTTCAGCTTCACGTCCGGTATATAGAAGTCCATCGCCTTGCCGAGCATGTGCTGGCTCTTCTTGGCGACGCCCTTCGAGCGCGACCGCAGCATCGAGTTGGTGGCCGGCGAACGATAGGCGGAAACGACGTGGATATAGCCGCGCGAACCGCTCTTCTGGTAGACTTCCCAGACGAGGTCGAACAGACGCGGGTCCATTTTCGTCGGTTCGTTGCGGCGCCAGTCGCGCAGGAAACGGTTGAGCTGCTGGAGGCCCTTCTGATCGTAGCGGCCGTTGCGCTTGAAGACGATCTCGGCCTTCTCATTGGTATGGACGTAATACAGCTTGAGCGAGCGGGTGCCGGAAGCGGCGTCGGTCGCCGATGGAACCAGGGCCGGAACGACGAGCGAAACGGCCATGGCTGCGATGGTCAGAACCTTGGGTGCTTTTTCGAGCGCTGCTTTGCACAAAGCAAGCGCGCTGGCTCCCCGGAGCGTCATCGATCCAATAATATTTGCCAACTCTATCCCCGTCCTACGGACAAAAGGTGTCCCTGATCAGTTCAGATGACGACCAATTGCGGTAACAGCATGGCAAATCCGCCACAGTCGCCAATACAATCCCCTTATAGTGAACGATCCACTAACAAGCGGTGAACGGCAACCGCAAAATCACGGGGAGCCTGAAAAATCAACTGAAATCAGGCGACTTCCTTCTGCGGATTGTCTGGATCGATGCCATAATCCTTCAGTTTTCTATAGAGCGTCGAGCGTCCGATGCCCAATTTTCGGGCAACCTGGCTCATCTGGCCATGATAGAATTTCAGGGCAAAACGGATCAATTCCTCTTCCACGTCCGCAAGACGACGCACCTGGCCACCCCGGTCGAGGCTGGAAATGGCGTTGTCGGGCTGGCCGGCATCTGCTGATTCGGCTGCCTCATGCCTGCGGAAATTGGGATAGACGGCAGGCAGACCTGTCTCGGACGACGGCGAGGAGACCGCCGGTGCGCTGTCCACGTCCCAGGAAACCCGCCCCTCCGGCGAGATGGCGTGCCCCGGCACCTGCGTCGCGATCTGCGGGAAGTCGGATGTATGCAGTTCCGACCCCTGCGCGAGTACGACCGCACGGAAGATAGCATTTTCGAGCTGGCGAATGTTGCCCGGCCAGTCGAACGCGGTCAGAAGCGCCATCGCTGCCGACGACACCGACAGCGGCGTTGCAAGCTTCTGCTCGCCGGCGAAACGCTCGACGAACGAGCGCACCAGGACGGGAATGTCTTCCTTGCGCCTGCGCAGCGCCGGGATCGTGATCGGGAAGACGTTGAGGCGATAGTAGAGGTCCTCGCGGAACCGGCCTTCCTTGACCTCGGTGATCAGATCCTTGTTGGTCGCCGAGATCAGCCGGACATTGACCTTCTGCGGCGAGCGCGCGCCGACCGTCTCGATTTCGCCCTGCTGGACGGCGCGCAGGAGCTTCACCTGCACCTCCAGCGGCAGGTCGCCGATCTCGTCGAGGAAGATCGTACCGCCGTCCGCCTCGGCGAACTTGCCGATATGGCGTTCGGTCGCGCCGGTGAACGCGCCCTTTTCATGGCCGAACAGGATGCTTTCGACGAGGTTGTGCGGGATCGCGCCGCAGTTGACGGTCACGAACGGCTTATTCGCCCGGTCGCTGGCCGACTGGATGGCGCGCGCGATCATCTCCTTGCCGACGCCAGACTCGCCTTCGATGACGACGGGGATGTTGGATTGCGCCGCCCGACGCCCGAGTTCGATAACCCGCAGCATCTCGGGGCTCGCCGAAACGATGTCGTCGAACTGGACGGATTCGCCGCGGCCGCGACGCGTGCTGCGACCGCGATGGTCGCGCTGCTCGAGCTTCAGCGCATTGTCGATCGCGACACCGAGGCGCTCCGGCGAGACCGGCTTGACGACGAAATCGAACGCGCCGGCGCGCATGGCGTTGACGACCGTTTCCAGCCCGCCCTGCCCGGTCTGGACGACGACGGGGATGGTGATCTCGCGCTCCGACAGCGCATCGAGAAAGGCGGTGCCGTTCATTTCCGGCATCATCAGGTCGAGCAGGATGACGCTGATGAGACCACCCTTGCGGTCGAGAACCTCAAGGCCTTGACGGCCGTTTTCGGCCATGTGCGAGACATGGCCGTTGCGTTCGATCATGTTCTTCAGAAGCCTGCGCTGGACAGGATCGTCATCGATGACAAGAATGTGGGCCGTCATTGGTACATCTCCTTGCCCTCCACGCATCATGCGCGGAGTTGGCACAACAATACCGTTCGACCTTGGCACGAAGGGTTGAACATGCCGTTTTGAGAAAGGCTTGCATTTTAACCAATGACGTCGCAAGCAAAGCCGCCCCACAGCATCACGTACGAGGTTAGCCGATGTCGCCTTTCAGAACTTCGCCCGCCATCCACCATGCGACGGCTGCAGCCGGCGCGATCACCGGCGATCTCGGCGACCTGCCGGAATGGAACCTCGCCCATCTCTACCCATCCCCGTCCGCGCCGGAGTTCGCAGCCGACCTCAAGCGCGGCACCGACGATGCGCTGGCGTTCGAGGCGAAGTGGAAGGGCAAGCTCGATGACGCCGCCGGCAAGACCGGCGCCGAAGGGATCGGCGCAGCCGTGAGGGAATTCGAGGCGCTGGACGATCTCCTCGGCCGCATCTCCTCCTTCGCCGGCCTGACCTACTTCTCCAACACGACCGACCCGGCCAACGGCAAGCTCTACGGCGACGTCCAGGCGAAGATCACCGACATCTCCTCGCATCTTCTGTTTTTCCCCTTGGAACTGAACAGGATAGATGACGCGCGCCTGGCCGGGTGCCTGGAGAATGATGCGCTCGCTGCCCACTACCGCCCGTGGATCGAGGACCTGCGCAAGGAGAAGCCGCACCAGCTCGACGACCGCACCGAACAGCTGTTCCTCGAAAAGTCGATGACCGGTGCCGCCGCCTGGAACCGGCTTTTCGACGAGACGATGGCCTCGCTGCGCTACACGATCGACGGCGAGGAAGTGCCGCTGGAAGTCGCGCTCAACCTGCTGCAGGACGCCGACGGCGAAACCCGCCACAAGGCGGCAATGGCGCTGGCCAAGACCTTCGGCGACAACATCCGAACCTTCACTCTCATCACAAACACGCTGGCCAAGGACAAGGAAATCTCCGACCGCTGGCGCGGCTTCGATGACATCGCCGACAGCCGGCACCTGGCGAACCGGGTCGAGCGGGAGGTGGTCGACGCGCTCGCTGCCGCCGTGCGCGAGGCCTATCCGCGCCTGTCACACCGCTACTACGCGATGAAGGCCAGATGGCTCGGAATGGAACAGCTGGAATTCTGGGACCGCAACGCGCCGTTGCCGGAGACCCAGAACACGCTGATCCCCTGGAGCGACGCGAAGGAGACGGTGCTTTCGGCCTACGGCGCGTTTGCCCCGGAAATGGCCGCGATCGCGGGCCGCTTCTTCGACGAGCAATGGATCGATGCGCCCGTCCGCCCGGGCAAGGCACCCGGCGCCTTCGCCCATCCGACCGTGCCCTCGGCCCATCCCTATGTGCTTGTCAACTACATGGGCAAGCCGCGCGACGTGATGACGCTCGCCCATGAGCTGGGCCACGGCGTGCATCAGGTGCTCGCCGGCGGCCAGGGCGCGCTGATGGCCTCGACGCCACTGACGCTCGCCGAGACCGCGTCCGTCTTCGGTGAGATGCTGACCTTCCGCTCGCTCCTCGACCAGACCAAGGACAAGCGTGAGCGCAAGGCGATGCTCGCCCAGAAGGTCGAGGACATGATCAACACGGTCGTGCGGCAGATCGCCTTCTACGAATTCGAGCGCAAGGTGCACACCGCCCGCAAGGAGGGCGAGCTGACCGCCGAGCAGATCGGCGAGCTGTGGCTTTCCGTCCAGGCCGACAGCCTCGGCCCGGCGATCCGGATTTCCGAAGGTTACGAGACCTTCTGGGCCTATATCCCCCACTTCATCCATTCGCCGTTCTACGTCTATGCCTATGCCTTCGGCGACTGCCTGGTGAACTCCCTCTATGCCGTCTACCAGCAGGCCGAAGGCGGCTTCCAGGAGAAGTATTTCGAGATGCTCAAAGCCGGCGGAACGAAGCACCACTCCGAGTTGCTGCGCCCGTTCGGGCTCGACGCCGCCGATCCGTCGTTCTGGAGCAAGGGCCTGTCGATGATCGAAGGGCTCATCGACGAACTGGAGGCGCTTGATAAGGGCGCCTGAAACACTGCTTCGAAAGCCACAGACATGACCGATCCACAGCGCTACGTGCTTCTGCGGGACGACCGCGAGGACCGGACCACGGTCTTCGCCGATCCGCAGCACATGGTGACTGTGCGCAAGCGGGCGGACTTCGAACAGGCCTTCTGGACGCTGCAGGCCGCCCACGATGACGGCAAATGGATCGCCGGCTTCATGAGCTACGAGGCCGGGCACCTTTTCGAAGCCAAGCTCGCCCCCTTCGCAGAGGACGATCGCCCGACGCCGCTGATGAGCTTCGGCATCTTCGACGCGCCGGCATCGGATCACCCGCTTGCAACCCCGCGGCAGCGCGTTGAGAACGAGCCCTTCCTCACCGAAGCTGCGGCCGGATGGGACCTCGAGGCCTACCGTAGCCGTTTCGACCGGCTGCACCGCCACCTGCGGGAAGGCGACTGTTACCAGGCGAACCTGACGATGCCGATCCGGGCCCGCTGGAACGGCGATCCCGTTGCCGCCTTCTGGTCGCTGATCGAGCGCCAGCCGGTGAAATACGGCGCGTTGGTATCGCTCGACGGGCCGATCCTCCTGTCCCGTTCGCCGGAGCTCTTCTTCCGTGTCGACGCCGACGGTTGGATCGAGACGCATCCGATGAAGGGCACGGCCCCGCGTGGCGCGAACGCGGCCGAGGACGCCGAAATCGTCGCCGCCATGCTGGCCGATCCGAAGTCGCAGGCAGAAAACCGCATGATCGTCGACCTGCTGCGCAACGACATCTCGCGCGTGACCGAGGTGGGCACGCTGGAGGTGCCGAAGCTCTTTGCGATCGAGACCTACCCGACCGTCCACCAGATGGTGAGCCATGTCCGGGCGAAGCTCGTCCCTGGCACGCCGCTTCGCGACATCTTCGCTGCCCTCTTCCCGTGCGGCTCCATTACGGGCGCCCCGAAAATGCGGGCCATGGAGATCCTGCACGATCTCGAAGCCGGTCCGCGCGATGCCTATTGCGGCGCGATCGGCGTCATCGCCCCGGATGGAACGATGCAGTTCAACGTGGCGATCCGCACGGTGTCGCTGTTTGCCGATGGCAAGGCCGTCTTCAATGTCGGCGGCGGCATCGTCTTCGATTCGACCGCAGAGGCAGAATACGAGGAATGCCTGCTGAAGGCGCGCTTTGCGGTGGGGGACCAATGGATATCTCGCTGATCGAGACGCTACGCTTTGAACCCGAATCCGGCTTCGTCCGGCTGGAGCGGCATCTGGCAAGGCTTGCAGCCTCGGCGGAAGCACTGGGCCTCGCAAACGCCGACCGCGCCGCGCAAGCACTCGCGGATGCCGTCTCCCCTAAGCCGAAAACGCCGTTGCGCGTCCGGCTCGAACTGTTTGCCGACGGACGCATCGAGGTGAAGACCGCCCCGTTCGCACCGCTTCCGAGGGACGCGGTCTGGACGGTAAAGATCGGCCGCACCAGGCTCGCATCCGCCGATCCGCTGCTTCGCCACAAGACGTCCCGCCGCGCCGCCTACGAGGCGGCGCGGGCCGAATTTGCGGCAGGCGAAGCCGACGAGGTCATTCTTCTGAACGAGCATGGCGAGATCTGCGAGGGCACCATCACCTCGATCTTCCTGGACGACGGTTCCGGCATCCTCCGAACGCCTCCCTTGTCCTGCGGCCTGCTGGCCGGCGTGCTGCGCGCGGAACTGCTCGAGAGCGGTCACGCTCACGAAGCGCGCCTGCGTCCCGAAGACCTGCACGGCCACACCTTCTTCATGGGCAATTCGCTCCGCGGGCTGATACCGGCGATCTTGGCATGACCCGTCCCGCCTATACGCCCTATGACGGCTCCGCCCGGCTCTTCACCATCGGGCTCGGCCAGCTGGATCCGGATCGCTGGATAGAGCCGGACGACGAACTCGATCGCTATCTCGCCGAGAAGGATCGCGTGCTTGCCGCCCATCGTGACCACGTCTTCGTCGAGGAGGAGGATACGAGGCCGGCGCAGGCGGAGGTGCTGCAGCTCGTCAGCGAGTTCGTCACCCGCAGGCACCCGGAGCGTTACCGCAGGCAGGGCGATGACATCGAGGTGTCGACGCGGCGGATTGCGCTCGGCGATGCCGGCACGGCACCGCTCCTGAGGGCCGGAGCGCTGGTGCAGGACGATCTCGTCATCATGCGCCGACGCGAAAGTGGCTGGCACCTCGTTGCCGGCTATGTCTCTTTCCCTTCATCCTGGTCGCTGCCGGAGAAGTTCGGCCGGCGGATGGAGGACATCCACGCCCCGGTTCCGGGCTTCGGCGAGGGAAGCCGCAATGCCGCGCTGATCAACCGCATGTTCGACAATCTGCAGCCCGATCGCCCCGTCCTGCGCTTCAACTGGTCGATCAATCCCGACGCCGATCTTTACTATCCCGCGTCCAAGGCCCATGGGGCGCTGCCCGACGGTCATGAACTGTCCCTCGATACCACCTTCGCCCGCGTGGAGCGGCAGACCGTGCGGCGACTGCCCGTGTCGGGCGACATTCTCTTCACGATCCGCATCTACAACGATCCGCTCGCCGCCGTTCGCACACTGCATAACGCCGCCGAAGTTGCCGCGACCTTCGCCGACCAGTTGGAAGAACTCACGGACACGCAGGCCGCCTACAAGGGCCTGGTTGACAAGCGCGCCAAACTTGCTCGCAAGTTGCGGGCGATTGCAGCCCGTTGACAATTTCGGCGTGGTGATTTTGCCCACTTTATTGTGACGGCATTCTATGCTCTAGGCTTTTGCCGACTAATAAAGGGCCGGTTGGCCCTCTTTTTGCGAAACCGGGACGCTTTCCCGTAAGGAGTACGAGAGAATGGCAGAGACGAACTACCCGGTTTACGGCGAAATCACAGGCCCGGTCATCATGATCGGCTTCGGTTCGATCGGCCGCGGCACCCTGCCGCTCATCGAGCGTCACTTCAAGTATGACAAGAACCGCCTGATCGTCATCGAGCCGCGCAAGGACGGCGCCGACGACGAGATCTTCGCCCGCCACGGCGCTCGCCATGTCACCGAGTTCGTCACCAAGGAAAACTACAAGGAAGTCCTCAAGCCGCTGCTGAAGGAAGGCGGCGGACAGCCCTTCGTCGTCAACCTTTCGGTAGACACGTCCTCGCTCGACCTCATCAAGTTCTGCCGCAAGCACGAAGCGCTCTACATCGACACGGTCGTCGAGCCGTGGCTCGGATTCTACTTCGACAAGGGCATGAAGAACGAGGAGCGCACGAACTACGCGCTGCGCGAGACCATGCGCAAGGAGAAGGCCAAGAACCCGGGCGGCACCACCGCGGTTTCCACCTGCGGCGCCAATCCCGGCATGGTCTCCTGGTTCGTCAAGGAAGCCCTGGTCAACCTCGCAAACGACCTCGGCATCAAGCATGACGTGCCCGACCAGCATGATCGCGAAGGCTGGGCGAAACTGATGAAGAAAGTGGGCGTGAAGGGCGTACACATCGCCGAGCGCGATACGCAGCGCACCAAGAACCCGAAGCCCTTCGACACCTTCTGGAACACCTGGTCCGTCGAAGGCTTCATCTCCGAAGGTCTGCAGCCGGCCGAACTCGGCTGGGGCACCCACGAGAACTGGATGCCGAAGAACGCCAAGAAGCACAAGAAGGGCTGCAAGGCGGCGATCTACCTCGAGCAGCCCGGCGCCAACACGCGCGTACGCACCTGGTGCCCGACGCCCGGCCCGCAATACGGCTTCCTCGTCACCCATAACGAATCGATCTCGATCGCCGACTTCTTCACCGTCCGCGACAAGGATGGTGAAGTCACCTACCGCCCGACCTGCCACTACGCCTACCATCCGGCTAACGATGCGGTGCTGTCACTGCACGAGATGTTCGGTAACGGCGGCAATGCCCAGCCGGTCCACCACGTTCTCGACGAGAACGAGCTCGTCGACGGCGTCGACGAACTCGGCGTGCTGCTCTACGGCCACGACAAGAACGCCTACTGGTACGGCTCGCGCCTCTCGCTCGACGAAACCCGCCGCCTCGCCCCCTATCAGAACGCGACCGGCCTGCAGGTGACCTCCGCCGTCCTCGCCGGCATGGTCTGGGCGCTCGAAAACCCCAATGCCGGCATCGTCGAGGCCGACGAGATGGACTACCGCCGCTGCCTCGAAGTGCAGCGCCCGTATCTCGGTCCGGTCGAAGGCCACTATACAGACTGGACCCCGCTGGAAGGTCGTCCGGGCCTCTTCCCGGAAGACCTCGACACGAAGGACCCGTGGCAGTTCCGGAACATCCTGGTCCGCTGAGCCGGACCTCGATCCGCCGATATAGACGAGCGCCCGCCCCTTGGCGGGCGTTTCGCTTTGCGACGGATAATACCAAGTCTCGATGATAGGGGACTATAGGATGGCTTCTCGGGCTTTCTGGCGTCGTCGAGGTCCTTGACCGATGCAACAGCATCGCTCCGCGGACCTCTCCTGGCCAGAAAACCCGATCGAGCCGGTCCCATCGGTTCCTATCATCGAGACTTGGTATAAGCGTGGGCAAGCCTTGCTTTCGCCGAGCGTTCGCGGCATGGTCGAACCGAAATTTTAAGCCCGTATCGTTCGGCAAGGTTACGGAGAACCATATGAAACCCTTGATGTTTGCTACCCTGCTGGCCGCCACGGCGACGCTTGCCGCCTGCCAGACGTCTGAACGCGCGAACACCTATGCACCGGTCGCGCAGCAGGCCCCGCAGGGTGTCGAAGGGTCATGGATCGACGCAAACGGTCTCGTCTCGACGTTCTCTGCCGGCAGTTTCGCGACGCGGACCACCGACACGAACACGACGATGGCGACCGGCACCTACCTGACCCAGCCGGGCGGCCTGATCGAGATCAGCCTGTTCTCCAACATCTCCAAGTCGGCCTCCAAGGCGAACTGCTCGCTCGTGACGACGCGCCAGCTGAACTGCACCTCCAGCTCCGGTGCCCAGTTCACGCTCAACCGCCAGGGCTGAGGCAGGCGGGCGCACCCCCGTCGTCACCCGGCGCCGGCCGACGCAAGGAAAGCCACCGATGAACATCCTGCGCATTGCAGCCTTCTCCGAAGGCGACAGCGGCGGCAATCCGGCTGGCGTCTCGATCACGGATGCGCTGCCGGCACCCGACGAGATGCAGCGGCTCGCCGCCGAGATAGGCTTTTCCGAGACCGCCTTTGCCGCTCCCCTCGGCGCGGGCTGGCGGGTGCGCTACTTTGCGCCCAGCATCGAAGTGCCGTTCTGCGGACACGCCACGATCGCACTCGGCGCGGCACTTGCGATGAAATTCGGCGACGGCGTCTTTCCGCTGACGCTCAACGACACCGACATCACGGTCGAGGCTGCGCTTTCGAATGGCATCGCGACGGCCGCGCTGCAGTCGCCGCCGACCCGCAGCAGGCCGGCCCCGCAGCAGCTCGTCGCGGAGGTCATGGCGCATTTCGGGTATTCCGACGAAGATCTCGATCCGACGATCCCGCCCGCCCTCATTCATGGCGGTGCGGACCATCTCGTGCTGGCGCTTAAGTCGCGCAAGCGCCTCGCCGACATGAAGTATGACTTCGATGCGACGCGGGCGGTCATGCTGCGGGAAGGCTGGGCGACGATCCTGCTCGTCCATGCGCGGACGCCACAATTGTTCGATACCCGCAATCCCTTCGCCTCGGGTGGTGTCTACGAGGACCCGGCGACGGGCGCCGCGACGGCGGCGTTTGCCGGCTACCTTCGCGATCTCGGCTGGCCGCATGGCGGCGCGATCGACATCGTCCAGGGCGAAGACATGGGCATGCGCTCGCGCCTGCACGCCGACATCCGGGACGAGCCCGGAAGCTCCATCCGCGTCAGCGGCACCGCACGGCTGATGGCCTGACACCGCACGCGAAAGCTGCGCATTTTAACCCTCTTGAGCGACGCCCCGAAGACCGGGCCGGTTTTCCTCTTGATGTTGGCTGCGGGGAATGGAAGCATCGCGCCTGCCTTGGAACGGGCCGCCGGCGGCAGTTGCCCGAGCGGCCGTATCACATGGAACAGGAGAGCTTGCCCATGACGTCCATCCGTATCGGCCTTCTGGCCGCCTCCTTTCTCGCTTTGACCGGCGGCTCCGCGTTTGCGGATTACGAGCTGGATATTCTCCACATCAACGACCTGCATTCGCGCATCGAGCCGATCAACAAGTACGACTCCACCTGCTCTGCCGAAGAGGAAGGCAAGAATGAATGCTTCGGCGGCGTGGCGCGGCTTAAGACGGCGATCGACCAGCAGCGCCAGGCGCTGTCCGGCAAGAACGTGCTGCTGCTCAATGCCGGCGACAACTTCCAGGGATCGCTCTTCTACACCACCTACAAAGGCGCGGCGGAAGCCGAATTCCTGAACCTGATGAAATTCGACGCCATGACCGTCGGCAATCACGAGTTCGACGACAGCGAGGACGGGCTCGCCACCTTCCTCGACAAGGTCCAGTTCCCCGTCGTCACCGCAAACGTCGCTGCCGGGGCCAGCTCCAAGCTCGGCGACCGTATCAAGCCCTATATCGTCCTCGACGTCGGCGGCCAGAAGGTCGGCATCGTCGGCGCGGTCGCCAACGATACCGATGAGATCTCCTCGCCGGGACCGAACGTTCTGATCGGCGACGATGTGGCCGACATCACCCATGCGGTCGCGGAGGTGAAGAAGCAGGGCGTGGACAAGATCATTGCGCTGACCCATGTCGGCTACCCGCGCGACCTTGCGGCGATCGCCAAGATCCCCGACGTGGATGTGGTCGTCGGCGGCCACTCGCACAGCCTTCTGTCGAATACGGACGAAAAGGCTGAAGGCCCCTATCCGACCATGGTCGACAACCCCGGCGGCTACAAGGTGCCCGTGGTCCAGGCCGGCGCCTACACCAAATATCTCGGCAACCTGAAAGTGGTCTTCGACGACAATGGCATTGTCAAGGACGCCAAGGGCGACCCGATCCTGCTCGATCCCAGTTTCAAGCCGGACGAAGCCGTCGTTACCCGCATCAAGGAGCTGGCCGGGCCGATCGAGGAACTGAAAGCGAAGATCGTCGCCGAAACCGCAGGCCCGATCGACGGATCGCGCGAGACATGCCGCGCCGGCGAATGCCAGATGGGCAACCTCGTCGCCGACGCCCTGCTGGACCGCACCAAAGGTCAGGGGGTAACGGCCGCGATCACCAATGGCGGCGGTCTTCGCGCCTCGATCGACGGCGGCCCCGTCTCGATGGGCGAAGTCGTCACCGTGCTGCCGTTCCAGAATACCGTCTCCACCTTCCAGCTGAAGGGCGCCGATCTCCTGGCCGCGCTGGAAAACGGCCTCGGCCAGATCGAGGAAGTTGCCGGACGCTTCCCGCAGATCTCGGGAATGAAGTTCTCCTTCGACAAGTCGAAACCTGCTGGTAGCCGCGTCGTCTCCGTCGAGATGAAGGAAGGTGACGCCTATGCGCCGCTGGACCCGGCGAAAGTCTATACGCTGGCGTCGAACAACTACATGCGCGCCGGCGGCGACGGCTACAAGATCTTCGCGACGGCGGCGACCAACGCCTACGACTACGGCCCGACCCTCGATCAGGTCGTGGCCGACTATCTGTCCGCAAACCGCCCCTACAAGCCCTTTACCGACGGACGGATTACCGCGGTGGCGGCAACGGGGACGGCTGCGGCACCGGCGGCGGCCGGCACCACGGACGGGTCGACCGCTCCTGCCGAAACCGCCGCTGTCCCGGCCGCAGGGCCGGCGGCCACCACAAGGCACGTCATCGTGCGCGGCGACACGCTCTGGGACATCGCCAGGGCGGCCTATGGCGAGGGACATCTGTGGCGCAGGATCTCCGAGGCGAACGGCAACCCGGAGCCCCGTGCACTGGTCATCGGATCGGAACTCGACGTTCCCGCCAAGTGAATCGAGACAATTTGTCTCCGGATTCGCGCCGGTCCGGGCTTCCCCGGACCGGCGTTTCTTTTTAGAACGCTTATAGGGTTGCACGGCCGCCAAGGCCGATGCGAGGAAACAGACAGGGATGCCCATGCAAGCCGCCGCTGCGAAGCCGAAAGATCATCCGCCCGTCAAGCACGGCAAGGTCGGAGTGTTGCTCGTAAACCTCGGCACGCCCGATGGCACCGACTACACCTCGATGCGGCGCTACCTGAAGGAGTTCCTGACCGACAAGCGCGTCATCGAGTGGCCGAAGATCGCCTGGTATCCGATCCTTTTCGGCATCGTGCTGAACACGCGCCCCGGCAAGGTGGGCAAGGCTTACGAACTGATCTGGAACAAGGAGAAGAACGAGAGCTACCTTCGCACCTATACGCGCAACCAGGCGGAACTGATGGCGAACTCCTTCGCCGACAGGCCCGAGGTCATCGTCGACTGGGCGATGCGCTACGGCCAGCCTTCGATCGGCTCGCGCATGGAATACCTGCAGAAAGAGGGCTGTGAACGTATCCTCGTCTTCCCGCTCTACCCGCAATATGCCGCCGCCACGACCGCGACCGTGAACGACAAGGCCTTCGAAGCGCTTTTGAAAATGCGCTGGCAGCCGGCGCTGCGCACCGTTCCGCCCTATCACGACGACCCCGCCTATATCGATGCGCTGGCCAATTCGATCACCAGCCATCTCGCCGGCCTCGACTGGGAACCGGAAGTCGTGCTCGCATCCTTCCACGGGATACCGAAATCCTATTTCGACAAGGGCGACCCCTACTACTGCCAGTGCCAGAAGACGGCGCGCCTGCTGCGCGAAAGGCTCGGCTGGACGGCACAGAAGCTGCAGGTGACCTTCCAGTCCCGCTTCGGCCCCGAAGAATGGCTCCAGCCCTACACGGACAAGACGGTGGAGAAACTGGCGCAGGAAGGCGTCAAGCGCATCGCAGTCCTCAATCCCGGCTTCGTCTCCGATTGCCTGGAGACGCTGGAGGAGATCGCGGGCCAGGCAGCGGAAAGCTTCCACCACAATGGCGGCGAGAAGTTCGCCCACATCCCCTGTTTGAACGACAGCCCGCAAGGCATGGCGGTTCTGGAGAAGGTCGTCCGCCGCGAACTCGAAGGCTGGATCTAGCCTCCACGAACGTCCGCTCATCGCCGGACGAATGCTGCCACAGCCTGCCTGAAAAAGAGGCTGGCCTTGCCGTGCGTATCGCGTAGAGTGACGCGAAAGCAAGCGGAAGGGCATGACATGTCGTTGGATGGATTGGATATTTTTGTCGTCGCACTGGTCGTTCTGGTCCTGTGGCTTCTGTTTGCCGGGATCAAGACGGTGCCGCAGGGCTATCAATATACGGTAGAGCGTTTCGGCCGCTACACGCGCACGCTTCAGCCGGGTCTCAATCTCATCATCCCCTTCTTCGACCGTATCGGCGCGCGGATGAACGTGATGGAACAGGTGCTCGACGTCCCTACGCAGGAAGTGATCACCCGAGACAATGCCAGCGTCTCAGCCGACGCCGTCGCCTTCTACCAGGTGCTGAACGCCGCCCAGGCTGCCTATCAGGTCGCCAACCTCGAAAACGCCATCCTCAACATGACCATGACGAACATCCGATCGGTCATGGGCTCGATGGATCTGGACGAACTGCTTTCCAACCGCGATGCGATCAATGACCGCCTGCTGCACGTGGTCGACGAGGCCGCCAAGCCCTGGGGCGTGAAGATCACCCGCGTCGAGATCAAGGACATCGCGCCACCGAAGGACCTGGTCGACGCCATGGCCCGCCAGATGAAGGCAGAGCGCGAGAAGCGTGCGCAGGTGCTGGAAGCCGAAGGCTCACGCAACGCCCAGATCCTGCGTGCCGAGGGCGCCAAGCAGTCGGCGATCCTGCAGGCCGAGGGCCAGCGTGAAGCCGCCTTCCGCGATGCCGAGGCCCGCGAGCGGCTGGCCGAGGCCGAAGCCAAGGCAACGAAGATGGTCTCCGAGGCGATCGCCGCCGGCGACGTGCAGGCGATCAACTACTTCGTGGCGCAGAAATATACCGAGGCGATCGCAAGCCTCGGCACGTCGCCCAATTCCAAGGTGGTGCTGATACCGATGGAAGCCTCGTCGCTGATCGGTTCGCTCAGTGGCATCGGCGCCATCGCCCGGGAAGTGTTCGGCGACGGCTCCCCACCCTCTGCCCCGCGTCCACGCGCATCCACGCCGGTCACCGGGGCCACGCCACGCAATCCGTTCGACACGACGCAAAGGGAAAGCTGAACCATGGTCGCCCGTATCGCAGCCGAACTCGGCCCCTGGGCATGGTGGGTGCTGGGTATCGTTCTGCTCATCCTCGAAGTGCTGATGCCCGGTGTCTTCCTCGTCTGGATCGGCATCGCCGCCATCGTCACCGGTGCGCTGTCGCTGCTTCTGTGGGAAAGCGCATGGTGGGCGTGGCAGTTGCAATGGCTGGTCTTCGCAGCCCTGTCTATCGTTGCCGTTCTCCTCGGCCGCCGGCTCGTTGCGAAAAACGCGCAGAAGACCGACGAGCCGTTCCTGAACCTGCGCGGGCAGAGCCTCATCGGCCGCACCGCGACGCTGCAGGAACCGATCACCGAGGGGCGCGGTCGCATTCGCCTGGACGACACGTTCTGGACGGTCCAGGGGCCGGACCTTCCGGTCGGCACCCGCGTGCGCGTCGTATCCAGCACCGGCCGCGACCTGCTGGTCGAGCAGGTCTGAACGCAGAAACGAAAATCCCACCGCAGCTTTCGCAGACGGCGGGATCGATCATGTCCAAGGGTAGACGGGTCAGGCGACCCCGATCCGCAGCAGATCGTGGAAATGAACGATGCCGACGGGCGTGGACGTCTCGTCGGTCACGATCAGGGCCGAAATGTTGTGCTGGTTCAAGAGACCGAGCGCGGCCGTCGCAAGCGTTGTCGGACGAACCGTCTTTGGCGCGCGCGTCATGATGTCATCGACATTCAGCTCGGCGAGATTGCGCGACAGGTTGCGGGCGATGTCACCATCGGTGACGATGCCGACCAGCTTGCCGCTGTCGTTGACGACGCCGACGCAACCATAGTGCTTCTGCGAAAGGAGCAGCACGGCCGCCGGCATGGTGGTGCCGAGTGGCACGAGCGGCATGTTCTCGCCGCTATGCATGATGTCGCCGACATGGGTCAGGCTCGCGCCCAGCTTGCCGCCCGGATGGAACGTCTTGAAGTCGGTGGCGGTGAAGCCGCGCGCCTCGAGCAGGGTTACGGCCAGCGCATCGCCGAGCGCAAGCTGCATCAGGGTCGAGGTAGTCGGCGCCAGCCCGTGCGGGCAGGCCTCCTGCTCTTTCGGCAACAGCAGGACGATGTCCGATTCGCGGCCGAGCGCCGAACGCTCGCCGGAGGTGATTGCAATCAGCGGGATGGAGAACCGACGGGAATAGGAAACGATGCCCTGCAGTTCCGAGCTTTCGCCGCTCCAGGACATGGCGAGGATCACGTCGTCCGAGGCGATCATGCCGAGGTCGCCGTGGTTAGCCTCCACCGGATGGACGAAGAAGGCCGGCGTGCCCGTCGAGGCGAAGGTCGCCGCGATCTTGGAGCCGATATGCCCGGACTTGCCGATGCCGGTGACGATCACCCGTCCCCGGGCCTCGGCAATGGTCCGCACCGCCTCGCAAAACGCATTATAGAGCGAGCCGGAGAGTGCACGCGAAAGCGCGTCGAGGCCGGCGCGCTCGGTTTCAACGGTTCGGATGGCAGAAGCGATCGCGCCGCTGCTTTCCACGAGAGCTTGTCTTTTGATCATGGCTGCCTGTTAGCGCTTTTGCCTTTCCGTGTCCATTCACGGACAATCGACAGCAGTCACACAGTGTGTGCACCCGGAAACCGAACGTTAACCAGATCGGTTTACCTTCGATTAGGAATTCAAAATCATTGCGATCGCCATGGCATACCAGCACGACAAGAAAATCCGGGTGCGACCAGACGCGCCACCGCGACGAGCGGTCGGCGCGTTTCTGGCTGCGGCCCTTCTTGTCGCCCCGCAGGCGCTGGCGCAGGACGCTGCCCCCGGCAATCCGGGCGTGGAAACGGTGCCGAGCGACGCAAGCCTGCAGGCGCTGGATGCCGCCGCCGGCGCTACGCCACAAGGCGCTTCCGACAGCTTGCCCGCGCCGTCCGCCCCCGTGGCGCCGGAGGCAGGCATGGCTTCGAGCGAGGCAATCACCGAGGCCGCCCGCCAGAACATGCCGAATTCATCGGTAGATGGTTTCCGCAACGGATCCCTGCCCTATTCGGAAGAGCCCTCAGGCATCATGCTCGGCACCTTCCTGCTGCGGCCCGCCCTCGAACAGGGCGTCGGGTACGAGCGCACCAAGAGCGGTGACGAGACGGACACGCGCAGCTTTTCGACCACGACGCTGCGGGGATCCTTGACGTCGGACTGGTCTCGCCACCAACTGACGATCGACGGCGCGGGCACCTATGAACGCAACTTCTCCAGCAACGACAACACCGAGCCGGAAGTCAACATCGGCGCCGACCTGCGGCTGGACCTCTCCGGCGAGACGACCGCCAACCTGACCGCCGGCTACAGCCTCGAACGCGAGGACATGGCCGATCCGAACGCGGTCTCCGGTGCGCAGGTGCAATCGGCCGTGCAGAACTACACTGGCGGCGCGCGGATCCAGCGTAATTTCGGCCTCATCCGCGGCACGCTCGGCGCAACGGTGGACCGGGAGACCTATGGCGACGTCAAGCTCTCCGACGGATCGGAGCTGTCACAGAGCGACCGCAACACCTGGACCGGCATCCTGACGGCCAGGATCGGCTACGAGATCTCGCCGGCCCTCATTCCCTTCGTGGAGGCTTCCGGGGGACGTGTGCGCTACGACGACGAACGCGATTCGTCCGGCTACGCGCGCTCCGGCGATCTCTATGGCGGACGCGCCGGGCTCGAATTCGATCTCGGCGAGAAGCTGCGCGGCGAAATCGGACTCGGCTTCGACCGTCAGACTTTCGACGACGAACGGCTGAAGGCGATCGACGCCTTTGCCGCCGATGGCGCGGTCGACTGGTCGCCGCGGCGGGGCACCAATGTCAATCTCGGCCTGCGCACCGCCATCGAGCCGTCCACCACGCCCGGCGAAAGCGGCTATATTTCCTATCTCGCCAGCACGGAAATCACCCAGGAAGTGCGCAGCAATCTCGTGGCCCGCCTGACGGGTTCCTACGAGTGGCGCGATTTCCCGACGTCCTCGTCGTCGAACCAGAACGTCTACATCGTCGGAACGGGGCTGGCCTGGAACTTCAATCGCTATCTGGCGCTCAGCGGCGATGTTTCCTACGAGCTGACGACGCAGAAGAATACGGCGGACACGGGCGTGACCCGCGCCGGCCTGGGACTGGTGCTGCGCCGCTGACGGCGCACCGGCCGGAAGAGGAAAACGATAGCCGGGCAAGGTTCCGCGCCCAAAACGCGAATTGGGGCGCGGAACCGGATTTCACCTCAGCCGAGGTTCTTCAACATCGCCTGCATCGGGCCATCCACCAGCGGGCGGATATCGGCGCGCGCCAGCGCAAAAGCCACGTTGGCGAGGATGAAGCCGTCCTTGGCGCCACAGTCGTAGGTCTCGCCGCGGAACTGATAGGCGGCGAACGGCTGTTCCTTCAGAAGCTTGACCATCGCGTCGGTCAGCTGGATCTCGTTGCCGGCGCCGCGCTCCTGCGTGGCGAGGATCGAGAAGATTTCGGGCTGCAGGATGTAGCGTCCGTTGATGAAGAAGTTGGACGGCGCAGTGCCGGGCGCGGGCTTTTCGACCATCTGCGTGATCCGGTGCCCCTCGCCGACCTTTTCGCCGACGCCAACGATACCGTACTTGTGGGCCTGATCCGGCGCGCACTCCTCAACGGCGATGACGTTTCCGCCATCATGCTCGTAGAGTTCGACCATGCCCGAGAGGCAGCCCTTCGGCGCCTTCATGATCATGTCCGGGAGAAGCAGGGCGAAGGGCTCGTTGCCGACGAGCTCGCGCGCGCACCAGACGGCATGGCCAAGCCCGAGAGGCTCCTGCTGGCGGGTGAAGCTGGTGGAGCCGGCGACCGGAAGAATGCTTTCCAGAAGCGTCAGCTCGGCAGCCTTGTTGCGCTGGCGCAGCGTCTGCTCCAGCTCAACCTGGATGTCGAAATAGTCCTCGATGACAGCCTTGCTGCGGCCGGTCACGAAGATCAGGTGCTCGATGCCGGCCTCGAGTGCCTCATCGACGACATATTGGATCACTGGTCGGTCGACGACGGTCAGCATTTCCTTCGGCACCGCCTTGGTGGCGGGAAGGAAACGGGTCCCAAGTCCCGCAACCGGGAACACTGCTTTTCTAACCTTGCGTTTTTCGGCCATCATAAACCTCGTTGTGAGCCCACATTCATCGCGGGCATGTCATGTCGTGCATTAGTTTCAATTTGCTATCAATTTGCAAAGAGAGACGCGCAGAGAATTCCATGGTAAAGAATTTGTTGACTTCATGTCTGTAAGCTTGGCTTTCCACCGGAAGCTTTCCGCTCCGCCCTGTCGAAATTTCGAAAGACGGAACCAACGACCGATGTTTCAGCTTAGTAAGTCCAGGCTCCTCCGCTCTGCTCTCGCCCTCTTTGTCTCCGCCACGTTGCTCGCTCCGACCGCCGCGCGTGCTGACGCCAGCTTCCAGCAATGGATCGCCAACTTTTATGCGACGGCAGCAAAGAGCGGCATTTCGAAATCGACGTACCAACAGGCCTTCAGGGGCGTCAAGACTCCTGACCGCGAGGTTCTGGAAAAGGCGGCCTACCAGCCGGAATTCAAGCACAAGATCTGGGATTATCTTGATTCCCGCGTAAACCCCTACACCGTCCGCATCGGTCAGGACATGGCCCAGAAATACGGGCGCACGCTTGCCGCCGTCGAGAAGCGCTACGGCGTCGATCGCAACGTGCTGCTCGCCATCTGGTCGATGGAATCGAACTATGGCGCCGTCCTGGCCAAGGAAGACAGGCTGCACTATGTGCCGCGCGCGCTTGCGACGCTTGCCTACGGCGACCCGAAACGGGCCAAGTTTGCCCGCACCCAGTTGATCGCCGCACTGAAAATCATTCAGAACGGCGATATCTCGGCCGCCGAGATGACCGGTTCCTGGGCGGGCGCCATGGGCCATACCCAGTTCATACCCTCCAGCTACCTACTCTATGCGGTCGATGCCGACGGCAACGGTCACCGCGACATCTGGAACTCGGTGCCGGACGCGCTTGCGACCGCGGCAAACCTCCTGAGAAAGAACGGCTGGCAGCCCGGAAAGACCTGGGGCTACGAGGTCGTGGTCCCGTCCGGCGGCAGCGCCTATGAGGGACAGACCAAGACGCTGGCCCAGTGGCAGAAGCTCGGCTTCAAGCGCCCGAGCGGCAGCGGCTTCAAGGCGGGCGGCGATCGTGCCGAACTGCTGATGCCGGCCGGCGCCAGCGGCCCGGCCTTCCTGATGACCCGCAACTTCTTCGTCATCAAGCGCTACAACGCCTCCAATTCCTACGCCATGGGCGTCGGCATGCTGGCCGATCAGCTCGCCGGCTATGGCGGGGTCAAGCAGCGCTGGCCGCGCCCGGAGGGTACGCTCGACATCACGGAGAAATTCGAGCTGCAGTCGCGCCTCAAGGAGCTCGGCTATTATGACGGCGAGGTCGACGGCAACCTGGGCTCCGGCTCCAAGGCCGCCATCCAGGCCGTTCAAAGCCGCCTTGGCCTGGCAGCGGACGGCCAGCCCAGCACCCAGCTGCTGCAGGCATTGCGGAAGTAATCCGCCAAAAACAGACAATGCGGACCGCGGGCGCCAAACGGCGCCCGTCGTTTTGAGCGACGGCGCTTTCCTGATCAGGCACAATTTGCCATGATCGCGCCATGACAACGTCGGATCGTGCCCCGACCGCCAGAGGAGCCCCGTCGCTGATGGGACGTGTTCGCCACCTGCTGCTGCTTCTGACCTGCCTGGCCATGGCCGTGCCGCCGGCGGCCGTCTATTCGGATGCGGTGGCGCAGGAACGCGTTCAGCGGCGCTCCGTCCTCGACTTCCTTTTCGGCGGCTTTCGCCGCAGGCCGCTGGCAAAGCAGCAGCCGCAATTGCAGCAGCGTCCGCAGCCCAGGCGTTCCCAGGCCAGAAACGAAAAGCCGAAACCAAAGGCGAAGGCGCCCCAGGTGGCAGCATCCGTAGCCCCTCTTGCCGTGGAAAAGCTCGCCGACGCCCGCAAGGTTCTCGTCGTCGGCGATTTCGTCGCCAGCGGCATCGGTGACGGCCTGACCGAGGCTTTCGCACAGATGCCGGGCGTGACGATCGACGCACGCGCCAACGGTTCGTCCGGCCTCGTCCGGCAGGACTACTTCAACTGGGAGCAGGAACTGCCGGCGATGATCGACGAGGTCAAGCCGGCCGTTGTCGTCTTCAGCGTCGGGGCGAACGACCGCCAGATGATGACCATCGGCGGCGTGAAGGAAAAATTCCGCAGCGACGCCTGGACAACGGAATACGACAAGCGCGTCTCGAAGCTTGCAGCCGACGTGCGCGCGAAGAACGTGCCGCTTCTGTGGGTCGGCATGCCAGCCTTCCAGACGGCCTCGATGACGGCCGACATGTCCGCCTTCAACACGGTCTATCGCGCCTCCGTGGAAAAGGTCGGCGGCACGTTTGTCGATATCTGGGACGGCTTCGTCGACGAGGACGGCAAATACGTCGTGACCGGCTCCGACATCAACGGCCAGCAGGTTCGCCTGCGCGGTTCCGACGGCGTCTCGATGACCAAGGCCGGCAAGCGCAAGCTCGCCTTCTATGTCGAAAAGGACATCCGCCGGATCCTCGGCGACGCAATGACGATCGACGGACAGCCGCAGGGCGGCGAAGCGGTCTCCGACCAGCTGGTGAGCGCCCCTGCAGACCCGGCCGACATCCTGAAGACCCAGCCGATCAGCCTTACCGACCCCACGCTCGACGGCGGCCTCGTCCTGCTCGGCGGTGCGGCTCCCGACAAGGCAAGCGGCCGCAGCCCCCGCGACCGCATGGTGGAAAAGGGCGAATTCGCCGAGGCACCGGCCGGCCGGGTGGACGATTTCAGGATGAACAAGCTGCGCCCGGCGATCGCGCCGCCGCTGGCTTCCGCCAAACAGGACTGACACATGGCAGATGACAATGCGGCCTCCGGCCGCTCGACATTCCTCGCCGTCGAACCGCAACTCTATGTCAGCGACATCGAGGCGGCCTGCGACTACTATAGCGAAAGGCTCGGCTTCACCGTCGCCTTCGTCTATGGCGACCCGCCCTACTATGCCCAGGTCTACCGCGACGGGGTGCAGCTGAACCTGCGCCATGTGGATCGAATGCCGTTTGATTCCGAATTCCGCGCCCGCGAGGAAGATGCGCTGAGCGCCACGATCGTCGTGGAGGACGCACAGCTGCTGGCCGCGGAGTTCGAAGCCTCCGGCGCCCTGTTCCACCAGCCATTGCGCACCGAGGAATGGGGCACGAAGACGATCATCATCGCCGATCCGGATGGCAATCTGGTTGCGTTTGCCAGCTGAAAGCAGCCCGCTCTCTCTCTCTCTCTCTCTCTCTCTCTCCGTCATGCCGGACTTGATCCGGCATCCAGTCGCACAAGTCCTTGTGCGATAAAACATTTTTCCGTGCCGCAGACGCGGCGCCGCTGGATCCCGGATCAAGTCCGGGATGACGGAATGGAGAGGGCGACCCGGGAGAGGCAGTGCCGTGGAGGCCAAGTGGTCAGATCCAGCGACAAGCCCGAGGATGAGGGGTGACAAGTTGACCGCCACAAAAACATGACCCCGCAGGCCGGGGCACTGCGGGGTCTAATCTTTCGAGGGCTGGCCTGTCCGCTCGCTCAGCGCGGCAACGTGGTCGAGCCCATCAGCTCTTCGTCGATCGCACGCGCTGCCTGGCGGCCTTCGCGGATCGCCCAGACGACCAGCGACTGGCCGCGGCGGATGTCGCCTGCCGTCCACAGCTTGTCGACCGAGGTCTTGTAGTCACGCTCGCTGGCGACGACATTGGAGGAGCCGCGCTTGTCGGTATGGATCGTCAGCCGGTCGCCAAGGTCCTTCAAGACGCTGTCGGTGAAGGGGCCGCGGAAGCCGATGGCGATGAAGGCGAGGTCAGCCTTGATGATGAACTCCGTGCCGGCGATCGGCTTGCGGCGATCGTCCACCTGGCAGCACTTCACGCCCGTCAGAACCCCGTCCTCGTCGCTGACGAATTCGAGCGTGCCGACCTGGAATTCGCGCACGGCGCCTTCGGCCTGCGAGGACGAAGTCCGCATCTTCGTCGCCCAGAACGGCCAGACGGCGAGCTTGTCTTCCTTTTCCGGCGGCTGCGGGCGAATGTCGAGCTGGGTGACCTTCACGGCCCCCTGGCGGAAGGCGGTGCCGACGCAGTCCGACGCCGTGTCGCCGCCACCGACGACGACGACATGCTTGCCACCGGCAAGGATCGGGTCTGACGGCCAGCCGACGCTATCGACGTTCTCGCGGCCGACGCGGCGGTTCTGCTGGACGAGGTAGGGCATCGCATCGTGCACGCCGGCGAATTCCACGCCCGGAATCCCCGCGTCGCGCGGCGTCTCCGAACCGCCGCAATAAAGTACGGCGTCGAACTCGCTCAGAAGTTCGTCCATCTTCTTGTCCACGCCGACATTGACGCCGCAATGGAAGGTGACGCCTTCGCCGCGCATCTGCTCGACGCGGCGGTCGATGAAGTTCTTCTCCATCTTGAAGTCGGGAATGCCATAGCGCAGCAGGCCGCCGGGCTTGGATTCACGTTCGAACACGTGCACCTCGTGGCCGGCACGCGCCAGCTGCTGTGCGGCCGCCATGCCGGCAGGCCCCGAGCCGATGACGGCAACCTTCTTGCCGGTCTTCACCGTCGCCGGCTGCGGCACGATGTAGCCCATCTCGTAGGCCTTGTCGGCGATCGCCTGCTCGACGGTCTTGATGGCGACCGGCATGTCCTCCAGGTTCAGCGTGCAGGCCTCCTCGCAAGGCGCAGGGCAGACGCGGCCGGTAAACTCCGGGAAGTTGTTGGTCGAATGCAGGTTGCGGATCGCCAGTTCCCAGTTGCCGTTGTAGACGAGGTCGTTCCAGTCCGGGATCTGGTTGTGCACCGGACATCCCGTCGGGCCATGGCAGTAGGGAATGCCGCAATCCATGCAGCGCGCCGCCTGCTTCTGGACTTCCTGGTCCGACATGGGGATCGTGAATTCGCGGAAGTGGCGAATGCGATCCGACGCCGGCTGGTACTTTGCGACCTGCCGATCGATTTCCATAAACCCTGTAACCTTACCCACGAGCTTAATCCTCACTTCATAGCGGGGGGACCGAGGGTCCCCAGTACCAGTAGGCAAATCCGATTGCCGTGCCCAGTACGATGAATTCCAAACCGATTTCGCCGTTCACCCAGAGGACGGCCGCCGGGACGGCGGCCGCGATGCCGACTGAAACCACCCGATGAATGATGGCCGCCCGGCCATTCATTCCGCCGCTTCGGCCAAGTTCATGCGCTCCATCTCTTCGAGCGCGCGCCGATATTCGACCGGCATGACCTTGCGGAACTTCGGACGGTAATCCGCCCAGTTGTCCAGGATGTCCTTGGCGCGTTTCGAGCCGGTGTAGTGCAGGTGGTTCGAAATGAGCTGGTACAGCCGCTCCTCGTCGTGCCGCGTCATGTCGCCGGAGACGTCGACGCGCCCCTTGTGCATCAGATCCCCGCCGTGATGGTGCAGCTTCTCCAGCATGTCATCCTCTTCGGGGACAGGCTGCAGCTCGACCATCGCCATGTTGCAGCGGCGGGCGAAATCGCCTTCCTCGTCCAGCACATAAGCGACGCCGCCCGACATGCCGGCCGCAAAGTTGCGGCCCGTCTGGCCGATGACGACGACGACACCGCCGGTCATGTATTCGCAGCCGTGGTCGCCCACGCCCTCGACGACCGCCACGGCACCGGAGTTGCGCACGGCGAAGCGCTCGCCGGCCACACCGTTGAAGTAGCATTCACCCGAGATCGCGCCGTAGAGCACGGTGTTGCCGACGATGATGGACTCTGCCGCAACCGTCTTGGAGGTTTCCGGCGGACGGACGACGATCCGGCCGCCCGACAGGCCCTTGGCGACATAGTCGTTGCCAGCGCCCACGAGGTCGAAGGTGATGCCGCGCGCCAGGAAGGCTGCGAACGACTGTCCGGCCGTGCCGTTGAGGCGAACCGTGATCGTGTCGTCCTTCAGGCCCTTGTGGCCGTAGCGCTTGGCGACCTCGCCGGACAGCATCGCGCCAACCGAACGGTCGACGTTCTTGATGTCCACCTCGAAGGCGGTCGGCGTCTTGCTTTCGAGCGCCGGCATAGCCTTTTCGATCAGCGTGCGGTCGAGAATGTCGTGGATCGGATGGTTCTGACGTTCCGTCCAGTAGGTCGCTTCCTTCGGCGCATCGACCTTGTGGAAGATGCGGCTGAAGTCGAGACCCTGCGACTTCCAGTGGGTGATCAGCCGTTCCTTCTCCAGAAGTTCGGACTGGCCGATGATCTCGTCGAGCTTGCGCACTCCGAGCGAGGCGAGGATCTCGCGCACTTCCTCGGCGACGAAGAAGAAGTAGTTGACCACGTGCTCCGGCGTGCCCTTGAAGCGCTTGCGCAGCACCGGATCCTGCGTGGCGACGCCGACGGGACAGGTATTCAGGTGGCACTTGCGCATCATGATGCAGCCGGCCGCGATCAGCGGTGCAGTCGCAAAGCCGAATTCGTCGGCCCCGAGCAGCGCGCCGATAATCACGTCGCGGCCGGTCTTCAGGCCGCCGTCGACCTGCAGGGCAACGCGCGAACGCAGGCCGTTCAGCACCAGCGTCTGATGGGTCTCGGCAAGGCCGATCTCCCAGGGCGACCCCGCATGCTTCAGCGAGGTCAGCGGCGAGGCGCCGGTGCCGCCGTCGAAGCCGGATACGGTGATGTGGTCGGCGCGCGCCTTGGCGACGCCTGCGGCGACCGTGCCGACGCCCACTTCCGAAACGAGCTTGACCGAGACGTCGGCTTGCGGGTTGACGTTCTTCAGATCGTAGATCAGCTGCGCCAGGTCTTCGATCGAATAGATGTCATGGTGTGGCGGCGGCGAAATCAGGCCGACGCCGGGCGTCGAGTGGCGGGTCTTGGCGATCGTCGCATCGACCTTGTGGCCGGGCAACTGGCCGCCCTCGCCGGGCTTGGCACCCTGCGCCACCTTGATCTGCAGCATGTCGGCATTGACCAGGTATTCGGTGGTGACGCCGAAGCGGCCGGAAGCGACCTGCTTGATCGCCGAGCGCTCCGGGTTCATCGAACCGTCGGCAAGCGGGGTGTAACGGTCGGCTTCCTCGCCGCCCTCGCCGGTGTTCGACTTGCCGCCGATCCGGTTCATGGCAATCGCAAGCGTGGTGTGCGCCTCTCTCGAGATCGAGCCGAAGGACATGGCACCCGTCGAGAAGCGCTTGACGATATCGGCTGCGGATTCGACTTCCTCGACCGGGATCGGCTTGCGGCCCCAGGCGGCCGCATCCTTGAGCGAGAACAGGCCGCGGATGGTGTTCATGCGCAGGGCCGAGGCGTTCACCATTTCGGCGAATTCCCTGTAGCGATCCTGTGCGTTGCCGCGCACGGCGTGCTGCAGCGAGGCGACGACGTCGGGCGTCCAGGCGTGATCCTCGCCGCGCATGCGGAAGGCATATTCGCCGCCGATCTCGAGCGTGTTGGCAAGGATCGGATCGCGACCGAAGGCGGCCTTGTGGCGGGCGACCGTTTCCTTGGCGATCTCTTCAAGGCCGATGCCTTCGATGGTCGTGGCTGTCCCGAAGAAGTACTTGTCGACCAGCTCCGACGACAGGCCGATCGCGTCGAAGATCTGCGCGCCGCAATAGGACTGGTAGGTCGAGATGCCCATCTTGGACATGACCTTCAGGATGCCCTTTCCGACCGCCTTGATATAACGGTAGACGACTTCGCTCTCGTCGACCTCCTTCGGGAACTCGCCCTTCTTGTGCATGTCGGTGAGCGTGTCGAAGGCAAGGTAAGGGTTGATCGCTTCCGCGCCATAGCCGGCTAGCAGGCAGAAATGGTGCACTTCGCGCGGCTCGCCCGTTTCCACCACGAGGCCGACGGAGGTGCGAAGCCCCTTGCGGATCAGGTGATGGTGGACGGCAGCCGTTGCCAGCAGCGCCGGGATCGCGACGCGGTCCGGCCCGATCTGGCGGTCGGAGAGCACGATGATGTTGTAGCCGCCCTTGACCGCAGCCTCCGCCCGTTCGCACAGCCGGTCGAGCATCTCCGGCATGGCTTCGGCGCCGCGCGAAATGTCATAGGTGAAGTCAAGCGTCTTGGTGTCGAAACGGTCCTCGGTGTGTCCGATGGAGCGGATCTTTTCCAGGTCGCCGTTGGTCAGGATCGGCTGGCGCACTTCCATGCGCTTGGCATGCGCAGCACCCTCGTGGTCGAGAATGTTCGGCCGCGGTCCGATGAAGGAGACGAGGCTCATCACCAGCTCTTCGCGGATCGGGTCGATCGGCGGGTTGGTGACCTGCGCGAAGTTCTGCTTGAAATAGGTGTAGAGCAGCTTCGTCTTGTCCGACATCGCCGAGATCGGCGTATCGGTGCCCATCGAGCCGATCGCCTCCTGCCCGGTCGTCGCCATCGGCGACATCAGGAGCTTGGTATCCTCAAGCGTGTAGCCGAAGGCCTGCTGGCGGTCGAGCAGCGACACGTCGCGGCGCAGCGCCCGCGGTTCGACCGGCCGCAGGTCCTCGAGAATGAGCTGGGTGTTGTCCAGCCATTCGCGGTAGGGATGCTTGGCGGCCAGCTCGTGCTTCACTTCCTCATCGGAAATGATGCGGCCCTTCTCCATGTCGATCAGAAGCATCTTGCCCGGCTGCAGGCGCCACTTGCGGACGATGTTCTCTTCCTTGACCGGCAGCGTGCCGGCTTCGGAGGCAAGAATGACGCGGTCATCGTCGGTAACGATGTAGCGGGCCGGACGCAGGCCGTTGCGGTCGAGCGTCGCGCCGATCTGCTTGCCATCGGTAAACGCCACGGCGGCAGGGCCGTCCCACGGCTCCATCAGCGCGGCATGGTACTCGTAGAAAGCCTTGCGCTCGGAAGACATCAGCTGGTTGCCAGCCCAGGCTTCCGGGATCAGCATCATCACCGCATGCGCCATGGAATAGCCGCCGCGGATCAGGAACTCGAGCGCGTTATCGAAACAGGCCGTGTCCGATTGCCCCTCGTAGGAGATCGGCCAGAGCTTGGTGATGTCGTCGCCGAACAGGGGCGAGGAAACCGAAGCCTGGCGGGCAGCCATCCAGTTTACGTTACCGCGCAGGGTGTTGATCTCGCCGTTGTGGGCGACCATGCGGTAGGGATGGGCCAGCTTCCACGACGGGAAGGTGTTGGTCGAGAAGCGCTGGTGCACCAGTGCGACGGCGCTTTCGAAGCGCGGGTCGGCGAGGTCCTTGTAGTAGGCGCCGACCTGATAAGCCAGGAACATGCCCTTGTAGACGATCGTCGAAGACGACAGCGATACCGGATAGAAGCCGCTCTCCTCGCCTTCGTACTCGTCATAGATGCGGTTGGAGATCACCTTGCGCAGCGTGAAGAGGCGGCGCTCGAATTCGGCCGTCGTCGCAGCCTCGCGCCCGGCACCGACGAAGATCTGCACATGGCGCGGCTCGGTCGCGGCAATGTCGGGCGCCTTGGACAAGGATGAGTTGTCGACCGGCACGTCGCGGTAGCCGAGCAGGACCTGGCCTTCTTCAGCGACGACATCGGCGATCACCTTCTTGAAATGGGCGATCAGCGTCTCGTCCTGCGGCATGAAGATGTGCCCGACCGCGTATTCGCCGGCCTTCGGCAGGGTGATCCCCTGCTTGGCCATTTCCTCACGGAAGAAGCGATCCGGAATCTGGACGAGAATGCCGGCCCCGTCGCCCATCAACGGATCGGCGCCGACCGCACCGCGGTGGGTGAGGTTTTCGAGCATGAAGAGGCCGTCGCGGACGATCTGGTGCGACTTCTGTCCCTTGAGGTGGGCGACGAAGCCCACGCCACAGGCGTCATGCTCGTTGCGCGGATCATAGAGACCCTGCCTTTTGGGAAGACCGGCTCGTCGCGCCGTCGCTTTGGCGTCCGTCGCAGCCTTTTGCGCGCGGTCAGGACCAAAACTCTTCGATGCGAAATCCGACATCGTCTTCCCTCCTGTGGCCCGGATACTGCGGGCAGGCTTTTGCCCGCGTGCCGACCGGCTGCTTCCTTGCAATCCGGCCCCGCGGGCATGTTCGTTGCATGAACCCTATCAGCGGCAAATGACGCCCGGCCGACAAGGCTTCGACATCAGTGACCGCCCCGTCCGACCTGCCGATCGAAATTCGATCCGCTCCGCAGGCACATCCGCCGGCATCGCACTTAGGCGAAATACCGGCTTTCGTCGGCCCCCTGACCGAAATAGGACAGCAAGACTGTCCTATTTCATTGGCTCTATGCCAGAAAGACAGAACTGTCGCAAGGGCGCCAGGACAAATAAATAACATCGCGGGACGAAAGATTGCCAGCCCTTCAAGGCTTTTGTAATTTTCTTACAAAAATGATGATACATGCGTCATTTAATTACAAAATCTTCAACAGCACCACCGACCCCGCCAAACGGGTTGCACGAGGGGAGCGCTGGGATATGGTCGCCCGACATCCACAAGAAGCGGAGCCGGCGCAACCGGGATCTTTCACATGCATTTTGCCTCTGACAACTGGGCCGGAGCCCATCCGAACATCGTGCGCGGCCTTGCCGAAGCTGCCGAGGGACACGCCCCGGCCTATGGCGCAAGCGAACTCGACAAGAAGGTGGAGCACAGCTTCGGCGAAATCTTCGAACGCGATGTCGCAGTCTTCTTCGTCGGCACCGGCACCGCGGCCAACTCGCTGGCCCTTGCAAGCTACAGCCGCCCCGGCGGCCAGATCTTCTGTCATCCCGAAGCGCATGTGAACATGGACGAGTGCAATGCCCCCGAATTCTTCTCCGGCGGGGCGAAGCTCGTGCCGGTGGCGGGTTCGCAGGGCAGGATGGCACCCGACGCCCTGGCGGCAGCCATCGCCCGTTTCCCGCCAGACGTCGTCCATGGCGGCCAGCCCGTCGCGGTCACGATCACCCAGGCGACGGAAGCCGGCACCGTCTATTCGCTGGACCAGATCGGCGCCATCGGCGAGGTCGCACACAAGGCGGGCCTGCCGCTGCATATGGATGGCGCCCGATTTGCCAATGCGCTCGCAACGCTCGGTGCGACGCCGGCCGAAATGACCTGGAAGCGCGGCGTCGACATCCTGTCGTTCGGCGGCACCAAGAACGGCTGCTGGTGCGCCGAGGCGCTGGTGCTGTTCGATCCTGGCCGCGCCCGCGAGATGCACTACCTGCGCAAGCGTTCCGCGCAACTGTTCTCGAAATCGCGCTTCATCGCCGCCCAGTTCGATGCCTATCTGCGCGACGGGCTGTGGCTGGAGCTTGCCCGGCACGCCAACGCCATGGCGTCGAAGCTGGCCGCAGGGCTTGCCTCTACGCGGGGCGCGCGGCTCGCCTGGCCGACGGGCTCCAACGAAGTCTTCGCGATCCTCAATAACGCAAAGCTTCGGGCGCTGCGGGATCAGGGGGCCATCTTCTACGACTGGCCCGCAACCGCCGCGATCAGGGACGAACTCGCAGCCGACGAGACGATGATCCGGCTTGTGACGAGTTATGCGACGACCGCTCGAGAGGTGGATGGCTTCCTCTCGATCTGCACGGCGGAATGACGCTCACTGATGGGCGGACGGCGTGATGCGCGCAACGATCAGGCGAGAAAGCGCTGCCGTCAGCGCAGCATCCGCGTTGCGGCTCGGCACCAGCACGAACTCCACGTCGTCCAGCCGGGGCAACCGCCCCGCGGTGAACTCCTTCAAGCCCTGCGGCGCCATGCTGCGCGGCTGGACGAGGACACCCATGCCGGCGCGCGCGGCAGCCGTAAGCCCGCTCAGGCTGCCGCAGGTGCACACGATCCGCCAGGCGACCTGTCCGCGGTCCAAAGCCTCCTGCGCAGCCCTGCGCGTGATGCTGGGGGCGGGAAACGTCAAAAGTGGCACCGCGCCGCCCCGTGACAGGATCAGTTCCGGATCGCGCGCCAGCCAGACCAGAGGCTCGCGATAGAGCAACTGGCCGCGGGTTTCGCCGAGATGCCGCTTGGCCAGCACCAGATCGAGTTCGCCTACGTCCTGCATCTGGTAGAGCACGGCGCTGAGCGCCACCGTCAGCTCCAGATCCACCAGCGGATGCAGGCGGGCGAAATCCTCCAGAATGGCCGTCAGGCGGTTGGCTACCAGATCTTCGGAAACCCCGAGCCGCAGCCGCCCGCGAAGCCGCCCTTCACCGAAAAGTGCCGTGACCTTGCCGTCCAGCTCCAGCATCCCCTGCGCATAGCCAAGAAGTGCCTCCCCTTCGCCGGTCAGCCGCACCTGGTGCGTGTCACGCAGGACGAGCTGGCAACCCAGAGACTTCTCCAGCCGCTGGATGTGCTGCGTCACCGTCGACTGGCCCACACCGAGGCGGGCGGCCGCTGCCGTGAAGCTTCCGGTCTGGCGCAGCATGACGAAGCTGTTCAGGTGGGTCAGGTTCAGCATGGTTATCCAAATTCGTGATAACTGTTAGTGTTTGCATTCTGTTTCATGATGGGCGAGGAGTAAACCCGCGATTTTCCAAGGGTCCCGACCATGAAGCGATTTCTGCCCGACCAGTTCACGATCATGCTGGTCTGCACCGTCATCCTGGCAACGTTGCTGCCGGTACACGGCGTCGCCGCCGACTATTTCGGCATCGCCACCAACGCAGCGATCGCCCTGCTGTTCTTCCTGCATGGTGCGCGCCTGTCGCGCGGCGTGGTGGTGGCCGGCATCCTGCACTGGCGCCTCCATCTGGTGATCCTGCTGACCACATTCGCGGTCTTCCCGCTGCTCGGGCTTGCGATCGGCTACATCCCCGACAGCTACCTGCCCCAGCCGCTCTACCTCGGCATCCTGTTTCTGTGTGTGCTGCCCTCGACCGTGCAGTCCTCCATCGCCTTCACGTCCATGGCAGGCGGCAACGTGCCGGCGGCGATCTGCTCGGCGTCCGCGTCCAACATCTTCGGCATGTTCCTGACGCCGCTGCTGGTCGGCCTGCTCCTGTCGGTCGGCGGCCATGGCGGCTTCTCCTGGGCAGCACTGCAACAGATCCTTTTGCAACTGCTGGCGCCTTTCCTGCTCGGCCAGCTTCTGGAGCCCTGGATCGGCAACTGGATACGCGCGAAGAAGAAGCTGCTTTCGCCGGTCGATCGCGGCTCGATCCTGATGGTCGTCTACCTGGCCTTCTCCGAGGCCGTCGTCGAGGGGATCTGGCAGGCCTTTTCGGCGACAGACATCGCAACGGTCGTCGTCGTCGACATCGCCCTTCTCGTCACCGTGCTGCTGATCACGTACTTCGGCAGCCGGTTGCTCGGCTTCTCCAAGGAGGATGAGATCGCCATCGTCTTCTGCGGCTCGAAAAAGTCGCTCGCCAGCGGCGTGCCCATGGCCAACGCCATCTTTGCGGGCCAGTCAATCGGCGCGATCGTGCTACCACTGATGCTGTTCCACCAGATCCAGCTCATGGCCTGCGCCGTCATCGCCCAGAAGTACGCTGAACGTCGGCGGCAGAAGGAAGCTCTGGCAGCCGCTGCTGCCGCGGCCTGAAAAGCGAGACAGAAAGACAAACAGAAACGGCGCCCTCTCGGGCGCCGTCGCATTTTCAGTCATCCGCGACCGAAGGTCAGGCGGCAGGTCAGGCGGTCTGGGCCTCGATCTGCTTGGTCTCGCGGGCGACCGGGGAAATCTCGATCTTGCGCGGCTTGGCGGCTTCCGGGATCTCGCGGACGAAATCGATGTGGAGCAGGCCGTTCTTCAACTGCGCGCCGCGGATCTCCACGTGATCGGCAAGCTGGAAACGACGCTCGAACGCACGCTTCGCAATGCCGCGGTAGAGATACTGGGCTTGGTCTGCGGCCTCGTCGGCCTTTTCGCCCTTGACCGTGAGCACGTGCTCGCGCGCCTCGATGGAAAGCTCGCTTTCGTCGAAGCCGGCGACGGCCATGGTGATGCGGTAGGCGTTATCGCCGGTCCGCTCGATGTTGTAGGGCGGATAGCTCTGGCCCTGGTCCGGCTGGCCGAGGCTGTCGAGCATCGTAAATAGGCGGTCGAAGCCGACCGTGGAACGATAAAGGGGGGAGAAATCGAAATGACGCATGGTGTCCTCCTGTGAGCGACGAGTTGCTGTCGAATGAGCCGCAACCGATTTCAAAAGGCGGCGGCCCGGCTGCTGGAAGCAGCACCCCGTTTGGCTGTGCTTGCCTCGTGCGGACCCTTCCGGCGCCCGCATCATCCAGATGGTGACGCCTTTTTGCAGCTTCAAGGCCCCGCGGAATCATTTGCCTTTCGGCTGAATGCGCCATGAACGCGCCCTTCCGTTTGCGTTCAGGCAGCCCCGTCTAGAACAGGATCATCGAAAGCGAACCTTTCGTGGCCGGGGTGAAACGTCCCTTCCACCCCGGCCAAATTCGCCGGCGTGCGCAGACGTTCCCCGCGTCCCGCGCAGCCGGCTTTTTTCTTTTGACGGCGCAAACCCGAGTCCCTACCCTTTGCAGACGATCGTTTGCCAAACCAGGCCGGACATGGACGAACTGCTCTACGCCACTCCCGACAATCCCGTTCCCGACAACCACTTCGCAGGCTTTTTCGAAGGCAAGGGCGGCGTGAAGATCCGCTATGCGGTGTTCCGCTCGGCCGAGCGCGAGGCCAAGGGCACGGTCGTCCTGTTGCAGGGCCGCAGCGAAACCATCGAGAAATATTTCGAGACGATCCGGGATTTCACCGCCCGCGGCCTATGGGTTGCAACCTTCGACTGGCGCGGCCAGGGCGGCTCCGGACGCATGCTCAACGACCAAAGGAGCGGACACGTGGCCCGGTTCTCGGACTACGAGGCCGACCTCAAGCAGTTTCTCGAGCAGGTCGTGCTTCCCGATACCCGCCTGCCCTTCTATATCGTCGCCCATTCGATGGGCGCGCTCGTCGCCCTGTCGCAGGCGCCGGAGCTGGAAAACCGCATCGACCGGATGGCGCTTGCGGCACCGTTCGTGGCGCTGGCCGGGCAGATCATGAGCCAGCGCTCGATCACCATGATCGCCAATACCGCAAGCTTCTTCCTCCTCGGCGGGCGTACCTTCCGCAAGCACCCGTCAGCCCAGCCCTTCGAGGGCAACGTCCTGACCGCCGACCGCCGCCGCTACGAGCGCAACCAGGCGATCTGCGACACCTTTCCCGATCTCTACCTCGGCCAGCCGACGGCGCGCTGGCTGAAGGAAACGCTGGGCGCCATCGCGCGCGTTTCCCGCCAGGAGCACCTGACGCGGATCCGCATCCCGACGCTGCTTCTGTGCCCTACCGCAGATCCGATCGTGCCGCGCGCCGCGATCAATGATCTGGCCCGGAAATTTCGCGCCGGCCGCCTGATCGAGATCGACGGCGCCCGCCATGAGCTCTTCAGCGAGGCCGACCGATATCGCGCGCAGGCCATGGCTGCGATCGAGGCCTTCATCCCCGGAAGCCTGGCCGAACACGGAGCGCTCGAAGCCTGAGGCGGCATCAGCCCAGTGACGGGGGCAAGTGGCGCAGGCGAGACCGAAGTTGAAGAACGGGCGGGCATCGAGCCTCGGCAGCGGCATCAGCCGCGCAGCAGCGCCATCGCCTCGTCATACACTGCGCGGCTGCCCGCGGCGATGACGCGCCCCCCCATTTCGGCACGGCCACCGTCCCAGTCGGTGATGATGCCGCCCGCCTGTTCGATGACCGGGATCAGCCCGCCGACATCGTAAGCCTTCAGCGCGGATTCGACCACCAGGTCGACATGACCGGCCGCCAAAAGCGCATAGGCGTAGCAATCCACGCCATAACGGAACAGGCGGACCTTGTCTTGCACCGCATCATAGCGCGGGCGATCGGCCGCGTCGAAGATATGCGGCGAGGTCGTGAACATGATGGCGTCCGAGAGGCGTTCGCAGGCCCGGGTCGAAAGCACCCGCCTGCCCTCCGGTCCGCTGTAGAGAGACTGCGTGCCGTCGGCGAAATAACGCTCGCCCGTGAACGGCTGGTCGATCAGCCCCATCACCGCCCGGCCGTTGCGGTAGAGCCCGATCAGCGTGCCCCACACGGGAACGCCGGAGATGAAGGCACGCGTGCCGTCGATGGGATCGATGACCCAGACATATTCGCGGTCGAGCCCGACAGACCCGTGCTCTTCCCCGAGGATACCGTGCTCGGGAAAATGCTTTTCAATCAGCGCGCGGATCGCTGCCTCGGCCGCGCGGTCGCCCTCGGTGACCGGGTCGAAGCCCTTCGCCTCCTTGTTGACCACGTCGGCGCCGACGCGAAACCGCGGCAGCGTCTCGGCCTTGGCGGCATCGGCAAGTAGATCGAAGAAGGCGCGATCGGGAAGCATGGCACTCTCATTGTTGGCTTGGAGGTCGGCACGTCCATAGAGCATGACGCGACAAAACGGAACCGCAGGCGCACTTCACCCGGAATACGGATCGCGGCCCGCTCCAATTTCAGGACCTATCCGGCGAATTGCCTATTTTATGGCGCCTGATCGGAAGTGCTTGACATTTGTGCAGCGCAATATTAACGTTCAGCTACAGTCACTCGTGACTGTAATACCCTCCTTGGGTGTTTCCTCCCTAGACTTAACCGCGCGTCGAGCGCGGTTTTTTTTGACCGTAGGGGAACGGTCGCAGCCTCCTTTTTCAGACCCGGCTTTGAGGAAAATCACTCCGCAGCGAGCGCGCTGTCGGAGGCGTATTTCTCGACGTAGCCCGCAAACTGCAAAAGCGCCCAGCTGATGCCTGCCTGCACCGCTTCGAACTCCGGCTTCTTCTGAAGCGTCGTCTCGTCCACGTAGAGCGCGCGGTTGACCTCGATCTGCACGGCATGCAGCCCCTTGGCGGGCCGGCCGTAATGCTCGGTGATGAAACCGCCGGCATAGGGCTTGTTGCGCGCCACGACGAAGCCCATGTCCTCGAACAGGCGCACCACCGCGCGCGACAGGTCGCCGGCAGCACTCGTGCCGTAGCGGTCCCCGATGATGAAATCCGGCCGCTGTCCGCCTGCAATGCGGATATTGCCGGGCATCGAATGGCAATCGACGAGCACGGCGAAACCGAACTGGAGATGCGTGCGCACGATCAGGCTGCGCAGGCAGGCATGATACGGCTTGTAGATGGTCTCGATCCGGTCGAGCGCCTCGCTGACCGGCATGCGGCGCTGGTAGATCTCCATGTTTTCCGCAACCACCCTCGGCACCGTGCCGAGACCGCCGGCCACCCGCATCGAGCTGACATTGGCATAGGGCGGCAGCATACCTTCGAACATGCGCGGATCGAGTTCGTAGGGTTCGCGGTTGACGTCCAGGAATGCGCGCGGGAAGTGCGCCAGCAGCATCGGCGCACCCAGCGCAGGCGCCGCCTGGAACAATTCATCGACGAAATGATCCTCCGAGCGGCGGATGGAAAGCGCGTCCAGCCGCGAGTCGCGGACAAATCCCTGTGGATAGGCACGCCCGCTATGGGGGGAGTTGAACACCAGCGGAAGGGTCTGCGAAGCCGGCTCCAGAACCTCGAAGAGGCCTTTCTCGCTGAATTCCGGGGCCATTGCGGTCCTTTACCATGTGACAAAATCGCGACGTGCTGTATGTTGCCAGCGGCGCGCGCCCGTGTCCATAGTCGCGACGACGCAGCGATTCAGGTGTCATCCCGTTCACCGGATTTTTACCCGAATCGTTTTTCGTGACAGAACCGCCGAAAAGGCACGACAACCAGCAGTAACGGCCCCCACCACATGAGTTCCAAGATCCTCCTCGCCGAAGACGACAACGACATGCGCCGCTTCCTCGTGAAGGCGCTCGAGCGCGCCGGCTACAAGGTCACTTCCTACGACAATGGTGCGAGCGCCTATGACCGGCTGCGCGAGGAGCCGTTCTCCCTGCTTCTGACGGACATCGTCATGCCGGAGATGGACGGCATCGAGCTGGCGCGCCGGGCGACCGAGCTCGACCCGGACCTGAAGGTGATGTTCATCACCGGTTTCGCGGCCGTGGCGCTCAACCCGGATTCGAAGGCCCCCAAGGACGCAAAGGTCCTTTCCAAGCCCTTCCACCTGCGCGACCTCGTCGACGAGGTCAACAAGATGCTGGCCGCCTGAGGCGGCCCGCCCGCCTTCCGAACTGACGTCCCTGCTTGAACCAGGCCGCGCGGCTATTGGCGCAAAAGCAGCAGCACGACATAGCTCAGGACGGTCGTCAGAAGCCCGCGAAAGGCGAAGCGGACCATCCGGTACTTGTCCAGCGCGATCTGGGCCAGCACGTCGGCATTGTCCAGATACTCCTTGAAAAGATAGTCCATGTCGGCCGCGTCGCTGGCCTCCACCAGGCGCTTGCGCTGATCCTTCCACGCGCCCCAGAACAGCGACGTGCCGCGCTCGGCCCTGCGGGGCAGAACGACGAGAATCGCGCTGACGATCGTGAACACGATCGACGCGGCGAGCGCGGCAGACACGATCCCCCAGAGAAGGTTGCTCTCCGTATAGCGGGCCCAGCGAAAGACACCCTGCCCCTCGGCCGACCACATCAGGAATGCAAGCATGAATGTAAAGATGTAGGCGGCCTTCTGGTCTGCGGACTTGACCTGGTCATAGAAGACGTCGTTGATTTTCTTTACATGATTGAAGTGCTCGATCGAGCGCGAGTTCTCCGGATTACTCATGGCCAAATACTGACTGCCCCCGCCAACATGTGTTTCCGTGTTAATACAGCCGCGGACAAAAGCAAGCAGCCCCCGCCGCGGCAGCTTGACAATTTCTCCGCGCCTGTCAGTTCTTGGCGCATGAAGAAGGGGACTGGCTGGAGGACAATAGCGGCGTTGCCGTTTCTTGTCGCCCTGGGGCATACGGCTGCCCTCGGCGATCCGGTTCCGCGCGCCACCCCCACTGCCGGCTCCGTCATCGCGCGAAAGACGGGCGAGGAGGTTCGCTTCTTCGACGTCAGCAACTGGCGCCACGTCGACCTCAACCAGGACCTTCTGATCGGCGACGAACTGCGCACCAACGCGGTCGGCCAGCTCGCCGTCCTCTTTGCCGACAGCACCCAGATCCGGCTCGGCCGCAATTCCTCGCTGCTCGTCCGTCAGATGGGGGCTGCGGGCGATACCGTGCTCGACCTGCAGAGCGGCACCATCTGGGCGCGCGCGCAGCGCGGCGGCCAGGGGCTGAAGATCGACACGCCCGCTGCGGCCGCCGCGATCCGCGGCACCGACTGGTCGCTCACCGTCGACGGCGACAAGACCTCGCTGGTAGTGATGGAAGGCACGGTGGAACTGGTGAACGACCAGGGCAGCGTGCAGGTCCGCCAGGGCGAGGCCGCCGTGGCCCGGATCGGGCAGGCGCCGCAGAAGGTCATCGTCGTCAACTCCGACGACCGCGAGCAGATGCTGTTCTATCTGCCGCTGCGCGACGCGTTCGTCTACATGCAGCCCTCCCCGCTGACGGCGCAGGAAATGCGCCGGACGATCGACGGCCTCGAACAAAAGCCGGAAGAAATCCGCAGCGCCGAGGACTGGCTGACGCTTGCCGAGGCACAGTTTACGCTGGAAGGCCGCCAGATGGCGATGGCCTCGCTGGACCGGGCGCGCGCCATGAAGCTTTCCGCCACCCAGCGCGCCCGCCTCGACCTGATCGACGCCATGGTCGCCGGCGCCGAACGCCGCTTCGACGATGCCGCGCGCCTGTTCGCCCGCGCCCGACCCGGCCTCGATCCGAAACGAGGCAGCGTGGCCGACTTCGGCGGCTACTTCGCCCGTGCCCTTGCAAACCCCGACCGCCTCGAAAAGCAGCCGCGTCGGGTGACCGGCCCGAACGGCGCCTTCGCCGAGGCCTATGCGGCGGGCTTCCTGGAAAACATCCGCGCGAGCCTCGATATTCTGAAGGAGGCCGAACAGCGGTATCCGGACGACCCGTCGCTGCCGGCCTACCGCTCCGCCTTCGCCTTCATCATCAACGATCGCGAACAGGTGAAGGAAGCGATTGGTCGCGCGCTGGCGCTCGATCCGAACCAGCCGATCGCGCTGTGGAGCCTTTCACGCTATCAGAGCGGCATCGAAGGCGACCCCAAGGCCGCCATCGCAACCCTCGAGACGGCACTGAAGGTGGCGCCCGGCTGGGGCACGCTGTGGAATGATCTGGGCCTCGCCCAGGATGCACGCGGCGACTGGCAGTCGGCGCAAAAAGCGCTCAAGCGCGCGATCGAGCTGGACCCCGTAGATCCTTTGCCGCGCGTCAATCTGGCGATCACTTATCTCGATCAGGACCGGGTGCTACTGGCGAAGGACCAAATCGACCGTGCGATGGCGGCCGATCCGGGTTTCGATCTCGCCCTGATCGCGCGCGGCCGCTACCATCTCCAAACGGGCGAACTGGAGCAGGCGACCGAGGACCTGCTGGCGGGCACGGTGGCAAATCCCGCGGTAGCGCAGGGGCAGCTTGCGTTGGCCATTGCGCAGCAGGAGCAGGGCAATGGCGTCGCCGCGCAGCAGGCGCTCGACAACGCCGATCGGCTCGACCCGAATGATCCCGTCGTTCCGTCTCTGCGGGCAAGCATCGCGATGGACGAGTACGATTCCGACGGCGCCATTGCCGCAGCCCTGGAATACATGCGCCGGCTGCGCGCGATCGGATCGGACCACGCCGCGATCAGCTTCAACCACGACGCAGGCTCGACCCTCAACAATGCCTTCCGCCTGCAGGGCCTGAACGCCTGGGGCCAGTATTACGGCGACATCACCTTCGACCCCTTTTCCGGCATGTCGTATGTCGACCAGACGCTGCGCGGCAGCGTCAACCCGTTCCTGAACAACTACCTTTACGGCAGCGACGGCATCGAGCCGACCCAGAATAAGTACACTTTCTCATCCTTCATGCAGGGCCTGCTGTACGACCCGCACATGCTGGCAGGGCCTTCCGCTCGACCGTACTACATCCGTTACCCCTTCGCGGAAGTCGAACTTGGCTACGGCATCTCGACCTATAACGGCGACACCCGGCCGATCTACGAGGGCAGCTGGAGCAGCTTTGCCAACTGGCCGTTCCCGGTGAGCAGCTACGTCAATCTTGCATGGATAAAGACGCCGCTCACGGGTGATATAGCTTATCCGCAGTCGCACTACGACGGCACGGCCGAAGTGATAAACGGCGTCGGCTACCTTACGGCGACTCCGACCCCGGACACCAGGGTCGTCGCCTATGCGCAACGCACAGACAACAGCCTTGAGCTGCCCTATTACTTCGGAAGTCCACCGGATACGTTTGAAAGAGACAACAATTACAAGACAACCGAACTCGGTGTCGGACTCAGTCATACGATCAGCTTTGAAAACGTCATCAACACTGCATTCTTCTACAGCGATACAGATCAGAAGAACGATTTCACGTTTGCTCAAGCCGGCATTGATGCCTTCAGCCAGAAAACATCGCAGACGAGCTATATTGGAGCGCTCAACCACACCATCGCTACAGGCAACCTGACGTGGCGCTATGGCATCGAAGGCGGCGTGATCGATTTGGACTATGCCGAGGATCTGAATGGCGAACCGACGGTGGATTCCGTGTCGACACGAGTCGACTATGGTCGTGCATACGTCGATGTACTGCACGACATAAACAGTCAGGTGAAGGCCGAGTACGGCTTGTTCGGAACGTATGCCAACGGCGATTTTGCCGATACCAAAACATTTGAGCCGCGCTTCGGGGTGGCTTATTCTCCGACAGACGGGCAATGGCTGCGCGCGGCTGTCCTTCGCCAGAGCTACGATTATGACATCAATACCTTGGCTCCAGTCAGCATTCTCGGCATACAACCCAATCAATTCGGTCTGGCCACCGATGGTTACGCCGATACGCTCGCCTTGAAATGGGACGCAGAATGGACCGACTGGTTCTTTACGGCGGTCGACTACCAACATCAGGATATGAACGGCCTTGCCCTCGGCTATCCTGCGCTCTGGCCGTCCCCGCTCTTTGTCGATTCCTTCGCTCTCTCGGAGGGTCGCGTTGACCGCACGAGCCTGACCTCCAACATTCACATCGGTAGCGGCTTTGGCGTCTCCGGAACCGTCGCTTACACGAATTCGAAGAACGACGATCCCACGAGCCTAGACTACGGCAAAACCCTGCCTTTCATACCGACATGGGCTGGACAGGTTGCCTTGACGTGGGTCAACGAAGCAAACATCAAGGCGACGGTCGCCGGCAACTACATAGGAACCCGTGCGGGCAGTCTTTCATCGCTGGATGGAGAATTGCCTATTGGCCGGACTGAACTCGACGCCTTCTGGACGCTCGACGCCAGCGTGACGTGGGAACCGTTCGACAAGCGTTTCGAACTGAGCCTTGCCGCCTTCAACCTGCTGGACGAGGATTTCGACGTCGCAACGGGCATCCCCGGCTGGGGGCGGAGCTTCAAGGGCACCGTCAAAGTTCGTTTCTGATGAGCGGCAGCGCCCCAAAGCACGACATCACTGGCGTGAACGGAACGCGGCGGATCGGCCGCACGCTTCGGCTCGTCCTCTTGACCGTCATGACGATCGCCGTAGTCTCGACGCTGACCCGCTTCCCGTTCTGGTCGTTGCAGGAGCTCAGAAGCTTCGACTATCTTTCCACCTTCGACGATCCCTCCCCGCCCGCAGACAGCCCGGTCGTCGTTGCAATCGACGAGCCGTCGCTGGCCGAGATCAACGTGCAGTGGCCCTGGCCGCGCGACATCCACGCGCGCCTGGTCGAGGCGCTGCGCGCAGCCGGCGCAAGGGCGATCGGGCTCGACATCATCTTCGCCGAACCGTCCGTGCCCGAACGCGACGCGGCCCTGGCCGCAGCGCTCGGTCCAGACGTGGTTCTCGCCGGCGACGAGAGCCTGATCGTCACCCCGCAGGCCGAGCAGTTGGTGCGCACCACCCCGCTTCCCGCCTTTTCGGATGCGGGTGCGGTCACCGGCCTCGCCTCGATCTCGCTCGGTGGCGACGGCACCTTCCGCGACCTGCCGCGCTACGAGGACGGCTTCGCCCGCGAACTCGCCCGTATCGCCGGCCGGCCTCACGAGCTGCCGCACGGCGACTGGCTGGTCCAGTCGTTCGGCCCCGCCCGCAGCTATCCCACGGTCTCCTATTACCAGGCGCTCGACCCGGACAATTTCCTGCCCAAGGATTTCTTCCGCGACCGCGTCGTCATCGTCGGCCTCAGCCTGCAGAACGCCCCCGAGATCAACCACGGCGGCGCGGACGCCTTTGCGACGTCCTATACGGTGCACACCGGGCGGCTGGTCGCGGGCGTGGAGATCCAGGCGACGATCTTCGACAACATCGTGGGTGCCCGCGCCATCTTGAAGGCGGGCACGCCGATCGCCCTTGCCGGCATCGCGCTTGCCGCCGTCCTTTCCGCGCTCACCGTCTGGCGCTCGACGCGCTGGCAGACGGCGGCCGTGACCCTGGGCGCCGTGGTTGCGCTTGCCGCGGCAAGCTTCCTGCTGATCCGCTACGCCCAGCTCTTCGTCTCGCCGCTCGGCCCCGCGCTCGCCTTCGTCAGCGTCGCGATCGGCCAGGCCGCCTTCGACTATGCCGACGAGCGCCGCAACCGCAAGCAGATCACCCGTGCCTTCTCGCAGTACCTCTCGCCAGCCCTCGTCGAACGGCTCGCCCGCGACCCCTCGCAGCTGCGGCTTGGCGGCGAACGGCGCACGCTCTCCATCCTCTTCTGCGACGTGCGTGGCTTCACCACCATCGCGGAGACGATGAAGGACGATCCCGAACAGCTGACGACGCTGATCAACCGCCTGCTGACGCCTTTGTCCGACATCGTGCTCGGCCATGGCGGGACGATCGACAAATATATCGGCGACTGCCTGATGGCGTTCTGGAACGCGCCGCTGGACGACGACGACCACGCCAACCACGCAGTGGCAGCGGCCATCGACATGCTGGCGCGGATGGACAGCCTCAACGAAGAGCTGAAACGCGAGGCGACCGAGCGCGGCGCCGTCCACCATCAGCTCCGGATCGGCATCGGCATCAACACCGGCGAATGCGTCGTCGGCAATATGGGATCCTCGCAGCGGTTCGACTATTCGGTGCTGGGCGACGCGGTAAACCTCGCCTCCCGCCTCGAGGGCGCCTCGAAGAACTACGGCGTGCCGCTTCTGATCGGCGAGGGCACCGCCCTTCTCGCCGACCGTTTCTGTGCGCTGGAACTCGACCGCATCACCGTGAAGGGACGGACGACGGCCTCTCCCGTCTTCACAGCGCTTGCCGATGTGGCCGACGATGTCGCGGAGAAGCATCGCCGCCTCGTCACCGCCCGCTACGCCGGCACGCTCACGCCCGACGATCCGCTCTTCGACGAGATGCTCGCAGCCCTGCCGGCCCTCTCCCCCTACTACCGGATCGTGCGCAATGAACGCGCCGAAAACGCCGGATAGAGCCGCGCCGGAATCCTTGCCGCATCCGCGATGAAACCTGCGGGCTGGACCGTTCTATTCAGGGGACACAGTTCTGCCCGGGACAGCCGCTTCAACCTTTCGACCCAGCCGGGAAACTTTGCGACCTTCGGTTGACATCCGCCGCTCAGCTATCAAGAGTGGCCGGCGCTGGGACCGATGGCATTTGGAGGACATGGGGTTATGCGTTCTTTCTTCGGCGTCTCCGCCTTTCTCGTCACGCTTGTGACAGCCGTCCTCTCCGGCGCTCTCCCGGGCCACGCCGCCGAATCCAAACGCTCGATCGTCACCACCGAGAACGCCGACTATTTCGGGTTCGACCTGCGCACGGTGCAGAATGTCACGCTGGACCAGTGCAAGAGCCAGTGCATCGGCGACCCTTCCTGCCGCGCCTTCACCTACAATCCGAAGGTGAAATGGTGCTTCCTCAAGTCCGACTTCAATCAGCTCAACGGCTTCAACGGCACGATCGCCGGCAAGATCACGCTGACCGACGGCGAGGCGGACATCGGCGCGGCACCCGCACTCGGCTTCCTCTCCGAGGGCATGCTGCAGGAGGCGCGCGCGCTCAGGTCCAGCCTCACGCTGCTCAGCACCCAGGAAGGACAGGGCGTGGAAAGCCTCGCGGCACTTGGCCGGATCGAGGCCGAGACCGGCCGCATCTCCGAGGCGCTGGACGCCTTCAAGGGTGCGCTGTCGCTGGCGCCCGACGACCGCTTCCTCTGGATCGAAATGGCCCAGACCGCCGCCCGCTCGACCGACAATTCCTATCTTGCCGGCCAGGGCCCGCTTGCCGCCCTGAACGCCTATTGGCTGACGCGGTCGATCACCGCCCGCGCCGACGCACTCGCTGTTCTCGCCGACACGCTCGACAAGTCCGGCAACTACCGCGCCGGCATCAACGCCTACAAGGAAAGCCTTGCGCTGGTCGCAGACCCCACAGTCCGCGCCGCCTATCTCGATCTCAAGGCACGCCAGGGCTTCCGCGTCGTCCAGCACACCCTCGACAACGACAGCGCGAGCCCGCGGGCCTGCGTGCAGTTCTCCGAACCGCTGGTAAAATTCGGCACCGACTACGCAAGCTTCGTCACGCTCGACGGCGCAGCCCCCAAGGGCGTCGAGGCGAAGGACAGCCAGGTCTGCGTCGAGGGCCTGAACCACGGCCAGCGCTACAAGCTTGCATTCCGTCCCGGCCTGCCTTCCTCGGTCGACGAAAGCCTGGAGCAGGCCGTCGAGCTGGACATCTACGTCCAGGACCGCAGCGCCAGCGTACGCTTCACCGGCGACAGCTTCGTGCTGCCGAGCACCGCGCGGCGCGGCATCCCGCTCGTCTCCGTCAACACCGACAGCGCTGATCTCAAGCTCTACCGCGTCGGCGACCGCAGCATCGCCGCCCTTCTGACCGGCTCGCAGTTCCTCACCCAGCTGGACGGCTACGGCGCCGGCCGTATCGAGAGCGAACTCGGCAAACTCGTCTGGCAGGGCCAGATCGAGATGCAGCGCGATCTCAACAAGGACGTCGTCACCTCCTTCCCCGTCGACGAGGCCCTGCCGAAGCGCGAACCCGGCATCTACGTTCTGACCGCCGAGGCCTCGAACGGGCCGAAGCGCGAATGGGACGCCAAGGCCACGCAGTGGTTCCTCGTCTCCGACATCGGCCTTTCGACATTCGCCGGCACCGACGGGCTGCACGTCTTCGCCCGCTCGCTCGGCAGCGCGAAGCCCCTGGCCGGCGTCGAACTGCAGTTGCTGGCGAAAAACAACGAGATCCTCGGCACCGCCACGACCGACGCCGATGGCCGCGCCACCTTCACCGCCGGGCTGATCCGCGGCACCGCGGCGATGATGCCGGCCGTGCTGACGGCGCGCAACGGCGAGGCCGACTACGTCTTCCTCGACATGACCCGCGCCGGCTTCGACCTCTCCGACCGCGGCGTCACCGGCCGCCCGGCGCCGGGCGCCATCGACATCTTCGCCTGGACCGAGCGCGGCATCTACCGTGCCGGCGAGACGGTGCATGCCGCAGCCCTTGCCCGCGACGTTGAGGCGAACGCGGTGGAAGGCCTGCCGCTGACCTTCGTCTTCACCCGCCCCGATGGCGTCGAGGACCGGCGTCTCGTCAGCAACGACAGCCGCCTCGGCGGCCACACGATCGACTTCCCCGTCCAGTCGAATGCCATGCGCGGCACCTGGACGATGCAGATCTTCGCCGATCCCAAGGCGCCGTCGATCGGCGAGAAGACCTTCCTTGTCGACGACTTCGTGCCCGATCGCACCGAATTCGACCTGACGAGCGAGGCAAAGGACATCGTCAGCGGCACACCGGTCGCGATCGACGTCGACGGCCGCTACCTGTACGGAGCGCCTGCCGCCGGCCTGGAGATCGAGGGCGACGTGTCCCTGAAGCCGACGCGCGCCAGCGAGGCCTTCAAGGGCTATGTCTTCGGTCTTGCCGACGAGGAGGGCATGGAGGAGAACCGCCTGCCGATCGAGGGCCTGGCGCCGCTCGACGACGAGGGCAAGGCGCGCTTCGAGGTCGATGTCGCCGAACGCCCGGCGACAACCCAGCTTCTGAACGCCGAGATCACCGTACGCATGAGCGAGACAGGCGGTCGTGCCGTCGAGCGCTCGCTGATCCTGCCGGTGCGCGCCGACGGACCGATGATCGGCATCCGCCCGGCAGCCAGCGGCGACGTTCCGGAAAATTCGACGGCCCGTTTCCACGTGATCGTAGCCGGTCCCGAGGGCGGCAGGCAGGCGATGAAGGGCCTGCCATGGAAGCTTCTGAGCGTCGAGCGCGATTATCAATGGTATCGCGACGGTTCTTCCTGGCGCTACGAACCGATCCTGTCGACAAAGCAGGTCGAGGCCGGCGTGATCGACGTCACCGAGGACGGTGCGGAGATCGCCGTTCCGGTCGGCTGGGGCCGCTACCGTCTCGAAGTCGAGACGGCGTCCGCCGCCGGTCCGGCGACCAGCATCGAATTCGACGCCGGCTGGTATGTCGAGGCCACTTCGACGGAAACGCCGGACGCGCTCGAGATCGCGCTTGACAAGGAAAGCTACAAGGTCGGCGAGACCGCGAAGCTCAAGGTCACCTCGCGCTATGCCGGCCAGCTTCTCGTCACCAACGGCACGGAGAACCTGATCTCGGTCGCGACAGCCGCGGCCGGCGAAAGCGGCGGCGAGGTCGAAATCCCGGTCACTGCCGACTGGGGTGCTGGTGCCTATATCACCGCTACGCTCTATCGTCCCGGCGATGCGCAGGAAAGCCGCATGCCGATGCGCGCCATCGGCGTCAAATGGCTGAAGGTGGATCCGGCCGAACGCAAGCTGGCGATCACGCTTGATGCGCCGGAAAAGACGCTGCCACGCCAGCCGCTGGACATTTCGCTCACCGTTGCCGGAGCCGGCGCGAACGAGGACGCCTATGTCACCGTCGCCGCCGTCGATGTCGGCATCCTCAACCTGACCCGCTACGAAGCTCCCGATCCGGACGGTTGGTACTTCGGCCAGCGCCGGCTGGGGCTGGAGATCCGCGACCTCTATGGCCGCCTGATCGACGGCTCGCTCGGCGCCACCGGCCGGCTGCGTACCGGCGGCGACGGCGGCCAGGTGGCACTCGAGGGAAACCCGCCCACGCAGAAGCTCGTCGCCTTCTTCTCCGGCCCGGTCAAGCTTGATGCCGAAGGCAAGGCGAAGGTCTCCTTCGACATTCCGCAGTTCAACGGCACCGCCCGCGTCATGGCCGTCGCCTGGTCGAAGGCCGGCATCGGCCACGCCAGCCGCGACGTCATCATCCGCGACCCGGTCGTCGTCACCGCCAGCCTGCCGAAATTCCTGGCGCCAGACGACCGCGCCAGCCTGCGCCTCGACATCGCCAACACCGACGCGCCGGCCGGCGATTACCAGCTGTCGATCACCCACAATCCCTCCGTAATGGTCGAGCAGACCGGAGCGTCGCAGACCGTGCGGCTGGAGGCGGGCGGCAAGACGGACCTGACCCTGCCGCTGATCGGCGGCGAGGTCGGCAGCGGCGTCATCACCGTGGCCCTGTCGGACGGCGCCGGCCAGACCTTTGAACAGTCGCTCGACATTCCCGTCCGCCCTGCCACCCTGCCGATCACCACGCGGCGGGTGCTGGAGCTTGCCGCCGGCGGCAGCGTCACGATCGACGACCAGTTGCTCGCCGACAGCCTGCTCGGCAGCGCCTCGGTTGCGCTCAACGTTTCCCGCTCCTCGGCCTTCGACATTCCAGCCCTGCTGATGACGCTCGACCGTTATCCCTATGGCTGCGCCGAGCAGACCACCAGCCGCGCCCTGCCGCTGCTCTATCTGAGCGAGCTTTCGAAAGGGACCGGCCTGCCCGAGGACACCGAAACGGCCAAGCGGGTGCAGGACGCGATCTATCGCGTGCTCTCCTACCAGTCGTCTTCCGGCAGTTTCGGCCTCTGGGGTCCGGGTTACGGCGACCTCTGGCTCGATTCCTACGTCACCGATTTCCTGACCCGCGCCCGCGAACAGAAGTTCGAGGTACCGGAACAGGCGATGGTGCAGGCGCTCGACAACCTCCAGAACGCGCTGTCCTACGACAACAACGTGCAGGACCGCGGCAACGAGATCGCCTATGCGCTCTACGTGCTGGCCCGCAACCGTAAGGCCTCGATCAGCGACCTGCGCTACTACGCCGACACGCGGCTTGCCGAATTCCCGACGCCGCTCGCCAAGGCGCACGTCGCCGCAGCGCTTGGCCTTTACGGCGATGCGCAGCGCGCCGAGCGGATCTTCCGGGACTCGCTTCGCATGACGACGGACGTCACCAATGTCAGCCTTGACCGCTCCGACTACGGCTCCGCACTTCGCGACGGCGCCGCCGTGCTGGCGCTGGCAGCCGAGGCCCGCCCGGTGCCGGCGATCATTCCAGACCTTTCGCGCATCGTCGCGAATGAATGGCAGCACAAGGCTTATACCAGCACCCAGGAACAGACCTGGATGCTGCTCGCCGCCCGCGCCATCCAGGGCGAAGACGACACGCTACGGCTGGAGGTGAACGGGGCCGACCACAGCGGCCGCTATGCCGCCCGCATGAGCGGCGAGGATCTTCTGAAAAGACCCGTCACCGTCGTCAACCGCGGCAATGACAACGTCTCTGCCGTGCTCACTACGGTCGCAGCCCCCGTGCAGCCGCTGCCGGCCGGCGGCAACGGCTTTGCCATCGAGCGCAGCTACTACACCCTCGACGGCGAACCGGCGACCATTTCCGAGGCCCGCCAGAACGAACGCTACGTGGTCGTGCTGAAGGTCACGCAGGACAACGCCTGGCCCTCGCGCGTGCTCGTCACGGATCTTCTGCCGGCGGGCCTGGAAATCGACAATCCGAGCCTCGTCAACAGCGCCAGCCTCACCAATTTCGAATGGATCGGTGACGTCGAGGCCGCCCACACCGAGTTCCGCAGCGATCGCTTCGTCGCCGCCTTCGACCGTTCCGGCACGAGCGGCAGCGAGATCACGCTCGCCTATGTGGTGCGCGCGGTGACACCGGGAACCTATGATCATCCGGCGGCGAGCGTCGAGGACATGTACCGTCCGCAGTTCTCGGCCCGCACGGCGACCGGCCGCATGCAGGTGCTGGCGGAATAGGAGGCGACCGTGCGGGTCTTGCGCGTCGGCCTGCTGGCCCTGCTTTGCAATGCGGTGGTCTTCACCGCATTGCTGCACGGGCTGCTGCGCGCCGACGCGGCCTTTCCCCCGCCGATCGAGAAGGCGCGGGAAGTCTCGCGCGAAGTGGTTGATGCCGACGGGCGACTGCTCAGGGCCTTCGCGACCTCCGAAGGCCTCTGGCGGCTGCGGACGACGTCCAAGGACGTCGATCCGCAGTTCGTCCGGATGCTGCTCGCCTATGAGGACCAGCGTTTCTACGAGCACAGGGGCATCGATCCGCTGGCGCTCCTGCGCGCCGCCGGTCAGCTCGTTAGCCACGCCCGCATCGTCTCCGGCGCCTCGACGCTGTCGATGCAGGTCGCCCGGCTGATCGAACCGCGCGAGGGCCGCTCCTTGTTGGCGAAGGCCAGGCAGATCGCACGCGCCATCCAGATCGAGCGGCGGCTGGGCAAGGCCGAAATCCTCGATCTTTACCTGACCCACGCCCCCTATGGCGGCAATCTGGAGGGCGTGCGCGCCGCAAGCCTCTCCTATTTCGGCAAGGAGCCGAAGCGGCTCTCGGTCGCCGAAGCTGCCCTCCTCGTCGCCCTGCCGCAACTGCCCGAGCGCCGCCGGCCGGACCGCTTCCCGAAGATGGCCGAAGCTGCGCGCGAGCGCGTGCTCACCCGCATGGCGGTCTCGACGGTGATCGGCGAAGGCGAGGCCGAACGGGCGGGCGGTGAAACCGTCCCCAACCGCCGCCTGCAGCTGCCGGCTCTTGCTCCCCATCTTTCCGAACTCGCGCTGCGCAAGGACCCGACCCGCCAGCGCCACGAGACGACAATCCGCCGCGGCGTGCAGCAGGTACTGGAGACGGTCGCCCGCAACGCCGCCGAACGGCTCGGCCCGAAGCTTTCGGTGGCGATGGTCATGGCCGACGCCCGGACCGGCGAAATCATCGGCGAGGTCGGTTCGGCCAATTATTTCGATGCCGCCCGTTCCGGATGGATCGACATGACGCGCCAGATCCGTTCGCCCGGCTCGACGCTGAAGCCTTTCATCTACGGCCTCGCCTTCGAGGAGGGGCTGGTGGCGCAGGAGACGATCGTCGAGGACCGGCCGGCCGACTTCTTTGGCTATCGGCCGCGCAACTTCGACATGAGCTACCAGGGCGATGTCAGCATCCGCCAGGCGCTGCAGCTTTCGCTCAACGTCCCCGCGGTGCGCCTGCTCGATGCCGTCGGCCCGACACGGCTGACGGTGCGGTTGCGCCGCGCCGATGTCCGGCTCACGTTGCCCGCCGGCGAGGCGCCGGGCCTTGCGATCGGCCTCGGCGGTGCCGGGATCACGCTGCGCGACCTCGTCCAGCTCTATGCGGCGCTCGCCAACCAGGGAGCCGTCGTCCGCCTCGGCGACGGCGTCGAGCAGTCACCGGAAGTCGTGGTGGGCGATCCGCTGATCGAGCCGGCCGCCGCCTGGAACGTCACCGACGCGCTTGCCGCCGTGCTGCCGCCGCACGGCAGCCGCAGGCTCGGCCTCGCCTACAAGACCGGCACGAGCTACGGCTACCGCGACGCCTGGTCGGTCGGCTATGACGGCCGCCATGTGCTCGGCGTCTGGGTCGGCCGCGCCGACAATGCCGCCATACCGGGCCTCACCGGCTACGAATCGGCCGCCCCCATCCTGTTCGAGGCCTTCTCGAAATCGGGCATCGCGATCACCCCGATGCCGAAAGCCCCGCCGGGTGCCGTCCGCACCGCGCAATCCGAACTCCCCGTCGGCCTGCGTCGCTTCGCCCGCACCGCCTCCGGCCTCGTCGCCGCCACCGCCCGCGAACCGGCACCGCAGATCGTCTTCCCGCCGGAAGGCGCCCACGTCGAACTCGGCGCCCGCGCCGGCAGCGACATTGCGCCACTGGCGCTGAAGCTGCAGGGCGGCCGCGCCCCCTTCCGCTGGCTCGCCAACGGCCGGATGCTCCCCGACACGTCCCGCCGCCGGACCACCCAGTGGACCCCCGACGGCGCCGGCTATTCGACCCTGACGGTGATCGATGCAATGGGGCGCGCAGCCAGCGTGCGCGTGTTCGTGGAATAGCACGCGACAGGAACGACCTCCGCCCTCAAGACGGAAGTGCGTTCTCGTGCCTTTCAACTTTCGCGCCCGCCGAGAATGAACCGGTCCGGCGCGCGCTCATCTCCTCATCTCCGTTTTTGAAACGCCCCGAACCTCCGACATCTGCGCCCCTCACCCCAACCCTCCCCCGCAAGCGGAGAGAGGGAGCAAGAAACCCGCGGCGACCGACCTTCTCCCGGCGCGCGGGGAGAAGGTGCCGGCAGGCGAATGAGGGGGAACCCCCGCGCCACGGGGTGAAGAAGCGCCCGGGCGTGGCGGAGCGAATGTCGTTCGGAGCGCGGGGGCACGGCAGCAGGGCCACAAACCTGATACTTTGCCCGCAACCGGTGCTGACCGGCGACGAGTACGGAACACGCTGCGTCTGCCGCGGGCTCACTTCTCCCGATTGGGGAGAAAGGCCGAACGAATGTAAGGCGATATGGAGGTCAGCGCAGATGCCGTGCGTGTGCTCCGCCGTCATCCGGCGCTGCGCGCCACCTTCTTCCGCTGAAAAAGGAAAGCCTCGACCGCCATCGATGAAAGCAGGCTCCGGCGCAGCCAGAGTCGGTTCTGATAAACTCCGGCATTGGCTCCCCTAACCCGCCTCCTCCGCCGCCAGCCGCAGCAACACGACCCCCTCGGCGACCTGGTCGCCGGCGGCAACCGCCACCATTTCCACCGTGCCGTCGCGCGGTGCCGGCAGCACCAGCTCCATCTTCATCGCCTCCATGGTCACGAGCGCGTCGCCTTTGACGACCGCCGTCCCCGCCTCTGCCTGCACAAGCCGCACCACACCCGGCATCGGCGCTGCCAGCACGTCGCCGCCGGCTTCCTCCTCGCCGTGCAGACCTGCCATTTCCTCGACATGGAACACGTGGCTTTCGCCCTCGGCGAACAAGACGATTTCCGGTCCCTGCCGGGCGATCCACACCTCCAGGCTGCGATCACCGAAATCGGCCAGAACAGCGCCCTTTGCGCCCCCCGCGCGCAGCACGACCGACAGCCGCATCTCGCCGATCGCGACCTCGAAGCGCCGGCCTTCGCCTGCGGCGACCCGGACCTTCAGCGGCTTTCCGTCCTGCTCGACGAAGACCGATTGCCACGACGGCCCCCACAGCCGGAAGCCGCGCAGCCGCTCCCAGGGATCGCCGCCCTCGGCCGGGTCGATCAGCCCCAGTGCTGCGATCCCCGCCAGCGCCTGCACCCTCGGCCCTGCCGGCGGATTCGGCAGCAATGTCTCCGCCTGCCGTCCGATCAACCCGGTGTCGACGTCGCCCGCGGCAAAATGCGGTTCGCGGCAGAGCCGCCCCAGGAAGCCGGCATTGGTCGTCACCCCGGCGATCCTGCATTGCGCCAGCGCGCCGGCGAGCCTGCCGAGCGCCTCGGTGCGGTCGGCACCGTGGGCGATCACCTTGGCGATCATCGGATCGTAGAAGGCGGTGATCTCGTCGCCGGCGCGCACGCCGGAATCGACCCGCACACCGTCCGGCAGGTCGAAAAGCGCCAGCCGCCCCGTCGAGGGCAGGAAATCGCGCGCCGGGTTCTCCGCATAGAGCCGCGCCTCGAAGGCCCAGCCGTCGATCGAAAGCTCCGCCTGCCGCTTCGGCAGCGGCTCGCCTGCAGCCACGCGCAACTGCCATTCGACGAGATCGAGCCCGGTGATCGCCTCGGTCACCGGATGCTCGACCTGCAGGCGGGTATTCATCTCCATGAAGAAGAAGCGATCGGCGCGCAGCCCGTCGGAAACATCGGCGATGAACTCGACCGTGCCGGCCCCGCTGTAGCCGATCGCCTGCGCAGCCCGCACCGCCGCCGTCCCCATCGCCTCGCGCATCTCCGCGGTCATGCCGGGCGCCGGCGCCTCCTCGATAACCTTCTGGTGGCGACGCTGCGCCGAGCAGTCTCGCTCGAACAGATGGACGACATTGCCGTGCTTGTCGCCGAACACCTGGACCTCGATATGCCGCGGCTTGGCCATGTATTTTTCCACCAGCACCCGTCCGTCGCCGAAGGAAGCCTCGGCCTCGCGCCGGGCGCTGGCGAGGGCTGCCGCGAACGCGGCCGGCTGGTCCACCCGGCGCATGCCCTTGCCGCCGCCGCCGGCCCGCGCCTTGATCAGCACCGGATAGCCGGTCAGATCCGCTTGCGCGGCGAGGAAATCCGGCTCCTGGCTGTCGCCATGATAGCCTGGCACGACGGGCACGTCCGCCTGCGCCATCAGCGCCTTGGCGGCATCCTTCAGCCCCATCGACCGGATCGCACGCGCGGACGGGCCGATGAAGACGAGGCCGGCCGCCTCGACCGCCTCGACGAAGTCCGGGTTCTCGGAGAGGAAGCCGTATCCCGGATGTACGGCCTCCGCCCCGCTCTTCTGGCAGGCGTCGATGATCGCAGTGCCGTCGAGATAGCTGCGCACGGCTTCCGGCGGACCGATCCGGATCGCCTCGTCCGCCATCGCCACGTGCAGCGCCGTCCGATCGGCGTCCGAGTAGACGGCAACGGTCGCGATGCCGAGCTTGCGGGCCGTGCGGATGATCCGGCAGGCGATCTCGCCGCGATTGGCAATCAGGATCTTCTTGAACATCGTTTCTCCCGGTGATGACCGGTTGCTGGTGCGGGGTGGAAGCCAGGGCCTTGGCGAGGCGGGCCGGAAGCCGGCCCTTTCGATCGCCACCGGCCCTACTGTGCCGCCACCGCCTCGACTTCAAGCAGCCAGCGCTCGTCGAAAATGCCGCAGATCACCACTGTCATCGCGGGCGCCACGGCGCCGAGATACTCGCTGCGCAGCTCCCGGTTGGCCGTCGCATACTGCCGGTCGGCGAGATAGGTCGTCACCTTGACGAGATTGGACTTGTCCATGCCCGCCGCCTTGAGTTGTGCGTCGACGTTGCGCCAGACCTGGCGCGCCTGCGCCTCGAAGCCGTCCGGCACCTTGTCGTCCCTGTCCGCCGGGATCTGGCCGCTGACAAGCAGCAGCCTTTCGTACGCCTCCAGCTTCACCGCCTGCGAGTATCCCCCGTGCGGGTCCGGTGCGTTCTTCGCATTGATGTTCTCCCGTTTCATGATTGGCCTCCTGACGTTGGATCTACATGCGGAACAGGCCGAAGCGCGTCGTTTCGATTGGGCCGTTGAGTGCGGCAGACAAGGACAGACCGAGGACGTCGCGCGCCCCGCGAGGGTCGACGATGCCGTCGTCCCAGAGCCGAGCCGAGGCGTAGAGCGGGTGGCTCTGGCGCTCGAACATCTCGATCGTCGGCCGCTTGAACTCGGCCTCCTCTTCTGCTGACCATGCGGCACCCGAGCGCTCGATCCCCTCCCGCCGCACCGTTGCGAGCACGCCTGCCGCCTGCTCGCCGCCCATCACCGCGATGCGGCTGTTCGGCCAGGTCCAGAGAAAGCGCGGCGAATAGGCCCTGCCGCACATGCCGTAATTGCCGGCCCCGTAGGAGCCGCCGATCAGCATGGTGATCTTCGGCACGCCGACGGTGGCAACCGCCGTGACCAGCTTGGCGCCGTGCTTGGCGATGCCGTCGGCCTCGTATTTCCGCCCTACCATGAAGCCGGTGATGTTCTGCAGGAACACCAGCGGAATGGAGCGCTGGCCACAGAGTTCGATGAAATGCGCCCCCTTCAGCGCCGCTTCCGAAAAGAGCACGCCGTTGCTTGCGACGACCCCGACCGGTATTCCGTGGACGGCGGCAAAGCCGCAGACCAGCGTGGTGCCGAAACGCGCCTTGAACTCGTCGAAGCGCGAACCGTCGACGATGCGGGCGATGACCTCGCGCACGTCGTAGGGCACCTTGCTGTCGGCGGGCACGATGCCGAGGATCTCGTCGGGATCGTAGAGCGGCGGATCGCCTCCGCCCTTTTGCGGCAGTGGCGGCTTGCGGCCGTTGAGATTGGCGGCGATCCGACGCGCCAGCGCCAATGCGTGCCGGTCGTCGCGCGCCAAGTGATCGGCGACGCCCGAGAGCCGCGTGTGCACATCGCCGCCGCCGAGGTCTTCGGCCGAGACGACCTCGCCGGTCGCAGCCTTCACCAGCGGCGGGCCGGCGAGAAAGATCGTGCCCTGGTTCTGCACGATCACGGTCTCGTCGCTCATCGCCGGCACATAGGCCCCGCCAGCAGTACAACTGCCCATCACGACCGCGATCTGCGCGATACCCTTCGACGACATCTGCGCCTGATTGTAGAAGATGCGGCCGAAGTGGTCGCGGTCGGGGAACACCTCGTCCTGGTTCGGCAGATTGGCGCCTCCGGAATCGACGAGATAGAAACAGGGCAACCGGTTCTGCTCGGCGATCTCCTGGGCGCGCAGGTGCTTCTTCACCGTGATCGGATAGTAGGTGCCCCCCTTCACAGTTGCATCGTTGCACACGATCATGCAGTCCAACCCGGATATGCGGCCGACACCGGCAATCAGCCCGCCGCCGGGCGAGGCCCCGTCATAGAGCCCGTGCCCCGCCGTCAGCCCGATCTCCAGAAAGGGCGAGCCCGGGTCGATCAGTTGCGCCACGCGCTCGCGCGGCAGCAGCTTGCCCCGGCCGAGATGGCGTTCGCGCGCCTTGGCGCCACCGCCCTCGAAGGCGAGTTCGGCAGCAGCCTCCGCCGTCCCGATCGCTGAAAGCATCGCCTGCCGGTTGGCGGCAAACGCTTCGCTGCGCGGAGAGATGCCTGATTTCAGCACCGCCATCACGCGGTCTCCTGGAAGATTTCGCGGCCGATCAGCATGCGGCGGATCTCCGACGTCCCTGCCCCGATTTCGTAGAGCTTGGCGTCGCGCAGCAGCCGGCCGGTCGGGTAATCGTTGATGTAGCCGTTGCCGCCGAGCGCCTGGATCGCCTGCAGCGCCTGCTGCGTCGCCTGTTCGGCGGCGTAGAGGATGCAGCCAGCGGCGTCCTTGCGCGCCGTCTCGCCGCGGTCGCAGGCCGCCGCCACCGCATAGACATAGGCGCGGGCGGAATTCAGCGCGACGTACATGTCGGCCACCTTGCCTTGGATGAACTGGAATTCGCCGATCGGCCGTTCGAACTGACGGCGCTCGTGCACATAGGGCACCACCACGTCGAGGCAGGCGGCCATGATGCCGAGCGGCCCGCCGGAGAGTACCACCCGCTCGTAGTCGAGCCCCGACATCAGCACGTTCACGCCGCGCCCCTCGCCGCCCAAAACGTTCTCCGCCGGCACCTCGCAGTCGGAAAACACCAGTTCGCAGGTGTTGGAGCCGCGCATGCCGAGCTTGTCGAGCTTCTGGGCGGTGGAAAAGCCCGCAAACCCCTTCTCGACGATAAAGGCGGTGATGCCGCGCGCCCCGGCACCGGGATCGGTCTTGGCATAGACGACGAGCACGTCGGCATCGGGACCGTTGGTGATCCACATCTTGTTGCCGTTCAGGACGTAGCGGTCGCCGCGCTTCTCTGCCCGCAGCTTCATCGAGACGACGTCCGACCCGGCCCCCGGCTCCGACATGGCGAGTGCGCCCACATGTTCGCCCGAGATCAGCTTCGGCAGGTACTTTTCGCGCTGCGCTTCCGTGCCGTTGCGCATGATCTGGTTGACGCAGAGGTTGGAATGGGCGCCGTAGGACAGGGCGACCGAGGCGGACGCGCGGCTGATTTCCTCCATCGCCACGCAATGGGCGACATAGCCCATGCCGGCACCGCCATAGTCTTCCGAGGCCGTGATGCCGAGAAGGCCGAGTTCGCCGAGCGCCTGCCAGAGCGGCGCGGGGAAGGCATTGTCGCGATCGATATCAGCAGCGATCGGCGCGATCCGCTCGCGCGCGAAACGCCGCACGCTCTCACGCAGCGCATCGACCTCGTCGCCAAGCCCGAAATGCATTCCGGCGGTGTACATGGTCATTGTCCTCCCACGGCGATGGCTCCAGCAGAGGCAAGGCATGCGGACGGTGTCAGACCGTGCCGCCGGAAAGCATCGCCAGCCGCGCGGCCGAAGCGATACATCCCGCAAACCTGCAGCCCTCCTCCCAAAGCGCCGACAGGAAGATAGGGTGCCATTTTCTCGTTTGGAGTGCGATCCCCTTTTTATCCACGGGCCTGATTTCGCCCGAAATCCCGGAAAATCAGGGGCCTCCACAGCGGCAAAAATAAGCGTGAAAAAAGCTTCACAAAGCCTATTGACGCCGCGCCGGCTTTTATGGTCTATGCGCCCACATCGGATGGGCGTGTAGCTCAGCGGGAGAGCACTACGTTGACATCGTAGGGGTCACAGGTTCAATCCCTGTCACGCCCACCATTCGAATTTCAAGGGCTTAGCGAGAAATCGCTGAGCCCTTTTCGTATTTTTCCGCGACTTCGCCGGCGTCTTCTGGACCGCCCGGCCGCGCCGTAGTAACACAACCCTGAACGCGACTTGCCACCACAGCGCGCAGCGCTTCGCTTGAGGGAGCAACCGACGCATGACGACGATCGAGACACCAGGCTTCCTGACCTTTACGATTGCCATCGTGGTGTTCTTCGTCGGATCTGGGCTCAACCGGATCGTCGGGCCTTTGAAACGGTGGAACATCCCCGAAGCCGTGACCGGCGGTCTCGTCGCTGCACTCGTCACCCTGATTGCCTACCGCGTCTTCGACACGGCCATCGTGTTCGACCTCGATGCCCGCGACATGCTGCTGCTCTATTTCTTCACCGGCATCGGGCTCAACGCCCGGCTGGACGATCTCAGGGCCGGCGGCAAGCCGCTCGTCATTCTCCTGGTCCTGACGCTGTCCTTCCTGATCTTGCAAAATGTCGTCGCGGCCGGAAGTGCCGCCCTTCTCGGCCTGCCGGACGGGATCGCAGCACTTCTCGGATCGGTATCGCTGATCGGCGGGCACGGCACCACGATCGCCTGGGCGCCGCTGATCGCCAATCGCTTCAACCTGCCGAACGCACTGGAAATCGGGATCGCTTCGGCAACGCTCGGGCTGGTGACCGCAAGCCTTGTCGGCGGCCCGGTCGCGCGCATTCTCATCGGCCGTTACAAGCTGAGCGGCGAGGCAACCGAGCCGCCCAGCATCGGCCTGCCCGACGCATCGGCGACGGTGCGGGAAAGCAGCATCAACCACGTCAACCTGCTGCGCACCGTCCTCATCCTCAACATTGCGATCCTGATCGGCTTCGCACTGGACCAGGTGGTGGCCGAAACCGGCATCAAGCTGCCGCTCTTCGTCGTCTGCCTGCTCGTCGCAATCGTGATGACCAACACCATTCCCCGTCTCTTGCCGAACATGTTCTGGCCGTCCCGGTCGCGCTCGCTGGCCCTCATCTCCGACCTTTCGCTGAACATCTTTCTCGCCATGTCGCTGATGTCGATGCAGCTCTGGACCCTCGGCGGCCTGGGGCCGGCGCTGATCATCGTGCTCGGCCTGCAGACCGTCGCCGCAGTACTCTACATGATCTTCGTCGTCTTCCCGGCGATGGGCCGCGACTACCAGGCCGCCGTCATCTCGGCCGGCTTCAGCGGGATCAGCCTGGGTGCGACCCCGACCGCGATCGCCAACATGACGGCCGTCACCAAGGCCCATGGGCCGGCGCCGACGGCCTTCATCATCCTGCCGCTGGTGTCCGCCTTCTTCATCGACCTCGCCAACGCGATCGCGATCGGCTTCATGGTGCGGTAGGCGCGCACGGCGCTACTTCCAGCCGGCACAGAGATCGGTATTTGTAGCTTTACCAGGCAGACATTCCGGGCTAACTGCGCAAAGCCTCGTTACGATGGCAGGCGCAAGGCAACGGCGCAGGCTGAAACCGAAGGAAAGCATCGTGAAAATTGGCCCCGCCGGTAACCACGCCCGTGAGCGTTTCCACAAGCAGATGCTGGCGCTCTACGACGTCTGTTCCGCGCTCGGGTTCCGGCCGGTCCTCTTCCGGCGCTACGTCATCCTGAACGGCGGCGTCTCGGCGGCAAAGGAACTGGTCTTCAAGCCGGGCACGACCGGCCTCGAACGGCTGATCGACCTCGGCAAGACCGGACACTCGATGGAAGCGACGATGCTTCTGCCGGAATTCCAGCCGCTCTTCTCCGCCGAGGAGCTGAAAGAAGCGCGCGAACGGCTTGCAAACGCCAACCGCTCGCGGTCGCGCGGACGCCTGACCCCGAGCGTCACCGAAAGACCGGGTGGACCACCCAAGTCTTCCATCTGACCGCGGACAATTACCGGACGGATCTGCGACCAATGCACGGCACGGCCGGCATTCATCGCACATCTGCTTCCTGCAGTGCGCCTGCCGGACGGAAAGAATCCATGTCATTCGGTGGAAGCGTCAGATCGCAACGCAGGTCAGGCGTGAAGGCGGCTTCGCCCCGCCATCTTGCCCTGCTGCAGGCCGAGCAGGGCGTCGTCATAGCCCTGCGAGCGAGCCTCGGCAGCGATGACGGCGATCGTCTCGGTGATGATACGGCAGCAGTCCGGCGACATCGCCGGAAGCATGAATCGTGGATCGCTGGCCTGCATCTTCGCCAGGGTACTGCCAAGCAGCGCCCCCCATTCCTCCGGCGTTCGAGCCATGGAATTCCCCTTCGAAGCGTAACGATTTCGGCTGATCTTTTCTTATGTCGGCATATAAGCACAACATCACACACAATTCCACAAAAATGTGGGAAGTTGCTGGGAATAAATCACAGGCCTCGAACGTAAGTCCAATCAGACGCGACATGCGCCGCGGCACTCGCGGCCGCAGTGTTGGCCATTTGTCAAAATTTCTGTCTTCCGGTCCACGTCCGTGAAAGTGCCCACAGCAGAAATATGACGGTAATTCAGCATATTAGGGGCGAACGATCCGCTCGTCGGCTACCGCGGACCCGCAAAGAGCCGGCCTGCGCCGTCACACGATGCCGGACGAGAGACTACGTGTATTTTGCCGCATCCATGACCAATTGTGTGTGTTTTTGAAGCAGGACTGCACAATCCTGCTACTTCGCTTGCGTCACCGGCTGCTTTTCGGACTCGTCGAACATCAGCCCCTTGTCCACGCTGCCACCCAGCCGCTCCTGCGCGGGCGTCATCGTCAGCAGGTCCACCGGCGTTGCGACCGTCGTCGCGGCGATACGGCCGATCCCCCCTGCCGTGCCCGCGACGATTGCGGTGATGCCCTCGCCGAGCGAAACATCGGAGTCCGTCAGCGTCTGACCGTTGACCAGGCGCTCGCCGATCAGCTGCACGATCTGCGGGCTCTCGGCAAACTTTCCATGGTTCAGCCGATCGCCGGTCTGCACCTTGGTCAGGTCTACGACCGTGATGCCGGCCTTTTCGAACTGGGCGCGATAGGGCTCGTCCGACGGATTGATCTGCCCCAGGCGCTGAACGTCGCCGGAAATGAAGCGCGAAAGCGCCAGCGCCTTGTCGTCCTGCGAGACGAAGATCGTGAAATTCGGCTTTCTTTCGCCCATGTCCGACCACTGCCGCGCAAAGACGTCGATATCGATGTCGGGCGAGGCCAGCACCACGTTCTGGATCTTCGGCCCGAGCTTGCCGCCGTCGCGGATCGCCATCTGGCGCAGCGACTCCATGGCGAGCCAGGTGCCCATCGAGTGGGCGAGGATGGTGATGTCGGTCACGCCCTTTTCAGCCTCGATCGCGCGCAGAAGCCGCTCCAGACCCGTCCGGGAATAGTTGGTGCTTTCCTTGTCGTAGTTATAGTCGAACACGCGCGCGCGCGACGGCCAGGTGAACAGGATCGGCGTCACCTGCGCATCCGAATCGTGAACGATCTGTGCGAACCGGAAGACCGCGTCCTCGTAGCGGTTGTTGAAGCCGTGCACGAAGACCATCACGTGGCCATTTTTGTTGTGCGCACGGAACCAGGCCTCGCCGCTTTCCACCGACGGCAGTTGCTTGACACGCGTCACCGCAAAGTCGGTTTCAGGATTGGGCGGCAGCTTCTTCGGCCACTGCACGCTGCCGGCCTTGCGGTTCTTGTCCGGCGGAATGGACACGGCGATATCGGTCAGGAAAGGCCGCGCGCTGCGTTCGCCGGAGAAGAGCGTGTTCGGATCGCCGGAGGGCACGCGGGTGGTGGCGACGAGCATGTCCACCGTTGATGTTCCGGGCACCGGCGCGGTCTCGGCGATGGGAGCCATGAAGCCCTTCTTTCCACCGCACGCGGCAACGGCCACCGAAAGCGACAAAACAAGCGCAATGCGCCACCCATTCCGCATTCGGATACACCCTTTTACCGCGCCGCCGACAAAGCAGCCTCCCCGGTGGCCGCCGCCCATATGAGGCCGACCGCATGTCTTAAGAGATGTTTAAAGGGCAATGCTCGGTCAGGCAATCGGTTATCACCCGCACCGGTGTTTGTGACATCGACGTTGCGGGCACCTGCGGCGCTGCGGCCACAGCCGTCACGTGGCACGACCGAAGCACTCCGCGACCTGCTGCATCTCAAATCCCGCAGCGTGGACGCTCCCTTCCCGATGTCATGACCCTCTGAAGGAAGGTGAAAACCGCTCCGCTCCGACGCTGGAGGCGGCTAGGCCCCGCGAGGCTCCGTTCAGGGCGAGGTCGCGAACGGCAAGGTCCAGCGTCCGGTGGGATGCCGCGCGTGCGGCCTCCGCGTCACGCAGGCGCAGCGCCTCGACCAGTTCCCGATGAACCAGGAGCGCCTCCTCGCGGTCTTCCACCGCCTCGTTGGAGCGATAAAGCGCATAGATGAGCGCAGCATGAATGATGGACGAGAGCTGGCGGAAGACCTGGTTGTGGCTCGCCTTCAGCAGGATCTCGTGAAACTGCACGTCGGCGCGCGTGAAGGCTTCGATATCCGTGCCGGCGTCGCGCATGCGCCGCCAGGCACCGTCGAGGTCTGCGATTTCCTGGACGGTCGCGCGCTCGGCAGCAAACGCCGCTGCGACAGGCTCGACCGTGCGGCGCGTCTCGAGAATGCAGCCGAAAAGATCGAGATCGTGAATGCGCGGCCCCATCCATTCCAGGATCTGCGGATCGAGCAGGTTCCAATCGGTCTTCTCGCACACGACCGTGCCGACGCGCGGCCGGCTATGAACCAGCCCCTTGGTCGAAAGGATCTTCAGGGATTCCCGTACCACCGTCCGGCTGACGCCGTACATCTCACAGAGATCGCTTTCCCGCGGAAGAACGCTCCCCACGGCATAGCGGTCGGAGCAGATGTCGAGCCCGATCGCAGCGGTCACGTTTTTCTGCACCCGCGGCCTGCGGACCTGCAAATCCGTCTTGCCGCCCCGCGGCTCCTTCGTCACGTCCACCTGTACCCCCCGGCGCACCCGCGCTTCGCATCAGCATCCGCCCCGCCCGGCGGCCATGTCAATACCGATTTGTCAGACTATTTCATTCAAAAGTATGACTATTTGACCCGACGCGCATGCCGGGAGGGAAGGCGAATCGGTGGCACAGAGTCAACCTTGGCAGAGTGCGAAACTGCCACAATTGACTTTTGCCGACATTGTGCATAATTCGCCCGTCCCCTGTCGCAGGAGTTCTGCCATGCTTGCCGAAATGCCCGCTGTCCTCGTTCTCAATCCGAAAGACAATGTCGGCGTCGTGCCGGCCAATCTCGATGCGGGGCGCGCGCTCGTGAACGGGGTCATTGCCGCCGAACGCATTCCGCGCGGGCACAAGGTCGCGATCGCCGCGATCGCCGAGGGCGCGCCGGTCCTGAAATACGGCCAGATCATCGGCTATGCGACGCGGGCGATCATGCCGGGCGAGCACGTGCACCTGCAGAACCTCGCCATCCTCGACGTTGCGCTGAAGCACGAATTCTGCGTCGACAACGCACCGCCCGCGATGGTGCCGGAGGCCGACCGCCGCACCTTCGACGGCTTCGACCGCGGAGGCGGCCGCATCGGCACCCGCAACTACATCGGCATCCTCTCGACCGTGAACTGTTCCGCCACGGTCTCGCGCTACGTCGCCGAGCACTACGCTCGGAAGTTTCGCGAGGCCGGCCACGACAACATCGACGGCGTCGTGGCGCTGACCTATGGCGGCGGCTGCGCGCTGAACCTGAAATCCGAGGGCGGGCGCATCCTCACCCGTACCTTCAAGGGCTATGCGCGCAACCCAAATTTCGGCGGCATCCTGATGATCGGGCTCGGCTGCGAGACCTTCCAGTACGGCCCCATGGTGGAAGAGGCTGGCCTCGAGGAAGGCAAGACCTTCCGCACCATGATGATCCAGAACCAGGGCGGCACGCGCAAGACGATCGAAGCCGCCTGCGAGATGATCGACGACATGCTGCCGGACGTTGGCCGCATCCGCCGCACGCCGCAGCCGCTGTCGGGAATCAAACTGGCGCTCGAATGCGGCGGCTCGGACGGCTATTCCGGCATTTCCGCCAATCCCGCGCTCGGCATCGCCTCGGACATGCTGGTGAAGGAAGGCGCCACGACCGTGCTGTCGGAGACGCCCGAGATCTATGGTGCCGAGCATCTGCTCACCCGCCGCGCCGCCCGCCCGGAGGTGGCCGAAAAGCTGCTCGCGCGCATCGACTGGTGGCGCGAATATACGGCGAAGAACGATGCCGAGCTGAACAACAACCCTTCGCACGGCAACAAGGCCGGCGGGCTGACGACGATCCTCGAAAAGTCGCTCGGCGCCGTCGCGAAGGGCGGCTCGATGCCGCTCAACGCCGTCTACGAATATGCCGAGGAAGTGACGGAGACCGGTTTCGTCTTCATGGACACGCCCGGCTATGACCCGGCCGCCGTCACCGGCCAGATCGCCGGCGGCTGCAACCTCGTGGCCTTTACCACCGGCCGCGGCTCCGTCTCCGGCTACAAGCCGGCGCCCTGCATCAAGATCGCCACCAACACACCCATGTACGAGCACATCAAGGACGACATGGACATCAACTGCGGCACCATCGTCGATGGCACCGAGACGATCGAGGACGCCGGCCGCCGCATCTTCGAATTCGTCATCGAAACGGCCTCGGGAAGGAAGACGGCAAGCGAGGCCTTCGACTACGGCGACAACGAGTTTGTGCCGTGGCAGGTGGGGGCGGTGACGTGAGGGGCGGAAGGGAACACGTCACGTATCGCTCGTCCGAATGCCAGCTTCTGAGTTTCTAGGCGAGGCATGCCCGTGACTGCACAGATGGTCGCTATCGCCAGCGGGCGAGGACGGCTGCGATTGTGCCTCACGGTGTCAACCGTCAGGCACCGTCAAATCGAAAGACCCGCTAAGAATTGCTTGACAGGCCTGAGGAGTGGGCGTTCCGTGCTCCGACGTGGAGGACCCCGGCACGCCTCGCCTGATGTCGGAGCTCCACGGCACAAGAGGGAGGATGCAATGCCGACCATTGTTGCCCACCATAACATCACAAAGGGCGCGGACCATTGGCTCAACTCACCGAAGCGCAAGGAGTTGTTCGGTCCGCTCGGCGTGACCGACATTCGAACATTCGTTGATCCACAGGACCCGACTCGTGTGGCCGTTCTTATGGACGTTCCGGATATGGACGCCATGAGGAAGGCCATGCAAAGCAAGGCAGCAGCCGATGCGATGGCCTTTGACGGGGTGGTGCCGGAGTCTTTGGTAATCCTGGTTGAAACCTGAGGTTAGGCGCAGCGTTTTTGCCGCCGCCATTCCTGAGTGTCCCCGACATCGCCCGCATGTCCCGGCACCTCCGGCCGATGCGTCTCCCGGAATTCGCCCACTCGACTGGCGGTAGAAGCCGATCGATATTATGTGCTGCTGGCGCGTCGCCTGTTCCATTGAAATAGTCAGTAAGCGTATACGCCGTACGTGCAGCCCCCTCAGCCTGAATTCGCGGCGGCGAACACCGCCAGCTGTGCGGCGAAGGCGCGCTTGTAGGCGGGCCGGGTCTGGCCTCGGGCGACATAGGCAGAGAGCGTAGGATAGTCGTCCAGGATACCCGATCCTTCCAGCCTGCGCAGCACCGTCACCATCAGGAGGTCACCGGCGCTGAATGCGCCGTCGAGCCACTCTGCATCGCCAAGGCGCGCTGCGAGTTCGCCGAGCCGCTTGCGGATGCGTTCATCGATGAGAGGCAGGCGCTCCTCGTACCATACCCTGTCGCCCTCCAGGTAACGGGCGACTTCGCGATCAACCGTCGGCGGTTCGACCGTGTTGAGGGCGGCAAACATCCATGTGATCGCCCGCGCCCGGGCATGCGCGTCGTCCGGCAGCAGGCCCGCATGGCGCTCGGCGATATGAAGCAGGATGGCGCCGGTCTCGAACAGGACGAGGCCATCCTCCTCATAGGTCGGGATCTGGCCGAAAGGTTGGAGCGCGAGATGCGCGGGCTCCTTCATCGCCTTGAAGGAAACGAGGCGAACCTCATACGGCTGGCCGACTTCCTCGAGCGCCCAGCGAACACGCATGTCACGCGCCATCCCCCTGCCGCAGTCCGGCGACCGTTCGAAAGCGGTAATGGTAATCGTCATCGCGATTCTCCCTGGCTTGTCCGTCTTGAAGACGATCGGCCAAAGCAGTTTCCGACACCCTGCGATCAAATCCCCTGCTTGGGTGGAGCCCCACGCCGAGCCTGGCCTTCAGACAAGCGACGTTCTGGCGGCCCTCGCCCGTCCCCTACCCCGCCGCGATCGCATAGCCCGGCGGTTCGGGCCGGTGCGTCGCCCGGAATTCCGCCACCCTCCCGATCACCTTCGGCAGCGATATGGCGATGTGGTGCCTGAGCGCCTCCGCCGCACCTTCGACATCCCCCGCCTCCAGTGCTGCAAACACCTTGAGGTGCTCGGCGATGAAGGGTTCGTCCTTCGGCATTACGTGCGAGACGCCCATGATGTGCTTGCTGACATTGAGCATGAAGCGGGCGCGACGCAGCGCGATCAGGATCTCGCGATTGGGGCAGTGGCCGAGAAGGGTGATGTGCAGGTCGGTCTCCATGCCGTCCATCTCCGCAAGCGAGAGATCGGGATAGCCGGCCAGCGCGCGCTTGAGCCGCGCCGTCATCGCCGCGCGCTCCTCCCGGGGCATCACGGGAAAGGCCTGCCTCAGCGCCACCGGCTCCAGCGCCACGCGGATGTCGTGCAGGTCGCGCATGCGCCCCTCGTCGAGCGGCACGACGGTCCAGCGCATCCGCTCGTCCTTCTCCACGATGCCGAGGCTTTCCAGCCGGGTGAGCGCGTCGCGGGCGACCTGGCGGCCGACGCCTTTCGCGCGCGCCAGTTCCACCTCGTTGATGCGGTGGCGGCCGAAGACGGAGAGATGCACCATCTCCCGCTCCAGCGCCTCGTAGATCGTTTCCCAGGCGGGCGCCTTGCGCAGCGGCTGTGCATCCTCGCCACCGCCGAACATGTCCGACGTCAGGGCGATGCGCTGCGGCGCGCCCCTGCCGCGGCCGACGACGAAGCCGCGGCCGTCGAACCGGCGGATCGCACTCTCTGCCTCCAGCAGGGCGAAGGCCTGCCGCACCGGCGTGCGCGTGGAGGAAAAGATGTTGGCCACGTGGCCCTCCAAAAGCAGCGCGTCCTTCGGCAGCCGCCCTGCCGCGATCGCTTCGGCCAGTTGGTCGCGGATGCGCAGGTAAAGCGGGCGCGCCTCCCCGGTCTCGACCACGTCCGCCCGTTCCTTCGCCATCGTCCTGTCATCCGCCATCGCGCCGCGACACTCTCACAAACGGCCTCTGTCGGCAATGGTCGTCCTTGCGCCGGACCGCGACAGGAAATTCCACGCGGGCCCGCAAAAAATTGCATTCCTTTCGTGACGCGGCGGGGCTTTTGCGCTAGGGAACCCCTGACAAGGGCTGGCGGAACGGCTTTTTCGCCCCCACATGCCATGCCTGAACGGATTTGAGGAACACGTCGATGCCAGCCTATCGCTCCCGAACCACCACCCACGGCCGCAACATGGCCGGTGCCCGCGGCCTCTGGCGCGCGACCGGCATGAAGGATGCGGACTTCGGAAAGCCGATCATCGCAGTGGTCAACTCGTTCACCCAGTTCGTGCCCGGCCACGTTCACCTGAAGGACCTTGGCCAACTGGTCGCCCGCGAGATCGAGGCAGCCGGCGGCGTCGCCAAGGAATTCAACACGATCGCCGTCGACGACGGCATCGCCATGGGCCATGACGGCATGCTCTATTCGCTGCCGAGCCGCGAGATCATCGCGGATTCGGTCGAGTACATGGTCAACGCCCACTGCGCCGACGCCATGGTCTGCATCTCCAACTGCGACAAGATCACGCCCGGCATGCTGAACGCCGCGATGCGGTTGAACATCCCCTCAGTCTTCGTCTCCGGCGGTCCGATGGAGGCCGGCAAGGTCGTCCTGCACGGCAAGACGCACGCGCTCGACCTGGTCGACGCCATGGTCGCCGCCGCCGACGACAAGATCTCCGACGAGGACGTCAAGGTCATCGAGCGCTCCGCCTGCCCGACCTGCGGTTCGTGCTCGGGCATGTTCACGGCCAACTCGATGAACTGTCTGACCGAAGCCCTCGGCCTGTCGCTGCCCGGCAACGGCTCGACGCTCGCCACCCATGCCGACCGCAAGCGCCTGTTCGTCGAAGCCGGCCACCTGATCGTCGACCTCGCCCGCCGCTACTACGAGCAGGAGGACGAGAGCATCCTGCCGCGCAACGTCGCCAACAAGAGGGCCTTCGAGAACGCCATGTCGCTCGACATCGCCATGGGCGGCTCGACCAACACCGTGCTGCACATCCTCGCAGCCGCCTATGAGGGCGGCATCGACTTCACGCTGGACGATATCGACGCGCTCTCCCGCAAGGTGCCGTGCCTTTCCAAGGTCGCCCCCGCCAAGAACGACGTCCACATGGAGGACGTCCATCGCGCCGGCGGCATCATGCGCATCCTCGGCGAACTCGAACGCGGTGGCCTGATCCACCGCGACACCCCCACCGTGCATGCCGAAACGCTCGGCGAGGCCATCGACCGTTGGGACATCACCCGCACCAGCAGCGAGACCGTGCGCACCTTCTTCCGCGCCGCGCCCGGCGGCATCCCGACCCAGGTCGCCTTCTCTCAGGAGGCCCGCTGGGACGAACTGGATACCGACGGCGAAAAGGGCGTCATCCGTTCCGTCGAGAACCCGTTCTCCAAGGACGGCGGGCTTGCGGTCCTGAAGGGCAACATCGCGCTCGACGGCTGCATCGTGAAGACCGCCGGCGTCGATGAATCGATCCTGAAGTTCACCGGCCCCGCCGTCGTCTTCGAAAGCCAGGACGCGGCCGTCAAGGGCATTCTCGGCAACGAGGTCAAGGCCGGCGACGTCGTCGTCATTCGCTACGAAGGCCCGAAGGGCGGCCCCGGCATGCAGGAAATGCTCTATCCGACGAGCTACCTGAAATCGAAGGGGCTGGGCAAGGCCTGCGCGCTGATCACCGACGGACGCTTCTCCGGCGGCACTTCGGGTCTTTCGATCGGCCACGCCTCGCCGGAAGCGGCGAACGGCGGCGCGATCGGCCTCGTACGCCCGGGCGACACGATCGAAATCGACATCCCCAACCGCACGATCAACCTGGTGATCTCGGACGCAGAGCTCGCCGCCCGCCGCGCCGAGCAGGACAAGCTCGGCTGGAAGCCGGCGCAGCCGCGCAAGCGCAACGTCACGACCGCGCTGAAGGCCTATGCCGCCTTTGCAAGCTCCGCCGACCTGGGTGCGGTGCGCATCCTGCCGGAATAGCCTTCCCCTAAGCATTGCCAGAGACGGAAGGCCGGCCCCGCGCCGGCCTTTTGCATTCCAGCCGCATGTCGGACCCTGAAGAGTTCCAGCCCGGCATGCGCTCGGAGCAGGATATGCTCCACCGGCCTGCGTATCGTCGGCAGATCCTCGTCGCCGAACATGCCGCGCAGGTCGATTTCGATCGCGGTTGCGATGGCGGTGATCGGCAGGTCGTTGGGCCGCGTGCCGAACGGCTCCTCCAGCAGCCTGCCGGTCCGCAAGCCCCGCCTTCGCCGCATCCCAGGACCACTACGGCATCGCCACAAACCGTCAGAGCCCTTCAGAGCGGCCGGCTGATGTTCTTGTAGGCCTCGTCCAACTGCTGCATGCGCTTGTCGTAGGCCGCCTTGATGCAAGCGACATCGGGGCCGCAGGCCTGGCGCTCCTTCAGCCATTGCGACTGGCGATCCTGCATCTCGCCGCGCGCGCCCATCGCCACCAGACCGGTCAGGATGTCGAAGGTCGTGACCATCCGGACGTCGGCGTCGTTCAGCGCCCTGTTGTCGCAGATCGCTTTCTCGTCTGCCGCAAGGTCGGCACGGTCGCAGTCAAAGCTTGCGGCCGCAGCCGGCAGGGCCGCCGAAAGGATGACAAGGCAAAGCGCGGGCAGGCTGAAGGCGGGTTTGTTTTTCATGGCGTCCAACTCCTCGTGAGCGGCGTTAGATATGGCCGGCGCTTTTTTTGACAAGGGAATGTCGGAATGCCGGACTATCCTGCGTCCTTGAGGCACACGCAGCCGCAAGGACGGCAACTTTGACATGCACGGCAAACGTTGATATCAACGTAAATAGTCGAAATGTTCCGTGAAAGAGGAGTTACGAGCATGAGACAGGAGCACGAAGTCGTTTCGCGCGAGGATTGGGTCAAGGCGCGCCAGGCGCTGTTGGCCATGGAGAAGGAGGAGACGCGTCTGCGCGACAAGGTGCGCGCCGAGCGGCTGGCCCTGCCCTGGGTGCGGGTGGACAAGGCCTATGCCTTCGATACGCCGGCCGGCAGGAAAACGCTTGCCGACCTTTTCGAGGGGCGGAGCCAGCTGATGGTGTATCACTTCATGTTCGGACCGGACTGGGAAGCCGGCTGCCCGGGCTGCTCGTTCATGGCCGATCACATCGACGGCATGCTGCCGCATCTCAACCACCACGACGTGACTTTCGTCTGCATCTCCCGCGCGCCGCTGGAAAAGATCGAGGCCTACAAGAAACGCATGGGCTGGAAGTTCCCGTGGTACTCTTCGTTCGGCAGCGACTTCAACTTCGACTATCACGTCTCCTTCACCAAGGAAGAGCTCGGGCGCGGCAAGGTCTACTACAACTACCGCGAGACGCCGTCCGAGGACGCCCATGACGAACTGCCCGGCATGAGCGCCTTCTTCCGGGATGAGGACGGGACCGTGTACCATACCTATTCGGAATACTCCCGCGGCGGCGAGGAACTGCTGAGCACACTGATGACGCTCGACCGCGCACCGAAGGGCCGCAACGAGACCGGCACGCTCAGCTTCGTCAAGCGCAAGGACGAATACGGCGACGGGCCGAAGGCGCAATCCTGCTGCAGCTGAGCAGCACAGGGCTCCGGGGCTGCGCCCCATCGCCTTCAGAAACGAAGACTTCGAACAATCCAGGAGAAGATCATGTCCGATACCCAAGGCAAGTTCGTCTGGTACGAATTGATGACGAGCGACATCGGCGCGGCCGAGAAGTTCTACAAGGACGTCGTCGGCTGGAGTGCCAAGGACGCCGGCATGCCGGATATGAACTACACGGTGTTCTCGGCAAACAATCAGATGATCGCCGGCCTGATGACCACCCCGAAGGAGGCCGAAGGCATGCCGCCAGCCTGGATCGGCTACATCGGCGTCGACAACGTCGATGCCACCGCCAAGGAGATCGCGGCCAAGGGCGGCAAGGTCTATCGAGAACCGGAGGACATTCCCGGTATCGGCCGCTTTGCCGTGGTCGGCGATCCGCACGGCGCCGCCTTTTGCCTGTTCAGCTCCACTGACGAGCCCCCGCCGGCCGGGGAGCAGATGGCTCCCGGCCACGTCGGCTGGCACGAGCTGATGGCGGGCGATCTCAATGGCGCCTGGCCGTTCTACGCCTCCCTGTTCGGCTGGGAGAAGGACGAGGCGCTGGATATGGGCGAGATGGGCACCTACCAGCTATTCAAGTCGCACGGCCAGACGATCGGCGGCATGATGACCAAGCCGAAGGACCTGCCGGCGCCGCCACACTGGGACTTCTACTTCGTCGTCGATGCGATCGACGCGGCCATCGAGCGTGTCAACGCCGCCGGCGGACAGGTCGTGATGGGCCCGATGGAGGTGCCTGGCGGCGCATGGATCATCCAGGGAATCGATCCGCAGGGCGCGCATTTCGCGCTGGTCGGCTCCAGGCGCTGAGCCCCCCGGGCGCCACGGCCCTTGCAATCTCGCTTTGCATTGCACAAACTTCCCCTCGATGGCGGCAAAGACCGTCACGAGGGGAAAAGCGAGCTGATGTCGATCAAGGCCAGTATCTACCACCTGACCCACTATAAATATGACAATCCGGTCCGCCTGGGACCCCAGATCATCCGGCTGAAGCCGGCCGCGCACTCGAAAACGAAAGTGATCGGCCATTCGCTGAAGGTCTCGCCGACGAATCACTTCGTCAACCTGCAGCAGGATCCCTACGGCAACTACCTTGCCCGCTACGTCTTCCCCGAGCCCGTGACCGAGCTGAAGGTCGAGGTCGATCTTGTCGCGGACATGACGGTCTACAATCCGTTCGACTTCTTCATTGAGGAAGAATCGGAACACTGGCCCTTCGACTATCCGGAGGACCTGCGCGAGGACCTGCGCATCTACCGCGAGCCGGAGCCGCTCACGCCAGCGCTCGCAGCCTTTCTCGACACGGTGGACCGTTCACGCCAGCGCACCATCGACATGGTCGTCGGCCTCAACGCGAAGCTGCAGCAAAAGGTCGGCTACGTCATCCGCATGGAGCCCGGCGTGCAGACGCCGGAGGAGACGCTGACGCTTGCGCTCGGCTCGTGTCGCGATTCCAGCTGGCTGCTGGTACAGATCCTGCGCAATCTGGGTTTCGCCGCGCGCTTCGTCTCCGGCTACCTGATCCAGCTGGCGCCGGATCTCAAGGCACTGGACGGACCTTCGGGCACCGACCACGACTTCACCGACCTGCACGCCTGGTGCGAGGTCTATCTGCCCGGCGCCGGATGGGTCGGCCTCGACCCGACCTCCGGGCTTCTGACCGGCGAAAGCCATATCCCGCTGGCCGCGACCCCACACTACCGCAACGCCGCCCCGATCACCGGCGGCTATTTCGGCGAGGCGAACACCAGCTTCGACTTCGACATGAAGATCGCCCGCGTCGCCGAGCATCCGCGCATCACCAAGCCCTTCTCTGACGAATCCTGGGAGGCGCTGAACGCGCTCGGCAAGGACGTCGACCGGGTGCTCTCGCAGAACGACGTGCGGCTGACCATGGGCGGCGAGCCCACCTTCGTCTCGATCGACGACTTCGAATCCGAGGAATGGAACACCGACGCGGTCGGGCCGACGAAGCGGGAAAAGGCCGACGCGCTGATCCGCCGCCTGCGCGAGCGCTTCGCCCCCGGCGGCTTCCTGCATTACGGCCAGGGGAAGTGGTATCCCGGTGAAAGCCTGCCCCGCTGGACCTTCTCACTCTACTGGCGCCGCGACGGCAAGCCGATCTGGTCCGATCCTGAACTTATCGCCGAGGAACATGCCGACCATCCGGTGTCAAACGGCGACGCAGAGCGTCTCCTGACCACGATCGCCGGCGTGCTTGGCATCGAGGCCGAGATGGTGCTTCCGGCGTATGAAGACCCCGGCGAGTGGCTCCTGAAGGAAGCGAACCTTCCCGACAACGTCGACCCGTCGAACTCCAAGCTGGAGGATCCGGAAGCACGAAGCCGCATCGCCCGCGTCTTCGAGCGCGGACTGACCAAACCGAGCGGCTACGTGCTGCCCGTGCAAGCCTGGAATGCCCGCGCCGCCGGCCAGCGATGGATCAGCGAGAAATGGCAGACCCGGCGCGGCCGCCTCTTTCTCGTCCCCGGCGACAGCCCGGTCGGCTACCGCCTGCCGCTGGGCTCGCTGCCCTGGATCCCGCCCTCCGCCTATCCCTACATCAACCCCGTCGATCCCACGGTCGAACGCGGCGACCTGCCGGATTTTGCTGACCCTCACCGCCAGATCGCGATGGATTTCCACGCAACCGAAGGCCAGCAGGAACAGGTCGAACAGGTCGTATCAGATATCGTCGGCAAGGTCCGCACCGCCATCAGCGTAGAGCCTCGCGACGGCAGGCTCTGCGTGTTCATGCCGCCAACGGAAGGCGTCGAGGAATATCTCGAGCTCATCGCCGCGGCCGAACGCGCCGCAAGCGCACTCGGCCTGCCGGTGCATATCGAGGGTTACGCGCCCCCGCACGACGAGCGGCTGAACGTTATCCGCGTCGCGCCCGATCCCGGCGTCATCGAGGTGAACATCCACCCGGCCTACAACTGGCAGGACTGCGTCGACATCACCACCGCCGTCTACGAGGAGGCCCGCCAGAGCCGGCTCGGCGCCGACAAGTTCATGATCGACGGCCGCCATACCGGCACCGGCGGCGGCAACCACGTCGTCGTCGGCGGCAAGAACCCGAACGACAGCCCCTTCCTGCGCCGGCCCGACCTATTGAAGAGCCTCGTGCTGCACTGGCAGCGCCACCCGTCGCTCTCCTATCTCTTTTCCGGCCTGTTCATCGGCCCGACCAGCCAGGCGCCGCGCATCGACGAGGCACGCCACGACGGCCTGTACGAGCTGGAGATCGCGCTGTCGCAGGTACCCGCGCCCGGCGAGAGCACCCCACGGCTTCCCTGGTTGGTCGACCGCCTCTTCCGCAACCTGCTCGTCGACGTCACCGGCAACACCCATCGCTCCGAGATCTGCATCGACAAGCTGTTCTCGCCCGACGGCCCGACCGGCCGGTTGGGCCTGGTGGAGTTCCGCGGTTTCGAGATGCCGCCGAATGCCCGCATGAGCCTGGCGCAACAGCTTTTGATCCGGGCGCTGATCGCCCGCTTCTGGCTGAAGCCGGCCACCGGTTCCTTCGTGCGCTGGGGCACGACCTTACACGACCGGTTCATGCTGCCGCATCACGTCTGGCAGGACTTCCTGGAAGTGCTTGCCGATCTCGGGGAGAACGGCTTCGAAATCCGCCCGGAATGGTTCGCAGCCCAGCTGGAATTCCGTTTCCCCTTCTGCGGCGAGGTCGAGTACGAGGGCGCGAAGCTGGAGCTGCGCCAGGCGCTGGAGCCCTGGCACGTGATGGGCGAGCAGGGCGCCATCGGCGGTACCGTGCGCTTTGTCGATTCGTCCGTCGAGCGGCTGCAGGTGAAGCTGCAGACGGCTAACCCGGAACGCTACCTGGTCACCTGCAACCGCAGGCGGGTGCCGCTCGCACCCACGGCGGAAAGCGGCGTCTCCGTTGCCGGCGTCCGCTACAAGGCCTGGCAGCCGGCCTCCGGCCTGCATCCGGTGCTGCCCGTCAATACGCCGCTCACCTTCGACATTTATGATACATGGTCGCGCAGAGCGGTGGGCGGCTGCATTTACCACGTTGCCCATCCGGGCGGACGAAACTATGACACCTTCCCTGTGAACGGAAACGAGGCGGAAGCCAGACGACTGGCCCGCTTCGAGCCCTGGGGACACACCCCGGGCGGCTACGGGGTCTACGAAGAAGCCATTTCGCGGGAGTTCCCGCTGACACTCGATCTTCGCCGTCCCCCAGGAGTGTAGGACTTGACATCAACGGCTGCCGAGGCGGAGCGTATCGACGGGAACCCGGTATTGGAGGGGCTCATGAAATATGCGCCCTTGCCGGGCATCGCCGACGAGATGGTCGCCCCCGACGGCACCGTCCGACCGGTTTGGCAGCCGCTCCTTTCCGCCCTCCGCCGGATGGACGAGACGGAACTGGCAAGCCGTTTCGCCCGCGCCGACCGCTATCTGCGCGATGCCGGCGTCTTCTATCGCGCCTATGGCAAGGATGCCGGCGGCGAACGCGCGTGGCCGTTGTCCCACATACCGGTGCTGATCGACCAATCCGAATGGGAGACGCTGTCACGCGGGCTGGTCCAGCGGGCCGAACTCCTGGAGATGATCGCGGCCGACATCTACGGCCCTGCCCGGCTGGTGTCGGAGGGCCTCTTGCCCGCATCGCTCATCGGCACCAATTCCGAATATCTGCGCCCGCTGGTGGGGCTGACGCCTGCCGGCGGTCACTATCTGCACTTCTGTTCCTTCGAGGTCGGGCGCGGCCCCGACGGCAACTGGTGGGTGCTGTCCGACAGGACCGACGCTCCCTCCGGCGCTGGTTTCGCGCTGGAGAACCGCGTCGCCACCGCGCGCGCCTTCTCCGACGTCTACGCCGAGGCGCATGTGCACAGGCTTGCGGGCTTTTTCGGCGCCTTTCGCGACGCGCTGCTGGCCGGCCGCCAGTTCGAGGACGACCGCATCGCCGTGCTCTCGCCGGGTCCGGCCAATGAGACCTACTTCGAACACGCCTACATCGCCCGCTACCTCGGCTTCACCCTGCTGGAAGGCGAGGACCTGACGGTCGTTCGCGGCCGGGTGATGGTACGCACGGTGGCGGGCCTGAAGCCTGTCAGCGTGCTGTGGCGACGTCTGGATGCCAGCTTCGCCGACCCGCTGGAGTTGAACCAGCAGTCGCAGCTCGGCACACCCGGCATCGTCGAGGCGCTGCGCGCGGGTTCGGTGCGCATCGTAAACGCGCTTGGCACCGGCATCCTGGAGACCCGCGCGCTGCTCGCCTTCATGCCGACGATCAGCCGGCACCTGACCGGCGAGGACCTGCAGCTGCCGAGCATCGCCACCTGGTGGTGCGGCCAGCAGGCGGAGCGCGAGCAGGTCGCCGCCAACATCGAAAAGATGGTGATCGGCCCGGCCTTTTCCACGCGCCCCTTCTTCGACGACAACGGCCGCTCCGTGCTGGGGTCCACCTTCCTCGAAAACGCCAAGCTTTCGATCACGGACTGGCTTGCCAACGACGGCTCCGGTCTCGTCGGTCAGGAGGCCGTCACGCTTTCCACGACGCCGGCCTATGTCGACGGCAAGCTGGTGCCGCGACCGATGAGCCTGCGCGTCTTCGCCGCCCGCACACGCGACGGCTGGCAGATCATGCCCGGCGGCTTCGCCCGCATCAGCTCCGGCAACGACGTTTCGGCGATCACCATGCAGGACGGCGGGTCGGCCGCCGACGTCTGGATCGTCAGCGACAAGCCGGTGGACCGGACCACACTGCTGCCCGCCGACGAAAATTTCACCCGCAACATGCCCGGCAGCCTGCCGAGCCGGGCCGCCGACAATCTCTTCTGGCTCGGCCGCTACATCGAGCGCTCCGAAGGCGCGCTGCGGATCCTGCGCGCCTGGCACGGTCGCTTCGCCGAATATGCCGATCCGGGTCAGCCGCTGCTGAAGGACGTCACCGATTACCTCAAGGAACTGGACATCGACACGGCCGAACCCGTGCCGTTGAGCCTGCTGATCAACATCGACAGCGCCGTATTCAGCGCCAGCAACATTCGCGACCGCTTCTCCCCCGATGGCTGGCTGGCCCTTGACGACCTCGCCAAGACCGCACGCCGCTTCCGCTCATCCGTCCAGCCCGGCGACGACGCGACGCGTGCGATGACCGTCCTGCTGCGCAAGCTCGCGGGCTTCGCCGGCCTCGTGCACGAGAACATGTACCGTTTCACCGGCTGGCGCTTCCTTTCGATCGGCCGCTATCTCGAGCGCGGGCTGCACATGACGCGCCTCCTGCGACACCTCGCCGGCGAGGATGCCCCCGACGGCGCGCTCGACATGCTTCTGGAGATAGGCGACAGCGTGATGACCCACCGCCGCCGCTACAACGTGGCGACGGCGCGGCTGACCGTCACCGATCTTCTGGCGCTCGATCCGCTGAACCCGCGCTCCGTGCTCTACCAGTTGAACGAGATCAAGACGGAGATCGAACAACTGCCCTTCGCCTACTCGAACGGGCAGATGTCTCCCTTCTACCGCGAGGCGATGCGCCTGCATGCCGGTCTCGCCGTCATGACGCCGGAAGGGATGACGCCCGAGGCCTACCGCCGCTTCGAAAGCGAGCTTGAAAAGCTGTCCGATATCCTCGGCCAGACCTACCTGAGCTGAGACCGCCGCGCCATGCTGTACGACATCAACCTGCGCATCGAATACGACTACGAGGTTGCGGTCTCCGGCGGCCGGCACATGGTCCGCATCCTGCCACGCTCGATTCCCGGCCGCCAGCGGCTGATCGCCGGCGCGATCGACATCGTCCCCCAGCCGGTGGAGCGCAACGGCCTTGTCGATTTCTTCGAGAACTCAGCGACGTCGATCCTCTTCCGCAATGCCCACGACCGGCTGGAGGTCGACATGCAGGCCCGCGTCCAGGTGGATATCCGCCAGGATCTTCCGGATTTCTCGCCGCGGCCGGCCGAGCTTTCCAGGGAGATCACGGCCTATTGGTCCCTCGACCCTGAATCGCCGCACCACTTCACCGGTGACAGTCCCCGCCTCCCCCATTGCCGGGTGATTGCCGACTATGCGCGCTCGATCGCCCGCGACGGCATGACCGTGCAGGAGATCGGCACCGCGATCTGCGAGCGCATCCACCGCGACTTCACCTATGACGGCGAGGCGACCACGGTGGAGACCACCCCCACCGAGGCGTTCCACCTCAAACGCGGCGTCTGCCAGGATTTCACCCATGTGATGATCGTGGCGCTGCGCAGCCTCGGCATTCCCGCAGGCTATGTCAGCGGCTTCCTGCGGACCATCCCGCCTGCGGGCAAGGAGAGGCTCGAAGGCGCCGACGCCATGCACGCCTGGGTGCGCCTCTGGTGCGGGCGCGTGACCGGCTGGATCGAACTGGACCCGACCAACAACATCCCCGCCGGCAGCGACCATATCGTCGTCGGCTATGGTCGCGACTACGCCGACGTGGCGCCCGTCATCGGCATCGTCAAGAGCTACGGCCAGCAGACGACGACACAGGCGGTCGACGTCATTCCCGTCAACCCGCAAGGTTAAGCAAAGGCAAACCGTACAGTCCGTCCGATTTTGGCACATGCAGATGGCAGAGTGCCCGCGAGTCCCGATTGGAGACACCCGGCGGCGCCCGCAACCCCCTGCTTTCCGGGCTCTTTTTCGGATATTCCTCGAATTTTAGCTATTGCCGAAACCGGCGGATAATTTTTCCGCGCTATCGTCGCTTCAACATTATGACGATGGGGTGGCTTCCAAAATGAAACTGGCAACGGAAAAACGGGGTGTCCTTTCCCGCCTGATAAAGGACCGTCGCGGTAACTTCGGCATGATGACGGCATTGCTGCTTCCGGTGCTGCTGGGCGCCGGCGGCATCTCTATCGACCTGACGCAGATCATGATGACGAAGTCGCGGCTGCAGGATGCGGCCGACTCGGCGGCCCTTGCCGCCGCCTCGGCGCTGGCAAACGACAAGTACGCGATCTCGGACGCCAAGCTTCTGGCCATGCAGTTCCTCAAGACGCAGATGCAGGACGGCAGCGATCTGGACGACGAGGCCGCCAAGGCGAAATTGGAACTGCTGTCCAACTCCGAAATCGACATCCAGCAGATTGCGACGGTCGGCACAGGAAAACAGTTCGTGGTGCAGATCAATGCCCAGTATGGCGTGGACCTCAACCCGCTCACCCGCCTGCTGGTCAAGGACGTCTCCACCGTGAACGCATCGACCTCGGCCAAGAGCGCCACGGAATCCAAGAACGCACTTTCGATGTTCCTCGTGCTCGACCGCTCCGGCTCGATGTCGTTCATCACCAACGATATCGCCAGCAGCACGCAGAAGTGCAAGAACTGGACGGAGAAGAACTGGGGCTCGAACATCTCCGAGACGAAGCCTTGCTATACCCGCAAGATCGCCGCGCTGAAGCTGGCGGTCGCCAATCTCGTGACGCAGCTGAATACCGCAGACCCGAACAAGGAGCTCGTTCGCACGGCCGCGGTGTCCTACAACGACAAAATGCAGACTGAAACGACGTTTGCCTGGGGCACGGACGCCGCCCTCGCCTACGTCAATGCGCTGCCGACCCAGCCGGAGGGCGGTACCGATTCACATGCCGCCTTCGGCAAGGCTTACGAGAAGCTGACGATCTCCGACACGTCGAATGAGAAGACCGAGGAAGAATACCACAAGGAGAAGAACGGCCAGGTTCCGACCAAGTACATCGTCTTCATGACCGACGGCGAAAACACCGCCTACAACGGCAGCTCGAACGACTCCAATTCGAAGAAGTCCGACAAGGAGACGAAGGAATATTGCGATCTTGCCCGCACGGCCAAGATCGAGGTCTACACCGTGGCCTTCATGGCCCCGAAGCGCGGACAGGAGCTTCTGCAGTACTGCTCGACCACGACCTCGCACTACTACGAGGCCAAGGACATGGCCCAGCTCGTCGCCGCCTTCAAGACGATCGGCGAGCGGGCGGCTGGCGCCTATGCCCGCCTGACGCACTAAACCTTGGAAAGCCTGCCCTTTCGCAAGGCCCGCTGTTCCGACCGGACAGTGGGCCTTGTCTGTTTGTTGGCCATCCGCCGTGCATCCACCGCATGGCTCCTTTCTTCCGGCGCTGTATTGCAAGCGCTTCGGATAGATGCAAAATTGCGTCAAATCGCCACGTTTCTGTGTCTGCCGATCAGTAGAGAAGGGCTTCGTTACCACCCATGATGAACAGGGTCTCCGCCAACGAAATCCCCGCTCCCGCGCCACGATCCACCGAGCCGTCGCAGCTTGCGACCGAGCTGGTGGAACGCCTGAAATACCGCATCGGCAAGGATCCGAAGGTCGCCAAGCCGCATGACTGGCTGACGGCGGCGATCCTGGTCGTGCGCGACCGCATCACCGACAAGTGGATGGATTCGACGCGCCGCACCTACGCCACCGGCGCCAAGCGCGTCTACTATCTCTCGCTCGAGTTCCTGATCGGGCGGCTGATGCGCGACGCGATGACGAATATCGGCCTGATGGACGAGATGCGCGAGGCGCTCGCCTCCCTCGGCGTCGATATCGACATCATCGCCGAGCTTGAGCCGGACGCGGCACTCGGCAATGGCGGCCTTGGCCGGCTTGCCGCCTGTTTTATCGAATCCATGGCGACGACCGACGTGCCGGCCTATGGCTACGGCATCCGCTACGTTCACGGTCTCTTCCGCCAGCAGATTGCCGACGGCTGGCAGGTGGAACTGCCGGAGACCTGGCTGGCGCACGGCAACCCCTGGGAATTCGAGCGACGCGAAAGCTCCTACGAAATCGGTTTCGGCGGTGCGGTGGAGACGCTTGATCTCGGCGAAGGCAAGCAGCGCTTTGTCTGGAAGCCCGCCGAGCGCGTCATAGCCACGGCTTACGACACGCCGGCCGTCGGCTGGCGCGCCAAGCGCGTCAATACCCTCCGCCTCTGGGCGTCAAACCCGATCGACCCGATCCTGCTCGACGCCTTCAATGCCGGTGACCACATCGGCGCGCTGCGCGAGAGCAACAAGGCGGAAAGCCTGACGCGCGTCCTCTACCCTGCCGACGCCACCCCTGCCGGTCAGGAACTGCGCCTGCGCCAGGAGTTCTTCTTCTCGTCCGCCTCGCTGCAGGACATCCTGCGCCGCCACCTGCAACAGTATCCGGATTTCAGCTCGCTGCCGGATGCCGTCGCGATCCAGCTGAACGACACGCATCCGGCGGTATCGGTGGCCGAGCTCGTCCGCCTGCTGACCGACATGCACGGCCTAAATTTCGACACCGCCTGGGACATCACCCGCCGCACCTTTAGCTACACCAACCACACGCTTCTGCCCGAAGCGCTGGAAAGCTGGCCGGTTCCTCTTTTCGAGCGGCTGCTGCCGCGGCATATGCAGATCGTCTACGCGATCAATGCGAAGATCCTGATCGAGGCCCGCAAGGAACAAGGCGCCGACGATCAGAGCGTCCGCAACATCTCGCTGATCGAGGAAGGCGGCGAGCGCCGCGTGCGGATGGGCAACCTCGCCTTCGTCGGCTCGCATTCCGTCAACGGCGTCTCCGCGCTGCACACGGAACTGATGAAGGAGACGGTGTTCGCCGACCTTCACCGCCTCTACCCCGACCGCATCAACAACAAGACCAACGGCATCACGCCGCGACGCTGGCTGATGCAGTGCAACCCCGGCCTGTTCAACCTCATCCGCGAATCGATCGGCGACGCCTTCGAGGACGACGCCGAACAGCTGAAGGCGCTCGACCGCTTCGCCGGCGATGCCGCCTTCCAGGAGCGTTTCGCCGCGATCAAGCGCGAGAACAAGGTACGGCTCGCCAATCTGGTGCAGGCGAGGCTCGGCGTCCGCCTCGATCCGGGCGCCATGTTCGACATCCAGATCAAGCGCATCCACGAATACAAGCGCCAGTTGCTCAACATCGTCGAGGCCGTGGCGCTTTATGACCAGATCCGCTCGCGGCCGGAACTCGACTGGGTCCCCCGCGTCAAGCTTTTCGCCGGCAAGGCGGCGCCGAGCTACCACAATGCCAAGCTGATCATCAAACTGGCGAACGACGTGGCCCGCGTCATCAACAACGATCCGGCCGTGCGCGGGCTGCTGAAAGTCGTGTTCGTGCCGAACTATAACGTCTCGCTTGCCGAGGTCATGGTTCCGGCCGCCGACCTTTCCGAGCAGATCTCGACGGCAGGCATGGAAGCGTCGGGAACCGGCAACATGAAGTTCGCGCTGAACGGCGCGCTGACGATCGGGACGCTCGACGGCGCCAATGTCGAGATGCGCGACCACGTGGGTGCGGAAAACATCGTCATCTTCGGCATGACCGCAGACGAAGTCGCCCGGGTTCGCGCCGAGGGCCATAACCCCCGCGCCATCATCGAGGGTTCGCCGGAACTGTCGCAAGCGCTGTCGGCCATCTCCTCGGGCGTGTTTTCTCCCGACGACCGTGGCCGCTTTGCCGGCCTGATCGACGGCCTCTACAATCACGACTGGTTCATGGTCGCGGCCGACTTCGATGCCTACGCCAAGGCCCAGCGCGACGTCGATGCGCTCTGGACGGACGGGGCCGCCTGGAATTCCAAGGCGATCCTGAACACGGCGCGGATGGGCTGGTTCTCCTCAGACAGGACCATCCGTCAGTACGCCACCGAGATCTGGGGCGCTTGATGGCGAAAAAGGACCCGGTGGCAAAGCAATCGACGGGTCTGGCGAAGGCCGAAATCGAGGCAGTTCTGAACGGCCGTCATTCGGATCCCTTTGCCGTGCTCGGCATCCAGCAGGTCGACGACAAGTTCGTCGCGCGCTGCTTCATCCCGAACGCGGAGACCGTGTCTGCCGAAACGCTGGCCGGCAAGACGATTGGCCAGCTCGAACGCCTCGATGCGGCGGGATTCTTCGCCGGTCCCGTCTCCATCCGCAAGCTGCAGCCCATCCGCTACCGCGCGCGCAATGAAGGCGGGGAATGGATCGTCGTCGATCCCTATTCCTTCGGCCCCGTGCTCGGCCCGATGGACGATTACTATATGCGGGAGGGATCGCACCTGCGGTTGTTCGACCGGATGGGTGCCCATCCGCTCACGCTCGAGGGGGTCGACGGCTTTCATTTCGCCGTCTGGGCGCCGAACGCGCAACGCGTCTCCGTCGTCGGCGATTTCAATGAATGGGACGGCCGCCGCCATGTCATGCGCCGGCGCGGCGACACCGGCATATGGGAAGTCTTCCTGCCCGGCGTGACCGTCGGCAGCGCCTACAAATACGAGATCGTCGGCAAGAACGGCGAACTTTTGCCGCTGAAGGCTGATCCCTTCGCACGGCGCTCCGAACTGCGCCCGCGCACCGCGTCGATGACCACGGGCGAGATCGAACAGCAGTGGGAGGACGAGGCCCATCGCGCCTTCTGGGCCAGCGCCGACGCGCGCCGACAGCCCATCTCCATCTACGAAGTGCACGCGGCCTCCTGGCAACGGCGCGACAATGGCGAAATGCTCTCGTGGGACGAGCTGGCGGACCGGCTGATCCCCTATTGTGTCGACATGGGCTTCACCCACATCGAATTCCTGCCGATCTCCGAATATCCCTACGATCCGTCCTGGGGCTACCAGACCACCGGGCTCTATGCGCCGACGGCGCGCTTCGGCGACCCGGAAGGCTTCGCCCGCTTCGTCAACGGTGCCCACAAGGTGGGCCTCGGCGTCATCCTCGACTGGGTGCCGGCCCATTTCCCGACCGACGAGCACGGTCTGCGCTGGTTCGACGGCACTGCGCTCTACGAACATGAAGACCCCCGCCAGGGTTTTCATCCCGACTGGAACACGGCGATCTACAATTTCGGCCGTCAGGAGGTTCTGGCCTTCCTGATCAACAACGCCCTCTACTGGGCCGAGAAGTTCCATATCGACGGCTTGCGTGTCGATGCGGTCGCCTCCATGCTCTACCTCGACTACTCGCGCAAACACGGCGAGTGGGTGCCGAACGAGTATGGCGGCAACGAGAACCTGGAGGCCGTGCGCTTCCTGCAGACGATGAATTCCCGCGTCTACGGCGCACAGCCGGGCGTGATGACCATCGCCGAGGAATCGACCTCCTGGCCGAAGGTGTCCCATCCCGTCCACGAAGGCGGTCTCGGCTTCGGCTTCAAGTGGAACATGGGCTTTATGCACGACACGCTGCAATTCATGTCGCGCGAGCCGGTGCACCGCAAGTTCCACCACCACGACATGACCTTCGGCCTGCTCTATGCCTTCACGGAGAACTTCGTGCTGCCGCTCAGCCATGACGAAGTGGTCCATGGCAAAGGCTCGCTGATCGCCAAGATGACGGGCGACGACTGGCAGAAGTTCGCCAATCTGCGCGCCTACTACGCCTTCATGTGGGGATACCCCGGCAAGAAGCTGCTTTTCATGGGGCAGGAATTCGCCCAGTGGCGGGAGTGGAGCGAGGATCGCGCGCTCGACTGGAACCTGCTCGAATACCGCATGCACGAAGGCATGCGCCGGCTGGTGCGCGACCTCAACGGCACCTACAGGCGCCGGGTCGCCCTACACGCGCGCGATTGCGAGGGCGAAGGGTTCGAGTGGCTGCTTGCCGACGATCGCGACAATTCGGTCTTCGCCTGGCTGCGCAAGGCGCCGGGCGAAAAGACGATCGCGGTGGTCACCAACTTCACGCCCGTCTACCGCGAAGCCTACCGCATACCCTTGCCGGGCGAGGGCCGCTGGAAGGAGATTCTCAACACCGATGCCGACATTTATGGCGGCTCGGGCAAGGGGAATGGCGGTGCAGTGCAGGCGACAAGAGACAAGAACGGGAACGTTTCAGCGATGATAACATTGCCGCCGCTGGCGACTTTGATGCTGGAACAGGATGCATGACGGACTGCTCGGGAGGACAACAATGGAGCAAAAGCGCAACCAGCCACTGGCGCGCGACGCCATGGCCTATGTACTGGCAGGCGGTCGCGGCAGCCGCCTGAAGGAATTGACCGACCGCCGGGCCAAGCCCGCCGTCTACTTCGGCGGCAAGGCGCGCATCATCGACTTCGCCCTGTCAAACGCCTTGAACTCCGGCATCCGCCGCATCGGCGTCGCGACGCAGTACAAGGCCCATTCGCTGATCCGTCACTTGCAGCGCGGCTGGAACTTCTTCCGCCCCGAGCGTAACGAGAGCTTCGACATCCTGCCGGCCAGCCAGCGCGTCTCCGAGACCCAGTGGTACGAAGGCACCGCCGACGCGGTCTACCAGAACATCGACATCATCGAGGACTACGGCGTCGAATACATGGTCATCCTCGCCGGCGACCATATCTACAAGATGGACTACGAGCTGATGCTGCAGCAGCACGTCGATTCCGGCGCGCAGGTGACGATCGGCTGCCTCGAGGTGCCGCGCATGGAGGCGACGGGCTTCGGCGTCATGCACGTCAACGAGAAGGACGAGATCATCGACTTCGTCGAGAAGCCGGCCGATCCGCCGGGCATCCCCGGCAATCCGGAAATGGCGCTCGCCTCGATGGGCATCTACGTGTTCCACACGCGCTTCCTGATGGATCTGCTGCGCCGCGACGCCGAGGACCCGAATTCCTCGCGCGACTTCGGCAAGGATATCATTCCCTACATCGTCGAGAACGGCAAAGCCGTCGCTCACCGCTTCACCGCCTCCTGCGTCCGCTCCGACTTCGAGCGTGAAGCCTACTGGCGCGACGTCGGCACGGTGGATGCCTACTGGCAGGCCAATATCGACCTGACCGACATCACCCCGGAACTCGACATCTACGACAGCACCTGGCCGATCTGGACCTTCGCCGAGATCAAGCCGCCGGCGAAGTTCGTCCATGACGACGAGGACCGGCGCGGCTCGGCAATCTCCTCGCTCGTCTCCGGAGACTGCATCATCTCGGGATCCTCGCTCCATCGCAGTCTGCTCTTCACCGGCGTACGGGCAAACTCCTACTCGCGGCTCGAGGGCGCGGTGGTGCTGCCGGACGTAAAGATCGGCCGGCACGCACAGCTTCGTAATGTCGTCATCGATCGCGGCGTAATCATTCCGGAAGGCCTGGTGGTCGGTGAGGATCCCGAGCTCGATGGACGGCGCTTCCGTCGCTCCGAGAACGGCATCTGCCTCATCACCCAGGCGATGATCGACAAGCTGGACCTGTAGGTCAAAACTCTAGGATCAGTCGCCCATGAATGTGCTTTCGGTGGCATCCGAAGTCTTCCCGCTGATCAAGACAGGCGGGCTCGCCGACGTGGCGGGCGCCCTGCCGCTGGCGCTTGCGGGAAACGGCATACGGATGCGCACGCTCCTGCCCGGCTATCCCGCGGTGATGCAGCAACTGGCCAGGCCGCGCAAGGTCGCCACTCTGGCCAGCGTGTTCGGCGACGAAATGCGCATCCTGTCTGCAACCCACGCCGGCCTGGAACTGCTGATCCTGGACGCCCCGGCCTATTTCGACCGCACCGGCGGCCCCTATGTGGACGTGACCGGCAGGGACTATACCGACAACTGGAAGCGCTTCGCCGCGCTATGCCACGCAGGTGCGGAAATCGCACGCGGCCTGCTGCCGGACTGGACGCCGCAGGTCGTGCACGCCCACGACTGGCAGGCCGCGATGACGCCGGTCTACATGCGCTATACCGGCCTGGAGCGCGTCCCCAACGTCATCACGGTGCACAATCTTGCCTTCCAGGGCCAGTTCGGGTCGGAAATCTTCCCTGAGCTCGGCCTGCCGCAGGACGCATTCAGCGTCGAAGGGCTGGAATATTACGGCGACGTCGGCTTCCTCAAGGGTGGTCTGCGCACCGCCTGGGAGGTGACGACCGTCAGTCCCACCTATGCGCAGGAAATCACCACGCCGCAATACGGCATGGGCCTGGAGGGCCTGATCAATGCCCGCGCAAACGAGCTCATGGGCATCGTCAACGGCATCGACACGTCCGTGTGGGACACGGCAACCGATCCGCATATCCCCGCCAACTACGGCCCCTCGTCGCTGCGGATGCGTGCGAAAAACCGCAGTGCGCTGGCGGATCGGTTCGGCCTGATCGACGACAACGGCCCGCTGTTTTGCGTGGTGTCGCGCCTGACCTGGCAGAAGGGCATCGACCTGATTGCGGAGCTTGCCGACTGGATCGTGGCCGAGGGTGGCAAGCTTGCAGTGCTCGGCTCAGGCGACCAGGGACTGGAAGGCGCCCTGCTGGCCGCCGCCTCCCGCCACCGCGGCCGCGTCGGAATCGTCATCGGCTATGACGAGCCGCTGTCGCACCTGATGCAGGCCGGCGCCGACGCAATCCTCATCCCCTCGCGTTTCGAGCCCTGTGGGCTGACGCAGCTCTACGGGTTGCGCTACGGCTGCGTGCCGATCGTCGGCCGCACCGGCGGTCTTGCCGATACCGTCATCGATGCCAACGAGGCAGCGCTTGCCGCGCGCGTCGCGACAGGCTTCCAGTTTGCACCCGTTGACGTTGAAGGGCTTCGACAGGCGCTTCGCCGTGCTTTCACCGCATTTAGAGAACCTAAGGTCTGGGCCCGGTTGCAAAAACAGGGCATGAAGTGCGACGTTTCCTGGGAACGCAGCGCCGAACGCTACGCCAAACTTTATTCCAGCCTCCTTGCGAGAGTCTAAGTTATGATCAAGACCGTATCCACCACACCTTACAGCGACCAGAAGCCCGGCACCTCGGGCCTTCGCAAGAAGGTGCCTGTCTTCCAGCAGGAAAACTACGCGGAGAACTTCATCCAGTCGATCTTCGATTCACTGGAGGGTTTTGCCGGCCAGACGCTGGTGATCGGCGGCGACGGCCGTTACTACAACCGCGAGGTCATCCAGATCGCCATCAAGATGGCGGCTGCGAACGGCTTCGGCCAGGTGCTCGTCGGCCGCGGCGGCATCCTGTCCACCCCCGCCGCTTCCAACGCCATCCGCAAGCACAAGGCCTTCGGCGGCATCATCCTGTCGGCAAGCCACAACCCCGGCGGCCCGACGGAAGACTTTGGCATCAAGTACAACATCGGCAATGGTGGCCCCGCGCCGGAAAAAATCACCGATGCAGTCTTCGCCCGCTCCAAGGTGATCGATACCTACAAGATCGCCGACGCCGCCGACATCAACATCGATATCGAGGGCACGCACACCGTCGAGGGGACCACCGTGACCGTCATCGATCCGGTCACAGACTATGCCGAGTTGATGGAGCAGCTCTTCGACTTCGCAGCGATCCGCGCGATGTTCGCCGGCGGTTTCCGCGTCGTCTTCGACGCCATGAGCGCCGTGACCGGCCCCTACGCCAAGGAAATCCTCGAAAACCGGCTCGGCGCACCGAAGGGATCGGTGCTGAATTTCATGCCGCTGCCCGATTTCGGCGGCCACCATCCCGATCCGAACCTCGTCCATGCCCGAGCGCTCTATGAGGCGATGATGGCCGACGACGCGCCCGATTTCGGCGCTGCCTCCGACGGCGACGGCGACCGCAACCTCATCATCGGCCGCGGCATCTTCGTCACCCCATCCGACAGCCTCGCGATTTTGGCCGCCAACGCGCATCTCGCCCCCGGCTACAGCAAGGGCCTGTCCGGCATCGCCCGCTCCATGCCGACGAGCGGCGCTGCCGATCGCGTGGCGGAAAAGCTCGGCATCGGCATGTACGAGACGCCGACCGGCTGGAAGTTCTTCGGCAACCTGCTCGACGCCGACAAGGTGACGATTTGCGGCGAGGAAAGTGCCGGCACCGGCTCCAACCACGTGCGCGAGAAGGATGGCCTGTGGGCCGTGCTCCTCTGGCTCAACGTGCTTGCCGTGCGCAAAGAAAGCGCGCTCGACATCGTCCGCCAGCATTGGGCAACCTTTGGCCGCAACTACTACTCCCGCCACGACTACGAGGAAGTGGATTCGGCCGCAGCGAACGGTCTGATCGCGGACCTGCGCGCCAGGCTTGCCGACCTGCCGGGCAAGACCTTCGGCGGCCTCACCGTCGAGAAGGCCGACGACTTCGCCTATCACGACCCGATCGACCAGTCGGTCAGCGAGCACCAGGGCATCCGCATTCTCTTTGCGGGCGGGTCGCGTATCGTCTTCCGCCTGTCCGGTACCGGCACGTCGGGGGCGACACTGCGTGTCTATATCGAACGCTTCGAGCCGGACACCGCCCGTCATGACATCGAGACGCAGACGGCACTCGCCGATCTCATCGCGATTGCCGACGAAATCGCCGATATCAGGGCCCGGACGGGCCGCGACGCACCGAGCGTGATCACGTGAGGTTACGGCACCCGCCCGTTTCCAACGAGCGGGTGCCGGACCATGCAGGGCGAAGCGGAACGGCGGGCGTTCCGTCGCTCGACTGCTCTCCATCAGGGACGATTTCCCTTTTCCGAATGCCTTCCAGCGGAGACGTTTCGACAGGATGCCAGAAGCGATCGAGACGACATTGGGAGCATCGATTAGCGCGGACGGGACGGCCTTCACCGTGCGCTCGCGCGACGCCAGCCGCGTCGATCTCTGCCTTTTCGACAAGGATGGGCGCCGGGAAATCCGGCGCGTGCCGATGCAGCGCGAGGGCGACCTGCACCATGTTTTCGTCGCGGGGCTGGGCGCCGGCGCCCGATACGGCCTGCGCGCCGAGGGCGTCTATGCGCCCGACCATGGCCTCTGGTTCGACCCGGCCAAACTCCTCGTCGATCCCTACGCCCGGGAGCTCGATCGCCGTTTCGTCCACGACGCCCGCCTGACCCGGTTCGGCGAGGATACCGCCGACCTCGTGCCGAAGGCTGTTCTGACGGTGGACCGGCCCGTCGAAGTCAAGCCGCCGCTCTTCGCTCCGGGCGCTGTGATCTACGAAGTCGCTGTGCGCGCTTTCAGCATGCTGCATCCGGAAGTGCCGCCGGAGATCCGGGGCACGATCGCCGCTCTGGCTCATCCCGGCGTCATCGCTCATCTGAAGCGCATCGGTGTCGATGCGGTCGAGCTCATGCCGATCGTCGCCTGGATCGACGAGCGTCATCTCCCCCCGCTCGGCCTTCACAACAGCTGGGGCTACAACCCCGTAGCGCTGATGGCATTGGATCCGCGCCTGGCGCCAGGCGGCGTGAAAGAGCTCGCCTCGACTGTGGCAGCCCTCCATGCCGAAGGGATCGGCGTCGTCCTGGACCTGGTGTTCAACCACTCCGGCGAGAGCGACCGGCAGGGCGCTACCCTTTCCATGCGCGGCCTCGACAACCTGACCTATTATCGCCACGTCGCCGACCGCCCGGGCGAACTCGTCAACGATACCGGCTGTGGCAACACCATCGCCTGCGACCATCCCGTCGTCCGCCGCCTGATCCTCGACAGCATGCGCCACTTCGTCGTCAATGCCGGCGTCGATGGCTTCCGCTTCGATCTCGCCTCGATCCTCGGCCGCGGCGCGCACGGCTTCGACCCTAAGGCCGCCCTGTTCGAGGACATCCACGCCGACCCCGTCCTGTCCGACCGGGTGCTGATCGCCGAACCCTGGGACATCGGCCCCGGCGGCTATCAGCTCGGCAATTTTCCTGAAGATTTCCTCGAATGGAACGACCGCTACCGCGACGATGTCAGGCTGTTCTGGCGGGGTGATCCCGGGCGTCTCGGCTCCTTCGCCACCGCCCTCTGCGGCTCGTCGAACATCTTCCAGCGCGGCGGGGCGGCGCGCACCCGTAGCGTCAATTTCGTCGCCGCCCATGACGGCTTCACCCTCATGGACCTCGTCTCCCATGGCCGCAAACACAACGAGGCCAATGGCGAGGAAAACCGCGACGGCCACAACGACAATCATTCATGGAACAACGGCACAGAAGGCGAGACGAGCGACCCCATCATCCGCGCCGCCCGTCAGCGCGACGCAATGGCGCTCCTTTCAACCCTCTTCGTCTCGAAGGGCACGGTGCTGCTGACGGCGGGCGACGAAGGCGGTCGCAGCCAGCACGGCAACAACAACGCCTACTGCCAGGACAATGTCATTACCTGGCTCGACTGGTCGGCACTCGATGCGGAACTGGTGGCACACACCGCAGCGCTCGCCGCGATCCGCCGCCGTTTCGACATCTTCTCCGACACCGCGTTCCTCACCGGCCGGGGTGACGTCGAGTGGTTGCGCCCGGACGGCCTGCCGATGCAGACGGCCGACTGGGACAATCCGCTCGCCCCCTCCTTCGTGATGCTGCTCTCATCGCATGACGCGGCTAGCGACAGCACGGTTCGCCTCGCTGTCTGCGTCAACAGGGGGCGGGACGGCATGGCGCTGGCACTGCCCTGCCCGGGCTCCGGCAGCTGGCAGAGTTTGCTTGTCCACGGCGATGGTACCGCAAGCGAAATCGCTCCACGCAGCATCGACATCCTCATCGAGCGCCCTTGACCGGCAGGTCGAAATCGCTTGCACGAACAGAATGCTTTCCTTTCCCCATCCGTCGCTCTAAACATCGCCATAGCTTTGCACCCTGGGCTTGTGAAAGGACTGTCGATGCCTCGCGAAATCCATCTCACCGACGTCAGGGGCCTTGTCGGCGAGGAGATCGGCGTGTCGAAGTGGTTCACGGTGGACCAGACCATGATCGACCGCTTCGCCCAGGCGACGGAAGATCATCAGTTCATCCACACCGACCCTATCCGCGCCGCGGCGGAAACGCCGTTCGGCGGCACGATCGCGCACGGCTTCCTGTCGCTGTCGCTGCTGTCGGCGATGAATTTCGACTGCGTGCCGCGCGTGCTCGAACAGACGATGGGCATCAACTACGGCTTCGAGAAGGTGCGCTTCATGACGCCTGTGAAATGCGGCGCGCGCGTGCGCGGCCGCTTCAGGATGGCGGACGCTCGCTTTCGCGGCGCAGGCATGCTGATGGTCACCTACGACGTGACGGTGGAAATCGAGAACGAACGGAAGCCTGCACTGACCGCCAACTGGATGACCATCATCCAGTTCGACCCCAAGGACCGGCCGGAAGATGCGTGAGCTGCAAGCAAGCTTGCAGAACGCCGCAACACTTCTCAAATAAAAAAGGCTGCAACCTGTGCGGTCGCAGCCCTTTATGATCGCTTGTACTGAGGGCTGTCAAAGCCCCGCGTCTTCCGCCCCTTCCGCCAGCAGGCCGAAGGCATAGGGCGCGAACGAACGCCAGCATTCGACGCGATAGTCCTGCTCGCCCGTGCGGAAGATCACCACCTCGATCTTGCCGAGCACGGTGCGTGCGCAGGCGCCGACCGGGAAGACGGACGGCGACAGGTCGTGCGGGCTGGCGCTGGCGATCGCGGCCGCAGCCTTCGTCCCGGCGACCAGCACCGCAGTGTTGCGATGGGAGACGTCGACTGCCGAATGAAGCACGTCGGCCTTGGCCGCCAGGGCGGCCAGGTCCGCACCGTTCTCGTCGATCAGCAGCCACTCGTCCGGTCCGAGCCACAGCGCATGCCTGGCGTCCGACGAAGCCGATGTCTTGGGCTTCGTCGGCAGGTCGAGACCGAGCGCCTTCGACAGGGCCGTGACCGCATCCGTGCCAGCGCGCAACGACAGGCGCGAGGCCGGGCCGGCGGCGGTGACGTGAGCTGCGGCGGAGCCGCCGTGGAAGCCGCCGAGCGGCGCCTTGCGGAGTGCTTGTTCAGCCATTGAGGCGAGCTCCTTCCTTGTCGATAAACACCATGTCCGTCACTTCGACCGCGACCGTGCGGTCGGGCATTGGCACGTAGAGCGTCTGCCCCGTCCGGGAATGACCGCCCTCCACCAGCGCAAATGCGATCGAATGCCCGCAATTCTCCGACCAATAGGCCGAAGTGACGTGGCCGAGCATCTTCATCGGCATCGGCTGGTTCGGATCGGCGACGATCTGCGCCCCCTCCTCGAGCACCAGCTTCGGATCCTTGGTCCTGAGGCCGACGAGCTGCTTGCGGCCCTCCTTGACGAGATCCGGACGCTTCAGGCCGCGAATGCCGACAAAGTCGGTCTTCTTCTTTGAAACCGCCCAGGCAAGACCGGCGTCGAAAGGCGTCACCGTGCCGTCCGTGTCCTGGCCGACGATGATGTAACCCTTCTCGGCGCGCAGCACGTGCATGGTCTCCGTGCCGTAGGCGCAGGCGCCAAGCGTCTCCGCCCGAGCCCAGATCGCTTCCCATACCGCCTGGCCGTAGTCGGCCGGCACGTTGACTTCATAGCCCGCCTCGCCGGTGAACGACATGCGGAACAGCCGCGTCGGCACGCCGCAGATCTTGCCCTCACGCACGCTCATGTGCGGGAACGCTTCGTTGGAGATGTCGATGCCTTCGACGAGCGGCGCGATGATCTCGCGCGCCTTCGGCCCCTGCACGGCGATGACCGCCCACTGTTCGGTGGTAGAGGTCAGCCACACCTTCAGATGCGGGAATTCGGTCTGGAGATAATCCTCCATGTGGTTCATCACCCGCGGAGCGCCGCCGGTGGTGGTCGTGACGTGGAAGCGATCCTCGGCGATGCGCCCGACGACGCCGTCGTCATAGACGAAGCCGTCCTCGCGCAGCATGATGCCGTAGCGGCAGCGGCCGGGCTTCAGCGTGTCCCATGCGTTGGTGTACATGAGATTGAGAAATTCCGCCGCATCCGGCCCGACGACTTCGATCTTGCCGAGCGTGGACGCATCGAAGACGCCCGCGACCGCGCGCACTGTCCGGCACTCGCGGTCGACCGCCTCCTGCATGGTCTCGCCGGCGCGCGGATAGTACCAGGCGCGCTTCCAGTTGCCGACGTCCTCGAAGAGGGCTCCGTGCGCCTCCTCCCAGGCATGCATCGGCGTCTTGCGGGCCGGATCGAACAGGTCGCCGCGCGAATGATTGATGATCGTTCCGAACGTAACCGGCGTATAGGGCGCGCGGAAGGTGGTGAGACCGACCTTCGGAATCTCCCGGCCCAGCGTCTCGGCGGCGATCGCAAGCCCGTGCAGGTTGGAAAGCTTGCCCTGGTCGGTCGCCATGCCGTTGGTGGTGAAGCGCTTGATGTGCTCGATCGAGTGCATGCCCTCGCGCACGGCAAGGCGGATGTCCTTGGCGCAGACGTCGTTCTGGAAGTCGATGAACGCCTTGACGTTTGTGTCCGCTCCCGCACCTTCGGCCGCGCCGGCCATGCCGCCGGTCCATTCGAAAGCGTTCTCGCCGCGCAATTCGACCTTCTCGCCGCCGTCGTTGCCGGTGGCACGCGCCATCAGCTCGCCGGCCGCAAGCGCCTCCTCGATCGTGGCCTGCAGACCATTCGTGCCGTTGCAGGCGCCGACCGACAGGCAGTCCTGCGCATAGGTGCCCGGCAGGAACTGCCCGGTCTCGGCATTGTAGGCGACCTTGCCGCGCGACTGCGAGAACAGGTGTACCGACGGCGTCCATCCGGCCGAGGTCAGGAGCGCATCGACCGCAATCGAGCGCTTGCCGCCGCCGCCGTTGCGCACGACGGTGATGGATGAGACGCGGCGATGGCCCTTGGTGTCAACCACGGAATGCCCCGGCAAGACCTCGATGCCATGGCTACGGGCCTCGTTGAGGACGGCATCGCCCGGCTTGCTGCGGCTGTCGATGATGGCGGCGATCTGCACGCCGGCGCGCTTCAGGTCGAAGGCGGCCTCGTAGGCCGAATCGTTGGCCGTATAGATCGCCACCTTCTTGCCGACGGCGACGCCGAAATGGTTGAGATAGGTGCGCGCGGCCGACGCCAGCATGATGCCGGGCCGGTCGTTGTTGCCGAACACCATGTGCCGTTCGATCGCGCCGGTGGCGAGTATGACGCGCTTGGCGCGCACCTGCCACAACCGCTCGCGCGGCGCCTTGCGATCGGGGCGGGCGACATGGTCGGTCACGCGTTCGACGAGACCGACGAAATTGTGGTTGTAGTAGCCGAACGCCGTGGTGCGGGAGAGCACGGTGACGTTCTCCATCGCCGCGAGCTTTGCGGCCGCCTCCTGCGCCCAGACGAACCCTTCCTTGCCGTCGACGGTGACGGAACGGTCGTAGTGCAGCGCACCGCCGACCTCGGGCTGCTCGTCGCAGAGAATGACGCGGGCGCCGGTCGCAGCTGCCGCCAGCGCCGCCGACAGACCCGCCACCCCTGCGCCGACGACAAGCACGTCGCACGTGGCGTAGCGGTTTGCATAGTGGTCCGGATCTTCTTCGGTGGGCGCCGTGCCGAGGCCGGCGGCACGACGGATCACCGGTTCATAGACCTTCTCCCATGCAGCCTTCGGCCACATGAAGGTCTTGTAGTAGAAGCCGGCGGCAAAGAATGGCGACATCAGGTTGTTCAGCCCGCCCACGTCGAAGGTGAGCGAGGGCCAGCGGTTCTGCGAGGTCACCTTCATGCCGTCGAAGACTTCCTGCACCGTGGCGCGCACGTTCGGCTGGCGGCGGGCGGCGTCGCGGGCGACGTCGATCAGCGCATTCGGTTCCTCGGGACCAGCGGACACGATGCCGCGCGGCCGGTGATACTTGAACGAACGGCCGACGAGGTGAACGCCGTTGGCAAGCAGCGCAGAGGCGACCGTATCACCCTCCAGCGCCTCATAGCTCTTTCCGTCAAAGGTAAATCGCGCAGTTCTGGCTGGCGTCAGGCGGCCCTGACCGGCAATGCGATTGGCGCCGCTCATTTCGCAGTCCCTTCCGTGGCTTCATAGGTCTCGACCGTCTTCTCCGTGGCGGGATGGACGGCTGATAGATCGGGCTTAGGCTCGCCGGCCTTGTAGCTGGCGTAGAACTTGTCGCTGACGGTATCGCGCGCGGCATTGAAGAAGCGGCCGCAACCATGGATATGGCGCCAGCGCTCGAAGATGAGGCCCTTGGGGTTGTCGCGCAGGAAGAAGAACTCCGCGAACTCCTCGTCTGTGATGTCGGCGATGTTGGTCGGACGCGCGATATGCGCATCGCCGCCGTGGCGGAACTCGAGTTCGGAGCGCTCTTCCTCGCAATAGGGGCAATAGATCAGTAGCATGCGGTCTCTCCTGTCCCGCACCGGCAGCACCGATGGGCTTGCCGGGCGCGCGGGGAAAATGGGTTCAGTGCGCCACCGCGGCAGCCGCGGCCTCGTCGATCAGACGTCCCGTCCGGAAGCGGTCGAGCGTCAGACCGGAGGCAAGCTTGTGCGGCTCGCCCTTGGCGATCAGGTGCGCGAACAGGTGCGCCGAGCCCGGCGTCGCCTTGAAGCCGCCCGTACCCCAGCCGCAGTTGACGAACAGGTTCGGAACGGGTGTGACACCCTGGATCGCCGAGCGGTCCGGCGTGTTGTCGGTGATGCCGCCCCACTGGCGCATCATCTTGACGCGGCGGAACATCGGGAAGAGTTCGCAAATGGCGTCGAGCGTATGGGTGATGATCTGCAGGCCACCTGTCTGCGAATAGGAATTGTACTGGTCGGTGCCCGCACCGATGACCAGTTCACCCTTGTCCGACTGCGAAATATACGCATGAACCGTGTTCGACATGACCACACAGGGGAAGATCGGCTTCATCGGTTCGGAAACGAGCGCCTGCAGCGGCACCGAATGCAGCGGCACGCGCACGTCCGCCATCGACATGATCACCGAGTTGTGGCCGGAGGCCGAAACCGCGATCTTCTTCGCGCCGATGAAGCCGCGGCTTGTTTCGACACCGGTAACCTCGCCGTTCGGCCCGCGCCGGATGCCCTTGACCTCGCAGTTCTGGATGATGTGCACGCCGCGGTCGGAAGCCGCGCGCGCATAGCCCCAGGCGACCGCGTCGTGGCGGGCGGTACCGCCGCGGCGCTGCAGGGCCGCGCCGTTGATGGGGTAACGGGCGGTGGCGGAGATGTCGAGCGGCGGACAGAAGTCCTTCGCCTGCTCGGGCGTCAGCCACTCGTTGTCGATCCCGTGCAGCCGATTGGCATGGATGTGGCGCTTGAAGGATTGCCTGTCGTGAATGTTGTGCGACAGCATCATCACGCCGCGCGGCGAGTACATGACGTTGTAGTTGAGCTCCTGACTCAGCCCTTCCCAGAGCTTGAGCGAGTGCTCGTAGATGTCCATGCTCTCGTCATAGAGATAGTTGGAGCGGATGATGGTGGTGTTACGGCCGGTATTGCCGCCGCCGAGCCAGCCCTTCTCGATCACCGCGACATTGGTGATGCCGTGCTCCTTGGCGAGATAGTAGGCGGCACCCAGGCCATGACCGCCGCCGCCGACGATGATGACGTCGTATTCCTTGCGCGGCTCGGGAGAAACCCACTGGGGCTCCCAGCCCTTGTGGCCGCGCAGCGCCTCGCGTGCGACGGCGAAGACCGAAAATTTGCGCATCCGCCTTACTCCGTATGTCCGGGTCATTTCCGTGTCGTGGATAGAAAGCAAATCTGGCAAAGTTACAACGTTTTCTTTGCGACGCATTGCGGCGCGCTTGTGCAGCATGCGACATCCGGCGGAGCGCCCGGGGCCGCCGCTCGGCGAACAGTTAATTTTGCACGGCTTTGCGCCGAACCGTCTGGACTTCCGCCTGCCGATCTGGTATCCGACCTCCCAATCGCCGTCCTCCGGGCTGCGAAGCGAATTATGTATTGCCTCGTTGACCTGATGCCCCGAGGCTTCCAACACAAACCAAAGGAACGGGATACTCGTGCAGGTACTAGTCCGCGATAACAACGTCGATCAGGCGCTCCGCGCTCTCAAGAAGAAGATGCAGCGCGAAGGCATCTTCCGCGAAATGAAGATGCGGGACTACTACGAGAAGCCGTCGCAGAAGCGCGCACGCGAAAAGGCAGAAGCCGTTCGCCGCGTTCGCAAGCTGGCGCGTAAGCGCGCTCAGCGCGAAGGTCTGGTCAGCGGCGGCCGTACGGCTCGTTGATCCGTCGTTTTTTCGACGTTTTCAGATGCAAGGTCAGGCGGGGGCGAAGCTATCGCCGCCGCCTTTTTTGATGCGTTCGGGGCAACCCGGAGGTAGGCGCATCGCCCGGCAGCCGCAAAGCGGTACAGGCCGGTGGCGTCGGCCAAGCCTTGGCGGCGGGCCAATGCCTGCAGGGGCCGGAACATGCGGCCCTGGCATTGCCGGATGGCAAACCGCCTGTTGGCGGGCGCATGCGGCCAAAATCGATGCAGGATCTGGCGCGGACGCGCCTTGTTGAGGGACGATATCTTGAAAATGGCAGCACTCACGGGGCAATCGACTTCCAGTCTGAAACGCCTTGCTCCCGCCTCGGACCTTCGCCGGCCCGTCTCCGCAGCACTCTTCACCGTCATTGCCGCGATTTCGCTGTCTGCATGCCAGAGCGCCGGCACGTCTACCGACGTCATCCGCGTCGAACGCGCCCAGGGCTCCACGGAGAACATCTCCTCCCTTTCCAGCGTGATCGCCGCCAATCCGCAGGACCCGGAAGGCTACAACGTGCGCGGGTCGGCATACGGCCGCGCCGGCGAATCGCGCAAGGCCGTCGACGATTTCAATCGCGCCATCGAACTCAACCCGCGCTTCTACCAGGCCTATGCCAATCGCGCGCTGGTGCTGCGCAGCATGGGCAAGCAGTCCGAGGCCGCGTCTGACTACAACAGGGCGCTGCAGATCAATCCGAACTACGACGTCGCCTATATCGGCCGCGGCAACCTCTATCGGCAGGCCGGACGGGTCGACGAAGCCTTCAACGACTTCAACAAGGCGATCTCCCTCGACACGACCGACCCGCGCGCCTACCACAACCGCGGCCTGATCTATCAGCGGCGCGGCCAGCACGGCCCGGCGATCGAGGATTTCTCCAAGGCCATCTCGCTGTCTCCGAGCTCGCCCGAGCCCTATAACGGCCGCGGCCTTTCCTACGCGGCACAGAACGACGACGACAACGCGTTCGCCGACTTCAACACCGCCATCGGTCTCGACGGCAACATCGCCGAATCCTGGGCCAACCAGGCACTGATCTACGAGCGCCGCGGCGAAAAGGCAAAGGCTGCGAAATCCTACTCGCACGCCCTGCGCCTCGATCCGAACTACCAGCCCGCCAAGGACGGCGTCGCGCGCACCCGCGGCGGTGCCGCCTGACGTTCGAATAGCGAGGCGTCCTGCGCCTTGTCGACAGTCCTTGACGAATATGTGCCCGGAGAACGCTACGTTCTCCGGGCTTTTTCATGCCGGTTGAAGGGACGTTCGGCGCAGCATTGTCCACGCGCCTTCGCACGCAGCTCTCGCCCTGCCGACTATTGATCCCTGTCGGTAACAAAAATGCCCGCCGGATGAGGGCGGGCATTTGTGGAGGACGGGCGTAACGCTTCGCCTCAGTGGTTCATCGCCTTGACGATGTCCTCGGTCATCTTCTTGGCATCGCCGAGCAGCATCATCGTGCCGTCCTTGTAGAACAGCGTGTTGTCGATGCCGGCATAGCCGGAGCCGAGCGAGCGCTTGACGAACAGGCAGGTCTTGGCCTTGTCCACGTCGAGGATCGGCATCCCGTAGATCGGCGAGGACTTGTCGTCGCGGGCGGCCGGATTGGTCACGTCGTTGGCGCCGATCACATAGGCAACGTCAGCCTGGGCGAACTCGGAGTTGATGTCCTCCAGCTCGAACACCTCGTCATAGGGCACGTTCGCTTCGGCAAGCAGTACGTTCATATGGCCGGGCATGCGGCCTGCCACGGGATGGATCGCGTACTTCACCTCGACGCCGTTCGCCTTCAGCTTGTCGGCCAGCTCGCGCAGCGCATGCTGCGCCTGTGCCACCGCCATGCCGTAGCCCGGCACGATGATGACCTTCGAGGCATTCGCCATCAGGAAGGCCGCGTCGTCCGCCGAGCCCTGCTTGACCGTGCGCTGGATGCCGTCGTCGGCGGCAGCCGCGGTCTCGCCGCCGAAACCGCCGAGGATGACCGAGATGAACGAACGGTTCATGCCCTTGCACATGATGTAGGACAGGATCGCGCCCGAGGAACCGACCAGCGCGCCCGTGATGATCAGCGCGAGGTTGCCGAGCGTGAAGCCGATACCGGCGGCCGCCCAGCCCGAATACGAGTTCAGCATCGAGACGACGACCGGCATGTCCGCCCCGCCGATCGGCACGATGATCAACACGCCAAGCACGAGCGACAGCGCCACGATCGCCCAGAAGGCGAAATGGCTTTCGCTGGTTGCCAGCACGGCGATGAAGGCAACGATAAGGGCCAGCAGCACCGCATTGATCACGTGGCGGCTGGGAAGCAGGATCGGCTTGCCCGACATACGTCCGTCGAGTTTCAAAAAGGCGATGATCGACCCGGTAAACGTGATCGCGCCGATCGCAACGCCGAGCGCCATCTCGACGAGCGCCTGGCCGTGGATCGAGCCGACTTCGCCGATGCCGAAGGCGGACGGCGAATAGAGCGCTGCCGCCGCAACGAGGACGGCGGCAAGCCCGACCAGCGAGTGGAAACCCGCCACCAGCTGCGGCATCGACGTCATCGGGATCGACCGGGCGATGTAGGCCCCCGCCCCGCCGCCGATCGCAAGGCCGAGGACGATGAGCGCAAGCCCGCCCAAGGACGGCGTCGCCAGAAGCAGGGTGGTGAGGATCGCGATCGCCATGCCGGTCATGCCGAGCATGTTGCCGCGCCGGCTCGTGGTCGGATGCGACAGGCCGCGCAGCGCCATGATGAACAGGACGCCGGAGACGAGATAGAGGAAGGCTGCAATATTCGGGGACATCAGCGCAGCCTCACTTCTCTTTTTTCTTGTACATCGCCAGCATGCGCTGGGTGACGAGGAAGCCGCCGAAGATGTTGACGGAGGCGAGGACCAGGGCGACGAAGCCGAAGCCGGTGGCAACGCCCGAAAGCGAGATGCCGACGGCAAGCAGGGCGCCGACGACGATGACCGAGGAGATCGCGTTCGTCACCGCCATCAGCGGCGTGTGCAGCGCCGGCGTCACCGACCAGACGACGTAGTAGCCGACGAAGATCGACAGCACGAAGATCGCAAGCCGGAAGACAAACGGATCGATGGCGCCGCCGGAGACGCCGTGGGCGGCAGCGCCCGCCGCCTCCGGCACGTATTCGGCCGCCGTGCGCACTGCCTCGACCGCGCGCTCGAGATCGGAGATTGCCTTGTCCAGGAGTTCGTTGGCCATCATGCTTCTCCCTTCATCTGCGCGGCGGCGAAGTTCGGATGAACGACGGCGCCGTCGCGTGTCAGCATGGTCGCCTTCACCAGTTCGTCGTCGGGATTGACGGCAAGCGTCCTGGTTTCCTTGCTGACGAGCGTCTCGAGGAAGGTGACGAGGTTCTTGGCATAGAGCAGCGACGCGGACGCCGCGATGCGGCCCGGCACATTCAGATAGCCGATGACCTTGACGCCTTCGACCTCGGCCACCTTGCCGGCCTCGGCGCCCTCGACGTTGCCGCCGCGCTCGACGGCAAGATCGACGGCGATGGAGCCGGCCTTCATGCTCTTCAGCATGTCGCGGGTGACGAGCCGCGGCGCCGGGCGGCCGGGGATCAGCGCGGTCGTGATGACGATGTCCTGCTTGGCGATGTGCTCGGCCACCAATGCCGCCTGCTTGGCCTGGTACTCTTTCGACATTTCCTTGGCATAGCCGCCGGCGGTCTCGGCTGCCTTGAACTCTTCGTCCTCGACCGCGATGAACTTGGCGCCGAGAGAGGCGACCTGCTCCTTGGCGGCTGGGCGAACGTCGGTGGCCGAAACGGCAGCTCCCAAGCGGCGCGCCGTCGCGATCGCCTGCAGGCCGGCGACGCCGGCACCCATGACGAAGACCTTGGCCGCAGGCACGGTGCCGGCCGCCGTCATCATCATCGGCATCGCGCGATCATATTCGGACGCGGCGTCGATCACCGCCTGATAGCCGGCAAGGTTTGCCTGCGAGGAAAGCACATCCATCGACTGGGCCCGCGTGATCCGCGGCATCAGTTCCATGGCAAACGTCACAAGCCCCGCCTTGGCCAGCGCGGCCAGCGCCTTGTCGTTGCCGTGGGGATCCATGATCGCGATCACGATCGCCCCGGGCTTGTATCCCTTGATTTCCTTGTCTGCCGGCCGGCGCACCTTGAGCACGACATCCGCACCCTTGGCATCCGCAACAGTGCCGATCCTCGCACCGGCCGCCTCGTATTCGCCGTCGGCGATGCGCGATGCAAGACCGGCTCCCGCCTCGACGATCACATCGAAGCCGAGAGACTTCATCTTCTTCACGGTTTCGACGGATGCCGCGACACGGTTTTCTGCGGGATCAATCTCCCGCGAGACAAACACGATCTCTCCCAATGCCAATCCTCCCCCAAGTTTGGCCAAGCTTTCTCATTCGGGCGCCCGGAAAGGACGCCGCGTTCGGCGGTAAGCGCCGGACGATCAGCGAAGGAGGACGAAGCCGAGAACGTTGAGGACGATCAGTAGAACGAGCGCGGAAAAGAAGCCGGCGCCGGTAAAGAAGCCCGCGGCCATTGCGATCAGCAGCGTTACGCAGAACATCGTCCCGTACTTGCTCGCATTGACGAACAGGTTGTAGGTCTTCTCATGCTCCGGATAGTCCATCGGTGCGCCCGTTTCGACCGGCCCGGTGTGATGTTCAGCCATGCTATCGTCTCCTGTCTGCATACGCCCGGGCCTGGACGGCCGGGAACGCCCCCTCGCCGCGAAATGCAAAGCCGTGGTCCGGCGCATGATTTCGCACTAAATGCACGGTCTCTGGCCTTACACAAAGGCTTGCCAAAGCGCAACGCGCCGGGGGCCGATTCCGACATTTTTTGGGCGATGCGCGGCGCGACCCGTGGCCGCGGCACCGCGCCGGTCGGGCTTTATCGCGCCAGGCTCTCGGCGCCGATCTGGATGCGGCTTGTTCCGAAATGCGCCAGTCGCGCGGTCGGACGTACCGTCAGCGGGCTCATGTCCCCGCTCCGGTCGAACATCATCCGCCGCTCGAACGCTTCCGACTTGAAGAACGGGAACCGGACGTAGAGCTTCGGCAGCACTTCCTTCACCCGCGTTGCCATCAGCATCAGGTCGATGATGAACTTGCCCTGGTTGCTTTTCGGCGAGGCGACGAAGTCGGCGTCGAAAACCCGCTTGTAGAAGGCGGCATGCGCCGGCTTGACCATCTGCAGGCAACGATCCGCCTGGAAATAGTCGGTCGCCATCGTGGCCAGGCGAAGCGTCAGGTAGGGAATGGCGGGCATCTCGCTCCAGATCTCCGGATCTGCGGCCAATCGCACCGGATCGATCAGCGTCATCCCCGCGTCCAGAAAGGCATTGAGCTCGTCGGGAAACACCTTGCCCGACGAATTCACGCGGTGATCGGGCGTGACATGGTGAAGGCGAACCGTCGAGATCAGCCGCTCGTCGTAATAGATGCCGAAGACATAGGCGTGGCTGTCGAAGTCCACCTCGTCGATCAGAAGCGGCGATTCTTCCCCGAGATGCATGACCGCCCCGGCCTTGTAGGCCTTGTAGCGGATGCGGGCGACATCCTCCATGTCCTCGCCGGTCTCGACTCTTCGATACTCGACCCGGTCAAGCAGTTCCATGAGCTTGTCTGAAAATCGATTGGTGGCCGATTGAGAGGTCGCCATTAAGCACAAATCCCCGGTTGAGTGACTGCGGCCCCTTCACCGCGCCGCTACACTCAATCATTTCGAGCAATTTGTGTAAATTACCATTTATTAACCTTAACAGCAATTAACGACGATTATAAGAATCAATACATTAGATGTTCCTTTCATATTGAGAAACCCAAAGCGTGACGCGTCTATTTGGAGCCATTCTGTTGGCTCAAACGGACCGGATGTCGACCGGCGGGCGCGTGTCTTAGCCATCCCTACTGCCAAGCCGGCCGGTCGATCAGGCGGCCCGTTTCAGGCGACGTGGCGCCCGCTCTTAGCACCGGCTCCACCCGCCTTGCGGGCGAGCGCCTGGGTCAGGTCCAGGATCGCGCTGGTCGACATCGGCGCGGCGAAGACATAGCCCTGGATCAGATCGGCACAGTTGTACTTGTTGATCAGCGCCAGCTGCTCGCGCGTCTCCACGCCCTCGACGACAATGCGCAGCCCCAGTTCGCGTGAAAGATTGACCGTGCCGCGCAGCAGCTTGAAGCGCCGTGCGTCCTCGCTGATGTTGCGCACGAAGGAGCGGTCGATCTTGATCACGTCGAGCGGGAGCGCGTCGAGATAGCTGAGGCTGGAATAGCCGGTGCCGAAGTCGTCGATGGCGATGGTGATGCCGCGGGCACGAAGCTCCTGCAGCACCGCCTGAACCTTGATCGGCTCCTCCATCAGGCAGCTTTCGGTCACCTCCAGGTGCAACCGCGACGGCTTCAGCCCTGATTTCAGCAGCGCGTCCATGACGACGCTGACGATATCTGAATTGCGCAGGTCCTGGACCGACAGGTTGACAGAAACGCCCATATGCTCGGCCCAGGTGGCGCAGTCGGCGCAGGCGCGGTCGATGATCCGGCGTGTAATGTCGGAGACGATCCCCATTTCCTCGGCGATCTGGATGAACACCGTGGGCGGGACCGGCCCGCGCTCGGGATGCGTCCAGCGTGCCAGCGCTTCGCAGCATTCGATGCGAAGGCCGTCCGGCTGAAACATCGGCTGGTAGGCCACCGAGAGTTCGTTGTTTGCCACCGCCTCGCGCAGGTCCGTCTTCAGCTTCTGCCGTTCGACGTAGCGGGCGTCCATTTCCTCTTCGAAGGTGGTGAAGCCGCCCTTGGCCCGCGACTTGGTCTCGAACAGGGCGAGGTCCGCCTTGATCTGCATGTCCTCCATGCGGAACTGATCGCTCTCGCACAGCACGCCACCGGCGCTCAGCGACACCCGGAACGTCGAGCCGGCAAGCTCGTAGCTGCCCTGCACCTGCTGGTGCAGCCGCCGCATCCGCTCCTCCAGATCCTTCCGGTTATTCTCGTTGGCGAAAAACAGGATGAATTCGTCGCCCATCAGATGACCGACGAGCGCGCGGTCGCCGGCCACCTTGCGGATGCGCTCGGCGACCATGCAGAGCACGCGGTCGCCCATCACATGCCCCTTCATGTCGTTGACATGCTTGAAGTCGTCCACGTCCAGGACGACGAAGCCGACTGTGCCGGGCCGCTTGCGCTCCGCCAGGGCCTGTTGCACGAGGTCGCCGAAATAGGCGCGGTTCGGCAAGCCGGTGAGGCTGTTGTAGCGGATCATGTGGAGGATCTTGTTCTCCGCCCGCATGCGGGCCGTCACGTCCTCGAAAATCAGAACCGCGCCGCCGTTTTCCCGCTGGCTGGCGGTGAATTCCAGATAGAAATCGTCGGTGACCTGAACGAGCGCCCGCGAACGCTCCCCTTTCAGGAGTTCGTCCAGCTTCTGCAGCAGCGTCTTGCTCTGCTCGGCATTGAGAAAGGTGCTTCGCACCCCGTAGCGCAACACGACGTCGAGATGGCAATCCTTGAGCCGCTCCTTGTCGCCGAGTTGCAGAAGTTCGCAGGCCCGGCGGTTTGCGACGAGGATACGATGATCGGCATCCAGCATGAGCAATCCGTGCGCCATGTTGTTGAGCGCCGCATCGAAACGGTCGGCGATCGTCTTCATATCGCGCGTTGCGAGTGCCGCCTGTTCCAGGAAGCTGCGCACCCCGTTCGCCATCATCCTGGTCGTGAGGCTGAAGGGCATGATCAGCAGCGCCAGCACCGCATGGTAGAAGTCTTGCAAGCCGAGGAAGCCGACCACCATCGGAAAGCAGGCGCAGAACGTCATGTAGTCGACGGCCCGGCGCGAACCGCAGTTGCGACCGACGACGGAGACCATCGTCGCAAGCGTCACGGAAATGCAGGCAAGCTCGGCAAAGCTGTCACGGCTGATCAGCAGGCTGTATCCGCTCGCCGTGCCCAGGATGAGCGTCGTTCCCACAGCGCCCGTATTGTACCAGTTTTCCCAGTAGCGGATGCCGTCATTGTCGAGCTTGGACTGGTCTACGCGGTCGAAGCGGCGCATGCCATAGGCGCGCGTGGACCACACGAGGACGATTGCGAAGGCGCAGGCGAGAAAGAAGGGATCAGCCGTCTTCGCATAGACGAACGCGAAGGTGACGACATGCGAGATCATGCCGACGAACAGGGTTTGGCGGTTTCCGTAAAGCGAGCTGACAAACGACAAATAGACATCCGTCGGCAGCGTGCTTTGACCTCGATCCTTCATGGACTCGGCGCTCCCATTGACGGGCGAGGGTTACCGGCGAACTTTTAATGAATGATTTCCAGAAATTATCCGATTGAGCGTCGGAATGCACTTATTTTCTACTACCTTTCCGCTGCTTTCCCAAATATTTTCAACTTTTTATTGCACGCAAGCCACTCCTGTCGATTTTGCGCAACCTGACGTAGATGAGCGATGCAAAATGAAGTGCGGAAGCAACCTGTGATCCGCTTTCTCCGCATCACAACCATTTCATGATTGCAGCCGAACTACTGCGCAACACGGTTAGCAGCTGACTAATATGTCATGGCAAGAACTTGTCTGAACCTGGGCGTTTTTCGCAACAGGCCAGGGTGAGTCGCCCAACCATATGCAAATCGAACAGGGACGACAGCTTGGCAATTGACTGAATGGCGGATTCCCTGCAAATCCTACTGATGGACGATGCCGGTGCGTGAGATGCTTCGGCAACTGCGTCCGAAAAGGGCGTCGGGCGACCTCTTGCGACCGGTGCCGCTTCATCTCGATCGGAGTTCATGATGCCGAAACCAGTCGTCGCCATTCCCGCGGACGTCCGTGAAATCGAAGGCAATGTCTGGCAGGCCACGCCCAACCAGTATGTGCGCGCCGCCGTCAAGGGAGCAGAGGTTATCCCCTTTCTCGTGCCGGCGCTCGAGAGCGGGCATGATTTCGACGAAATCCTCGATCGGGTCGACGGCCTCTTGGTAAGCGGCTCGCGTACCAACGTCCACCCGTCCCATTTCGGCCGCGAAGCCACCGAGGCGGACGGTCCCTTCGACCTTGCCCGTGACGCGACGTCGCTGCCGCTCATCAAGCGGGCGCTCGAGCGCGGCGTTCCGGTGCTCGCCATCTGCCGCGGGCTGCAGGAGCTGAACGTGGCGCTGGGCGGCACCCTTGCCAACGAAATTCAGGAGATCCCCGGCAACTGGGATCACCGCAAGCCTGACACGGCCGATCTCGACGTCGCCTATGGCATCCGCCAGGAGGTGCACGTGAAGGAAGGCAGCTGCCTCGCCTCGGTGATCGGGGCCGGCCCCGTGCGCGTGAATTCGCTGCATCGACAGGCAATCTCGGCAGCGGCACCGCGGCTTGCCGTCGAGGCCGTTGCCGAAGACGGCACGATCGAGGCGGTGTCGGTCATCGGCTCCAAGGCCTTCGCCGTCGGCGTCCAGTGGCACCCGGAATACTGGGTCGGGTCAGACGATCCCTCAAACCGCCTGTTCAAGGCGTTTGGCGAAGCGGTGCGCGCCTATGCTGCCGCCAAGCTCGCTCCGGCGATGCGCCAGGCGGCCGGCTGAACCCTTCGCGCGCCCAAGGTGGGGCGCGATCTTTTCAGATCCGCTCTAGGCGCCTTGCGCCCTTGATTTCACGCATGCCGTTATCGCAAGACCGCAGCACACCCTGCGCGACAGGCTTTAGCGTGACGCCTGCATCGTGATGACCGCGTTCGAAGGATCGATGACCTCGTAGAGGCCGTCGGTTTCCGCAAGCGTTAGGATCGCGTCTCCCGTCACGCCGGAAACGACGACGGTGCCGTCGCCGGCCTCCGTCCAGTTCGCCGCATGTGACAGGCCGGGCCAGACGTCTTCGCACTGTCCCTCGGTTGTCAGCCGCATGCTGCGATGGGTCAGTTTCTCGCCGCGCGACAGGGAACATTGCGCCTTCGTCTCGATGTTGGAGACCGCGAAGCCCACGCGATTTTCCGCCCCGCCGGTCCCTGGGATGGAACCGGAGACAACCGGATCGACATCGGGGGCGGAGCCCGCGTCGAGCGACCACAACCCCGCAACGAGAGCCACCGCACCGATGAACGGGATGATCACTTTCCGCATGGGCTGCCTCCGAAATTCGCGATTCGAAGACAGCATGCGCCTGCAAACTTGCCGCAAGGTTAACGGCCGGTTACTGCCGCGCGCGTTTGGCATTCACGATGCGGCTTGAACTTGAGGGTATGCGCTCAGTTTCCATTGTCGTGACCACTGTGCCGAAGCGGGCCCGTCGACTGGCGAATGCGCATTTCCGGCTTGATCAGGTGGATGCCGTCCGGCTCGTGACTTCCCGAAAGCTTGTCGAGGAGCGCACGCGCCGCGCTCCGCCCGACTTCCGACTGTCCGTTCCATACCGTCGTCAGCGACGGCGTGGCGATCGACGCCTCTTCCAGGTCGTCGTAGCCCGTCACCGACACGTCGCGCCCCGGTATCAGGCCCGCACGTGCGATGCCGTTCATCAACCCGATCGCGACAAGATCGTTCCAGCAGACGGCAGCCGTCGGCTTCTGCGGCAAGGACAGGAAATTGACGGCCGCTTCGAACCCGCCCTGCTTGGAGCGCGGGCCTGGGATACGCAGCGCCGGATCGACCTCGATGTTGGCCTTGCGCAGCGCATTGACATAGCCCTGGTAGCGGTCGCGACCCGTCGACGTCTGGTCGGTGCCGCCGACCATGGCGATGACGCGGTGGCCAAGCCCGATCAGGTGGTTCGTCGCAAGCGAGATGCCGTAGCTGTCGTCGCCGCGGAAGATCGGCACGTCCAGCCCCTCGATCGAACGGGCGATCAGGATTGCCGGCATGCCGTTGTCTTCGGCCAGCAGGATATCCTCCGGCGGCGTCCCGATGGCAGGCGACATGATCACGCCGTCGCCGCCGAGTTGCAGCAGCGTTTCCACGAAGTTGCGCTGCTTTTCGACCGAATCGTAGTGGTTGGACAGGATGAAGGTCTGGCGGTCGCGGTCGAGCTCGCTTTCGATCGCCTTGAGGATCTCGCCGTAGAAGGGGTTCATGATGTCGTGCACGACGACACCGATGATGCCGGACCGCGACGTGCGCAGGCTGGCCGCCCTGCGATTGTAGATATAGCCGAGGGCGCGCGCCTGCTCCTTGATCCGGTCGCGCGTCGAAAGCGCCACCAGGGGGCTGTCCCGTAATGCCAGCGACACCGTCGCCGTGGAGACACCCAGCGTTTCCGCGATCGTGGACAGTTTGACCTTCTGCGCCATGCCCCTCCCCATATGTCCGCAGTACAATTTAAATCGTTTATTTAAACTATTTAAATTTCGTCCGCAACTGGCTTGTCGCCGCTGTGGACTTCGATGCCGCGGAGGTTCCCGTCGACCGTGCGAAGCAGCTTCAAAAGCGTGCGGACATCCTTCTCGCTGAGCCCGTCCAGCGCCTGGCGCTCGCTGAGATCGCAGGCCTGCGTGATCAGCCCGAGCGTTTCCCGCCCGGCCTTGGTAAGATCGACGACGGTGAGGCGGCCGTCGTTGTTATCGGGCCGGCGCTCGACGAACCCTTGCGCCTCCAGCCGGCCGATCGTACGCGTCATCGTCGGCGCCTTGACCCCGAGGCGGGCCGCAAGCGCGCCGGCCGTCATCCCCTCGCCCTCTGCGAGAGCCAGCATCACGCCGTCCTGGCCGGCATAAAGTCCGCTGGAGAGAAGATTGCGGGAAAGCACTGTGCGGATCGAGCGCGCGGCCTGAATGATCGCGCCGGATACGTCCGTCGCCCCTACCGGAGCATGGTGCTTTTTCTTGCCCTTCTCCTTCTTCTCGTCCTTCTTTTTCTTGCCCATGCATCCTCGCCGATCTTGTTTCGCCGCCGACACCCTGTATGACAGAGCCGACCCGTTGGCGACAAGACCACCGAAGGAAGAGGCCCATGCACCTCCGACCTGCGCGACGCTGGCAGGACAATGATCCATCGCTGGAAGCGCAGGCGCGCAAGGGCTGGATCGCAGTGCTCCCGCTCGGCGCCCACGAGGGCCATGGTCCGCACCTTCCCCTGGAGACCGACTGGCTGATTGCCGACGCCCTGGCCGAGCGCCTGATCACCGACCTGCCCGCCGAACTGCCGGTGACGTTCCTGCCGACCGAAAAGATCGGCTATTCGCCGGAGCATCTCGACGTCCCCGGCACGAAGTCGCTGTCCTACGAAGAAGCCATCGGACGCTGGTTCTCCATCGCCGAGGATCTGTCGCGCTCAGGCATCGGCAAGTTCGTCATGCTCAATGCGCATGGCGGAAACGCCCCGCTGATGACGATCGTCGCCACCGAGGCGCGGATTCGCCTCGGCATGCTGGCGGTGGCAACGAGCTGGACCCGGTTCGGCCAGCCGGAAGGCTGGATCGCCCCGCAGGACAAGGCGATCGACATTCACGGCGGCGACATCGAGACCTCGGTCATGCTTGCGATCCATCCCGAGCGGGTCGACATGGGCAAGGCGCAGCGCTTTGCCTCGCGGCAAGCCGAATTCACCGAACGCTTCCGGCATCTGCGCGCCTACGGCCCGCATGCCTTCGGCTGGAAGATGTCCGATCTCAATCCGCAAGGTGTAGCCGGCGACGCCTCGGCGGCGAGCGCGGAAAAAGGCGAGCGCCTGCTCGCCCACGCCGTTCGCGGCATCGTCGAACTGCTGGAAGACGTGGATGCCTTCGACGTCACGCAGCTGCGTTGATCGAGATCGTGCGAGCCGGAGCGCCGATCCGAACCCTGCCCGGATAGCGCACCCCGAGAAGCTGCCGGCGCAACGAATTGCGAATCGGAATTTGCGCTGGCTGTTGCGATCTCCTATATCAGTCGCCAACCGGATGCCCGAGGCATCCCCGCCATTCGTCCGAGGTTCCCATGACCGAAATTGCTTCCCCCAAGCCCATCCCCGTCACCGTGCTCACCGGCTATCTCGGCGCCGGCAAGACGACGCTTCTGAACCGCATCCTCACCGACAACCACGGCAAGAAATATGCGGTCATCGTCAACGAGTTCGGCGAGATCGGCATCGACAACGACCTGATCGTCGAGTCGGACGAAGAAATCTATGAAATGAACAACGGCTGCATCTGCTGCACCGTCCGCGGCGACCTGATCCGCGTCGTCGAGGGCCTGATGCGCCGTCCCGGCCGCTTCGATGCCATCATCGTGGAGACGACCGGCCTTGCCGATCCCGTTCCCGTCGCCCAGACCTTCTTCATGGACGACGACGTGCGCTCCAAGACCGAGCTCGACGCGGTCGTCGCCCTTGTTGATGCCAAGCACCTGCCGCTGCGGCTGAAGGACAGCCGCGAGGCCGAGGACCAGATCGCGTTTGCCGACGTCGTGCTGGTCAACAAGACCGATCTCGTCACCCCGGAAGAGCTCGCGACCGTCGAGGCGACTGTGCGCGCCATCAACCCGTCGGCCCGCATCTACCGCACCAGCCGGTCGGACATCGACCTGAGCAAGGTGCTGGATCAGGGCGCGTTCAACCTCGAGCGCGCGCTCGAGAACGATCCGCAGTTCCTCGATCACGATCACGCCGACCACGTTTGCGGTCCCGATTGCGGCCATGATCATTCGCACGATCATCACGGCCACCATCATCACGACCATGACCACGATCACCACCACCATGATCACGACCATCACCATCATGACCACGGCCCCTCGCCCATCCATGACGTGACGGTGCAGTCGATCTCGCTGCGCGGCGGCGAAATGAACCCGGATCGCTTCTTCCCGTGGATCCAGAAGATCACCCAGACGGACGGTCCGAACATTCTCCGCCTGAAGGGCATCATCGCCTTTGCCGGCGACGAGGAGCGCTATGTCGTGCAGGGCGTGCACATGATCGTCGAGGGCGACCACCAGCGCGCGTGGAAGGACGGCGAGAAGCGCGAAAGCCGCCTCGTCTTCATCGGCCGCGACCTCGACCGCGAGAAGATCGAACGCACCTTCAAGGCCTGCGAGGCAACCCAGGCATGACGCGAAGGAGTGTGCAGCGTTTTCGCGACGACCTCATGCTGAAGAAAGACAAGATCTGATGCCGACCGTCGCCCCTCTCGATCTCGAAGGCCACGTCGTCGCGACCGCCTTTCTCGGCGATGTGCCGTTCTTTGCGACAGCGATCGGCGCGATCCACCGCCTCGACCACGGCCACAAGGTCACCGAGGCCAATGACGGGCTGCTCGCCTGCGTGCGCGACGAGGCAAGCGACACGCTCGTCACCGGCGGCGAGGACGGCAAGGTCTTCCGCGTCGCCGTAGACGGCACGGCCACCCTTCTGGCCGAGGTGCCGCGCAAGTGGATCTCGGTCGTTGCCGCAGGCCCGCAAGGTGCCGTGGCCTTTGCCGAGGGCCGCACCACGCGCGTCCGCCTCGCCGACGGAACGGTGAAGGAATTCACCGAGGCGCGCACGGTCGAGGGCCTTGCGTTCGCGCCAAAGGGCCTGCGCATCGCGGTCGCCCGCTACAACGGCGCGACCCTGCACTGGGTGGCAACGGCCGGACAGCCCGTCGATCTTGAATGGAAGGGTGCCCATACCGGCGTCACCTTCTCCCCAGATGGCCGGTTCCTCGTCACCAGCATGCAGGAAAACGCCCTGCACGGCTGGAAGCTCGACACCAAGCCCGGTGCAGACACCCGCCACATGCGCATGACCGGCTATCCCGCCAAGGTCAAGTCAATGTCCTGGTCCGCCAAGGGCAAGTGGCTCGCCTCTTCCGGTGCGCCCGCCGCCATCGTCTGGCCTTTCGCCTCCAAGGACGGCCCGATGGGCAAGGCGCCGCTGGAACTCGGCACCCGCGGCGACGTGATGGTGACCGCCGTCGCCTGCCATCCGGTGGAAGAGGTCGTCGCAATCGGCTATTCCGACGGCATGGTCATGGCCGCCCGCTTCTCAGACAGCCGCGAGGTCCTGCTGCGGCGGCCGGGCAAGGGTGCCGTCTCGTCGCTCGCCTGGAGCAAAAACGGCAAGCTGCTTGCCTTCGCCAGCGAGGCAGGAGACTGTGGCGTGATCGACATCGCCGGCTGAGGTCCAAACGCTTTCCGGAGGGGCGCGGCCACATCGCCTCCCTCCCCGACATATCGGAACGCAGGAACGAGTGACATGAGCGTGAATGCGCCGAACGCGGCATCCTGTCGGGCGGACCAGCCTTTGCAGGCCAAGCCGTCACAGGATAGACCGGAAGGTCCGGTTTGGCAGGTCATCAGGGCGGAAGCGGAAGCCGCAGCCGGTCGCGAACCCACGCTGCGTTCGCTGATGCAGCCGGTGCTCGCCGCCGCCTCCGGCGCGGACATGCTCGTGCGCGTCCTTTCCTCCCGGCTTGCCGCAGGCGAAGTGGAACGCGACCTGCTGCAGGCGCTGTTGAGAGACGTCGTCGACGGCGAAACGCTGGCCGAAGCGGAGGCCGATATCGCCGCCGTCATCGATCGCGATCCGGCATGCCCCGGCCCCGCGCACGTGCTCCTGAACCTCAAGGGCTTCCAGGCCCTTCAGGCCTACCGCTTTGCCCATCGCCTCTGGAATGCCGGCCGGCATGCGTCCGCGCGGCTTGTCGCCAGCCAGGCGGCGCTGGCCTTCGATGTCGACATTCATCCCGCCGCGCGTATCGGCTCCGGCGTCATGCTGGACCATGGTTCCGGCATCGTCATCGGCGAGACTGCGATCGTCGAGGACGATGTCTCCATGCTGCAGGGCGTGACGCTCGGCGGCACCGGTCGCGAGACGGCCGACCGGCATCCCAAGATCCGGCGTGGCGTCATGATCGGCGCCGGCGCGGAAATCCTGGGCAACGTCGAAGTGGGCGGTTGCAGCAAGGTGGCAGCCGGCAGCGTGGTGCTCGCCGACGTGGCGGCACACACGACGGTTGCCGGCGTTCCGGCAAGGACCGTCCGCATCCATGACCGGAAGGAAGTTCCGGCGGAGGAGATGACGCAGGACGTTCTCTGAGGCTCTCCCTCGGCGCGAAGGTCCTGCCGGCAGAAGAGCAAGGAGCGCGCGATGGTGGCATCGGTGAAGCCTTCCCTGATGTTCCAGGGAAAAGCGGAAGAGGCGATGACCTTCTACGCCTCCCTCTTCCTCAACTGCGCGGTCGACGAAATCGTTCGCTACGGGCCGAACGAATCCGGCGCCGAGGGCAGCGTCGCCACCGCCCGCTTCCACATCGGCGACCAGTCCCTTCTGTGCATAGACAGCCCGGTCGACCACCCGTTCACCTTCACCCCGGCGTTCTCGCTCTTCCTCGAATGCGAATCCGAGGCGCAGATCCGCGAGATCTACGCCGCCCTCTCGGAGGGCGGCGAGGAGCTGATGCCGCTCGGGAACTACGGCTTCAGCCGCGAATTCGCCTGGGTCAACGACCGCTTCGGCGTCTCCTGGCAGCTGAACCTGAGATAAGGCCCGGACCGGTCCGCTACCATTCCAGTTCGAGATGCGGCCTGCCATTGGAGGTCTTCGCCGACGTCCGCCCCGTCTCGTCGACGGTGCAGTTGACGCGCTGGCGGAAGGCGGAGAAGCTATCGAACGTCACCACGTCCACCGGCTCGTCGAAATGCAGCGTCAGGCGAAATTTTCCCGGCTGTCCGGTCAGGGCCTGCACGCCCAGCACCTTCGCATCGAAGGGTTGGCCGAGGTAGTGCCCGCGCACGCGCGAGCCGAGCTGCCAGGGATCGAATGGCGGCCGGTTGCCGAGTGCTGCGTGCAGCGTGTTCCAGTCGCGGTATCCGTATTGGGCGGCGATCAGTTCCAGCGCACGGGAATGGTTGATGGCCTGCCCTTCGGCGGCAAAGCGCTCGCGCAGCCGTCTGGCTTGACCTTTCAGGCCGTCGAGGGAGGGAAGCGGCGTCGATAGACGCATGGAGGTGCTCCAGGTTCCGCATGCTTTTGGATCGGAGGGGTCCGCATTGCCGCCGGTTCGCATGCCTTGAAAGCTGGAAAACCGTTCAGGATCAAAAGAGGCTTCACCAAAGCTTGCGCTTGCGGACGGCAGGGGCTCTCACCCTGCACCTCCACTACTCCGCCATGCGGCCTGCTGTCAAATGCAGGCCCTTGTCTTTCCGAACGTCACATGGGAGCAATGCTGGAGGAGGAGCCCATGAACACGATCACCCTGTCCGCCTTCGCACTCGTCGCCTTCATCGGCATCGTCACCCCGGGGCCCACGGTGCTGCTCGCCTTGACCAACGGATCGCGGCACGGCGTTCGCCGCGCCCTGCCCGGAATGTGCGGCGCAGTCGTGTCGGATTTCGCGCTGATCGGGGCCGTGGCCCTGGGGCTCGGCACGCTGCTGGCGGCCTCCGAATTCTGGTTCAGCGTGGTCAAATGGGTCGGCGTCGCCTATCTGGCGGTCCTAGGCGTACAGATGCTGCGTTCGAACGGGTCGCTCGGCAGCGTGCTCGAACAGGACGATGCCCGGCAGGCCATCACCGGCCGCGGCATCTTCACAAAGAGCTTCCTGGTCGCGGTGACCAATCCCAAGGGTTATCTGTTCTTTTCCGCCTTCCTGCCGCAGTTCATCGACCCCTCGGCCCCGCAACTGCAGCAGTTCGCCCTGCTGGCCGTGGTATTCGGCACGATCGATTTTCTGGTGATGTTCGCCTACGCCGTTCTCGGCTCGCAGGCCTTTCGTGTCCTGAAGAAATCCGCCATGCTCTGGCTTGACCGCATCTGCGGCGGCACGCTGCTGGCGCTGGCCGGCTCCCTTGCCCTCTACCGCCGGGCCGCAAACTGACGCCTTTGGGCGGGAAACTCAGCTCTGCGCCGCGCCGATGATATCGGCGAGAAGTGCGTGCAACTCGTCGCGGTAGCCGCTCCGCGCCGATGGCGCATTCTCCTGCGAAGTCATCACCACGGTCAGCGCGAGTTCCGGCACGATATAGAGCATCTGCCCGCCGTATCCCCAGGCGAAATGCACCGTCCTGCCGCCGATCGCGCGCGCGAACCAGCCGTAGCCGTAGCCGTCGTTGGAAAAGCGGGAATTGGTCCGCGACTGCCACGACTGGCGCACCCATTCCTCCGGAACGAGCTGCCGGCCCTGCGGCGTGCGCCCGCCATTGCGGTAAAGCTCGCCGAATGCCAGCAGCGAACGGGCGCTCATCGCCATCTGGTTCCCGCCAAGATAGATTCCCTGCGGGTCCCGCTCCCATGCGCCGATGCGGAAATCCTCAAGCGGCGCGAGCCACTCGCGGGCCAGCATGAGCGTCGGCTTTTCACCGACCCTCGTCAGGATCGCCGACAGAAGATGCGTCGAGGCCGTCGAGTAGAGCATCGCCCCACCCGGCTCGTCGACGAACGGTGCGGCGAGCGCCGCCCGCACCCAGTTGCCGCTGGAGACCCAGCGCCCGTAGTTCGAGCCCGACATGCGTTCCAGCCCCGCCTGCATGGACAGGAGGTGCCCGATCGTCACCCGCGCAAGCCGCGGATCGGGACTGGCAGGCAGGTCCGATTTCAGGATTGGCGCAATCGGCTGGTCGACGCCTTGCAGCAGCCCGCGGTCGATCGCAATGCCGACGAGAGCGGAGATGATCGATTTCGACGCCGACTTGATATTGGTGCTTTCGCGGGTCGTATGCCCGCGATAGCCGCGTTCGGCGACGATACTGCCGTTTCGCGAAACGATGACGGTCTTCAATGCCGCAAGTGCGCTGGCCTCGGCCAGCGCACGCGACCGTGCTGCTACGCCGCTATC